>NZ_CP033929.1:2835930-4253895 GCF_003815915.1 Chryseobacterium indoltheticum
TTTTACACTCACAGATGATCGATTATCAACATCTCAGCTTACAGCAAGCAGTTGAGATTGGATTAAAGAACAATAAAAAAATTCAGATCAGTCATTTGAAAAACGAAATGTCGGAAACCAAAGAAAAAGATCTCAAAATGGAAAAACTCCCGGAAATTGAGTTTCATACAAGTTATAATCAGGTTTCAAATCTTTTTCAACATGAAAATGGCGTATTTGGAAAAGCGACAAAGTATGACATCATCAATGGAATGTATGATTTTACGCTTTCGGCTTCCATTCCGGTTTACATCGGTGGAAAAATTAAAAATACAGAGAAAAAAGCAGCTATTGACACTGAAATTTCTTCATTAAAAACACATTTGAACGAAAGACAATTGAAGATGGAAATCATCACCGCTTTTCTTCAGATTCATCATTTAAAAGAGCAGCAAGGTTTGATTAATGATAAAATGCACGAAGATTCTGTCAATATCAAACAAGTCAAAGCCTTAAAAGCAAATGGCGTCGTGACAGTAAATGAAGTCCTGAGAACTTCTTTACAGCTTTCTAATCATAAAATGAGTTGGACAGAATTGGATAACGATGTACAGATTGCCGAACATAAATTAAAAACTATTCTTTCACTTTCCGAAAATCAGGAAATGCATGTTGACACGGAAGATTTGATTTCGGAGAATGCAGAAATTCCTTACGTGGATGAATTAACAGAAACAGCTTTGCATAAAAACGAATCCGTAGAAATGGCCAACAAAAATCTTTCGCTTAAAGAAATAGATCAAAAAATTACAAAAGCGAATTATTTACCGAAAATAACTGCTGGTGGAGAATATTTTTTAAAATATCCGAATATGATGTTTTTTCCGCCCGAACCATATGCCTATCGTTTAGGAATGATTGGAGTCAATCTTACTTATCCTATCGAAAGTCTCTATAAAAATAAATACAAAATGCAGGAAGCAAAGGAAAATATTACTCTTGCAAAATTACAGATCGAAGAAAATGAAGAGAACATCAGACACAATGTTTACGAAACTTACAAGAAATTTGAAGAAACCGATCAGAAGGTAAAAATTGCAGAAGAAGCGATCAACCAGGCTAAAGAAAACTACAGAATTGTAAGAACAAAATACAGCAATAAATTAAGCTTGATTACCGAATTAATTGATGCTGACAATGCTTATTTAGAAGCTCAATCTAATCTAATTTCAGTAAAAATAAATCGTCAGCTAAAATATTACCAACTCCAATATGCGATTGGAAACCTATAAAAACTATGGCACAAAAGCAATTAACAAGAAAGGAAAAAAGAATCAACAAAACGATTACTTTATTGGCCTGGATTCTCATTATAACAGGAATTACCGGAATGCTGAGCTTCTATTTTTTTTCAAGAAAAAACGTGACGACCAACGATGCACAGATCGAACAATATATAACGCCGGTTTCAAGCAAAGTTTCAGGATTCATTCAAACGATTAAGTTTAATGAAAATCAATTCGTTCACAAAGGAGACACTTTAATTATAATTGATAATCGTGAATTTGTCAATCAGGTAAAAATGGCTGAAGCCAGCCTTAATGCCAATTCTGAGAATATTAACACCATCGAAAGTGGCGTAAATACCAAAGCAAGCGATAATAAAATCATCGATGCTAAAATTACTTCCGCAAAAATCGACATCTGGAGAACCGAACAGGATTTTAAAAGGTACAAAAACCTGGTTTCAGAAGATGCCGCAACCGAACAACAGTTTGAAAATGCCAAAGCTTCTTATGAGCAGGCAAAAGCAAACCTTTTAGCTTTAGAGCAGCAGAAAAATGCAGTGAGAGCAAGTGTAAATGAACAGGAAACAAAAGTTGCTCCGGTAAAAAGTCAGATTCAGCAAAGCTCAGCAAGTTTGAACAATGCTAAGCTTTTCCTTTCTTATACAGTAGTGACAGCTCCTTACGACGGTTGGGTTGGTAAGAAAACCATTCAGGAAGGTCAGTTGATTAAAGAAGGTCAGGCTTTGGTTCAAATTGTAAGCAAAGAAAAATGGATCATTGCCAATTATAAAGAAACTCAGTTGGGGCAGATCAACCAGAATAAAGAAGTTATCATCACAGCAGATGCTTATCCTGACGTAGAATTTAAAGGAAAAATAGTTTCGGTTTCTCCAGCTTCAGGTTCGCAATTCTCATTAGTAAAGCCCGATAATGCAACAGGAAATTTCGTGAAAATAGAACAAAGATTTCCGGTGAAAATTATTCTTAATAATCATCAAAACAACGAAAAACTACTTTCCGGAATGAATGTTCTGGTGAGTGCTAAAAAGATTTAGAGTTTGAGGGTGGGAGTGTTTTAGAGTTTTAGAGTTTTAGAGTTTTAGAGTAAAAATATTCGGCTCGAATTTTAAATTATCTCATTATCAAATTTTCAAATTAAAATATTTTAGCGAAAAGACAGAATCGCAAGTTTGCCATCTTACCTTTACTTTTACACCCTTGCCCTTTTGTCTTTTCGCATTTTGTTTCAAAAAAATCATGCAACACAATACAATTTATCATAGATGGGTGCCGCAATGGCTGAAGATTCCTCTTTTGGTTTTAGCGCTGTTTCCTCACCTGATGTTGTTGTCGATATTACATTCTAATAGCGCCTTCACATCTTCTTTTATGGATGTAGATTCAGACGATATTCAATATTTAATGATTTTAATGTACGGAACATTTGTGGTTACACTTTTAGTAATACAGCGGTTTATGGCGTATTTCAGTGTGAAATATTATGTACTTTTAATGTCTTCCATTTCGGTCATCATACTCTACTTATTATCGGTTACCAATAATTATTATGCTATTTTGGTAATCAGATTTTTGGAAGGAATTTTCGGAGTATTGGAAGGTGCTATTTTTTTACCGCTAATTATCGCCGAATTAAAAACCAGACACGCCAAAATCATCGCCTATCTTTTCATGTATTCCATCATGTTGACGGGCGGAACGATTACGACTTCTTTATTAAAATCGAGTATTGAAGATTATGATTTTCAGCATATGATTTTAATGATGGTTTATTTTCATGTTTTTATTTTAGTTGTCGGAATTGCCATTTTTAATAGAAACAGGTTTTTCCCAAAAAAGCCTTTGTATCAGTTAGATATTACAAGTTGGTTTTTACTTTGGACATGTTTACAATCAGGAGGTTATGCTATTATCTACGGGAAAAGACTGATGTGGTTTGAATCTGACATCATTATTGTAAGTTTTTTCATCTTTCTGATTTCGGGAGGTTTATTTATGCTAAAACAGAGAAATTCTAAGCGTCCACTTTTTCATTTTGAAGTTTTTAGTTCTAAAAATGTGATCGTCGGAATCTTATTGTTTTTTATTTTTTATTTGATTCGTTCAGGTTTAAATAATGTCTACGCCATCATGGCAACTGTTTGGAAATGGCCTTGGGATTATATCGTCGATATACAATATTGGAATGTTGCCGGAACACTTATCGGTGTATTTTTATCCGGAATTTGTTTAACGAAAGGTGTTTCCTCAAGAATTGTTTTTTTTACCGGATTTATTTTATTGGCGGTTGATTGCGCCTGGTTTACCTACACTTTTTATCCGGACACTACCCTTTCAACGATTTGTCCGCCTTTATTTTTGCAGGGAATTGCGCAGGGTTTATTATTTACGCCTTTGGTTTTCTTTTTAATTTCAGGAACGCCGGAAGATTATGTTGCCAATGCCACTGCTTTAGGAACTACAACCCGTTTCTGGACAACTGCGATCGGTTACGCTTTAATGCAGAATTTAATGCTTTTTTTAACGTTAAAACATTCTGATACCTTAAGTTCTGAGTTTACTGATACAAATCCGATTTTTTCCTCGCAATGGAACCAACTTTTTGGATCAAATAGTACGCAACTTCCCATAAATGAATCTTTATCCCTAACCGCAGGAGCTTTTAAAGCTAAAATAAATGCACAGGCAATGTTGTTGTCTAATATGGAGATTTTTACCGGATTATTTTGGTTAGCTTTAATAACAGCATTTGTGGTTTTACTGTATCATCCGATAAGGATTGCCGTCAGAAATATTATGTAAAGTTTTTAGGCAGAAAATTTGCTATCATTCATGAAATTGATTTATGGAAATTCAGGAAGTCGTATCAAAACAGAAAGCATTTTTTAAAACACAGCAAACGAAAAATATAAGATTCAGAAAAATGTATCTTGAAAAACTTCGGGATGTGATTTTACAAAATGAAAATCTTTTATACGAAGCTATTTACAAAGATTTTGGAAAGTCAAAATTTGACACTTTTACCACAGAAATTTCCTTTATTTTAAATGATATTAAGTATTATCTAAAGAATTTAAAGTCGCTTTCAAAACCTAAAAAAGTACGCACAAATCTTGTTAATCAGATTGGAAAAAGTAGAATTCATTCCGAACCTTTAGGAAATATTTTAGTGATCGGCGCATGGAATTATCCTTATCAACTTTCGTTATCTCCAATCGTTGTAGCTTTAGCAGCCGGAAACTCCTGTATTTTAAAGCCAAGCGAAATTGCTGAAAATACCATGAAAGCAATGGTAAAAATCATCAATGAAAATTTTCCACCAGAATATTTATTCGCTTACGAAGGCGGAATTGATGAAACAACAGAACTTCTAAAGCTCAAATTTGATAAAATATTTTTCACAGGAAGTACGAAAGTCGGGAATATCGTTTACAAAGCGGCTGCAGAAAATTTAACCCCGGTTGTTTTGGAATTAGGAGGGAAATCTCCGGCAATTATTACAAAAGATGCCAATCTTGAAGTGGCAGCCAAAAGAATTATTTGGGGCAAATTTTTAAATGCTGGACAAACCTGTGTCGCTCCGGACTACTTATTGGTCGAAGAATCTGTACAGGAGCAGTTTTTAGAAATGCTTAGAAAAAATATTCAGCAATTTAAATATGAACCTGAATCTGAACATTATACAAAAATCATCAACAAAAAGAATTTTGAACGGTTAATTAAATTAGTTAATCATGAAAAGATTTATGTTGGAGGAGAATATGATGAAGAAAAATTATACATAGAACCAACGATTCTCACAAATATTAATTGGAAAGATGACGTGATGCAGGAAGAAATTTTTGGACCGATTTTACCTGTAATTTCTTTTACTAATTTCAATTTAATTTTAAATGAAATTATAGAATTGGAAAAGCCTTTAGCTGCATATCTATTCACCAATAATGCTGAAGAAAAAGAAAGTTTCACGAATAAACTTTCTTTTGGAGGCGGCTGTATTAATGATGTAATGATGCATTTAGGAAATGAAAATCTTCCTTTTGGGGGTGTTGGGAATTCCGGAATCGGAAATTATCACGGAAAATTTGGTTTTGAAACCTTTTCACATCAAAAAGCTGTTTTACAACGAGCAACCTGGGGTGAACCAGACATAAAATATCCGCCTTATTCCGAGAAAAAACTAGGCTGGATTAAAAAATTTATGTAAAATAAAAAAACCGGGATAATTTTCCCGGTTTTACTTTTATGACTTTGGAGCCCACTGATTGAAAAATTCTTTTGTTTTTTCTAAACTGTATCCTTTTCCATCTTCCAAAACATCACTTTGCTGGATGTGAATCATTTTACCATTTTTATCTAAAACAATAAAAACAGGATAACCGAACTTCTCTCCCGGATTTCCATACTGACTAAAAACTTTTTCATTTTTATTGTCAGGAGAATAATTTAAATGATAATAAAGATAATTTTTATCAACCATTTTCTTCAATTCCGGAGTTGTCTGTGCATATTGATTGAATCTCAAACACCAGATACACCAGTTTCCACCCGCCTGAATCATAATGTTTTTACCTTCTTTCTTAGCCTGAGTTACCAGTTTATTAATATCTGCTTGTGCATCCGCTTTAGGATCGTAAGGCTTAGGCAACTTTGCTTTTTCTTCTGCCGCAGCTTTTTTCTTCGCTTCCAGTTCTGCTGCATCACTCTTTACCAACAAAGCTTTATCGCTTGAATTTTTAACTTTTGTTGGTTTCTCAATCTTCTGAGCCCAAGCCAAAGTGCTTAAAGCCAGAAGAGCTACTAACGACATTTTTTTCATACTTTAAAAATAAAAATAATAGTTATTACCAGCAAAAATGAAACCATATTTTTTTTATCACTAAATTTGCATACTTTATGAATTTTCTGATTAAAATACTTTTCCTGATTTCTAAGATGCCGCTTAAAATATTATATATTTTTTCGGATATCATCTTCTTTTTAAATTTCTATTTTGTCGGCTACAGAAAGAAGATTATTACTCAAAATTTAAAAAATTCTTTTCCTGAAAAAACAGATCAGGAAATTAAAGAAATACGAAAGAAATTCTACTTAAATTTCTCAGATTATTTGGCTGAGACTGTAAAGTCATTCAGTATTTCTGAAACTGAAACGCGTGTCAGAATGCAGCATATCAATCAGCATTTATTCCACGAGGCTAAAGCTGAAGGCAAAAATATCATTCTCATGGCGGGACACGTTTTTAACTGGGAATGGATGAATGCTTTGGCAACACTGACTCCACAAAAAAACTCACATCCAGTTTATAGAAAGGTAAACAGCAGCTTTTGGGAAGATCAGATGAAAAAAGTCCGAAACAAGTTCGGAAACGAAGCTTTAGAGGCTAATGAAGTTATTTTAAATATTTTTAGGAACCAAAATGATGGTGAATCTATTTATATGTTTGTAGCAGATCAGACTCCGCATGTTGCTCACGTCAATTATGGTTTAAAATTTTTAAACCAGCGAACTCCTGCTTTTATCGGTTATGATAAACTAGCAACAAGAATGGATCTGATTTTTAT
This sequence comes from Chryseobacterium indoltheticum, assembly GCF_003815915.1. Lineage (NCBI taxonomy): Bacteria > Pseudomonadati > Bacteroidota > Flavobacteriia > Flavobacteriales > Weeksellaceae > Chryseobacterium > Chryseobacterium indoltheticum. The sequence continues at coordinate 2,842,781 of NZ_CP033929.1, forward strand.
TTATTGTGAAATGAAGAAGGTAAAAAGAGGTTTTTATCAGGTTAATTATCACAGAATTTATCCTGATGGAGAAAAGTTCGTAAAAAATGAAGTCGTAAGAAAATTTCATCAGCTACTTGAAAATACGATCAGAAAAAATCCCGACAATTATCTTTGGTCACACAGAAAGTGGAAATATCAGGATTCTATTAAAACTTATGATGGCGAATAAATGACAGAAAATTCTAAAAATATAGCCGTAGTTATTTTAAACTGGAACGGTAAAAACTGGCTTCAAAAATTTCTTCCAAATGTTATCCGCTTTTCTGAAGAAGCTGAAATTTACGTTATCGATAATCATTCGACAGATGATTCTATTGATTTTTTAAAACAAAACTTTCCTACTGTAAAAATTGTAATTAATGATAAAAATTATGGTTTTGCCGGAGGTTATAATGAAGGTTTAAAAAAAATAAATGCAGAATATTATTGTCTTCTGAATTCTGATGTGGAAGTTACAGAAAACTGGATTAAGCCTGTTTTAGATTTATTTAAAAAAGATAAATCAATTGCTGCAATTCAGCCTAAAATTTTGTCTTTTAACAATAAAAATTATTTTGAATTTGCCGGAGCTGCAGGTGGTTTGATCGATAATTTGGGGTATCCGTATTGCAGAGGAAGAGTTTTTGATGATTTGGAAGAAGATAAAGGGCAATACAATGACGAAACAGAAATTTTCTGGGCTTCAGGATGTTGCTTCTTCATAAGATCAAAAGATTTCTGGGAGCAGAATGGTTTTGATGAAAGATTTTTTGCACATCAGGAAGAGATCGATCTTTGCTGGAGATTGATTAACTCCGGCAAGAAAATATTTTATACCGGAAAATCACAGGTTTATCATGTGGGAGGCGGAACTTTAAATAAACAGAGCGCTCAAAAAACTTTTCTTAACATTAGAAATAACCTTTCGATGATGGTGAAAAATCTCCCTTTTCCTCAATTGATTTGGGTGATATTTATAAGAATGCTCTTAGATGGAGTTGCTTCTTTACATTTTGCCTATAAATACGGGTTCTCTCATCTTTGGGCTGTTGGAAGAGGACATTTTGGGTTTTACAGCCAGCTTCCCGGAACACTTAAACTTCGTCAAAAACACCAAAAATCAAAGTTTTACCAAACGAAATGGCTTATTTTCAAGCATTTTTTAAGTAAATAATTCGTAACTTATAATTTATAAATTATTACAATGGATTTCTGCGCATTAGATTTTGAAACCGCCACTCACGAGAGACATTCTGCTTGTGAATTGGGAATATGTATTGTTCAGGATTCTAAAATTGTGGAAACTAAAACGTGGCTTATAAAACCGCCAAGCTTCCCGTATTTTCATCAGAGAAATATTGATGTGCATGGAATTTTACCAAGCGATGTGAAAAATGCACCGAGATTTGATGACATCTGGTACGAAGTACAGGAAATGATGTATGGTACATTGATGATTGCGCACAATGCGAGTTTTGATGCAGGAGTTTTGAAAGGATGCCTTGATTATTATGGGATGTTTACCCCAAAATTAAATTATCTCTGCAGTATTCAGTTAGCTAAAAAATCATGGAATTATCTTCCAAAATATGGTTTAAAACATCTTGCAGAATACCATAATATTCAATTTAAACATCACAGAGCCGGCGATGATGCAGAAGCTTGTGCCAGAATTTCGCTTTTAGCTTTTGAGAAGCTTTTTATTACAAGTAACGATGAAGTTTCAGATTTTATGAAGCAGAAAATCAAAATGCTTTAGTCATGAAATTTCCAGATACAGAATCATTGTTTTCAACGGATATTTGAGAACATCTTATTCAAATTAATTGCTTAAAACCTGAGATAAAAGATTAAATTTGGGAATATCAATTTCAAATTGCTCTTTGGTATCTGAGTTTTCAACTAGATATTTTCCACTCATATTTCCAACGCCTGAACGCAGCATCACGTTAGAAAAATATGCAAAATTATCCCCGATTTCCACATCTGGAGTCAGACCTATTACACCGTCACCGACAACTTCTGTAAACCCAAATCCTACATCGAAAATAAGCCATTTTCTTTTGAGAACCTTAATCGGGAAGTCACCATCGTTTTCTATGACGATATTATATTTAAAAACATAACGGTTTTCTGAAGGATAAGAATTCTTGCTATCATATTCAGGATCTACCGAAACCTTGATATTAGAAGTAATTTTAGAAAACATTTCATTCAATTTAAAACATTAAATACAAAAATCTCGCCTTTTTTGAAGGCGAGATTGTAGAAATATATCTATTTAAAAAAATATTATAATCCTAAGCCTTTTCTTTCGTCTCCACCCAATAGAATTTCTACCGGATTGTCGATCCCTTCTTTTACCGCAACAAGGAATCCTACAGATTCTTTACCGTCGATAATTCTGTGGTCATAAGACATTGCAACATACATCATTGGACGAATAACAACCTGTCCGTCAACCGCAACCGGTCTCTGAATAATGTTGTGCATTCCTAAGATAGCAGATTGTGGCGGGTTGATAATTGGCGTAGACAACATAGACCCGAAAGTACCACCGTTTGTAATAGTAAACGTACCACCAGTCATCTCGTCAACCGTAATTTTACCGTCTCTTACTTTGATAGCTAAATCTTTGATATTGGCTTCAACACTGCTGAAAGACATATTCTCTGCATTTCTCAATACCGGAACCATCAATCCTTTAGGACCTGAAACGGCAATTGAAATATCGCAGAAATCATAGTTTATTTTGAAATCTCCATCAATTGATGCATTCACATCAGGATACATTTGTAATGCTCTTGTAACCGCTTTTGTAAAGAAAGACATGAAACCAAGTCCTACTCCGTGTTTCTGAGCAAATTCTTCTTTATATTGTTTTCTTAATCTGAAAATCTCAGACATATCAACCTCGTTGAAAGTCGTCAACATTGCAGTTTCGTTCTTTACTGAAACTAATCTTTGAGCGATTTTTCTTCTAAGAACTGAAAGTTTAGTTGTTGTTGTAGATCTAGCACCTGTAGCTGTTAAAGAGCTTCCTCCCATTGCCGGAACAGCAGCTAATTCAGCATCAGATTTAGAGATTCTTCCGTCTCTTCCAGAACCTGAAACCTGAGCAGCATCAATTCCTTTTTCGTCAAGAATTTTCTTGGCAGCCGGAGAAGGAGTACCTGTAGCATAAGATTGAGGAGCAGCCGGAGCTGGTTTTGGAGCTTCAACTTTCGCAGGTTCAGCAGCTTTAGGCGCTTCTTCCTGTTTTGGAACTTCAGCAGAAGGCGCTGCACCTTCCGGTTTTGCAGCATCCATATCAATTAAACAAACAACCTGACCTACTTGTACCACATCACCTTCTTCTGCTTTTAAAGTGATAATACCACTCTCCTCTGCAGGTAATTCTAAAGTTGCCTTGTCTGAATCTACTTCAGCGATTGGTTGATCTTTTTGTACATAATCACCATCTTTTACAAGCCAAGTTGCAATTTCAACTTCTGTAATTGATTCTCCCGGTGAAGGAACTTTCATTTCTAAAATTGACATATCGTATTTTTTATTTTTTTAATTGATATTAAGTTTTTTTAGACTAGAAGAATGAAGACAATAGATAAAAGACTTTTAAAACCTAATTTCTAACCTCTAATTTCTAACTTCTAATTTTTTATTAAGCTGTTACCGGTCTTTTAGCCGGAGCATCGTCTCTGTCGAATACTCTGTTGATTACAGCATTTTGGTTTTTCTCAAACATTTTGTGACTTCCCGGAGCCGGAGCACCACTTGGTACAGGCGAAACAACCTGAATTCCTGTATCTCTGAAATTTCTTAAGATATAAGACCAAGCTCCCATGTTTTCTGGTTCTTCCTGAGCCCAAACGATTGATTTTTTGTTTGCATATTTAGCAAATACAGCTTCGATAGCGTCATTTTGAAGCGGATACAATTGTTCAAATCTTACTAATGCAACATTTTCACAATTCAGTTCTTCTTTTTTAGCTAATAATTCGAAGTATAATTTACCAGAACACAATACTAATTTTTCCACTTTCGCAGGATCTGCAGTAGGATCATCTAAAATCGGCTGGAATCCTTTATTTGCGAAATCTTCAAGCGGAGAAACCACTTTTGGATGTCTTAATAATGATTTTGGACTCATTACAATTAATGGTTTTCTGAACGACCATTTCAACTGTCTTCTTAACAAGTGGAAATAGTTTGCTGGTGAAGTAATATTCGCTACCACCATATTTTCGTTAGCACAAAGGGTAAGAAATCTTTCCAGTCTTGCTGAAGAGTGTTCTGCTCCCTGGCCTTCCGAACCGTGAGGCAACAACATTACCAAACCATCCTGAATTTTCCATTTTTCTTCTGCTGCAGCCAGATATTGGTCAACAATAATCTGAGCTCCGTTTACGAAATCTCCGAACTGTGCTTCCCAAATCGTTAAAGTATTCGGAGATGCCATTGCATACCCATAATCGAATCCTAAAACTCCATATTCTGAAAGGTGAGAATTGAATACATCAAATCTGCTTTCTGAAACTTCTTTTAAGGGAACATATTCTTCTTCTGTATCTTCAGTTTTTACAACAGCGTGTCTGTGAGAGAACGTTCCTCTTTCTACATCTTCACCAGAAATTCTTACATTGTTACCTTCTACAAGAAGGGTAGCATAAGCCAGCCATTCTCCTAAAGCCCAATCTAAAGAGTTTGCTTCAATTGCCTTGATTCTGTTATCAAACAGCCTTGTAATTTTGTTGATGAATTTTTTATCTGCAGGAAGCGTTGACATTTTAATTGCCAATTCTTTCAACTTCGCTAAATCATATTTTGTATCAACGGCATCCTGAACAGCTCCTCTTTTTGCAATCGGGAAATTCGTCCAGTCATCTGCCATGAAAATATCCATCACATTCTTTTCGATTTCTTTAGAAGCATCAAAGTCTTTATCTAAAAGCGCTTTGAATTCTGTTTCCATTTTGGCGATAACATCATTTGAAGTCACGCTGTCTTTCAACAGTTTTTCTTTATAAATCTCTCTTGGGTTAGGATGTTTTGAGATCAGTTTATACAAATTAGGCTGAGTAAATCTTGGCTCATCCCCTTCGTTATGACCATATTTTCTGTATCCTAATAAATCGATATAAACGTCTTTACCAAATTTAGCTCTGAAATCAGCTGCAAAATGCATCGCATGAACTACCGCTTCAGCATCATCTGCATTCACGTGCATTACAGGCGATTCTGTCACTTTTGCAATATCTGTACAATATGTAGACGATCTTGCATCCATATAATTGGTTGTAAATGACACCTGGTTATTTACAACAATATGAACTGTACCTCCGGTTTTATACCCTTCCAAAGTCATCATCTGGGCCACTTCGTAAGCAATACCCTGACCTGCCAATGCACCATCTCCGTGGATAATGATTGGTAAAACCTTAGAATAATCTTTATACTTATCATCTACTTTTGCACGGCAAATACCTACTACCAAAGCAGCAACAGTTTCTAAGTGAGACGGGTTCGGCGTCAAATTAATGGCAACTTCTTCACCGGAAGCTGTTTTTATTTTTTTGGATGAACCTAAGTGATATTTTACGTCACCTGAGAATACATCTTCTTCAAATTCTTTTCCTTCAAATTCTGAGAAAATCTGCTTGTAAGATTTCCCGAAAATATTTGTAAGAACATTTAATCTTCCTCTGTGAGCCATCCCAAGAACAACCTCATCAACGCCAAGTTGAGAAGATCTTGAGATCAACTGATCCAAAGCTGGAATTAAAGTTTCACCACCTTCAAGTGAGAATCTTTTCTGGCCAACAAATTTTGTGTGAAGATAATTTTCAAACGCTACCGCCTGATTTAACTTCAACAAAATTTCAGTTTTTTCGTTTGCAGAAAGAACTGGGTGGTTTTCGTTTACCTGAAGCCACTGCTTAATAAAATCTTTCTCCTGAACATTGTTGATGTGCATATATTCCACACCGATAGAATCGCAGTAGATGCTTTGCAAATGCGTGATCAAATCCTGTAAAGTTGCAGGACCTTTCATTCCTGTTTCAACTGCGCAGTTGAATTTTGTATTTAAATCTGACTTGTCAAGACCAAAATTTTCAATATCCAAAGTCGGCGTATAATGCCTTCTTTCACGCACCGGATTGGTTTTGGTAAACAAGTGACCTCTCGTTCTGTAAGCTTCAATAAGGTTTACCACCTTAAATTCCTTCTTGATGTGCTCCGGAACTTCACCATTTGAAGCCGCCTGAGAAATCTGCTGTACTGCAGGTGAAGATTTCACCGAATTTTGTACATACTGGATGCTTTCGTCATCACTGTAGTTCTCAATCGCAAAATCAAAGCCTTGAAAAAAGGCTTTCCATGATGGTTCTAAGGAGTCAGGGAATTTTAAGTATTGTTGGTATAAATCCTCAATTAACTGAGAATGAGCTGCGTTTAGGAATGAAAATCTGTCCATTATTACAGTTTATCTATTATTAAATTTTGTTTAACGTATTAATCTTCAAATTTAATAAAAAAAACCGAGTTGGGATAGCCTCAAAACCTTAAAAAAAATATAAAAAAGATAATTGGGAAAAAATCATCTGTAAACAGAGAGAGAAAGTTTCATATTAACATTCTGACCATCTACAGGCGGCTCTATAAAAGTCTGATAAACATCACCATAGCGCATCTCATCTTTCTTTGCTTTTTGTATAAGCTGCTGAATTGCTTTTATTCTCGCCGAATAAGATCCTTTGTAATACATCACATAATTTTCTGTGGGGCTCACAGATCTGAAACTGAAATTATTATCTGCAATTCCTATTTTTTTTGACAATGGAATTCCGAAAAAATAAGACACCTCGTTATCTTTAAAATTGTCGGCATCAGTGATAAGAACAGGGTATCCTACTTCATCATTTTTTTTGCCTAAATCCATCGTTACGAAATTATTTATTTTGTTGTAATTCATAACGATGTTTCTGTACAAAGCATCTTTTTTATTGGAAGTACTTACATTCACTCCCAAAATCATTTTTTCTTCCTCTTTTTCAACCATGAGACTGTCATATTTTATCGCAGCCAGCTGATTATCTTTTTCCACTTTATTGCTTAAAACATTTTTAAGATTAAGCATGCTTTTATCAATATTTTCTGCAAATTTATCTTCCGTCCAAAAATTCTGGGCTCTTGATAAAACCGATAATTTTGGCGTATGAACATACCAGGTAATTTTTGTTTTTTCGGCTGAAACTGCTGTAAATTTCACATCAATCAAAGTAGGATTTTCATCTTCATCTTCAAAAAGCTGATACCTCAGCGTTTTGTTGGGATTTTCATAACGGATAAACATCTCGCCTCCATCTTCACTTTTAGGATCATTGTAGCTGATAGCGCTTCCTTTTCCTTCGTAAGGAGAATAGTAATCAATGGCAATACTTTTTGAACTTGAAAAGAAATTATTCCAACGGGTGAAATTCTGCAAATTATTAAACTGGTTAAAAACCTTTTCCACAGGATAATCAACCTCTTTTTCTATGGTAAACTCTTTACTTTCATCTACAAAATAGTACATGGAAGCCGCATAAGCACCCACCAACAAAATTATAATAACCGCTATGATTTTGAAAAAACGCATCGCACAAAAGTAATACAAATAAAAAAAGTGACCAATATCTTGATCACTCTTGTTTTTTATTTTTGATGGGTGATGGAGGTTTGATGCTTGATGTTTAATATTCGGCTGTAAAATTTTAAATCAAAACCTAAACTTGAAAGTTATTAACTCTCAAAAACATCCATCTTCCAGCATCAAACTTCTAACCCCTTATCCGATATGAGTTCCCGGAGGAAGCATTGCACCTTTTTTCACCACAACAATTCCGTCCTGTACCGAATGTGTTCCGTAATCACCATCCTGAAGATGTTTTCCTCCAATAATTCTTACATTGTCGCCGATGTAGCAGTTTTTATCTAAAATCGCTTTTTCGATATAGCAATATTTTCCGATTCCCATGTTGGGTAAACCTTTTCGGTCGTTATCTACAATCTCTAAAGTATTTTGATAAAAATCGGCTCCCATAATATAAGAATTTACAATCGTGCTTCCTTTATCAACTCTTGTACGGTTTCCAATCACAGAATTTTCTATTTTATCTGCCATAATGATACATCCGTCTCCGAATACCGCCTTACTTACATAAGAGCCATTAACTTTCGAAGGTGGAAGCATTCTAGCACGCGTAAAAATAGGTGCTGAAGAAAACAGATTAAACTGCGGGAAATCGTGGCAAAGGTCTAAGTTGGCTTCGTAGAAAGATTCAATTGTTCCTATATCTGTCCAATATCCTTCGTATTGGTAACTAAGTGTTGTATATTTTCCGATAGAATTTGGGATAATATCTTTTCCGAAATCGTCTCCCGCACCATCTTCAAACATTTTTTTAAGGATACTTTTAGAGAAAATATAAATTCCCATCGATGCTAAGAATTCTTTTCCTTTCACTTTGTTTTCATCTGAAACTTCAGATTGCAGACCGTCAAGCTCATCAAAGCCCGGCTTCTCAACAAATGAAGTAATATTCCCTTCATCATCAGATTTTAAAATTCCGAAACCCGTTGCATCTTTTGCATTAACGGGAATGGTTGCAATTGTAACATCACCACCATTATCAATATGAAAATCGAGCATTTCATTAAAATCCATCTGATACAACTGATCTCCGGAAAGAATAAGAATATACTCATAATCGTACTTCTCAAGATGCTTCATCGATTGGCGAACCGCATCTGCAGTACCCTGAAACCAACTGTCGCTGTCAACATTCTGCTCAGCCGCCAAAATATCTACAAAACCCTGACTAAAAATATCAAAGTGGTAAGAATTTTTGATGTGCGAATTGAGGGAAGCCGAATTAAACTGGGTTAAAACCAATATCTTATTAAGCCCTGAATTAAGACAATTTGAAATCGGAATATCTACCAATCTGTATTTTCCGGCAATAGGAACAGCAGGTTTTGATCTTGTATACGTTAACGGAAAAAGCCTTGTTCCTCTACCTCCTCCCAACACAATGGAAATGACGTTGTGTTTCATAAATATCTGCGTTTTGTTTAATTTTTATATAGTGTTAAATACTTTTCTGCTGATTTTTCCCATGCAAAGTCAAATTTCATATTAGACAAAATCAATTCATCCATTTTCGCTTTGTCTTTATAAATATTCAAAGCACGGCTCATTGCGTGAATGATATCATCTACCCCTGGGTAAGTAAAATTCAAGCCGGAACCTCCGGTTGTAATATCTTTTACAGTATCTCTCAATCCGCCGGTGTAGCTTACGACAGGAACAGTTCCGTAACGCATCGCATACATCTGATTGAGACCACAAGGTTCAACTCTAGAAGGCATCAACAAAAAATCTGCCGAAGCGTAAATTTTGTGAGAAAGATGTTCTTTATATCCTATATCTGTGGCAAAATTCGAGTATACAGAATTAAGCTCTCTCAACTGTTGTTCTATATAAGCATTACCTGAGCCAAGCACCATAATATTTAACCCTCCAAAACTTTGCTTTATGCTTCTCCAGATTAGATCCGGCAGCAAATCGGCACCTTTTTCTGTGGCAAATCTTCCGATAAATGCAAATAAAGGAAGATCAGGATTTAAGCCATATTCCTTACAAAGTTTAATTTTATTTTTTTTCTTCGTTTTTAAAACGTTTTTAGTGTTAAAATTAAAATCGATCATCGGATCGGTCTGAGGATTCCAGACATCGGTATCGATACCGTTGATAATCCCGTATGCTTTAGAGAACTCTTCTCTTACTAAACTTTCAAGACCTCTGAAGCTCACAAACAACTCTTCAAGGTAACCCTCCGAAACTGTCGTAAAAGCACCGCAGCATTTAATCATACTAGCCAAAGGATTGATAAGACCATTCCAATCCAGAAGTCCCCATTTATAATGATCAAAAGCAGGCATATAGCTTACCATATCCCAACTCATCATTCCCTGATATTCGCCGTTGTGAATGGTTCCGACAGTTTTAACGCCTTTCAGAAATTCAAATTCGTAACAGTTTTCTATCATAAAAGGAACCAAACCTGTGTGATAATCATGACAATGCAAAACATCAGGACGTATTTTCATGGCAGACAACCAATGCAGAACGCCATGTTGGAAAGCTAAAAACTGAAAATTTTCATCTGCATATCCGTAAGGATTTTCGCGGTCAAGTAATCCCGGTATTTTCACCATAAACAATTCAAATCCCAATACATCAGTAGTCTCTTTCAACACCTGTACCTGAAGCATATTGGATCCCTGATGAATAAAACCGTCAAAAACTATTTCAAAATCATAATCATACACAAAATGCTTGTTGTACCAAGGCATTACCACTTTTGCATTGACGTCTTTTATTTTATTCTGATATTTTGGTAAAGCACCGACCACATCTGCAAGTCCGCCAACTTTTGCTACGGGATAACATTCTGTACTGAGGTGAAATATTGTCATTTTTTATGTTGTTTAATCCTATTTAATTTATAATTTTTATCTTTTCTCTGTCTTAAAACTATTCCTGAAAGTGGCGGAAGATTGAGACTGATTGATTTTGGACGATTCATCCATTCATCACGATCTTCTCTGAAAATATTGGCAACTACTCCGCTTCCACTATATTTTTCATCATCAGAATTAAGAACCACTTCCCATTGTGTGCCTGAATTTACGCCAACTTTATAATCTAAAACATTAGGCGTAAGATTTAAGATCACCATAAAAACATCATCTCTTTTCTTCCCTTTTCTTAAATAAATATAAACGGAATTATCCTGATCGTTGGCTTCAACCCATTCAAAACCATTTTGGTTAAACTGATTTTCAAAAAGTGCTGTTTCGCTTTTATAAAGATGATTCAAATCTTTCACTAAAGTTTGCAAACCTTTATGTACCGTATATTGCAATAAATGCCAATCTAAGCTTTTCTTAAAATTCCATTCGTTGGTTTGCCCGAATTCATCTCCCATAAAAAGCAATTTTGCTCCGGGATGGGTAAACATATAAACATACAAGGCTCTGAGATTGGCAAATTTCTGCCATTCGTCACCTTTCATCTTGTAGATCAAACTGGCTTTTCCATGCACCACTTCATCATGTGAAAGCGGAATCATATAATTTTCATTATACATGTACATCGACGAAAAAGTGAGCTTGTGGTGATGGTTTTTTCGGTCTGCAGGATCTTCTTTAAAGTAAAATAAAGTATCATGCATCCAGCCCATCATCCATTTCATTCCAAATCCTACGCCACCGTCGTGCACAGGTTTTGTCAGCATTGGAAAATCTGAACTTTCTTCTGCAATGGTTATTATATTATCTCCGAATTCTTTATAAACGGCAGTATTAAATTCCTGTAGGAAAGTTTTCGCTTCAAGATTTACGTTTTCACCAAAAATATTAGGTTCCCATTCACCTTCATTTCTTGAGTAATCCAGATGAAGCATAGACGTTACTGCATCTACCCGAAGCCCATCTGCATGATAACGATCTAGCCAGAACACTGCATTTGAGATCAGGAAAGACTTCACTTCATTTCGCCCATAATTAAAAATATATGATTTCCAATCCGGATGAAACCCTTTTCTCGGATCTTCATGTTCATATAAATAAGAACCGTCAAAACGATGCAAACCATTGGCATCACCCGGAAAATGCGAAGGAACCCAATCTAAAATAACGCCAATATTATTTTTGTGAAGTTCATTAATCAGAAACATTAAATCCTGCGGAGAGCCGAAGCGAGAGGTTGCGGCAAAAAAACCGGTTATCTGATATCCCCAACTCGGATCATACGGATACTCCATTACAGGCATAAATTCTACATGCGTAAAACCCATTTCGGTAATATACGTAACCAGCTTTGCGGCTATATCTCTATAATTTAAAAATAATTCAGGATGATCTTCATTTCGCATCCATGAAGCTAAATGTATTTCATAAACAGAAATAGGCGCATCTAGACTGTTTTTCTTCCAGCGTTTTTCGAGCCATTCCTTATCTTCCCATTCGTACCAGTTGGTAGAAACCATGGAAGCTGCCTGAAGGTTTTGTTCCCAGCTTAATGCATAAGGATCGCTTTTTTCTAAAATCTGTCCCTGAGCTGTTTCTATCGCATATTTATAAAGTGTACCCCACGAAAGCGCAGGAATAAAACCCTCCCAGATACCGGATTGATCCCATCTGGGAAAAAGAATATGTTCACGGTGATTCCAGTTGTTAAAGTTCCCTATAACAGACACTTTTTTCGCATTCGGAGCCCAAACCGAAAAATAAACCCCCTTTACTCCGTCTTTTTCAACAGAATGCGCACCAAACTTTTCATAGAGCTTGTAATGTTTACCTTCTTTGAAAAGATATACATCGTGATCCGTAAAAAGGGTGTAGGTTTTTACAAAATTCATCATAATCGGTTTTTGGTCTAAATCATCTACATCTATCTTTACTGAATAACGATGACTATCAAATATATGAAATTTTCCCTTGGCAGAAGCTATTTTTAATCAATATTAAAAAGAATTCATAAAAATATTTTTTATAAATTTAAAAGTTTTAAACCGTTAAAAACACTTAATGAAATTTACACTCAATACGGCAGAAAAAGACAGCAGACCTATTTTTATCACCGGAAATTTTAATAAATGGAACCCGAAAGATTACAATTTTCAACTCGATATTTCGGATGAAAGTACATACAGCATTGAGATTGATGATCAGTTGCTTCCGGATGAGATCGAATACAAATTCACAAAAGGAGGCTGGGAAAATGTAGAATTAGACCAATACGGAAATATTACGCCAAACCGGAAAATCCAGAAACATTCGGCAAAAGCTATTGATTTTGTAGAAAAATGGAGACTCAACTGGGGACCTTTCAAAGACGAGTTTTTCCCTATTGTTGAAATTATATCTGAAGAGTTTTACATTCCACAGCTGGAGCGTTACCGCAAAGTCTGGGCACTTCTTCCCTACGATTATTATATTTCAGATAAAAAATATCCCGTGCTTTATCTTCAGGATGCGCAGAATTTATTTAACGAAGGAAGTAAGTACGGAAATTGGGAAATCGACAAAAAACTATCTATACTTGCTGAATACGGTCGTGGAGACGTTATCGTAATTGCGGTAGAACACGGCAGTGAAGACCGAATTAAGGAATATATTTTTGATAACGACAATATCACAAAAGGTTCCGAAGGAAAAAAATACATCCGTTTTATTGCAGATACATTAAAACCTTTCGTTGACGATCATTACCGCACCAAAAAAGACCGTGAAAACACAGGAATCGGCGGAAGTTCTTTAGGCGCTTTAATCAGTATCTATAGCGGATTTTTATATCCAGAAGTTTATTCAAAACTGTTGATTTTTTCGCCTTCACTTTGGGTGGAACCCAACAACAGATTTCCGATGATGAGTTTTAAAATTCCCTATAAAATGAAAATTTATTTGTACGGAGGCGAAAAGGAAGGTTCTAAAATGGTAAAAAGAATCCAGCTATTCGAAAATTATCTGGAAAGATGGGAAAAGAAAAATCTTTTTGATTTTGAATTTAAAACTAATATAAATCCCGAAGGTTCTCACAGCGAATTTCACTGGTCTCAGGAATTTCCGAGGGCAATCGAATGGTTGTTTTATAATAATACCGAAAACCCTGTAGAAGTAAAACCTCATCAAGACACTATTAAAAATTAGATTATGAAATTATTCAACAAAAAAAATAAACAGTACACACAGATCTTTCAATTATTTACAGAAGAAACCTGGGATTTACATTCTAAAAATTTCAACAAAAATATAACACTGCTTTTCGCAGGTAAAAAACACGAAATTTTCATTGAAACAAGTGAAGAAACTATTATTTATTATATAGGTCTAGGAAAAGAAACTTTACAGAATTTTGAATTTCAACAGATTGGAATGAAATTTTCTCAGACTCAGAAAAAAAATATACAAACCGTTCCTACCCTATTGATCTCTGAATTTATTAATGAAAAACAGTTTGAAGATTTCGCAAAAGGAATGCTCTTGGGAACTTACGCCTATCCATTTGATAAAAATCATCCTTTTTGGAACGAGTCTTTTGAGCTTCACTTCGGAAATTTAAGTCAGAAAAAACTCGAAACTATTTCTTTAAGAATAGATGCCATTTGCGAAGGACAAGCAGCTTGTCAGGATTGGCTTAATAAACCAGCTAATTTAAAAAAGCCTGAAATTTTCAATACTTATCTTAAAAATCTAGCCAAGAAAAACCAGTTGAAATATACCGTTTTTAATAGAAAAAAATGCGAAGAATTGGGTCTGGGAGCTTTCCTTTCGGTAAATCAGGGAAGTGCTTACGATGCGGCTTTTACAATTTTAGAATATAAAACAACGGAGAAAAATGCCAAAACTTTCGGGCTTGTAGGAAAATGCGTTTTATTTGATACAGGAGGAATATCCATTAAGGCGTCAGACAATATGCACTACATGAAATCTGATATGGGAGGCGCAACAGCCGTGATTGGTGCGCTCATTTATGCATCACAAATGAAACTTCCCGTTAACATTACCGCGATTTTACCGATTACTGACAACGCAGTTTCAGAAAATGCCTATTTACCCAGCGATGTAATTACTGCTTACAACGGAAAAACAATTGAAGTTTTAAACACCGATGCAGAAGGCAGAATGACTCTTGCAGATGGTTTATCTTATCTTTCAAAAAATTACAAAACTGATATTTTGATCGATCTTGCAACCCTTACAGGAAGTTCTGTAAGGATGTTTGGAGATACTTGCGGGGCAATGTTTTCGAACAATGAAGACTTGAAAAACATGTTGCTTAAAACAGGTGATAAAACCAATCAACGCCTTTGGAATCTACCTTTATGGGATGTTTGGTTGGATGATTTCAAATCTGATGTTGCCGATTTTAAAAATATATCAATGAAGCCTCTCGGTGACTGTATTATTGCTGCGAAATTTTTGGAGCAGTTCATCGAAGGTCATCCAAACTGGGCACATCTCGACATTGCAGGAGTGGCGTTTGGAAACGTAGGATATGCTAAAGATAAAGCAGCAACCGGCTTTGGAGTACAACTATTGGCCGATTTAATTGAAAATTATCATTAAAAATTAGTTTTTTAAAAATTTTCTTCTTATACTTGATTAGTAATTTTCAAAAGCATATCGATTACCAGTTTTTAGTATTAAATAATCAATAATCATAAGCTTTTATTTTTTATAATTTAATAAAAATTAAAAATCATTATATGAAGGAGAAAACCATCGTGTGCATTTCGTGCTACTATAAAGGTTACGATTTTATGGATGAGATGAAAAAACTCGGAAATAAAATTATCCTCATTACGTCGGAGAATTTAAAAGACAAAAACTGGCCATGGCACGCTGTTGATGAAGTTTTCTACATGCCCGAACTTAAACCTTCGGTTTGGAATCTCGACCACCTTATTCAGGGCTTCTCTCATTTGATGAAAAGTCGAAAAGTAGATGCGGTTATCGCCTTAGATGATTATGATGTTGAAAAAGCAGCTCTGATTCGTGAGACATTCCGTATCCCCGGAATGGGACAGACAACGCATCGTTATTTCAGAGACAAACTGGCCATGCGGCAGAAAGCAAAAGATTCCGCAATCAATGTTCCTGAATTCATCGCCGTGTTTAATGATCAGGAAGTAAAAGATTTCTTTGATAAAGTTTCTCCGCCCTGGGTTTTAAAACCACGATCAGAAGCTTCGGCCTCAGGAATCAAAAAGTTAAAAAATCAGGAAGAACTTTGGGAAGCACTTGAAAAGCTTGGCGAAGAGAGACATCTATTTCTTCTTGAAAGCTTTAAACCCGGTGACGTTTATCACGTTGACAGCTTAACATTTAATAAAGAAATTGTCTTTACCTCGGCTTCAAAATATCTTGCTCCTCCGATGCAGGTCTCTCACGAAGGTGGCGTTTTCCGCACCAAAACTTTAGGTAGATATTCTGAAGAATTCAAAGCTTTAGAAGAAGCCAATGCGAAAGTTTTATCGAATTTCGGTTTACAAAACGGGGCTACTCACACAGAGTTTATTCGTGGTAAAGAAGATGGAAAATGGTATTTCCTTGAAACCTCTTCAAGAGTGGGAGGCGCTCATATTCCTGATTTAGTCGAGGCTTCGAGCAATATTAATATTTGGCGAGAATGGGCAAAAATTGAAGATGCGCTTTTAAGAGGCAATCATTATGAAGTTTCAAAACCTACAGGATATTATTCAGGATTAATTGTCGCATTGATTAAAGATTTAGCTCCCAATTATAAGGATTTTGAGTGTGAGGAGGTCGTAAAATTTCTTCCAATTGATTATCATGTAGGAATTGTTTACAAATCAAGCGATTCTGCTATTGTTCAGGAAAGATTAGATTTTGCAGCAGAAAAGATTCACGCTGAAATGCTGAATGTACTTCCTCCGAAAGACAAACCATCAAGCTAAGATGCTAGATGCAAAATTATTATCTATTACTCATTACTTATCAATTATAAAAAATATGCCACACATAGAACATACTGATTATTACTCACACATATTAGGAACAAGCCTAAAAGTAGAAATTACAGGACATTATGGCTATCCGATTATTATGTTTCCGACTTCTCAGGGTTTATATACTCAAAACCATGATTTTCACCTGAACAGCAGTATCAATTATTTTATTGAGCAGGGAAAAGTGAAACTATACAATATACAGACGATTGATTCTTGGAGTTTTTATGACGAAAAAATTTCGCCTCAGCAAAGAATCAGAAATTATGAAAAATACGTGCAGTTTCTGATTCAGGAGTTTGTTCCTTATATTCAAAAGATTCATCAAGTACATCGTGTTGCTATTGCAGGAGCGAGTTTCGGGGGTTATCATGCAGCGAATTTTGCATTCAGATTTCCTGATGTGATTTCGCATTTATTCTGTCTTTCGGGCGCATTCAGCATCAGAAATTTTATGGATGGATATGATGATGACCTCGTTTATTTTAACTGTCCGAGAGAGTTTGTGAAAAATGATGAGGCATGGAAATACAAACACATGCATATTGTTTTGAGCACCTCAGATGAAGACATCTGTAAAGATAAAAATGTGGAAATGGCAGCTATTTTAGCCTCCAAAGGAATTGATTTCTGGTACGATGAAAAAAGATGGATCAATCACGACTGGCCTCTCTGGAGAATGACTTTCCCAACATATATAGGCACATTTTTCTAATCAAATAATTCAAAATATTAATACTAATAAAAAAACAAAATTATGGCAAAAAAAGTAGGAATTTTATTCGGGATGGAAGACACTTTTCCGTGGGCATTTATTGATAAAGTAAACGAGCTCGGAAAGGGAGAAATTATCGCTGAAGCAGTGAATATAGATAAACTGGAACAAGGTGCAGACTACGGATATGCTGTAATTATCGACCGAATTTCCCAGGATGTCCCTTTTTACAGAGCTTATCTGAAAAACGCAGCTTTAAATGGAACCTATGTCATTAATAATCCTTTTTGGTGGAGCGCTGATGAAAAATTCTTCAACAATGCTCTAATGACGAAACTCGGAATTCCTTTGCCTAAAACAGTTTTGCTTCCTTCACATGAAAGACCTACCGACACTTCAGAAACTTCATTCAGAAATTTAAAATTTCCACACGATTGGGAATACATCTTTGATTATGTAGGATTTCCGGCATACATGAAACCTCACGACGGCGGTGGCTGGAAAAGCGTTTACAGAGTAGAAAATCCGCAGGATCTTTGGGATAAACTAAGCGAAACAGAGCAATTGGTCATGATGGTTCAGGAAGAAATTGTATTTCAGGATTATTACAGAGTGTATTGTTTAGGGCAAAAATACGTTCACATCATGCCTTACGAGCCAAGAAATGCACCTCATCTGAGATATGAAACAACGCATCAGACGGAAGGTGAAGATTTAAAAAAACTACTGAAAACAATTCATGATTACACGATTAAAATGAACCAGGCTTTAGGATATGATTTCAACACCGTTGAATTTGCGGTAAAAGACGGAATTCCGTATGCGATTGATTTTTGTAATCCAGCTCCTGATGCAGACAAGAACTCTGTTGGAGAAGAAAATTTCGCATGGATTGTAGAACATTCTGCAAAATTAGCCATTGAAAAAGCTAAAGAATACGTTCCCGGAAAACCTAATATTTCGTGGGGAACCTTTGTAAAAGATTCTGTAAAATAAAACATTAAAAAAACACTGAAAAAAAAATGCATCAATTTACAATAGGAATAGAAGAAGAATATCAGATCATCGATGTTGAAAGCCGCGATTTAATCTCTCATGTTTCAAAAATCATTGAAGGCGGAAAGGCTGTTTTAAGTGAAAATTTAAAACACGAAATGCACGAATCAATGATTGAAATGGAAACAGGAATCTGTCAAAACATTCAGGAAGCTCAGGCTGAACTCACCAATCTAAGAAGACATCTTATCAATACAGCCCATGAACAGGGGCTTCGTGTTTCCGGTGGTGGAACTCATCCTTTTTCAAACTGGGAACACAATACCATTACAAACGGCGAACGTTATAACAAAATTGTAGACGATATGGGCGATGTTGCCCGTGGAAATCTTATTTTTGGATTGCATGTTCATATCGGAATTCCCAATCGTGAAGAAGGCGTGAGAATACAGAATGTCATGCGTTATTTTCTGCCACATGTTTATGCGCTTTCCGTAAATTCACCTTTTTGGATCGGCAGAAGTACAGGTTTTAAATCTTACAGACAGGAAATTTTCGTAAAATTCCCAAGAACCGGAATTCCTAGTTATTTTAATTCTTTAGCAGAGTTTGACAGTTATGTTGATCTTTTGGTAAAAACTGGAACTATTGATAATGCCAAAAAAATATGGTGGGATCTGCGTGTTCATCCGTTTTATCCTACTATTGAATTCAGAATTTGTGATATGCCTTTAAGAATTGAAGAAACAGTTTGTCTTGCGGCGATTATGCAAAGCTTAGTAGCTAAAATCTATAAACTGCATCAGCAAAATTTAAGTTTCAGAAGCTACAGAAGACTCTTACTTAACGAAAATAAATGGCGTGCTTCCAGAGATGGGGTTCATTCTAAACTGATTGATTTTGGTAAAGAAGAATCGGTGCCTTATCCTGATCTTTTAAAGGAACTTTTAGAGTTTATTGATGATGTGGTTGATGATTTGGGATGCAGAAAAGAAGTAGAATATGCCTGGAAAATTCTGGAAAACGGAACGGGTGCAGATCGACAATTGGCAGTCTATAAAGAAACCGGAGATTTGAAGAAAGTCGTTGATTATATGATATCTGAAACAGAATATGGCATTACGCACGGTGAATTTGCTTCATTATAAATTCATAACTTTGCAGAAATTATGAAGTTATGAAAGATGTAAGAATTGCTTTGCTGGATATGAATAACAATCAGGCGAATCAAGGTTTTAAAAATATTAAAGAAATTTCTGAGAATTTTAAGAAGCAATCAGACGAAAATATAAGCATTACAGGTTTTGATGTAAGATATAAAAACGAAATTCCAAACATTGAAGATTTTGACATATTCATTTCTTCCGGCGGACCGGGAAATCCGCACCGTGAAGGTTTTGAATGGGAACAAAAATTTGCAGATTTTTTGGATGCTGTTTATGAATATAACAATCATAATGAGACAAAAAAATATCTTTTTCTGATTTGTCATTCTTTTCAATTGGCGAGTATTCATTGGAATTTAGGAAATATCTGTAAAAGAAAATCTTACTCTTTTGGAGTGCAGCCAATTCATAAAACAGAAGAAGGCAAAGAGGAATTTTTATTCAGAAACTTACCAGATCCTTTTTATGCGGTAGATTCCAGAGCATACCAGTTTATTGAACCTAATGTGGAGCGTTTTGAAGAATTGGAAATGAAAATGGTGGCGATTGAAAAATCTCGTCCTCATATTGATCTGGAACGGGCAATTATGGCAGTTCGTTTTTCTAATGAAATTTTCGGAACACAGTTTCATCCTGAAGCCAATCCTGACGGAATGATTGAAAATCTGAAAGACGAAAAAAATAAAGAAGCGATGATTGAAAATTACGGTATGGAAAAATATCTGGAAACCGTAGACCGAATTAATGACGAGGATAAAATAGTTCTTACACAATCTCAAATTTTACCTCGCTTTTTGAGCGATGCTAAAAAAAATATTTTGAAACAAAAGAAGGCAACAGCCTAATAAAAAATTCAAATAAAAACAATTAAAATCGAGCATTAATGCTCGATTTTTTAAATCACAAAAAGAAAAAAATATGATCCCGAAATACAGAAAACAGTTTAACGAAGAATTCAGCAGCGAAAAGTACGATCAGCTTCAATCAATATTAAAAGAAAAAAGCGGCCTATTGCCAACATTCAGATTGTCTGAAAGTCCTATTTTTTTAACTCAACAATTCAAAGAAAAATTAGTTTCCGCAAGTGAAAGTATTATTGATCAGATTAAAAATTTTCCTGAAGGAACTTTAGAAAATTCAATTCCGGAAAACTGTAAAGTTCCCAATGATACCAAACAGCCTCATTTTTTTACCATAGATTTTGGAATCTGCAGAAATGAAAACGGAAAAATAGAACCTCAGCTTATAGAATTACAGGCTTTTCCTTCGTTGTATGCGTTTCAGAATGTTTATGAAGATACTTTTTGTGAAGTTTATCCTTTCTTAAATCAATTGAGAAACAATATTTCGGATGAAGATTATCAAAAGCATTTATATGAACTGATCGTTGGTAAAGAAAATCCCGAAAACGTTATTTTACTTGAAATTTATCCTGAAAAACAGAAAACTGCAATTGATTTTGCTTTAACCGAAAAACTTTTGGGCATAAAAACAGTTTGTCTTACAAAAGTAAAAAAGCAGGGAAACCAATTATTTTATGAACATAATGGAAAACTGATCAGAATTAAAAGAATTTATAACCGTGTTATTTTTGATGAACTTGATAAAATTCCTGATCTAAAAACTGAATTTAATTTCCGTGAAGAAGCCGATGTAGAATGGGTTACTCATCCGAATTGGTTTTTCAAGATTTCTAAATATATTCTGCCTTTACTTAAGCACGAATTTGTTCCGAAAAGCTATTTTCTACACGAATTCCCCGAAAATGAAAGCCTTGAAAATTTTGTTTTGAAGCCTCTGTTTTCTTTTGCAGGAAGCGGCGTGAATTTAAATCCAACAAAAGAAATTACTGATGCTATTTTAGATAAAGAAAATTATATCTTGCAGCGAAAAGTAAATTACGAACCTATTTTTGAAGATATCAACGGAGATTTTTCAAGAGCAGAAATCCGTTTACTTTATATCTGGAAAGAAAATGAAGAGCGACCTATTTTACTTCAAAACCTTTCAAGAATGACTAAAGCTGCAATGGTAAATGTAGATTTTAATAAAAAAGATGCAATTTGGATTGGCAGTTCTCATGCCTTTTTTGGGGAAGAATAAAAACATCTGATTTGATCTATGAAAATCTTATTACCGCTATCTATATTGATCAGCAATTTGTTTTTTGGACAATATCATGTTCCTCATTTTAATATAACCAAATTTATTAATGATGGTGGTATTTCAAAAGAAATTTACACCCAACAAAACGGGCAGCTGAAACTAAACGAAAAATATTCTTTTGATAAATATTCAAATACGATAAAAGTAACTTTAGATCAAGATATGAATAATGGTAGTTCTTTAATAGGTTTAGATTATATTTTAGATAATGAAAACAGGATTTCAGAAGAAAAAAACCATTTCAAAGACAATCAGTTAAATGAAAAATTCACACAAATTATAAAATATAGATACACGAAGTCCTCAAAACAACTTTCATATTATGATTATAATAATAAAGTTTATCTAAAAACATTTTTTTTCTACAACGATAAAGATGAAGTGGTAGAAAGCATTACACTTTCTAATGATGATCTTATTTTACATGAACGAACAATTAATTACAAATTAGATAAATATGAAATAAGTGAGACAGAAAAATTTACTTTTCCAAAATATAAAACCGTCACAAAAAGAGAACTTGATAAAAATGGATTTTCCATTTATACTGAATCAAAAATAGATATTTATTCAGCTCCCAAGCAATATATGTCCGACGTAGTTTTATATTTTGAAAACGAAATAGATCAAAAAGGTAATCTTTCTAAAAAATATGCAATTTATGGTCAAAAGAAAGAACTTATACAAGAAGTCATTACGCAATATTTATCTCAATAAAAAAGCGGTGAAGATTTAAATTTTCACCGCTTTTTTTATTTATTTTGATAAAATTCTAGATCCTGTCATCCTCAAGTAATTCTCTCGCCTGATAATCCTGAACAAGGTCGATCGCATTAGAAATTACATCACTTAAGGCAGTGATAAAAGTTCCCTCTTCTGCCATTCCCATTGCGTGTTTCAACGCATCAATTTCTTTAGGAATTGTCTCGTAGCTTACATCTCTTCCCGAAGATTGCATTCCGTCTATAATCAAACCATTGATTTCTTCTTCTGTTCTTCCACGAAGGTGTTTTTCATTTCTGATAATAATATGATCAAACATTCTTCCGGCAATTTTTCCGCATAATCTGATATCTTCATCTCTTCTGTCTCCCACACCGGAAATTATTCCTATTTTCTTGGTAGATTCTACATTTTTAAGATAATCTTCAATCGCTTCGTAGCCTGCAGGATTGTGTGCAAAATCAATTAAAACTTTAAAGTTTTTGAATTTAAATACATTCAGTCTTCCCGGAGTAAGCTGTGCACTTGGAATAAATGTACGTAGTGAATTGGAAATATCTTCAATCCCAAAACCATAAAGATAACAAGCCAAACTCGCTGCCAAAACATTATCGATCATGAATTTTGCTTTCCCTTCCATTGTAATCGGGAAATCTTTTACTTTGCCGATTCTGATTTTCCAGTCACCTTTTTTAATGGTTACAAAACCTTCTTCATAAACACAGGTTATGCGGCCTTCTTTAGCGAACTTTTTGATGTATTCGTTATTTTCGTCCAAACTAAAAATCGCGACATTACTCGGTAAGTCATTGATGATTCTCATTGAATACTCATCTTCAGCATTCAAAACACTCCATCCGTTTTTCTTTACGCTATCTAATACAACTCTTTTTACTTTGGTAAGATCTTTCAGATTGTGAATATCATTCATTCCCAAATGATCTTCTTTAATATTGGTTAAAACGCCGATATCACATTGAGAAAACCCTAATCCTGAGCGGAGAATTCCACCACGGGCAGTTTCCAGAACAGCAAATTCTACAGTTGGATCTTTTAGGATAAATTCAGCTGAAACAGGTCCGGTAGTATCTCCTTTCGTCAACATCGTATTCTGAATATAAATTCCGTCGGATGTTGTAAAACCTACTCTGTAGCCGTTATTTTTAACGATATGGGAAATTAATCTTGTGGTTGTCGTTTTACCATTGGTTCCCGTAACTGCAATAATCGGAATGGTAAACGGTTTACCTTGCGGATACAGCATATCGACAACCGGAGCAGCAACATTTCTCGGAAGACCTTCGCTCGGCGCCAAATGCATTCTGAAACCAGGTGCTGCATTTACTTCAATGATCGCTCCACCACTTTCTTTCAAAGGCTGGGTAAGATTTTCTGCCATAATATCAATTCCGCAGACATCTAAACCAATGATCTTTGAAATTCTTTCTGCCATTGTAATATTTTCAGGATGTACCATATCGGTTACATCAATAGAAGTACCGCCTGTAGAAAGATTAGCGGTAGATTTCAGATAAACCACTTCTCCTCTTTGAGGAACCGTTTCTAAAGTATATTGAAGTTTTTCAAGTAATTCTAAAGTATCTTTATCAACCGTAATTTCGGTCAAGACATTTTCGTGGCCATATCCTCTTCTCGTATCTTGATTTTCTTTTTCAATTAGTTTCTCAAGATTAGACTCACCATCACCCACAACATGAGCAGGAACTCTTCTCGCTGCAGCAACCATTTTATTATTGATTACCAAAACTCTGAAGTCGTATCCGGTAATGTATTTTTCAACAATTACTTTTTTCGAGTATTTCTGAGCGTGCTCTAACCCCGTTACCGATGAAACCCAATCATTAACATTAATTGATGAACCTTTTCCGTGATTTCCGTCTAAAGGTTTGATCACAATTGGATAGCCTATTTTTTTAATAACATTTTTAAGTTCTTCCTCATCTACAATTAAATCTCCCATCGGAACAGGAATCGCAGCATCATGAAGCATTCTTTTTGTCAGTTCTTTATTACATGCGATATCTACAGCAATCGAGCTTGTATTTCCTGTAATTGTCGCCTGAAACCTTTGCTGATTAACACCGTAACCTAGCTGCACCAAAGAGTTGCTTCCCAATCTTATCCAAGGGATTTTTCTTGAAACCGCCTCTTCAACGATACTTCCTGTAGAAGGTCCCAATCTTACACGTTCTCTGATCTCTTTCAGCTTCTGAATACAAGCATTGATATCGTATTCTTTATTTTCAATTAAAGCTAAAGCAATTTCTACCGCTTGTTCAGCAGCATAAATTCCGGCATTTTCTTCGATATAATCAAACACTACATTATAAACTCCGGGAGTTTTTGTCTCACGGGTACGCCCAAAGCCGGTTTCCATACCCGCCAAAGTCTGAATTTCTAAAGCGATATGCTCGATCACATGCCCCATCCAGGTACCGGTTTCTATTCTATGAAAAAAACCTCCTCTTATACCTTCAGAACAACGGTGACTAATGAGTGACGGCATAAGCTGTTCTATCCTTTCACGAAAACCTTCAATTTTATTTGTAGGGAAATTTTCCATTTCCTCCAGATCCAAACGCATCTGTATCAGCTTCTTTCTTCGTATACTCCAAATATTTGGACCACGCAACGCCTGTATCTTCTCAATTTTCATAGTTTAGCTATACCTTATTTTATTAATAAAAACATCTTTCTAAATCAAAGATAATGCAAAACCTCAAACAAAACCATAGCGCTATTAAAGATTTATTAAAAAAATACACTTTCTGTAATTAATTATAAATCAAAGTAAATACGTTAAAAAGCGGTTTACATTTCATTAACAATTTATTATTTTTTAAATTTGCAAGCTATGAAACCTGTTGGAAAATTAATTATTATCGGTGGAGCTGTTAATAAAGGCAGTTTTTCTGAAACCGATTACGATCAGAATGTTGAAAAAAATCTTAACTTTTTTGAAAGAGGAATCTTAAGAAAAATCATTACTGAATCTAAGAATAAAGAAAACTCAGTTATCGAAGTCATTACTACGGCTTCGCAGATCCCGCAAATAGTAGGTTCTGAATATAAAAAAGCTTTTGAATTTTTGGGAGCCAAAAATGTTAATATCCTTGATATTCACAACCGTGAAGAAGCCAATTCGGATGCTATTGTTGCAAGAGCAAATGCAGCCGATGTTGTCATGTTTACAGGCGGCGATCAACTAAGACTGACTTCTATTTTGGGAGGTACAAGATTTCACGATGCTATTTTACTTAAATATCAGGAGCAGGATTTTATCTATTCCGGGACTTCAGCAGGAGCTGCTGCAGCTTCTGAAAATATGATTTACCAAGGAAGCAGTTCTGAGGCTTTGTTGAAAGGTGAAATTAAAACCACACAAGGTTTAGGCTTAATCGATAATGTGATTGTAGATACGCATTTTGTGCAAAGAGGAAGAATCGGAAGACTTTTCCAGGCTGTGGTAAACAATCCGAGAACTTTAGGTATCGGGCTGGGTGAAGATACCGGACTTTTCATTCATAATGATACCATGACCGCTGTCGGATCTGGATTGGTAATTATCGTTGATGGAAGATTTATTAAAGACACCAATCTTACCAACATCAATTTAGGTGAGCCTATCTCAATAGATAATCTTACCGTTCATGTCATGTCGATGAATGATCATTACGATTTGACGACAAGAAAACTGACGATAGAAAACTCTCAATTTAATCCGATACCTCAGACATAAAATAATTGATAATATAAATAATAAATGATTTTGATTTGTAATTAAAATCATTTAGAATCGAAGATTTAGATCAATTATCATCTATCAATAATCAACTATCCTTTTTATGAAAATCATTATCCACGGAGGTTTTTTCTCTGAAAGTGACCAAAGCAATGAAGTGAAAATTGCCAAACAAGATTCTTTAAAAAGCATTGCTGAAAAAGCATATCAATATCTAGAAACCCATTCTGCGATCGATACTGTGGCTTACGCTGTTTCTCTTTTGGAAAATGATGAATTGTATAATGCTGGAATCGGTTCGCAAATTCAAAGTGACGGCGTTATCAGAATGAGTGCAGCATTGATGGATGGTGAAACTCAGAAAATGAGCGGTGTTATCAATATTCAGGATGTGAAAAATCCGATTTTTGTAGCAAAGGAACTGATGAAAGAAGATGACAGAGTTTTAGGCGGAAACGGAGCTAAAATTTATGCTAACAATAACGGTTTTGAAAACTTCTCGACAGAGATTCCTCAAAGAAGAAAAGAATACGAAGCCAAACTAAATAATGGCGGAAAAGGAACTGTTGGTTGTGTTGCCATCGATAAGAACGGAAAATTAGCCGTTGCCACTTCTACAGGAGGTAAAGGTTTTGAGATTCCGGGAAGAATTTCGGATTCTGCAACGGTAGCCGGAAATTACGCCAATGAATTTTGTGCCGTAAGCTGCACCGGAGTTGGTGAAGATATTGTAAGCAATGCTACATCAGCGAAAATTGTAACCAGAGTGACAGACGGAATGAGCTTACAAGAAGCTTTTGACAAAACTTTTGCAGAGTTAAAAACCATCGATGGTTTTGCCGGAGCTATCGCCATTGATAAAAACGGAAATATTTATCATCAGGATTCTTATCCTACCATGGTTTTTGCAAGTTTTGATGGAAATCAATTTGATATTTTCAAATAATTTTAACATATTTTTATTAGTCCCGAAAAATTTTTGGCACACATTTTACATAGTTATTAATAACAAATTTAATATTATAACTTTTAAAATCAGAAATCATGGGAAATAAGACAAACGGTTTATTAGCTTTATTAGGAATAGGTGCATTAGCATATTGGAAATACAAAAAATCTACTCCGGAGCAGCAGCAAGCTGTAAAAGACAAAATCAACTCTGCGAAGGATAATTTGAACAAATGGGGAAATGATTTGAAAGATAAGGCAAATGAAGTGGCTTCCCAGGCGCAAAGTAAATTTGACGAAGCGAAAACAAAAGTAGAAGATTCTGCATCTAATATATAAGATCTGAATTTATAAACTTAAAAATTTAACATTCATATACAAAAAAGTCATCATTACGATGACTTTTTTTGTGCAGAAAGGGCATAAACCATAGGAATTTTATTTCCAAATTTTTCTGCTCGCCATTTTCCTCTTTCGAACTCTTCAATGTGTTTAAAACAAGGGTACGGAGACCAGTCAAACTCCTGAAACTTTTCTATAACCATATTTTTATCCACTAAATTTTGCATTACTTCAGATAAGGCGTGGTTCCACATCACATAATCCTGAACTATTTCGGCAGAAAAATCTGCATACGTTCCTGCGTACGTTTCAGCAATGGGTTTTTCATTAAAATAATTATATGCAATATCTTTAAAATCATCATCAAACATCCAAACAACAGGATGAAATTCTGCCATGATAAACTGCCCGCCAGGCTTTAAAAAATGATCAATTACACCCGCCCACTTTTCAAGATCGGGAAGCCAGCCAATTGTGCCGTAACTCGTGAAAACTATATCAAATTTTTCGTCTAAAATAGTAGGCAAATCGTATACATCAGAGCAAATAAATTCTGTATCTGTATTACATTGCTTCGCCAAATCTCTTCCCGCTTCAATTGCTTTATCTGAAAGATCAATTCCGGTAACCTGTGCTCCCATTCTCGACAGGGAAATAGAATCCTGCCCAAAATGACACTGCAAATGAAGGATTGTTTTACCTTTTACATCTCCTAAAAGTCCTAATTCTATTGAATTTAATGAAGTTCTTCCTTTCAAAAATTCATCAACAAAATAGAAATCAGATTTCAAATGCGGCTCCACTTTAGCGTTCCAGGATTTCCTGTTAATTTCTAAATAATTTTCCATCGTTTTTTTTCTGTAAATATAATTTTTTTCCGAAAACCTATATGCTTTATGGTTTCCCGTAAAAAAAAACAAGAATGCAAATGTAGTTTTGGAGAAAATTAGAATACTGATTCTTGTTTTACAAAAAAGAAAAAAACAATATTATAAATATCTATCAACCATGAGTAAAAATTCTTTAGGAGCATCAGATCTATTTTTAGGCGTGCTCGCAATATTATTAATCAGCGTGAGCTTTTATCAAACCTGGGTCGGGCTTGAGCAAATTTTTGGCAATGCATCATTTGTGATCGCACTCGTGCTTTCTTTGCTTTTATTATTTCTCTGCTGGATGCTTCGTGCGGCAAAACTTGAGGGTAAATCTACCGGAAGCTTGGTCGGAATTTACATATTCATTGCATCATTTTGTTTTATTGCCAATTTCAACGCTTTGTACACAAGATTTATGCGTACCGACATCTATACCAATGAATTAAAAACAATTAATGAAGATTTTAATACGCTGGAAAACAATATTGAAGCAAAATTAAATTATAAATACCCGAAAGAAACCACACGAAATATTGAGATTAAGAAAAAACAATTAATGGCTCAAATTGTTGATCCCGCAAACCAGGGAATCGGGACAAGAGCGCAATCATTGATTAGAGACATTGAAAAAATGACGGGTCAGAAGGTAGATCTTTTAACGCCAATAGGAAATGATTATGAAGATTTAGCACAAAGAATGGGAAGTCAAATCGATAATATGGTGATGGATTTGTCACCGGATGAAAAAAATCTAAAATCAGACGTCAATAATTCTGTTCTGAAATGGAACAAAAGAGTACAGGAGTTTTTACTGTTACCTAAAAAAGAGAAGGATGATTTGGCGCAATCGCTTATAGACAATGCCTTGACAGATTATAATAAACTTGGAAACCGAGGCAGTAATGTTTTAGGAGAAGATAAATTTAAATTCGAACCTTTACTTTCTCAGACACAAAACGTTGGAAAAATCGGTTATGCTTTTGAGCACGCAATTAAAAACTTCGGAATGTATCAGTTTGTTGTTTTGGCGGGATGTATTTTATTAGACTTCGTGATTGTGATTATCATTTTACTGGTGACAAGTCCCGATAACAGAACCAATAACAGCGTTTTAGGAAACAGAAAAAAAGGCAGAACGTTAATCCCTAATAAATAAATTACCATGATGAATAATGACAAACCTTTTTCTTTCGATAACTATGATTATGACAACGATTTTAAAAAATTCGATGACTTTACAGAGCATCAAAACGAGATTGTAACGAATGAAAATATTTACACGCTTCCTGAAATAGAAGATGACGGTTTTGTTCCCACCTCAAACGGCAGTACAACCACCGTGAAAAATAAAGACAGTAATTTCGTCTTCTTTTACGGAACCTCTGCTTCGGGAAAATCAGTTATTCTATCAGCGATTTTGTATTATCTGAATTCTTATGCCGGAGTTTTGCGACCGAAATTAGGAAGCCCAAATTCCAGAGAAGCCCAAATTTTATTGGCTGATTTTTTTGAAAATATAAAAAAAGGTATCCTTCCCAACCGAAGTACGAGAGATCAGGTCACAAGATTAGATTTTGTGTTTGACCCGAATAATCAATCGAAAAAAGTTCCTTCCATTAATATTTCATTTTTAGAAACTGCTGGAGAAAATCATAACGAAATATCAAGAGGCGGAAGATATCACGCAGATATTGAAGCCTACTTAAACTCAGATATTCCGCTGAACTTTTTGATTGTAACAAGCTATGACAAAGCGCATCATGAAGATTCTAAAATCGTGGAGTTTTTAGATTATCTGGAAAAAAAAGGAAAGAATCTGAAAAATGTAAATGTACTTCTTGTGATTTCCAAATGGGATAAATCCGGAAACACAGGCGTAGATAATGAGCAACATCTTGAAAACTTCATCAGCGAAAGATTGAGCATGACCAATAACAGAATTGATACGTACAACCTCAGCAAAACCTTTTTTACCATAGGAAATGTGCAGAATCAGGCTGGAATTGAAAAAATAACACTCCTGAATCTGGAATCGGCAGAAGTCATTGCAAAGTGGCTGTATAATAATATCGTTGGCTACGATTTGGATTATGAAGGTACTTTCTGGGAAAAAATAAAATTTAGCTTTTCAAAATAGATGAAAAAAATAAATGTCTTCGGCTTTGCAACATTTGGAACTCCAAACGGTTTTACACAATCCTGTATTTATGGAAATAAAAATTTAGAGAAAGCTCTAAAAACCTTCGACCTAAAAACAGATGCCATACAATTATTATCTCCCAATGACCGTATTTACTCGATTAGAAAAGAAGGTATTGCGGATAATTTTTTGATCTCTTATTCTGTTTATACGTACGCAAAGGAAAAAAATTCTAACAGAACAGGCACTTTTATCGGTACAAGTTTGATTTTTTCTGATGAAGTAGCTGATGAAAATTTAATCTTAAACTCGTTGCATCAGATTCACCAGAACTTAAAAAATAATAATGTAAGCAATAATGTTTTAAATATCAATCATTCAAAAGAGTTTAATCTCACGAATGTTTTTGATCAGGATTTCGAAAAAATTGAATACAACAGTAGAAAAGTAAGCTTTTTAGACTGGGAAAGTTCAGATAAAAATCTGGTTATTTTCACCAATAAATTAGACAGTAATTCCATTCAGAATCTGTTTAAAAAAGCTTTGGAGATTTTACCAAAATATGATACGCTGTTTTTTATCGACAGTAAAGAAATTGCT
Organism: Chryseobacterium indoltheticum; assembly: GCF_003815915.1. Taxonomy (NCBI): domain Bacteria; kingdom Pseudomonadati; phylum Bacteroidota; class Flavobacteriia; order Flavobacteriales; family Weeksellaceae; genus Chryseobacterium; species Chryseobacterium indoltheticum. The sequence goes on from NZ_CP033929.1 coordinate 2,873,816, forward strand.
GAATTTGTTTCTCAAAAAAGACTTTTCAGATTAATTGATGTCAATATTTTAGAAGAAGAAATACAAAATTTTCAAACTGAAATTAAACAACAGGTTCTCAATACGATTTCAAAATTCAAAAAACAAAGTAAAAAAATTGAAGACGATGGAAGAAACGAATATGAAAATTTAAAGAAGCAAATAGAGCAAGACAAGAAAATACATGTTGAGAATGGTAATAAAATAGAGAAAGCAGATAAAAATCTGACAGCTTTAAATAGCTTACACTCGAATTTTTTAAGAAAATTCAATGAGTTTATTTCTGCTTTGGAATCCGGAAAAAAACTGGAAGAAGTCAATAATTCTATCAAACAAATTGAGAAAGAATTTTATGCTGAAAAAAGAAAATTAGATCATCCGGCTCAAATTTCTTCTTTCAGTAATCATCGAAATCAGAGTTCTTTTCCTTTACAAAGGCCGTCTTTATCAGAATTTCCCCATCATACAGAAGAAAAGCAAAGCAAAAATACAGTCTTTCTGATTATTTCTTTTGTGTTGAATATTTTATTGATCGGTGCATTGGTATTTCTCACAATGTTTTACGAAAAGGAAAAGAAACAGCAAGTAATTCCGGACGTTTCTCCCGTATCCCAAGAAACAGTTAAAAATGAAACTTCAGAAAATGACAGCTTATGGAAAAGCAAAATTAATCCTGTGCCAAATGAAATTGCTTTAAATGCAAATAACAAAAACTTAGAATTGAGTAAGCTTACGGAAGGCAAAACACATGTCGATGAGATCGTACAATTTATTTTTGAAAAAAATAAGATCATCAAAGATGTATATCAATTTCAAAAGAGCGATTATGCAGATGATTTAATTAAAGAAAATCCTGATGCGTTCGATTCAAAAAGAGTTTTAATAAGAAAAGATTCAATACTAAAAATACCATTCTACTCGGAATCTTCTCACAAAAGTGTAGCTGAAACAGACATTTATCAAAGTGCAGATCATTGAAAGAAAATTTATTAGCTAATCTTTAAGTTTGCAAAAATCCTGAGTATTTAATCATTTCTTTTGATATTTTTGTCGTAAAATCTTATCTGTAAATTTTGATATTACTGAAGATGGATAACAATGACAATGTAATTATATTAAAATGATTTATAAAACTTTTCTCATCTTTCTCTTCCCAATTATTATCTTTTCGCAGAGTAAATCTTATAAAGTAATCGGGGTAAAAGACGGTGATACTGTAGAAATATTAATGGACGGGAAACCACAGGTCGTAAGGCTTTCACACATTGATTGTCCGGAAAAAAAACAGCCGTTTGGAAACAATGCAAAACAGTTTGTATCAGATGTGTGTTTTGGAAGAAAAGTTAAACTTTCTACAGGCTGGAAAAAAGATCGCAATAAAAGATTGCTGGCCGAGATTATATTATCAAACGGCAAAAATCTTAATAAAGAGCTTGTAAAAAATGGTTTGGCCTGGCATTTCAAAAGATACTCGAAAGACAACAGTTATGATGATTTGGAAAAACAGGCAAAAAAATTAGAATTAGGATTATGGAAGGACAAAAATCCGGTGGCGCCTTGGGAATGGAGGAAATCACGAAAAAAAACCTCACACCGCTCAGTGTCTACTTCCAATAAATAACAGAAAAAATTCCGGCTGTCTTACAGCCGGAATTTTTAATTTATCTGTAAAAATTATCTAATTAATACTCTAATATTTTCTGAAAATCATTCAGAAAACTGATCAATAAATCTCTTTAATTGCAGATCTCCAAAACCATAAACCGTATATTTTTGATTAAAAATTCTGAAAACTTCACCAAAATCCTCTGTGTTCTTTTGAATATCTTTTATCTGATTTTCCAAGATTCCGTTAAACCTATTTTCGTTTGCAACGACCAGTTCTTTAAGGTTTCTCACAATTCCTGACAAAACAAGTCGTCTTCAAACCAGAAAAACACAGAAGAATCCTCTGGAATATTTTGTATCCTTTGAAATTCTTTTACAACCAATTCTTCATAATCGCTTTCTGAATCGTGATTTTCTGTGATAAATTTCTTACGATTTTCAAAGAAATTATTGTCTGAAACAGGTCCATCAATTAATGCTTCACGCCAGATAATGATTTCACCTTCCATATTTTTCGGAAATTTTTCGGCCAAGCAATCGCCATTCAGAATGTGAAAAGTACTCATTAGCAAATGAAACTATAAATTAAGAAATTCTTCCAAAGAAACTGTTTTCTGTTCACCAGCTTCCAAGTTTTTAAAAGTAACCGTATTATTTTTCACCTCTTCTTCACCTAAGAAAACAAGGTTTTTAATACCTTTCTTTTCAGCGTAAGTAAACTGCTTATTGATTTTTGCACTTTCAGGATACAGCTCTGCAGAAATTCCTTTTTCTCTTAATTGGATAATTAGTTTTAAAGCTTCTGAGGTTTCTTCTCCGCCAAAGTTGGCAAATAGATATTCTACATTCGAAGTAGCTTCTTCAGGAAAAAGATTCAATTCTTCCATCACCAGATAAATTCGGTCTAGACCAAAAGAAATTCCTATTCCGGGAATATTTTTCACGCCAAAAACTTCAGTAAGATTGTCATACCTTCCGCCACCGCCGATAGAACCCATTTGCGCTTCATCTGCTTTCACTTCAAAAATTGCTCCGGTGTAGTAATCTAAACCACGCGCCAAAGTAATATCAAAAACAAGATTCTGAATATTAACTCCCAAATTCAGAGATTGTGTAATCACAAATTCAAGTTCTTCAACACCTTTCAAACCAATTTCATTTCCGGCAAACTTTTCTTTCAGCTGAAGAAGATTTTCTAAAGCATCATTAGACTGATTGAAAAGGAAATCTAATTTATCAATCGATTCCTGAGAAATATTTCTTTCTAAAAGTTCTTTCACTACTCCATCCTTCCCTATTTTGTCTAATTTATCAAGAGCAACGGTGAAATCGATCAGCTTATCTGTAATTCCGGCATATTCTGCTAAACCTGAAAGAATTTTTCTGTTGTTGATATGAATCGTTACCGAAACTTTCAACTCAGCAAATGATTTTAAATATAATTGAACCAAATCAACTTCCTGCCACAAACTTTCGCTTCCCACAACATCGGCATCACACTGATAAAACTCTCTGAATCTTCCTTTCTGTGGACGATCTGCTCTCCAAACCGGTTGAATTTGGTAACGTTTGTATGGAAACGTTAGTTTCCCGTGATTCATCGCAACAAATCTTGCGAAAGGAACCGTTAAGTCATAACGAAGTGCTTTATCCGTAAGACTTTCGGCACTAAACGGTTTATCTAAAGCTTTCTGAAAATCGTTCAACATTTGAGTTTTCTTATCTTCTTTAGCTTCGTTGATGCTTGAATTTAAAATTTTAAAAATCAAACGATCTCCTTCTTCACCATATTTTCCGGTCAAAGTAGAAAGGTTTTCAAAACTTGGTGTTTCTAAAGGCTGAAACCCAAATAATTCGAAATTCTTCTGTAATATATTGATGATGTATTTTCTTCTCGAAACTTCCAGTGAGGTAAAATCTCTCGTTCCTTTTGCTAAGCTTGGCTTCATTTTTATAAATGATAATTGATGGTTGATAAATTATATTCACTGCAAAAATAAGGAATTGAAAGGACTTTTAAATCAATAAAAAAGCCGTAGAATTTATTTCTCCGGCCTTTCATTTCATCATTTGTGTTTTTAGTCGTTTTTATCTTACACGCTTTCCAGGATTTCTAAAATCTCTTCGCCGTAGTTTTCAATCTTATGTTTTCCGAAACCTTTGATGTCGAGCAACTCTTCTTTTTTAGCAGGCTTATATTTCGCAACAGACACGAGCTCTTTATTGGTTGCTATAAAATACGTCGGAAGATTTTGTTCTCTTGCTTTTTCGGAGCGCCAAAGCTTCAGAGCATCCAGAATTTTACCTTCGTCTTCGTTTAACATTTCATCATCCGCAGAATATTTAACTGCTTTAGAATCTTTCACGATTGTTTTATTAACGGCAGATTCTATGTCATTAAAATACAATACCACCGACCAAAACTGTTCGTCGTGAACAAATGCAGTTTCAGTTTTAATAATTTCATGATGTTCAAGAAAATGATCGATTTCTCTTTGGTCTTCACGCAGAAATTCATCTGCAATTCTGATTTTTAAAACTTTTATTTTCATCATTTGTGCTTTTAAAGTTTATCAATTATTTGATTATCCGTTTTAATCCTACAATTATTTTAATGCGAAGTGCGCAAAGCTTTTCTTGACAACTCGCCGTATTAAGTTCGCAAAGGCGTAAACTTAGCAAAGAACTGAAAGTTTATCATAAAAAAAGTGTAGGTTGATAAACGGATATTATTTACCACCCAAAAGCAGAAGTTCATCTACTCTGATTTCGGTAATATATTTTTTCACCCCATCTTTATCGTCGTACGATCTGTACGTTAATTTCCCTTCAATGGCAATCTCTTTTCCTTTTGGAACATATTTCTGAAAAATCTCAGCCGTTTTCCCAAAAGCTACCAAACTGTGCCATTGTGTTTCTTCTACTTTCTCACCTTTTGCGTTGGTGTAATGATCGTTTGTAGCGAGTGATACCGAAGCTTTCATTCCGCCGTTTTCGAAGTTTACTGTTTCAACTTCTTTACCTGTAAAACCGATTAAGGTTACTTTGTTTCTTAGTGACATAACTTTATATTTTTTAGATTAGCGATTTAGATAAGAGACGTTCACTTGTTTCTCAAATCTCTGTTGCAAAGATTCATCAGATTGAAAAAATTAGTCGGTGATAAACTATTTAAATTCGTTTGTAGTCGTTTGAAAATGGATATATAAAGAAAATCAATATTTATTTTATAAAGATTTGATTAGCTCATCTTCGTATATTTGGAAATTTGCGAAAATAAAACCCACTTGTAATGAAAAGTAAAATATTATTTCCCTTGCTGCTATTTTCTATATTTATAAATGCACAAAATGAATTAGACAAGACTGATAAAATAATTGATGAAATGTGCTTAAACTTTAAAAGTACTGAAAACTTAAATGATTCTATAGGGCATAAAACAAAAGGTCAAATAAAGTGGCTAAATACCTGATAGTAAAAGGAAAAACACAAAATACAGGGTTGGTGAAAATATAAACAGACCGTCAAAAATATACTTTTTACTACCGTTTAAACATTTATTAAATACAATATAAACACTCTTAATGGAGTGTTTTGTTGTTTTATGGCTAATAATGGCTTTAAAGTAGCTGGAATATGATTTTTAGAAAGATGATGTCATTTGGCACAGGAGAAAGCAGGCCTCAATATGTGGTTTTTCTCTTCGCTTTTACATCGTATCGTCAACAATTGTACTTCTTACTTTCATTTTAAATGCTGTTTAAATAGTATTTAAAAATAAATAAAAAAGCACTCATAGAGTGCTTTAAATTGTGTTTAAAAAATACTTATCGTGCTACGACTGTACCGTTAAATGGAATATTTGTCTCAATAACGATTTCATTAGGTAGATCACGTGTTGGTACTAATACTACATTCTTTTCCCCATTCTCTTCGATCTCATAAACTTGCGTGATTAAGTGTCCCTGTTCTTCCTTTTGAAACCTAATTTCAAAACCTCCTTCAATTGCGACCCAATCATCCTTTTTAAATTCAAAATTCATACAATATTATTTTTTGCTAATATAAATTATTTTTGACATTTTGTTTTAAATTTATGGACATTTTGTTTTGGCGATTATAATTCTTTAAGAATAGAATCTTTAACCCAAAAATTCATTCCTCCTTATTTAAGTCAATTTTCTGATTCAGAATATGAAAATAAAATGGAAAATCTCTACTTCAGATTTCAGAAACGTTGTGAATATTTCAGAGATTATTTGCAAATAATAAGTCCTCCACAAGGTGAAAAATTGGATGAAGCTAAATGCAAGACCTGAAATTAAAGTATCTGATAAAGAAATTAATCAATTTAAAAACAATTCAAATTTTTACTATTTTGAATATTCTGGAGAAAAAACGTTGGTAAATACAGACAAAAAATATTGGACAGAAATTTTTGAAGATGGAACGAGCTCAAAATTACTTTATACATGGCTAGGTAAAAACAAATTCGAATTAGAATTTATTGAAAGTAATAACAACACAAGAAAGAACTTTAGTAAAAAAGGAGATAAATATTTTTATGAAATAATAAATAAAGAAAGCAATTATTATTGGGTTATTGTAGAAATTCCTGGGCAATCTGAAATTTTAAAATTTAAGTTATTTAACGAAAAATTAAACTTTCTTCATTAATTAAAATCTTGGTAAAGATAAACTTTGTCGCAATAAAAGCTGATACTTAAAAGAATCTGAAGATTGTTCTGATATAGCAAAATTAAAAAGAGTTTTTACACAACTTTAAACAGGCTTTTAAAATAACACAATCCTTATTTAACCTGACTTCGGGTTAAGCAACAATAGTAAATTATTAACTTTGAGTCCATTATATATTTAATTCAAAAGGTGAATTTTATCCATTTATAAAGTAAGCAAAGAAGAATTAACAAGTTGATTTTTAATACATTTGCTCAAGCTTTGCGAAGCAAATTTATTTGCCTTTGCTTTCTAAAATAGAAAGTTTAATTATAAAATCTTTGCGTTTAATAATTTAAAAAATATTATCAAAATCTCTTATCCCGAACTGAGGTTATTCAATATTCTCAGATAGTAATTGAATATTCAAGTTAAATGTTTTTACATTCTTCCATTCTGAAACAATATTGCCACGATGTAAAATTATATTCTTGTAATGTTAAACAATATTGGCACGATGTAAAGTTATATTCTTGTATTGCTAAACTACATTCTCGCCTTGTAAAGTTATATTTTTGAAATGCAAATGAATATGGGAGCATTGTGAACTAATATTCTTCCATTGTAATCATTAAAACTCCCTCCTAAAATTAGAATGCTGCGTTGCCGTAAAATAATCACAGAAAACCTGATAAACCGCAGAATCAATATGACTTGCTTTAATTCCTAACTGAATATAAATCTGCAAAATCTGATGCGATAAATTGTCTACCAAATCTGAAGAATAATCATGAATTTCTGATTGTTTTTCCGGAGTTATTGCTTTAGACTCATTCAGTAAACCTTCAACTTCGTCAGCAAACTCAATCACTTTTACCATCGCTTTGTTTATTTTTTCATTGAAAAATTTTAAGTCTAAATATGGTCGTATTTTAATTGCTTCTTCAGAAAAATGAGAAGCCATCCCAAGATAATTGACCAATAAAGTTAAATCTGCAAAAATTCTGAATGGGATTTTATCAATCGCATCACCAGTAAAAAATTCATCGTAAATAAAACTGTAATCTTCCGTGACTTTTATATTTTCAACTTTAAAAGAATACGTTCCGGTTGCTTTCATTCCCATCGATTTCCAGTTTGGAATTATCTCAGCCTGATTTTTAGAAATAACAAAAGATCTGATCAATTCATTTCCTGATTCATCAAGCAAAGGATTTCCATTTTCCGTCAATCTCGCATTTAAAGTAAAATGACTTAAATGTGGCGCTCCAGTTGCAAAATGCCAAAGTCCGTTAATCAGAAAAGTTCCATCAGTTTGCTTTTCTGCAGTTCCACCAATCATTCCACTTCCTCCAAAACAGGTTTTGGGATTAGAAAAAAGTTCTTTCGCAATATTGGGTTTTAAATTTCTTGAGAAAAAGTTGGCGCCCGAACATAATGTCAACATCCAGCCTAAACTTCCATCTATTTTTGACCAATCAAAAAGGAGTTTCAAACCTTGATTTAAGCGTAATCCCAATCCGCCATACACTTTCGGAACCCAGATCTGAAGCAATCTTTCCTCATGAATCTGATCAATAATTAATTGCGGAACTTCAAAAGCTCCATGCATTTTCATTCTTATTTCTTTAGGTGTAAACATACCTTTTATCTATTTCTGAATAATTAAAAAGATTATTTTTAAATCAAAATGGCACTTTATAATCCTTATTATTTCAACGCAAAGTTTTATTTCTGTTGTTATAATTTAAGGGACAAAGAATAATCAATAAAATTGATTCAAAGCATATGTTTTCAAGCTTCATCAGCGACTTGTCGCCATCTTTGCTCCTTAAAATATTAATCTCAAAAATTAAAATCTTTGCGTTTTAATCCACAACATCAGATTAAGTCGCTGCAACCGATTTACTGTAACATACCTTTTAGCTACAATTAACTTCATTAAAGTGGAATCTTATAATTCTTACTTTTTCAACGCAAAGCTTTACTTCTGTCCGTTTATTATTTAAGAGGCAAAGAATAATCAATAAAATTGATTCAAAGCATATGTTTTCAAGCTTCATCAGCGACTTGTCGCCATCTTTGCTCCTTAAAATATTAATCTCAAAAATTAAAATCTTTGCGTTTTAATCCACAACATCAGATTAAGTCGCTGCAACCGATTTAGTTTTAATGATTTTTCGCCATTCCAAATAACCGGAAATTGCAACAATAAACAAGAAAGCCGTCAAAACTGCATACAAATAAAGACCTTTATGAATCAACAACGGAATTGCAATGATGTTACTGATATTAAGTAAAACCCAGTTTTCAATTTTTCTCCGAGCCATCAACCACATTCCTGCCCATGCAAAAGCACTGACTAAAGAATCCAAAATTGGAACATCAGAATCTGTAAAATTCGTCAGGAAAAAACAGAAAACAGCAAATGTTCCAAGTACGATTCCTGCAGTAATTAATTTTTCATTTTTGGTGGTTTCGGAAATGGTGGTTTCAGACTTTCGTTTTCCAAACTTCCAGTACAGCCATCCGTAAATACTCATTACCAGATAGTAAAGATTAAGTGTAAACTCGGCGTAGAGTTTAGATTGAATCATCACATAAAGTGTTAATGAAATTCCGGCAATACCAAAAAGATAATTATTCGAATTGTTTTTTCTTGCCAATAAAACCTGAAATACTGAAAAGAAGACACCAAGCCATTCTTGCCATGTTGTCTGTTGTAAAATGTCCTGCATCAAATTAACTTAAATAAAATTAAATGATGAGATGATAAATCAAAATTCCCTACGCTGGAATTACCCAGATCAGGTGTGGAAAATTTTCCCGGGTATCATCTCAGCCGCAATTTGCAGCACCCCATTGATGGCGCAAAATTGATGTTTTAAAATGACATTAAAAAATATTTACTAATTTTTATTACAAAAAATTGAGACCAGAAATCTGTTTTAAAAAAGGTTCTCGCAGATTGAGCTAATTAGGTAGATTAATTTAACCTTTTGCAGAAAGTTTGTCATGCTGAAAGCATCTCAGCATTGATAAAATCATTTCGTACATCAGCAGTCGTTTACAAACGGATATTTCGTACCTTTAAATCTCAAATAAATTTATTGTGAAAAAAACTTTCAAAAGAACACTCAGAGTATCAAAATATGTAATTTATAAAGAAACACTTGTTGATTATAAAGAATTTTTTTGGTCTTTTCTAGGTGCCTTTTTCGGAATCGGACTGATTGCTTTTCTGCAATCTCACTATTTGTTGCAGCAGGAAAATGTATTTTTGATAGGTTCATTTGGCGCCTCAAGTGTTTTAATCTACGGAGCCATTCAAAGTCCGTTGGCTCAACCAAGAAATCTTGTCGGCGGTCATGTCATTTCAGCTATCGTTGGAGTTACCGTTTACCAGATTGTTCCGGATATTTTATGGCTTTCGGCGCCTTTGGCTGTTGCTTTTTCCATCATTTTGATGCAGTACACCAAAACTTTGCATCCGCCGGGTGGCGCAACTGCATTAATTGCCGTAACATCTCCCGGAAAAATTGCTGATCTTGGATATTGGTATGTACTATCTCCTGTTTTGTCGGGCTGTATTATTTTACTTTTAGTAGCTTTATTTTTTAATAATATCACCAAAAACAGAAGTTACCCTACAAGTTCGAGATGGAAGAGACTTTTACATAAAAAACACAAACACAGTTTGAAAAATTAAAGAATATGGAATGTATAGAATGCGGTGAAAAAATCATTGGCAGATCCGATAAAAAATTCTGCAATGATGCCTGTAGAAATGCTTACAACAATAAGCAGAACAAAGATTCGAGCAACCTGATGCGGAATGTTAACAATAAACTCCGTAAAAACTACCGTATTCTGAATGAAATAAATATCGACGGAAAAACTAAAATCCCAAAATCTAAACTCGATGGCTTAGGTTTTGATTTTAATTATTTTACAAATATTAAAGTGTATAAAAACGGCTCAGAATATAAATTTATTTATGATCACGGCTATAAAATTCTTGAAGAAGATTACGTTTTAATTGTAAAAAATCAGTTTTGATACATGATAAAATTCAAATATAATTTTAACCGCAAAAGAATCAAAAGAAATGATTGAAAAAGAGACATTCAGAAGTTTGCAAAATGTAAAATTTTCATTTATTGTTGTTTTGTTAGCTTTTAAATAGCGAATTCCGTCATAAAATTTTTTGTTGCTTTTGCGGTTAAAAAATATCAAGTATTAAAAAAAATAATGTAAAAAAGCATGATGAAAGAAATTGTATTAATCACCGGCGCAAGCGGAGCCATTGCAAAGGTGCTTTCCAAAAAAATCGAAAAAGATTATACGATACGTTTTTTAACCCGCAAAAAGAAAGCCGAAAACGAATTTGAATGGGATCTAAACAATAACACGATAGATGAACAGGCATTCGAAAATGTAAGTCACATTATTCATCTAGCAGGAGCCAATATTTCTGAAAAACGCTGGACAGAAGAGCGAAAAAAAGAACTGATCGACAGCCGGGTAAACTCTGCAAAATTGATTTTAAATACGCTTAAAAACAAAAATATAAAGCTAAAATCTTTCATTTCTGCTTCAGGAATTAATTTTTACGGAATTAAAACAACAGATAAAATATTCGCAGAAAATGATCCTGCAGGAAACGATTTTCTAAGTAAAGTTGTTCAGGTTTGGGAAAAAGCAGCTGATGAATTTACAGAACAAAATGTAGCGGAAAGAGTGGTGAAAGTAAGAACTGCCGTTGTTCTATCTAAAAATGACGGTGCTTTAGCGAAAATGATAACACCTATCAAATTTGGAATTGGTTCACCCATCGGAAGCGGAAAACAATATATGCCCTGGATTCATGTTGATGACATTTGTGCGATTTATGAATTTGCCTTAAAAAATCCTGAAATTCGGGGTTCTTATAATGCTTCGGCACCGCAGCATACGACTAACGAAAATTTAACACGGATAGCTGCAAAGATTTTAAAAAAACCTTTATTCATGCCTAACGTACCGGCGTTTGTTTTAAAACTTATGTTTGGTGAGCTTGCCGATATTTTGCTTCAAGGCTCGAGAGCTTCTTCAGAAAAAATAATAAAAGCTGGTTTTGACTTTAAGTTTCCGGTTTTAGAAGGAGCTTTGGAAGATTTACTAAAAAAAATAATTATTAAAAGATTGAAATATAATGCAAAAGCCTCATGTAAGTATTGAAAAGACAGAGATTTTATCTGATAACTGGTACACTTTAAAAAAAGTTACTTTTACTATTAAAAAAGAAAACGGAGACACCGAAACCCAAAGCCGGGAAGCCTATGACAGGGGAAACGGAGCCGTTGTTTTATTGTATAACACTCATTCTAAAAATGTAATTATAACGAAGCAATTCCGTCTTCCTACATACATCAACGGAAATCCTACGGGAATGCTGATTGAAGCTTGTGCCGGACTTTTAGACAACGATAATCCTGAAGATTGCGTTAAAAGGGAAGCTGAAGAAGAAACGGGTTACAAGATTTCGAAAGTAGAAAAAATATTTGAAGCTTATATGTCTCCCGGATCTGTTACAGAGATTCTGCATTTTTTTATCGCAGAATATTCTGATGATATGAAAATAAACGATGGCGGCGGACTGGAAGATGAAGGCGAGAACATCGAAGTACTGCAGCTTCCGTTTGACGAAACACTTTCTATGATTGACAATGGCGAAATAAAAGATGCCAAGACTATCATGCTTTTACAGCATCTTCGCCTGAAAAATATTCTGTAATATTTAAACCAAAAATCTAACGTATTATGAAATTTATATTCACAATCGGTCTTTCATTATTGCTATCTGCTAATTTTTTTGCCCAGAAAAATGAAAAGTTGAGCACGAAAGATGCCGCTATAATTGAGCATTTTAAAACTGATTATAAAAAGAAAAATTATAAAAAATTTGACGGTAAAATTCTTGTAAAAGAAAATCTGGCACAGTTTGATAACAAGACCGTTTATTTTGAAAAAGCCGATAAAATCACGACGACGATTCTAAGAGAAGGTCTCATTTATCCACAGCTGTTAACCGACTTCCAAATGCAGAAATTCCTGAATGAGACGACAGATAAAACACAGAAAAGATTTTTGAAATTGCAGAAAGATCCAAAAGCTTCTTTTGATGTAAATAATATCAAGTTTAGTAATACTTCTGAGCTTACATTTCTGACTTCAAATATTAAAACTAAGCGATTTAAAACCTCTGTAAAAGACATCAGATTAAATACAACCTCAACGTATCTTTTTGAATTGATGAATGATAAAGCAATAAAAAATATTTCTTTGGAAGAGTTTATTAAAGGGGCGAAACTGACGTATATTGATACTGAATAAAACACAGTTTTGATTTTAATTTCAGCTTATAAAATTGAAAAACACAAAAATTGACTATTTCAAATGTTTAATCCAACAAGAAGAAACCGAAATATAGGAACTGAAAATCAAGGTTTTGGTCAGGATAATAAATTTAAGATTTCTACACCTTATGGCACGCTGAAATCTTTTTATGAAAGAATTGAGAAATACCAAACAGAAATTAGAATTATCAATGAACATGAGTTTTTATTTATTATTGAAGAAACTCGGGAAAACTGTTTTCACTCCTGCTCTGTGAATGATTTAGCAAAAATGATTCAATATATTCCCACTGAAGATTATGGAGAGTTGAAATTTATCGTTCTTCGTCAACCCAAAAGAAAAGAAGAAATTATTTCTCCAGTTTGGGGAAGATTAGTATATAGTTTTGAATTTGAAAACGAATATTTTCCTGCAATAATTTTAGACTCTATTGACTTAAATAAAAAACTAGTCAGGTCTAAAAAACAAACTATTGAAGATCAAAAAGAATTTGCAAGATTAAAAGAGGATGGGCATTTTTTCATTGAAAATAAAAGAAATTTTGTCTCTGAATTACATTTAGAACCTTCAAGAAACACACAACTTTACAGAACATTGCCGCATGAATTCGGACATTATGTTCATTATTTAGAAGTTGTGGAAAGACCTGGAAAAGATGATGAAAATTACAATGCAAAGGAAAACAGAGATGATTATTACATGAGTCTTTCAAAAGTTGAAAAAGAAAAATTTGCACATCACTATGCAGAACATTTAAAGCAGAAATTAAAACACGATAAAATAATTCCTTTTAATTAATATATAACTATGTTTAATACAACCGTGAATTTTACTCTTTTATAATATAGTAAGCAAAGAAGAATCAACAAGTTGTTTTAATAAAGCTTTGGCTCAAGCTTTGCGAAGCAAATTTATTTGCCTTTGCTTTCTAAAGTAGAAAGTTTAATTATAAAATCTTTGCGTTTAATGATTCACAAACTATTATAAAAATCTCTTATCCCGAACTGAGGTTAAACAAGTCTAAAATTGTGCAAATTAAAAATATTGACCATCTCGTCTTAACTGTTGCTGACACTGATAAAACTATAGATTTCTATACTAACATTCTGGGTTTTGAAGTCGTAACTTTTGGAAACAACAGAAAAGCTCTGACTTTCGGAAATCAAAAAATCAATCTTCATCAAAAAGAAAAAGAATTTGAGCCTAAAGCAGAACATCCAACAACAGGTTCGGCAGATTTATGCTTTATCTCAGAAACAGATATTGATGATGTTTTGGAAGAACTAAAACATAAAAATATAGAGATCATCGAAGGAGTTGTAGAAAGAACCGGAGCAATTGGAAAGATTAAATCGGTTTATTTCAGAGACCCGGATTTGAATTTGATTGAGATAAGCAATTATTTTTAAGGATAATTTATTCAAAAAAATCGATGCTTATTTCATTTTGATAACTACTTTTCCTTTCGCACGACCACTTTCGATATATTGTAATGCATCATTGGTTTTTTCAAAAGCGAAAACTTTATCGATGACAGGTTTTATTTTGCCACTTTCTATGAGATGAGTAATTTCTGAAAGCTGTTTCCCGTTGGCCGTCATAAACAGAAACGAATAGTTTACATTCTGTTTTTTTGCTCTTTTTCTTATTTTACTGCTTAAAAATCTTGTTGCCAATTTTACGTACCAAGGTAACCTGTGTTCTTCAGCAAATACTGGCGTTGGCGGACCTGATATTGAAACGATTTTACCTCCAGGCTTTATTACCTCAAAAGATTTTTCAAGCGTTTTGTTATCCTGGCTGTTTAATACGACATCATAATCAATTAAAGCATCTTCAAAATCCTGCGTTTTATAATCGATCAAAACATCTGCACCAAGATTTTTCAAAACATCAAAACTTTTTTCACTGGCAGTAGTTGCTACCGTTGCACCCATATATTTTGCAAGCTGAATGGCGAAAGTTCCCACGCCGCCAGATCCTGCCTGAATAAAAACTTTCTGCCCTTTTTGAACATTCGATTGCTCAATTAAAGCCTGCCAAGCCGTCAAACCAACCAATGGAATTGAAGCCGCCTCTTCCATCGAAAGATTTTTAGGTTTTAAAGCGACATCTTTTTCATCGATTGAAATAAACTCTGCAAAAGTACCAATATGAAAATCTGAGGGTCTAGAATAAATTTCATCTCCCACTTTAAAGTTTTTTACCTTCGCTCCTGTTTTTACGATAATGCCTGCAACATCGTGTCCCAAAACTAAAGGCATTTTATAAGGCAAAATCAGTTTAAACTCACCGCTTTTTATTTTTGAATCTAAAAGATTAACACTTGCCGCATGTATTTCGACAAGAACTTCGTGATCTTTTACAATAGGTTCGGGAAGGTCTACCAATTCGAGTGGACTTTCTTTTTTATAACGGCTGATACTGAATGCTTTCATATGATATTTATTTTATTATAAGCTGATCTGCTTCCTTTAGGTTGATAATTAAAAGCAAGTTTGGGAAAAAATCTCCTGATAAAATGATGCTATCTTCTCATTGATTACTCCTTTTTACCATTTTTTCAGTGGGTAATTTTTTCTGTTAATCTATGATAAGTTGGTTAAATTGTAGAAACTCTTCGTCAGTAAGATACTGAAAATAACCCGTTTCTGACGAAGAATTGTTTTTAAATATGGTTATGCCAATTCTTTTACGAAAAACTGTTTGGTATCTCCTACCGGAACATCAAACTGATTTTTTTCTAAAGCTATCAACAATTCGTCTGCTACTTCAGAAGGCGGAATTCCGTTTGCTCCGCCGATTTCTGCAGAGAAATCTGTATTGACCAATGGTGGATAGACTTCGTAAATCTGAATATTATTCTGCTCCTCATACGTTTGTCTTAAAGCTTGTGTATAGCTGTGTAACGCTGCTTTTGATGCGCCATACGTTGGTAACATTTGATGACTTAAAAAAACTGCAATTGATGAAATATTGATGACTGCCGCTTCCTTTTTTTTACTTAAATACGGAAGTAAAAGTTCTGTAAAGTGGATAACGCTGAAGTAATTGGTATTCATCTCGGCAGCAGCTTTTTCGTGTGCGTTTTGCGTTTCATTTAATAAATATGCGAATGCTGCACCAGCATTGTTGATGATGATATTGAGTTCGGGATGATTCGTTTTCAATTCTTCTGCGATGCGAAATCTATCTGCCTCAACCGAAAGGTCACCCTTAATTGCAACTGCGCCCTCAAGTTCTTGTAAAGCATTCTGAAGACGTTCTTCATTTCTTCCGTTAATAATGATATTATTTCCTTCTGCATGCAGTTTTTTTGCAATTGCTAAGCCTATTCCGGCACTTCCGCCACTGATGAATACTGTATTTCCTGTTGTTTTCATTTTTTGTTTTGTTTAAATGTTGTGTATTGTTGTTGAGGTCGAGTTTGCGACAGGGATTGCAGCGACATCCTTTTGTGAAACAAAAGATATAGCGGAAAGCCCGGCTGTTCGCCCAAATTATTTTAGTTGTTAAGAGTCGGATAATCGGTATACCCTTTTTCGCCCGGAGTGTAAAATGTGGCCTGATCCGGCTGATTGAGTGGTGCATCGCTCTTGAAACGCTCTACCAAATCGGGATTGGCAATAAAAGGAGTTCCAAAAGAAACCAAATCTGCATCGCCATCCTGTAAAACTTTTGTAGCGGTCTCTTTGTTGAATCCGCGGTTGATAATAATGGTTCCGTTGTAGATTTTACGGAAATGTTTCGCCACTTCCTGGATAGCAAAAGAATTACCTGAAACGTCGGTAAAAGGCTCTATCAAATGCAGATACGCCAAATCGTAATCATTGAGACGAGTGACAATATAGTTGTACAACGCAATGGTTTCATCATCGACCAAAATCCCCATGATGCCGTTGAGTGAAGGATTGAGACGAACTGCAACTTTTTGCAAATCTGCGACTTCTTTTATAGCATCTAGAATTTCGAATAAAATTCTTGCTCTGTTCTCTACAGAACCACCATATTCATCGGTTCTCAAATTGCTGTTTTTGCTAAAGAACTGCTGAAGCAAATAACCGTTTGCACCGTGAAGCTCTACTCCATCAAACCCGGCTTCAAATGCATTAAGCGTTGCTCTTTTGAAATCGTTTACTGTTCTTTTAATATCTTCCGTCGTCATCGGCTGAGGTTCCTGCGATGGCTGAAATCCTTTTGCTGTAAAGATCTGCTGCTCAGGATTTACGTTTGATGGCGCCAACGGTTTGTCACCATTATGCAAATCGGGATGAGAATAAGCTCCTGTATGCCAAAGTTGAGCGAAAATTTTGCCTCCTTCGTTGTGAACAGCTTTTGTTGTAAGTTTCCAACCTTCGATTTGTGTTGCATTGTAAATTGCAGGAACATTGATCACGCCAACCGCTTCGGAACTGATGAAAGTACCTTCTGTGATAATTAAACCTGCGGTAGCTCTCTGCTGGTAATACTTAGCTGTTAATTCTGTTGCTTTATTTTCTGGATTATCTGATCGGCTTCTGGTCATTGGAGCCATCACAATACGGTTTTTTAGATCTAAGTTTTTGCTCTTGTAAGCATCAAAAAGAATATTTTCCATTGTATTTTAAATTTAATTCGGTAAATTTGCTTGCGTTTTGCAAGTACAAATCTATAACTTTACTTTCAAAACGCAAGTGTTTTATTTAATTATTTAAAAATAATTTTATGTCCAATTCAAAAAAGAGATCAGATTGCCCTATCAGCAGCTCATTAGACGTATGGGGTGACAAATGGTCATTGCTGATTGTAAGAGATCTGATGTTTGCAAAACAATGTACCTACGGAGAATTTCTAAAATCTGACGAAAAAATAGCGACTAATATTCTCGCATCCCGTCTTTTGATGCTTGAAGAAAACGGGATCATCATCAAGCAGAATCACCCTGACAGCAAAGCGAAAGTTCTATATAAACTCACCGAAAAAGGTATCGATCTGCTTCCATTGTTGATAGAAATTAATCTGTGGGCAGAAAAATATTCTGAAATTCCGGAAAGCCAGAAGATGATTTTGAATGATGTGAAGATGGATAAAGCAGGATTTATTGAGGAGAGAATTGAGGAGTTGAAAAGGGAGGTTTTATAATATTTTGCACTTTTTAAAGATATTTTCAAAAAGCAAATAAATTAATAATCAAAAACTTATGAGTTTCTAAATAAAATTCCTTAATTTTGCACCCCGAAATAAGGATTGTACGTTATGAAAAAAATAGGTGATTACAGAAAACTTCTTGAGGTAGACAATACCGCTACTTTGAAAGATTTGAAAACAATTTACAGAAATGTGATGAAAGATACGCATCCTGATAAATTTGTGAATAATGAAGAAGGAAAACTGGCTGCAGAAGAAAAAAGTAAATCTGTGATTGAGGCCTATCATTTTTTGGTAAGCATCAACCCTGAAACTCAGGAAAAATACAAAGAAGAATACACAGAAACGATTACCACTTCAATCATTACTGATTTCTATCTTGAGAAATCAATTTTGAAAGTTCAGCATTTGAATGGTAAAATGTTTGAATACATCGGAGTTCCAAGAAATACGTATATCAAAATGGTGAATGCAGATTCGCCAAGCCGTTTCGCAAGAAGACATATCTATGGAAATTTTACCTTTAGAAAGTCTGGTGAAGTAATGGCTGACTAATTTTCTGAAAAGATAAAGTTGTCAATGACAATTAAAAATATAAAACCGTATTCTGAGAATACGGTTTTTTGCTTGTTGTATAGTGAAAATTAATTTCCGTTGAGATACGTTTTTATCGTTTCCAAAACGCCAAAACTGTCATTGGAACACGCTTCGTATTTCGCAGCTTCTTTTACCGATGGATGTGCATTTTTCATAGCGTACGAATAATGAGCATTTTTCAGCATTTCAATATCATTCAGATAATCGCCGAAAGCCATCGTTTGCTCGGGAAGAATATTTAAAGATTTTTGAAGTTTCTCAATTGCGTTTCCTTTATTGGTGTGTTTATTCATAATATCCAGCCAATATTTTCCGGAAACAACGACCACCAAATCTTCGTCTTCAAACTTTTTCAGTGCAGGATATACAAACTCTTCTGCGCTCACCGGATGATACACTGCAATTTTAAAAACAGAATCATCGACTTCCTGAGTAAGGTCTTCTTTTTTCTGATTTTCAATATAATATTGTGTAAAATAATCTACAAAATTCTGGTCAGTACTTTCGTAATACGAACTATCTCTTGCACTCAAAACTGCTCTTGCATCAGGAATTTCTCTTACGGTACGAATAATATCTGCAATTGATTTCTGGCTCAATTTATCAGCAAACATTTCTTGATTTTTATACACTACATACCCTCCGTTTTCGGCAATGAAACCTATTTCGTTTTCAATATCGCCAAAATATTTTGTGATTCCAGACATTTGTCTTCCGCTTGCAGGAACAAAAAGAATATCCCTTTTTTTCAGTTCTTCATACACCTTTGGAAAATCGGGACTTACCTCGTATTTTGAGTTTAGAAAAGTTCCGTCCATATCGGTTACAATCAGCTTTATATCCTTCATAAAATTCTTTTTTTTCTTCTTCTTATTTCTAAAACCTACACAAATATAGACTTTAAAATCTTACAGGTAGATTCCGTATCTATTACCAATAGGTTGTTTAATTTTAAATTTCCTTAAGATTAATTCTTAAACAAAATCTATTTCGGTAGAACTTAACTCATCTTAATTTTAAAATAAACTTTGTTTATTCCTTTTTTTAACATTAAGATTTTCATTAAAACTCTTCAAATTTTTAAGAAACCAAATTGATTTATTTTTATTAATCTTAAAATCTAAACTTTCTTAATGGTTTAAAATTCATTTTTATTCAAATAAATAATTAAACTCTTTTCTGTATTGAGAAGGGCTTTTGCCAGTATATTCTTTAAATGTTTTATTGAAATAACTGAAGTTATTAAACCCCGATTCAAAACATACTTCCGTAATGCTTAATGGCTTTTCGGCAAGCAGTTTTAAAGAATGGGTAATCCTATATTCATTCACAAACTGAGTAAACGTTTTATTGGTAATCTTCTTGAAATAACGACAAAACGAAGGCACTTTCATGCTTGCCAAATCCGAAATCTGCTCCAAAGTAATCTGATCTTTAAAATGATCTTTTACATAATTAAAAATGTGGTTAATTCGCTCGTTGTCTTCCACCTGAGTTTGGAGATAATATTTTCCGGCATTTAAAATCCGATATTCCTGAGTTGAAGCGAGTTCTTCCAATATTTTAAGAAATTTCATCAACTTATCCAAAGATGATGATTCATGCATTTCTGTAATTTTCAAACCGACTTCTTTTTTTATACTTTCTGAAAATACAATTCCGGCTTTTGCCTTTTCCAACAGATTGGTTATTTTTTGCATTTCGGGTAACGTCCAGATTTCTTCGCCTAAAAAATCAGGCTTGAACTGAATGACCATTTCATAATCATTATTGGTATTTTCATTGGTCATTCCGCAATGTGGAAGGTTTGTTCCCATTAAAACCAAATCTCCATCAGAAAAATAGGAAATATTACTTCCAATTTGTCTCTTTCCGGAACCTCCGCATACGAAAATCAACTCAATTTCAGGATGATAATGCCATACATGAGACTTGATATTTTCATTTCGTAAAAACTTTAAACTCGTAAAACTGCTTCCCAGATTGGGTTTCACAGCTTCAAAAGCAGGATGGGAATGTTTCATATTAAAACCATTAATTCATACACAAAATTAACAATTTATATTTAAATAATTAATTTAAAGGTTAAAATAACACATAAATAAGAAAATTAAGCAGTAGAAAGGCGTTGCGGTTTGATCTAAATTTGCAGTATTAACAAATGAAAAAATTAATCGTATGAAAAAAGTATTTACATCAGTTTTAATGATCGGTTTCTTATCCATTTCAATGAGTGCATTGGGTAAAGAAAAAGACTTTTCTCTTTCATTTGGAAAAGCTGAAGCAGAGACGGTAAAATTTGAGATTTCGAATGCCAAAAATGTATCGGTAGTCATTTACAATGACTTTTACGGAGAACTGTTTTCTGAGACTTTTGAAGACTATAATTCTGTAAGCAAATCTTACAATTTTAAAGATTTAGATTCAGGAATTTATTATTTGGTTCTTGAGTCTCAACAGAAAATTGAGAAGTATAAAATTAAAGTAGATTCTGATAAAAAGGTTTTGATTGAAAAAGAACCTGTTTCAGAAATATTTAAACCTGAATTTTTGATCAACGGTAATATGGTTACATTACAATTGTCGGGTGTAAAAAATACGACCAAAATTTCAGTAACAGATTTTGATGATACGGTTTACTACAATGCTACAAAATCTGCAACGAACGGTGAGATTAAACTTACTTTTGATCTAAGTAAAAAGACCGCCGACAGCTATATCATCACTGTAGAAGAAAATGGTAGAATTTTTAATAAAATAATCAGAGTGAGATAATTACTCTACTCTGATAAAAATATTTTTATATAGTTTTTTTTAAAAGTTAGATTTTTTCTGAATTTCAGAGGAATCTGACTTTTTTTATTGGATTTGTTTTAAATTTTAAATGCAAAGTCCGTAAAGATTTTTTACTACTCAGTGTTTTATTTCAAGCTTAAAGGTCATTTATTTAGCTGAAAACATTTATTAAAATGTAACATTCCTAAG
Organism: Chryseobacterium indoltheticum; assembly: GCF_003815915.1. Lineage (NCBI taxonomy): Bacteria > Pseudomonadati > Bacteroidota > Flavobacteriia > Flavobacteriales > Weeksellaceae > Chryseobacterium > Chryseobacterium indoltheticum. The sequence goes on from NZ_CP033929.1 coordinate 2,895,227, forward strand.
TGACTTTAACCGGTCTTATCACGTTGTTTATGGAGACGACGAGGTTATTTACATATCTTTTGGGGTTTTGTATCTATCGGTTGAGGTTGATTGACCGTAATGATAAGGTTATTTAATCATCCAATCGGGTCTTTTATAGGTCTGTTGAGGTTAAAGATATATCCGGAATGCTTCCGAACCTATAAATTAGGGTCAGGTAACGTATCGGCACTTTTTATTAACCTATAATTTACGGTTCAGTACCCCGACATTTGGGTTATGGAACGTATATTTTGGGGTTCAGGAGACTGCAGGATAGTCTGGAGACATATCGGGAGTATTTCAGAACCTGTCGGAACCCTTCAAAAACCTCAACCACAAGTTATACAGTGAGATTTAAATAAAAAAGCGCATCAATTTGATTGATGCGCTTTTAGGTTAATTAAGGCTGTTGTATTAATCTACGTGTTTCGGAGTAAATCCGTCTTCACTTAGTTCTCTGTGATCATATTCTGCTTTCATTTCAGCATCGTAATCTACTTTTTCATCTTTACCCATTCTTCTTAGAATTGAATCGAATAGTGAATACACTACCGGTACAATAATCAAAGTAAGGAATAATGATGAAGTCAAACCACCTATGATTACCCAAGCAAGACCATTATTCATCTCCGCTCCTGCTCCTTTTGCAATCGCAATCGGGATCATACCGAAGATCATCGCAATCGTGGTCATCAGGATCGGACGAAGACGTGCGTGGTTGGCCTGTATCAAAGCGTCATGTGTAGTTGCACCTGCTGCTTTTCTCATATTGGCAAAATCGACAATCATAATCGCATTTTTCGCCACCAAACCAATCAACATGATCATCCCCAACATCGTAAAGATGTTTAATGAATTTCCGGTGATGGCCAAAATAACCATTACCCCGATCAATGCCAAAGGAATTGAGAACAATACCACAAACGGATACACAAACGAGTCATACAATGAAACCATTACCAGATATACCAATACGATAGCTGCCAGTAAAGCAATTCCTAACGTACCGAAACCTTCGGTCTGGTTTTCCATATCACCACTCCAAATGTAGCTTACCCCGGCAGGCTTGGTTTTTTCGTTATCCATAAACTGAGCTGCCCATTCGTTGGCAACATCTCCTACAGGACGACCTACTACTTTAGATTTTACTTTTACAGAAGGTGCTTTGTCTCTACGTTCCAATAAACTTGGTCCTGAACCCATTTTCACATCTGCAAACTGGCTTAGTCTGATCTGTTCACCGTTAGGATTTGTAAACATAAGATTTCTTACATCATCGATCGACTGTCTGTTGGCATCACCAAAACGGATGTTGATGTCATATTCGTATTCTCCGGCTCTGAATTTTCCGTCTGTATTTCCACTGAATGCAGTCTGCATCGTTTGTCCTACACTAGAAAGATTTAAACCTAAAGAAGCCATTTTATCTCTGTCGATATTCACCTGCACTTCAGGGTTTCCTGAGTCAGTTGATAATTCTGCATCTACAGAACCCGGAACTTTTTTAAGCAAAGCCAAAATTCTGTTGGCTTCTTTATTAGCGGTTTCGTTATCCTGAGCGGTTACCACCATTTCAATTGGTGCATTATCTGCTCCCATCAATCCGATTGGTGCTGTTTTAAACTCAACTCCGGTGAACTTTTCTTCTAAAGCTCTCTTTATTTTTGCTGATTTAATGTCTGTACTTTCGTTACGCTCAGATTTATCAACTAAGATTACCTGAATTTCTGATTGATACAATGTCGCCTGCGCACCACCAAAACCTGATGACTGCTGACCAACCGTTGTAATCATATCTACCACATCTTTATCATTTCTAAGGTATTTCTCAACCTCCAAAGTCAATTGATTGGTTTTTTCTACAGAAGCATCTTTCGGTAACTCCATCTGAACAAGGAACTGGCCTCTATCCATTTTAGGGAAGAATTCACCCCCGATAAATCCGAATGCCACCAACATAAATGAAGAGATCAAAATAATAAATGTTACAATAACAGTCATCACTCTTCTTAATGTTGTTTTTAAAGCCCATTCAAGAATTCCAGAAATCCAGTGTGTGAATTTCTCCAATTGCTTTTCAAACCAAAGGATAAATTTCTCAAAAGGATTTTTACCGGTAAGGTGTACCAATTTACCAAATCTTGATGATAACCAAGGAATAATGGTAAATGAAGCCAATAAAGAGAACATTGTCGCAATAACTACCGTGACGCAGAACTGTGCCAAGATATCAGAAACTAATCCTGAACTCATTGCAATCGGTAAGAATACCACCACAATTACCATCGTGATCGCCGTTACCGTAAATCCGATCTCTGAAGCTCCGTCGTATGCTGCACGAATTCTGCTTTTCCCCATCTCCATGTGACGGTAAACGTTTTCCAAAACTACAATCGCATCATCCACAAGAATACCAACAACCAGTGAAAGTCCTAATAAACTCATCAAGTTTAAGGTATATCCCATCAGATACATCCCGATTACCGTTGCAATCAACGACACCGGAATAGAAACCATTACAATAAATGCATTTCTGATGTTGTGAAGGAATAAAAGCATTACCACTGCCACCAAAATAATCGCTAAGAATAAATCGAAGATTACGTGATCGGCAGCTTCTAAAGTAAACTCTGTAGAGTCATCTACAATACTTACTTTAACATCCTGTGCTTTATAATTGTTCTGAACCTGAGCAATTGTTGACTGAACCAATTCTGAAACCGCCACCGCATTGGCATCTGACTGTTTCTTCACCTGCATCAAAATCGTAGGATTCTGGTTGAATCTTGCCACTTTCTCTACATCTTTCTGGGTATCGAAAACGGTTGCAATATCAGACAGACGAACCTGCGCTCCGTTTTTATTAGAAACGACAAGATTATTCATCTCAGCTACATCTCTGTATTTTCCAGAAAGTCTGATGGTAGATCTTGAAGTTCTTGTTTTTAAAGCTCCCGTAGGGAAATCTAAGTTGGATGAAAGAATTGCCTGCTGCACATCACCAATTGATAGACCGTAACCCTGCAATTTCTTTTCATCTAAATTTACCTGAATCTCTCTCTCCTGCCCACCAACAAGGTCAACCTGAGCAACACCGTTTACACGGGAGAAAATAGGCTCTACTTTTTTATCTAAAAGATCATAAAGCTCTTTATTATTCAGTTTATTACTGGTAATACTAAGCGTCATGATCGGTAGATCATCTAACGAGAATTTTTGAAGAGAAGGCGGATCTGCATCTTCCGGAAGATCTGCCAGAATAGCATTTACTTTTCTCTGTGCATCATTCAACGCATAGTTTACATCGGCACCAGTGTTCAGCTGAACCATGATTACCGATAAACTTTCGTACGAAGATGATTCTACTTTTTTTACGTTTTCCAAAGAACCTACAGCATCTTCGATCTTTCGGGTTACCGAAGTTTCCACCTCAGCAGGTGAAGCTCCCGGATAAACCGTAGAAATAGTTACCATATTGGTTTCAAACTTCGGAATCAACTCGTACCCCATCATGGAGTAGCTTAATAAACCTCCCAACGTAAGAATCGTAAACAATACGATAACGAGGGACGGCCTTTTAATGGATATTTCTGCTAACTTCATCTGCTGTTACTTTACGATATTGATTTTTGAACCGTTATCTAGGTTGATTTGTCCGCTGGTAATTACCTGCTCGCCACCGTTTAATCCACTTAAGATCTGAACTTTGTCACCGTACACTTTACCGGTCTGCACTTTAATCATTTTAGCAGTTCCGTTGCTTACGATAAATAATTGTCCTGAGCTTACTCCGTTTACGAAGGCTTCTGCAGGAACGGTCAACATATTTTGAGTTTCAGCACCGTTGTTGGTTTTGAAAGTCGCTGTTGCGTACATACCCGCTTTCAGGTTTCCTCTGTTCTGAACTTCAATTTCAACAGGGAAATTCAAAGATGCATCACTTTTAGGAGCGATGAACGTAATTCTTCCGCTGAAAGAATCATCCGGTAAAACATTTACATTAATTGACACTTCCTGACCCAGCTGAATTCTTCCGATCTGGCTTTCGTCAACCAAAACCGAAAGTTTCAATGAATTGATATTTACAATCTCAAATAAAGCAGTTCCCGGTGCAACCACCATTCCCGGCTCAACCATTTTTTTGTTGATGGTACCGCTGATCCCCGCTCTGATGCTTGTATCATTTACTCTTACACCCTGAGCTCTTACTGCAGCCTGCATATTTTTTAACTGTAATCTTGAGTTATCAAGCTGTTGCTTCGTAACACCACCAGTTTTATAAGCATTTTCGTAACGTTGATTGTCGATAATTGCGTTCTGCAAATTGTTTTGCGCCTGAGTAACATCTACTTCAATCGCGTCTCTTTTGATAGTTGCCAACACTTGACCGGCACCTACTTTTGAACCTTCTTTTACCAAAACACTCACAATACGTCCTGAAATCTCAGAAGACTGCTGCATTTCCTGCTTTGGAATAAAAGTTCCGTTTGCACTATAATCGGTATCAATATTTTGTCTTGAAACAGTAATTACATTCACGTTGATCTTGTCAACCTGCTTTGCTACTTCTTTTACTTCAGTTTCCTGTTTCTTTTTGTTATCTGCAATTTTCCAAGCTGCCAAACCAACAAGTACGGCTGCTACGATGATATATATTAAAGTTTTTTTCATTTGAAGTTATTTATTAATTAAAAGTCAAATGCAATCGCCAAATCTTTAGTAATTTTTTTGTACTGCAATTCATAGCGATTTCATGTTGTTATGGGTTTTGTAAAGTATTAAGCTCGCCTTTAGCTTTTATTAATTTAATCTCAGCCTGTTTGTAGTCTAGTAATGCTGTTGTGTAGTTCTGCTTTGCATCTGTTAATGCATTTTCAGAATCTAAAACTTCAGTTAATGTTGCTAAACCGTACTGATAATTTGACTGAGTGTCTTTCTGTACTTTTTCGGCAAGCGTAACGTTGTTTTTCATGCTCTCAATATTAATTAATGAATTTTCAATATTGGTAACCGCATTTTTATATTCTAAACTTAGCTGAAGCTGTGTATTCTGAATGTCTTGATCAAGATCTAAAATATCGATTTCAGCCTGCTGAATTTTTGATTTTGTAGAACCACCCGTAAAAATCGGAATGTTTATATTTAAACCAATCGCAGAATAATCACTCCAAAGAACTCCGTTATTCAATCCGTTTGTTAAAGGAAATTTTTTACCCATTCCGGCCCAACCGTAGTTTGCCTGCAATCCAACCGTAGGATAAAGATATGCTTCAGTAGCTTTTTTGTTATATACTAAAAGCTCTCTGTTTTTCTGTAAAACCTTCAGCTCAGAACGTCCTTCAAGATTTACGGCATCAGCTAAAAGCTGTGGTTGAGGTTCGATTGTTTTTTCTTCCAGTTCAATTTCTGTATCAATAGGAATTCCCATATAAAACTTCAAAGAGTTCTTTGAAAGCTCCACCGCATTCACCAATTGCTGTCTGCTTGAGCTGATATTCGTCAACTGAACATTGGTACGGTCTAAGTCGATTCCTTTTGCCAAACCATTATCTACCAAACTCTTAATTACGTTTCTTACTTTTTCTGTATTTGTGTAACTTACATTCAGAGTTTTAAGATTTTCTTCCTGCACAAAAACCTGATAATAGGCTGTTGCCACATTTTCGATCAATTGTTCGTTGGTCAGCTGAGCATTTAAAACATAAAATTCTCTGGTAGATTTTGCTGCTTTAAGGCCTGTAAAAACTCTTTGATCAAAAATAGTCTGATTAAGAGTTACAACAGCCTGTGACTGCCAAGCCTGTCCCAACTGTGCACGAATTCTTTCACCTCCAAATTCAAGCAATGACTCCTGAATCACCGGATTGTAAGTTACCCCTGCAGTAGCCCCAATCTGTGGTAAAGCTCCGGCTCTTGCTTCATTGATTTTGTACTCTGCTTTTTTAATCTGCAAAGCTGCTTTTTTTGCCTCAGCTTTATTTTGTAAAGCCTGCTTAATAGCTTCCTGCAGCGACACCTGTTGCTGTGCATAGGCAGATGAAGAGCCGAAAATCATAAATGCAGCAGCTATCCCAATTTTTAGCTTCTTTGCAGTTATACGTTTTCTGTTCATAATTTTATACTTCGTTTATTTTTTGTTTTCTCTGTTTGAATCTTTATTCCTAAAGGACGATCTAATTCTTAAATTACTTTAACAGTTTTTAATTAATTTTTAAAAAGCATGTTAAGAATGATATCTTTTCTCTCTGCAATCAACTCATCAAATTCTTTATCTGTGACATTCATGTTTTCCATAAATAATGGTCTGATGGCACTTGGGAAAATGAGTAAAGCGATCATATTGAGGATAAAATGTACCGGTTTCATTTTTTCGATGTTTCCCAGTTCCATTTCTGTTTCAATATCTTTATAAAGCTTTTCGAGATCGTCAGTTTCAATATCTTTTTTACGACAGTTTCCTTTATTAATTTGTGAAACGATATAAGTTTCCAGATAAGGATACTGAAGGCTTGTAGAAAGGCTTCCCTCAATAAATTGACCTATTTTTTCTTTAAAAGGAAGATCAGAATTCATAATGATTTCAGATTTTTCTTTTTCTACTTTTTGTGCGTCATCAAAAATAATCTGAATCAGATTATCTCTTGATCTGAAATAGTAATTAATAAGTGTTCTGTTGACACCTGCTTCATCAGCTATTTCCTGTGTTGTAGCATCAAACTTACCTTGTACAAAGAATAAATTCTTTGCAGTTTGCTTGATTAACTCTTGGGTTTGATCTTTTTTTTCTTGTTTTGACATTTTTGTTAAACAATTTTGTGCAAATATAAATCAATCATTCGTTTTGACAAAATTGTTAAACAAAATAATTAATGTGATTTTCGTCATATTTTTTCTGCGGATCACATATTCATGATTTATTAATTCGTATAAGATCTTTGTTTGATTATATTTGCAGAAATTAATAATGATGAGAAAAATTTTATTACTGATTATTCTTTTATTTTCATTTTCAATAAATGCACAATGTAATAATTGTGCAAAAAATTTTGGCGAGTGGGTTTTTGATGATACTGTTGGAATGAAAAAAACAAATGATGGATTTTTATTCGTATACCATCCAAACAATTCTTACAGTACAGCAAAAATGAAGAAATATGATTTTAATTGTAATCTTCAATGGGAAAAAACAGAAGTGATACAATCATTTAATGTAGATGAATATGGAAATATTTATACATTAGGAACTGATGGATATTACATGAATTATGTAAATAAATTGACCAAATACAATTCAAATGGTGTATTGATATGGCAAAAGCAATTCACTGGAGAAGTAAGAAGGCTCGCAAAAAACATTTTTATACATCAAAACACTGTAATAGTTACTGGTGTGTATAATTATAATTTAAATTTTTTTGGTCTGATAAACTTTACTAATAACAGCGGAAATACATCACCGTATGCCCGAGCTTTTCTCGCTAAATTTGATACCGATGGAAACTTTTACAATGCTATTCAATTGGGACAAAATATTGAAAACTTTAAAGATTCTGCGATGGATAATGATGGAAATATATATATTTCTAAAGTAGATGCCAACTTTCAATATAGTAAAATTGAAAAATTTAACACCAACTTACAACTAATACTTTCAAAAGAGATTTCAAATAACACTGGAGTATATTGGGCTTATTGCCCAACTAATTTACATTATAATAAATTGAACAATAAAATGTATGTTTATGGTAGTTTTTCAATTGCTACTAAAATAGACAATGTAAATTTTTCTACAGGAAATCCTAATAACGGAGTTATACAAAGTATCATCTCAGAATTTGATATCTCAACCTTAAATCTTACAAGACATTTACAGTTTTACAATAATTCTAATTTGCAAATACCTCAAGAGTACAATAATAATACATACACACTTAATAACGCTTACTTTGCTGAGACTAATGATTATCTTTACGGATTTGGTAGCTTTTCTAAAAATATGACTTTAGGAAATACTAATTTAACATCATCTAGTACTCTTTCAAGTTCAGGCTACACTTACAATCATGAAGATTTAGTTTTATTTAAAATAAATCTAAGTAATTTTCAGCCAGAGGTTTTATTTAAATCGAATACAACAATGCAGCCCAATCAATATGGATCATTAAATGCTGCCGATGAAATATTCATTCATAATGATGAAGTATATGTCTCGGCAAACTTTACTGCTAAACCTATTGTAATGAATGGCACTACAATAAACAATAATAGTGGTAATGGAGATACCGATGTTTTATTTTATAAATATAATGCAAATTCGCAAAATTCAGTTTCTTCAAATTCTCCTGTTTGTATCAATTCAAACATTCAATTAAATGCGACAGGAGGAGCAATTTACAACTGGACAGGACCAAACGGGTTTACATCTAGTCTCCAAAACCCGACTATTCCTAATTCTACTTTAGCAAATGCAGGAACTTATACATGTCAGATTTCAGGATCGGGAGCATGCGACGGAAGTTTCACTGTAAATGTTGTAGTTGGTGACAACATCGCGCCAGTTCCAAATACAGCACAACTTCCCGATATTTCAGGAGATTGCAACACCATAATTTCTAATATTCCGACTGCAACAGATAATTGCGTTGGAACTATTATTGCTACAACTACAGATACGCTTAATTATTCAATTCCGGGAACTTATATCATTCATTGGACTTACAGCGACGGAAACGGAAATATCTCCACACAGAATCAAAATGTAATTGTAAATTCTCCTGCATTACCAACGACAACAATTACAAATCAAGTTTTTTGTGCAACCGATCAACCAACAATAGCAAACCTTCAAATCACAGGTCAAAATATCAAATGGTATGATGCTGCCAATACTATTTTGCCTACAACTACTCCACTTGTAAACGGACAAACTTATTTCGCTTCACAAACTATTAATGCTTGTGAAAGTACTAAAATCTCTATTCAGGTTACGGTAAACAATACACCAAAACCTGTTGCAAATGTAAATCAGGATTTCTGTGAATCTGCAAATCCTACATTAGCAAATTTAGTGGTAAACGGAATAGGTTTAATTTATTACAATGCCACAGGAAATGTTTTACCGCTTACCACCCCACTCGTTCATGGGCAAACTTATTTCGTTACCCAAACTTTGAATGGTTGTGAATCTGAAAAACTGGCAATTACCGTAACACTTTCGCAAAACAATGTTCCGGCAGACAATTACAGAACGTCACTTTGTAATGTTTCTACAGGCAATACAATGGTTGTAGATCTTACTTCATACCAAAGCAACATTATTGCAAATCCTAATAATTATATTTTCACCTTTACCACTCAAGCAGGAGCTCCAATTCCGAACCCGGCAAATTATACATTAAATATAGGTTCAAATGTGATCAATGTGAAAGTTGCAACGGCGGATGGATGTTTTAAAAATGTTGTTTTAGAATTAGTTTTAAATCCGAAACCGATTATTACACTTCCAGAAGATTTTGATTTCTGTAAAGGGAAAACGGTAACTTTAGACGCAGGAACAGGCTATACATCGTACTTATGGAATACCGGAGCGACCACACAAACAATTTCCGTTTCAAGTCCCGGAAATTATTCTGTGACCGTTACCAATATGTTCGGATGTAGCAATACCGATACTATTCAGCTGAGTTATTCTGTTTTAGCGGAAATTGTTTCTGTAAATATCAATAACAATACAGCTACTGTTGTTCTTTCAGCTTCCGGAAACTATGAATATTCTTTAGACAACTCTTCTTGGCAAGATTCTAATGTATTCAGTAATTTAGGAATTGGAGAATATATTGTTTATGTAAGAACAAAATCTGGCTGTATCATTGGCCAGAAACCTTTTTCTATCTTTAATATTCCAAATGCGATCAGCCCGAATGGAGACGGAATAAATGACAAATGGAAAATTGCAGGCTTAGAAAATTATACAGGATCGGAAATTCATGTTTTCGATAGAAAAGGAGTTTTGGTTTTCAAACAAATCATCAATAAAAAGCCTTTAGAATGGGATGCTAAAATCAAAGGCTCACCAATTCCTACAGGAAATTACTGGTATTCTATCAAAGTTTCAGACGGCAGAAATTATACAGGCTGGCTTTTGATAAAGAACAGAGAATAACACAAAAAAACGAGCAGAAATTTCTGCTCGTTTTTTTATTTTAGTAAATGAATTTCGTTTTAAACTAACTTAATTTTATCATCTAAAATATCGACGATTTTATCTTTATACAAACCGCCTAAGGCTTTTTTGAAGTTCTTTTTACTCATCTGCAATTCATCTTTGATCTCTTCCGGTGAAGATTTGTCTGAAAGATGAAGGAGCCCGAAATTTTCTTCCAATTTATTTAGGATTTTCTGCTTAAACTCATCAATATTCTCAAAACCTACAGGCTGAAGTGAAACGTCAATTTTCCCATCTTCACGAATATCCTTGATATATCCTTCTTCTTCTGAAAGCGGATATAGTTTTTTGTAAACATCAGAAGTATAAATTAATCCGATATATTTTTTGTTGATAACGACATTCCAGCCCAATTCGCTTTCATTCATCATCAATAAATCTACTTTATCTCCTTTTTGGAAAGGAAGATCTTCATATTGTGGATTTCTTTTAAATTTTGTAGTTCCGGTAATCAATTTCAGCTCATCATCTACATAAAGATGAACAAGGTATCTTTTACCCTCAATAATTTTTGTCTTCTGCTGTTTGTAAGGAATGAAAACATCTTTGATGATCCCCCAATCCATAAACGCACCGGTTGGAAGACTTTGCACACAGCTCATCACCGCAAACTCACCCACTTCAGCCAAAGGAATTTCGGTAGTTGCTTTCAGTTTGTTATCATCCTGATACACAAAAACTTCAATCTCATCACCAATTTCTTTTTCTTCACGAATAAAAACTTTAGACATAAAAGCGCTTTCGCCCGTCTCTGATTCAAGCATCCATCCTGAATTGTTTTTTTCTGAAATTTTTAAAGTTTGGGTTTTTCCGAGTTGCATTAATGATAAATTTAGTTGGCAAAGGTAAGGAAAATAAGTGGGAGAGTTTTAAGGGTTTTTGATTTGGAGAGTTTTAGAATTAGAGTTTATTATAATTTTTCAAATCATTTTTAAGATTTTGAGATTCTTTCAGATAATCTGTTTTTTCATCATTATTAAATGTTCCAACAGATTTTATGAGTCTATCGTTTTCATAATAGCATCTTAATTCAGAAAGTTTTTGAGGCTTTTTTAAATATCCGTATTCATCAACGGTTTGATATTTTATTGAGTGAACAAAAATCAGTTGATTATTTTCTGAAAAAAAATATTTAGTCACAATATTCCAGGCCGACAAACCGATAAAATGCTCCATCTTTTTAAGCGCACCGTTTTTATAAAATCCTTTTAATTCAATTCCGTTATCTGTTACCTGATTATTATCCATAAAATATGAATAAGGAACTGTTTTAATTGTAAAATCTTTGGTTTGATTAATTTTTTGAACAGTTTTCCTTACAGGTTCAATATTTTGACCAAAACTCAATCCCGATAACATAATGAGTAGAAATGGAATCAATTTTTTCATCAAAGAATTTTAATTTTTAGATACAAAGTCCATCAAATCTCGTCTGCTACTTTCAAAATCTAATGCATCACCAACGACAAAATATTTTTGCTTATCAACACATTTTGCAAATAACGATTTAGCTAAAGCAATTTTATTTTTATCAAAGCTCAGATCTTTTACCAAAACGCTAATTTGCTCCGATGTAAACATTGCGTGACGACCTTGTTGATTAATAAAAGTTATTTTTTTATCATCAAACCAGGCATCTTGTTTCATCGTACTTAAAAACTGTTGGAACGTTTGATTATCCATCACGTTAGGATAATTTATGTTTCCGATGTTTCCTGAATTTCCGTAAGGATTGTTCCAGATGTCATTCCAGTCATTAAAGCCGTAATAGCCATTTTGAAGCGGATAAGAATCTAAAAGATATAAACCTTCGTCCGTGAAAAAATCGAGAACCAGTCTGCTATTATTTTTAACATTTAAGGTTGTTCTGTACATCAAAAATCCGTTCTCGTAGATTGAGATAGGAATTCTTCCCGCTGGTAAATCAAAAAATCTATACTTGCCCGAATTGTTCGCAATCAACTGATCTGCCAATTCAACAGAAAAATTTCCCTGCTCAGGAATTCTCAGAAAAACTTCCGCATATCCGTAATTATTATTCCATTGGTAATTTGAGTTTGCAGGTCTTTTGTTTGTATTATTCTGATTATTTGAATTTCTGAACCCTGAAGAATTATCTGAATTATTGTTTCGTAAATCTTGCCTTTTGGAGGTTGTAGATTCAATTTCCTTTTTAGAGACTTCATTTTTTAAAAGTTCACCCGCTTTTCCTGCTTCCTGCGCAAAAAATAATAGTCCGGATAAGATTGAACAAATTATAAATATTTTTTTCATAATGATTTCATTTCATAGTGAATTCGCTGTCTATTTCCATGCCAAAAAAGAATAATTTTAATTAAAATAAAATTTAAAATTAATCCATTTAACCTTGTTAAAAATATTGAATCCAAGCGAAGTTCAGACAAAAAAAAGAGAAATCAAAAATATGATTTCTCTTTATAATATAATGTATGATTTTTCAATTACATGTGAAGTGCTCTCTTTCCGGTAGCATCCAATGCAGCTTCCTTCACAGCTTCTGCGTAAGTCGGGTGAGCGTGAGAACTTCTTGCGATGTCTTCTGCACTTGCACGAAATTCCATTGCAATTACCCCTTCAGCAACCAAATCGGCAGCTCTCGCTCCGATCATGTGGAAACCAAGAACCTCATCTGTTTTTTCGTCAGCAATAATTTTCACCAAACCGTCGATATCACCACTTGCACGGCTTCTTCCTAATGCTCTCATTGGGAAAGTTCCGATCTTGTAAGCAACACCTTCTTCCTTCAATTGCTCTTCAGTTTTACCAACTCCGGCAACTTCAGGCCAAGTGTATACAACACCAGGAATTAAGTTATAATTAATGTGAGGTTTTTGTCCTGCCAAAGTTTCAGCAACGAAAACTCCTTCTTCTTCAGCTTTGTGAGCCAACATTGCCCCTTTAATTACATCACCGATTGCGTAAATGTTTGCAACATTAGTCTGTAAATGATCGTTTGTTTTCACTCTTCCTCTTTCGTCAAGCTCTACGCCTGCTTTTTCAAGGCCAAGACCTTCTGTATAAGGTTTTCTACCTACAGAAACCAAACAGTAATCTCCTTCAACGGTTACTTCTTCTCCTTTTTTATCTTTAGCCGTAACTTTTACAGAGTCTCCATTTCTTTCAACTGCAGAAACCGCTGTAGAAAGCATGAATTTCATTCCTTGTTTTTTAAGAACTTTAGTCAATTCTTTGCTTAAAGCTCCATCCATTGTAGGAATGATTTTGTCCATAAACTCAACCACAGTAACCTGAGCTCCTAATCTTAAGTAAACAGAACCTAATTCAAGACCGATAACTCCACCTCCGATTACTACTAAATGCTTAGGAATTTCTTTTAAATTTAAAGCTTCTGTAGAAGTGATCACTCTTTCTTTGTCTAACGTGATGAAAGGTAAAGATGATGGTTTAGAACCTGTTGCAATGATCGTATATTTAGATTCTATTGTTTCTGTAGAACCGTCGTTTTTAGTTACTTTAATCTGAGTTGCAGATTCGAAGCTTCCAAGACCTTCAAAAACAGTGATTTTGTTTTTGTCCATCAAAAAGTTAATACCTTTTGTAGTCTGCTCTACCACTTCGTTTTTTCTCGCAATCATTCTTGCAATATCTGCTTTTGGCTCGTTAATGATAATTCCGTGGTTTTCAAAATTGTGCTTTGCGTTTTCGAAATGCTCAGAGCTGTCTAAAAGCGCTTTTGAAGGAATACATCCAACGTTAAGACAAGTTCCGCCTAAAGTTGAATATTTTTCAATAATTGCTGTTTTGAAACCCAATTGTGCAGCGCGAATAGCAGCTACATAACCTCCAGGACCAGAACCGATTACGGTAACATCGAATTGACTCATTTTATATTTTTATTTATTATTATCTGATTAATTAATTCTTACAAATTTAATGATTAATTATCACGCACCCAAGTGAGTTTTGTCAAGTTTTTTGTTGCGGGATGATGGATGTTAGAAGATGGAAATTTAATTGATTGAGAATATTTTTCAAGCAGGAAGTTTGAAGATGGATGATGGATGTTTAAATGATTGAGAATATTTTTTAAGCATCTGACATCTAGCCTAGTTTACAAATTCAATTTCCCTTCTCCAAAAACTTCTTTATTTCCAAAATAAGAACCGCCGCAAATGTACCATGGAAGGTTTTCCAAATATTCTATTGCATTTTCAGGTTTCATTTCTGCAACTTCCTTTTTAGCTATAATTCCCTTGAACCATCTGCTTAATTCTGGAGCGGTTTCGGATTCAACAGTGTATTTAAGCCAAATTCTTTGACAAAGTCTGCATTGAATGATACTCACTTCTGCATTTTTATCATTGGTAAAATCTGTACCAACTATTGAAGTTCTATATTCATATTCACTTAAGTCGTGTTTTTCGCAAGCACAACCCAGTTTCGGAAGTTTTTTCATGAATGAAATATTGATTTTAAATAAAATTGAGATGCAAATTTAAGAAAATATAAAGATTATTATTTCTTCATCAAATCCAACAAAATCTTCTCATATCTATCTAAAATAATTTCTTTGGAAAATCTAGATTTTATAGAATTTTTTATCGCATCCTGATCATACGACTGATGTAAAATCTGCATAATTTTTTGCGAGAAATCTTCGGGATTTTCAATATCAGAAATCTCACCGTTTATTCTGTCTTGAATAATTTCGTTGATTCCGCCACGACAATTATTAGCCAACGAATACGTTCCACAAGCTCCCGCTTCCAATAAGACATTAGGAAAACCTTCGTAACGCGAAGAAAGAATAAACAAATCAGCAAACTTCAGAAATTGATACGGATTTTCTTGTCTGCCATGAAAAACAACTTTTTTTAGACCTAAAAAATCTTTCATCTGATTCAGCAATTCACGATCTCTTCCATCTCCTAAAATATGAAGGATAATTTTCTCATTTTTAAGTCTTGAAAAAACTTTCAGCAAATTGTCGAAACCTTTTCTAGCCGACAAATTGCCGATAGCAACCACATTTTTATAATTGTATTGAAAGCTTTCAGGTTTTGTAGAAATGAGAAGTTTTTCATTGATAAAATCAAAATCTACAGGATTATTGATTTTGGTAATTTTATGTTTTTTTATATTGAAATTATGTACAAGATCATTCATCATATCATCGCTTTGCGCAATAATCTGTTGGTAATTGTTGTAAAAATTATAGAAGAATTTTATTTCTTTTCTGGTGACATGCTCAGAAACTACATTGGTTTCTCTTGCAATAAATTTAATTTTTGGAAAAAGCTTTATAAATAAAGATAAATAGGCATTCACCTCACCAAATCCTGAAAAAACAATATCGGGTTTTCTGCGGTAAATTTGTGAAAGAATCGGTTTTAAAGAATTTCTGATTCTTTCAATATTCAGATCAATAATTTCGATGTCTTTTTTAAGAAAATCCAGATAACCACCTTGTTTTCGTAAAAGCAAAATCTTAGGTTCAAAACGATCTCTGGAAAGATGATTTGCAATGGTGGTAACGATTCTTTCTGCACCTCCGGTTTCGAGATCCGGCAGAATAAACATGACAGAAATTTTCTTATTCATCCTAAGATTTTTTAAAGTATTTCAAAGGAATTCAGGTCTCACAACAGGTCTGGAAAGTCCTGAGAATGATTATTTGTAATATGATTTATTAAAAATTTATGCTCTTTCTGATCAAAAAATATATACCAAGACGTATTGTTGTTTGCTTTGTATTTTATAAACTTTTTACCAAATTTCTGATAAGCTAATGGTGAACTTTTGCTGATAGGTTTCATAACATTAAAATCTATAAAATCATAAATTTTATCTGCATAAAACTGACAATCAACTCTAAATCCAAAATATTCTTTAGCATATAAAATCTCAACTAATTCTTCAATAGATTGATGAAATTCTTCAGAATAAATAACTATTTCTTCCAAGGTAAACTTTCAATAAATTTCCTTGTTCTTCTCCTTGATTCTTCTGATGTTAATCCTTTCGCAAATCGTTCATCAAAATCATCTTTCACAGCATATTCAGCTTGAGATTCTGCAACGTGACTCACCGAAGTTTTTCTATTCTTAATCTCAAGCAACTCTGCAATATCTTCAAGCTCATCCATTTCTTTTATCCACTGAATAAGTTCTTTTTTAGCTTCTGTTATTGGATTTTCCATTTTAATTTAATCAAAATTAATTGGCAACATCGCTGATAAACTTTATTCTCAGCATCCTTACTTCTTCGTCAGAAAGCTCATCACCAAACTCATCAAGCAAAACTTTCATGCTGTCGCTTTCAGATTCGTTCATAAATTCCATAAAATCATCTACAACATCTTCATCAAAATTATCTTCGATATAATAATCGATGTTTAGTTTTGTCCCCTGATAAACAATACGCTCCATCTCCTTTAATAAATCATTCATCGAAAGGTTTTTGGCTCTTGCGATATCTTCAAGATCAATTTTTTTATCGGTACTCTGAATGATAAAAACCTTGTGGCTAGATTTATTCGCAACCTGCTTCAAAACCATATCCTGAGTACGCTCTATATTGTTGTCTTCAACATATTTTGCTATAAAATCGGCAAACTCTTTTCCGTATTTTTTGGCTTTTCCTTCTCCAACTCCGTAGATTTTAGCAATCTCTTCAACAGTAATCGGATATTGCACAGTCATATCTTCCAAACTAGGATCCATAAAAACCGTATAAGGTGGAATCTGATGTTTTTTGGCTACTTTTTTTCTAAGGTCTTTTAAAAGGGCAAATAAATTTTGGTCTAAACCTCCACTCGACTGCATCTGTACCTGATCACTTTCAGCTTTTGTTTGTGAAAGATCAAATTCACGATCTTCAGCGATTAAAAATGGATCTTTTAAATCACCGGTTAAGACTTTTTTACCCTTTTCAGAGATTTTTAAAACACCGTATGTTTCGATGTCTTTCTGTAAAAAATTTTGTACGGTCGCCTGTCTTAGAATTGTTTTCCAGTAATTATCTTTTTCTGATTTTCCAAACCCGAAAAATGAACTTTGCTCTAGTTTATAGGACTTTGTAACAGCATTTTCTTTTCCAACAATTACAGAAATCAAATCTTTTGATTTAAATTTTTCTTTTGTTTCGTTGATTAATTCCAGTGTTTTTCTTAAATCGTCTGTAGCATCTTTCAGCTTTGGCGGATTTGATGCATTGTCACACATTTTTGCTCCGTCACCATTTACCGGATCGAAAGTTTCACCAAAATAATATAATATATACTGTCTTCGGCTCATAGAAGTCTCAGCATAGCCGACTACTTCATTTAAAAGCTGCAAACCGATTTCTCTTTCAGAAACAGGTTTTTGAGCCAAGAATTTCTCTAATTTCTCAATATCTTTAGGATCATAGAAGGCCAAGCAATATCCTTCTCCTCCATCACGGCCTGCTCGACCCGTTTCCTGGTAATAACTTTCCAGAGATTTTGGAAAATCGTAATGAATCACGAAACGTACATCAGGTTTATCGATTCCCATCCCAAATGCAATTGTTGCTACAATAACATCCGCTTCTTCCATCAAAAACTTATCCTGATTGGCGACCCTCACTTTCTGATCAAGACCGGCATGATACGGAAGTGCATTGATTCCATTTACCTGAAGAAGCTGGGCAAATTCTTCCACTTTTCTTCGGCTTAAACAGTAAACAATTCCCGATTTCCCTTTATTTTTATTGATAAACTTTACAATTTCTTTATCAATATTAACTTTAGGAGTGACTTCGTAAAATAAATTAGCTCTGTTAAAACTTTCTTTAAACACCAAAGCATTGGTCATTCCTAAAGTTTTTTGAATATCATCCTGTACCTTCGGGGTTGCAGTTGCGGTTAAAGCAATTACCGGAACATCTGCAATTTTATCAATGATTTGCTTTAAATTTCTGTATTCTGGTCTGAAATCATGCCCCCATTCTGATATACAGTGCGCTTCATCGATTGCAACGAACGATATTTTTACATCTTTCAGAAATTCCAGATAATCTTCTTTGATCAAAGATTCCGGAGCTACGTAAAGAAGCTTTGTTTTACCGCTTTTTATATCATCAAAGACCTGTTTGGTCTGAGTTTTGTTAAGAGAAGAATTAAGAACGTGGGCTACACCGGTTTCAGAAGAAAGACCATTTACTGCATCTACCTGATTTTTCATCAGGGCAATAAGCGGTGAAACAACGATTGCCGTACCCTCAGAAATAAGAGCAGGAAGCTGATAACACAGCGACTTACCGCCTCCTGTAGGCATCAGTACGAAAATATCTTTTCCGTTTAAGAGATTATTAATGATCTCTTCCTGCTGTCCTTTAAAGGTAGAAAACCCGAAGTATTTTTTTAATTCGCCTGATAAATTGGCTTTTTTTGCGCTCATCTAATTTTGTATTGCTAAATTTGCATCCAATCCAAAGTTATAAAATTTTTACTGAAAATAAAAGCAATAGAATTTTTTAGTAACCAAATTTATATTAAGTATAAATTGAAATCTTTGGCAATCTACATACTAATTTCGTTATAAAAATGGAAAGAGACAAAATTATCTCAATAGCAAAAAGCACACTGACCATAGAAATTTCCGAACTGGAAAAATTAAAAGAAAGAATTGGAGACGAATTTATAAAAGCAGTACAGCTTATTCATGCTGCTACAGGGAAACTCATCGTGGTTGGTATCGGAAAATCGGCTCATGTAGGAAATAAAATTGTCGCTACGCTAAATTCTACAGGAACTCCATCTCAATTTTTGCATGCTTCAGAAGCTATTCACGGAGATTTGGGTGTCATTCAAAAACAGGATGTAGTTTTATGCATTTCAAATTCGGGAAATTCCCCTGAGATCACCAATCTTGTTTCTTATTTAAAAGATTATTCTTCTGCATTAATTGGAATGACGGGAAACAGAAAAAGCAAACTTGCAGAATTTTCTGATGTCATTTTAGATACTCATGTAGATCTGGAAGCGTGTCCGAATAAACTGGCTCCAACAAGTTCTACGACCAATCAAATGGCTTTGGGAGATGCTTTGGCAATTTGCCTGATGGAACTGAATGAATTTAAAGAAAATGATTTTGCTAAATTTCATCCGGGAGGAAGTTTAGGTAAAAACTTAACGGCAAGAGTTGAGCAGTTTCTTTCTTCACAAAAACCTCAGGTTTATGAGGATTCTTCGATAAGAGATGTTATTATTTCTATTAGTGCATCAAGTCACGGTATAACCGTTGTTACAGATAACGATAAAATCACCGGCGTTGTTACCGACGGAGATTTGCGAAGAATGTTGATGAAGGGTGACGATATTTCTAAAGTTTTGGCGAAAGATATTATGTCTGCAAATCCTAAAACAATTGAGAAAGATGTTTTGGCAAAAGAAGCTATGAAAGTTCTGAAAGACAATAATATCGGACAATTAATTGTAACTGAAAACGGGCAATATTTCGGAATTATTGATCTTCATACATTATTGGACGAAGGAATTAATTAAATTTTTGATCCTATTTATTAGGTTCATTTTTAATTCATTGAAATAAAAAAACAGAAAATACGGAGGTGATATATATACGGTTTATGAAATTTCAGTTGCCAATGCTCAAAACAATTTGAAGTTTTAAAATCTATTTTGAACGAATTAGGCGTATATACTATTTAAGAAGAAATTAAATATAAAATGCCGTTTACATTTCATATAAAATTGATGAATTAAAAATTGTATTAGATAAAGAATTAGCTTATCAAAAACAGTAAGTAACTAAAATAATTGTTATAATTGCAAATTGAATCTCGGTATTCATAACATAAATTTTATGGCAGAAGATAAAGACATGTCTTTTTTTGGACATATTGGGGAATTGAGGGGGCATTTGATCCGTTCTATTCTTGCAATCGTTATAGCGGCAGTGGTTGTCGGTTTTAATATCAACTGGATTATGGATCATATATTTTTTGGTCCCACACGTAATGATTTCCCTACTTTTAAAGTCGTAAACGAGTTTTCACAATGGATTTTAGGGGAAGACAGTATTACGTTGCCTGATGAATTTCCGGTGCGAGTTCAGAGATTGTATCAACAGTTTAATGTGATGATGGCCGTTTCTATTTTTGGAGGAATTGTGGCGGCTTTCCCTTATATTGTTTGGGAATTGTGGCGATTTATCAGTCCGGCTCTACATCCTAACGAGAGAAAAAATTCGCTTTTTATTATTAATTCGGTTTGGATTTTATTTATGACCGGAGTTTTATGCGGGTATTTCCTGATTTTACCTTTTGCCGTCAATTTCGGAGTTATTTTTAAAATTTCAGACATCATTATTCCGTTATACGATCTTAGTGATTACACTACCCTGTTTTTGCAGGTTGTCTTAGGAATGGGTGTTGTCTTTTTATTTCCGGTTTTAATTTACTTCCTTACCAATATCGGAATTCTGAATCCTAAATTTATGAAAACATACAGAAGACACGCTATTGTTTTGATTATGGTTGTTGCCGCAATTATTACTCCTGCCGATGTTTTGAGTATGATTATGGCTGCATTGCCACTATTATTGCTTTATGAATTCAGTATTGTAATGTGTGGTTATACTTATAAAAAGGTACAAAAACGAGATGCCGCTATAAAAACGGTTAAAAAATCTTAAAAAATTAATATACATAATAGCGGCGCGAAAATCTTAGATTTTCGCGCCGCTTGTTTTCAGAATACTCATCAAAAAACAGACATTCTTAAATAATATTCTTTAATTTTGATTTAATTAAATTTTAAAATCACATGAAGAAGTTTTCATACTCACTTTTATTGGTTTCCGGATTAGCTTTCGGGCAGTTTTTCGAAAAAGGTAAAACGTTTACAAAACAAGATACCTTAAAAGGTTCTAATACCGAATTCAGAAATTTCTGGGATGTAAAAAAGTATGAACTTTCTGTAGAACCCGATTTTCAGCAAAAAAGTATTACCGGAAACAATAAAATAAGTTTTGAGATTACCAAAGATATTTCAAATCCTGTTTTTCAAATCGATCTGCAACAACCGATGAAAGTTGATGTGGTACAATGCAGTTTCCCTACTCCTAAACCATTTAAAAGAGAAGGTGATTTTATATTTATTTCATCGCATAAAAACTTTAAAAAAGGAGAAAAATACACCATTGATATTGGCTATTCCGGAAATCCTACGATTGCAAAAAGAGCACCTTGGGACGGAGGCTGGGTTTTCACAAAAGATGAAAAAGGAAATCCATGGATGAGCGTTGCCGATGAAGGAATTGGTGCTTCAATATGGCTTCCTACAAAAGATATCTGGAGTGATGAACCTGATAACGGAATCATTATGAAAATTATTACTCCAAAAGATTTAGTTGGAGTCGGAAATGGAAGATTAATTAACAAAAAAACCGAAAGCAATAAAAATATTTTCACCTGGGAAGTTAAGAATCCCATCAATGCCTATTCTATCATTCCAAACATTGGAAAATATGTAAATTTTAAAGATTCTTATACCGGAGAAAAAGGAAAGCTTGATCTTGATTATTGGGTAATCGACTACAATTTGGAGAAAGCAAAAAAACAGTTTCAACAGGTAAAACCAATGCTAAAAGCTTTTGAATATTGGTTTGGCCCTTATCCTTTTTATGAAGATTCTTACAAATTGGTTGATGCACCTTATTTGGGGATGGAACATCAGAGCAATATAGCTTACGGAAATGGGTATCAGAACGGATATTTAGGAAGAGATCTTTCAGGAACAGGAGTTGGTTTAAACTGGGATTTTATCATTATTCACGAAAGCGGACACGAATGGTTTGCGAATAGTATAACAGCAAAAGATCAAGCCGATATGTGGATTCATGAAGCTTTTACCAATTATTCTGAAGTTCTTTTTACTGAAAATTATATGGATAAAAAATCTGCGGATATGTATGCGCAGGGAATTCAGAATAATATTGAAAACGACGTTCCTATTATCGGAAAATACGGCGTACGAAATGAAGGAAGCGGCGATATGTATGCAAAAGGCGCAAGTATGCTTCATACGATGAGACAGATCATTAATGACGATGCAAAATTCAGACAGATTTTAAGAGGTTTAAATAAAGATTTTTATCATCAAACCGTCACAACAGAACAAGTTGAAAAATATATTTCAGAGAAAGCAGGTTTTGACTTTACAACAATTTTCAACCAATATTTGCGTACAACCGATGTTCCTGTTTTAGAATATGCTCAAAAAGGTACAGAATTGAAATTCCGTTTTGTAAATGGTGTAAAAAACTTAAACCTTCCGATAAGATTTGGTGAATACACCATTTCACCGAATGAATCTTGGCAAACGTTGAAGCTTAAGAATTCAAATCCGGTAGAGTTTAGCAAGAACTATTATATCAGATATAAAAAGATTTAATGAAAAATTTAAAAGGCAAAATCATACTTATGATTTTGCCTTTTTTTAACTAAAGTTTAGCAAAAAATTATAAATCTCACTGTAACAATTTCAATTTAAAATCAACTACTTATCAATAAAATAAACCTAATGAAAAAAATAGCAATAAGCTTAGGAATTCTTGCGGTGGCTTTCGTTCAAGCGCAATCTATAAAAACAAGCATCGACCTGGTGAATGTAAAAGACGATAAAATAGCCGTAACGATGGAATTTCCAAAAATGAAATCGAATGACGTGAAATTTCACTTTCCAAAAACAGTTCCCGGAACTTATTCTGTGGATGATTACGGAAGGTTTATAGAAGGAATAAAATTTTTAGACAACAAAGGAAAAGAAATCGCTTTTACCAAAGTGAATGACAATACGTATTCTCTGAAAAATGCAAAAGCATTAAGTAAAATTACGTATTTAGTAAATGACAGTTTCGATGAAGAAAATGGTACAGATAAACACAAAGCCGTATTCTCACCTTCCGGAACTGATATCGAACAGGGGAAAGTTTATTTGATTAATACGCACGGTTTTGTAGGGTATATCGATAATATGCAGGATGTTCCTTACCAATTAATAATTCAGAAGCCTACTGATTTTTACGGAACTACAGCTTTGGTTGATCAGGATAAATCTGAAGCAACCGATACTTTTACATTAGCCAATTATGCTAAACTGACAGATTCTCCTTTGATGTATTCAAAACCTGATTACATCACATTCAATGCTGGCGGAATGGATCTTGTTTTGGGTGTTTATTCTCCAACCGGAAAATATAAAGCAGCAGATTTTAAAGAAAATTTAGAAAAAATGGTCGTTGCTCAAAAGAAATTTTTGGGTGATATGAATACCAACAAGAAATATGCAATCATGCTTTATCTTGCAGGAACCGAAGGTCCTCAAATCAAAGGTTTCGGAGCATTGGAACATCACGAATCTACAAGTGTTGTGCTTCACGAAATGATGCCTAAAGAAGCGATTGACGAAGCTATTGTCGATGTAGTTTCTCATGAATTTTTCCACACCGTGAATCCTTTGAAGACGCATTCTGAAGAGATTCATTATTTTGATTATGCAGATCCTAAAATGTCTCAGCATCTTTGGATGTATGAAGGCGGAACCGAGTATTTTGCTAATTTATTCCAGATTCAGGAAGGTTTGATTACAAAAGAGCAGTTTTTACAGAGAATTGGCGATAAAATTAAAAATTCTAAAAACTACGACGATACCATGCCTTTTACGGTGATGAGTAAAAACATTCTTCAGGATCAGTATAAAGATCAGTACAGAAATGTCTACGAAAAAGGAACTCTTTTGACGATGTGTCTTGATATTGAACTGAGAAAATTATCAAACGGAGAAATGGGTTATCGCGATATGATCAGAAAATTATCTCAGAGATTTGGTGAAAACAAACCTTTTAAAGATGATAAACTGATCGACGAATTGGTAACCATTACAGGATATCCGCAGGTAAAAGATTTTTACAATAAATACATTGCAGGAAGCCAGCCAACGCCTTATGCAGAATATTTAGCTCAAGTGGGTGTAGAAATCAAGAAGCAGGAAACTCCGCCTATGTTTTGGTTTATCAAAGATCCTGCGCAAACCGGATACGATGAGAAGAACAATGCTTTTGCCTTTGATGATCACTCTGCTTTATCTTCATTCTCAAAAAGCATCGGATTTAAAATTACCGATCAGGTTCTTGCTTTAGACGGAAAAACCATCAATATTCAAAATGCTCAGGAATTTATCAGCTATGCACAATCGATCAAAGAAGGTCAAAATGTTACCGTTACCGTTCTTCGTAAAAATGGCGATAAAATGGATAAAATTGATTTGAAAGGAAAAGCTGTTTTAGATAAAATAACAATGGAAACATTACAATTTGAAGCCAATCCTACTCCTGCAGAACAGAAACTTCAGGATCAATGGTTGACCGGAAAAAAGTAAGTTAATTTAAGTTGTTGATAGTTTTGAGTTGATAGTTGATGGTTTGACATGCTATGTAATAATCAAAATTATATTATTCAACGAATTTAAAATAAAACAAGCGGGGAAATTTTCCTCGCTTGTTTGTAATTACAGTTCTGCAAAATCATGTATATGAGCAGCAAAATCATCTGTATGCCTCAGAAAATGATCTCACCACAACGCAATACCTGCTATACACCTCGCAAAATCATCTGTATATGACACCATGTTATATGTATGCTTCGCAAAGTCATCTTATCGTATCGCAAAACGAAGTGTAAGTGTCGCAAAATCATCTGTCTGTGATGCAATGTCATGTGTATTGTTCGTAAAACCATCTTATTTTAAAGAAATGAGTCCTTTCCGTTGATAAATACCTTCTGTCTCTTAAGGAATATCATCTGATTACCACGGAATGTCATCTGTCTGCTAAGGAAAGCCGTCTGACCGCAAAGGAATGTCGTCTGCCCCTTACGGAATTTCATCTGTCTGCCAAGGAAAGCCGTCTGGCAAAGAAAAAACAGCATCTTTGTTAAAAAATGCTGTTTTCCAGATTGATTATAAATAATTTCCTTTACAAAGATTTCATATTCACGGAAGCGAAAATTATGATAACGATAATAGTATTTTAAAAATAGTAAAGCGAGGAAAATCTTCCTCGCTTTACTTTACTATTTTATTTATACAATTCCGGCTCGATAGGATTGTTATTCTTTTTGAAACCTTCTTTTGCTTTTTTCTCCATTTCTCTGAAAACCAGATTAGGATCTGAAATTTCTTTTCCGTCTGCTGATTTAGTTTTAAACACAACTTTATTGGTTTCCGTGTTTTTCATCATCATCTCGCGCATATTTTTCGTAGGATCGTTTTTATACGCTTTCCAGGCTTTTTTAAACTGAGCTTCATTAATCTCAATATCCTTCCCTCCCATTCCGTAAAGTTGAACTCCTTGCGGAAGATTCATCTCTTTTTCTGTAGTAGTTTGAATCGTTTTATTTCCAACTAAAGTCAGGGAATGCGAACCTGTTTTATCTTCAATTTTCACAATCAAACCGGGAAGTCCGTAGAATTTATACGGTCCGTCCTGGAAAGGTAGATCTGTAGAAAACCAAGCCGTCCATTCTCTTCCACCGTATTTTGTTGTTGCTTTTTGAGCATTATATTCACCAATTTTCTGCTTATCAGGAAGAATTTTCCATTCCGGTTTTTTATCTTCTTCAATTTTATAGCTGTCGCTGGAAATCTTTGTGAAAAGATGAGTTTTAAAATCAGGATATTGTTTGGTAACCTTGTAAGTAATCATTCCCGATTTATCGTTTCTACTTATACTGATGCTGTTGGGACTCAATTTTAATTGTCTCTCCAAATCTGCCTGAGAAGTAGAATCTGCAATAAACTTTTCCTGACCGTAATATTTTGATCCGCTTTTATCAATATCCAAAAGCATTATTTCTTTCAAAACGTTTGCTTTGTCTGTAGAATCGGGAATAAATTTATAATCATAGAAAAAACGGTTTTGAGCAAAACTTGTGAATCCTATTATTAATAACAGCGCTAAAGATATTTTTTTCATGCTATTTTGTTTGATTAAGTTCTATTCTGTTGTTATCTTTTTTTATTTTTTCTTTCAGGCGTTCTTCCTGATCCTTCATCTGATTACCGGTTCCCTCTTTCATAATCATTGTCATACCGTTCATCTGTATTTGTTTTAAACCTTTTGTAGGATCATTTTCATATTCTTTAACCAATTTGTCATATTGTTTTTGATTGACTAAAATTTCCTTTTCGCTAAACACATCTTTTGGAATTTCCGTAAGATTTTTTACAGCCTGCAGGTTAAAGACATGTGATTTGCTTTGATCTTCCAATTTCACAATCAAACCCGGAAGACCATGAAATTTGTACGGACCATCCTGAATCGGAATATCTGAAGTGAACCATGCCGCCCATTTTCTTCCACCAAATTCAGTTTCGGCTTTTTGTGTATTCCATTCTCCGATTTTTTGCTTTTCGGACCTTATTTTCCAATCTATTTTTCGGTCATCAGCAACTTTATACTGATCCCTCAAAATTCTGTTATGAAAAAAGACTTCATATTTCGGATATTTTTTGGAAACCGAATACCTTATGGAGCCTTTTCGTCCATCCGTCTTAACATTCATCATTCCCGTTGAAGCCAACTGTTTTTCCAAATCAACTCTCATAATAGAATCGGAATGGTAAGCCGTATAGCTGTAAAACTTAGATCCCGAATCGGCAACATCAAGATTCATCATTTCGGTTTTTACATCGCCTGTGTTGGTAGAGTCTGGTATATAACGGTATTCGTAAGTAAAACGTTTGTTTTGAGCATCGGCAAAAACACCAATCATCAATACACAGAAAACGGTTATTAGTTTTTTCATTTTAAATTATTTTGAAAATATTTAAGGCTTGTTTAAAGATTATTTGAAAATAAAATTTTTAAATAATCTTCTTTTCTCCCCATCTAAACGGAGGAAATTATCTTGAAATTGCATCAAAATCGCACCCTTTAGGGCTGGGGAATAATTTTAATGCAATTTAAAAAAAGGCTCTTAAAACTTAAGATTATTTTTGTTTTGTTTTGATATGGATTTCTCCGGTGTCTTTGCCTGAAACTTTCGTTTTATTGATATTAATAGATTCGATGTTCTTTGGATCAAGACTTTGCATTTCTTCATTTGAGCTTGCACTCCCATCGATAAAATATTTTACATCACCAGCAGAATTAGCATTAATCATATCTTTTACGTTTGTTTTGAAAGTAGCACCATTAGAAAGAATTTTACTTTTCGGTGGCATTGGAAGTTCTGTGTAGGTAGAAGTTCCATAATATTTTCCTTTTGGAGCATGTGCATCAACAGCAATTATCCAAGGATTGTTTAGAGCTTTTTCCCCCACAATTTCTGCCTGTTTTTTAGAAAGTTCTGCTTGTTTTTTAGAAAGTTCTGCTTTTTGTTTTGACAATTTTTCCAGCTGTTTTTGCTCTTTCTTAGTTAAACTTAGAGATTTTCTTAAAGGAGGTGTAATTCTTTGATTGGGAAAAGATGGAGCACCGTAAACTTGTTTATCACTCATGTAAACTCTATCAATCTTGCCGTATTGATTCATAAGGCCGCCCGTAGCTTTTTTCAGTGACTTAATTTTTTCCTCAGTTAATCCTGATTTGACTTTAAACTCTTCCGAATTAAAAATTTGCTCCAAATTTAAATCACTTTGCTTTTGTAATAATTTATAACCTTCGTCATTACTTGCATCAACAGTTTTTCCTCCATTTTCACTTAATTTAAAAACATAACTGTTACCTTCTGGAGAAATAGTTTTAAACCCAAGATCTTTATAAATAGCTATTGTCCCTTCTCCATCATGAAAAATTTCGCTTTTGTCAACGAGCTTATCCATTTCTCCGGAAAGCTGTTTCAGCTCTTTAGCTTTTAGTTCAAATTCATAGCTTTTTTCACCTTTTTCTTTTGCTATTTTCTGAAGTTCGGCAGCTTTTTCTTTTGATTTTTCACTTAAAGTTTTAAGCTTGTCAGACTGAGTTTTCAGTTTTTCATTTGCTTTTGAAATTTTTTCCTGTTGCAATTTTACAATTTGCTCTGTTTCATTTTTTGGAGAGATAGTATCTCTTTTAATTTCAGAAACAGCTTTTTCAATTTCGTTATTTACTTCTTTTATTTCTTTATTTTTCGCATTAACCATATAGGCAAATGCAACAGTGAATAAAACCGGTAAGGCAAGTATTCTTCGCGCATACCCGAATTTCGTTTGTGGTTTTTGTAACATTTTGAGGCGTTTTTTAAGGTTTGAACTTAGAAACGGACTGGTCGCAGGCAACGGTTTTCCGGAAAAGTGGCTTGCTAAAAGCATCTGCGCAAATGCTTTTGTGTCCGATTGTTTGACGGCTTTTTTATCAGCCAGATATTCGTGTATTAAATTGATTTCTTTTTTGATAATATGAAAAAACGGATTGAACCAAAAAACAGAAGTGAGAACCTCTATAAAGATCTTGTCGATAGAGTGTTTTTGTTCAATATGAACCATTTCATGCTTTAAAATCTGCTTTCCTACTTCTGAATTGATGACAATCGTGTTTTTCCAGAAAAGGTTCTTGAAATAAGAGAATGGAGCTTCAGAAAGATTGGTTTGGTAAAAATTCACACCTTCAAAACTTTCTTTTTTAAACTGCCTTTTGAGTTGTTGGATTCTGAAAATCCCGTACATGAATTTCCCTAAAAAATAGAGAGAAACCAATCCCAAAGCTGAAAAAATAATTCTAAAATAAATGTCGTCATGGCTTATGGTTTTATTTGTATTTAAATTTTGTAGCTTATTAAGTAATACAAAAAGATTCTCATTTACCTCAATCGTAAAATCTTCCACTTTAATAAGAGGCAGCAAAATCGAGATCAGCATTGCAGACAAAAGGTAAAATCTGTTGTAATGATGAAAGGTCTTGTCTTTTAAAGACAACCGATAATACAAAAACATTACACCCGAACAGATTGTCACTTTTCCGAAATAAAAAATAAGAGCTTCCATATTAGTCTTTGTTTTTAAGTTCGCTTAATAACATTTCAAGATCTTCAACGGTCATTTCGTTTTTTTCAACCAAAAAAGAAACGGCACTTTTATAAGAACCTTTGAAATAATTTTTCACCAGGCTCTTCATCGTTTTCCCCGAATACTGCTCTTTTGTTACCAAAGGAAAATATTCGTGCTGTCTTCCGTACACATTATAATCTACAAACTCTTTATCTTTAAGAACTTTCAGAATTGTAGAAACCGTATTGGTATGAGGTTTGGGTTCAGGATAAAGATCCAAAACATCTTTAAGAAAACCTTTTTCGAGTTTCCATAAAAACTGCATTACCTGTTCTTCTGCTTTTGTTAAAGTCTGGATGATCATAATTTTAATTTAGAGTAAGCGATAAAATTACTAAAAAAATCGTATCACTAATAAATTAGTTATACAAATGTAGAAATATTTTTAAACTGTACAACTATTTTTCTAGTGATAAAGATAAAAAATAAATAAGTAATTGGTAATCAGATGAATAAAAAACACCAAAATATGTTAAATTTTTAATTAATGGAAAATATGGAGTTACTAATCATCAGAGAAAACGTGATTATTAGTTAAAATTCTTAAAACTTGTTAAATTTTATTAAATAAAATTAAAATGAATGCGCACAGAATGAGAAAATATATTTATTTTAGTGCTTTAAAAATTTCTAATGAAAAGATATACTCTACTTTCTGTTTTAATGTTGTTGATTTTTAATGTAACATCAGCGCAGACATCTTCTGTTTTCGGGTCGGTTACTGAAGCAAAAACAAAAATTGAAAACACCGTTCCTTTAGTTTTGGGACATCTGAAAAAAATAAGTGAATCACAGAATGACAACACCATTCTTACCAATGGTACCGCTGCTCTTAAGAAGGAATATGATGCTGTTGCTTTAGAATTTGATCTTTACAGAGGAAATATGGCGAGCTGTATTGTAAATAAATCTTCTAAAAAATCAACAAAATGTATGAATTATCATACGCAGTATTTCAGAAATACTTTGGGAATCTATGATAATTTCATCAATTATATTACAAAGAAAAACGGATATTTAGGAGTGGAAGACGAGGCTATAAAAAAAGATTTTAAACCTACAGAAATTGCGACGAAAATCGATACCGACTTTACAGCAGCAGCAAAAACAGCAGGAAAATTAAAAGGTACCGCAAAAGCATCATACTTTGAGCAGGTAAAATCTGAAGATTTTAAGCTGGCTCCTTTCGATACTTTAATTAAATAAATCTTACTTAAACATACAAAATCCCGTTTCGTTGAAACGGGATTTTTTTTTACAGTTTTTTATATTCGTCACTTACTACTCTTCCGTCAAAAGGCTCACTCCACACAACGAAAACTTTCTCGTCTGCAGATCTTTTTATTTCTGCCTGAATCACTTCATATTCACCATTTTCATCTTGTCTTTCAACAATAAGGTCTACACCCTTTCCCACTCCCTGATCAATTGCTACTTTGTATCTTGTATCATCTTTTACAAAATCTTGTTTGCTAAAATTTATACTTCCCATAATTATTTATTTTATTGTTACGATAAGCAATTAATAAACCATTATTTATTTAAACTAAGGATTTTTTGAGGCTGATAATTCATCAATTAAAGCACAAAAAAAGGAGAACCATTTCTGATTCTCCTGTTGGTAGCGGGGACACGACTCGAACGTGCGACCTCCGGGTTATGAGCCCGACGAGCTACCTACTGCTCTACCCCGCGGTATATTTTTAAACGTCTACCGAAGACGTTATACTTAGTAGCGGGAACCGGACTCGAACCGATGACCTTCGGGTTATGAGCCCGACGAGCTACCTACTGCTCCATCCCGCGATATTGTGTGGCAAAGATAGAGCTTTTTTTCTTAACTAAAAATATTCGGTATATATTCGTTTTGTATTCGTTTTAGTATTCTATTAATCAGCTAATTTAATTTTGATTTAAGATATGTTTTCCTTCAAAATCATAGATATATGTAAAATAACTGTACCTATTTTTAACTGCGTCTTTGTATTCCGCACTGATTGAAAAGCCCTTATCATGATTTTCAACTAAAATTCTTTCAATAACAGACTCTCCATTTTCTGAGTATAAAAATTTAGCGTAGAAATCATAAATTATCCTATTCATTGCATGAAAACTTATATCCTTATATCTTATGTTTTTATCTGTATTAATGGTTATAAAAATTTCAAAATCGTAGGAGATATCACAAAGTTTATAGCTGGTTGTAAAAATTCCAGGTGATTTACTTTGATCTTTTTTATTCTGTGCTATAAAGATATTTGGCACACAAATTAAAAATATCAAAATACCTTTCATATTTCAATTCTTTGCAAATCATCGTTGTAAAGTATAACCTGGTTTCCGACAACCTCGCCACCATAAGAATTGTTAGCAACATACTCCCATATTATAGCCCAAGCATTCAAACTTTCGTCATACGACACCGCAACTTTCTTTGGATTAAATGAATATTTATTTTTCAAATTTCTAAGTAAAGCATCACGAGATAAAGTAATCATTCTATCAATTTTCTCATAGCCCAGCTTATCAAATTCCGATTTAGAAGACATGTATTCAAAATAGATATTAATATTTTGTTCCTTACCATCCTTAACAGCCACTTTCACATCACCATGAAGTCCTGAGACTACATCATTAGTTTTTTGACTGACTTCAAACTTTGCCGGATTAACTATTTTGTTTTGCGCTTGAAATACAGAGAAAATTAAAATCGGCAATAAAATTATTAGTTTTTTCATATTATAAGATTAGGTTAATAGTAAACTCCTTTCTGTCTTCTAACTTCAACAACATTTGTGACAATTGCACATTCTTTCAAATTTATCCAAAAATCTGGATAATGTTCTTTATCCGGATTTCTTGATTCTAACAGCAGATCGCCAGTTTCAACATTATGTTCTTTGATTTTTTTTGTAATAAAACCTTTATCGTAATGAAAGAATGTAAAATCCCATTTATTGATGTGAAACTTATTTTTCCAGTATATTCTTGGAACCTCCCTTAATAATAATTTATCACCATCTGCAATCGAATCTATAGATCCATCATTCATAGAATCACCGGTACTATCAATTTCAAAGTATCTGCCTTTGGCATCATGATCTAAATAAATTACTCTTTTTTCCAAATCATCTAATAATTCATCTGCATAATAATTTGATTGCAAATTCAAACCTGCTTTTGCTGTAATAATGATCACTTCTTTAGGAAATCGTTTTGTTTCTGAAAATTTACCATCAACATGTTTATAGATATCAATATCATTTTCTGTCATCATCTTATCTACATCAAAGTCTTTCATTGACTTTGAGTCTAAAGAATTCCAATTCTTATCCAGATTAAGAATATCTAATATTATATCTAATTTTATATTATCTGGTTTTGTTTTACCTGTTATCCAATTATTTAAGGTTGTTGGATGAATTTTAGCTTTCACAGCTATTGAATTCTTTGTAAAGCCCTTACTTTCAATAGCATTCAAAAGCCTTTCACCAAAGGATTTTTCCATTTTTAATAGTTTTAATCTATAATTTAATATCTAATAATAGATAAATAATATCTAAAATATCTAAACAACATTGCTTT
This sequence comes from Chryseobacterium indoltheticum, assembly GCF_003815915.1. Lineage (NCBI taxonomy): Bacteria > Pseudomonadati > Bacteroidota > Flavobacteriia > Flavobacteriales > Weeksellaceae > Chryseobacterium > Chryseobacterium indoltheticum. Next base: position 2,928,109 of record NZ_CP033929.1, read on the forward strand.
GTATCTAATATTAGATATATATTTGCATATCTATTAACAACAACAACAACGACAAAGGTAATTAAATATTGAAAAACCTGATTTACGGGTAACCGTAAAAGTTGAAAAAATTAAATGTTATGAATGCACTTGACCACTTTTTAGCAAATGTAACTGACGAATTCGGTAACAACATAGATTTTTCAAATATTGAAAATGAAGGCTTTAACGGTATCATTTGTATCGGTGATAATTCAGCTGAAATCAGCATTGATAAAGATTCATTTACCGAAATAGAAAACGATTTATCAGATGACGAACAAATAATGCTAAACGCATTTATAGAATACACTCAATCTGAAATGAAAAATCAGAAGTTTTTCATTCAGAATATAAAAACAACACAATGGACGCTTTTTTAAGAAATATTCTTGAACAGATGCCCTTATCAGAATTAGAAAGTCTGGTAGAGCAAAAGCGAAAGATGTTAGCGCCAAAAAAGCAAACACAAGATGACGAAATCAAAGCATACTTACTTAAAAACGTACTTAAATACAAAAATAAATTAATCACTAAAAATTAAGAAAATGGCAAAGCAAAATTCAACTCAGAAAACAGAAACACAATCACCAGTTCAACAAATGGCAGGTACCGAAGTTTCATTCTTTATACCAAATACTGAAGAATTAGGGACTTTAGATACACTTGAAGACAAATTCAGTCTTACAATGAAGTATAAAACCGCTGAAGATTGGGCAATGTTGAAAGATCAAGAAATCAGATGTTTTTACATGGGTACTAAAGAAATACCCAACGACAAAGAAGAGCTTGTTACTTGTGGTGTTTTCGTGACTAAAACAGAATGCTTCATTGCAGGTGGCAAAACCTTAGTCGATGCAGTTCGCCAACTACCAACAAAATCACCTATTTCTATTATTTACAGAGGTAAAAAGACTAACAAGTCAGTAGAAGGTTCAACAATGATTTTTGACGTAAAAACTTTAGGCTAACATGTTATTCACTTATTCACCAACATTAGAAGAAACAGACGTTATTCAAGCCCTCGATTTTGAGGGTTTGGAAACTCTGGACGAAGTAAAGACCGAAGCGCAAATAAAGCGTGAAAAATGGGACAAATCTAGATTGACGTATTTCTCAGGTTCTGAAATGGATCGCCTTTGCGGTTATGAGACTAAAGATGAATTGCCCGATGGTGCATACTCATATATCTCTGAAAAGGTCTACGAAACTATTTTCGGTGAAAAATACAAAGGCGACATTTTCGAAAGTGAAGATGTTCTAAGAGGTAAAAAATATGAATTACCAGCAGTTAGAGCAGTTGAAAAAGAAACTAACATTTCATTCTCATTTACTGGCGAAAATCAGAAGTTTTTCAAAAGAGGCGGTTTCGGTGCAACACCTGACGGTTTGAGCAAAATGTATTCACTTGAAATTAAGTGCCCAAATTTCGCAAACCACAATAAGTATAAAAGAATGAAAAAAGGTGAAGACCTTAAAAAATTCGAGAAAAAATACTGGTATCAAGTTCAATCTGAAATGTTCGTAACAAAACGAGATAAAGCAATTTTCGCAAGCTTCTATGTGAACGAAAAAACAGGTTACACAGACCTATTTTGGATTATCGTGAATAAGTGTGACAAAACTCAAGATTTAATTCAAAACCGTGTTAACATGGCAAATGTTGAGAAAAGAAGACAAGTTAAGACCTACAAAAAACCGATAATAATTGATTAAAATGAGTCACGATAAACCAATAAACCCACAGATTCAAAGCCTTACAAATGATGTCTGGTTCAATCCTGATAATCAAGGTTTAAACATCAGAGAATACTACGCAGGTTTAGCATTGCAAGGATTAAAGTCTAATCCAAATTTAAGCAACAACACACCAGCTTTTATTGCTGAACAATGTGTAAAACTTGCCGATGCTTTAATAATTGAACTTCAAAAACCTTTTAAGCCAAATGCTGACTAATGTAGCTTCAAAATCAGAGATTAAAGCAGAATTAGAGAAATATCAGTTTCACACAGAAATTCATCTTTCTGAAAATCCAGAAGAGGTAGTACTATGGGCTCAAGAAGCCCTTGTATACCTCGGCAGAACCGCTAAGTTGATCGCAGACGCTCAATATCACAAAGATCGAAAAATGAGAAGCGAGCTAACTGAACAAATTAAGACCATCGTTGCATTTGCACCATCTACAGCAAACAAATTTGTCGATAGTCTTATGGAAGAAGAAAACTATTTATTGAAATGGGCTGAGCGTCAAAATGCTGCATTTGCCCGCCAAATCGATTTCGCTCGAACAATCATCAGCAAAGCAAAAGAAGAACTTAAATATACTCATACAAATACTAACTAATGAAACTACAAACAAAATTTGAGGAAGAAGTTTTAATCACTTCTGATGTTGAACTCATGAAAGGTATGTATACCCGAAAAAGAGTATTAAGAGGCTGGAGCGAAGACTTTATTGACGAAGATACTGGCGAGGTTGTCTCAATTGAAAGACATGAGATAGTTATGGATCGTGGTATTTTAATCGATAACAGTAACATTTCAATTCTACAATTTCATTTAGCTGCAGGTGACCTAGAGTCAGTTGAGCTAAGCAATCAAAAAAGAGATGGAATTTTCTATTCTAGCATGGGTTCGATATGGTCTGTTACAGCTTCAATAAATGGTAAAAATAAAAATATTTACCTCTATGCAAATTCTCCCGATATGGCACTTGCAATCGCTAAGGATTTTATTGAACAACAATATCCCGGAGGATTTGGCATTTCCAGTCTTAAAGAAATGGCAATGATGCACCTGCTTACCAAATTAAGTCAAGAAACCGACGGTGAATTGAAATTCTACAAAATAGAAGTTGAGATCGAAAATGAAGCAGGTTCATACAATAGAATTTACATCGTACGTGCAACCGATGCAGAAAATGCGAAAGCTTTAATTGATGCTTATGTTATTTCTGAAAACAACAAATTGGAAACGCCAGTTGAAGAACTACACCTCACGTTGCTTTCAGCAAGCACAGTTCCTTGCGAAGCTATGATTGACTTTGATTTCTGCAATAAATATTTTGAAGCAGATAAAGAAAAATAAACTGGTCGGGGATTTAGCTTAGTCAGGATAGAGCAAGGGTGATCACATTAACAAGACCTAAGGCGCAGGTTCGAATCCTGCAATCTCCACAATTAAAATTAAAAAAATGAATCAAGACGAATTACTATTAATCAGAGATTTCACTTCTACAGATGAAAAAAGAGAAATAGCGGGTAAACACAACTACCAAAAAGATACTGTAATGGCCATCATTAGAAATGATCGAAGAATTACTGCTGATAATGAAATTATGATGCAGGAACTACTTGAAAAAGCTAAGGAGAATAAAAATAAAAAACAACTTCAAAAATAATTACCATGTCTCAGACTTCAGTAAAAGCATTTCAGGAGATTTCTGAGCAAATCCCTGAGAAAAGAAGAATCGTTTACACGGCTCTTAAAAATAACCCGAATAACTCATTTTATCGTATTGCATTTATTCTGGGTTGGAATGTAAATAAAGTTTCAAACCGGTTCAACGAACTCGAAAATGCAGGTCTTATTGAAAAAACAGGTGAAGAAACTAGAGGAAAGTTCACAAGAGATCGATTTTCTATCATAACTGATGTTGAAAAGATTATTGAAAAACAAAATGAATTATACGTCTTCTTCGTTGAAACGAAATCTCAACTTGAGGCAGATCACCATCGTTGCCAAACAAAAGAAGGAAAGGAACTTTTAAGAAAGAGAATCCAATACCTGAAAGGCAAAATTTCAAACTTGAAAATGCATTCGGTATGAGTAAGCAGTCAAGTGAAACATGCAGAAATGATAGAGCTAAGGCAATTAAATATCACAGAGCTTTAAAAGAAAGTTACGGATTAGCAATATTTTCAAAATCAAGAAAAAGAGAAACGGTTTTAATCAGACGAATGTTAGTTACTTTCATGGTAAATGAAAAGCAATTCAAGGAATGTTTTATAGCCAAAATATTCAATGTAAGTCACGCTGCAATATTCTATTTCATGAAGCCTATTATTGATAAGGAATTTGAAAGATTCTACAGATTGAATATCGAAACACTAAGAGAAAATTTTGAAAAAATAGACAATCATGTCATTTCATCATAGAGGTATAGAATATTTCATTGGCCTCTATTCTACAAAATTTACAATATCTATTCCCGCACTAAAAAACTACTTCAAAGAGATTGAAGTAAAGAAGGTCGATACCGCTCACTCAAAAGCTCAAACAATTATAGAAGATGAAATACAAAGAATTTCTAAAGATAAAATCTAAAATTACACACTTATGAAAACCGAAAAAATCCAGATGTATTTTGAAGATAGAATGAAGCTTTTATCAAGGCTAGGAGATAAGTCTATTGATATTGCGATTTTAGACCCTGAATATGGTATTAATGCGCCTGATATGTCTATGGGTTCAAATCCCAAAAGAAAAGGTGCAAATCAATATCCTGGCGTAAGCACAGCAAAGAAAGTTAAAGGTCGATTAAATCAAGGTGGCGGTAAACTTAAAAATAGATTATTGAATAAATCTGAAATAGATTGGGACAATGCAATTCCTTCGCCTGAATTCTGGAAAGAAATATTCAGGGTTTCAAAAAATCAAATTGTTTTTGGTGGCAATTATTTTCCAGATTTATGGGAAAAAGGCGCAAGAGGAATTGGTTTTTGGGATAAGTTACAGCCATGGGAGAATTTCTCTCAATTTGAACTAATATGGACTTCTTATGACTGTCCTGCTTTTAAAATCGAGCATTCAAATACTGGTGGCGCAAATAGAGAAACTAAAATACACCCAACTCAAAAACCAGTTGTAGTATATAAACATCTGCTTAAAAAATTTGCAAAGCCTGAAGATGTAATACTTGATACTGGTCATGGTTCCGGTTCTATTATTATCGCTTGTCATGATTTCGGTAATAAAATTATATCCTGTGATAGCAATGCTCTTCATTTTCATGATTCGTTACTGCGAGTTGAAGATTATGTAAAACATCATACAAGTTTATTCCAACCAGCAGAACTTTTAAGTCAGCAAACATCATTTGATTATTAAGTACGTATAAACTACAAACAAGAATGGCAGAAGATAAAAACGGTTTTCTACTCTATAAAGATCTTATCAAAACTGTTCAAAAACTCCCAAAGGATAAAGCTGGAGAATTATTTATGCACATATTAAAATATGTAAATGATGAAGAACCAGAAACCGACGATTTACTAATTGAAGTTGCCTTTGAACCAGTAAAACAGAAGTTAAAAAGAGATCTTAAAAAGTACGAAGAAACAAAGGAAAAGAATCGGGAAAACGCTAACAAGCGATGGCAAAAAGAAAAACCGACCGAATCAAGTGGCACTAAAAAAAATGCGACCGCATCCGACCGCATACCAGAGCATGCCAAACATGCCGATAGTGATAGTGATACTGGTAATGATACTGATAGTGGTAATGATACTGACTTTCTTTTAGAAAAAGAAACAAAATCAGATTTGCAATCTGAAGAAGTTCCTAAGGAATTATTTGAAGATGATAAATCACCAGATTCAGGAGAAAGAAAAAAAGTTCCGCCAAAAAAAGAAAGTGATGAGGTGGAAATTAATTATCGGTTTGATTCAAAAATTTTCATAGCTCAATGGAACTTGTACAAAGTCTTCAGAAAAAAGAAACACAGGTTTACATTTCTCGACAATGATTCCGAAAACAGAAAGCTCACAGAATTATTTAATCTCAGCAATGGCGATGAAAAGTTCGCAATAAAAATTATTCAAAACAGCATTGATAGCGGATACAAAGGATTATTCCTTCCAAAAAACTTAGACAATGGAAAATCAACTCACAACAACTCAAACAACGGATTTACAAAAACAACAGCTGCAAGTAGCAATGCAACATCCGGGAAAACATCCGCTACTACAGCTATTGCCCGCCACCTTGCAAAGCTCTCTTCCGGCAATAGTCAAAGCGGAGATTTCACAGCCGATGCTGAAATCCTGTGACGATCTTACTCAAGAAGTTTTTGCACTTCAGGTTCTAAATTTCATAAATCCAAATCTAGAAAATCCTGATTTCGACGATCCGAATAGCGACGGAAGTTTAAACAAGCAAAAAATAAAAGATTTTGCAAAGAAAAGCAGACTTACACCTCAAGAATTCTTAGACGCCCTGGATTTGGTTCCTCGTGATGAACTCACAACCATAGAACAACGTCCGAATGGTGAAGACTTCGAAAAACCGTTGAAATTATTTTCTAGGATAGATTCTAAAAATCTCATCGAAATTGAAACAGCTTACATCAGATACCGCAGTAAAAATAAGCTATATGAGAAAGGAAAAGCTGAATTAAAAGCATTTCTCATGCCTCCAGTGCAAGAGTCTACTCAAGAGCAAAAAGAAGCTCAAAATCGAAAATTTTTAAAAGAAGAATATCAGCGACTTCAGATTAGAGGTTTCGTGTTAGGAACTACAATTTTTTATGACATGCTTAGACCAAACTACAAAGTTGTAAATATTGCTTTCATTGAAATTTTCTTACAAACCTTCAAACCCGAGGTTTTTGAAGACGAAATTAGAAGCACTGAAGTTCATTTGGCGAATAGCAAAAAAATAATAAAAAGAGACGTTCTACTTGCTTTCAAAGAATTGTTTGTAAAAACATATATCGAAAAAGCACAGTTGAAAAGTTTGTCGGAAAGTGAATGGATTGAGCACTGGAAGAATATAAAAAACAATACATAACACAATGAAAGATAAATTGGAAATGATAGTAAGGAACGAAAAATTAGACAGCTATTCTCTTTACGAGCTTAAAACAGCTGGACTGATAATTAAAATCACCTTCAGTCAATACGTGATTACTAAAAAGGGGTTGAAACTAATAAAAGAAATATAAAAAATGGACAAAAAGATTTTAAATTTTGTACTGATCTCAGTGTATCATACAAAAGCAGATGACAAAAGTTTTTATTTCTGGCGACAAAATAACGCAGGTTACACCAGAAATTTAAATGAAGCAGGGAATTATACCAATTCTCCTAAAGTAAAAAATGATACGCTTTACCAAGCCGAAGGATATCATAACACTTTGAGAACATTACCACTCGTAAAAGACAGCGATCTGTACTTAAGGCTTGAAAAAGCTGAAGACGGAAAGTACACAACAATTCTAAACAACGAGCACAATTGTCGACTGCTTGGAATTATCAACGGCAACGGAAATAATCTAAAAAGAGGTAGACACTAAAATTGAAATATGGAAAATACATTAGAAAACAGATTAAAATTTTATGCTCAACATTTAGGGCAAAACATGATTATTGAATCAGATTGTTTCAAGTCTGAAAACGGAAACGATATTATTCATACACAATTAGTATCTGTAAGTTTAAAAGGAATTGAATGTAATAATTGGATTCCAGTTACCGAACATACGGCGTTAGAACTTAAACCTATTTCATCAATGACAGATGAAGATGCTAAAAAATTAGGATTTAGAGATTGTGATCACTTCAATTTTGATGCTAATCCTGATGCTTGGAAGGATGAATTAAGATTATTAGGCTATGCTGTAGATTGGGTAAACTTATCAATTGAAAAGCAAATTGCATTCGGATGGTTAAAATTAAAAACTAATTAAATGGAAAAAATAGCAATCATAGACATCGAAACAACCGGATTTCTAAAAGCGGGCGGAAAGATTGTTGAAGTTGGAATTGTTGAACTTGATTTGTCAAACGGAAATAAGAAAATCATTTTTGATCAGGTTACGCACGAAAAAGGAATTACCAGAGCTGAGGTTGAAAACTCTTGGATCGTAAAAAATTCAAGTCTCACTGTAGAAGATGTCCGAACCTCGAAATGTCTGGATATTCTCAAGCCTGAAATTCAGCAGATCCTGCACGCTTACAAATTCGGTTGTACAGCCTTCAATAATACTTTTGACTTTGGATTTATGGAACATCGAGGCTTTGTATTCCCGAAGAAATTGGACTGCCCGATGAAGCTCTCAACCAACATTTGCCAACTGACAGGCAACAGAGGTTTCAAATGGCCGAAAGTTCCTGAAGCTTACGAATTCTTTTTCGGTAAAACTGGTTACATCGAATCTCACAGAGGTGCTGATGATGCTTTTCACGAAGCGGATATTGTTTATGAACTATTTAAAAGAGGAGTTTTTAAAATTTAATTTTATGAAAGCATTATCAATAAAACAGCCTTGGGCAAGTATCATTGCTTACGGAATTAAAGACATTGAAAACAGAACTTGGAAAACAAATTTCAGAGGTAGGATTTTCATTCATGCATCGGCAAAAATTGTCGAAGAAGTTGATTTTACAACACAACAAACTGCTTTGCTTTTTGAAAATGGAATTTGGCATCCTGACAGAGGGTTTACAGAGGAATTAAATATCACATCAGCCATTATTGGCGAAGTTATTATTGTTGACTGCGTGATTAATCATGAGAGTATTTGGGCTGATAAAACATTTATGTATGAATGTGATGAAACTGGAGAAGAGCCAATTGGCAAACCAATCTATAATTGGGTTTTAGAAAATGCAATTCTCTACGACAAACCTATTTTTAATGTGAAAGGAAAGCTTTCTTTTTGGAATTTTGAAAAATAAAATATGACAGAATTTTCAGTATTAGCAATATGCGCATCCTGTGTAATAATCACATGGACTATATGTGAAACAATCGAAAAAATTAAAAAAAACAAAAAATAATTATGAAAGAATTTAATCAAGAAGAAAGTGAAGAATTACAGCGAATGATGACCGCTAAAGCTTCACTAACAGAAAATCCGTTCCACTCAGGCAAAAAACAGAGAAAGTGTAACAATGCTAAAAGACCCAAATCACGTAAAAAGAAAAGATAATTATGAAAAAATACAGCTTCTGTCCAAAATGCCAGATAGGACTTAATTCGCAGGAAATGCAATTAGGATTTTGCCAAAACTGCAAGAATAGTTGGGAAGATGAAGATGCCGAAGAGGATTTGTATGATGAAGAGTTGCAACGACAATCAGATGACGATATTAATGAAATGAATGATTGGTAATTTAAGCTGACATCTTACTGTCTAAAAAACAATTTAAAATAGGTAATTATACGCAAGTTTACACTGGCATGTTAAAAAATTAAGTCTGCCAATAATTTGACAGACTTATTAAATAATTCATATATTTGCATTGTCTCTAATCTCAACGGACGTATAGAATTTAAAGTATTTAGATAGCAAATCTTGATAAAATTTGTAAAATTCACTGTTGTTAGTTAATGAAAAAACCACTATGAACAACAAAAAAGTAAAACAATTAAACACTTAAGACATTTCTTTTTAAGAAATTGCTAAAAATAATTGAATTAGTGAATACTATCTATATACAAAATAAGTCCTCCCTATCCCGATAAGGAGGACTTTAATTATCCCATCGGATAATGCCTAGAGTAAGCAGGGGGTTGCTTCGCCAATAGGTTCAACAAATCCTCCATTAATTCTATACATATGGCTAAACAAGAGATTAGAGACGGTGTATTATGTGAATTAATCTTCAGAAAAAGTCGAGTTATCAACGGCAAGAAGATTTTCTACAGAAGACCATTCCCTATGTGGGTTCCTGTTGAGAAATAGGGTAATTTGAATTAAACAGGGAGTCAGTCGGGGGCTCTTTCTTTTTTTTACTTCAACATCTTTTTATTTTCCTCTAAAAAATAAGACCTCCTTTTCGACAGAAGATATAATTCTCTAAATTTGGATAATGATCACAAGAGAAGAATATTTAAAAGCATTAGAAACTGTAAGAAAATACAGAGAGCAGGTAGAATCTAAAATACATGATTCTGCCGGTTTGCCGGATGCTGAAAAATTTCTTTCTGAGTACGACATTCCATACAGACTGCGTAAAGTTTTAGGAGAAATCTACCTATTCGAAATTAGCAAAGATTTTAAAAATCAAAACTGGGAAAGCTGCTATAAGTTGATTAAAATTTCAGATTTGAAAACCGAACCATTCATTTTAGAAAACATCCTCAAATGGCGAGGTATGGGTGGTCAACTTAAATTTGAAGTAAAGAAAATTTATAAGTCGTTAGGTACTTCATAAAAATTAAAGCGGCACCAGTGGTACCGCTTTAATTTAATCTGCATTGTAGTAAAAAGTATTATTCGAATCAAGATTAATTTTTTTTAAAATTTCTTTTCCTACTTCGGGATTGAACTCGACATAATTTGAGTAAACCATACCTTCATTGCTTTCATCGGTACCATGTGTATATTCAAGTTCTGATAATTCGTCATAATTGATTCCTAACAAATCTGCTAATTCTCTATCAGCTCTTTCCTGATTTAAATCATCTAATTGTTGATTGCTCATATTTATTTATTTTCACATAATTAGGAAAAAAATATAACTCAAGATTCAGTATTTATACGGATAATTTTACTTTTATATTTTGTACATTAGTGAATAGTATTAACTTATATGATCATGTGGATTGTATCCTTTAGTCAAAGGTTCTGGTACTATAGAATCGTAGTTATAATTTTTTAAGATATCGTATCTTTCCAATAAGACTTTAAAGTAGGAATCTTTATAATATAAAATTCTATAAAATATCATCAACTTTTCATGTTCAGATAACTGGCTTCTTAAAATTGATGTATATCTTTCCTTAAGATTAAAAGTTAGTATGTCAGATTCATCAATATATTTGATTATCTCATACAAATTACTGTAATAATGATCCAAATGATAATTAAGTGGCAGATAATACCTTAGATAAACTCTGGAAAAATTATTTCCTTCACTATCTAATTTCTCGTAAATAACAGAAAATAAGTACAAAAACACACCTCTTGCTTTTTCCACTGTTGTTGAATTGTGTGTTAATTGCATTGAGTTAACAATTTCGTGATGAACATTAATCATATTGAAGAAAGTAGTTTCAAAATTTTGTGTAGACATTACCTTATTTTGTCTATCCAGCTCCTTCTGTTGATCATTTATATCCTGCCTCTGTAAAAGTATAGTTATGATAAGAAAAACAAATGACAATCCTGTGAATAAAGCATTAGAAGCTCCAAACATATCCCCAAAAACTCCTGGTTCGACATCTCCAGTCTTTTTTAAAGAACTGGCATACATGTAATTACAATATAGAACAATTGCCATAAAAACAGCAGACCCACACCCTATCAGCAGTAAAACTCTATTATTAATCCTCATAAATTATTAGTTTACACAAATATAACAAAAAGCCACCTACAGCAGATGGCTTACTTTTTTAGAAATCCAATTACAATTTCTTTTCCGTTCTCGTCTTTTTTATAAATAGTTTCCATTTCGCTTTTCTTTGTTGAATAAAATAAATCACGAATATCTACATCTAACACCTCAGCTATTTGTTTTAACGTCTCTGGTTTTGGAAACGTATTTCCTTTATTAATGTTTGATATAGTGGTCGGTGTAACACCTATTAAAACTGCTAAATCTTTACTTTCAATACCTTTTTCATTTAAGACTTCTTTTAATCTAAGTAACTCCATTCCTTTTTTTACAAATATACGAAATCAAAACATTGTTTTGATAAACAACAATGCAATCAAAATTAAATTTGGATTTAATCAAATTAATATTTAGATTTGCACATACAAAATCAAAACATCGTTAAGATTAATCAATAATTTAGAAAAATGAAAATATCAGCAAATGAAGAATCAGAATTTACCGCTGTTGAAAAAAAGGTAATTAAAAGCTTTTCAATAACATTCAGAAGATTCGGTAAAAAAGGTGGCAAATACACAAAAGAGAGATTTTGGATTACATCACATAATAATATAACCGGTGATATTCAAACATTAAAAGCTTTGAAACTAGAAGACCTAATTAATATCGTTTCTCAAGCTAAAAAACTAATAAAACAAGCAGATTCAAAAATAAAATAACATGAAAGAAGACAAAATCAACTTAAGTAAAATGCGGGCAGACGCTTACTGGGCTTATCTCGAATTTTGTGAAGCAACAAGCGAGGTGCCTCGAAAAGAAATTTACAACCAGATAAAAACATGTAGTGACGATCAGGCTTTAGATCGACTTACGATATGGATTGAAAATAATCATTCAAAGTTTGAGAAGATGATGCTGCAAAATGCCGAAGTTAAAAAGAAAGGTTTTTGGTCCCGAATATTTAAATTTTAAGAGATGAAAAAAGTAACTGTAATTTTCAAAGATTCAAAGTATAACTATGATACCTCGGTAAATGGACAACAAACCGATGAGCAAATTCAACGGTATTTTATCGGTAAACATTTCAACTTTGGTACTGATGAAAATGAGAATTTTCAACTTTGTATTACTGTTAAAATAGCGTAATACATGTAAGTAACTCAGGCTGTTTTCTCTTTGAAAACCTTCTGGGTTACTCTACTTTTGTCAGTGTGTTAGAGGCAAATACCATACAAAAATACAAGTCAAAAAAGCTTAGTTGGTTAATTGAAAAAGCTCAAGAATTAGTTAATGCTTACGTGAGAAAAAGAGATTCAATTAATGAATTTGGTGACTTTATTTGTATTTCATGTGGGGTAAGAAAGCCGAAAAACCAGTGCAACGCAGGTCACTTCTATAACCGGGGTAATTTTGGCAGTGTAAGGTATAATTTAGACAATATTCATGCTCAGTGTATTTACTGCAACATGCATTTGCACGCTAACTTAATTCCTTATCAAAAGAACCTCATCAAAAAGATCGGTCAGGCAAGATTTGACAACTTAGAAATGATGGCATACGCAAGAGGTTTCAAACATGATAGATTTATGCTAATTGACATAATTGAAAAATATAAAAACGCGGGGTAGAGCAGAGGTTAGCTTGTCACTTTGACTTGGTGAAGGTCGTTGGTTCGAATCCAGCCCCCGCTACAAATTAAATTAAGAAATGAAAACATTAACTCTACAAATCAAAAAAGATTTTCTTGATCAAATTCTTTCCGGTAAAAAGAAAGAAGAATTCCGAGAAATCAGACCAAATAATTCAAAAAAGTACATCGAGTATTTTAATGCTGAAGGTGATGAAGATGTTAAACCTAAACAGGTAGACCGTATTCAGTTTTTTAACGGTTATAAAGCTGACAGACCTGAAGTCATCATTGAGGTAAAAGCTGCTGAAATTGAGTATATCGTTGATGAAGATGGTGAGTTTATAGAGTATGAAGAGAATGGAGAAATGTATTTGACAGCTCAAATGGTTTATTCCCTCGGTAAAGTAGTTTCAAAGAAAAATATATAATTGTTTAACCCTAAAATTTTAAAGCTGAGTCAGAAGTACAATTAAAAATCTAATTAACAGAGTTACAGGTGTAAGTACTGTAAGAACAAGAGTGAATCGTGGTAAAGTTGAACGAGGCAAGCAAGCCGGGTTCGGTACCAGAGATCAAAAAAGAAGAGACATAAGGGTTGCCTTTGGTCTCGCAGGTGGTTAATATGAATCATCTACAACATTCAAAAGAGGTTATTAACACGATCAAGGAAAGGGCTGATCGTGTTATCCTTTTTTATTCAGCAGGCAAAGACAGCATTGCTTTACTTGATTTATTGAGTAAAGAATTTAAAGAGGTGGTGTGTGTCTTCATGTACTTCGTGAAAGATCTTGAGCACATCAACCGATTTATAGAATTCTCAAAGAAGAAATATGATAACGTCACATTCGAAGAAGTTCCACACTGGACACTGACTAAAATTCATAAGTACGGTTTATTCTGCCAGCCTCGAAAAATACGCCAACTAAAATTCGCTGATACAATCAACGCCATTAAAATTCGCACAGGTCTAAAGTACGCATTTATTGGAGAGAAGAAAGCCGACAACATGGCCAGAAACATCAAACTTCGTCAATATGAGTTAGAGGCAATTTCCACAACCAACAACGTCTACCCTCTTAGTTTATGGAAAGATGCTGATGTTATCGACTACATAAAACGAAACAATTTACCTCAACCTATCAAATACGGAAATAAGCGAAGCAATGGAGTTAATTTCGATATTGATGTTTATGTCTATCTAAGGAAATATTACCCGAATGATTTAAAGAAAATTTTAAACGCCTATCCCCTATCAGAAAAATTACTAATTGATTATGACGAAAAAAATTAAAGAAAGTGAAACGGTTATTGTAAAACGTAGCCAGATCAAAGAAGCACCTTACAATCCTAAGCATCACAGTAAAGAACAGGTTGACCAGATTAAGAGAAATTTTAAGAAGGTTGGTTTTTTAGGTGGTATCATATGGAATGAACGAAGCTCAAACTGTGTGGATGGACATAAGAGATTGCAAGCAATGGATATCATCTACAAATATGATGGTACACCAGATTCAGACTATGATGTAAAAGTTGAAAAAACAGATCTCGACGAAAAAACAGAAATAGAACAAAATATTTTCCAAACAAAGTCACGTACTGATTTCGATGATGAGCTTTTAAGAATCCTTGTTCCTGATATTGATTACACTGCTGCAGGTTTAACTGATTACGATCTTGAATATTTGGGAGTAGACTTTAATGCAGATACAGCTAATGAGGTCCTTCAGGATGTTGAAGATTTTTATCAACCGGTAAAAGACCAAAAAGAAATTGAGAAAGCTGTTAAACAAGAGCTGACTGATGATGAGAAAATTCAACAGGTTAAAGATGTTAAGAAAAACATCGAGGAAAGATCAATTGAGAAGGTTCAAAACATGGACGCTTATGTTACACTTTCATTTGATACAGGTAAAGCAAAAGAAGCCTTCATGATGAGATTTGATTTTGATCCGGAACTAAAAATGATCAAAGGTGAAAGGCTTTCAGAAATGGTAGAACGAATAGATTAAAAAGTAAAAATATGTCCGAAGAAAACAAACTTGGCCGACCAACAAAATACGATCCTAACTATCACGATAAAAAGGTTGTTGGTTTTTGCCTCCTTGGTCTAACCGATGAGCAAATGGCGGGCATTTTTGAAATTGCTGTCTCAACATTCTATGAATGGAAGTTAGCTTATCCTGATTTTTCGGAGGCCATAAAAAAGGGAAAAGAAGAAGCTGATGTTAAGGTCGCTGCATCATTGTTCAAAAGAGCTACCGGGCATAAAGAAAAAAGAACTATTCCGATCAAGCTCCGAACGACTGTAAACGGTGAAGGTTCCACTGAAAGAGTTGAGTTGATTGAAGTCGAAGATTATTTCCCACCAGATACCGGTGCTCAGATTTTCTGGTTAAAGAACCGAAATCCTCAGATGTGGCGTGACAAAAAAGAAATTGATTTAAATGATGCTTCCACGATAACAGGTGTTACACTGATTGACGATGATGACGAAAACGAAACTTCCGAATAAGAAATTAGCGATACCAAAGAAAAAGATTGCTCCCAAGTTCCGGGACGCTTTTATTCGGTTTCATCGTTACATGATATTTTTCGGAGGAAGAGGTGGTTCAAAGTCAACACACATTGCAATCTTACTTTTATCCCGAATGATGACCGATGAATACATGTATTTGGTGTATTGTCGTAAATGGTCTGCACACATTAAAGATTCACAGTTCAAAATATTTCAGGATTGTGTCAAAATGATGGGATGGGAGAATGAGTTCAAGTTTAATCAAAGTGATTATTCCTTTGTTTGTCTCAGAAATGGAAACAGAGCGATTGCAAAAGGTCTCGATGATAATAATAAAACAAAGTCTATTGCTGAGCCAACTCATATATGGGCTGAGGAAGCAGATCAAATGACCTTTGATGATTTTGACACGCTTAATAAATCTTTAAGATCACCTAAAACTCAAAACAGTTTTATTCTTTCCTTTAACACGTTCATCAATGAGTTGCACTGGATCAGAAAAACAATATTTGATAAAGAAAGACTCTATGAACTATCAGAGCAGTTCCTTAATCTGGACACATACCTGAACCATTCTACTTATTTGGATAATCCATTTATCAATCAGGAAGAATACAAACAGACGTTGTTAATGGATAATGGAGGAAACGAAGCAAAAATTGCTTCTGACTTGAAAGGTCTTTGGGGACAGATGCCAAATGAGGATCCTTGGTTGTATGCTTATGATAAAGAAAAGCATGTTCGGGAAATACCATTTATACCGTCCTACCCTATTTATCTCAGCTTTGACTTTAATAAAAATCCGATGACTGTAAAAATGTTTCAGATGTCACCACAAAAAGGATTGCCTGACAGTTTTATTCACATGATTGATGAGATGGAAGGAAATGTCGTGCTGCGGGAATTCTGTGAAAGAATCAAAGCAAAGTACCCGTTCAGTCCTTTCTTTGTCACCGGTGACAGTTCTGGCAAAAAACAAGGAGAGGTCGGATATGAAAGTAAACATGACAGTGCATATTCTATGATAAAAAAACATTTAGGTTTATCTGATGCTCAGATGCACCCGAACGGATATAATTTAACATACGAAAACAGCCGTATTCTAATGAATCAAATGTTTTATAACTATCCTCATCTATTCATACATCCGAGGTGTAAAGGAACTATCAACGATTGTGAAGTTGCAACCATCGACGAAAAGTCAATGAATGTACATGAACTGAAAAAAGATAGAGGAACATTTGCAATGGACCACTTCGACAACATGAGATATTTCTTCCAGAAGTATTTCCAAGAATTCGCAAGATCAAATTATCACGCAACAAAATAAATTAAGAAAATGACATACCAAGACAATCCAGAATTTAAATTAGACTTTGAAAGTAAGATGTTTGACGTTAATGGAAATACTTTAGTAGATGGCGCCGAACCTTTACGATATTATTCCTATGTCAACATTTCAAATTATCACATGTCCAGGTACATCGCTGCCAATGCTCAAAATCAATATTCTGCAGCAGGAATAACACCTGAAGTTATTAACGCAATCTGTGACAAAATGATTCAATCGGTAAATGATAGAAAAATAACTGATGTCGCTATTCTCGCAAACAATCTGAAGTATAGAACCAAATATCCAGTCGACGAACATGCCAGCCTTCGTATGGCCATGATCTATACTTTTGTCGAACGAGAGCAAGCAGATAAATGCGAAAATCATTGGACTGAATGGAAACTTCAAAAGATTCTGGCTGAACCCGAAGCTTACAGTTTTTTTTTGCCCATAGGAATGGAACTTACACCGGCATACAGCGAATTCTTACAGGAAATTTCCGAGAGTTCTTTAAGTCAGAGGCAAACAATGCTCCAGACGATGTCATTAAACATGTCGGAACAAAAATAAAAGAAATGTACAATCACTATAACGGTTTAGCATTGAAGCTTGCCGACGGTGACCAGCAAAAAGCTGATTATATCCTGAATTGCTCAGTCTATGAGTTCTATTTCCGTTACAGAAATATTCAAGAATTTATTACATGGAAAAATGAAAACTCAAAGCCTAAGTCTTCATAAAGCTGTAAGTAACTCGCTTACTTTTATCTTCTTATACCGCAATTCCTGCGGTATTTTTGCTGTATGGCAGATGATATTTTAGACATCATCCACAGAATAGCATTTGACGTTGATGATGCCAACCTCGACAGACTTACAGCGCAACTCCGCAGACAAACCGAGACTATTAATCATCTTGGTCAGAGACAGGCACGTTTAGCTCAAGCATATGACCGGACTTCCTCTTCTGAAATAGACCGTCGCCGTCGAATTGCATCCTTGATGGAGCGAAATAATACTTTGCTTCAAACAAATTCAAGGAGTCTCGAAAATAATGTACTTAACAACCGACACTTAAATGACCAACTCACAAGAGAGATTGGTCTTATCGGTACCATCAATGCTCGTCTTGATCTTCTTCATAGACGTCGTAGAGAAGCAACGTCGGAAACAGACGTAAGAAGATATTCACAGCTCATCACACGTGAACAAAGTAGACTTGACAGTTTAAATAGAGTTCCTAGAAATAGAGCTGCTGGATTCCTAGGTAATTTAGGCCAGTTAGCAGGTGCTGGTTCTGCAATTTCTTCGCTACTTCCTGTCGTGGGCGGTGCGCTTTCTATCGCATCATTAGGACAACAGATATTTGAAGTGACAAAGCGTTTTGAAGGATACAGCCAAACATTAAAAAATGCTTATGGTTCATCCGTTAAGGCTCAAGGCGCATTCGACAAAATACAGCAATTTGCTGCTAAAACTCCTTACGGTGTTGACGAACTTACAGCATCATTCATTAAGCTTAAAAACAGAGGCTTTGATCCAACTACTGAGGAATTGACAAAAATGGGAGACCTTGCAGCCTCGCAAGGAAAATCATTTGATCAATATGTTGAAGCCCTACTCGATGCACAAACTGGTGAATACGAGCGATTGAAAGAATTCGGTATCAAAGCCAAAACTAGCGGTGATATGGTTACTTTCAGTTTCAAAGGCATTGAAAAGCAAGTTAAAAAAACAGATCAAGAAGCAATCAGAAACGCTATCATATCCTTTGGTGAGTTGAAAGGCGTTGTTGGTGGTATGGCGGGTCAGGCTACTACTTTAGAAGGAAAACTTTCAAACATGGGTGACACTTGGGATTCCGTGATGTACAACATGGGTAAAAGTGGTAAGGGTTTCATGTCAGATATGATTGATTTGGCTAATGAACTCTTGTCTGCATTTAATGACATGATTGAGAAAAGCCCCGCACAACAATTACGTGAGGAACAACAAGAGGTCAATAATTTATTCAGCGCAATCGCTTCCCTGAACAGCGAAAACCAATCTCGAAATATTCTTATTGCTGAATTAAATGCAAAATATCCACAGTTGGTCGCCAATCTTAATTTGGAGAATAAAACATCTGCAGATATCCTATACACGTTACAAGGAATTAACAAAGCATATGAGCGTAGAATTTCTTTAGCGCAACAAACTTCTATTAAGGAAAATATAGCCAAGAAGCAAGGTAAGATATTCGCTGATACAGCTGAGGATTTAAGTGATCCTTCATTCCTTGCTGCATTGAGACAAACTGGATATTTAGACGATTTTCAAAAAGCAGCAGGAAACTTAAAAAGACAACGAGAAATTGTTGCAGAAGCTAAAAAGGCAGTCGGTAAATTCGGTGCTTTCGAATCTTTTAAAAATCCCTTTGATGGAGGACATGAAGATACTCTGAGTTTTAGTATTAGTTTAAATTCAGCCAGTAAAGCTTTAGATAAATTATTAGTAGAAATCCCTTCATTAACTAAGCAGCAACAATTAGCTGAGCAGGGCATTTCCACTATCAAATCAAATAATCAAAAAATATTTGATTTGATGTACGATAAGATAAAACGAGAAGGTGGAATTATGGAAGACGGAGCTATTAAACAAGGGTTTGATCTGCGTAAGTCATTAGGTCTTGTTGGTTCCGGAGATTTTGTTGCTATGTTCGACGAATATGCGCCAGATATTAAAGTTCCGATAAAACCAACTGAAGATAAAAAGAAAGAAAAGAAGGGTAAATCTCCTTTAGCTAAAGCTTTCGAAGAGATTGAGAATGAAAAGAAACTCCGCACCGAACTTGAGAACAAGCGAAAAGCAGATGCTGAAGAACGATATCGTAAAGACTACGAAATTGATCAGAATAAGTTCCGACTTGATTTACGTTTAGCCAAAAACAAGGAAAGTCATGAAAAGGTTCTTGCAAATATTGAAATTGATACTTCCAAGAAAAAAGCTGTTGCATTACAAACTAAAAAAGGTGAACCAGGTGAAAAAGCCAAATTCGCTGCCAATTTAGCTGGAGAAAACGCAAACATTTCCCAATCAAAAGCTAAACTCGCAGAAATCGCAAACGAAATCAGTGACGGTGCTAAAAAAGAGATTGAGGAAGCTATAAAAAATTTCAATGAATTAAATGATCAGCTGTATTCTCTGCGTGACCAGACTTTCGAAAATGAATTGGCTCAGTTAGAAGATCATCAAAACAAACGTCTTGAAACTTATAGAAAACAGCGAGAGCAACTTACTAAGCAAATTGTTGCTCATGAAGAGCAAGGTAATATAATTGTTGTTGGTCAACTCAAATCTAATTTACTAAAACAGCATCATTTAGAATATTCTGACACATTACGATACAATGATCGAATAAGACGACTTAAAATTGACGAATTCAATAGAAGAGTTGATAAGGAAGCAGAATTACAAATCAGAGCATTAACAGCATGGACTGATTTAAAAAAGCTTGAATTCGGATATAAAGTTCAGCAAAACGAAAAGCAGGATAAAGCCGAAATTCAGCGGTTAGAAAAAATAGGTAAGGAAAAGGATGTTCTAATTAGAAAACAGGAAACAGCAGCGCTTTATATCCAATATAATGCTGCCAATAAAAAACTTGGTAAGCTTGTAGCTGATGGGAAATCAACTAGGGAGGAAATCGATAAACAACAGAATGCAGTTGATGATTTGGCTAGACAAATTAAGGATAAATGGGGCGAAAGAATGGAGGTGCCTGCATTTGGTAAAATTGGAAAAGCAATAAAAACCCTTAAAAAAGATTTTGCTGATGGCAAAATGGATGATGAGCAATATTCGGAAAGATTAAAGGAATTGCAAGCTGCAAGGGTTAGAGGTTATAATGACATGGCTCAACAAGCGGCTCAGTCTGCTGAGATGATTGTTTCTGCATTTGAGCAACAAGCAGAAAGAGAAATTGAGATACGACAAAGAAGAGTTGATCAAACAAGAGAAATTGCAGATCGTGGAAATGCCGAAGCTCTACAAGAAGAAGAACGAAGGTTGGATAAAGCTGTTAAAACGAGACAGCGATTTGCAAAACAGCAGATTGGTATCAATCTATTAATGCAAGCCTCAGCAATTGCCTTAGCGATTGCAGAAGCTGCAGCTGCGTCTGGCGGTATCGGGGCTCCAATAGGTATTGCCATTGTCTTAGCTGCATTGGCTACAGGTTTTGCAGCAGTAAAAGGTTTTCAGCAAGATACTCCTGCATTTAAAGATGGTGTTATTGGATTCAACGGTAAAGGAACCGGTACTTCCGACAGTAATTTAGTAAGGATCTCAAACGGTGAAAGTGTTATTACTGCCGAAGCGACAGCGAAAAACAAAGCAATTCTTGAGGAAATCAATGCTGGTAAGGTATTTAAACCTTTAGAGTTCAATCCGGGTAAAATTCAACCAATTAATTCTGCAAATTCAGAATCCTATGATTTTTCAAGGCTAGAAAATAAAATTGAAAGACTTGAGAATGCTATTAAAGAAAGAACCCCAAACAGTATTTCAATCGACAGAAATGGATTTATGGCAATGACAGAGGAAATTAACACGCTAAATAGAAAAAGAAGTAATCTATGAAAATGAGAATATTCCTGAAGAAGTTGCAGATGTATCATCAGAATATTTCTCAACCGATATATTACACAGGAACAAATCCGAATACGTTGCAGATTGTCAACGGTTTAATTCCAGATAATGACTGGATTGAGTTCACTGAAGATTCCGACAATCTTGATAAGCTAAATTTGTCATGGAGACTTAGGGAAAATGGTGCTGAAGCAAAATCGACATCGAACTTAGAAAAAGGATCTAGCGATCAAATCACCTTCGTCAATAAAGCATACATCTATATAAAAGAATGGCTTAATGATCATGTTTCGGCTGCATTAAACGGCATCGAAGTTAGATTACAAGTTGATGGAGGTGTATTTTCAGATTTCATTATCAAAAATGATGGTTTGAGCTACTGTGATGATGACACATGTACCATTGATTTAATGTTGAAGCAAAAAGATGATGTTTATACATGTATTCAAACTACTCTTATTGCCGACAATCATTCTGGAATGTTTTCCGGATCCTACCAACACCCAAGAATAGCATACTGCGATGAGTTTCGTCCTTCATGGTTGTTAACCGTTTTATGGTCGTGGATGGCTATTCAGGGCGTGGTAACTCAAATTACTTACACGAGCTTATATCCTGTAATTTGGCTAATAATCACCATAATCAATGCGATTATTGCAGTTCTCAGAACATTAGGATTTAAGAAGATCAAAAAGATCGACAAACCTATTCGGCCTGATGAGTTGTGGGACAGAATGAAAGAAGATATGATCATGGCGGGTGGTTGTGGCAGAGAACATCCTGCGCCATTAGTTCGCGACTACATTTCAAATGTTTGCTCAAAATGCGGTGTTAAAGTTGGGGCGCAATCAATACCGCTTTTTTATGATCCTTCATCAGATTATTACAACATGGTGATGATGTCTGCCGAAGTGAAAAAAGGTGTTAAATATGAGGATGCAACAACGTATTGGATTGATGATAATAAACCTTTGTGGACATTGGACATGTTTCTCAATGAGCTGAAGCCAGTTTTTAATGCAAAATGGTATATCAAAAATAATACTCTTTACTTCGCAAGAAAAGACTTTGATCAGTACAATGATTACATTTTTGACTTTACAGGAAATGATAGATCATTAATTGTTGAAGGTATCTGTTATACTTGGAATGAGGAAAAGAAAAGAGCTTATGCAAATTGTGGTTACACAACCGACGCTTTCGACAACATGTCGATGGACGCAAAAAGCCGATTTAATGATATTGTTGAGTGGAATAATCCAGTAAATCCAATGCTAGAAGGTGAGTCAAATAAGATTGTCAACTCATTCGCTGCAGCACGATTCCGTCAAGATGGAATACTGAAAGATTACATTGCTGAATCATTAAAATACATTTGGATAGCAGCTGCGATATCCGGAGGTTTGGCAAACCTGCTTCTTGTTCCTTTGAGAAATAAAATGAGAGAGTACAAATATAACCTCATCATTCAAAACGACACTCTGACAATGCCCAAGCTTTTGATTTGGGACGGTGAAAGTAAAAGATCTGCAAAGGTAAAATGGAACTATCAGTTTAATGTCAATATGCCCCCGGTAAACGGGGTTAATAATCCAACAGGGATTAATTATAAAGGCATTCACCAGTTTGATTACGATTATGATGATTATTACAACGAAAATAACAAGCTCATTAACTATCCTTTAGCCTTTGATGCTAATTTCACGGGCAATCTATATGATCGGTTTCATCAAATCGATGATCCTCGTGTCAATCCTCCGATGAATAAAAACTTTGAATTAAAAATTCAGCTTTGTACTCCGGAACTTATAAGACTAGGTGTTTTCGATGGTTCTTCAGATATCGCAATAGGTAGGAAAGTGAAACTAAATGCGGGTCAATTTTACAAAGAAGGCACAATTGAAGAAATAGAATTGAGCTTCGATGCTTCAGATAAATTAGGTAGATGGATTAAAATAAAAGGTACAGCATAATGATATTATTAAACAACTTATCACAATTACAACAGTATAATCTCGCTTACAAAGAGCAATTGTACTTCCAGCCAATTGTGTTACCTTCAGATATTTGCTTACAGGGATTTCTTCCAAAACAAATTCAAAATAACTACTCTATCGAAGTTCACTTAATGAGCTACGACGGAGATGAATTTATTGCAGATCTTACAGATTCCTTTAAAGTACTTTTTGCGGTGTCAAATGCTAACCAGAATTACTTCAATATTCAATTAAAGGATTTTGATCAAATTGATAAAGAAAACATCGAACTATTCCTTTTAAAAGTTATTGTACGAAATAACGGATTGCTTTTATATTCAAAAATTACCGAGCCTTACCGCAAACTGAAAACATCAAAAATCTGTTACGGTGTTATTGATGACTTTGCTATGATGATTATTAGTAAAGCGGGTTTTATCAAGATAAATAGTGAAACCTTTCAATTTGGTCAAGGTCTTCAAGATTCAGGTTTTGAAATTGATTACAATGAAGGAAATTATTATTTATACGTTGATTGTCTTGATACCGTACAGGTAGGATATTGTTATAAAGGTGAAGATGTGAAAATTGACCTACCACTCATCGCAACTGAATTCTTGCAAGAAAACGGATGTCAACTTCCATTAATAAGACTTTCCGCCACCTACAACTGTTTTGACAATGTCAAAAACGCTTATTACGGAGATCCGAAAACTCTTTTGAATTATCCCGGAAATGATCAAACCTTGATTCATCAAAATAGCTTTTACATTCAAGGACAATTACAAATACAGCCATCGGAAATTAAAAGAAATATTACATTCTTAGGCAAACCTCAAAGAACCGAAAATATTGAAAAGCTTAGTGTTTTTGGATTAGAGGTTTTTCCTGACTGGAAAATGAGAGAAATTGAAAGTATTCTTTCTGGTCGTAGAATATTTGTTGATGGCATTGAGTACATATACAGAGGAGCAAAATCCTTTACTCGGGATGAAATACAAGGCTCTAACTCGTGGATATTCAAAACAGAACTAGAGAATGCTCCTAAAGTAAATGACTTTACCTGTATTGAAGATTGCATAACGAATTGTTACTATTTCGTAATTACTTCCGGCACAAAGGATCAAGATTATTACAGAGAGGATAAGAGCAAAATCGGAGATACTTATCAGGAATTGATAGACTATTTTAATTCTCTGAATGATATTATTTCTGTAACAGATGTTGACACATCAACAATCGGATGTCATATAGTAGCTGCTATAAAAATTGATTCATTTGGCTATGTTCCAAGTTTTATTTATTATAAAATGCCACTCAACGAATATAGAATTTTTGTAAAATTTGATGACTGTAAAAATCCAATCAAATTATGTGATGGCATGACTAATTGTGCCTCATTACCTTCAGGTATTACATCAACATACTCAACATTTAGAGGTTGTGCCTTACTACCTTCTCTTATTACTAGCAGCTCTGAAATTGAAAGGCCTTATCAACCGTTCAGGTACACCGTTTTGGAGGAAAGATGGAATGATGTCAATTATTATGATTTTAGAAGATACCCAGATGGTACAGTCGAATTAAACTTCCAAGCAATGGGTCCAGAGGATTTCTATGATTTAATTGATGAGTATGTATTAAGATTAGATACTCCGGGAGTGCCAACAACAGTAGTTAATGAAGATTACGAAAATGTGTCTATTTACATAGACCTAGAAGGAAATCTTTTTGTGACTGGAAATACAACAAATAACATGTTGACTTTTAAATTAACTTATAAAATATAATTATGCCTAAAAACTGGAATATATCAGTAGGAAGCCCCGTTCTTACGCAGGGCATGTCTTTCTTTGTAAGATATCGTAAGAAAACAGAACAAACCTGGACTAATTTTTTACCAAATCCAACTACAAACAATTTCACTATCACCAATCTTGATGATAAATCAGATTATGAGCTGGAAATAAGTACGATTTGTCAAAGTGGAGACGTAAGTCTTCCTGTATATTATACTGATTCAACAACAAAACCGTCCGTCACAGTTAGGTGGATGGATAATCAAGGCATCGAGGATAGGATTTGTACGCAGAATGCTTGTAATTTTATTATTGAAATAGTAAAAGCGGATCCGGATAATGTTATTACGGAAACAAAAGTTTTAAAAAGCACTGATAATGGACAAACATGGTCAACTTTCATTGCAAATCAGATAGGAAATTCTTTATCAGATAGCGTTTCATCTATAGGAACTACTAAATATAAAATTGTAGTATCAGACTCTTTTGGAAATACCTACGAATCAAATGTCTTAAGCTATAAACGTGCAGACATGGTCGAAGTAGAAGCTGCACCCAATGTTTATATTACAATATATAAACCCGATTCAGGAAGTCATTATGTTGGTCAGCTTAAATTTGATGGTCTTATTGCGACTGCAAACGGATCAAACATAATAAAGGTTGAGTTATACGTAAGATTCCGCTCTATTGGTGCGGGTATTTGGTTTGAGCGAACCGAAACTCACACTGTTGGAAATCCTCAACCATCAATATCATTAAACAAACAATTTATTTATGGATTTAAGGAACCGAGTAAATACATCGGTACCAGAGACTGGAACGGGGCTGACAGTGTAAATGTTCAATTGAAAATTTATACATCTTCAGGTGAGGTGAAAATAGTTTCACCAAACAGTGTAGCGTTTCCTTGGTATAGCAACTATAATCAAGCGATCCTATAACATGTAAGTAACTCAAGTAGTTATTTCTTTCAATACCGCATATCCTGCGGTATTTTTGTTTGATAACAATATTATAACCTATGGCAACAATTACACCTACGGATTGCACTGATTTTGATCTACAGGAAAAAGAAAGCAATTGCGAATTAGAAGAGAGAGATGTAAACATCCGCTCTATTGGTTTTTATAAAGCCAGCACAGTTCTACCCGACCCACTGACAGAAGATGCTTTGAAAGAGCTTATTGTTCCTACTGATCCTGCAACGACTAAACCCGGATTAGTTTTTAGTAATGAATTGGCTAACGTAACTCTCGCAGATCCTCAAGTAACAGAAAGAAAACTTTCAGATAGTAGACCACCTGCTGAATTTGTAGAAAGCAGGGAGATCACTTTCCAAGATAGAATTGCTGTTACCATCACTGAAGCGTCAAAAACTGTTTTTAAGGATTACGAATTCTGGAAAGACAAAAGGGATCATTCGACTCTTTTAAATTATGTTCTTGTTATGTCTGACGGACGTATCATAGTTCCTAGACAGAAAAACTCTGCAGCGGGCATGCCTGCTACTTTTAGTGTTTTCTTGAACTATGAAGCAAAAACACAAGGCGGAGCTTTTGAATTCAAGCAAGGCAAAATTAAATTCTTAGGAGATCCTTTAGACTTTGTTCAACCAGACATTAATCTAAATGATATTCCAGAAATTAAAGGCAAATGGTAATCTAAAAAAGATTTATGAATCTTTCTGAAGTTCTTACTTTTATCAACGATAACAAAACACCCGACACCAAAAAGGAGGTCGGGGTGTTTTTATCTGTATCTCTACACACAAAAGGTGTAAGACCAAAATTTAAACTTGATAGAGGCGGAATGTTATTTGATAATCAAGACTTTATCGATGATTATCAACAAATATTTGATAATTATCTATTATCAAGGCATCCACGAGAAAGTGAAGTTACTCGAAATTGGAGACTATCACAATACAAGCCATTTACAAGAGATCCGTTCTTGCAAATCACCGATATTATCAAAGGCGCAATTTTTAACGATGGTCAATATACGATTCAACTTCCTAACAAAAATGATGATGAGTATATTTGGTCTAAATCATTTCTTGAATTTGATTTGATTGGTCTATTTTCAAACAGAATTTTAAGTTTGATGCTTGAAGATCCTAATGGATATATCGTCCGAATTCCATCAAAACCAAGTTACGAAACAACAGGCGAAGTTCAGATCAATGTTGATTACGTTTGCATAAAGGATGTTATTAGAAAGCCAAGCACTGGTGATTTTATATTTTATAGTAGAGATCGCAAATTTATTTATTGGATTAATTCCAATGTGATTATTCGATTCATTAAAGATGAGCAGTCCGGTAAATGGAAACTTGAAAATGAGAATGGATATTTCGCACATTTATTAGGTCGTATTCCTGCGAACATCTTAGGAGGTCGCTATGAAACAGACGGCTATTATTCATCATTTTTAAACAAAGCTGTGCCAGTTGCTGACGAATATGTTTCAAACTATTCTGCTAAACAAATGATCGACAAGGAGGCTTCACATCCTTATATTCAGCAAATGAACATCGAATGTATTGAGTGTGACGGAGAAGGAAAAAAACAGGTACCATGCCCAATTGATGATTTACATCCTACCGGAGTTACTCTTGAAAAATGTCCTAAATGTAAAGGCCGAAAATATATCAGCATAAATCCAGCTGATCGCTTCGAGGTTTCTAAAGAAGACATGGATAAACCGGCTATTAGAATTATAAATCCGGATGTATCAATAAACACTTATCATCAAGAAAATACTGACAAATTATTTCAAAAAATATTAGATGCGCTTAATCTAACTTTAATCAGGGAAGCGCAAAGCGGTGCAGCTAAAGTTGTTGACCAAGAAAAACTATATCAGTTCATATCTGGTATTTCTACTCACATTTTTGACAACCTCATTTACAATACGATAAAGGATATTATCAGTTATAGAAATGTCCGGGTCAATAATGGAGTCACACTTCCAACTGATTATGAATTCACATTCGTGAAACCTCAACAGTTTAATATTAAAACTGCAATGGATTTGTTGAATGAAATTAACGAGACCCAAACCGCTAACCTTCCCATATTCATTCGAAGAAAGATGATCGGTGAGTTTGTTAACAAGCGTTTCAGCTCCGATGATGTGATGCAAAAGAAATCAAAATTCATCATTTTAAATGATCCTCTATTTGCTTTCTCAACTGCTGAACTTGCACAAATGCAAACAATATCTTCAGAGCAAATTCAATTCTCGCAAACTCTTCCAATGATTCTTGATAAAATAGAGGTCGATCTAGGTCAGAACTTTATTTTGGAAAAATCATTCGATGAGATTAGAACTAAAGTTGATGAGCTGTTCAAGCCTATACCTGTAAGTAACTCAAGCAAAAAAGACGAGGATGTCGTAACTCAATAATTTATTTTTACAAGTGATTATTTATCATAAAAATCTTTAAATCATGGCTAAACAAACCCAACCAAAAGCTCAGACTCAGGATTCTAAAAAAGCCCCTGAAACAACTGCTAATGCTACGCCCAATACTCCAGAATTACAGACGGATGCATTTGGTGGAGATTTAGCACAGACTATAAAAGCAGAACCTGAAACAACTGCTAATGAGGACATTCATAATCCTTATAGTAAACAAATCATATCAGAAAATGAAGATATCAAAGCTACCGAAATTATAGAGCCTGTAAAAACAGAAACGCTTGCACCGTATTTTGATAATCCTCTAGTAACTGATGTGATTCAACCAACTATTCATGACGAACCTATTAAACCAACTTTGACAGATCAGGTTGTTTACGAAGATTTCTCTAAGGACAGCACTGTAAAAGTGAAAAACGTAAATGGCGTGGTCGTTAATTTGAGCGGAACTGCTGCAAAGATTCTTAAAAACCTTGACGCAACTACTAAAATCGTGAAGTAATGGCCAAACAGACGCAGGAAACTGAAAAAAAAACAGTGGAAGAAAATCCAGTTCTAGAAGTTAAGGATTTTGTTTCATCTCCAACAAAATCAAAATCTTTACCTGTTTTAAAACGTGGTGAAATTTTGATTTCAGAAGCTGATGAAAGTGGTAAAGAAGTCAATCATTTCATCAGTAATCAAAAAACATTCGATGACTTCTACAGTAAGAACAAGAAATTTTCAATTAAAAAAAAATAAGAAATGAAATTAACACAAGCAAACCTAATCAAACTATTATCATCCCTAGGACTACAGGATGTACAAGTTGTGGAGGATGAGAAAGATGCAGATCAGTTCAATGGTGATGAAATCATCAACGGTTTTCTCGAAACTAAAAAGCCAGTTTTCATGCAGAACTTTGAAAGTGAAATTCTTCCTGAAAGACTAAAAGCTGAAGCTGGAAAGTTTGGAGGAAATCTAAAAAATAACATTAAAAAACTTTCAAACGGTCTGATTAAAGACAGTGACTTAGCAGGTAAATCAGATGCTGAAGTTTTGCAGATTTTTGCTGAATTCTTGAACAAAGACAAAGATGCTTCAACTGAAGATCTGCGTAATCAGATGAAAACTCTTTCTGAAAGTCAACAATCTACGATTGATAAACTTAAAGAAGAATATGAAGGAAAGTTATCAGGAAAAGATAAAGAATTTGACAGTTTCCATATCGAGTCTTATCTAGGAAAACTAGTTAACGAACTTCCTTTAATTGGTGAAGATCCTGCTGTTAAAATCGGAGCCTTAAAAAGTAACATTGAATCAAACTATTCTCCAGTATGGAACCGTGAGAAAAAAGAGCTTGAATTGAGAGAAAAGCAAAATCCTGAAAGATTTGCACAGCTTAACGAAAACACTCTTTTAACTCCAAAAACATACGCCGAAAACTTCTTCAAAGGATTAGGTATGGTCAAGACAGATATGTCGAAAGAAAATGCTACTGATCATGTTGACAAAGGAAACGGCGCAGGAAATAGTACTGATTTTCAAAATAGAACAGATATGCCATTCGCCAGTGTAGTTGCTGGAATTGAAGGGAAATAATACCGTGTGAATAGAGGAACAATGAGAGGTTCAAATCCTCTCCGGTGTTCAAATGTTGGCGATAGTCGGAAACGCCATAAAAACTTGACATGTAGGATTTAAGGTATCCTAAATAACCTTTAGAAATTTAATTATTAATCAAAAAAAATTCTAAAGATGTCATTCGCTAATGCCCATCAGTCCATTCAAAGGACTATAGTAAACTACGCTAAAACCAATTATCTAAATCCTGCTCTACTAGCTATTTTGTTAGCTGCAAGACAGAACAATAGAATCACTGCTGAAGATACTGGCCGAGAAGCCGGTAAAAAAAGAAAGTTGATTTTAAACTATTTACCTCCTGTATGTGCTTCTACTGGATCTTGTGCTACAAACTTATGTGATGTTGACGGAAATGAAGTTGAACCGTTGCAAAAAGATTTCCTAGTAGGAAAATGTACAGCTTCAAATGTTATCAAAATTACATTGGATAATAACAGAAACTTAGACAATGTAACTCTATCTGAGTGGCATTTAGGTGTTTTTGCAAACGAAATGCAAGCCGCGAGAAATAAACTTGCTCTAGAAGTTTTAACAGTTCTAGCTGCCAACGTTGGTAAGTTCCCTGACGGAATTGCTACCGTGAAAAAAGCTATTCTGGCAGACCCTAAAACTGGTGCATTTTCTCCACTTGGAAAAGCTTTGATCGAGAAAGTGTTTCTTGATACACAGATGACAAATACACCAATGGTTATCGGAGGGGATAGTGTTTTCGTTGCACAATCTATGCAGTCAGCTGGAGGTATAGATCAAAACGGTGTAAATAGAGGTGCTGCAACTTCATTGAATAACTATTTTTATGATGGTTTGATCAATCAAGTATTCGCAGGTGGTGAAAACCTAATCGCATTTGACCCGTCTATGTTCAAGTTCGTAACATGGAATAGAAATGCAGGAAGATTCGCAACCGATGACCGTGATTTCAATCCACAAACAGCTTTCCAAAATAAAGACACATTCTACAAAGGTTCTATTGTTGATCCTGTGACTGGTCTATTGTGGGATTTAAACGCAAAATTCGACGACTGTACAGATACTTGGAAGTATCAATTCAAATTAGAATGGGATATGTTCTTTATGCCGGCTGATTCTTGTACGAAGCCTGGCGTTAATGGAATCTTCCATTTTGAAGGTTGTGAGTTGATTGAGCCAACTTGTCCTGTAGCAGTTTAAAAATATCATCCATTAGGAAGATGCTTATTTCTTAATTTCCCTTTCCTCGTTATTCGGGGAAAGGTTTTAAAAAAAATTCAATGAGCCAGATTTGTCTTGAAGGTATAGTTTCAGTTAGAGATGTTTGCGCAGAACAGTTTATCAATAGTTCGAGCGGATATGATCTTATGGACGCTCCCGAAATCGATATCGTACGAATTAATGATATTGCAAATGCAGAATATAATACAGGGCTTAAGATTTTAAAAAACTGCGTAAGATTAGCTTTGAGAGATATTGAAACCGATTTTATATCAGTTTTATCCGCAAATAAAATATCAGTAACTAATAACTCATACGATGTCATTACAGGTAATTTTTCAGCACAAAATATCAACAATGCTTCAGGCCAAAAGGGAATTGTTATTCACAAACAAGGCAATTCGGGTGTAAAGAAGATCAGGCTAAAAAAAATAAGAATCTACCCGGTAAATGATCACCCATCTGCACAATTAAAATTTATTGACAGTGGAAAAGAATCGGTTCTAAACATTGCACTGATCGGCGGGAAGGTAAACGAGTTTGCTACTGATTATTTTGTTGAAGGTAGCGATGTAAAAATCCTTTTAGAAGGTGTTCAGACTTATTCAAGTGAACTTACATGTCTTTTAGGTTGTAACGGCACCATTCCTAATGATTGTGGTTATGTTAAAGGTTGGAACGGATCCTCTGAAACTCAAAGAGAAGGTTTTGGAATAAATGCAGTTTTCTCATGTGAATGCGATTATTCCCAGATACTTTGTCAACAATCAAAAAACTTTGTCGGTTTACTGATTTGGCTGAAATCCAGAATTTATGCTCTCGAAGAAAGAATTAACAGCTCCAGAATCAATCCATTTATTATCTACGGTCAAGAAGATGCTAAAAGCCAAAGGATAGAACTTTTAAATGAATACAATTCTAAATGGAATGTTTTCATTGAAACAATTCCAAATTTAATTACTAAAAATGATGATTGCTTTGTTTGCAATAAATCAAAAATAGTTACCAATGTCTAATGGTTATGAAAAATTAATACGAAAGTACGAACAATACAAAAAAGATCTTCCTGACATTTTGGAAGATAAAATTTTAGATGAAACTGCAGCAGAACTTGAAAGAAAATTTCGAAAGAGAATTTTCACAGATGGATTAGATTCTGACGGAAATATTATTGCTCAAAGTTACAGCACTAAACCTACAATTGTTAAACAAGATGTATTTATAAAGCCTTCAGCATTCAAGGGAACAAAAACGATGAAGCTTGAATATGGATATAAAGAATTGCGAGATATACAAGGTTTAAAAACCGACAAGGTTAATTTGGATTATTCAGGAGACTTAAAACGTAGCCTGAGAGTTGCAAGAAGCGAAAAATCTGTTGTCATCGGGATCAACGAAAAGCGAAATCTTGACAAAGTTCAAAATTTGGAAAAAAAATATCAAACAAAAATATTCGCATTCAGCAAGAAGGAAATTCAGGATCATATTCAAAACATTATTAAAAAACTGAGAAGTGCTCAAAGAGATTATTTCTATGGAGGATAAGATTAAAAAATATTTATTGAATGAACTGCCTTTTCTTAACGCAGGATTCACGGGTATTTTCCTTGATAACATCACAGGCAAACTAATCAGTTATTATGGTGACGAAGTTGGAATTTCGGACAAAAACGGAGCTTTTTTCTATTTGCGTGAAAATGGTGAGGAGACTTATAAAACAATCAATATTTCAGCACCTAAAACCTTAGAAACTTCTCAAGATTTTAAACTCATTATGTATGCTAGGGATTTGAATGTTGCTGATGTAAAAAAATGCGTTTTGAATGTTCTTTGGAGTTTTAAGGAAAAAAACTCAACTCCAATTTCTGTCATTTCAAGTTCTACAAACATCGGTAAAATAATTCTGACAGAATATCCAAAATTGAAAGCTGAAGATCGATTGTCAATTCTGAAAAACCTAAAATTTGGCAGCCTACTTTCGTTTGACATCCGAATAATAGGGAAAATCACAGTCAATAATTGCGAATGTAAAATATGTACAACATGCTAAAATGTGATGAATTTATAGGTTGTTATGGTAGTTGCGATCAAAGTATTCCAACTGGAATAATCGCAGACTTTACTGGTGAAATCATTATTGAATTCACCTTCAATAATGCAAAGAAAAAGATTGTTTCAAATGCAATTCAAAATGAGGAAATAAAGATTCCTAACGATTTCACGCCCGGAGTTATTCACTGCGTTGAATTGAAAAAAACGGACAAAACAAAAATTAAAAACTTATCATTTAAAATTTACAGCGAATGTTTATAGTTACCACTTTAATGTTCATAATAGGCAATGCTGCATTAGCATTTATCCTTTACATGTCAATTCAGAAAGATCAGATTTTCGATTTGCTTTTCAAATGGCAAAATATGTTGAGAAAATTTGACGTAGCAGGGACAACAAATAAACTGATTTTATATAAAATTCTTGGTGGTTGTTTGTTGTGTTTTTCTCATTTCTTAAGCTTCTTGGGGTTTTGGCTCTATCTGCTTTTTATCCTTGAATTGAATGCAGGATTTCCCACATTTTGGATGTGGATCATTATCTATTTAGTTTATGTTCCAACATCCACAACTTTAAGTTTATATATACATAAGTTACTGAAATGAAAGTAAAGATTCTTTTAAGTGGCTTCATCATGGATATCAGTCTTGTTCCGGATGACACAGGTATCGAAGTAATCGAGGGAATATTTACCGGAAAAATTTTTAACAGTACAGATCTAAAAAGAATAAATAATAATCAAAATTTCAATTGCTAAATAATGAGTTCTGAAGCAGCTATTAACCCCGACGGATCACCGTCAGTACCAACGCTATTTGTTGTTACTCAAGAGGGAGTAGCAAAGAAATATGATTGGGAAGATCTGAAAATATACATTAATCAATCCAGTCATTTTAACTCATCAATCAAGAATAATTCAACATTTACCGGACTTCAAAATAATATAAATAAAACCTTCACTCTTCCTGATATTTTTATAATTAACAGCACAAGGGTTTATGTAAACGGAATTAGACAAAAGATAGGAATAAATAATGACTACGTTGAAAACAACAATACGATTATACTTAATATTCCACCTGAACCAACAGATAATTTAATAATTGACTATATAAAACAATAAATAATGTCTACAACACTCATAAAAAAAAGACAGATTGAAAATCTGAAAATTGTCAATGCTGACATAGATTCAGCAGCTGCAATTGATACAAGTAAATTAGCTGAAGGATCTGATTTCATTAAAAAAACAGGGACTGTAACGTTTACAGGAGATCAATCGATGGGCGGAAACAAATTAACAAATTTGGGAGCCCCTTCAAATCCAGATGACGCAGTTCGATTGGTCGATCTACAAAATAATCAAGCAGGATTGTCATTTAAAGATGCTGCAAGAGTTGCTACTACTGCAAACATTACACTATCTGGCGCACAAACAATTGACGGTGTTTCTGTTGTTGCAGGAAACAGAGTTTTGGTAAAGAATCAGACCGCGGGCGCTGCGAATGGTATTTACGTTGCAGCAACTGGAGCATGGACTAGAGCTAGCGATGCTGATACTGCAGAAGAATTAAAAAGCGGAACTTTTATACTTATTCAAGAAGGTACTGTTAATGCCGATAGTGGCTGGGTGCTTTCAACCGATGGCGCTATTACAATTGGATCAACCGTACTAACTTTCGCACAATTCTCTGGTGCTGGTCAGATTTCAGCAGGTACCGGTATGGTGAAAAATGGGAACACGCTTGATGTAGTTGGTACTGCTGGCCGAATCGTTGCAAATGCTGATAATATTGATTTAGCCACAACTGGTGTTACTGCTGGAACATATACCAAAACTACAGTAGATGCATATGGACGTGTTACAGCTGGAACAACAGCTACTCCAGCAGATATCGGAGCACAACCTTCTAATGCTAATTTAACAAACTTAGCATCATTTAGCGGACCCGGTTTTTATGTGAACACTTCCACAAATTCAAATGTTGCCAGATCGATTGCTGGAACTGCTGGAAGAATTGGCATTACAAACGGAAATGGTGTTGCTGGTAATCCAACAATAGATTTATTGACATCAGGTGTCGCTGTAGGAACATATAATAATGTAACTGTAGACGCATATGGTAGAGTTACTTCTGCAAGTAATATTGCCGTCATGAATCCTTCTAATTACATTGTTAGAGAGTCGCCATCAGGATTAGTTAATGGTACGAATGCGGTGTTTTCTTTAGCTAATGTTCCGTTAGCTGGAAAGGAAATGATTTATTTAAACGGCCAATTGTTAGAACCTGGTACTGGTAATGATTATACTATTTCTGGTGCAACAATAACAATGTTAACTATTCCGGTAGTTGGAGATATTATTAGAGCAACTTATTATTATTAAACTATTATGGCTAAAAGTCAATTAACAGGAAGTCAAATTAAGGATGGAACCATTACCCGTGATGATATCAATATAACTACTACAGGAAAAGCAGTAGTAGCAAAATTAATAGACGGTAATAATGGAATAAAAATCGATACTCAAACTGGAATTGATAGTGGTACTGGAGATGTATCATTAAAAATTGATTTGAACTATTTAGATACAAAATACCCTTCATTACTTTCGCCAAAATCACAAAACTTATTTTTTGCAAGTCCCGCTGTTGGATCTGGAAATCCAACATTTAGAGCTTTAGTTGCTGGAGATATTCCTAATCACACTCACACTTTCGCTTCATTAGCATCAAAGCCAACAACATTGGCTGGTTATGGAGTTACTGATGCTGTATCTTACGGTGATACTCTAATGCCTTCGAATGCATTTGGTGGAAAAAAATTGTTTATCAACTCGATAGATAATGCAATGTATGCAGCAGATAAGAAATGGGATGTACAGGTGACTCTACATATGAAAATTCATAATTCCGAGTCATACCCGAAAGTAAATCCTGATTGGGTCGAGCAGTATTCATTAAGCACTACAGATAATAAAACTTTTACCATTACCAATAATGTTGCTAAGCCACCGCAAGTTGTAGTTTATTCAGGTACAACACTTTGCACAGATGTGTCTTCTAATCCAGTTGGGGCTTTACAGTTTACCTATAATGCTACAACAGGAACAATAGTATTCGGTGCGGTGGCAACATCTGTTCAGGTTTATCCTGAATATAATACGCCAAAAGACTTGGATTCCCCTGTAGTGCAAACATTGAATGCAGCGTTGCCGTTCAATGGTTCTTACGAAAACGGAGTTACAGCAGGTAGCGAGCATTATATGAAAGTTAGAATAACACCTAAGGCGACCAGCAGAACAGCTTTTAACCAGCTTATTGCCTATCCTTATGGCTCTATATATTTGTCATATTATTATAATTTAACACCTGATAAATCAGAATTAAGAGTATATAATAGAAATTTTCAAAGCCACGGTGTTGGATGGAAAAAGCTAAATTTCGCTGATTACATTGGTAATAACGGACTAACAGCCAATGTACAATCAGCTACAGACGAAGGGAATTATGGTCGATCCATCATGGAAGTAATTATCTACGGACATAATAATCATAACACTCAATTATCACAGATAGATTGGAAACTTACAAGACAAGACCTATCATCTACAGGATCAACCGTAACTAAATTCGGAGTTAATAAATTGTATTACGATTTAAAATTCGGTGACGCTGATACTGATAAAGTAGTAATATCACCTTTAGGGAATATCACCTCTGAAAAATTTGTAAAAACAGGTGGAACAGCGGTTCAATTTTTAAAAGCTGATGGTTCTATAGATTCTAATAGTTATTTAACTCAATCAAGTCTAAACACTCAATTAGCAGGTTATGCAACATTAAACGGTGTACAGACTTTCACGAATACTATTACTTTTAACCAAAGCCCTTTAATACCTTGGGGAACTTTAGCATATCATGCTGTCAATTTAGGGCAATTAGCGGATTATGTAGATAATAGTACTAATGACATTTTTACTTATGTTTCTGCTAATTATATGGGTAAAAACCAAATTGCTAGTACAACAGTTTTAGGAGGTGTAAAAGTCGGAGCAAACTTAACTATTGACGGAACAGGAATTTTATCTGCAACTAATACAAATACAACTTATACAGCAGGGAATGGATTGACATTGACCGGAACCGTTTTCAGTTTGCCCATTACGGTAAATGGTTCTGGTAATTATATCACAGATGTTACTCAAAATGCTAATGGAATTACAGTTACAAAAGGAACTTTACCAACATACGTTACTCAAGCAAGTTTAACTACGCAATTAGCAACTAAAATCAATGCTTTAGATAACGCTGTAGGAATAGGTTTTATTGGAGGCTCACCAGATAGTCCTTACATTAGAAACAGCATTGGCTTTGATTCAAACTTGGCGACTACAAGTTGGACATCAAGTAATTTTGTTACTTTTTTCAGTAATCAAATTATTACCGGAATTAAAACTTATACGGCATCTCCAAAAGTTCCTTTTGCTTCACAACCTGACGATGCTGTGCCTTTTGGTCAGGCAGAAGAAATCGCACAGGCACGAGTAAATGATACGTTCGCCGAGGTGATTTATAAGAATAGCGCAAATGATTTGACTTTTGATTTTGATGATTTTCCAAATGTTCGATTCGCAACAATTACCTGTAAAGGAAACAATTTTCAAAACATTCGTGTCGAAAATATGCCACGAGGCGCAACCTTAAGAATATTGAACGGCTCAGCTTCTTTAAGTCCAATAATTTATTTTGATGGCGGAAGCAATGTTACAAGTCTTGGGAGTGCTACTTGGGTAGAATTTTACAGAGATCAAGACAGTGACATTTTCAAAAATAATGTTAACGGAACCAATATAATTTAACAATATAAATTATGATTTTAGAATTTTTAAAAGAAGATTACGCTGCGATAACTATGAAATTAATAGTTATAGGTATTCTTTGGTGCGCCGTATTATTGGCGATGATTATTGATTTCTTTTTTGGAATTAGAAAAGCCAAACAAGTAGGTGAAGTAAGAAGTTCTGAAGGCTATAAAAGGAGTGTTTCGAAGTTTAATCAATATTTTGGAATGCTTGTTTTTGCATTTATTTTCGATGCAATAGTACCAATATCATATTTTTTTGAGTTTCCAATTTCAGCAATTCCGGTTGTCTCATTATTGGCTGCAGTTGCTTTAGTTTTTACAGAAGCAAAGTCTGTACATGAAAAAGGTGATGAGAAGCAAAGGAGAAAATTAGATGCTTCAATGATTCAGGTTCTTGAGATTCTAGAAAAAAAAGAAGATGTTCTACAAGAACTATTATCTAACTACAAAAAACAAGCAAATGAAAGCGTTAATGATAATGTTGGCAGCCCTTCTAATGATGGGCTGCAAAACTAAGCAGGTCTTAAAAAACTCAGAAATTCAAAAAGAATTTATCAAAGTTGATTCTAAAAAAGACAGCATTCAGAATGAAAGCAAAAGCCAGGAGAAAGAAGTTATTTCTGAAAAAAAGTCAACCGATCTAAAAAAAGAATCACAGACAGAAATTAACATTGTTGGTACGTCTGAGATTGATAAGCCGCTTGAAATCTTCAACATTGAAAACGGTGATACTTTGCAAAGTTTTAAAGTTACCGGGAACGCGAATGTTATCTTCAGATCAAAAGCTTTGAAATCAATTGAAGTAAAAACTGAAAAAAAATCAGAATCGTTAGTTGAAAAGTTCAAGCAATTTTCCGAAAACATTGTTGAAGAAAATAATGTTAAAGAGCGATTCAAGGAAGTAAAAAATAAAACAAAGGAAATAAAGGTTAAAGGCTTGCAAGCAGGGCTATGGATTTTAATCACATTCGTTCTGATATTTTTAATCTTCATCTTTTTCATCTATAAATATTTTAAAAAATGAAAAATACAGACCCTTTAGCGAAGCACCCATTAAGTGCAAAATATCAAAATTTGTTTACAAAATTTGCTGTGAATACTCCTTTAAGACTAGCTCATTTTTTCGGTCAGGCGGCACACGAAAGCAATTTAAAACCGAGAGTGGAAAATCTAAATTATTCAGTTGAAGCTCTTCTTTCTAAATTTGGGAGACATAGAATTTCTGAGGTTGATGCACGAAAGTTAGGAAGAATCAGAACACAATTAGCTAACCAAGAAATGCTTGCAAATATTTTATATGGTGGTTCTTGGGGTTTAAAGAACCTCGGAAATAAAACTTTTGGTGATGGCTGGAAGTATCGGGGCCGGGGAATTTTTCAGATAACTGGATTATCAAATTATTGGGGACTTACAAAATATGTTCAGGAAGTTTTAGGATTAAATGTTGATTATGTTGAAAATCCAGATCTTCTATTGAATGAAGCTGACTCTTTAATTGCAGCGCTTTGGTATTGGCAAATGAAAAAATTAAACTCTTATGCTGACAAAGATCAAGGACTGAAAATTTCACGAGGGATTAATATCGGAAATCCTGACACCGAAAAGATACCGAATCATGCTGAAGACAGAAAAGTAAAAACAGAAAAGTTTAAAAAGGTTTTCTCTTAAATTTATGATAAAAAGAGTATCTAATTAATACTCTTTTTTAGTAGTAGTAATCCACTTGATATAAATAATAAAATTTATTAATTTTGAGAAAAAACTAAATGAATCAATTTTCTACAAGTGACTGGATAGGAATTATAGGTATTGTTGTTTCAGTGATTTTAGCGTTTGCATTTTGGCAAAGGATTAGAAGAAAAACCATAATCTTAATTATAAGAAAGAATTATGCAGTTAATACGATTAAACCCTCTGGATTTAGTCCGCTGAAAGTATTAATTGATAATCATGAAATTTCAAATTTTCTATATTATTTATCTGGAACATTTATAGTAACTGGAGACGGTGATATTTCACCAGATGACATTGTAGTTCCTTTGAATATAAAAATAAAGGATATTGATGGAATATGGAGAAAATATAAAGTAACAAATAAAACCAGCCTTTTGAACTGCAATCTTGAGCACGATTCATCTGTACTTAATTTTAAAGTAGATAATTTAATGAGTTCAGATTTCATAACGTTTGATGCATTTTACGAAGCAAATCAAGTTGGATACATTGCTCAGCAGAGAATTTTAAATGTAAATAAAGAAGTACTTATTTTAGCTGAAAATAAAGTTAAAGATTACTGGGGAATGCTTATTTTATCAATATTTGTTCTAACTCTATTTACTTCGATGATAGTTTTTACTAATGAAAATCTTGCTGATAGAATATTTAAACCTAAATATACAAAATCTACTGAGGTTGTTGTGAGAACTAAAGAAGACTCATTGAGAAGGAAGACATATAGATACGAAAAACTTTACATTATAAATAACAAAAGACTGGAGGACGATAAGGTGCTCGTCAAAAATAAAAAACTTAATGAGAGGAAAAATAAGTTAAGAAAAAAATCTGAATTAAAACTACTAGATAGCATACAAGCTAGTAAACCATATTATTTTTCTAGAAGTAGTGATAGTTTAAATATAGTATACCACGATTCTCTCTATTATCATGACCGAAGTTCACTCGATGATATAGCCGAAAAGATCATTCTCAAACTTGTTAAACAAAATACAGAAATAGCTGATGATGATGTCTACAAAATTAATGATAGTATAAATATTTCATTTATCAAAAGGTCATCTTTTTTTAATCCTGATGAACAAACAGAAAAAAACATTTTTCTAATAATAGCTATTTTTATATATATATGTTTTATAACTATGGGTGGAATTGCCATTTATTATATCCGTTTAATGTCAAAATATAGAAAAATTTATGTAGCAAACACCCCAAGATAGATAATTGATATATATAGATTAAAAACATCTGTAGACATTCATTAAAATTAAAATATGGCAGAACACATTTCATTCATATAAGTTTTAACAAGCCTCGCGATTGCGGGGTTGTTTTTTTACGTCAAGATTTGTCGTTCTATACGTTTATATTTGTAGAATTATTAAATTTACTTTATGGGTTATAAAGATTGGAAAATGAATATTAAATTTCTCACAGAAAAAATGTGGAAATATTGGGGTGCATCCGACAGAAACGAGACGGAAAAAAAGGAAGTTTTACGAAAAGAGTTTTTTGAAATGTTCGATAAGCTTGAAGGTCCGGAAGAAAACTTTCATCATGTTCAAGAAATCAGGGCTAAAATAGTTCGAGATATGGATGCTAATGAATGTAACTCAATTGAAGCTACAAGTTACATAAGACATTTAGTGATATTTGGATATGGGTAAAATATCTACTTATCATTTTCTCCG
Organism: Chryseobacterium indoltheticum; assembly: GCF_003815915.1. Classification (NCBI taxonomy): domain Bacteria; kingdom Pseudomonadati; phylum Bacteroidota; class Flavobacteriia; order Flavobacteriales; family Weeksellaceae; genus Chryseobacterium; species Chryseobacterium indoltheticum. Next base: position 2,969,873 of record NZ_CP033929.1, read on the forward strand.
AGAGGTTGCGAATCTTTATCTTTTATGTAAGGCGAATCAACTAATTCAGCTTTTTTACACAAAAGATGCGTGAAGTACGACTTAGCTCCAGTTTTAGGTTCTGTGAAAATTTCACTTTCCATCTTGATATTGAGAATCCATGATTCCCACTTTTTCATTTCCAAATAAAACGGACTGAATAAACATTTGACTTCAAAATGCTGGTTTTTATCATCACCGTAAAACTCCACTATAATTTTTTTATCTGAAGGTTTTACATCTTCTCGAATAATAGCCTTTAGTTTCATTTTTTCTCTTTTACAGCTTTTTGAATATCTAATGAAATCATGGGTCGACACAATTGCTTGTTCACTACTCTATCTCTCAGTTTAGCTTTGTCATTAAAGTTTCTTGAAATATTTTTATATATTTTTAAATAATCATCTTTTACCTCAGTCTCCTGATAAAAAAATGGTTTTATTGATACACAGTTATCATGCTCAAATATTGTATTAAGAAGAGTTCTATCCGAATTACCACATGAATGACCTAAGACATAGACTTGAAACAATCCCGAATTAACCAATTCAAGTAACCGCTTGTAATTATTGGTATTAGCGTAATTAATAGATTTTACATTATCTAAAAAATGATTATTATTTAGCTTTTCAATTTCTTTATAACTATCATCAAGCTCATCACCATACCCAAAAATTATAGGATTATTTTCAGAATTTAGTTGACCATGAATGTGTATTACGGAATCATCATTTTCCTCGTCTAAATAGTTATCTTCAATATTAGTATAATTGAATGTCAAGAAATTTATAGGCATATAAATATCATTAGTTATACTTTTATTTCGAAGATATTTAAACAAATATTTCTTGTCAAATTCAAAATTGATATGGTCTTTCAAAATCTCTTTTTCAAATTTAGTCAGGTAATAAGGATCAATATTTTTGTCAGGTTCAGGACCAATAAAAGGTTTTATCCTGCCATATATTTCGTCTGTTATTTGACTTAGTCCATTTTCAGATAAATCATTTAAAAATAAATCCTCCCTAATAATTGATTTTACTGCTGTAATAATTTGCCTGTTAATAATTGTTTCGTCAACAACTTTAGTCAAATACTTTTCAAGTAAATCTTTAACTTTTTCAAAATCTTTATTTAATTTAACTATATCTTGCTGTCTTGTACGTATTGGCGGTTTACAGAATAGTAATTCATTATAATAAGCTGTTTCTACATCTACCCAATCCCATTTCAAAAGGTGCTTTGACAGTTTAAAGAAAAAATTGTTTAATTTTTTATGTGAGTCTGTATAAGTAGTTAAATATGCTATAAATTCTTTGTGATCCTTAAAATAACTTTTAGGAATTTCCTTAATCGTCTCAAATTCTTCGCATTTGTACAATTCCCCACGTAAATTGTAATAATCAGTAAAAGATTTCATCCAATAATTATGCATAAAATCCCAATACGATGTAGGGATACCATGTGCAAGATCAAATCCATTACCAATCAATATAATTCTATTAATCATAGCTTAAGTTTTTACAAATATAAACAAAGTATCATTTTCCAGACTTCGGTAATATCTTTTAAAAGAAAAAGGAATCATTTTTGACTCCTTAATTTTTTGGCAACATAATCATCCTCGCATTTGGTCCCATTCTGATTGCAATTTTCTTTTCATCAACCAAACGTTTTATGAATGAGTTCCTATCTTCGATTGACATTTTTAGAATATGGTCAAAGTCACCAAAACCATTTCCATTATTCCCGCCTGTTTCATCATGCTTTTTCGTAACTATCTCTAGTATCTGCCTTTCTAACTCTTCATTTTCCATTTCTCAAAGATATAACTGTTATCGATTAATATCTAAACCTAGATAAAAAAAGTCTGTAGGATTTATTTCTTTACCTTCCTTTGCTATAAATGTAATTCTACAGTTCTCATAAGAAAGTCTCTCAATTTTAATATCGTAAATTGTTCTCAATCCTATCCCAGAAGTATTATACTTCAAAGCTTTTATTACTTCTAAAATAAGGCTCGCCTGCGATTCAATTTTGAACTCTTTCATAACTCAAAAATAATGTTCAAAATCAAATTTATAAAACGGAAAACCGTAAAGGAAAATAATCATTCCAAGAATTCTGAATAATCTTCAGCAAGTTCAGCATCAATATCTCTAAGATAAGCTTTTAAAGCTTTCAAGGTGCTATGGCCTGTAATTCTCATCAATAAATCATAAGTTTCAAGCTCTGTACGTTCTTTTCTAAGTTCCCGGAATAGCTTTGTAATAAATGTATGTCTAAACGAATAAAGTGTATATTCTTCACCCAAACCTAACTTATCTTTTATTTTTTTAAATTCTCCAGAGAAATAATCACGACGATTCATTTCATTAGTTTCAATTCCTTTATCATTAGTTTTAAAAACAAGATCCCTTGGATTTCCAAATTTTAGATTTTGAAGACTGTTTAACATGATTGATGGAATTAATTTTGTTTTCAGCGGCTTGTTCTTAGTTTTAACCTGAAGAAATGGAGGATTATCATGTATTTTTAAATCTTCGAACTTTAATCGTGCTACTTCAATTGGTCTCAAAATATTATAGCTTATAAATTGGACAAATAAAAATAATCGTTCGTCCTTTGACACTTCATTAAATAGTTCGTTTAATTGTGCCTTGGAATAAGATTTATTTTTTTCAGGCTTACTTACTTGATTATCGATATCCTTAATAAAATTTTCTGATATCAGATCATTCTTCTTTAAAATTTCAAAAAATGATGAAAGAACGACTTTATGATTATTATGTGTTTTCCCAGAATTCTTCAGAATAATTTCGTTCATGTAATTTTGAACATACTTTTTAGAAAATTCATCAGAACGATAAACATCAAGGCCATGTTTTTCAAGATATTTAACAAATTGATTTTTCTTAGATCTATAATCTGGAATTGAAGTATCAGATAAAGTTGCAGCTTTTAATTCATAAGCCCATTCAATAGCTTCTTTAATAGTATACTTTTCCTTAACCTCAGAATCCGAGTATGGAGAGTATCCATTTTTCAATAATTCAGTTAAGTTTTTAGAGATTAATTTTAACCTCTTCATTCGGTCAGCAACAGTATTGTAATCCCGATTTACGTTCATATAAATTGGATTTTGACGTTGCATTTTTCCAGTAATTGGATTTAAGTATGAATAGTACACATACCATCTTTGGGAAAGGTCGAAGTCTTTTCCTCCATGATATATTTTAGGCAACTTGTATGGAACGACAGACATATCAGTATTGTATTCGTTACTGTATTCGCTTATTAAAGTTTCAAGTAATGATGACATAAAAAAATCGGTATAACTTGTTGTTAGACCGATATTTATAGTTTAAGAAACTTAGTAGCGGGAACCGGACTCGAACCGATGACCTTCGGGTTATGAGCCCGACGAGCTACCTACTGCTCCATCCCGCGATATTGGATTGCAAATATACGAATATATTTCAAAACCGCAAGCGATCCTTTTAAATAAAGCATTTTCATGAAATATATTTAAATATTCGTACATTTGTTTATGGCAAAAATTTTGAAAATCTACCCGGACAATCCACAGGAAAACCTTATCAATGAGGTCATTAAATCCCTGAATAATGGCGGACTGATTATTTATCCGTCTGATACTGTTTATGCTTTAGGCTGTAATATTTTTGATATCAAGGCCATGGAAAAATTAGCGCAAATAAAAAAACAGAAATTAGAAAAATCAAAATTCTCAATTATTTGTAATGATTTAAGCCATTTATCAGATTTTACAAGACCTATTGACACCTCAGTTTTCAGGTTTCTAAAAAGTCATCTTCCAGGTCCTTTTACATTTATTCTGGAAGCAAATAAAAGTCTTCCTTTAGCTTATAAAAATCATAAAACAATCGGTATCCGTGTACCTGATCATTCAATTCCGCAATTGATTGTTGAAAAATTGGGCCATCCAATCGCATCAACTTCCATTAAAGATGATGATGAAATTATTGAATATTCTACAGATCCGGAACTGATTGCTGAAAAATATGATCATTTGGTTGATATTGTAATAGATTCAGGATATGGTGATAATATAGCATCAACCATTGTAGATCTTACTTCGGGCGAACCGGAAATAATCCGTCAGGGAAAAGGAGAAATTTAGAACAGTTATTGAGATGAGTCTGAACGGAAGATATTCTTTAGGCATTGTACTTACTTTTGTATTGCTTGCCGCTTCAATGCTGTATTCAATCCCATTAATCAATTTATTTTTTAATTATAAAACTTTAACCGCTGATCTTTTTTTCTATAACAGGCTTTCATTGTGGCTGGTTTTAGTTCTTGTTTTGATTTATAATTTTTTCTTAGAAAACAGATCATTCTTTGTTTGGGAAGAAAAAAAGTATTCGCCTTTATTTTATTTGGGCGCAGTAATAAGCTTGTATTTTATTTGCTTATTTGGTGGAGCATTTCTGAATGCGATTATTATTTTTTTAACTCAGGAAAAACCTAGCGAAAGACTTTTAGACCTTAAAAAATTATTTAAAAACAATTATTTTCTGATCATTTTCACCTGCCTTACCGCCGGAGTTATAGAAGAATTACTGATGCGGGCTTACATTCAGCCACGAATTGAAAAAATATACAATAGTCCGATGTTGGGAGTGATTGTTTCATCCCTTTTATTCGGAATTTTACACAGCACTTACGGAACAATCGGTCAGGTTGTTGTCCCATTTTTTATTGGGATTGTATTTGCTCTGTTTTATAAAAAATATTCAAACATTAAAATTCTAATTGTCTGTCATTTTCTGATCGATTTTATCTCGATGATGCTCATGAATTTTATTGATCCTAAACATTTATCTTTACTCAACTTATGAAAATCATAACCTCTCCTGCAAAATTAATGAACGTAGAAAACTCAACAGATTTATTGAGAAGTTCTACCCCGAAATTCATCGAAGAAGCAGCATTAATTCAATCTCATTTAAAGCATAAATCTCCAAAATATCTTTCTGAATTAATGGAAATTTCGTCAAAACTGGCAGACGAAAACTGGGAAAGAAACCAAAAATGGAAAGCTAAACCCACTGCAAAAGAATCTGCTCCCGCAATGTTTGCTTTTACTGGCGAAGTATATCGCGGTCTGGATGCAAAAACATTAGATAAAAATGCGATTGATTATCTTCAGAAAAATTACAGAATGCTTTCCGGGCTGTATGGTTTGCTGAAACCTTCAGACAAAGTAATGCTTTATCGTCTTGAAATGGGCAGAAATTTCGAATTTGAAAGCTATAAAAATCTTTACCAGTTCTGGACAGAAAAAATAACGGATCAACTTAATTCTGAAATGAAAAAGAACGAAATTCTCCTGAATTTGGCAAGCGGTGAGTATGTAAAAGTTGTAGACAGAAAAAAACTAAATCATCAAGTTATCGATTTTGATTTCTACGAAATGAAAGATGGAAAATTGAAAACTATCGTAGTTTACACCAAACATGCAAGAGGTATGCTGGTGAGATTTTGTGCCGAAAATAATGTAAAAACATTAAATGACGTAAAAGCATTCAACTATGAAGGATACTTAATTGATGAAGAAAAATCAACCGATACAAAACTCGTTTTCACAAGATAATGACGTTATCCCAACTTAAAACACATTTTTTAGATTCACTTTCAGAAGTCTATACAGATTCTGAAAGTACCTTTATATTTCAGATTTTTACTGAACATATTTTAGACTTAAATAACTTTCAGCAAAGACAATCTGCAGATTTGGAATTGTCTGATGAGAATATAAATAAATTCCAGCAAATCATTTCAGAATTAAAAACAGGAAAACCTTATTTACAGATTTTAGGTGAAACTGAATTTTATGGAATGAAAATTTTTGTAGATGAGAATGTTTTGATTCCTCGACCGGAAACGGAGGAATTGCTGGAAATAGCGATTAAAGAGATAAAAAGAAATATTTCAAGAATGGAATACATTCATTTAAGATCGAAACAAACAGATTATAAATGGACTGAAGAAGCAAAATATCCACCTTCGCAAGAACAGGAATTAAAAAGAGTCAAAATTTTAGACATCGGAACCGGAAGCGGAATTATTCCTTTGGTTTTAAAAAAACATTTCCCGGAAGCAGAAATTACTTCCATTGATTTCTCTGAAGCAGCCTTAAAAACAGCGAAAAAGAACGCAGAATTTCACCAGCTTGACATCAATTTTATTCATGCCGATTATCTGAGTTTAGATTTAAATCAGAATTTTGATGTTATTATTTCAAATCCGCCTTATATTGGGATTGATGAAGAGAACGAAATTGCAGATTCTGTAAAGAAATTTGAGCCTACAATGGCGTTGTTTTCTCCAATTTCCGATGCTTTGATTTTTTATCGAAAAATTGCCGAAGATTCTAAAAAATATTTAAATGAAAACGGTTTGCTTTTCTTAGAAATCAATCAGAAATTAGGGAAAGAAACGCTAGAATTGTACAAAGATTTTTCACAAGTTGAACTCATAAAAGACCTGAGCGAGAACGACCGTTTTATTTTTGGAATAAAATAATATTAAATTCAAAAGTTCATATAAAGTTAATTGTAATCAAATTCCGTTTTATTTTTATATTCTTAATTTTATCCCACCAAACAATAAAATTATATTATTATGAAAAATTTAATGAAAAGCGCATTACTAGCGTTCGGAGTTCTATTAACAATTACCAGTTGCAGTACTGATGCAACAACTTTAACGGATGCTGAAATGACAAATGCTAATCTCGCAAATAAAAGTGAGAATAGTAAGAAACAACAGACTTATCAGTTAAAAGTAGGTACCATCCATAACGGGGTAAACACCATGAGCGGAAGTTATGATATGGGCGGAATTTATGCAACCGATGTGAATACAGGGATTGTTTATGACGGATATATCACTTATTCTAACGGATACGCCAAACTACCCGGATATTTTAACGATCTTCCAGCTGGAACTTATGAAATCTCTGCTTATCAGGGACAAGGAGGCTGGGTTGGCTACGGTTCTACAACAGTTACCCTGACGCCATCTTCAGTGGGACAAGACGGTTATGTGAATATATATATTCCAATTGCCTGGGAAGAATAGTAATTTTCAACACAATAAAAAAGACTGTTTTCAAATAGAGAACAGTCTTTTTTATTTCAATAATTTGAAAGAGTTTATTAATTAATTCTTTTTCTTATAAATACTTCATATGCTAAATAAATCAGCGGAAGTGACATAATACCCAAAAAGAGAATATTGCTTAATGCAATTTGAGGGAAAACAATGATTGTATAAATTAACCCAAAAAATGCACCGCCTAAATGTGCTGCATGACCAATATTATCATGACTTCTTGGTTTCAGCATGCTGTAAACAGAATATCCAAAATACAGCAAACCAAAAATATATCCTGGAATACTTAGGGCTGGAGGTAGAAATATAATTCCGATTTTTATATTTACAGGATCTAAAGAAACGCTTGCAAAAATAATCCCAGCAACACCTCCGCTTGCACCAATTGCAGAATACCAACTTTGATTTTTATAAATTAAGAGCGAAAATAAATTTCCTAATAGTATCGAAGCGATATAAATAATTAAAAAACCACTCACTCCAAAAGCATATAAAATAGCAGGGCTGAACATATACAAAACATACATATTCAATGCTAAATGTATAAAATCTGCATGAAGAAAACCTGCTGATAAAAGTCTGAAATACTCTTTTCTTTGTTGAATTGCTCCAACATTGAATTTGTATTTTTCGAACATTCTTATATCGTTTAAAGCTAAATAGCTAATAATACATGTTACTGCAATTATAATTATGACAACTGTATTCATATTTTCTATTTTTCGTTATCATCACTTTCAAACAAATCGCCGATTGTTCCACCCTCATCGTCTATGATGGGAGAGGTAAGATCTGGTTCTTCGTACACTTCCGGCTCCTCTTCTTCAGGTTCAGGAATGGTGATGTTTATATTTTTAACCTTAAATTTTGTAAACTGATTTCCGATCGCTTTAATTCCTTTTACGGCTATAAATTCGTCGATATTTACGATTTCAGGCTCTCTTTCTTTTCCTTTATCTTTTGCGAAAATAATTTCTGCGGTAGAATTATTAGAAACTATAATTCTTTCGACAAATGACTTCGGATGTTCAGATGGCATAAAAGTCTGTACATTGGTATTGTTTTCCAGCAAGAATCTTTTGATGAAATACATATCTTTTTCTCCGTCATAATAAATGCAGGTCACCGGTTGATGAGGACGCCATTTTTCCAAAATAATATACTCGTCATCAAAGCGGTTTCCAAGATCAAAACTTACGAGTTTGGCTTCTCCCTGTGCATTAATGGTTAAGATTTTATCATCCCCTTTAAAGTTTCCGAGGAGCGTTCCCCTTACATCCGCATTCAGTCTTCTTACCGTTTCGTCAAACCAGATCTTTCTTGGCGCCAATGTAGAAACGCCTTCTTCCTTCAGATCAACTTTTTTTACAGAATATTTGGTTACCAAATTACCTTTAGAATCTCTTCCTTTAATCGCAAGTTCAGAAAAATCGATTTCCATTTTATTCTTTCTGATTCTCGGATTGGGTTTTAATAAAACAGTTACAACCTCAGCTTCACCGTTCGGATTTGCCGAAAAATAAAGCATTTCTGAGCCTTTTACATCGGATGCTAAAGGATAATCTGTATTTCGGGTAACACCCGTCACCGAAAAACGCTTCATATAATAAGGTCCGTCTCTGCCTTCACGATAAATCATGTTGTAAACGGTGCGTTTATCGTTCTTTTTCCAGATGGCAACGTGTTGAATGTCTTTACCAATGAAGGTTTTGGCTTCTACTTTCACGACTTTCATGTTTCCGTCTTTTCTGAACGTAATGATATCGTCGATGTCTGAGCAGTCAAACAAATATTGGTCTTTCTTAAGCGAAGTTCCGATAAAGCCTTCTTCAAAATTAACATAGAATTTTTCATTAGCTACTGCAACTTTTGTCGCATCAATGGTATCGAAGATCCTTAATTCTGTTTTTCTTTCCTTGCCTTTTCCGTATTTTTTCTGAATATTCAGATAATAATCAATCGCATAGGCTATAAGATTAGCCAAATGAAATCTTACCTGCTCAATTTTGCCTTCTAATGCAGCAATATTTTCTTTAAATTTATCTAAATCGAATCTTGAGATTCTTTTAATTCTAATCTCAGTTAACCTTAAAATATCTTCTTCGGTAACTTCTCTTAAAAGATGTGCGGTGTGTGGTTTTAAGCCTTTATCAATGGTTTTCAGCACTTCTTCCCAACTTTTTACCTCTTCGATGTCGTGATAGATTCTGTTTTCGATGAAGATTCTTTCTAATGAAGAAAAATGCCAGCTTTCCTGCAATTCATTAAGCTCAATTTCCAGTTCTTTTTTCAGCAACGAAACCGTATGATCGGTATTCATTCTTAAAATTTCGGAAACGTTTAAAAACATTGGCTTATCGCCCACAATTACGCAGGCATTGGGAGAAATCGTCACCTGACAATCGGTAAATGCATATAGCGCATCAATCGTTTTATCTGGCGAAACTTCATTGTGAAGATAAATCAGAATTTCAACTTTATCTGAAGTATTGTCTTCAATTTTTTTGATTTTGATTTTTCCTTTTTCATTAGCCTTAATGATCGAATCAATCAAATCACTGGTATTTTTAGAAAAAGGAAGCTCAGAAATCATCAAAGTATGCTTGTCTACCTGAGAAATCTTGGCTCTTGCTCTTACTTTTCCGCCTCTGTGACCGTCATTATATTCTGAAACATCCAGAAAACCTGCGGTAAGAAAATCAGGATAAATTTCAAATTTTTTCCCTTTCAGATGAGCAACAGACGCATTAATTAATTCGTTGAAATTATGCGGAAGAATCTTTGTAGAAAGTCCTACCCCAATTCCTTCAACACCCTGCGCCAGAAGCAAAGGAAATTTTACAGGTAAATCTACAGGCTCGTTATTTCTGCCGTCATAAGATTTTGACCAAATGGTGGTTTTAGGATTAAAAACAACTTCCAATGCAAAAGGAGTCAATCTTGCTTCGATATATCTAGCAGCAGCAGCAGAATCTCCGGTGTAAATATTCCCCCAGTTTCCCTGGGTATCTATCAATAGTTCTCTCTGCCCGATCCCCACCATTGCATCGGTAATAGAAGCATCACCGTGAGGGTGATATTTCATCGTGTTACCAACAATATTTGCCACTTTATTGTACCGCCCGTCTTCCAGCTCACGCATAGAATGCATAATTCTACGTTGTACCGGTTTGAAACCATCGTAAACAGACGGAATGGCTCTATCTAAAATTACATAAGATGCATAATCCAGAAACCAGTCTTTGTACAGTCCTGAAACTTTTTTTAAGCTTTCGCCTTCGTGAGAGTTGTCTTCTATCATTATTTATTCTTGATGTCTTTTCTCTTTATTAGCATTTATTACTTTATTGAGGGATGTTTTTAAATCATTGACTTCTTTTCTCGTTAAATAGGAAGTTTCATATTTTAAGATTGCCGAGCCACCGTTTTTGCTAGAAACAGTCAAATAAAGTCTACTGAAAAACAATATCGAAACCATTTCAAATTTAATCAGTTTATACTTTGGAAATTCATCATTCAGCGGTTTATCTATAAAAGGAATAATATTCCTGTTTCTAAAGTGAAGTGCTTCACCTTCACTATCATATTCAAAAATCTGCCTACCATACAAATAATTAATAATCAACAATATAGCAGGAATAATAATTAAAATATAGCTTTTCTCATCTAAAATATCAAACCTCATTTTATCTACAATAAAACCTATGCACCCTCCTGATAATATCATCAATAGTAATATATTGAAAAAATTATACACAGGTACTTTTTTCCTGTTACTTAATCTCATCGTAATTATTGATTTCTACTGATTACTATTTTTTAAAGCTCAACTTCATCCAAAACCTCCTTTTTATTAATATCCTGATCTTCTACAACCAAATTTTCAAGAATAAAAACTTGTCTATCCGGTGTATTTTTCCCCATGTAAAATTCTAGAATCTGCTCAATCGTTTGGTCTTTTCCGATAACTACAGGTTCCAGGCGAATGTCTTTTCCAATAAAATGTTTGAATTCGTCAGGTGAAATTTCTCCCAATCCTTTGAATCGTGTAATTTCAGGATTTTTTCCTAATTCATTTAAAGCTTTCACCCTTTCCTGCTCAGAATAGCAGTATCTCGTTTCTTTTTTATTTCTAACCCTGAATAACGGAGTCTGAAGAATATACAAATGTCCGTTTTTTATCACATCAGGGAAAAACTGAAGGAAAAATGTAATCATCAGAAGCCTGATGTGCATTCCGTCGACATCGGCATCGGTTGCAATAATTACTTGATTGTATCTTAAATCTTCAAGACTTTCTTCAATATTTAAAGCAGCCTGCAGCAAGTTGAATTCTTCATTTTCGTACACCACTTTTTTGGTTAAACCATAACAGTTTAGCGGTTTACCTTTTAGCGAAAATACAGCCTGCGTTTCTACATCTCTCGATTTTGTGATAGATCCTGATGCAGAATCTCCTTCGGTAATAAAGATTTGTGTCTCCGCTTTTCTTTCAGCTTTTTGATCGTTGTAATGCTGTCTGCAGTCACGAAGTTTTTTATTGTGAAGAGAAACTTTTTTAGCTCTTTCTCTTGCCAGCTTCTGAATTCCGGAAAGTTCTTTTCTTTCTCTTTCAGAAATTAAAATTTTTCTCTGTATCGCTTCTGCAATCTCAGGATTTTTATGTAGGAAATTATCTAATTTATTTTTTAAGAAATCAATGATAAAAGTACGCACAGTCGGACCGTTTGGTCCCATATCACTCGAACCTAATTTTGTTTTGGTCTGAGATTCGAAAACAGGTTCTTCAACATTGATGGAGATGGCAGCAACAATCGATTTTCTTACATCGGATGCATCAAAAGTTTTATTGAAAAATTCACGAATTGTTTTTACATACGCTTCACGGAAAGCATTCAGATGCGTTCCACCCTGTGTTGTATTTTGTCCGTTAACAAATGAGAAATAAGTTTCTGTCTGCGATTTATCGGTGTGCGTAATCGCAACTTCAATATCATTATCTTTCAAATGAACAATCGGGTATAAGGTGTCACTTTCCAGCTCTTCTTCCAACAAATCCTTTAATCCGTTTTCTGAAAAGAACGTTTCGCCGTTAAAAAGAATTTTTAATCCGGGATTCAGATATGCATAGTTGCGGAGCATTCTTTCGATATACTCTTTTCTGTATTTAAAATGAAGAAAAATATCTGCATCTGGAATAAAAGAAATTTCGGTTCCGTTTCTGTCTGAAGTTTCTTTTTCATCGTGTTCTTCAGTGATTATACCTCTGGAAAACTCTGCAATCTTCATTCTTCCTTCACGGAAAGACCGTACGCGGAAATAATCTGAAAGTGCATTTACAGCTTTTGTACCGACACCATTCAGTCCGACAGATTTTTTGAAGGCCTTGCTGTCATATTTACCACCGGTATTCATTTTTGAAACAGCATCAACTACTTTTCCAAGAGGGATCCCACGACCAAAATCACGAATCGTGACTTTTCCGTCATCCACTTTTATTTCGATTCTTTTACCGGATTTCATTCTGAATTCATCGATCGAGTTATCCAGAATTTCTTTCAGTAAAATATAAATACCATCATCAGCAGACGAGCCATCGCCAAGCTTCCCGATATACATACCGGGACGCAAACGGATGTGTTCCTGCCAATCGAGGGTTCTGATATTATCTTCGGAATAGATAGGTTGTATTTCTTGTGACATATATTATTTCAGCAAACATACAAAAGTACGAAAATGGACAAAAATATCCGAATTTTTCAGTTCCTATTTATTAACATTTTAGTTAAATTTTAATAGTACAATCACACATTTATTGAAATTTAAATCAGAAATATTGAAAATTTGATCTAATTTAGATTTTTAAAGATTTTTAAATGATACAACTTCTTTCTTCAAAACTTCCCAATGTTGGAACCACCATATTTACCCAAATGTCTCAACTGGCCAATCAACATCAAGCCATCAATCTATCACAGGGATTTCCTGATTTTTCGACTGATTCTGAATTACTTGATTTAGCGAATAATTTCATTCAAAAAGGATTCAACCAATACGCTCCTTTAGGAGGAATCATGGGTTTAAAAGAAGAAATTGCAAGAAAAATAGAGAACAGCCACCAAGCAATTTATCATCCCGAAACTGAAATCACCATCACAGCAGGCGGAACCCAGGCGATCTTTACAGCAATTGCGACCTTTGTAAAGGAAAATGATGAAGTAATAATTTTCGAACCGGCTTATGATTGTTATGAACCTACCGTTGAACTTTTTGGTGGAATTGTAAAACGCTTTCAAATGAAAGCTCCCGATTACGAAATCGATTGGAATGTTGTAAAAAAACTGGTTTCAGAAAAAACAAAAATGATTATTCTGAATAATCCGAACAATCCTTCCGGGAAGATTTTAAAAGAAAATGACATTGAGGAGTTAATTAAAATCGTAAAAGACACTAATATTTTAATTTTGAGCGATGAAGTGTATGAAAATATTGTTTTTGACGGTAACGAACATTTAAGCATTTGTAAATATCCTGAGCTTAAAGAAAGAAGTCTTTTAGTAGCCTCTTTCGGGAAATTATTCCACATCACAGGTTGGAAAATCGGATATTGTGCCGCCCCAAAAGCTCTGACTGATGAGTTTAGGAAAGTACATCAGTTCAATATTTTCTGCGTTAATACTCCACTTCAAATGGCTTTGGCAGAGTACATGAAAAATGACGAGCATTACAATCAACTAAGTCAATTTTTTCAGGAGAAGAGAGATTTTTTAAGACAAGGTTTAGCCCAAACTTCATTTGAACTTCTCGATTGTGAAGGAACTTATTTTCAGGCTTTGAAATATGGCAAAATTTCAGATAAAAATGATTTTGATTTCGCAACTGAATTAACGATTAATCACAAAGTGGCAAGTATTCCATTTTCTGCTTTTTATAAAGATAAGCTGAATGAAAATGTGATCAGATTGTGCTTTGCAAAAAAGAATGAAACCCTGGAAAAGGCTATTGAAAATTTAGCTAAACTTTAAAATAAATCTCTCGCAGATTAAACAGATTAGGTAAAGATCTGCTCAATCTGCGAGAGGAAATAAATTATTTTTAAAAGAACATTCCGCCGGAAGCTTCAATTCTTTGTGCAGTGATCCAACCCGCATCGTCGGTACACAAAAATGCTACCACTCCACCGATATCATCCGGCAAACCAGCTCTGCCTAAAGCAGTATTTCCGGCAATCATAGAGTTCACATTTTCATCATCTCTTGTTCTTCCGCCACCAAAATCAGTTTCAATTGCTCCCGGAGCGACTACATTCGCTTTTATTTTTCTTGGCCCTAATTCTTTCGCCATATAGTTGGTCAACATTTCAACACCCGCTTTCAATGAGCCATAAACAGACGATCCCGGCAAAGCAAATCTTGCTAAACCTGAAGAAACATTTATAATTCCTCCTCCATCATTGATGAATGGCAAAAATTTCTGAGTTAAAAAGAAAACTCCTTTGAAGTGAATATCAACCATCTCATCAAGTTGGTCTTCTGTAGTCTCAGCAATCGGAGAATACAATGCTGTTCCTGCATTATTTACCAGATAATCTAAATTTTTGCTTCCTGTATTTTCCTCCAAATGATCTGTCACTTTTTTGATAAATTCATCAAAGCTTTTTGTATTTCTCGTATCCAATTGATAAGCGATCGCTTTTTGACCTAAAGCCTGAATTTCTGCGACAACATTTTCAGCTTCTTCCTTATTACTATGATACGTAATGATTACGTCCAATCCTTTTTTAGCAATTTTTAACGCTGAATTTTTACCTAAACCTCTACTTCCGCCTGTTACAAGGGCAATTTTTGTTCTGTTATTCATAATTTGATTTTTTGATGTTACAAAGTTGAGTCAATTTCAGCCTTTAAGATTTACTTCAATCAATCTGAAATTTGCAAAATTCAAATCAGGTACGAAATTCTATTGGTGCAAATGAAGTTTTTCGTTTAAAGAAATTAGAGAAGTGAGCAACCTCTTCAAAACCTAAAGCATAAGAAATTTCAGAAATATTCCAGTTGGTTTGTTTTAATAATATTTTAGCTTCCTGAATCAATCGATCTGCAATAAATTCTGTAGTTGTTTTCCCGGTTTTTTCTTTAACATTTTTATTTAAATAATTCACATGAATCGACAATCGATCTGCAAAATCTTTAGCTACTTTCAGCTGAATTCGTTGATTGGAAGATTCAATCGGAAACTGTCTTTCTAACAATTCGACAAACAGAGAAACTACTCTTACCGCTGCGTTATGTGAATGACCAACTTTTTCTGCAGGTTGTAATTTTTGTCCGTAATGAATCAGTTCGGAAACATAATTTCGTATTAAATCATATTTAAATTCATAATCAGAATCTATTTCTTTTTTGATTTTTCCGAACAGCAAATCAACCTCATCGGCCAATTCATCATCAATCTCAAAAACGGGAATGGTACCCGGCTGAAATAAAGGCAAATCTTCAAGAATATTTTTAGACGAATTTTTAGTAAAAAAATCAGCCGTAAAAACGCAAAAATTCCCTGACTGATTCTCATCTTCAGGTACATAATGATAAGGAACTTTCGGAGTTGCAAAAAGTAAAGCATTCTTTTTTATTGAGATTACTTTATCTGCATATTCAGCCCTGTTTTTCCCTCTTATTAAACTGATTTTATAATATTTCCTCCTGTTGTAAGGCATTTCAGAGGTTTTTTTGACATTGGCAATGGTCTGCGCAATATCAAACACATTAAAATGACCAATATCTTTATGAAGACCTTTCGGAAAGATGCTTTCGATATCTTTTCCCAGTCCTTTGGTCATCTCAAGGTAAAAATCTTCCAGAGAAGCATGAGCTAGTTTTTCCATGATGTGGAATTTGTATAATTCAAATATAGGAATTTATGAAATATGAGTTAAATTACATATCCTCCAGCAATTTCTAAAATCCATTTTCCATTTTTATATTCTGCAGAATAATCCGTAGAGCTACTGTTTCCCCATTCTTTTATATAAAAAATATTAGGATTATTTTTATTTCTTTTAATTTTTCCGATTCCGTGTGATGAGACATCCGTAACTTTTAAATAATCAGTTTTTGATTTTGAATCTTCAGGACTAAACAAAACATGATATTTAGGGCTTATTTGATGAAAATAATCACAATCACTAATGAAAATTTCAAAATAGTAGTTTTTATTACTAAGATTTTCAGATCCGTAATCAGGTAACAACGTTTCATAAAGCTGGGTAAACTTATTCTTTTCAGATTTAAACATTGGATTCAAATCATTAAAATCATCCATTCCATCTCCATCGGTATCTTTATTATTGGGATTTAACCCAAAGCTTTTTTCAAAAATATCGTTATAACCGTCGTGGTCAGAATCTTTTACTAAATCTTCTAATTTTATTTTGAATAGTTTTCCATCTTCAATTGCTGAATAATCATCATAACCTGGCAAACCTGGAACTTTTACGATTTTAACAAAACTTCCTTCAAGCTCTAAAAAACCATTATTAACAATCGGCTTTTCCTGAACTTCATTAATATAATAATGACTAAAGCTTAATCCTAAAAAATAAGCAGAAGGTTTTTCATTTTCTATTTTACAAAGCCAAAATCCGAGCTGGTTTCTACCAAAAGCATACATTACATTTCCGATTTTTTGCTGATTAGAAAAAGTAAATTGTTCTGAAAATTTATTATTAAATGCTTTAAATTCCGAATCATATTCTTTCCATTTCTTTTCCATAATCTCTTCCGACTTCGATTCTAGACTGTCTTTTTTAAAGCTTCTAAATTTTTTGAGATTAACAATCTGTAGATAATTCGGCTTTTCAGTAATAATCTTTTTTACATTATATTTTTGTGCGTGTGCATAATAATTATCATTGATTAAATCCTCACTATTTTTAAAATACTTAGTCCAGATATCATCAGAAGTTGTAAAACACCTTTCTTCCAAACTCTTTGAACACGAAACAATCAGAAACAAGAAAAATAAATATCTCATAAAATGTTTTTACTAATATATAAAAAACGCTCCCAAATTCATGGAAGCGTCTTTAAAATACTATATAACTAACTTTTAATATTTTTAAACATTAAATCTGAAGTGCATCACATCACCGTCCTGAACGATGTATTCTTTACCTTCTACAGAAAGCTTTCCAGCTTCTTTTACTTTTGCTTCAGAACCATACGTTACATAATCATTGTATCTGATTACTTCTGCACGGATGAAACCTTTTTCGAAATCTGTATGGATTACTCCTGCAGCTTGAGGAGCTGTCCAACCTTGTCCGATTGTCCAGGCTCTTACTTCTTTTACACCTGCTGTAAAATAGGTTTGAAGCTTTAATAAGTCATAAGCTTTTCTTATCAAACGGTTTACTCCAGGTTCTGTAAGACCTAATTCTTCTAAGAAAATTTCTCTTTCTTCAAAAGTTTCAAGCTCATTAATATCAGCTTCGATCTGAGCTGCCAAAACAACAACTTCAGCACCTTCACCTTTCGCCATTTCTTCAATTTTTGCAATCCATTCGTTTCCGTTTTTAATTGAATTTTCATCCACATTACAAACGTAAAGAACCGGTTTATTCGTCAAAAGCTGAACTTCACCAATGATTGATTTTGCAAAATCATCCATTGCAAATTCTCTTGCATTTCTACCGTCTTCAAGGTGTTTCTGAAGATTTTGAAGTGTTTCGTATGTTAATAAATCTTCTTTCTTACCAGATTTGATGAATTTTTTCGCTTTTTCAACAGCTTTTCCAACTGTTTCCAAATCTTTCAACTGAAGCTCGATATCGATAATATCTTTATCTCTCAAAGGATCTACTGAACCTTCAACGTGGATAATATTTCCGTTTTCAAAACATCTCAAAACATGAATAATCGCCTCACACTCACGAATGTTTGCCAAGAATTGGTTTCCTAAACCTTCTCCTTTACTTGCTCCTTTTACAAGACCAGCAATATCTACAATCTCTACAACAGCAGGCAAAACTCTTTCAGGATTTACCAATTTTTCAAGCTCAAATAATCTCTGATCCGGTACAGAAACCGTTCCTAAATTAGGCTCGATAGTACAGAAAGGATAATTGGCAGACTGCGCTTTAGCATTGCTTAAGCAGTTAAAAAGAGTTGATTTACCTACATTCGGTAAGCCTACGATTCCACATTTCATAACGTTAGATTCAAAGTTTAAGGTTTAAAGTGTAAGGTGATTTTACCTTTCACTTTCAGCGGGCAAAGATAGTGATTTTACGGTGGATTTCATAATAAAAAAAATCTGCCACTATTGTGACAGATTCTATGAATTATTTTTGTGCGTTTACTTTTACGGATTATCTCCTGTCGCTTCCTGAGCAAGGGGAACATCATTTGGAGCCGCTTCCAATGCACGATCCAATGTAAAAAGTGATTCATTGCTTGCTCTGTCACCGCCTGCAATTTTTAATTTATCAATCAGATTCGCAGCTAATGTTTCTTCCTCAATTTGTTCCTGTACAAACCACTGCATAAAATTCCACGTTGCCCAATCTTTTTCTTCTAACGCTAAATCGACCAATCTGTAAATCGCCGTAGTATTATCCACTTCGTGCTTAAAAACTCCATCGAAACAAGTAGTTAAAGATTCGGGATCAACAGGAGGTTCCGGGATGGCTTCTACTTTTGGCTTCCCGCCTCTGTTTAAAACATATTCCATAAATTTTATGGAATGATTTCTTTCTTCCTGTGCATGACGGTACAGAAAGTTGGCAATTCCCTGATATCCTTTATCATCTGCCCAAATTCCGTAAGATAAAAATGTGTGTGAAGCGTGAATTTCTTTATTCATCTGATCACTCAATGCTTTTTCCAGCGCAGGTGAAAGTCTGTTGGTATTCATAATTGTATATTTAAATGTGATTATCAATATGGATACAAAAATGATTCCGTGAAATGTATTTTTTATACCTTTTTAAAAACATCATAATACAATTAACTATAAAACAAATACTTAACAATGCAATTTATAGTTAGTCTAAAATAAAATGATGAATAATAAGAAGTAGCTTTAAATCTGATCACAAGAACATTCATTATTTTTGAATATTCAATGATGACCAGATTGAAAATTTTCCTTTTAAATAGTATAAGAATTTGTTTAAAGAATGATCGCTCCGAAGAAGCGTAACCTTTGTAGCAAATTATTGAAATGATGATGGTGAACTGTGTAGGAGCGCTACCTTTTTTTAAAAATATATTTGTGACTTTTGATCTAGCCCTATTTTTTAATCAGTCTTGCCAAATAAGAATCCTCATCCTGCAAAACTTTTTCAATAGTAAAACCATTATTTTCAGCAGCATTTTTTAAGGTATTAAAATCGAGATACAGCCATTTAATTGGATCTTCAGATTCACCTTTATAATGAACAATATAATCTAATTCCCCATAATATCCGTTTGCAGGAATCAAAACTCCTCCATCTTCATCTTGATCAAACATGTAAAGAATATCGGTACTGTCAATCAGAATCTGTCCGTTTTTATTTAACAAAGAATGAAGTTTTTTAAGGTAAATATCAATTACTTTCAGGCTTTGAAAAATTCCGGTTCCGTTCATTAACAAAAGAATTGTATCGTAAGTTTCTCCTGAAAATTCAAGCATATTCTGAGCAACCGCTTTCTGAATTCCTCTCAACTGACAAACCTGAATCGCCTTTGGCGAAATATCTAAAGCGGTTATATCTAAATTTCTTTCATTCTGAAGATATAACGAATGCGAACCCGCTCCTGCTCCAATGTCCAAAACTTTTCCGTGAGATAATTTTAAAGCTTTCTTTTCAATTTTATTCATCTCTTCAAAATCTCTGAAAAGATATTTTACCGGAAGCTCATCGAGTTCGGAAATTGAAGTTTCAGTCTGCAAATCTTCAGGATTTTCGTTTTTAAAATAATCCCAGATTGCGCGTCCCATTAAGTCTTTCATGCTGAATTTTAATGGTGCAAAGATAAGATTTAGAAGAATAGAATAAAAAATGATTAAAAGATTAATTTTTAATTTTATTATTGTAAAAACTCTATTTGATGAAAAATACCTTATTAATTATTATTCTATTTTCCTTCGTAGGATGCACTCAGGAAAATCCAAAATTTGACAAAATTATATACAAAACTACAAGCTGCTTCGGAACTTGTCCTACTTATTATCTTCAAATAAACAGTGATAAAACTTTTCAATTGTTTGCTGAAGAAGTATTTAAAGATGATTTTTCAATTTACGGTTATGAATTAGATTCATCAAAAATGGGATATTTTAAAGGAAAATTAGATGATGCTACTTTTCAGAATTTGAATAAAAAAATACAGAAAATATCTGAACCTAATTATAAATATTACAACGACGGTTTTATTACAGACACTCCACAATCACATTAATTATACAAAGAGGCGGTGATAAAACCTGTTATCAGACCAATTATCCTACAGATAATTTTCGAATTCATGTTCTAAATTTTTTGAATAAAATATGTAAAGGAACAACTGCAAAAGGTGAAAAGTTTAAGACAGACTACAAATTTGACTGTTACTAAATGTATTTTCAAATCAGCATCATAAAAAAATTCTATTTTCCAACTCTCATTCTTCTTGCAATATTTCCCTAACTTGTCTTTTCTAAAAACGAGATTCATCTCATGACAGATAAACAATTTAATTTTCAACAGGGTTTTACATTCAGCAAACATATTCCGGAAGATATTTCGCATTTTGACCGGGTTTTTGATGTGTTCAAAGACTTGCTAACCCACACTTCTGGCGATATTGAGGAAGCTTTTGAGTGGCTCGATATGCTCGATAAAGAATATGATATTTTCACCGACGAATATACGCTTGAGGATTTTGAAGAAGATTTAAGAAAGCGAGGTTACATCAAAAAAGAAGACGATTCTGAAGATGGCAATTCCGGAAAAGGAAAAGGAAAAAACATTCTTACAGCCAAACTGGAAGCCGCTTTACGGGAATATGCTTTAGACCAGATTTTCGGAAAGCTTAAAAAAAGCGGCATCGGAAATCACAAAACCAACAAATCAGGAGTTGGCGATGAACGGGATGGTGAAAACCGAAATTTCCAGTACGGCGACGACTTATCCTCAATAAACATGACGGAAAGTCTGAAAAACGCCCAAATCAATAATGGAATTTCTGACCTTCGAATGACCGAAGACGACCTCATTGTAGAAGAAACCAAACACAAAGCCCAAATGAGCACGGTTTTGATGATCGACATCAGTCATTCGATGATTTTGTACGGTGAAGATCGTATTACACCTGCGAAAAAAGTTGCAATGGCTTTGGTTGAACTGATTAAGCGAAAATATCCAAAAGATTCCATCGATATTATTGTTTTCGGAAACGAAGCGTGGCCTATTAAAATCAAAGACCTTCCTTATTTACAAGTTGGTCCCTATCATACCAATACCGTTGCAGGATTAGAATTGGCAATGGATATTCTTCGTAGAAAAAGAAATACCAACAAGCAGATTTTCATGATCACCGATGGAAAACCAAGCTGCTTAAAACTTCCTACCGGAGAATATTATATGAACAGTGTTGGTTTAGACGAAAAAATTGTTTCTGAATGTCTCAATAAAGCTGCACAAGCCAGAAAACTAAAAATCCCTATTACCACTTTTATGATTGCCCAAGATCCTTATCTACGACAATTTGTGAATGCTTTTACAGCGCAAAATAAAGGGAAAGCTTTTCTCACAGGTCTTTCAGGATTAGGGCAAATGATCTTTGAGGATTACGAAAAGAATAGGATTAAGAGGATTTGAGAAGAGCCAGGGAAAAAGTAAAAAGGTAAAAGAGACTGGAAATCGGAAAAGAGAAGTTTATGCGATTTCGGAAACTAATTTCGAAGCCGACAGTTGACCTTCCAGCTTCCCATTTCTAGCACCCAACCATTAACAAACAACATCATTAAAACAAATGAAAAACGATATTACATTTAAAGAATTAAAAAAATCAGGATATACAAATAAAACCATCAGTCAGGAAATTCAGGCAAATTTGATTGCGAAAATTAAAGCAAAAGAACCCGTTTTTGAAGGACTTTGGGGATATGAAGATTCTGTAGTTCCACAATTAAAAAAGGCGATTTTAGCAGGCCATCACATCAATTTATTAGGTTTACGCGGACAGGCAAAAACCAGAATTGCAAGAAGCATGGTGAATCTTTTGGATGAATACATGCCGATTGTAAAAGGTTCTGAAATCAATGACAGTCCGTTTCAGCCAATCTCAAAATATGCACGAGATTTAATTGTTGAGTTGGGTGACGAAACACCGATTTCTTGGGTTCACCGTTCAAATCGTTTCTTTGAAAAACTGGCAACTCCCGACGTGAATGTTGCCGATTTAATTGGTGACATCGATCCTATTAAAGCAGCAACTTTAAAACTTCCTTATTCTGACGAACGTGTTCTGCATTACGGAATGATTCCAAGAGCGAACCGTTCCATTTTTGTTTTAAATGAATTGCCCGATCTACAAGCTAGAATTCAGGTTTCTTTATTTAATATTTTGCAGGAAGGCGATATTCAGATTCGTGGATTTCAATTGAGAATGCCGCTTGATATTCAGTTTGTATTTACGGCAAATCCTGAAGATTATACCAATCGTGGAAGCATTGTAACGCCTTTGAAAGACAGAATCGGGTCACAGATTTTTACGCATTATCCAAAAACCATTGCCTTAGCAAAACAAATCACTGAACAGGAAGCTCAAGTTTCTGCGGAAGATAAAGAACAGATTCAAATTCCGGATTTGGCGAAAAATCTTTTGGAGGAAGTTGCTTTTGCAGCCCGTGACAGCGAATATGTGGATGCGAAAAGTGGCGTAAGTGCAAGATTGACGATCAGTGCGATGGAAAACCTTGTTGCTGCATCAAAATTACGTTTAATAGAATCTGAAGCTCAAAAAACTACTGTTCGTCTGCTTGATTTCATGTCGATTATTCCTTCAATTACTGGAAAGATTGAATTGGTTTACGAAGGCGAACAGGAAGGTGCTGATTATGTTGCCAAAATTTTGATTGATAAAGCCGTGATGGTACAGTTTGAAAGTATTTTCCCACGCATTTCAAAATTAGAAAAAGAGGGCATCAAAACGCCATACACCGATTTAATCAAATGGTTCAATAAAAATCAGCTGGAACTTAATTATACGGATACAGATGAAGAATTCTATAAGAAACTCAACAGCATTACACCTTTAACAACCGTTGTTGAAAAAAATGCCACTGAACTCAATGAAGAAGACAAAAACTTCTGCAAAGAACTGGTTTTATGGGCTTTGACAATCAGTAAAAAATTAGATAAGTCTGAAAACTCAGCAACATATACTTTCGACTCTGCAGATGTAAGACAATTGTTCAGAAATTAATTTTTGAAACAATGATTATGATATAGAGGAAGCATAAATCTTTGAGATTTGTGCTTCCTTTTTTGTTTTTATGTACATGTCAGTTCGAGTAAAAATTCTGAAAGAATTTCGTATCGAGAACAGGCATGTACATAAAAAGTTCTCGACATATTTCCCCTTCTCTTTGTTTCGGAAAAACACTCGAATTGACGAATTTCATTTTTTCTAAAAATCATTCATTCTAAATTGTATATTTGTCAAAACTAAAAGCACAATTTTGGAGTTACAGGAACTTTTTGAACGTTTAGCGATACTTTGCATATCGATTTTCACTCTTTATTATTTTTCAAACAGAAACCGTAACATCAGGTTGCATCCTTTGCTAGGATTGATTAGTGTCTGCACATTTTTCATGTGTCTGGTTTTTACCAAAGCGGAATATAGTCTCGGAGTGGGTTTTGGTCTTTTTGCCATCTTTTCAATCCTCCGTTTCAGAACGGAAACTTTTACCATTCAGACTATTGTTTTTCTTTTTGTTTCCATCACACTTTCACTGTTAGACGGGCTTTTACCCATTAAAAACCTTGAAATTCTTTTAGGAATTAATATTTCGATTGTTGTGATTTATTTAATCTTAAATTATTTCGAAAAAAAGTCACCTATCGTTTCTGAAAAAAATTATATTGAAGTTATTTCTTCATTAGATTTCCTTCAGCTTGAAGAAGCAGAACGTAAAAGAGTTTTAACCGAAAAAACCAAACTGAAAAATTTCAGCTATAATATTAAGAGTATTAATCTGAATGATAATATTGTGATTTTAAAGGTTTCGCATTAATGCATTTATAACGCAAAGTTTTAATAAAACTGGAGCATATTTAAGAAGCAAAGAATAGTGAACAAGTCGCTTAAGCGTAAAGAATAAAGAATGTACATAAGCTTTATAAAATGAAATTATTGATTCATCTTGCTCCTTAAGTTATCATAAAAAAACATCATCTTTGCGTTTATTATGAAACATTTATTTTTTTAAGTCTAATCAATTTTAATAGTTTAGCTTTTTAAATAAAATGATTTTTTTGCCACGCAAAGTTTAATAAAATAATTTCTTATTTTAAGGGGCAAAGAGTAGCAAACAAGTTGCTTAAGCTTGAAGAATATGCGTCATTGTATTATTAAAGATTATAATTAAACAGATTTAAAGATTAATAGTGAACAAGTCGCTTAAGCGTAAAGAATAAAGAATGTACATAAGCTTTATAAAATCAATTTTATTGATTCATCTTTGCTCCTTAAGTTATTGTAAAAGAAACATCATCTTTGCTTTTATTATAAAACATTTAATCAAAAAATTAATTCATATAATCAAAATTTATGAACAATTATAAAAGATTTATTCTTTTAAGTCTAATCAATTTTAATAGTTTAGCTTTTTAAATGAAATGATTTTTTGCCACGCAAAGTTTAATGAAACAATTTCTTATTTTAAGGGGCAAAGAGTAGCAAACAAGTTGCTTAAGCTTGAAGAATATGCGTCATTGTATTATTAAAGATTATAATTAAACAGATTAAAGATTAATAGCGAAAAGCGTAAAGAATATACATAACTTTATAAAATCAATTTTATTGATTCATCTTTGCTCCTTAAGTTATTATAAAGAAACATCATCTTTGTGTTTATTATAAAACATTTATTTTTTAAAGTTTAATAATTTTAATGGTTTAACTTTTTGAATAAAATGAGTTTTTTTGCCACGCAAAGTTTAATAAAACAATTTCTTATTTTAAGGGGCAAAGAGTAGCAAACAAGTTGCTTAAGCTTGAAGAATATGCGTTATTTTATTATAAAAGACTATTCAGATTGAGCAGATTTTTAATTTAATGATCTGCGAAATTAGCTCAATCTGCGAGAGAAAACTCAATCCATATAAGCTCTTGCCTGCTTAATGTACAATTGCTTTTCATCACCCAAATATTTGAATTCTATATCTAAAGGATAACTTCTCTTGGCCATTTTTCGTTTCTGCCAAAGAAGATAAAGTTTTCTTTCTAAAACAGGAGAAATATCAAACAGTTTTTTAATTTCAGTTTCTGTAAGAATGGGTTTTCCGCTATTTAGGCTTGATGTAGAACGATAATCAACGACAAAGGAACCAAATCCGCTGAAATTGTGACAGTAAAATTCATCACAGGTTACGCCGGGTTCAGGTTTTACGACAGATTCTTCACCTAATTGAACATTCACGGTAATTCCTGCATATCGGTCACGGTAAAGATTTCTTGTAACCAAAACACCGTTTGCTTTTTCGTCAGGGAAAGAACGGTGTACCAACACGCCCATTGCACAGCTTTCATGATTGATTCCAAACAAATCACGCTCCTGAAAAGCACGGAAATTCCAGAAACTTGACCAGACTTCCAAAATAGCTTTTTCTACAGTTTTTTCAGTGTCTCCGATGATTGCGGTTTTAGAATCGTATAATCCAGCCCCGTTGAATCCTTCCATATCTTCAGCATTGGTTGAAGAACGGAATCTAAAGTTTTTAAAATCATTTTGAGCGTTGAGCTTTTCTTCTATTTTCTTCAAAAGTTCAGTATTCACTTTAGAATTTTTCACCGTTTTTCTAAATGCTTTTAATTCCTTTTCTAAAAGTTTCACAGAATCTTTCGGAATTGCATACAATGCATTGATTTTATCCTGAAAATGATTATCCTTAATATGCTGGTCAAAATAATAGAACGGGATTGCAAAAGCATATTCAGGAGTTTTATAGGACTTCAATTCTTTTTGAATCTGCTTTAAAAGTCCAAGGTTTGTAGCCTTTGATCCAATAGAATTAACGATATTTAAAGGAGTGACGGTTTCCAGATCGACTAAATCGGTTACCGAAAGGTCTCTTTTCAGAATAATTTCTTTCACCGCTTTCTTACTTGGAATTGGTTTTTGTGAAGCTTTTAATGAATATGAATTTTCTTTTGTAATCAATTCTACTTTCTTACCTAAGAGATTATTAATTGATTGCTTCTCCCAAACTTTTGTATCAACATACACCGGAATATTTCTATTTTTTGCCAGCAAAACCAAATGACTTAAAGGAGTCTGAAGTTCTGTAATAATAATTCCGCGAACGGTTGGAATAAACTCAGGAGTTGTATTAATGATGATAATTTCATCAGCTTTAGGATTAAAATCTTCCTTCTTCCGTAAATCATATTTTTTAAGAATCCCGATACTGGAAGTATTTTCAATCGACTGTTCTGTAATTCTTTTAAAAATAAAATCTGAGAAAACGGTTGGAATCTTTAATGCTTTTTTTGAATTTAGGCCGATTACATGCGGAGAATTCAGATAAAACTTCAACTTATCTTTGAAAAACACATTTTTATTGACTTCATTAAAAAAGAAATTGATCAAACTTGCATTCATCTCGTCTGACGCAGCCAGTTCCATCACCCAATCATCAGAATCTTCCAGATAATTAATATTGGCAAGAAGATACGTTCTCTTATTGGTCGGGTTATAAGATTCTTTATTAAACTCACCAATTTCCTGACTATACCCCAAAACCTGTACACAGAAATCGTAATGATAGGTATATCTCGTACTGTTAAAGAAATACATTTTTTTTGCACCGTAATCGTAGACCACTTTTACAGATTTCATATTCGTAAACTTATCGGTAAGCGGTTTTCCTGCAAGATTTAGAAACTGCTGTTTCTTGGTAATAGAATGCACATAATTATCCTGCGAATATGATAAAAATGACAAAGTGAGGAATAAGAATACTAAAATATTTTTCATGTGTTTGTGAAGATTACCTCACAAATGTAGACATTATCCTGAATGTGACAAATAGTAATTAGCCCCGATAGAAACGGCATCCTTTTGTGAAGCAAAGCGGAACAAAAGATATAGTGGATAGCGGGAAAAAGCTACGGAAAATATAAGTAATTGGTAATGATTAATAAGTAATGATTAATATTTACTTTTGATGACTGTATTTTAAAAGTAAAGTCCCGCTTTGAAATTAAAACGAGACTTTACAAGTGAAAACAAGGTATCTTTAAACGACAGG
This sequence comes from Chryseobacterium indoltheticum, assembly GCF_003815915.1. Lineage (NCBI taxonomy): Bacteria > Pseudomonadati > Bacteroidota > Flavobacteriia > Flavobacteriales > Weeksellaceae > Chryseobacterium > Chryseobacterium indoltheticum. The sequence goes on from NZ_CP033929.1 coordinate 2,997,558, forward strand.
TCCTGCCGCATCTTTTATTTCTTCTAATAACTTTTTGCGTTCCTGCAATCTTCTTCTGGCAATGACCGATTTACCATTGATGAGTCTTATAAATCTTGGATATTTGAATTTTTCTTCCCCAAAATGATGGGTTAAAACAAACAGCAATACTCCAAAACCTGCAACGATGATGTAACCGAAAATTCTCTTGTTGGCAGAAAGAATTGCGTTTAGCTGAATATTTTTTAAGTTGGCTGAAAGATCTTGCGGAGTGAGTGTCATTCCATCTAAATAGACTGCTAAATTGCCTAAACTCTCAATCTGAAACTGATATTGAAACCATGAAAATAATGCTGAGAAAAATCCTACCGCAAGGAAAGTACGCCAAACCAAAACCAATCCGATGGCCGCCAACATATCATCGAGTTCCAGCTTGTCTAAAGTATAATACCAAACGGAAATAAATAGCGAGCCCATCCCAAAACCTTTCAGAAACATCGGCAAATACCAGTTTTCATAGTTGAATTCTAGCACCATCGAAAAATACATAATAATAGCATACCCGATCATCGCAGAAAATCCTGAAAAGATGAACATTTTGAGAGGTCTCTCTTTTTTAAACCAATAAACAGCGACAATTCCGGCAAGAATTAATCCGGGAATCATCATCAGATTCAGTTTAGCATTGGTCAATTGGTCATATCCTAAAACACCGACTGAAAAGATATTTTGAATGGAAGCAGTTCCTAAAAACATTCCCAAACAAAACAGCATAAACAATCCGTTTTGAACATTGCTTCGCTTGAAGATTTTAAAAGATAAATAAGGTCTTTTCAAAGTCATCTGGCGAATTGCCAACAAAGCAAAGCTGACAAATGCCGCAATACTTGCATTGATAATCCTTGTAGAATTCAGCCAATCTTGCTGTTTTCCAAATGAAAAAACGTAAGCCGAAAACATAAAAGTAGAAACAAATAACAGAATACTCAACCAGTCGATATAATGCAACGGAACTTTTAAAGCAAAATATTTATTGTGCATAAAAATCCAGCAAATCAAAGCCATTACAAAACATAAAACCGCTGCGAAAACGAAAAACTGCTGCCAATTGTAAAGCATCGAAACTTCTACCGCATAATAACCTGAAATCTGAGTCAAACTCAAAACAAATGTATAAAATACACCATAGAAAACCCCTCTTCCACCCATCATTGCCATCAACGGAAGAAAAAGCTCGATCGTGATCATCATTTTAAAAAACCCAATAACCAAAGCACTTGCAATGATAATTACAGGCTCCATCGTAGTTCCGTTAATGTAACTTAGCAGTCCTAAAAGCACCAATAAAAGCACTACTTTATCACGTACTTTATATCGCATTTTAAATCTGAGAACGACCGGCATACAAGCACCCATCCCAATTGTTGTGGCATAATTTGCCCACATAAAATATTCGGTAAGCTGACCGGTTCCACTTACCATAAAGCTCAAATTCCCTGCATAAACGCCTCCTAAAGGCATTACGACAATAAGCAGTAAAACTATAATTAACAGCTGAACAGGTTTTGGAACCCAATCGCTGAAAAGACCTTTGTTATACATAATTTTTAGACTAATAGATGATAGACTAATAGAGAATAGACAGTCATAAGATTTAGATAGATGAGAATTTTGGTTTATGACAAAGAATCACAAAAGTCTTTTATCTATCTGTCTATAATCTATTCGTCTCTTTATAAAGAAACATTCATATTCATCCCTGCGCTCAGCTTGGCAACATCTTCTTTTTTGTTTGATGATGTAAATTCTATTCTTACAGGAATTCTCTGTTGCACTTTAATGAAGTTACCCGTAGAATTGTCTGTTGGAACACTAGAATATCTCGAACCCGTTGCTGCAGAAATTGCAGTTACCGTTCCTTCAAATTGTTTTCCACCCAAAGCATCTGCGGTCATCATCATTTTTTGTCCGATTTTGATGTTCGGCATCTGGCTTTCCAAAAAGTTGGCAGTTACCCATTTGTGATTATTTAAAACAATCGTTCCCACCTGTTGTCCCGGCTGAATCAGCTGACCTTCAGAAATCACTCTTCTTCCCATCACGCCATCGTAAGGCGCAGTAATTACGGTATAAGAAAGATTGATTTTTGCCATTTCCAATGCAGATTTTGTTCTTTTGATTTCTGCATCGTTGATTCCTAATTTACTTTTCACTTCAGTTGTAGAAAGATTGGCTGACTGCTTTTGATTTACTAATGTTTCGTATGCTGCTTTTTGGGCATCATATTCTGTTTTCATCTGGTCAAATTGCTGTTTTGTGACCGCTTCCGAAGCTAAAAGGTTTTTGTATCGGTTTAAATTCTGTTCGGCATTCCAAAGTCTGGCTTTTGCTCCGGCAATATTAGATTCCATAACACTTACGTTATTAGAAACTGTATTTACCGATGAACTTGTCGCCGATTTTTGTGCTAAAGCATTTTGATAAGCTGCTTCCGCCTGACCAAGCTGCGTCATAATTTCTCTCTCATCCAGGATTACCAAAGTGTCGCCTTTTTTCACCTGTTGATGTTCGATGAATTTAATTTCTTTGATATAAGCTGAAACTCGTGTGTTGATTGGATTTATAAATTCCTCCACCTGAGCAGCTTCTGTATAGGTTTTATCGCCGATATGAAAATATTGACGAATCAGCCAAAACAGTCCAAAACCAATCACCAGAAAAACAATAATATTTGAGATGATGGCTCTTATTTTATTCTTTTTATTTTGTTTTTTCTTAGCTTCTGCACTTGAAACTGCAGGCTGTGTATCTTGAGTATTTTGTTCTTTGTTTTCCATTATTTTGATTTTCAGTTTTAAAGATTAAAGTGTTCCCGTAGATTTCAGCAGATTATAATATTGATACAGAACATTGATTTCTGCATTGGCAAAATCTAATTCCGACTGCAGTTTTTGGTTTTGTGCATCAAGCATTTCCGCCTGTACAGCCAATTGATTCAGATATTTGGCTTCCGTAATTTTGTAGTTTTCATCCGCCAAATTTTTAGCATCATTCAAAATCTCAGCCTGCTGTATCGCTTCCTGATATTTTGTATATGCTGCATTCACTGCCATATCAAGATTTTGCTGTACCAATGTCATCGCATCATTTGCCTGATTTTTCTGTAACTCACCAAGCATCACTCTTTCTTTGGTTTTATATAAATTATCAATATTATAACTCAAAGAAACACCACCTTGCCATCCGCTTGAGTACATATCCAATACAGGATTTCTTGTCGTAATAGGTCGTTGCAAAGTATATCCTCCAAAACCTGAAAGTGTCGGCATTTTATCCGTTTTAATGATTTCGATATTTTTATCGGCAACGGCAATGTTGGTTTTTGCAGATTTTATTTGTGGATTGTTGTCGTGAGCCAAATTCAGATAATAATCCATCCCGATTCCGGTTTCTTTATTGCCTAAATTTTCTATGGGAATAATCTGTGTTTCAGAATCTAATCCTAAAGCAATATTCAGATTATAATTGAGGATTTTTCTATTGTTGACTAAAGTTAGCATTCCCTGGTCTAAATTTTTAATCGCCAATTCACCACGAATGACTTCATTTCTGGTAATCATTCCTTGCTGATAAAATTTTTGAATATTTTTCAGACGTTCCAGACCCAGCTTTTTATTGTTTTGAATGACAACTTCCTGATTTAAAATTTTATAAATGTCTAAATAATTAGAGATCACCAAAAACTTTATATCCTGTTTTCTATTCTCTAAATCTAATTCCGAAAGCTGTTCACGAAGTCCTGCCAATTCAATAGATTTATTGACCAACCCTCCTTTGAAAATCAATTGAGTCGCCTGTACAGCATATGAACTTCCGTAATGCGGCATCGGAATAGTCGTTGAATTCGAGAAATCTTTGTCAATTGCGATTACATTTCCCAAATAAAATTGGCTCGTAGAAGCTGTGATTGTAGGAAGTTTCTGAAGTTTTGTAATATCTGTCTGCTGTTTTGCAATATCGATATTCTGAGCAGAAACTTTAATTTGCTGATGATTTTGAATTGCCAGTTCGGCAACTTCACTCGCTGTCATCTGTTTTATTTCTTGTGAAAAAAACAGCGCAGGAAAAAGACCTATCAAAACTGATAGTGCTGTTTTTATGTTTTTTACCATTTTACCTTGCTTTACAGATGCAAAGTTAGGCGAAGCATACAATCAAACAAATGTTTGAATTTTGGAAAAAGATGTTCAAATGTAGGATTTAGTTATTGGTATTGCTGTCGGTACTGACTCGGGCTTATCTCTAAATGTTTCTTGAAAAAATGAGAAAAAGAATACTGATCACTGAAACCTAATATCGTAGAAATCTCTGAAATAGGCATTTTAGAAGAATTTAAGTAGACCTTCGCTTCATTGATTACAATAGAAGCAACAATTTGACTTGCCGACTTACCTGTTACTGACTTCACTACCGACGAAAGATGTCTGGTTGTAATCGACTGTCGCTCGGCATAAAACTCTACTGTTCTATTATTAAGATGGTGAGACGATAAATCATTTAGGAAAACAAAAACGATCTCTTGCTGTCTCGACATCTGATTCATTGCACGGCTATCTTCATTAGAAATAATTCCTGCTATCTGATAACAGAACACCGAAAAAAGATGCTCTACAATCTCTTTTTTATAAGTCATTTCTGTTTCAGAATCTATAATATATTTTAAAAAATTGACACTTTTCCAAATTAGATCCAAATCATTCTGAGAAAAAGGAACTCCTACATTCATTTGCTGTCGAAAATACCGGTAAGTAATCAACCTATTGAATTTCAACGACAAAGCAGAAATAAATTCACGTTTATAAGAAACCATTCTCGACTGAAAATCGTCACTCACAGAAATCATCTCATAAACCGTTTGCGGATCTGTCACCATAAATGTATTGGCAGTAAGCTCAAGATCGTTGAAATGTTGACGAAGCTTTATAGACCCACTTTTAATAAAGATAAAAGCCGGATTATCAGGCCGGAAAGGTTTATCCACAGATATTCTTTCGAAAATATTGTGTTGCGTAAAAACATCAACTCCGAATTTTTCTAAAGCAGTCATTTTATCCATTTCAATTTAATCTTCCAAAGCATACACCGCAAAACTTGCCAGCCAATGATCTCCACCATAATTTCCTTGAAATAAAAGCGGAAGTCCGTTGTTTAAAAAGATATTTGCCGTTTTTTGGAATTGTTTTTTTAGTGGATGATTATCCGGAAGAGACTTCGCAATACCCTTCATACACCAAGCTTTAGTGAAAGATAAACCAACTAAATGTACGGTTTGATAATCGCTCAAATCACTTACTACAGGAATTTTCTCGATATTTTCGATACTTCTCTTTTCATAAAATTGGTCAAGCCATTTTACAAACTCTTTCTGAGGAAGAATTCTTCGCATTAAATCTGCAATTTCCAAACTTGGCGAGAAAAAGTCAGAACCATCTGGTTCGAGATATGCGGGAGTTTTGGTATTATTTAAATAGAAATATTTTGCTTTTTCAATCAATTCGTTTTCAAAAGTTTTATCACCGGTTGCTTTTGCCCAATCTAATGCAAAAACCATTGCAAAAGCTGTATTGGGATGAACTCCCGTTCTGTTGGGATACGTTTGCTTCGGAAGATAAGTTTTCCAAGAACTCAGAATTTTATCTGTTAAAGGCTTTAGATTCTGATGCCAGATTTTAGCTTTCGGATGATTCCAAGTCATTAATTCTTCATCTAACTTTAATAACCATGCCCAACCATAAGTTCTTTCAAAAGTCGTTGTTAACTGATATTTCGTAAAATAATCAGCTTCAGTCTGTAAATTTTCTTTTGTAAATGAATTGTCTAATATTTTTTCAATGTCTTTAGCAACCGATAAGTTCGGTTTTGTTTTTAATAGTCGAACCAACATCCAATGACCATGAACCGAACTATGCCAATCAAAACATCCGTAAAAACTTGGATGTAGCTCTTTCGGGCTTAAAGCTACTTCATTCGCATTATTAATAATGTGTGCTGTTTTGTTCGGATATTCCTGATTGATGCAATGAAGCGGTTTTTCGGATAGTTTTATTGCCATTTCATCCGTCAACTTGGGGTTTTCCTGAGCAAAAATTAAAACCGGTAAAAATGCCAATGCTAAAAGACTTTTTTTCATTCAATAAAAATATAAAAGTAAATCTAGATTTTAAGCATAGTTTTTAAAATTGATCACAATTACATTTTATATAAATGAAAAGCATACAAAATCCGAATATCAAATGATATTCGGATCTTTTTATTTAGATGAAACTTTATTAAGCATTAAAATGCGATTTTACAGTTTCTAAAACCTGTTCGTCAGACATTTGCTGAGACGTTTCTAAAGTTATTTTTAAATTTTTAAATTGAGCAGTATCGTGAAGATAATGTTTTAATTCTTCCTGAATTGTCCCCGGTCCGGTAATCAAAACTTCTTCAGAATTCGTAAGAAGATTTTCTACTTCTTTGAAGAATTTAATCTTATTGGTTTGCTCAGCATTGTTACCTGCATTTTCACTTGAATTACCGTGCTGGATAACGGCTTTCACCGGACTGCAAAGAAAAAATTTGAATGCATTCTGTGCATCATGATTTTTTACAACTACTGCTTTTTGAGAATCGATCCATAAACCAGCTAATTTTTTTTCAGACATAATATGATTTTTAAAAGTTATGTATCTGAATAGACAAGAATGATGCTAAGGATGTGTTAATGGCTGTTAAATTATTATTTTAGTAAATAAAAAACACATTACACGGATTTTTGCTGATTACGCCGATTTTTTAATAAATAGAAATCTGCTCAATTTGCTTAATCTGCGAGAGATTATAGAACATCAATTACTTTCCTAAAACAAAAACGGCAGGAATTTTATGCAACTCAGGTTTAGCTTTTTGCCAGTCTTTAATGGTTTTTGTTTTGATGAATTCATGGTCAGGATCGTTGATATTCGCTGCGATACAAAGCTTTGTGTTGGGCGATAAAAATTTGGTTAAATCTTCAAAAAGCACATTGTTTCTATAAGGTGTTTCCATGAAAATTTGAGAATAGCCTGTTTTCTGAAGCTCACTTTCCAAAAATTGGATCTTTTTCTTCTTTTCACCTTTATCAATCGGTAAATATCCATTAAAAGTAAATTCTTGGCCATTAAAGCCACTTGAAATTAAAGCCAATATAATAGATGAAGGTCCTGAAATAGGAATGACCCGTATATTTTTCTCATGACACCATTTCACTATTAAATTCCCGGGATCTGCGATGCATGGAAGCCCTGCTTCAGAAAGAAGACCAAAATCCTGACCATTCAGCATTCTATCCTGAGCTTCTTTGATATCGGCATTTTCCGTGTATTTATCTAACAAAAAAAGTTTCAAATCTGACTGCTTTTTTTCAGGTGCAAAAAACTTCACAACCTTTCTTGCAGTTTTTTCATTTTCAACAAAAAAATAATCGGTCTGCATGATATAATCTTTAATCACAGGCGAAAAATGGCTGATTGAAGTATTTTCTGAAAGATAGGCGGGAAGTAGGAAAAGCATTTTGGTAAGTTATAAGTTGTAAATTATGAGTTTTGAGTTTTGGAAATGAGAAGTTTTTGGGCAATTTTTTCGCAGGCTTCATCCAGCTGATGATATACTTTTTCAAAACCGTCGAGCTCGCTCCAGTAAGGATCGGGAACCTCACCTGAAGCATGATTAAGATCTGCTGCTTCCATTAATAATGAAATTTTACTTCGCTGTTCCTCATTTTGAGCTAAAGAAATTACATTTTCAAAATTGCTCAGATCCATGCAATAAATTTTATCGAAATGATTTAAATCTTCAGTGGTAATGGGTCGGGAACATTGCTTTGAAATATCAATGCCGTATTTGGCAGCAGTTTTCACCGATCTTTTATCGGGATTGCTTCCTTTGTGCATATCAATGGTTCCGGCGGAATCTACAAAAAAGCTATCTGGTAATTTTGATCGCATAATCCCTTCTGCCAAAGGACTTCTGCAAATATTTCCAAGACAGACCATTAAGATTTTCATGCTAATATTATTTAAAAATTTTATTTAAAACTAATTTTAATTAACAAAACTAAATAAAAAAAGGAGAATAAGCTTATTCTCCTTTCTATAATATCGTTGTACAGAATTAATGTTTTATTTTTTCTGTCAATTCTTTTACATATTTTTTTATTTCCTTATCAATTTTAGAAACGTCTTTGATCGTTTCGCAGGCGTACATTACCGTTGAGTGATCTTTGCCACCCATTTCTTCACCTATTTTTGTGAAAGTAGCGTTGGTAAACTCTTTTGCAAAATACATTGCCAATTGTCTCGGAAGTGCAATTTCTCTTTTTCTTGTTTTAGATAAAAGCTGTTCTCTTTTAATTCCGAAATAATCACAAACCACATCCTGAATATAAGGAATATTGATGATCTTTTTCTGATTAGCCGCAATTTTATTAATAGTTTCCTTTAATAATTCAAGGCTTAAATCTGATTTATAAATCGTTGAATAAGCAATTACAGAATTAATAACACCAATCAATTCTCTTACATTGGTTTTTGCTTCTGCAGCCAGGAAATCGAGCATATCATCTGTAAGAACGATACCGTCTCTGCTCAATTTATCAACAATAATCTGTCTACGGGTATCGAGATCCGGAGATTTTATTTCTGCAGAAAGTCCCCATTTGAAACGGGAAACAATTCTGTCCTGAATATCCATAATGTCAACAGGAGCTTTATCTGAAGTAAGGATGATCTGCTTTCCGTTTTGATGCAAATAATCAAAAATATGGAAGAAGCTATCCTGAGTTGCGGATTTCCCGGAAAGGAACTGAATATCATCAATAATCAATACATCTACCATTTGATAAAAATTGGCAAATTCTGTTTGTTTATGAGCCTTAGCAGCCGAAATAAACTGTTGGATAAATTTCTCAGATGATAAATAAAGCACTACTTTATCAGGAAATTGGCTTTTCACTTCCAGACCTACAGCCTGACCCAAGTGCGTTTTACCAACCCCATAACCTCCATACAAAAACAAAGGGTTAAAAGCAGTTGCTCCCGGTCTTTTAGCAATTGATCGTGCAACGGTAGAAGCAAATTTGTTGCTTTCACCTTCCACATAATTATCAAAAGAAAAATCTGCTTTAAGATTAGAATCAATGTTTACTTTTTTGATTCCCGGAACTACAAAAGGATTTACAATATTACCGGAAAACCCCTGAGGCATTGTTTCCTGAATTTTTGGTGTGGGAACAGACTTCCCCTTCATATTCATGGTAACCGGTTTTTCTAAGCCGCTTGGCTTGTTTTCCATTACCGAATACCAAAGTTTAACGCCTTTACCAATATTTTTCTTTAGGGCAGCAGAAAGCAATGACAGATAGTTATCTTCAATATATTCTTTGTAAAAATCACTCGGAACCATCAACGTAAGGTTATTGTCAACCAATGAAATTGGCTGTACTTTGTCGAATAGTAAATCGAAAGATTTTTCAAGTTTTTTAAGATCAGAATTATCTTCAGCTGCGTTAAGATTATCTCGCATAAACTGAAGGCACTTCTGCCATATCATCATTAAATTTTCATCCATTTTTATGCCCTGATTAATGCTTTGGTTAGTCGTTTTAGGAGGAAGACAAAGGTCTCATTTTTTATTTTCAAAAAAAAATATTTCGTGTATTGATTATTTAAAAATATATTTGTATGTATAATTAAGAGATAAAAATGATACACTCAAAACACTCATTACGAGTACGTTACGCAGAAACAGATCCCATGAAATACGTCTACTACGGCAATTACGCTACATATTTTGAATTGGGGCGCGTTGAACTTTTTCGCAGCATCGGAATCTCTTACGATGAGATAGAGAAGCAGGGAATTTGGCTTCCGGTTTCCGATTATAAAATTAAGTATTTAAAACCAGCATTATACGATCAAAAATTAGAAATTCACACTTTTATGAGAAAAATTCCTGGAGTGAGAATTGAATTTGAATATGAAATTTACAATGATGAAGGCGTTAAAATCACCGAAGCCTCTACTACCCTTTTCTTTTTAAGTGCCGAAACCAACAGAGTAATCAAATGTCCTGATTTTTTAATGAAATTAATTGAGGAAAACTGGAATGCTTAAATAAAATATTTAAATTCAAAATATCAAAATTATCAATTAACTAACAATTTAACATAATAATTGAATTATAACCAAATAAAAGCATTAAAATACAACTATTTTATTGAAAAATTTGTTTAATATGCGGTTTTTTATTATATTTAAATATGCGGTTTTTTTTAAATCACGTATTAATATAAAAAAAAGGAAGTTATGAGAACAAACATTTTAATCTTAGTTTTTATCACAATTTTTTATTGTGTATATGCACAAACAGGGAATGTCGGTATTAATACAGAAACTCCCTCTGCAACACTTGATATCAACGGAAATTTAAAAATCCGGGCAACACCTAATTCCGCCGTAGTAGACGGACACAAACTCTTGATGATTGACAATATATCTAAGGAAGTAAAAACTATTGATGCATCTGCGCTTGGGTCATCTACAAATAATTCGATCGCAAAAGCAGAAGCTGTAGGCAACGGCGCAGATTTAGGGTTGACATCAAATAATGGATACCAGAAAATAAATTTTCTCAATAGTCCTACATTTTCGGGATCTGCTTTTAACCTAACAAACGATGTATATACCGTTCCAGCTAATGGAATATATGCAGTAAAGTTCATCTATAAATATGGTGACGGGATACAAGCAGGTACTTTGGCCGTAAGCGGCTACCCCAGAATAGGCGTTTTCAACGGAGCCACAATGATAGAAGAGACCAAATTCAGTGTCGTAAATGCAGCTTCACTAAGCATTCTTTCGAGTACTGCCATGATCAGTTCTGTCTTTAGTTTTTCCGCAGGTGACGAGATCAGCTTTCATATGAATCCGGATAATACAAATATCGATTTGCTGAGCAATAACATTCACACTTCTGCTATTATTTATAAGATTTCAGATTGATTTTAAGAATTATCAATATGGTCAGGATTTTTATATTTTTAAAGTTTCTCGTTGTAATTAAGTATTTTTGATAACAAATCAAATCTATGACTTCCCCTTTACTTCTAATTTTCATATTAATCATTCTTGTCTCTTGGGTTTATTACAAACTTAATCGGAGAATTGAGATTTTAGAAAAACAGATTTCCGATTTATCAAAAAAAGAATCTCAGGAAAATGAGGAAATAAAGGAAATACAAAATGAGGAAGTTATCTTACCTACACAAGCAACCAGCTACAATTTCACATCTACTGCTACCTCTACAGATCGTAAGGAAACAGAACAAGAGATTCAAAAAGACTGGCTGGTTCCTTTTGATTTTATCAAAAACAATATCCTTACGATTATTGGCATCTTTACTTTGGTTTTAGGAATAGGTTATTTTGTGAAATACGCCATCGATAAAAACTGGATTGGTGAGAACTCAAGAATGGGAATTGGTTTTCTGGCAGGATTTATTCTTATCATTGCAGCTCATTTCATTAGAAAAAACTATACTATTTTCTCATCTATAATTATGGGTGGCGGACTTGCTGTGCTCTATTTTACGACCACGATTGCATTCAGAGAATATCATTTGTTTACGCAGAATACCGCATTTCTTATCACTTGCGCGATTACTTTGCTTTCCATATTTCTTTCGTACCGTTACAACAGTGAAACACTGATTGTTTTTTCATTGTTCGGTGGCTTTCTGGCTCCGTTAATGATCAGCACCGGGCAAAGCAATTACATTTTCCTTTTTACCTATCTATCTTTTTTAAATATAGGAATGCTGATTACTGTTTATCTTAAAAACTGGAAAAGTGTCGGCTGGATCGCTTTTATTTTTACAGCAATCTATCTCTATTTCTGGACTATTCAGAAAACTGATCTTACCACTATTATATTTTACATCGTTACGTATATTATATTTTATGCGTTTGCGCTTCAGAATTATTTTAAATCTAATACGCTTTCAAAGCTTGATATTTTGATGCTGGTTTTGATTAATTTTACGAGTATCATTGGTCTGGTTTATATATTTAATGTTTTAAGATATGACCCGTTAAGTATTTTCCCGCTCGCTTTTGCATTGATCAATGTATTTTTTGCTTTCAGAGAATATCAGAATAAGAAGTTTGAAAGAAATTATTCTGTTTTTGCAGGAATCGGCATCAGTCTTTTGACTTTGGCGGTGGCATTACAATTTAAAACCCACCTCATCACCAGTGTTTGGGCAATAGAAGCCTCACTTTTGTTGTACATATGGAAAAAGACCAATCACAGCATTTTCAAAGTATTTTTCTACCTGCTTTTTCCGCTGGTTATTTTATCGCAAATGATGACCTGGACGGAATATATTAATAATGAAAAACATTTAACCGTCGTTTTCAATCCTGTTTTTCTGACAAGTCTTGTTGTTATTGCAAGTTGCTTTTTCAATTTGATTTTACTTAAAAAAGAGTCGAAAGAAAAAAGTGATACCGAGTTTTTTGAAAACACTTTTAAAATTTTATGCTTTGGCGTTATATATCTTTCTATTCTGTTTGAATTGATTTACCAGCTTTCATCATTGCATCTTGTCATCATTCTTACATATAGCTTTTTGTACAGCATTGTTTTTACGTGTCTATTATTAAGCATAAAGAATCAATTAAGCATTTCAGAAAATTTAGAAAACCTATTGATTTATGGAGCATTACTCTTGTTTATAGCACATATTTCAAGTTCACAAATCGTAAATGCAGTATTATCAAAAGAAATTGATCTTAGTTTTTATTGGGTTCATTTAATATATTTGTTGCCGCTGCTGTATTTCATTATAAAGCTGATTCCAAAATCGCAGTTTTTGAAACAGAAAGCAAGCTACTGGATTGTATCATTTGTATGTATTCTTTCTGTAAGTTTTGAATTCTACAGAATTTATATTTTCTCAAATAATAGTAATTATAAAAATCTCTTTGAACACCAAGAACACTTCAGGGTTCTTTATCTTCCTATTATTTGGGCTGTTTTATCCTGCAGTTTTATTTTTGCAGGTCTTAAAAAGAATATTCCAGAGCTCAATAAAATAGGCTTTAGTTTACTTGGGATTACTATCCTCAAACTATATCTTTATGATGTCTGGCAAATGGATAATGTTTCAAGAATTATAGCGTTTATTATTTTAGGTATAATTTTATTGATGAGCTCTTTTATGTTTCAAAAATTTAAAAACATGCTAAAAAATCTTGTTGAAAAAGATGAAAACTCGGCCGATGAAGAGATTTAAAATTACTATAAAGACTATATTTATCAACATTTTACAATTATTTTAAAAATTCACTTGATATTTTACAAAAAGTAAGTATATTTATCACGTTTTTAACACTTATATTATTAACTATGAAAAAATTTCTATATTCTCTGTTGATCTTCGCTTCTGCAACATTATTTGCGCAGAAAAATACGACAGTAAAATTTGCCGTTGCAGGAGATATGGTGGGTACAACAACATTGTTTGAAAACCAAAAAGAATATGTACAAAGTACGCAGGCATATAAAGCTGCCAATTTACCTCAAAAACTGAAAAAATTTAGTTTTATAGCAGATCAGGGGCTTTCTGAGGTTAAGTTAAAAAACAATCTAGGTCCTTTAGACAATGCAAGCTTATCTCAATATAATGAGCAAAGCAACCTTCCTAAAGACACTCCTGTAATCATTGAAGGTTATGAATTCAAGGATACGAATATGAGAATTTATGCAGGAATTGTACAGCAGCTAGAAGTTAAAGACTACAATGGTGTAAAATCTGTATTTATTACAACTACAGCAAAATAAAAATCAAATTATATTTAAAAACGGATGTTCTTTCGAGCATCCGTTTTTTTGTGATTAATATTTGTTATTCCACTTTTTCTTTAGTTCGTCGTATATTTTCTTTTCGGTGGCATTATTTCCTGGTTCGTAGAATTTAGCATCTTTTATTTCTTGCGGCAAAAAATCCTGATCCACAAAATTGCCTTCAAAAGAATGAGCATATTTGTATTCTTTACCATAATCTAAATCTTTCATCAGCTTTGTCGGAGCATTTCGTAAATGCAAAGGCACAGGCAGATTCCCGGTTTTCTTTACAAACGCTAAAGCTTCATTAATCGCAGCATATGCCGAGTTGCTTTTTGGAGAAACTGCAAGATAAATAGCCGTTTCACTCAATAAAATTCTTGCTTCAGGATTCCCGATGACATTGATTGCCTGAAAACAATTGTTGGCAATAACCAAAGCATTCGGATTGGCCAGACCAATATCCTCGGAGGCGAGAATAAGCATTCTTCGCGCAATAAATTTAATATCTTCTCCACCAGCAATCATTCTTGCAAGCCAATAAACTGCACCATTAGGATCGCTTCCGCGCATCGATTTAATAAAAGCCGAAATAATATCATAATGCTGCTCTCCATTTTTATCATACAACGCCATCGTTTCCTGAAGAACCGACATAACATCATCATTGGAAATCTCTTTATTGTCTGAATTTTTAAACTGATTAAGTACCAACTCCACTGAATTGATCAGCTTTCTGCCATCACCACCTGAATACTGAATGAAAGCCTCCTTTTCTTTAATCTTAAAATCAGTTCTCTCATCTTTATTAAATCGTTCTGAAGCAATATCAATAAGCTCTTCCAGCTTTTCGTGACTTAAAGCTTTCAATATATAAACCTGACTTCTCGAAAGCAAAGCGGAAACCACCTCAAAACTAGGATTTTCTGTAGTTGCGCCAATAAGAACCACCCATCCTTTTTCTACAGCATGAAGAAGAGAATCCTGCTGAGATTTATTAAAACGGTGTATCTCATCAATAAATAGAATCGGAGATTTTCCTGAAAAAAGATTCTGTTTTTTGGCATCTTCTATCACATCCCGAACATCCTTAACCCCCGAAGAAACAGCCGAAAGTTTAAAAAATTTCCTTCCTGATTTTTCAGAAATAATTTCTGCCAAAGTCGTTTTTCCTGTTCCCGGTGGTCCCCAGAGAATAAGAGAATTTAAGGCATCATTTTCCAGCATCTTTCTGATTGTGCCTTTTTCACCGGTAAGATGCTCCTGCCCCAAAACTTCATCTAAGGTTTTCGGTCTTAATCTTTCTGCTAAAGGAGTATTGTGATTCAAGATTTATCTATTTGAATTTAAAATATTTGCGAAAGTAAACAGAAATGAAAAAACCGATTAAGTTATCCGAAGGATCATCTGTTTACCGTCTGAAACTTCAAACAAATTTAAACTAAATTTCAATTTTTTACCCTACTTTTGCAATGTTTTGAAACTTTCATTTAATAAAATCATTACTTCACCCTTGGTAATTCTCATTAAATTTTACCAATGGTTTATCTCGCCTTTACTTCCCAAGAATTGCCGATACGAGCCTACCTGTTCGCATTATATGGTAGAATCTCTGCAGGTACACGGCATTTTTAAAGGATTTTGGCTGGGTATAAAAAGAATTTCAAAATGTCATCCCTGGGGCGGAAGCGGCTATGATCCGGTTCCTCCAAAAAATTAAACTATTCAATAATAAACAAATAAAAATGAGTACTATTCTCTTTCGAACTTATCTTGTTGCATTTGCATTGATTTCGCAATGCTTTTTCTCACAATACTATAAAGATGGTTTATCAGACGGAACTTTAAAGGTCAATTCCCAAGATATTCCTGTGAAGATTTTTGCAACTTCAGAACCTTATGAGCTAGATTCTTTTGCGCAGGTTAATAAAAACCCAAGCACTTTGGTTATCCTCAACAAATCTAATGTTGAAAAATCACGTTTTATCAGCAGTTCGATGATTTTGGCTAATTATAAAAATGCAAAATATCAATTTTTCGATAAAGAATTTAAGCTGATAGAAAACGTTCCTGTAACTGCTGATAATATCGAAACGCTAAAATATGTGGTAAGAACTGAAAAACCTATTGCTTCAGCTGATACCGTATCTTTAGAAACATCATTTAAAATCTGGGATCCTACTTCAGGAATTGAATTGGGACCGATAACGCTTCATTTCTACAGTTTGATGTTCATTTTCGCATTTGGTCTTGGATATGTCTTAATGACCAAAATGTTTAATACGGATAATGTAAACCTTAAATATCTTGAACCTCTTTTTACATGGACTTTAATCGGGACAATTTTGGGAGCAAGAATGGGACACGTTATTTTTTATCAGCCTGAACTATTCAAAGAAGATTTTTGGAGTGTATTTTTACCAATCAGTACAAAAAATGGTTTAAAATTCACAGGATTTTCAGGACTGGCAAGTCACGGAGCTACAATTGCATTAATTTTCACAACGCTTTATTATTCATTTAAAATCATCAAGAAAAATCCGTTTTGGGTATATGACAGACTTGGAATCGTGGTTGCAATTGGAGGCGCATTTGTGAGAATGGGTAACTTTTTCAATTCTGAAATCGTTGGTAAACCAGTTGATCCTAATTCTCCTTTTGCCTTACTTTTCCCACAACAAAGCAGTGAATACGGAATTACCGTTCCGCGTTACCCGACGCAGTTATTTGAAGCAATCGGTTATGTCTTATTATTTATTTTACTTTGGGTTTTATACAAGAAAACTGATAAAAAGTATCAGCAAGGTTGGCTATTTGGTTTATTCTTCATTATCCTTTGGGCGATCAGATTCTTTGTAGAATTCCTGAAAGAGCCTCAAGGCGATGAGTTTATTTCTTTTGCAGGATTAAATACAGGGCAGATTTTATCAATCCCATTCATGATTGCAGGATTTGTAATAATGATTTATTCTAAAAAATTCAAAATTACAGAAGCTGAAAATGCTAAACCTGAATAATTTTTATATCAAATAAAAAATATGAAAGTCACAACTGAGTTGTGGCTTTTTTGTTTAAGTCGAGAAAGACGTTTCCGAGTTCATTAATTACATCGGTCGGCTGCATTGCTTCTTTTGAATACTTTTCGGCAGCAAAATCAGCAGCTTTTCCGTGAAGCCAGACTCCTAAAACGGCAGCTTCTTCTTCAGAATATTTTTGTGCTAAAAGTGAAGTGATAATTCCGGTCAAGATATCTCCGCTTCCCCCTTTTGCCAAGCCTGAATTTCCTGTGATATTGTAGAAAACATTTCCCGATGGTGTTATAACTTGCGTGTGATGATCTTTTAAAACTATATAAATTCCCAAGTCTTTTGCTTTTGTTTTGGCTAAATCTAATCTGTCAAATGAGTTTTCCGTTTTACCGAAAAGCCTCTCAAATTCTTTCGGATGCGGCGTAATAATTGATTTTTTGGGGATCAATTTCATGTAATTATTGTCTTTAGAAATAATATTTAACGCATCAGCATCCAAAATTAAAGGAGATTGATGATTTTCAAGAAATTTCACCAATGCTTTTTCCGTTTCTTTTTCCGTTCCGAGACCGGGGCCAATTCCGTAGACCGTATTTTCCTGTTCTTCAATCTGATTAATATTTTTTTCGCCACCATTCATAAACATTGCTTCAGGAGCATTTGTCTGTAGTATTTCGTAACCACAATTGGGAGCGAGGACAAACGTCAGACCTGAACCCGCTTTTAAAGCAGATTTCGTAGCTAACATTATCGCTCCTATTTTCCCGTAACTTCCGCCTACAATAATTGATTTACCATAAGTGCCTTTATGGGCAAAATCTTGTCTGATTTTAAAAATATTCTTAATGACTTCATCATCAATTACAAAATCATTACTTGAAGTATTTTCAATAAATTCCTGAGATAAATTGATATCTAAAACAACCACTTTTCCTGTAAAACTTCCGGTTTCCGGATGAAGGAAAGCCCTCTTCCAAAACTGGAAAGTCAACGTGTAATCTGCTTTGAAGATCGTTGCATTTTCATTATTGATTTGATCGGCAAACATCCCTGACGGAATATCAATTGATATTTTGGGATTAACTTTTGAATTTAAAATTTCAATCACTTTTTTGAAAATCCCTTCCGGGTTTCTTGATAATCCGGTTCCGAAAAGAGCATCGATGATAATTGTTTTCTCATCAAAATTGTATCTTTCGATCTCATGAAAATCTTTCAGCGAAATTCCTGAAATATCTTTTAATTTTTTATAATTTACTAAAGCATCATCAGAAAACTTGAGATGATCCTTATTAATAAAAACGTCTATATCAAAACCTTTCAGATACAGCATTCTTGCAATGGCAAAACCGTCACCGCCATTATTTCCGTTTCCGCAAAATACAGCAAACTTTGTATGATTTTTACAGTTTGAATAAATCCACTCAGCACAATTCAGAGCAGCTCTTTCCATCAACTGAACAGATGAAACCGGCTCATTCTTAATCGTATATTGATCAGCCAATCTGATATTTTCAACAGTAAAAACTTTCATATGGATCTATTTTTCTAAGTGTAATTATATATTATGATGATTAAAGCAAAAAAAATACCCAAAAAATATTTAAAATTTATTATATTTAAATGATACTTTTGTGTAAAACAACTAAAAATATAAATTATGGGATTTGTTAAAGAATTTAAAGATTTTGCATTCAAAGGGAATGTTGTAGATCTTGCTGTCGGTGTTATTATCGGAGCAGCTTTCAGTGCGATTGTAAAATCATTTGTAGACGATATTATTACACCATTGCTTCTAAACCCTGCTTTAGAAAAAGCGAATGTAAAAAATATAGCTGAACTTTCCTGGAACGGTGTGAAATATGGTAATTTTCTATCTTCTGTAATTAGTTTCCTAATTGTAGCTTTTGTTTTATTTCTTCTTATTAAAGTAATCAGCAGGCTCAACAGAAAAGAAGAAGTACCTGCAGCTCCTGCAGGACCAACTGAAGACCAAAAATTATTAATGGAAATCAGAGATTTGTTAAAAACAAAAAATAATATATAAAATAAAAAATGCCGCAAAATCTTTGCGGCATTTTTGTTTATTCTTAAAGATTCAAAATTAATGAATCTGCAAAATACTTGAGATCTGTTCTGCTAAAGACAGCCCGATTCTATCCTGAGCTTCTAAAGTAGAAGCACCTGTATGTGGTGTTACCGAAATTTTAGAATGTGTAATAATTTCTTTTGAAGGAGTCGGCTCATTAATGAAAACATCAAGGCCTGCAAACCTTACTTTCCCTGAATCTAACGCTTCAATTAATGCAGTTTCATCGATTACACCACCTCTTGAGCAATTAACGATGGCAACACCGTCTTTCATCATTTCAAACTCAGATTTACCAATCATGTAGCCCTCTTTCTGAGCCGGAACGTGAAGCGTAATAAAATCTGAATGTTTTAAAACCTGTTCCAAAGGTTCAGTTTCAATATCAACATTGATGAACTGATTGTTGTAGAAAGTTACCTTAATACTCGCCTTTCCTACCATATTATCAGCAGCGATCACTCTCATTCCCAAACCTAAAGCGATTTTGGCAACTTCCTGACCGATTCTTCCCATTCCTACAATTCCGATGGTTTTTCCTTTTAATTCAATCCCTGCAGCGTAAGCTTTTTTAAGCGATGCAAATTCAGTATCACCAACCAGAGGCATTTTTCTGTTTGAATCCTGCAAAAATCTTGCTCCTGAAAACAAATGTGCAAAAACCAATTCAGCAACCGATTCTGAGGAAGCAGAAGGCGTATTGATCACATGAATTCCTTTTTCTCTTGCATAATCTACATCAATATTATCCATCCCAACTCCACCTCTTCCGATGATTTCCAGTGACGGACAATTATCAATAATATCTTTTCTTACCTGCGTCGCACTTCTTACCAGAACAGTACGGATCTTGTGCTCGTTGATGTAATCTAAAAGAAGCTCCTGAGGAACTTTTGTTGTAATTACTTCAAAGCCTTTCTCGGTTAGTGCATCAACTCCTGATTGATCTAAACCGTCGTTTGCTAAAACTTTCATACCTAATAATCTATTTAAAAATGTAAAAAGATTTAAAAATTAAAAGAATTTCTGGTTTTTAACCTTTCGTTTAATCTTTAAATCCTTTCTATGATTTAATCTTCTTTAAAAACTTCTATTGTAACCTGCTTTTCTACCAAATCAGTAAATTTGCCTTTGTATCTTGTAGCTCTTACGAGGTGATTATCAATCCAGTGATAATTTCCGCCTCTTGGTTTACCACACAAAACACTGTGATATTTGAAGCCGTGCTTGTCTAACCAATCTATCGTAATCTGTTTTAAATTTTCAGTTCTTGAAGTAAAAAAACAAATCTGGTGTCCTTCGTCATACCATTTATTCACAGTTGCCAAAGCATCAGGAAAAGGCTCGCACGTTACCATTCTTTCGGGTTCTTCGTTGGGAACATCTTCTGTAATTGTTCCGTCTATATCGATAAGATAATTTTTAATTCCATCTTTCAGAATCGGACTGATATGCTCAATATAATCTAGCTCCATCGTTCAAAATTTTAAAGTGCAAAGTTACACTTTATCATTCAAACAGTTATATTAATCTTAGTTTATGTTAAAATTTTAACACAAAAACAAGTTTAAAAATAATAAAAATTAACCTTTCATTGCATTTTTCGTAAATAATGCGAATGTTTTTCACGTCAACAAAAGCCAATATTTCATAAATAATTAAAAAAACTAAACATTTATTTTACAAAATCACGTTTTAAACTTAAATTTGTAGGAATGGAAGAATTCATCGTATTAGTAAATCCCGAGGATGAAGTATTAGGTTTAATGGAAAAACAGCAGGCTCATATTAATGGTTTGCTCCATCGTGCTTTTTCCGTTTTTTTATTTAATGAAAACGGTGAAATGCTTTTGCAGAAACGTGCTGCCAACAAATATCATTCTCCTCAACAATGGACCAATGCCGTTTGCTCTCATCCCAGAATTGAAGAAACGTATCTTGAAGGTGCAAAAAGAAGGCTGAAAGAAGAATTAGGAATTGATGCTGAGCTTTCAGAAAAATTTCATTTTATCTATAAAGCAGACGTTGGAGGCGGACTTTGGGAGCACGAGCTCGATCATGTTTTCAGCGGAACTTACAATTCAGATTTTAGTCTGAATACAGATGAAGTGGAAGAAGTGCGCTATATTTCACCTGAAGATTTAGATAAAGAAATTTCGGAACATCCCGAGCAATTTACAGAATGGTTTAAAATTATTCTGGAAGAATATAAACATCATTTTTAAACACAATTATGAAAAAATCAATTTTAATTACGGCACTTCTGATATGTGTCTACTCATTTTCCCAAGATCTGGGCAAAGAACGTTACGAAAGCGAAAACTATTCGATTTCTATGCCCGATACCTGGAAGGCAACCGATGATGAAGGCATTGTAAATATCTTTCCCACCAATGAGATTGGCGCAATTACCATCTCAGAATATCACAATCTGGATCTGCCAAAAACAGATGTTAAAAAATTTATTCTTGCCTTGTACAATTCTCCCGATGAAGAGAAAAAAGTAAAAAATACAAGCAGTAAAAAAGGATATTCTGAATATCAGTATGAATATTTTGATGAGAAAGAAAAGCTTTTCTGGGTTACAAAATTATATCAGAAAGACAAAGACATCTTTCTTGTGAGCATCAATTGCCAGCAAAAACACTGGAACGGAAATTATATGAAAGTTTTCAACGAAGCTTTTGAAAGTTTTAAAATTAAAAAATAGAAATAAATCTACCTATGAAAAAAACAGCATTGTACGACAAACACGTTTCTTTGGGAGCGAAAATAGTACCGTTTGCAGGATTTGAAATGCCTGTACAATATTCCGGAGTAACGGAAGAACACTTTGCAGTAAGAGAAAAAGCAGGATTATTTGACGTATCTCATATGGGACAGTTTTTCGTTGAAGGTGCTGGTGCAAAAGATCTTTTGCAGTTTGTGACGACCAACAATGTAGATGTTTTAGAAAACGGAAAAGCTCAATACTCTTGTCTTCCGAACGAAAACGGAGGAATTGTAGACGACCTTATCGTTTACAAAATGGAAGATGAAAAATATTTTGTAGTTGTAAATGCTTCAAATATAGATAAAGACTGGGATCATATCTCAAAATACAACAGTTTCGGGGCAAGATTAACCAATGCTTCAGACGAAATGTCTCTATTGGCAATTCAGGGACCGAAAGCAACTGAAATTCTTCAGAAATTAACAGAAACTAATCTTTCTGAAATCCCTTATTATAACTTCACTGTAGGAACCGTTGCCGGAGTAAACGATGTGATCATTTCAAATACAGGTTACACAGGAAGCGGTGGTTTTGAAATTTATTTCAACAACGAATCTGCAGAAAAACTCTGGGATGCTATTATTGAAGCCGGATCAGAAGAAGGCATTATTCCTTGCGGATTGGCTGCAAGAGACACTTTAAGATTAGAAAAAGGATTCTGCCTTTACGGAATGGATATCGACGACACAACGTCTCCTATTGAAGCCGGATTGGGATGGATTACCAAGTTTGATAAAGACTTTGTTTCTAAAGATATTTTCGCAAAACAAAAAGAAGAAGGTATTACCAGAAAATTGGTTGGTTTCGAATTGACAGACAAAGGCGTTCCGAGACATGATTATCCTGTAGTAGACGCAGAAGGAAATGTAATCGGGAAAGTAACTTCAGGAACTCAGTCACCGATGAAAAAAATCGGTTTGGGAATCGCTTATGTTGATAAACCACATTTCAAATTGGGAACTGAAATCTTTATTCAGGTAAGAAATAAAAATATTCCGGCGAAAGTGGTAAAAATGCCTTTCGTATAATTAGAAATTATTTTAAAATACAAAACCGCAGATTCAGTCTGCGGTTTTTTTGTTATGATAAGCTTCGTTGTAAAACATTTTTTTTAGGAGCTATTTCCCGCTTTACATTGCAATCTTTTTTTGCAAAAAAGGATTTTCATTGCAATCGGGGCTAGGGTTTTTGTCTTTTTTTAGCGTTTGTCACTAAATAAAAAAATTGCTCGTAAACACAGATTTTTTAAAGATTACTTCGCCGCTTCGCTCCTCGCAATGACAAAACAATTAATCAGCTCTAAAAAATGCCTTCAAAGCATCTACATTTTTTTTATCACTTCCGATAAAAATCTCTTTATCTGTAACAAAAACCGGACGCTTAAGGAATGTATAATGATCTAAAATAAGCTCTTTATAATCACTTTCCTGTAAAGATTTAGGATCTAGCTCTCTTAATTTAATTTGAGTAGATTTTTTACTGAACAGTTCCTCATAAGAATTTGTTATGCTGTACATTTGTTCCAGCTCTTCTATGGTAATCGGTTGTTTTTTTATTTCTCTTAGCTCCCAATCTGAAAGATTAAAGTTTGCCAAAATCTTCCTGCATGTATCGCATGTATTGAGATAAAATACTTTTTTCATAATATAATTACATATTTTATTAATGTTAAATGAAATGCCGCCTTTATTTCAGAACCAATTATTGATGAAATATGGACGTTTCACTGATAAAAATTTAATCTTCAAAAGTAAGGCTAAATATAAAATTTTGAAAATTATTAAATACCTTTATTAAAATTAAAAAAAAATGGATAACAAACCTGTTACTTTTCAATTTATTTCTGAACCTTCAGATGTTAATTATGGTGGAAATGTACACGGCGGAAGTGTAATGAAATGGATAGATCAGGCCGGATACGCCTGTGCAACAACCTGGAGCGGAAATTATTCTGTAACGGTATATGTAGGCGGAATTCGTTTTTATGAACCTATCAAGATCGGTGAAATAGTAAAAGTAGAAGCGCAGGTAATCTATACGGGCTCTTCGAGCATGCATATTTCGATCAACGTTTTTTCGAGAAACCTAAAACAACCTACTTTTGACAAGAAAACACATTGCATCATTGTATTTGTAGCCGTTGACGAAAACGGAAAGAAACTTCCTGTTCCCAAATGGGTTCCTGAAACCGAAGAAGAAAAACAACAGGAGAAATATGCCAAAAGGCTGATGGATTTGAGAGCCCAAATTGAAAATGAAATGAAACCTTTTTTATAAGAATCATTTAAAGTAAAAACCCCTTCCAAAGATTTGGAAGGGATTTAATATTTTAGTCTTTGCAATTATACACTTGCGGGCATCCCATGTATTGCGTGCAATATAAAGGACCCGTAACGGCTCCCGTACAACTGCATCCACAAAGAGATAAATCCGGAGTTCCTACTTTACCTATTCCTCCGACAATGTCTTTAAGGTCAGACTTTTTAAGTTTTTTCGAGTTCTTTAGAATGTTGTTTGTCATGTGATTTGATTTTAATTATTAATATAGTTTGAATATCGAATTTACTATTATTTATAAATATAACGCAAACAAACAATAAATATTATCCAAATTTCTACACATAATTAAAGACAAGCCGAAACAATTCATAATAATTTTTAAACCTGCTGAGACTTAAATAAAAAAACCTTCCATTAACTAGAAGGTTTTATGCATATTTTTATTTTTAAATCTACCTTAAAACTAAAGAAGATCTATTTTTTATTTTTAATATACGTCTTTGCAAGTGTATACTTGAGGACAGCCGATATACTGTACGCAATAGTAAGGACCTGTAACCGCTCCCGAGCAATCGCATCCACAAAGAGACAGATCCGGGTTTCCGCTAACTCCTCCGATGATGTCTTTAAGATCTGACTTTTTTAATTTTTTCGCATTTTTTAAAATGTTTGTCATGTGATTTGTTTTTTAATTAATATAGTTTGAATATCAAATTTAAATATTATTTATCAACACACAACCAAAAAACCAAAAATATTATCAAAATTTTAAATATTAGCAGATTCAGACTATAATAATGTATACTGTAATTTAATGTGGATTAAAATTAAAATTAAAAAAACCTTTCAAATACTTGAAAGGTTTTATACATATTCTTGTTTTAAACTTTAATTATCTTGCGATATTTACAGTTCTGGTTTCTCTGATTACCGTCACTTTTACCTGTCCGGGATACGTTAATTCATTCTGAATTTTCTCTGAAATATCATAAGAAAGCTGAGAAGACATTTCGTCGTTTATTCTACTGCTTTCTACCATTACTCTCAATTCTCTACCTGCCTGAATTGCATATGCTGAAGAAACACCTTCAAAACTCAATGCTGCAGCTTCAAGATCTTTAAGTCTTTGGATATAAGATTCCAAAACCTGTCTTCTTGCTCCTGGTCTTGCCCCTGAAATCGCATCGGCAACCTGAATGATCGGAGATAATAGAGACGTCATTTCCACTTCATCGTGGTGAGCACCGATTGCATTGATCACTTCTGCATTTTCACCATATTTTTCTGCCCACTGCATTCCTAAAAGTGCGTGTGGAAGTTCAGATTCCTGCTCAGGAACCTTTCCGATATCGTGTAAAAGACCTGCTCTTTTGGCTAATTTTACGTTTAATCCTAATTCAGCAGCCATTGTCGCAGCAATATTGGCAACTTCTCTTGAGTGCTGTAAAAGGTTTTGCCCATAAGAAGAACGGTATTTCATTCTACCAACGATCTTCACCAATTCCGGATGTAAACCGTGAATTCCTAAATCAATGATCGTTCTTTTACCTACTTCTATAATTTCTTCTTCGATTTGCTTTCTTGTTTTTTCTACAACTTCTTCAATTCTTGCCGGGTGAATTCTACCGTCAGTAACCAATCTGTGAAGCGATAGTCTTGCAATCTCTCTTCTTACCGGATCAAAACATGAAAGAAGAATAGCTTCCGGAGTATCATCAACAATGATCTCAACCCCTGTAACTGCTTCCAAAGCACGGATATTTCTACCTTCTCTACCGATAATTCTACCTTTTACTTCATCAGATTCAATATTAAATACCGAAACCGAATTTTCAATCGCCTGCTCCGTTCCAATTCTCTGAATGGTCTGAATAACGATTTTTCTCGCTTCACTTTTAGCATTCAACTGAGCTTCTTCCATAATGCTCTGAACGTGCGCCTGAGCTCTGGTTTTTGCTTCAGCTCTCATGGTTTCTACCAATTCTGCTTTCGCTTCTTCTGCTGTATAGTTTGAAATTTTCTCAAGCATTTCAACTTTTTTGGCAGTTGCCTGCTCTAGATCGCTTTGCTTTTTCTCTAAAATTTCGTTTTTCTTAGCATAATCAGCAATCTGTCTGTCTAGATCTTTTTCTAATTTCCCTGCTTTGCTAAGTTCGTCATTCAGCTTATTTTCTTTGTCTTTCGTTCTTTTTTCAGCGTCCTGCATCTTCTTTTCGCGAGCCTGAATATCTGCATCGTGCTGTGACTTTAGTTCCAAGAATTTTTCTTTAGCCTGAAGATTCTTTTCTTTTTTTATGGATTCAGCTTGTACATTAGCTTTTTCTATTAAATTATCTGCATTTTTTTGTGCATCGTCTATAATAAATTTTGCCTTGGTATTGAGAGAGCTTTTTGAGAAAAACATCCCTGCTACTGCACCGATTACTAAGCAAATTACGCCTATAATAATAGCGGTTGTTGTCATATATATTGAGTTTTAATTGTCTTGTTAATTTAAAATAAAAAACCCACAGTAATTCAGTGATTTAGAGTAAACTCCGGATCTCCACGATTTGATCTGATTCCTTCTGTCTGTAATCTGCGTAAAGCAGCACGCCATTGAAAAGACTTTCGACCGTTAATTGTTTAGTGTTGAGTTTACCTTAATGTGTTAGAATTACTGTAGGCAGTTTTTTCCGGAAAAAGTTTCTATTTTCCTATATCACCCAGCGACTGATTAATATTTACTAATCTTTCGTTGGTTGATTTTATATTTTTTTCATGATTCAGAGCAACTACTTCTGCATTGGTTCCCAGTTTCAGGGCACACATTGCCAAAGCATCTTGTTTGTCTCTTACATCAAAATTTTGTTCAAAATCTTTAATCATATTTTCAATCTGCTTCCCCACTTTGCGCAAAGTTTCTTCTTCTGCTGCGGGTACATTTAGCGGATATACTCTTCCAGCAATGTTGATGGTTATTCTCCTTACCTCCATTATAATCCACTGTTTTGAAGCTGTGCAATACAAAAGTCTACTTCTTTTACCAATCTGTTGATATGGTTTTTCATGAGTCTGTTGTGTTCAGGATTTCCTGATATTGCTGAATACAATTTTATATTTTTCTGTTCTTCTGCCAATACCTGATTTTTTTTTCTTTCCTCGTCATATTTCGTCTTCAGCTCAGCATGCTCTTTATTTAATTCTAAATATTTCTCAGATATATTTTGATGGCTTTTTTGGAGGCTCAAAATCTTTTTCTCTAATTCTGAAAAATTATTTTCTAATTCTTGAAGCATTTCAGGTTTATAAATTTTCTAACTATTAGCAAAAATAGGAAAATATTAGTACCGACAAAAATAATAGTCTCTATATTTTGACAAAAATAAAAAAGGAGATGCCAGGCACCTCCTCTTCATATTAATTTTTTATTATATTATTCAAATTTCAAAACAAACATAACTGCTCTTGTCTGTAATGTAGAAACTGCTGCAGACCAATATGGAGGCGTTGTAGCATTATCTGCAACCATTTCGTTATTCATAAAGAATGTACCTCTGATTGCCGGAGTTAATTTAAATTTATTAAAATAGAATTGAATTCCCATTTCTGCAGACCAAGCAAAATTGTGTGTTGTAGATCTGAAAACCTGCTGCATGTTATCATCCTGAGAATCTGAGTTTGACTGTAAATTAACAATATAATTCACACCAGCCGAAACATACGGTCTCGAGTTGTACCATCTTTCACCGTGTAACTCCAAAATCACAGGGATATCAACCAAAGTAGATTTAATATCTCTCACTCTGTCTTTTTCTGTTAAAGCAATCGGAGCAAAAGGAGGATTCGTCAAACTTCCATCCTGATACCTTGAATTAGTATCTGTATTAAAAATCAATTGTCTTTGAGCAAACTGCAAACCTGGCTCTAATCTTACGTCTAAATAATCATTAAGTCTGAACTTGGCAATAAGACCGGCTCCGAAGCTCGTGCTTTCTTTTGAAGATACTAGATTATAATTTTCATACATTCCATATCTTGGGTTGAGCACAATTCTATAATCCAGTAAATTACCATTCAGATAAAACCCCCAACTGACTTTTTTCTGGTCAAAGTCTTCCAACCTGTCCATCCTGTTACGGGTTCTAAATTGAGCATTTGCAACCGTTGCAATGCTTACTGAGGCTAAAACCAGAGCTTTTAATAGAAATTTATTCATAGGTTATTTTGTTGCTTTATAAATTGTGGCTATACCTAAACTTAATTTTTTGTATTCTACTTTTTTAAATCCTGTATCTAAAAGAATTTGTCTCATCTTTTCTCCAAATGGAAATGCATTTACAGAATCGGGAAGATAAGTGTACGCCCTATTATCTTTAGAAACCAGTCTGCCGATTGCCGGCAATATATTTTTGAAATAAAACATATAAAATGGTCCTAAAAAACCCTCTACCTTTGAAAACTCCAGAATATAAACACTTTTATTTTCTTTAACCACTCTTCTCAGCTCTGCCAAACCTTTAGTAAGATTCTCAAAATTTCTCACTCCAAAAGCAACGGAAACTGCATCAAATCTATTGTCCTCGTAAGGTAAATTTTCTGCATCGCCCTTTTGCATGGAAATTTTGCCGTCTAAATTAAGTTTTTTTATTTTAACAATGCCAACATTTAACATTTGTTGCGATAAATCTAATCCCACCACTTTTGCACCGGTTCCTTTTTCCACCGCAATAGCTAAATCTCCTGTTCCTGTGGCAACATCCAATGTTTCTTTTGGGCTGTCGTTATTCATCCATTTTACCAATTTGTTTCTCCAGAGCACATCTATTTTCATAGAAAGTACATGGTTTAATAAATCGTATTTAGGCGCAATGTTGTCGAACATATCCTCTACCTGACTCTTTTTGCTAGATTCAGAATTGTAGGGTGTTACTTGGTTGATATCTTTTGTCAAAACTTAAAACTTATAGTATTCTTTATAATAATTCAGATAATCCTCCTTGCGGAAAATCTTTGTACGGGATTCTACCTTCTGAATATTTTTGATCATCTGATCATAATCTTCATCTACATTATAATAAAAATCTTCTGTATATAATTTATTAAAACGTTTGGCACCCCCATAATATTGTTTCCCGTCGATCATTGTTTTATCCAATGCCAAAAGTAATGAATCTTTTTTAAGATTGTACCCATAATATTGCTCATTAATGTAATAATCTTTATGGGCAATATTTAAAAGACCACGAATTTTATTAACCTCAAAAGCAGAGTCATAAAGCATTTTCTTATTCTGATCAAAGACCTTTATAGAGTTTTTCCCTTTCTGCAAATCTACCTGCACAAACTGACCTGCCGAAATAATACCTTCAGAGCCGTTGTTGATTTTAAAATAATATGTATTGGGAGTAGGATTATCTACGAGATAATAATTTTTTTTTGCCAAAAAGAAGTTGTACACAGCGAAAGCACCGATAAATACCACAACAGCAATAATTAAACCTTTTAAAGATGGATTGTTTTTCATAGATTGGCTGAAACAATTTTTGCAAATTTAATAATATTTTTAATTCTTTCTTATTAATATTAATTATTAACTTTGCATCTTTAAAAAATTACATAAGCGAATGCCAAATACGATCATTATTGGTTCCGGATCTTATCTTCCGAATAGAGTAATTGGAAGGGATTTTTTCTTAGATTCAGAATTTTATACAGAAGACGGTATAAAGATTGACAAGCCTGCTGAAGAAACTATTGCAAAATTTGTAGAAATTACAGAGATAGAAAACAGGAGATTTATAGATGAAGATCTTTCAAATTCACAAATCGGTTTTGAGGCTGCAAAGCTTGCTATTGCAGATGCCAATGTAGATCAGGAGGAGCTTGATTATATTATTTACGCCAGTAATTTTGGCGAAGTTACCGTAAATGGTTACGCTGATTTTATGCCGACAATGGCAGCAAGAGTAAAAAATAAATTGGGTATCAAAAACAGAAAATGCGTTACTTATGATATGCTTTTCGGTTGCCCGGGCTGGGTAGAAGCAATGATTTTATCAGATAACTTAATTAAAGCTAAAGTTGCCAAAACAATCCTTGTAATCGGTGCTGAAACTTTGAGCAGAGTGACCGATCCTCACGACAGAAACAGAATGATTTTTGCTGACGGAGCGGGAGCTGTAGTAGTAAAAGCTACTGACGAAGAAAATGTTGGGATCATTGCTCACAATACGATTTGCGATAATGGCATTGAGCTTAATTATCTTGCAAATGGACCGTCAATCAATAAAGAAGCAGATCAAAAACGTTTATATGTAAGAATGCTGGGAAGAAAAATTTATGAGTACGCTCTAAAAAATGTTCCTGCAGCTATTAAAGAAACCATTGACGACGCCGGATTATCTATTGAAGATATCGACAAAATACTTATACATCAGGCAAATGCGAAGATGGATTATGCGATGATTGAAAGACTTCATAAGCTTTACGACATCAAAGATTACGATCACGCGATATCTCCAATGACGATTCAGGAGTTCGGAAATTCTTCTGTAGCAACAATTCCTACCATGTTTGATTTAATAATTAAAGGAAAAATGACTGGTCATTCGTTTAAAGATAAGGGTAACATTGTGATGACATCGGTAGGTGCCGGAATGAACATTAATGCTATTGTTTATAAATTTCCCTAAGAATATTAATTAAAAATATAAAAAGCACAGGAAATTTATTTTTTGTGCTTTTTTTAACCTTATTATGCAGAAAAACTTCTTATTCATTGTCGCAATCTTCTTGTTTCTAGAAGTTTATATTTTTCAGGCAATAAGAACCTTAACAGATAATTTCTGGATAAGACTCGGCTATGTTATTTTATCTTTGGCTATTTACAGTGTTCTTGCATACGAAATAACCCATTTTCAAAGAAGTGACAGAAGTACGGTAAGAGCACAAATATCGATCTCTTTATTTTTAGTTTTTATTTTACCTAAAGTCTTTATTGTTCTGTTTTTATTGGTTGACGATATCTTCAGAACAGGAGGATATTTGGTAGGACTTACCACTAAACCTGCCGAAAACTTTTTCCCCGAAAGACGCAAGTTTTTAAGCTTAATCGGATTAGGATTGGGAGGTGTGCTTTCTGCTCTTTTCATAGACGGAATTACTTTTGGAAAATACCGTCATACCGTAAGAAGAGTAAAAGTGAAATTTGCCAACCTTCCCAAAAGTTTTAAAGGATATAAAATCATTCAAATCTCTGATGTTCACAGCGGAAGTTTTTCTGACCCAGGCAAATTGCAGCACGCCATTGATTTAATTAATGGACAAAATCCAGACTTGGTTTTATTTACCGGAGATATGGTGAATAATGTTGCCGATGAATTTAAACCATTCATTCCTTTATTTTCTAAAATTAAAGCGAAAGACGGAAAATTTGCAGTCTTAGGAAACCATGATTACGGCGATTATGTAAAATGGAATTCTAAGGATGAACAAAAGAAAAATCTTGAAACCTTAATAGAATATGAAAGACAAGCCGGTTTTGATATGCTTCGTAATGAAAACCGAATCATTGAGAAAGACGGTGAAAAAATCTACATTTTAGGTGTTGAAAACTGGGGATTAAAGCCTTTTCCACAATATGGAGACATTGACAAAGCATTGGAAAACGTACCGCAGGACGCCACAAAAATTTTAATGAGCCACGACCCTACTCATTTCGATTATGTGGTAAAAAAACATCCTAAAGATATTCATTTAACGCTTTCAGGTCACACGCACGGAATGCAGTTTGGTTTAGATTTGAAAAATATAAAATGGTCTCCTGTACAATACCGTTATCCGAAATGGGCAGATTTGTACGAAAGTGAAGGAAAAATGCTTTATGTGAATCGTGGTTTCGGTGTTTTAGGTTATCCCGGAAGAGTTGGAGTGTTGCCGGAAATTACTCTTTTTGAATTAGGTTAAAAAAGTTCATTTATTTAGTTTAAAGTTTTAACCAAGCCCTAAAACCTAATTCCTGCAACCTATCTAAAAAATATAATCCTTCATTCTTGAAGTCGCCAATTCTTTTTCATTGATCCATGAAAGAAAAGCTTCGAGCTTATCCTCCATCTTTTTTCCCAAATAAAAACTTCGGTAAAATGGAACTTTAAACTGATATTTCTTGATATCGGTAAACTGCCACGATTCAAGATAGACCAATACAAAATCATCATTTTTCAAGGTTTCAAAAACCATATTCTGATAATATTGCATCGGCAAGATCTGAAAAACAAAATCGTTATAAGGCAATTGACTGTATGGCGAAATACTTTCCGGAACAACACTCAGTCCATTGTCTTCGATAATTTCTGAGGTTCTTTTTAAACGCTTAAAAGGAAACAGAATATCTGCGTGATCAATATTTGAGATATAATTAAAACCGATTGATTTTAATTCTTCCAAAGAAAACTGATTGTCTTTCTGGCGAATTCCTTTGATCTGTTTTTCAAGAAATTCCTGAGTCGTTTTTTTTACCTGATCGATTTTTTCAAGGTTCGAATTTTTATTATAAAAAGCAATTTCATGCCCTTGAGCAGAAATTGCTTTTAGTAAATTCTGAAGTTTTTCTGCAATAGAAATCTCTACAAAAAAACTCGCTTTTATATCGTGAAGATCTAAAATTCTTAGAATTGCTTTGGTATTACTTTCGGTAATTTTCAATCTTTCTTCATCAGAAATAGTGATGCTGTTTTTAGTTTCAGCCTCAAAATTTACGATGTTGAAAGTGAGCAATATCATTCAGTATAATTTTAGATGAAAGTAATCATTAATAAAGGGATAAACTAATTTAATCAAAATTCTTTCCCCGACCCTAAAGGGAGTAATTTTGATTAAATTTTCAAGACATTTTTTCGCCCTTTAGGATTGGGGAAAAGAAAAAATGCCTTGAAAATTTATTTTGAATACTTTTTAATCAGACTTTTAATTATAACTGATTGAAGGTAATCAGATTAATTTTTATTCAGTTTTACTTTTAAATTCTTGATCATATCTTTCGACATCTCAGAAATTCCGAAATCGTAAGATAATCCCCAATCTTTTTTCGCTACAGAATCATCAATTGAAGCCGGCCAGGAATCTGCAATCGCCTGTCTGAAATCTGGTTTGTAATCAATCTCAAATTCAGGAATTTCCTTCTTAATTTCAGCTGCCAATTCTTTTGGAGTGAAAGACATTCCACCTAAATTATAAGAAGAACGAACCGTAAGGCTTTCTTTCGGGGCATCCATTAGCTGTAAAGTTGCATTGATCGCATCATCCATATACAACATCGGCATTCCTGTATTTTCAGAAATAAAACTTGTATATTTCCCTTCTTCAATTGCTTCGTAGAAAATCTCAACTGCATAATCGGTAGTTCCTCCACCTGCAGGAGTTTTCCAGGAAATTAAACCGGGATAACGGATACTTCTTACGTCTACTCCATATTTATCAAAATAATATTCGCACCATTTTTCACCTGCCATTTTAGAAATACCGTACACTGTTGTAGGGTTTAAAACTACATCCTGACCTACATTTTCTTTTGGAATTCCTTTCCCGAAAACAGCGATAGAACTAGGCCAGAAAATCTTTTTAAGTAAACCTTCTTTCGCCAGCTCACAAAACTGAAGAAGTGGCTCCAGATTTAGTTTCCATGCAAAAATAGGTTGCTTTTCTGATGTTCCCGACAAAAGAGAAGCCAGATGATATACTGTTGTAATTTCGTAATCTTTGATAACTTGTTTTACCAATTGCGTGTTGGTAACATCCATCCTTTCATAATGCCCGGCTGAAGTAATATCTTTCTGATATCTGTCTAGACCCGAAGCAACCACATTATCAGCGCCATGTATTTCTACCAATCTATTCGTAAGCTCAGTTCCGATTTGCCCTAAAGCACCTGTAATCAATATTTTTTCCGTATAAGACTCCATTTTACTTTTTATTATTATGATAAAAGCAAAAATAGAAATTTTAGACCCTATTTTAAAACAAAATTGTAAATTCGATTACAATTTTTACAAATGAAAAAAATTATCATTTCATTCATTTTGCTTTCTTACTCGCTTTCAGCACAGTACACGGATATTAATATTGTAAAAGAAGTTAAGGTAAAAAATAAAGGAGTTGTAGTTTCTGCGCATCCTTTAGCAAGTGAAGCTGGGGCAAAAATTCTTAAAATGGGCGGAAATGCTTATGATGCAGTGGTCGCTACACAATACGCTTTGGCTGTTGTTTATCCTCAAGCCGGAAATATTGGCGGTGGCGGTTTTTTGGTGGGTGTGAAAAATAACGGAGAAAAATTTACGCTCGATTACCGTGAAACGGCTCCTAAAAATGCTTCCAAAAATATGTATCTCAATAAAAACGGAAAAGCCAATACCGATTTGTCTCAAAACGGAAGATTAGCGGTTGGAATTCCTGGAAGTGTGGCGGGATTTTTTGCAACTTTAAAGCATTGCAATCTTCCGATGGAAAAACTGATTCAGCCGGCAGTAGATTTGGCTGAAAAAGGTTTTGCAATTACCGAACAGGAAGCCAGATTATTAAATTCGCATAAAGAATATTTTCAAAAATATAATAAAACGTCCAATGCATTTATAAAAAATGAAGCTTGGAAATCAGGGGATATTCTCATGCAGCAAGAATTGGCGGAAACATTAAAACTGATTCAAAAAGCAGGATTAAAAGGATTTTATGAAGGAAAAACTGCCGAACTTCTGGTTTTAGAAGTGAAAAAAGAAAAAGGAATCATTACTTTAGAAGACCTGAAAAACTATAAAGTTGCTGAAAGAAAAGCACTTGAGTTTGATTACAAAGGGAACAATGTTATTTCGATGCCTTTACCATCAAGCGGTGGAATTCTTTTGGCGCAGATGCTAAAGATGTCGGGTTATGAAAATCTAGAAAATTATCAGCAAAATTCTACGAAAGCGGTTCAGATTATGGTGGAAGCAGAAAGGCGAGCCTTTGCAGACAGAGCCGAATACATGGGAGATCCCGATTTTATTCAGGATAAAACAGCCTATTTAATTTCTGACGATTATTTGAAAAACAGATGGGAAAGTTTTAGTTTTAGTAAAGCTACGCCAAGTTCGGAAGTCGGAAGAGTCATTAACCAAACCAAAGAATCTACGGAAACCACGCATATTTCAGTGATTGACAAAGACGGAAATGCAGCTGCTGTTACCACAACTTTAAATGGTCTGTATGGAAGTAAAGTTGTTGTTTCTGGAGCTGGTTTTTTCTTAAATAACGAAATGGATGATTTCTCGATAAAACCAGGTGTTCCGAATATGTTTGGTGCAGTTGGCGGTGAAGCAAACGCAATTCAGCCTAATAAAAGAATGCTTTCTTCGATGACACCAACCATTGTTTTGAAAAAAGGAAAACCTTTTATGATTGTAGGAACTCCGGGCGGAACAACCATCCCTACTTCTGTTTATCAGTCGATTGTGAATGTAATTGATTTTAAACTGAATACCAATATGACCGTTAATTCTCCAAAATTTCATCATCAGTGGCTTCCTGAAACAGTATCTTTTGAAAAAAATTTTCCGGAAACAACGATTAAAGATTTAGAAAAATTAGGTTATAAAGCTGAAAGAGTGAATCAATTGGGAAGAACGGAAATGATTTTAATAGACGATAACGGAAATATTCATGCTGTTGCAGATGGTCGTGGTGACGACTCTGTTGCAGTAGAATAAATTTTATTTGAGGTTCGAGATTCAAGGTTAAGATTGTAGATTTGGGGAATTACGTGACAATTTCAATTGAAGCTTTTAAATTGAATTAAACTTTTCACCAAATTAAATTAAAGTTTATTTCAAATTTTCCTATTTTTCGTTCTTAAAAAAGTAAATCCATCTCTTTTGAAAGCAAAAAAATTCTACCAGCAACTCTATTTTCAGGTAATTATTGCCATTACTCTGGGAATTCTTTTAGGAAATTTCTACCCGGAATTGGGCGAAAAAATGAAACCTTTAGGCGACGGTTTCATCAAATTGGTAAAAATGATTATTGCTCCGGTCATTTTCATTACGCTTACTTTAGGAATCGCCCACATGACAGACCTGAAAAAAGTGGGACGAATTGCCATAAAAGCAATGCTCTATTTTTTCACGTTTTCAACATTAGCGCTAATTATCGGTTTAGTTGTAGGAAATATTATTCAGCCCGGAGCAGGTTTAAACATTGATCCGGCAAGTTTATCGGGAGACGTTTCTCAATACCAGCAAAAAGCACACGACACCACGCTCACCGGGTTTATTATGAATATTATCCCGGAAACATTATTCAGTCCTTTGGTTGGAGACAACATTCTTCAGGTACTTTTGGTCGCTATTTTAATGGGAATTGCTTTGGTTTTAACAAAAGAAAAAAGTGGAAAAGTAACCGAATTTTTACAGGTTCTGGCTGCTCCTGTTTTCAAAATCGTTCATATGCTGATGAAATTAGCGCCTATCGGAGCTTTTGGAGCCATGGCTTTTACGATTGGAAAATATGGTTTGGCATCTGTTTTAAATTTAATTTTTCTTGTTGGAACTTTCTACATCACTTCTATCCTATTTGTCGTTTTGGTCTTGGGAGCAGTTGCCTGGTACAATGGTTTTAATATTTTTAAACTGATGTATTATCTGAAAGAAGAACTTTTACTGGTTTTAGGTACAAGTTCGTCAGAGTCTGCACTTCCCGGAATAATGGAAAAGATGGAGAAAGCCGGCTGTTCCAAAGCAATTGTAGGTTTGGTGATTCCCACCGGATATTCTTTTAATCTTGATGGCACCAATATTTATATGACTCTCGCCTCGTTATTTATCGCACAGGCCTTAAACATTGATCTTTCCATTGAAAAACAATTGATGCTTCTTTTGGTAGCGATGCTAAGTTCAAAAGGTGCTGCAGGAGTTACAGGAGCTGGTTTTGTTACTTTAGCAGCAACTTTAGCCGTGGTTCCTGAAATTCCGATTGCGGGAATGACTTTAATTTTAGGAATTGATAAATTTATGAGTGAATGCCGTGCTTTGACCAACGTCATTGGAAATTCTGTAGCGACTGTAGTTGTAGCCAACTGGGAAAAACAATTGGATAAGGAACAGCTACAATATTGTCTTGCCAATCCTAATGAAATTGAGAAAAAACTAGAAGTTTAAGATGTTTTTTATGATTATAACCATAAAAATTTCAATTTCTAAGTATTTACTTTGTAACAGATCATTATTATAATGATAACTTTTTCATCATTTGTGTTTTAGCCTTCTTTACGGAAGGCTTTTATTTTTAAAATGAGTTATATTAAAATATTCAGGCTTGAAGGCTGAACTTTCACGTGAATCGGAGATTTTATTTTATTAAACTCTCCATCAAGATGCCAGTTTTTGGTATTTACTTTAAATTCGATTTCTGAAACCGGCAGATAAGTGATATAATCATCCTCTTTCAGCTTTTTGGTAAACATTCTGAAAGCAAAAAGTGGCGAATAAGTCAACGGAAATTTTTTCACCAAAACCATATCAACCAGACCATCACTCTTACTCGCCATCGGCGCAATGTATGCGTTGTTACCAAACTGACGCGTATTTGCAATATTAATCATCAAATACTTCCCGTTATATTGTTTATAATTTTCGTCAAAAAATTTAAGCTTTATCGGTTTATAATTAAAAAAAGTCTTCAAAGAAACTTTAATGTAATTCTTAAATCCACGGTTCGTTTTTTCAAATTCTTTCACAACTTTTCCGTCAAAACCAGTTCCTGAAACATTGATAGAAAGCCTGTCGTTTACGGTGAAAGTATCTATTTTTCGAGATTTTTTAGCCTTTAGTTTATTTAATAATTCATCTAAATTTTTGCTGAATTGTGTTTCATTAGAAAAACCATTTCCAGAGCCTGCCGGAAAAATAGCCAGCACTTTTTCGGTGCCGATAAGCTTTTTGGCAACTGTAGAAATAGTTCCGTCGCCTCCGATAGCCACAAAAAAATCAACATCATCAAAATGACTTTCGATAAAATCATCAGTTCCCAAAATAGACTCAGAAATGTAGTACAAAGGGTTTTGCACTTTACTTTTTAGTTCATTTAGAAAGGGCTGATAATTTTTTTTTGCCGAAAAAGGATTAATGATAAAGGCAACTTTTTCCATGGTCACAAAAGTAAAAAATGCTTCCTGATTTGGAAGCATTAATATTAGTTAATTTTCATTCTCTTTTTAAATTCCGGATTAATGGTCCCGTCGAGCTCTTTCCAGGAGACGGGAATTACAATATCTCCGGCTGCAAAAGCTGCAATTTCGTAAGGACTGTAATGGAAGTAGAGGTGTTCATTATCAAAATAAAAAGCTTGGTTTGCAGGAATTACATCTACCAAAAGCATATCTGAATTTTTTACCGGACCATCAGAATCAGTCGTTCCGCTCGGCAGTTTATCAAGATTTTTCATTAAAAGTTCTTCAAGTCTTGCTTTTGGCATTGTGGTGATATCTTTTAGATCTAATTTTTTATTGTTTTTCAAATCAAAAACTTTTGCACCGAAAGAATAATTACTGTGCGCTCCGCCCTGATAAGAAGTATGTAAATATTCAATCTGAAGAAAATCATCATTTTGAGAAATCAGCTTCATAAACGAGCCGGCTTCCCAGGTTTGTGGATTTTGTATATCTGAAATCCATTCTTTACTATCTTCTTTTACTGATGCGTAAAATTCGGTTTTATCTTTGTCTAAAAAGCTCTGTAATCCTTGTTTTGAGTAATCGGTAATCCCTTTTTTATCATAATAAATACTGTCTAAAAGAGCTTTATCTTTTAAAGTTGGGAAAATTAATACTTTTGATGCGTAATTCACAGAAAGCTTGTCATTAATCCTCATAGAATCATTTACTTTAAGAGAATCTACGGTAAATTTTTCAGGACTTTTATTTTCTGTGTTTACATTCACTGTTTCCGATTCTGTCTTTTTGCAGGCGGCTAAAAGAAAAGCGCCAGAGAGTAACATTATTGCAACTTTATTTTTCATAATAGTTATTTTTCGACTAGAATGCAAAAACCATTCACAAAATGAATGGTTTTTAAAATTTGTATCAATAATCGATTATTTCTTAATCAAACTCATTACCTGACTTTCAGAATCTGAGATTACTTTCCAGATTTGTTTGAATGCAGGATAATATTCTTTAGGATAATCTGCACTTGCGATTTTGACCTCAGAAGTTACTGTAATTTTATTGTCTTTATTCTCTACAATATAAGAATACGAAATCTCTTTATCGTCTGTTGTTATCTTTTTGCTTTTTGGTAAATCGGCTACCGTATATCCTTCAGGAATTTCTATTTCTACTTTTTTAGTTCTTGTATAAGGTGAAACAAAATTGATCATGTATTTTCTCTCTTCCGTTTCATTAAAATCATTACCAGACTGATGAAGAAATAACAAAGGATTAAAAATTTTCTTTTTTCCTACATTATCAATTAAGCTATTGGATGAAAACTTCATTTTAGACTCAAAATCACCATTATCTTTAACAGAAGAATTGATATCTGAAAAATCTATAGCATAACTGTCTTTATATTGCTTTTTATACTTATCCGGGTTTTCGTCATAGCTTTCCTTAGCATCGAGAGCGAAAAGTCCGGCATCTTTATCTTCATAAGTTCCACTTACAGTACCATCATCATTAATTTTAGCTTTCGTAAGATATTTGCCATAACTCATTTTAGCATTAAACATCGTAATTACTTCGGCTTTATCATCTTTCACCAAAAGTCCGTTATTATTCCAGACTCTGGATGGCAAAAGATTAGCCTGTGACTGTTTTGAAGTGGCATCAAAAAGATAAAATCTATTGTTGATTTCGGTTCCTACCACTACATAGTTAAAATTACCCAAATTTGGAAAAGCTAAATTTAAATTTCCATTTCTCACGGTTGATATAAGTATAGGATATGCCGTAAGACCAGCACTTCGAAACATAGCTGCCAACATCAAATTGAGATCTGCATCATTTCCTGTTTTATTTTTTATAAGATCTTTAATTCCGTTTTCTGCATAAATACCATTATCATAGTTCCATGTAAAATTTGTTTTCACATAATCTAAAATTTTATTGGCTTTTGATAAATCATCTTTTTCATCAGCAATTCCTGCAGGTAATAGCTCTTTTACCAATCTGTCTTTTTTATACAGTGCCCCAAAATCATCATGATCCCAAAGTTTCTTTCTAATGTCTTCCCAAGTGGAAGTGTACATTTTAAGGTTATCACCAAAATAAGTTGAATGAAGCTCTGCTCGTATTTTTGTTCTGTAATTATCATTATTTTTCACATACTTTTCAGTTTTAAAGCCTTTCAGATTATCATAACCGAATCTATATGTTTTATGTTGTGAGCCATAAATAATATCTTCTTTCACAATTTTATATTTAGGCGAAAGACTTCCCGTAAAATCTACACTGTAAGACATTTGTAACGGAGTATCAAAAACATATTCCGTATAGACCGAAGGAATATCCAGTTCGATATAGATCAACGGAATTTCGTACGTAAATGGTGAAGAAACTTCATAGTGATATTCTATAACCGAACCATTCTTTATATTGGGAAAAGCATATTTACTAACTGTAACATATTTATTTTCTTTTGATTTAAATTTTGAGCTTTTATCAACTTTAGTTTCCACTACATTGTCGCCTTCAAGATTATAGACCAAAGCCTTCATATTCACCAAAACTTCACGGTCTCCGGAATTGTTATCATACAAAGATACCTCCAGATTGTGCCAATCTTCAGATTTATCTTTTTCGTACATCTTCACACGATACGTGTATTCCTTTATAAGATTTCCTGTTCTGTTATCTATTCTGTAATGTATAGCGCGATAAAGCAATTCTGCGGGAGCTTTAGGATCAATCTCTGATTTTTCTTTTTTTAGATCTTCTTTATTAAACTTAGGAACCTTCAGAAACTGTTGATTCTGTGCAAAAACAGTTGTACTGATCAAAAAAAGAGACAATAAGGTTATTATGTTTTTCATTTATGATTTTTTTGAAATTAAAATTTTTGAGTTATCAGCATTCATTATTTTCTTTCTGAAACTTACATAGTCATTGTACTTTTCTTTAGAATGGAGTCCTTTTTTGATCTGAATGAACCTTTTGACAATCAATTTTTCATCTTTTTTCTCAAAAGAGATTCTGTATGTCCCAAAATCTGAACTCAAAGTACTGTTATCCGGCATTTCTTCAATGATATAGCCTGCAGGAAGCTGATAAATAATCTCATATTCATCCTCAAAAGAGAAACGGTTTTCAAAAGGAAGATTTCTGTTTTCATCCTGATGATATGAAGCATTCGAGTAAATAGGAACCGCCCTGAAAATATAGCTGGAACCCACCATTTTGGAATAATTGATCGCTTTGAAATTTAAATCGAAATCGATTGTTGCCAAATCTCTGTTATTTTTGAAATCAGACATTTCAATTTTCTCAAAATCTAATGTAGAAAATGCATTTTTTATGGCATTATTTTTTTCAGTCTGCCTAAGCCCCGCATAGGCTAAATTAAAATCATACTGATTTCCTGTGTAAGTAAATTTACCATTCCCGGTAATCGTTTTATCCCGATTTAGCTGAATATTTAATATCTGCTTTTCTTTATTTTGCTGTGAAGAATAACTTGGCGTTTCCATAATCTCAATTCCCTCCGGTTTTACTGCTAAAACATTCCGGTCTGTGGTATTAAAACTTAAATGATTGTAAGCCATTTCCTGAGAAGTATTTTCAAGCCAGATATTTCCTTTTTCTGTTGGAATAACCAATATCACATGATTTCCTCCCATTTTTGGAAAATCAGTATCAAAACTTATCGGTGAAGAATTAGAATTAATGATTGCATAATAAGATTTTATGCCCGCCTCGTCCAAAAGCGTTTTCATATAATTGGTAAGGCCTTTACAATCACCGTAACCTTTCTTCTGTACCTCATCGGGCATCATGGGCTGCCAACCACCAATTCCCAAGGCTACAAAAACATATCTTGTTTTACCTTGCATATACTGATAAATCTTTTTTACTTTTTCTTCTGTAGATCCTGAAAGATTAAGTGCTGTAATTTCAGATTTTATCTGTGGTGTGGAAGCTGCAACCGGTGTCAATAAACTATTATAATACCATAAACCGAAATCTTTCCAGGTGGTAATATTCCCTTTTTTTCCGACCAGACTAAACTGATCCAAAGAAAAACTCACTTTTGGTAAAATCTTTTGTGGATTAGGAACCATATTTTCATTATCAATTGCAGGTATATTTTGATAAGTATATAATTTTCCTCCGTCCTCTTGAGAAGTATTTACCGAAGCAAATCCGAAAGGCGAATCATAAGTTTTCGATCGTAAATTGATTCCTGATTTATTAATAATCTTAAAACTGCTTTTCTGTAAAGAAATATTAAAATCATTATAAGG
Source organism: Chryseobacterium indoltheticum (assembly GCF_003815915.1). Classification (NCBI taxonomy): domain Bacteria; kingdom Pseudomonadati; phylum Bacteroidota; class Flavobacteriia; order Flavobacteriales; family Weeksellaceae; genus Chryseobacterium; species Chryseobacterium indoltheticum. The sequence continues at coordinate 3,040,096 of NZ_CP033929.1, forward strand.
TGTAAAATCCGGGATAAAAACCGTATTCTGATCTTTTTGATCGTAACTAAACTCAATAGTATAGGGATAACTTGTAGGCGTATAAGATAAATACATCATTCTGTTATCCGAATAAAACGAGCCTTGCGAGTTGGCTGCGACATCCGTAAAATCACTTTTGGAGTAGCTTTTTATTTTAGCTCCTTTCTCATCGTAGACAGTTACTTTGACGTTGGAAACTGTATTTCCTTTTTCATAATATATTTTGGGTAAAGAAAAGCCAACCGCATCTTTGTTGATTACAGTTATTGCAGAAGAATTTCGGTAAACAATTTCATCCACTTTATTGATTTCCAAAATCGTACTTTCGTTTCGGATCACCGCACTTGCATTCTTCTTTAAAACATCACTAATTTCTGATACCGGATAACTTTGTGCGTAGTAAAAAGAGGCTAGAGAAAGCGCTCCTACACACCATAATTTCATCATTCGTAAATATTTTCTCCAAAAATATAAAAAATCTTAATAAAATCTTAATAAATGTTAAAAAAAATTATCATGAATATGAGAATTATTACCTATTTAAAACAAAAAAAAGACTCCACAAAAAATGGAGTCTTTGAAATATTATTCAAAAGATGATTTAGACATCAATCTTAGCATACTTTGCATTTTTCTCTATAAATTCTCTTCTTGGTGGAACCTCATCTCCCATCAACATTGAGAAAACTGAATCTGCTTCTACAGCATTATCAATTGTTACCTGCTTCAAAATTCTGTGTTCAGGATTCAATGTAGTTTCCCAAAGCTGCTCAGGGTTCATTTCCCCAAGACCTTTATAACGCTGAACTTCTACTCCTTTTCCGTCCGGAGACATTTCTAGAGTTAACTCTTCACGCTCTTTTTCATTGTAAGCGTAAACTTTCTTATTACCCTTTTTTAATAAGTATAAAGGCGGTTGTGCAATATAAATATATCCGTTCTCAATCATTTCCTTCATAAAACGGAAAAAGAACGTAAGAATTAGTGTAGAAATGTGAGATCCATCAATATCGGCATCGGTCATGATCACTACTTTATGATATCTTAACTTCGCCATATTTAAGGCCTTACTATCTTCTTCAGTTCCTACAGATACACCTAAAGCGGTATAAATATTTTTAATCTCTTCGTTATCGTAAACTTTATGAAGCATTGATTTCTCAACATTCAGAATCTTACCTCTCAACGGAAGAATAGCCTGGAAATGCCTATCTCTCCCCTGCTTTGCAGTTCCACCTGCCGAGTCTCCCTCGACTAAGAACAATTCAGATTCTGCAGGATCTTTTGATGAACAGTCAGATAATTTCCCTGGTAAACCAGAACCTCCCATCGGAGATTTTCTCTGAACCATTTCACGAGCTTTTTTCGCAGCCTGTCTTGCTTTTGCAGCCAAAACAACTTTCTGAACGATAATTTTTGCTTCGTTTGGATTCTCCTCCAAGAAGTTGGTAAGCATTTCACCTACAATTTTATCAACCGCACCAGAAACTTCAGAGTTTCCTAATTTAGTTTTTGTCTGTCCTTCAAACTGAGGCTCCATTACTTTTACAGAAATTACAGCCGTTAAACCTTCACGGAAGTCATCTCCGGTAATTTCTACTTTTTCTTTTGCAGGAATCCCTAAATCATCTGCATATTTCTTCAATGTTCTCGTCAAAGCACGTCTGAAACCAGCCAAGTGAGTTCCCCCTTCATGAGTATTGATGTTATTAACGTAAGAGTGAAGATTTTCGTTAAAAGATGTATTGTAACGCATCGCCACTTCTACAGGAATATCATCTCTTTCACCTTCCATGAAAATTACATTTTCCATGATCGCTTCACGGTTTCCGTCGATAAACTCAACAAATTCTTTCAAACCACCTTCAGAATGGAAAACTTCAAACGCAAAAGTGCCGTCTTCATTTTCTTCTCTTTCGTCAACAAGTGTAATTGTAATACCTTTATTCAAGAAAGATAGTTCTCTTAATCTTGAAGCCAGTGTATCATAATTATACACCAATTCCTGGAAAATAGTTCCGTCTGGCTGGAAGAAAACCTCAGTTCCTCTCTCATCCGTAGTTCCTATTTCAGCAACATCAGCCAAAGCTTTTCCTTCAGAATATTTTTGTTGATATAATTTACCGTCACGGCTTACTGTAGCCACCAACAAGGTAGAAAGTGCGTTCACACAAGAAACACCAACCCCGTGAAGACCACCGGAAACTTTGTAAGAATCTTTATCAAATTTTCCACCCGCTCCGATTTTGGTCATTACAACCTCCAAAGCTGATTTTTGTTCTTTTTCGTGGAAATCTACAGGAATCCCTCTACCATTATCTTTTACAGAGATACTCTCTCCTTTATGTATTGTAACTAATATTGTATCGCAATGACCTGCAAGCGCTTCGTCAATAGAGTTGTCTACTACTTCATAAACCAAATGATGAAGACCTCTCACTCCTACATCACCAATGTACATAGATGGTCTTAGTCGAACGTGCTCCATGCCTTCTAATGCCTGGATACTACTAGCTGTATATTGTTTTTGACTCATATAAATTGAATAAATTTGCTTAATGCAAAGACCCACAAATATCGTGATTTTTTTCGACTTATCAAAGTAATTTACATCTTAAAATGTCAGAATTTATCCTAAAATTTGAGCGATTCATTCAGGAAAAAAAACAATAAAGTTACAATGCAAATTTGAATTGACCGGAATGTTTTAAATCATATTTAATCTCAGCAATTTATCCTTAACTTTAAACTGAAAAATTAAATTTTATGGATGACTTTATTGCTGCACGCGCCCAAATGGCGCTTTCTTTAGGTTTTCATATCATCTTCGCCTGCGTCGGAATGGTCATGCCTTTCTTGATGGCATTTGCCCATTGGAAATACCTCAAAACCGGAAACGAAATTTATAAAGGTCTTACCAAAGCGTGGAGCAAAGGAGTTGCTATATTATTTGCAACAGGAGCAGTTTCGGGAACGATGCTTTCATTTGAACTCGGATTGCTCTGGCCGGGATTTATGAAACACGCTGGACCTATTTTCGGAATGCCTTTTTCTCTTGAAGGAACCGCATTTTTTATTGAAGCCATTGCCATCGGATTTTTCCTTTACGGTTGGGATAAATTTAATAAATGGTTTCACTGGTTTTGCGGATTTTTAGTTGGCTTAAGCGGGTTAGCTTCAGGAATTTTAGTGGTTGCGGCAAATGCCTGGATGAATTCACCAACCGGATTTGACTATATTAATGGACAATACGTCAATATAGACCCTATAAAAGCAATGTTTAATGACGCTTGGTTTCCACAGGCATTACATATGACGGTTGCCGCTTTTTGTGCAACAGGATTTGCGGTTGCAGGAGTTCATGCTTTTTTAATTATGCGAAAGAAAAATGTAGAATTTCACACTAAGGCATTTAGAATTGCTGCAGCTTTTGCAATGATTGGAGCTTTCGGTGCTCCTTTGAGTGGCGATGTTGCCGCAAAATCTGTTGCCGAAAGACAACCTATAAAATTAGCGGCAATGGAAGCTCATTTTGAAACTGAAAAAGGAGCAGCTTTTGTATTGGGTGGAATTCCTGATGAAGAAAAGGGAGAAATTAAATATGCTATAAAAATTCCAAAAGTTTTAAGCTTTTTGGTGAGTAATGATTTTAATGCCGAAGTAAAAGGACTGAATGATTTCCCAAGAGATGAATGGCCCCCTGTTGCCGTTGTGCATTATGCTTTTCAGATTATGATTTTCTTTGGCGTTGTCATGATTTCCATTGGATCTCTTTATCTGTATGCTTTCTTTTTCAAAAAAGATTGGCTGACAAAAAACTGGCTGTTAAAAACATTCCTTTTTGCTACACCATTTGGTTATATTGCTTTGGAAGCAGGCTGGACAGTCACAGAAGTTGGCAGACAGCCTTGGATTATTTACGGAATTATGAAAACCGTAGATGCTGTTACACCGATGCCGGGAATTCAGTATTCATTTTATTTTTTCACAGCAATTTTTATTTCATTGTCATTAATTATTATATTTCTTTTGAGAAGACAGATACAAATGGTTCCCAAACTTTACGATCCTACAGACCCTCAGTTTAATTCTAAAAACAAAAAATCATGATCTACGTTGTAATTGGTTTTCTATGGCTCTCCGTATGTCTTTATGTAATTTTGGGTGGTGCAGATTTCGGAGCCGGAATCGTAGAATTGATGACCAAAAAGAAAAACAGAAAGTACACCGAAAAAATAATGTACGAATCGATTGCTCCTGTTTGGGAAGCCAATCACATGTGGCTCATCATTGCCATTGTTATTTTATTTGTAGGATTTCCTGAAATCTATACCACCCTTTCTACTTATCTTCATATTCCTTTAGTATTAATGCTTGTTGGGATTATTGCGAGAGGAACAGCCTTTACTTTCAGACATTACGATGCAGTGGAAGATCGATGGCAGATCATTTATACGCAGATTTTCTATTATGCGAGTTTGTTAACGCCTTTTTTCTTAGGTTTAATAGCGGCTGCAACCGTTTCACAATCGATAAACCCTGATGCAAATAACTTTTTAGATTTATATGTTTTCAGCTGGCTTAATTGGTTCGGTGTTGCAGTAGGATTATTCACCGTTTCACTTTGTGCCTATTTAGCGTCCATTTTTTCGTTAAGGGAAACCAGCGACAGGCTAGAATTAGAATTAATGATCAGCAAATCGCACCAAACGATGCTTTTTGTAGTCGTTACCGGTTTATTGGTTTTTCTAGCAGCCTATCTGTCTGATATTCCACTAACAAAATGGATTTTCTCAAAATATCTGGGTGTGATGGCGATTACTTTTGCAACCGTTGCTTTAGGCTTAATTTTAAGGGCGATGCATAAGAAAAAACTGCTTCCGGTAAGAGCTTTAGCTGGGTTTCAAATTATTATGATTTTAGTGGCTGCAACTTATCAGCACAATCCGGATATTATTTTATTAGGAAACGGACAGCACCTTTCTTTACTGAAGCATGTTGCAGCTCCAAAGACTATTACAGCATTAGGTTGGGCCTTGGTTTTGGGATCGCTTTTTATTCTTCCTTTTTTGTTTTATCTGATGTTTTCGTTTTCAAAAGCATCAAAAAAATAATTGATTTTAAATTTTAATCATTTTAAACTCCGGAAAATCGCTACAGTTTTTCCGGCCAGTTGACATCCAGCGTTCGAACAGGAAACGGAATGCTTATTTTGTGCTGATCAAAAGCTTTTTTAATTGAAATAATAGCATCATGACCCATTTTAAGATAATCTATCTGCTCTGTAGATTTGCACCACAAACGAACTGTAAAGTTGATCGAGCTATCGCCAAACTCCTGATAAAAAAGGGTAATTTCTTCTTCAGGAGCAAGACCTTCAATATTTTTTAAAGCATCTAAAGCCACCTGAGCCACTTTTTCAAGGTCTGCATCATAAGAAACACCCACTTTCAGATCAAGACGTCGTTTACCAAGAAGTGAGTAATTCTCCACCGGATTCTGAAAAACCTCCTTATTCGGAATAATAACCATTTTTCCCTGAAAAGTTTTAATAACGGTATCACGAAGATTCACCTCCATTACTTTTCCCATATAATTTTTTACCGAAACAATATCACCGATATGCAGAGGTTTACGGAACGAAATAAAAATACCGGAAATAAAATTGGATGCGATATCCTGAAAGGCAAAAGCCAAAGCCAGCCCGAAAATTCCGGCTCCCGCAAGAATTGACGTTACCGCTTTATCAAGTTTCAAAATACTCAGTGCTGTAAAAAAAACAATACCGAGAACAGTGATATAAATAAAAGTGCTAAAAAGATTGGTTATGGTATGGTTGGAGGAAATTTTACTAAAAATTTTTAACGTCAGTTTCCGGATCCATTTTGCAATGAAGAATCCAATTACGAGGATAAGTGCTGCCAAAAGCAGATTTGGTAAAATTTTTACAATTTCGCGGAACCAAATTTCAAGTTTTTCATCAATTAGCTCAATAGCTTTGTTCAGATCAAACATAGATAAGATTGTGTTTTTATTGGCTATTCAGCCATTATAAATGTATAAAAAATATTTGAGTTTGAATATTTTTTAACAATCTTAAATTTTAAAGCCTTATTTCTTCAGTAAAACCACTTCTACTCTTCGATTTTTAGTTTTATCTAATTCTGTTTCTTCGGGATATGCAACAGGATTGAGATGGCCGAGTCCTTTTGCAGTAATTCTGTTGGAATTGATTTCGTTTTTCAATAAAAATTCTTTGATTGCATTGGCTCTGGTAAAAGAAAGATTGAATGTTTTTAAATCTAAATCTTCACCATCAAAATTTTCATAATCACAGCAAATATGTCCCTGCAATTCGATTTCTAATGTAGGATTTTCTTTTAATTTTTTTAAAAGTTTTACAATCTCAGATTGTCCTTTCGGAAGCCAAACATGACGACCTCCAACAAAATTGACATTCGGAAGCGCAAAAGTATCTTTCACTTTCATCTGAGAAATTTCCGTACTTAAAAAACTAGGCAAAGCATTTCTTGAAATTTTCTCTCCCTGAACAAAAGCTTTTTCAATAAAAATATCAACTCTACGGTTCTTCCCACGCAACTCGTCGGTACTGTTGTCATTGATTTGTTTTTCTTCTCCTAAACCAACAGCATTGATTAATTGAATGTTTCCTGAAACTTTATTCTGAAGATAATTACGAACGGTATTTGCACGGTTTTCCGAAAGTTTACTATTATATTCATTCGTTCCGGAAGAATCACAGTTTCCAAATATTTTGAATTTTAGGCTGGTTTTCAATTGTGCTAAACTATCCAGTTTTTGTTTAGATTCGGGATTTAGCTCGTAAGAATTATGTGCAAAATAAACAGAAGTCATCATTTGCGCCTTATATCCAATTGAGATCAAAAAAAATAATACAAAATATTTCATCAGATTTTGAGTTTTATTTAGAACGGAGAAATATTTAATTATTGTTTCAGAAAACAAAAAATTCCTGAAAATAGTTTCAGGAATTTAAATATAATTTTGTTTGATAATTAAGCTTAAACCAATTTCATCAAAACAACGTCTTCAATCTTCTCTACCTTCACCAAGTTTCCTTTCGTTAAAGTTTTTGAAGCCTTATCCCATTTTTTACCTGAAAGTTTAGACTGCTCTTTTACAGTTGCTAAAGCGATTTGCTCACCAGACTTTAAAATTTCTAGAATAATCTCTTCATCTTCTCCCAATTCGATTTGAGGAACCAATTTTTCAGGCCTCATTTGTGGGAAGAATAACACTTCCTGGATCGAAGGATTGTTGGTTAAAAACATAATCAATCTGTCCATTCCGATTCCTAAACCTGAAGTTGGAGGCATACCATATTCTAAAGCTCTCAAGAAATCTTCATCGATAAATCCTGTTGCTTCATCATCACCTTTTTCAGCCAATTTCAGCTGATCTTCGAAACGTGCTCTTTGATCGATTGGGTCATTCAGCTCAGAATATGCATTGGCAATTTCTTTACCGCAAACCATCAATTCAAAACGCTCTGTCAAACCTTCCTGACTTCTGTGTTTTTTGGTTAAAGGTGACATTTCTACCGGATAATCAGTGATAAAAGTTGGCTGAATGAAGTTTCCTTCACATTTTTCACCAAAAATCTCGTCGATTAATTTTCCTTTACCCATTGTTTCGTTTACTTCGATTCCGATAGATTTAGCAAAGTCAAACAACTCCTGCTCAGTCTTTCCTGTAATATCAAAACCTGTATATTTCACAATTGCTTCCGTCATAGAAACTCTTGGGTAAGGTGCTTTCCAGTTGATTGTATGTTCACCGAAAGTAGATTCTGAAGATCCGTTCACTTGAGTTGCACAGAACTCGAGTAACTTCTCTGTAAAATCCATCATCCAGTTGTAATCTTTGTAAGCTACATAGATTTCCATGGCTGTAAATTCCGGGTTATGCGTTCTGTCCATCCCTTCATTTCTGAAGTTTTTTGAAAATTCATAAACTCCGTCAAAACCACCAACGATCAATCTTTTAAGATATAATTCGTTCGCAATTCTTAAATATAAAGGAATATCTAAAGCATTATGATGCGTGATAAACGGTCTTGCAGCAGCTCCACCAGGAATAGATTGCAAAACTGGTGTTTCTACTTCAAAATATCCAGCGTCGTTAAAGAAATTTCTCATAGCGGTGAACAATTTTGTTCGTTTCATGAAAATTTCTTTTACATGAGGATTCACAATTAAATCTACATAACGCTGTCTGTATCTCAATTCAGCATCATTGAAAGCATCGTGCACCACTCCATTCTCGTCAGTTTTTGCCTGAGGAAGAGGTCTTAAAGTCTTCGTTAAAAGTATAAAGTTTTTTACCAAAACCGTCATTTCACCCACCTGAGTTGTGAACAATTCTCCTTCGATACCAATGATATCACCGATATCTAAAAGGTGTTTGTAAACGTCATTATATAAAGTTTTATCTTCTCCCTTACAGATTTCGTCTCTGTTGAAATATACCTGAATTTTTCCTGTAGAATCTTGCAATTCAGCAAAAGAAGCTTTCCCCTGAATTCTACGAGACATCAATCTGCCCGCAATCTTCACCTGTTTACTTTCAGAAAAATTCTGTTTTATAGATTCTGTAGTATCTGTAACCGTGTATTCTTCTGCAGGGAATGCGTTGATTCCCATTTCAACAAGCTTATTCAGCTTTTCTCTTCTAATGATTTCCTGTTCTGATAATTGCATTGTAATTCAATTTTTTCGAATTGCAAAAATAGTGAATTTTATAGGTTTATGGAAGTTAAATTTTGGTAAGAAATTTTTCTCGCAGATTAAGGAAATTTTGCAGATTTATATTCACCGTGAATTTGTTATTCCGTAGGAATTCCTACAGCGTTGCTTAGATTCTATAGAAATGATAATTTATGATTTTATGTTGAAATCGCAGCCCGACTTGAGCGGAAATCCTTTTGTGAGGAGGAACGACGAATAAAAGATTGGGAGCGGAAGGAGGAAATAGCTGCCCGAATAATTAAAATTTTAAAACCAATTTCCCCTATTTTCTTTTGGAACAAACGTCCAAGCTAGAATTCTGCTGATTTTTTTACCTTGAGACATATCAATAGTTTTCACTTCAACAGCTTTTACTTTTTTTAAAAGTAAAGTCAGCTTAAACAAATTTTCTTGCTTAGAAACCAGACACGTAAACCATAGAATTTGGGATGAGAATAAGGCACTTTCTTCAATCATTTTTGAGATAAAAGCCAATTCGCCACCTTCACACCACAACTCAGATTGTTGTCCTCCGAAATTGAGATTGGTTTTTGGAGTCTTTGTTTTTTTAAGATTTTTTGTCTTCCTGATATTTCCTTTCATCGCAGATTCTTCAGAATCATGAAAAGGCGGATTGCACATGGAGAATGTGAATTTATTTTCGGGAGAAAGAATATTTTTAAATATAAAATTTGAATCCGATTGAAATTTCAACTTAATATTTTCAGAAAAATCAGGATTATTATCTAAAATCTTCTGAGCATTTTCCAAAGATTTTTCGTTAATATCGGTTCCCAACATTTCCCAACCGTAAAATTGATTAGCAATTAAAGGATATACCAAGTTGGCGCCTGTTCCGATATCCAAACCTTTTACGGATAATCCTTTTGGAATTTCTTTAGAATTTTCAGTCAATAAATCTGCGAGATAATGAATGTAATCTGCTCTTCCCGGAATGGGCGGACAAAGATTTTCGTCAGGAATATCCCAGTTTTTAACTCCATAAAAATGCTGCAACAAAGCTTTATTCAATAGTTTTACAGCTTTTGGAATACTGAAATTAATAGTTTGATTTCCGTAAGAATTAACGAAAACATAATGTTTCAATTCCGGCACACAAGAAATCAGCTGTTCAAAATCATAAGAATTTCGGTGCAGATTTCTTGGGTGCAGAGTTGATTTTTCGGCAGTCATTTATTTCTTTTGACTTAAAATAAATTCAACCATTTTTTTGGCGTCTTCTTTTGAAACTTGTGGATGAGGCTGCATCGGAACGCTTCCCCAAACTCCACTTCCGCCCTCTATAATTTTCGATGCCAATATTTCAATATCTTTATCAGAATATTTTTCGGCAATTTCTTTATAAGACGGGCCTATCGTTCTTTCCACAGCATTATGACACGCCATACAGTCAGAAGCTTCTATTAAATCTTTTCCTGAAGCATTGGTCGGAACAGGTGTAGAAGTATCTGAAGAAGGCTGTATTTCTGAATTTTCTTTTTTAGAACAAGAAATTATAAGTAGACTTACAATCCCTGTTAAAAACAGTTGTTTCATTATTTTGTCGCTGTAGAATCTGTTGTTGCAGGTGCAGGTGTTGCAGCCGGAGCCGGTGTAGAATCGGTTTTCTTAGCTGTAGAATCTACAACAGTAGGTGCTGCAGGCTCTTCTAACATAATATTGCTGTCTTGTAAAGATTTGTCAGCTTTTTTTGAACAGCTTACTGCTACTAAACTTCCTAAGAATACGATTGCTAATACTTTTTTCATTGTTTTTCTAATTTGGTCACAAAAATATAAAAAATAAAGTTTCAAATGTGAGATTTAGGGCTATATTAAATCATATTTAAACTGATTCCAGAGAAATAAAAAATATATTTCAGCTTTTTTAAATTTTTTGTTTTTGATATTAAAAAATTATCTACATTTGTCACATGATTATTTCTAACAACAAAAATTGGTGGTGGCACTCAAACTCTTCGTCGGGTCTGATGCTATTGTCGTGTTGTTAAAATTACAACTGGAATTCTATAGAAAAACATACAGAGACTTTGACGATTGCGTTGAAGTCTTTTTTTTGTTCATTACCTTAAATAATATAATATGTTTAGCAATACAATTAATATAAAAACCACCTCAAAAAAAACACTGGGAGATCTTCAAACTCCGATGAATATTTATCTTCAGATAAGAGATAAATTTCGCGACACGATCTTGCTTGAAAGTTCAGATTCAAAAAATATCGACAATAACTTTTCTTTCATTGCTGTAAATGCCATTGCCGGAATTGAAATCAAAAATCTTCATGAATATGAAGTGAAATTCCCCAATGAAAATCCGGAGAAAAAATCTCTGGAAAATATTAAAGTAACCGATTTACTAAACGATTTTTCTAAAGTTTTTGTTTGTGAAAAAACAAACGACAACATAGAAGAAACTGCACAAAGTCTTTTTGGATACACAAGTTTTGAAGCCGTTCCACTTTTTGAAAATATCAGTTTTAAGCCTCAAAGCAAAGAAGTTGAAATCCCGATTCTGCGTTACAGGCTATATCAATATGTGATTGCGATTAATCATTTTAATGATGAAATGCATCTTATAGAAAATAAAATTGACGGTGTAAAATCTGAAATGCTCTTGTTACAGGATTTAATTAAAAATAAAAATACCCTTGTTTATCCATTTGAAAAAGACGGTTCAGAAACCTCAAATCTTACTGATGAAGAATATTTGGAGCTCGTAGACAAAGCACAGAAACACTGCAAAAGAGGTGATGTGTTTCAATTGGTTTTGAGCAGAAGATTTGAGCAGAAGTTTAAAGGAGACGAGTTTAATGTATATCGTGCTTTGAGAAATATCAATCCATCGCCATATTTATTCTTTTTCGATTACGGAAATTACAAATTATTTGGTTCAAGCCCTGAAAGTCAATTAATTATTAAAAACAACAAAGCCATCATCCACCCTATTGCAGGAACTTTTAAAAGAAGCGGAGATTTTGAAACTGATTTACAATCTGCAGAAGCCTTAAAGAAAGATCCTAAAGAAAATGCTGAACATACGATGTTAGTAGATTTAGCCCGAAACGATTTAGGAAAAAAAGGAAAAAATGTGACTGTAACCAAATTAAAGGAGATTCAGCTTTTCTCTCACGTTATTCACATGGTAAGTGAAGTTACTGCTGAATTGGAGGAAAACACCAATCCTTTTGATATTGTTTCTGATACTTTTCCACAGGGAACTTTAAGCGGAGCACCAAAATACAAAGCGCTACAGCTTATTAATGAATACGAGAAAGATTCGCGCGGCTATTACGGCGGTTGCATCGGGATGATTGGTTTGAACGGCGATTGTAATCAGGCAATTATGATTCGAACATTTTTAAGCAAAAACAACACTTTATTTTATCAGGCAGGAGCTGGTTTGGTTGCAAAATCAATCCCTCAGAATGAATTGGAAGAAGTTAATAATAAACTAAATGCTTTGAAAAAAGCTGTTGAGAAAGCAGAGAAACTGGTTTGAAACTTTTATGGCGACAAATTCCGTCTTCCGCTCCTAAACCTAACAAAGTGGTTCGACGTAGTCAATTTTTTTGTCATTGCGAACAAAGTGAAACAATCTTTAGAATTTTTCAGCAATCGCAATAACAAAGGATTTCCGCTCAAGCCGGGTCGCAATTTCGTCATAACTAGAAAATTAAGGTCAGAAAAATCAAAAAACAGATGATAATGAGTCCTGAAAGGATGATTTACCATAGAATTGGATAAAATCCAATTAAAAAATATAGAAAAAATGACAAATATAAACCCATCAACCAAAGTCCTCGTATTTGACAATTACGACAGCTTCACCTACAATTTGGTTCAAATGATTGAGCAAATTACAGGCGAAAAAGTAGATGTCGTTCGAAATGACCAAATCGCACTTGAAGACATTCAGAAATACGATAAAATCATTCTTTCTCCAGGACCAGGAATTCCTGAAGAAGCCGGAATTTTATTAGATGTAATTAAAAAATACGCTCCAACAAAAAGTATTCTTGGCGTTTGTCTTGGTCAACAGGCAATTGCAGAAGCTTTTGGCGGAAGCTTAATCAATCTCACCGAAATTTATCATGGTGTTGCAACGGAAGCAATCCAAATCAGCAAGCATAAAATTTTCAATGATTTACCTCCAACTTTAGAAGTTGGCCGATATCACAGCTGGGCTGTTAACCCTGAAAATTTCCCTGACGAATTGGAAATTACCAGTACAGACAGCAAAGGAATGATTATGAGCCTGAAACATAAAACATTTGATGTTCACGGCGTTCAATACCACCCTGAAAGTATATTAACTCCCGATGGAGAAACCATTATCAGAAATTTTTTAATTGGGGAATAAATTAGTTGATAGTTTAGAAAATTATTATAAAAATACTTTAAAACTAACAACCAATCACTAACAACCAGCAACCACCTACCATTATGAAAGAAATATTAGAATATCTTTTCAATCATCATACTTTGTCAAAATCGCAGGCAAAGGCTATTATGATTGAGATTGCTCAAAATAAATTTAACGCTACTGAAGTTACAGCTTTTATCAGTATTTTTCTGATGCGGAATATTACCTTGGAAGAATTGAAAGGTTTTAGAGAAGCACTTCTTCAAATGGCGGTTCCGGTTAATTTGAATACTAACGATAGCATTGACATTGTCGGAACAGGTGGTGACGGAAAAAACACCATCAACATTTCTACTCTGGCAAGTTTTGTTGTTGCAGGAGCCGGACAAAAAGTGACCAAACACGGAAACTACGGTGCATCAACTGTTACGGGTTCATCCAATGTTTTAGAAGCTTTAGGTTATCGGTTCAAAAAAACTTCAGACGAACTTAATCAGGATTTAGAGAAAGCGAATATCTGTTTTCTTCACGCTCCTTATTTTCATCCGGCATTACAGTCTGTAGGTGCATTGCGAAAATCTTTAGGGTTGCGTACTTTTTTCAACTTACTCGGTCCGTTAGTAAACCCGGCAAAACCACAGTTTTCTGTGATTGGAGTTTATAATTTGGAGATTGCAAGACTCTATCAATATTTGCTTCAAAAAGAAAATCAGGATTTTGTTTTAGTTCACGGAATGGATGGATATGACGAAATCAGCCTTACTCAAGACAGTAAAATCATCACCAAAAGTGGTGAAAATATTTATTCGGCAGAAGATTTAGGTTTTAAATCGGTTGATTCTGAAAACATAAAAGCAGGAGAAACGATTGAAGAAACTGCACAAATTTTCAAAAATATATTAGAAGGAAATGGTACCGAATCACAAAATGCTGTGATTTTAGCCAATGCAGCTGTTGCCCTACATCACACCAATAAATTTGGAACTTATGAGGATTGCTTGACTTTAGCAAAAGAAAGTTTGTTTGAAGGAAAAGCGTTGAATAGCTTACAGTTATTAATTGATGGTTGATAGTTTTTTATCTTAATAGAAACGAATAAGCAAAAACAATCAACCCTATAAAAATGAACATTTTAGATAAAATCATAGCAAGAAAAAAACAGGAAATAAAAGATTCAAAGTCTAAAATTTCTTTGCAGCAATTGAAAGATTCAGATTTTTTTGGAAGAAAAAGTTTTTCTCTGAAAAAAACTTTAAAATCAAAATCAGGAATTATTGCAGAATTTAAAAGACAATCGCCTTCAAAAGGGATTATTAATAATCAAATTTTGCCTTTAGAAGTGGCTTCAGCTTATGAAAAATTTGGGGCAAGCGGAATTTCTATCCTTACTGATAAAGATTTTTTCGGCGGAAGTTTTGATGATATTTTGAGTGTAAGAGATCATATCCAAATTCCGATTCTGCGAAAAGATTTTATGGTTGATGAATATCAGTTTTATGAAGCAAAATCAATCGGTGCAGATGTAATTTTGTTGATTGCCGCTTGTCTTTCACCCAATCAGGTTTTAGAGTTTACAGAACTTTCTCATAAATTAGGATTAGAAGTTTTATTGGAAATTCATACTGAAGAAGAACTTCAACATATCAATAAAAGCATTGATTTTGTAGGCATCAACAACAGAAATTTAAAAGATTTTAAAGTTGATTTACAACATTCTGTCAATCTAAAAAATCAGCTACCTGAAAATATTTTATCTGTTGCAGAAAGTGGAATTTATAACGAAGATGATTTTAAATATTTAAAAGAAAAAGGGTTTAATGGATTTTTGATGGGAGAATATTTTATGAAAAATGAAAATCCCGGAAACAAATTCTCTGAATTCGTTTCTAATGTAAAAATATAACAGTTACCAATTTAGCAATGATTGAGAACCAACAACCATCAACAGAAAATCCTCAACCAAAACTCAAAATTTGCGGTTTGACACAGCTCAGCCAAATTCGTGAATTAGTGGCATTAAAAATTGATTTTATCGGTTTTATTTTCTACGAAAAATCACCGAGATATGTTCTGAATCATTTAAATTTAGATGAAATATCAGAAATAAATCATCAAGGAAAAGTTGGGGTTTTTGTCAATGAGAATATAGATAAGATAATAGAGTTTGCCGAAAAAGCAGATTTAAATTTTATTCAACTTCACGGCGATGAGAGTGATGATTTTATTTTGGAATTGAGAAAAAAATTAAATACTGAAGTTGGAATTATAAAAGTGATTAGAGTTGGAAATCAGATTTCAGATTTCAGATTTCAGACACAAAAAATCTTCGACTCCGCTCAGACTGACAACCAACAACCAACAACTATCAACTATCTCTTATTTGATACCGATTCTAAAGCATTTGGCGGAACAGGAAAAACTTTCGACTGGAATATTCTCAACGAAATAAAAATTCCACTTCCCTATTTTTTAAGCGGCGGAATTTCTTGGGAAAACTTCCATCAACTAAAAACCATCAACCAACAACCATTTGCTTTAGACATCAATTCAAAATTTGAAATAGAGCCTGGAATTAAAGATTTAGAAAAAATAAAAGAATTTTTATCATTAATAAAATATTAAATATCATATTAATTCGTCAGTTTAAACAATCTTATATTATAAATAAAAGTGCCATCTTTTGCTCCGAGAAATGAACCCAGAAAGAAAAAAGAAGAATTAGAATTGAAAAAACAAATTCTAAAAAATGCTATTTTGAGTAATTTGACTATTGAAATTATATCTAAAAAAACAGAAATTTATAAAACTGCAATAATTTCATACAACAAAGCTATTTTACATGTCATCAAAAACTTAGAATGGAAAAACAAAGCGCATAGTTTTGATAAAGAAAAAGCAACTCGAGAGATTGAAATTTGGCAGAATAAAAACGTGGAAACTATAATTAGTGAAATCAAAAATCAATTATAGAAAAGTATATAATGGTAGTTTAATAAAATCTTATGACACAAAAAATATAAAACATGAAAAACCATCAATACAAATCAAAAATAAAATGGACGGGAAACACCGGTGAATCAACAAAAAACTATCGTTCGTATGAAAGAAGTTATACCATATCGGTGGATGGAAAAGCTGAAATAAAAGGTTCTTCAGATCCTGTATTTTTAGGAAATCCCGAGCTTTATAATCCTGAAGATTTGCTGTTGGCTTCCGTTTCTTCGTGTCATCTTTTGTGGTATTTACATTTTTGTTCGGTCAATGACATTCTTGTTTTAGAATATCTAGATTTTGCAGAAGGAACAATGATAGAAAGCGAAAACGGCAGTGGAAAGTTCACAGAAATTATCCTAAAACCCAAAATTTTGGTTGCCGAAAAAGAAATGATAGAAAAAGCAATCGAACTTCATCAGAAAGCAAATGAATATTGCTTTATTGCCAATTCATTGAATTTTGAAGTAAAACATCAACCTGAAATTAATTACAAAAATGATTAAAACAAATTATAAAAATCCAGACGAACAAGGCTATTACGGAGAATTCGGCGGTGCTTTCATCCCCGAAATGCTTTATCCGAATGTAGAAGAACTGCAAAAAAATTATCTTGAAATCATAGAATCTGAAGAATTTCAAAATGAATATCAGGATTTGTTGAAAAACTATGTAGGTCGTGCTACTCCATTATATTTGGCGAAAAATTTAAGCGAAAAATATAAAACTCAGATTTATTTAAAAAGAGAAGACCTCAACCATACCGGAGCACATAAGATCAACAATGCTTTGGGACAGGTTTTGTTGGCAAAACGTTTGGGAAAGCATAGGATCATTGCCGAAACAGGAGCCGGACAACACGGAGTTGCTACTGCTACAGCGTGTGCACTTCTTGGTTTGGAATGTATCGTTTACATGGGCGAGATCGACATTGCAAGACAGGCTCCGAATGTTGCGAGAATGAAAATGCTTGGAGCAACCGTCGTTCCTGCAACTTCTGGTTCAAAAACCTTGAAAGATGCCGTGAATGAAGCGTTAAGAGACTGGATCAACAACTCGACAACCACTCATTACGTTATCGGAAGTGTGGTTGGTCCGCATCCGTTTCCCGATTTGGTGGCGAGATTTCAATCTGTGATTTCAAAAGAGATTAAAGAACAACTTTTTGAACACATTGGAAGAGAAAACCCTGATTATGTTATCGCCTGTGTTGGTGGCGGAAGTAATGCTGCAGGAACTTTCTATCATTTTGTAGAGGAAGAAAATGTAAAAATTATTGCTGCAGAAGCCGGAGGTTTTGGAGTGGATTCAGGGAAATCTGCTGCGACAACTTTTCTGGGAACTTTAGGCGTTTTACATGGAAGTAAAAGTCTGGTTATGCAAACCAAAGACGGGCAAGTTATTGAACCACATTCTATTTCTGCAGGTTTAGATTACCCCGGAATTGGGCCTTTTCATGCGCATTTATTTAAAGAAAACCGAGCAGAATTTTTCAGCATTAATGATGATGAAGCTTTGCAATCCGCTTTTGATTTAACCAAATTAGAAGGAATTATTCCTGCTTTGGAAAGCGCTCATGCTTTAGCCGTTTTAGATAAAAAGAAATTTAACGAAAATGATATTGTCGTTATTTGTCTTTCTGGTCGTGGTGATAAGGATATGGAAACTTACTTAAAGAACTTGTAAAATGTAAAAAGTATTAATGTAAAATGATTTTAAGTACATAAATACATTTTACATGATACATTAATACAACTCTATTATGAAAAAACTAAACATCTACTTCACAGCAGGAATTCCACAACTGGAAGATACCGCTGAAATTATAAAACTTATTCAAGATTCCGGAGCTGATATGATGGAAATTGGGATGCCGTATTCTGACCCTGTTGCTGATGGTCCTGTCATTCAAAAAGCGCACGAACTGGCTTTAAATAATGGAATGACAATTTCAACTTTACTTTCTCAACTGAGATCTATTAAAGAGGAAATTAAAATTCCAATTATATTAATGGGATACATCAATCCGGTTTTAAGTTTCGGGTTTGAAAATTTTTGCAGAGAATGTTCTGAAAGTGGAGTTTCAGGTTTAATTATTCCTGATTTACCACCGATTGAATTTGAAAAAAATTATCAGCAAATTTTAGAAAAATACAATTTAAATTTTACGTTTTTGGTAACTCCCGAAACTTCAGATGAAAGAATTTTATATTTGGATTCTTTAAGTTCAGGGTTTTTGTATGCGGTAAGTTCTTCATCCACAACAGGAAATGAGAATGCTGTTCTAAAAAACGAAGAATACTTTTCCAGGCTTGCCTCTCTCCCACTCAAAAATCCTGTAATGATAGGTTTTGGAATTAAATCTAAAGAAGATTTTGAAAACGTTACCCAAAAAGCAGACGGCGGAATCATTGGTACTGCTTTCGTCAACATCCTTCTGCAAAATAGAGATTGGAAGACCAAAGCCATAGATTTCATCCATTCCATAAGAGCGTAAAAATCACTAAATTTGTTTCATCAAATTAAAGAATGAATACACATCAGAATAAAGTCGTAGAATTTGAAGATTTAGGCATCAAAGAATATCAACCCTCTTGGGATTATCAGGAAAAACTGATGAAAGATATTATTGATATTAAAGTTAAAAACAGGGATCTCCCTGCCGAACAACATCTTACCACGCCCAATCATTTTCTTTTGGTAGAGCATCCTCATGTTTATACACTCGGTAAAAGCGGTCATGAAGAAAATATGCTTGCCGGGATCGATAAACTGAAAGAGATCGATGCCACTTTTGTAAAAGTTAATCGTGGCGGCGACATTACCTATCATGGTTACGGACAAATCGTGGGTTATCCGGTTTTAGATCTTGAAAATTTCTTCACAGACATTCACAAATACATGAGAAATCTTGAAGAGGTCATCATCAGAACCATTGCCGAATACGGATTGAAAGGCGAGCGTTCTCCCGGAGAAACCGGAGTTTGGCTAGATGTCGGAAAACCTTACGCCAGAAAAATCTGTGCGATGGGGGTAAAAGCTTCACGTTGGGTTACTCTTCATGGTTTTGCCTTAAACATCAATACCGATATGCGTTATTTTGAATACATCATTCCTTGTGGTATCAAAGACAAGCAGGTAACTTCTCTGAAAAGAGAATTGGAAAGAGAGCTTACTCCCGAAGAAATGGAAGATATTAAAGCCAAGATCAGAAAGCATTTTGTGGATGTTTTTGAGGCAGAGTTGGTTGTGAAAGCTTAATTTTTTGCAATGTTTAAAGATTGTTCTGATCGAAAGTTTATTTTAGCAAAATATAGTTTGGATGGGCACATTGCTTAAGGAAATATATTCCCTGCAATGGTAAAAAAAACATATCAACAATGAAAATACCGACGATACACGGATATATTGATAGACGAATTTTAATCAATTTCACTGCTGACCCAAAAGCTGTGGAAAAAATTATTCCGTTTCCGTTTAGACCAAAACTTTATAAAGGCAAAGCTATTGTGGGAATTTGCTTAATCCGACTGAAAAATATTAAACCAAAAGGATTTCCTGATTTTATTGGAGTTAATTCAGAAAATGGAGCACATAGAATTGCAGTTGAGTGGGACGAAAACGGAGAAACTAAATCGGGAGTTTATATTCCTCGTAGAGACACTTCACTTAAACTAAATACCCTTGTAGGCGGAAGAATATTTCCAGGTAAACATTATTACGCAAAATTTAACGTACAAGAAGACAAGGGAAATTATCATATTGATTTTAAAAGTTCGGATGACACTGAGATTTTGATTGACGCAATTGAAACAAAGTCCTTTAACAATAGTTCAATTTTTGAAAACTTAAATAATGCTTCTGATTTTTTTGAAAGCGGAGATTTAGGTTACTCCCCCAACAAAGGGAAGTTTGACGGACTTAGATTGAAAGCCTATAAATGGGAAGTTCAACCACTTGATGTTCAAAATGTAAAATCAACTTTTTTTGAAAATGAAGAATTTTTCCCAAAAGGCTCGGTAACTTTTGACAATGCTTTATTAATGACCAATATTGAACACGAATGGAAAAGCGAAACGGACAAATAACCACAGCAGATAACATAAGTTTAGTAATAGTAGACTGATGAAAATATTCAACTCAAAAAAACATAAAAACAGAAACGTTACCTGCAATTTTAAGCAATACTATCCATAATTGACATTTATGAAAATTATATCAACTGTTTTTTTACTTGTTACAACTATTTATTCCGCTCAAAGTATAAAATTTGAGAATCCAGAATTTGAAAAATTAGTTTTAGCAAAATATCCTGAAATTGATGCAAACAAAAACAATCGGATTGAACAAAATGAAGCTGAAAGTTTGGGAAAACTAAGTTTAATGGAAACAAACTTAACAAATGCAAATGACGTAAAGTATTTCAAAAACTTGACCTATTTATCACTTACAATCAACAATATTGAAGAATTCATAATTAAGGATTTTTTTAAATTAGAGAAATTATACATCGCAAGAAATAAGTTGAAAAAACTTGAAATTTCTAATCTACCATTGCTAAATGAATTTGCTTGTGGATTAAATCAATTAACAGCAGTCAAAATTAAAAACTGTCCTAATATTGTATCTTTAAATATGATGAATAATCAAATAAAAAAGATTGACTTAATTCAATTTAAAAAATTAAAATATTTGACTATTGATAATAATAAATTAGAAAGTCTTGATTTATCGAATAATCTCGACTTGATACAAATTACTATAGACAATAATGATATAAAGACAATTGATATAATAAAAAATCAGAATCTTAAAATGAATATACTATACATTGATGATGATGTCAAGATTATAGGGACACCTGAACAATTATCTAGATATAAGCCTGCAGCAAAAGTTGGACCTCCACCTCCAAGTAAATAATAACTGCAAACATTGTATTGATCAGAGAGCAGGAAAAACCATTTTTTTAATTTAAATATTCACAAACAAAAAATCCTTTCAAAAAATTGAAAGGATTTCCTTTTGATACAATATGAATTAAACTAAGTGTGCTCTTATTTTCTTACTGAACAATAATTTTAAAATTGCTGTTCAATTCATCTCCTGAAACATTCAATATATAATTTCCTGAAACTTTTTTACCGGCAATATTTAAATTAAATACTCCGTTTCCGTTAGCATTTAATTTCTCTTTAAAGATTATTTTTCCTGTCATATCTAAAATTGTGGCAGTTAAACTTGATTTTTTATATTCAGGAAGCTTAATGAAAATCTGATCTTTTACAGGATTCGGATAAACCGTTCCCACATTTTTGCTAATACTGAATTCTGCATTGCTCAACACCGCCTGATTGTACAAAGCAGATATTTCCGTTGGAGATAATGCATAATTATACATTTTAAGTTCATCAAAAGCACCTTTGTAAGGAGCTGGAGAATTGGTCGTTGATAAAAACTCAAGTTCACCAATATTTCCGATGATCAGATCACTTGCTTCACCAATTCCTGTAACCGCGGTTTCGTCTCCTTCAGAACTTAAAACACCATTCGTATAAATTCTCATTTTATGCGCTGTAATATCCCTCTGAATTACAACATGTACCCAGTTGTTGGTAAAATAATTGGCGATTGGTGAGGTGATTTCCTTTTTCGTAACATCATCATCGATGGCATATCGCAGCTGGCCGCCTTTTATTTCTACGTTAAAACGCTTTCCTGTAGCTCCTGTTGCCGTATTTTTAGTAAACGAACCTTTACACAGAACATACAGACTGGTTGCCGAAGACGATGGGATCATACTTGTCGGAGCTTTCATCCAGTACGAAACCGTAAAAGAATTAGTATTAAATAAAATCTGATCCTGATGCGGAATACTCGCTATGTACGGAGTATTGGGTGAAGTTGCCAGATCCAGGGCATAATTCTCTTTTCCTGTAACTCTCACACTAGCATTATCATAGGCTACATTTAATGTTCCGTGATTGGCATAAGACGTTAAATCTGCAATCTGCTCACCAGATAAGGGAGCTTCTGAGAATGGCCAGTTCCCGACAAGACTAGGCGTCAATGCACGGAAACTCCAAACATCTCCTGTTACAGAACCTAAAGCATTAGACGAATCAATTTTCCAGTAATAATTAGTTGCCGTATTTAAATTACTCAACTGATACGATGGTGCTGCAGCATAAGGAACCGTAGCCACATTGCTTAAATTTTGAGGATCGGTTCCAAAATAAACGGTGTAGGTAGTAGTGTTGGAACTTCCAGTCCATTTTAAAAGTAAATTTCCATTGGTCAGCTGTAAGTCATTAAATCCATTGGCAGGATTTGGATTAGCTGCTTTTGTAGGCGCTGACGGAACAGGCGGTGTAGTGACTGAAGCATTTGAAGTATACACAGAAGATTCTGTGGCATTCACCGCTTTCACTCTGTAATAATATTGAGTGTTGGGCGTTAAACCCGTTTCATTATAAGTCGTTGTATTAGCCGGCAATGTTGCAATGACTGTAAACGCTGTGCCATTGGGAGAACGTTCCAATACATAATTGGTTTCATTGGTTGCATTATCATTCCAGTTAACCGTTAATGAGCTTGAAGCCGGAGTTCCGGCTGTCACTGGATTTGTGAAATTTAAATTAGATGGCGGAATAATAAAATCCGGAGCTGCTGTATTATGCAGACCATTAATATATACCTCAATATTCAGATATGGAGCATGCGTTGTACTTACTGCCAAAGCATCAAAAACATTTGGATTCAGTCCGTTTGCAGTTTCCCAAGCATCGGGCATTCCGTCATTATCGGTATCTAAAGGAGCCGGAGCGCCATAAATGTGCCCTGCTCCACCATTGGTAAACCCGAATTGAGTTGTTAAATCGCTTTGTACATAAACATAAGTTGCAGTTGTGCCTTTTGACATCAGATCTGAAATCATCAACTGATCCACCTGATCACGCCTTGGATAGGAAGCGCCTACTTTTGAAACAATATTATCAAAAGCTCCTTGTGCAGTCAAGGTCGGATTTTTCATTGGATAATCATATGAAGTCGTCTGGATCGCATTGATGTCTCCGACAGGGTATCCCGTTAAATTCTCAGGAACTAAAGTTCCGTCCAGAACTCCGTTTTTATTATTGTCGAAATAATTTCCGGAACCATATAAATTAAAGTTTGCATTTCCTACGCTGAAAGGGGTAGAAACCGTACCGCTCGTATTGGGACCTCCGATAAAATAATTGTTGATGATATTGGCATACGAAGCACCTGCAGAATCTCCGCCCATAATATACGCTTCCCCAGATTGGGTGTGGCCATAGGTATTTCCATAATTCCCCCAATTGTACACCACATTGTTTACAAACTCGTTGATGCCTTTTATTTTATTATTACGGGTTTTATTACAGATATATAAATTTCCTATCAGACTGATTTTTCCACCTGCTGGAGGTTGCATTAATCCTCCTGCGGAATGATTGTGTCGGTGCATTCCCTGTCCGATAATCGAGTTCTGAATCGTAATGTTATCAGGACTTGTTCCGTTATTATCCCAGTTGACAGAAAATACCTCATCTGTACCCCATGTAAAAGTCATGTGATCTAAAATGATATTCGCTCCGTTGGCAATTCCCGACGCATCCTGATTTTGAGAAGTTCCTCCATAACGGATACGCAGATATCTCGCAATCGTATTGTTGGCTCCGGTAAATGAAACTCTCGGACCGAGAAATAAAATCCCTTCTCCAGGAGCAGTCTGTCCTGCAATTGTAGTATTGGCTGCGACAGCAACTACAGATTGTAAATTAACAATACCTCCTACTTTAAAAATAACAAAACGCCCCGGTTGACTTACCGCATCACGAAAAGAACCGGCACCGCTGTCATTTAAATTAGTCACCAAATAGATTTGAGGATTGGCTGCACCTCTTGCTCCTGTAGTAAATCGACCAAAACCGGTAGCTTCCGGAAACGCCAATGTCTGAGCATCTAAGCCAGCAGCGGATAAGGTCAATCCACATAACAACAATGATTTTAAAGCCTGCTTAATCAGTAAAGATTTATTTTTCATAAATATTAATTTTGTGTTAACCAAGCTAAACACAAACGTAAATATGAGCATCCTGCACAATCCTGCTGGTTACTATAAATCAATAAAGTAGCTCAAAATTTCATTAAAATAATTTGATTAATATATATTGAAATTGAAGAGTGATCAGTTTTTAGTACAACAAAGACACAGTCGGAAAATTTGACTCAGAAAAAGGAATAACTCTTTGAGAAGAAAAGCACTATGAACTTTAAATAACTATGTGAAGAATAATAAATAATAGTTGAAAATTAGCGAACTATATAAATTATTCTTATCTTTTTAAACATAAAACACAACACATATGACTAAAAAATTACTACTTAGCTATTTTTTAATGATAGCATTTTTCCTCGTTTCGTGTGGAAAAGAATACACTACAACAAGTGAAATTTCAATCAAAACAGTATCAATTATTACTTTTATTTTTGGAGGAATTATAATGTTAATTGTCTTTACCTCCAAAAAAAGGTAATTTAAAATTTGAATAAAAAAATCCCTTTCAAAAACTGAAAGGGATTAATTATATAAAAAAACTTTTAATTACATATAAGCTTCAATCGGCTCACAAGTACAAACTAAGTTTCTGTCTCCGTAAGCTTCATCAACTCTGGAAACTGAAGCAAAGAATTTGTGATCTCTTACCCAATCTAGCGGATAAGCGGCTTTCTCTCTGCTGTATGGTTTATCCCAAGAATCAGAAATAACCAATTGCTCAGTGTGAGGAGCATTTTTCAATACATTGTTTGCCTGATCAGCTTCACCGTTAGCAATCTCATCGATCTCATGTTTGATCGCAATAAGAGCTTCTGCAAAACGGTCGATTTCAGACTTGCTTTCAGATTCTGTAGGCTCAATCATCAATGTACCTGCAACCGGGAAAGAAACCGTTGGTGCGTGGAAACCATAATCCATCAATCTTTTTGCAACATCAGCCACTTCAATTCCTAAAGATTTGAACTGACGGAAATCTACGATACACTCGTGTGCTACTCTACCTTCTGTATTTGAATATAAAATAGGGAAATGCTCAGCTAATATTTCTTTTAAATAGTTTGCATTTAAAATTGCGTGCTCAGTAGCTTTTTTCAAACCTGAAGTTCCCAACATTTTGATGTAAGCATAAGAAATATTTAAAATCAATCCAGAACCGTAAGGTGCAGCAGAAATACCTTCAATTGCTTCTTTAGAACCAACTTTAATGTTAGCATTCGTAGGTAAGAAAGGAACTAAATGCTTAGCAACACAGATCGGACCAACTCCAGGACCTCCACCACCGTGAGGAATAGCGAAAGTTTTGTGAAGATTAAGGTGACAAACGTCTGCTCCGATGTTTCCCGGACTTGTATATCCTACCTGAGCATTCATGTTGGCACCGTCCATATAAACCTGCCCGCCATGATCGTGAACCAATTGAGTAATTTCTTTAATGTTAGCATCAAAGAATCCGTACGTTGACGGGTAAGTGATCATTACACAAGATAAGTTCTCAGAATTAGCTTCTGCTTTAGCTTTGAAATCTTCAAAATCAATTTCTCCGCTTTCAAGGTTTTTTACAACAACAATTTTCATTCCTGCCATTGCTGCAGAAGCCGGATTCGTTCCATGTGCAGACTGAGGAATCAACACTACATTTCTGTGACCTTCGCCTCTTGAGATATGATATTCTCTGATTACCATCAATCCTGCATATTCTCCCTGAGCGCCAGAATTTGGCTGAAGAGAAGTTCCTGCAAAACCTGTGATTTCAGAAAGATCTTTCTCCAATTCTTTGATCATTTCCTGATATCCTCCTGCCTGATTTACCGGTACAAATGGGTGAATACTTCCCCATTCTGCCCAAGAAAGCGGCAACATCTGAGTTGCAGCATTCAGCTTCATGGTACAAGAACCAAGAGAGATCATTGAATGTGTTAATGATAAATCTTTTCTTTCAAGACGTTTGATGTAACGCATCAATTCTGTCTCTGTATGGTATTTGTTGAATACTTCTTCCGTCAGAATCTCATCTTTTCTAAGATTTTCTTCAGGAATGCTGTATCCTTCTTTTATTTCTAATTTAAAAGTCTGCTTATCTTTGAACTGAGCGAAAGAAGCCATCAAAACATTTAGTTTTTCAAGCGTCGTGCTTTCATTGATTGCAATGCTCACAACTCCTTCTGTAAAGTAGTTAAGATTCAATTTGTGATCAAGCATCATTCTGCATAATCTTGTTTTCTCATCTTCACTCATCACGATTTTTACAGTGTCAAAGATGGGCTCTTCAACCGTCTGATAACCTAAAGCTTTTAATCCTCCTTTCAAAGCATTTGCCTTAAAGTGAATCTGGTCAGCGATATAGTTTAATCCTTTTGGACCATGATAAACAGCGTACATACCTGCCATTACAGCTAAAAGAACCTGAGCTGTACAAATATTTGAAGTTGCTCTTTCTCTTTTAATATGTTGCTCTCTAGTCTGCAAAGCCATTCTCAATGCACGTTTTCCGTACATATCCTGAGAAACCCCGATGATTCTTCCCGGAATATCTCTTTTGTATTCTTCTCTGCAAGAGAAAAATGCAGCGTGAGGACCACCATATCCCAATGGAATACCAAATCTCTGAGAAGTACCAACAGCACAGTCAGCGCCCATTGAAGCCGGAGATTTCAATTTAACCAAAGCCATAGGATCACAAGCAACAACAACCTGTAAGTCTAATTTTTTGTACTCAACGATGTCTTCCGTATAATCTAAAACAATTCCGTTTTTACCAGGATATTGCAATAAAACTCCGTAATAAGATTCGTCAAACGGGTGAGTTTTGTGATCACCAACTACAATTTCGATTGCTAAACCTTCAGCTTTTGTTTTGAGAACAGAAACGGTTTGAGGTAAAACCAAATCAGAAATAAAGAACTTATTCGCCCCTGCTTTCTTCTGATCTTTTGTTCTGTTGTTGAAGAACATGTGCATTGCTTCTGCAGCTGCCGTAGATTCGTCCAATAAAGATGCGTTTGCCAAAGCAAAACCTGTCAAATCGCACACAACAGTTTGATAATTAAGCAAAGCTTCTAATCTTCCCTGAGCGATCTCTGCCTGATAAGGCGTGTACGCTGTGTACCAGCTAGGGTTTTCAAAGATATTTCTCTGAATTGCCGATGGCAACAAGGTATTGTGATATCCAAAACCGATATAGCTTGTATAATCCGTGTTTTTCGATGCCAATTCTTTCGAATGATTCAACATTTGATACTCCGAAAGTGGCTCTGAAATGTTCAGATCATTTTCTAAACGAATCGATGATGGAATGGTTTGAGAAATTAATTCTTCGATACTTGAAACGCCAACTTTTTCCAACATCGCCTGCTTGTCGGCTTCGTTTAGGGAGATGTGACGGCTCACAAACTGTTCTGTATTCATTTTTTATATTAGATTTTGTTTGTAAAAAAAGATTCGTAAAATTACGATTTTTAAAATGATTTTGCAACCTAAGTAACAATCGGAAATTGGCTTTTTGCAATTGGCTTTAAAATACGGGTTTTGAAACTTCATAATGTGTGATTACAGGCGACAAAATGGAATTTATTCAAATCTTCTATGGACGTGATATGCCTTCAAACTTTCTTATATTTATTTTGTTAGTATGTTAATTTTAAAAAAATGAGTACTGATAAATTTCTTAAAAAGATTCATAGAAAAAAATTTTGAATACATTTTTCTTTTCCTCACCCCTAAAGACCGGAAAAATGAATTGAAAATTTCCTCAAAATTATTTCCCCGACCCTAAAGGGAGTAATTTTTAGGAAATTTTCAGGCACTTATTTTTTTATACTACTAACTTTCTTATGATTCAAGTAAAAACAGCGCAAAAAATCTTTAAAACCATCTACTAATCAGCATTTCAAGAAAGTTTAAATTTTATTATCTATATTTATTCTAAATTAATATATTTGCAGTATGAATATCATCACTCCTTTTAAAGTACCGCCATTATCGCCGGCATTTTCTTTCAAGAATGAAGAAATGTTCTGTGGTGACAAAAAATCTTGTTGCAAAAAATTTAAGAAAGGAAAAAGGTGCAAAAAATGCCCGGGAAATAAGAAATTGGCGTAGTTAGTTAGTTAGTTAGTTAGTTAGTTAGTTAGTTAGTTAGTTAGTTAGTTAGTTAGACTACTGATTAAAAAGTACAATGCTAAAGCTAAAAATAGGATCGCCAGGATTATTCTGAAAATTTTGGGTTGTCCTTTAGGATTTGTTACGGTTCGTGGCTGTGACTTAAAAAGTTCTTCTGCTCTGTCTCTGAATTTTTCTCCATCGTTTTCAAAAACTTCGGTTATCGTAATTCCCTGAACTACGGTTTTATGTAAAAGTGAATTCGTTGCATGAAGCAACAACTGAAATTTTCCGTTTTTAAATTCTGTGATTTTAAAAATTCTTTCCCCGTAAGCTTTCTCAAGACCAAACGGTAAAACCTTCACCACATCGGCATTCTGGGTCTGCCAGGTTATGATAATCTCCTCCCCTTTTTTCGCATGAATTTTGTTTGCTGTAAAAGTTTTAATAGATGGCGGAACGGTATATCTGAAACTTTTCTGATGACTTTCTAAATTCTGATCATACGTAATTCTTCGTCCTTTATCGCTCAGTGTTTCGTACGCCTCCTTAATTTCTTTGAAGCGGTCTGCAAAAAAATCATCATCTTGATTTTTGTCGGGATGGTATTTTAATGAAAGTTTTCTGTAGGATTTTTTGATGTCTTCATCCGAAGCATTATGAGGAATACCGAGAAAATAGTAGTAATCTTTCATGTAAGTGAATACAAAAATAAGGATTTTGTCACTGTGGACAAAAATAAAAAAGCCACGAATACACGAATTTTGTCACTGCAAGCCTGACTAAGTGTTTTTTAACGAAGGTCGCTAAAGTTTTTTTTAAATTATTGAAAATATTTTTCGTTAGCAGAGACGTTTCACTCAGCAAACAGGAATCTTAATTTTTTAAATTTTATTCTCCTTTACGTTTGTATTGATTTAATGTAAAAAATAATTCGTGCATTCGTGGCAAAAAACTCATTCGCTGCAAAAAAATTCAGGCGCGGGAAGCTTTGCTTTCCGCGCCTGAATTAACAATTTCAATTTAGTTTTATAAAGCTTACGCTTTGCAAGTATTATCTTTTCCGCAACATTTAGCAAATTCTTTTTTGAACTTTCCTTTTAGTTCCTGATATTGCTCATCATCCATTTCTCTGATTTTATCTGCCAATCCGAATGGAGATTTTTCTTTGATTCCGTATTCATCAAAAATACCTCTTACAAATCTTTTTCTTTCGATTACTTTTTTTGCAACTATTGCAACTCCGGCAACAGCAAGCGCTCCTAACACTCCTTTTAATACTGAATTTTTCATTTTCTTAAATTTTAAATTTTACTACTTCTTGTTTTTTTATAGAGACGAATTCGTTTAAGTTTTTACTTTACTACTTCTTTAAAAATTCATCAAAATTAATTTCCCCAAACCCTAAAGGGTGTAATTTTGATGAAGAAATTTCACTTCCTTTAGGATCGTGGAAAAGAAAATTTCTTAAACTATTCGTTATTTCTGTTGAAGAATCCGCTTGAACATTTCTGTCTCCAGACTTCTTTGAATTTTTCTTTTTCCTCGTCAGACATTCCTTCCATTTTATGTCTCAGATGTTTTTCCTTCATATCTCGCATTCCTCTTCCGAATTTTCCATGAAAGCCTCCAAAAAGAATTTTACTTAAAATTAAAATTCCCATTGCCTGCCAATAATTAATGGTTTTTACACCGATAATTTCGGGAAGAATGCAGTTCCAAAGCCACATTACGATGAGCGCAACGGCAAGGAAAATCAATGGCGGACATAAAATTAAAAGAATCCAGCTTTTTTTATATTTATTGTTCATTTTATTTATTTCTAATTATTTAAATCTTCGTACAATTGTTTCAATCTGTTTCTCAAATGCTTTACCGCATAATTTTTCCGGCTGATAATGGTCTTTATATTTTCACCCTGTTCATCGGCGATTTGCTGTAAAGTCTTATCGTTCAGTTCGTTTTCCATGTAGACGAGCTTCTGTTTTTCCGGAAGTTCTTCCAACGCTTCAAACAGTTTTTTCCAGATTTCATCCTGAAACATTTTTACTTCTGGTCCTGCACTGTCATCCAAAAGCAAAATATCTTTTATAGAGAATGTCCCGTCTTCATCTTCGTAGACAAAATCTTCTAGATTTTCGGTCTTCTTTTTACGGTATTTATCGGTAATTTTATTGGCAGTAACGCGGTACAGCCATCCGCCAACATTTACAATTTCAGAAAGATTGGTCAAACTGCTGAACTGATACCAAACTTCCTGCAGAATATCTTCTGCATCTTCGGTATTTTTCACTTTCGGTCGAATAAAAGACATCAATTTTCCACCGTAACTTGTTACGGTCTGCGAAATAATGTTTTCCTTTTCCTTCTGTGGCATTGGTAATTTTTCGACAATCTCCATATTGCTAGGACGACTGTGCTGTTTGTTTTACTTTAATAAATTTAAAATATTTTTTCGGATTTTCAATTTTTCGTTTGTTAATCGTGTTTTTACAAACACTAATAACCCAAATATTTCTTCACGAATTTCAAATCAGAAGATAAAAATATAAGGTTGGTTTTATTCATCGGTGATATTCGTGAAAAAAATTAGTGCTTATTTGTATTTAAATAAAAAAACGGAAAGCAAAATACTTCCCGTTCAATTATTTATAAAAACTGTCTTCTTTTATTTATTGAAATTCTCTGCAAAGAAACCTAACATAGACTTGTAAAACTCAATTCTGTTGGGTTCTTTTCCAAAACCGTGTCCTTCGTCATATTTTACCATGTAAGGAACTTCAAATCCTTTGCTTCTTAAAGCTTTAACGATTTGGTCAGATTCATTGATGTTTACTCTAGGATCATTCGCCCCCTGAACCACAAATAATGGTTTTTTAATTTTATCAATCTGAAAAACCGGTGAAACTTCTTTTGCTATTTTGGCTTCTTCAGGATTATCCAAATCATACCAGATTTGCTTTACCATTTCTTTATACGGCTTCCAATATTCCGGGAAAGAATCGAAGAACGTGAAAATATTGGAAACACCTACATAATCAACTCCACAAGAGTACAGATCAGGAGTTTTAATTAATCCCATCAATGTAGCGTAACCACCATGACTTCCACCATAGATAGCTACTTTGTCTTTATCTATCCAGCCTTGTGAGATTGCATATTTTACGCCGTCTTCTACATCATCCATCGCTTTACGGCCGATTTGTTTATATCCGGATGTTTGAAACTCTTTTCCGTAACCACCAGAAATTCTGAAATTAACCTGCAAAGTAGCGTATCCTCTGCTTGCAAACAACTGTGTTTCAGGATTGAAGCCCCAATCATCTCTTATTCCTTGCGGACCGCCGTGAGGATTTACAATCAAAGGAACTTTTTCACCATTTATTGCTGCTTTTGGCAATGTAATATACCCGTAAATGGTAAGTCCGTCTCTGCTTTTAAACTCTATGGGACGCATTTCAGCCATATCATCTTCTTTCAACTGAGGCATCAAATCAAAAAGGAGTTTGGTTGTTTTGGTTTTTGTATTGTATTCATAATACTTTCCATACAGTTTATCACTGTCAACAACAACCAATAGTTTTTCGTTTTTATCATCTGAAGAAGCAATTCCAAACTGTTTATCGCCAAATTCAGAAGTCAGTTTATCATGAATTTCTTTGTAAAATTTACTTACAGGAATGGTTTCGTTTTTAATTCCGTTATAGCTGATGTAATCTAATTCATAATTTCTGCTTTTTCCAGCCTGTGCGATTGAAGAAACATCAAATGTAGGATTGGAATAAACCTCCTTAATAATTGCGTTTTTCTTTAAATCATACAATACAATTCTAGATTTATCACTGCCAAGATTGGTTACCAGATAAACCTCATCTTTGTTCTTAGAATTATCATTAAAGCCAATTACGCTAAACGTATCTTTCCAGTCGGTCGACTTAACAAGATTAAATTTACCGGTCTGCAAATCTTTGTAATACAGCTTGGTCGTCAAACCATTTTCAAGAATTGTGTAGCCTCTCAGGTTGCCTTGTCTGTCGAAAAGATAATCATCAATCGGACTTTTTACATCTTTGTTTTCATACAACTGCGTAATTTCGCCGGTATTAAAATTGATTTTATACGGTTCAAAAATCTGCTTATTGTTCTTGTTCATGCTCACAATAACAAACTCAGTATCTTTAATCAGTCTTACAGAATTTAGCGTAATTCCTTCAAATGGTGTAAGATCTTTTAAGTTTTTACCGTCAATATCAGCGGCGTATAAGTGGATATTTTCGTTTCCACCTTTATCCTGAGTGTAAAACAGACGTTTTTTATCAAGCCATCCGTAGCTTCTTATTAAATCATCTTTTTCAACCAATGCCTTTGTAATTTCACCAGATTTCAGATCTTTTACATAGACATGATTTTTACTGTCTTTATCCTTTTCTTTATACGACAGGTACTGCCCGTCGGGAGAAAGTTTAAATTGTGAAGCTTTCGGCCTGGCAAAATAATCTTCTACCTTATACTTAAAATTTCCTTTGTCGTAAGAAATAAGCTTTTCTATCGTAGCTTTTGATGAAACCAATGTCGGGTCGCCCGGCAATTTTTTATCAGTAGTTTGTGCATTCATCATGAGACTTGTGATTACCACTTGCGTAATACCTAAAATTTTGGAGTTTAAATTCATATTTCATGGATTTGGTTAAACGATATATTTATAAGACGCTTCAAGTATATGAAACGTTACATCGTTTATCGCTAATTTGT
This sequence comes from Chryseobacterium indoltheticum, assembly GCF_003815915.1. Lineage (NCBI taxonomy): Bacteria > Pseudomonadati > Bacteroidota > Flavobacteriia > Flavobacteriales > Weeksellaceae > Chryseobacterium > Chryseobacterium indoltheticum. Next base: position 3,073,194 of record NZ_CP033929.1, read on the forward strand.
GAAATTAAGTATGAATTTCTCTTAAAAAAATTATTCAACAATAAAATGGAATTGCTGTTTTTTCTAAAAATATCGTGCTTTATTTTTATTATTGATAACGAAAAATTTAGGTTACATATTAAAAAGGAAGTCAAAAATGACTTCCCTATTTTATTTATTGATTATTGATAGATTGCTATATTATCTTTTTCCAACTTGTATCCTGTTTCAGTAGGTGTCAAGATATATTTTCCTTTTTTCCAGATATCTTTTTTACATCTCTTTTTGAGAATAATATTTTCACCGGGTAACAATACTTCAGCTTTTCTCTTATTATCACTAAAGATAATTGCCGCCATCGAAGACGAACTATTTTTCTGATCTATTTGGGTCATTTTAATTTCCTGCTCAAAAACTCTTACACAATTTTCTTTAATTTTCGAATAAGTGTATCCTGCAGAACCAATACAGCCATGAGAACCTCTGTCGCTACCTGTCTGAGCAAAACTAAAAGCGCAAAAGAAAATTGCACCTGATAATATTACTTTTTTCATAATTTGTATGTTTAAACTGTAACTATAATGGAAAAACTATACCAAAACAAAAAAGCCACTCTCTCGAATGGCTTTGTATAAATTTTATTTTGTCCAGTGGATTTTTGAATGTTTCACCTCTTCAGAATTTGTACCAATCATGATGTCAAATTCTCCGGATTCCCAATCGTATTTTAAATCTCCGTTGTAGAATTTCAGGCTTTCTGGAGTGATGTCAAAAGTAATCTTTTTAGATTCTCCTTTTTTCAACATTACCTTTTGGAATCCTTTCAATTCTTTTACCGGTCTTGTGATACTTCCTACCATATCTCTGATGTATAACTGCACCACTTCAGCCCCATCATAATTTCCTGAATTTGTAACCGTAACTGAAGCCTGAATCGTTTGATTTCCTTTCGGATTTGCATTCGAAACCGTTACATCAGAATAATTGAATTTAGAATAACTCAAACCATATCCAAACGGATACAACGGCGTATTACACTCATCCATGTAATTGGAACGGAATCTTTCGTATACACATTTATCTACTTTATCCTGAGCTAAAGGACGGCCTGTATTCTTAGCATTATAATAAATCGGAACCTGACCCAGACTTCTCGGGAACGTCATCGGAAGTTTTCCTGAAGGATTTACTTTACCGAAAAGTACATCAGCAATTGCGTTTCCAGCTTCTGAACCTGCAAACCAGGCATTCAAAATAGCATCAGGAGCATCTTTCACATTGGTTAACGCCAAAGGACGACCTGTGAAAAGTACCATTGCAATTGGTTTCCCTGTTTTTTTCAATTCATTTAACAAATCAACCTGAGATTGAGGAATTGTAATTTCAGTTCTTGACGAAGATTCTCCGCTCATTTCTGCAGATTCCCCGATTGCCAAAACAATAACGTCAGCTTTATTGGCAATGTCAACCGCTTCTTTTAATAACGCTTCTTTTGAACGGTTATCCCTGTCTGTTTTCTTACCGTGAGCCGCATAGATATCTTCTAATTTAGCATCGTAATCAATGTTGGCTCCTTTTGCAGAAAGGAACTTCACCTCTTTTCCGTAATTAGCCTGAAGACCCTGCATTAAGTTAACAGAGATTGCATGTTTAGTAGCTACACTCCAAGTTCCCGCCATGTTCAGAGAGTTGTTGACCAATGGGCCAATTACTGCAACAGTTCCTGATTTCTTCAAAGGTAAAACCTGGTTTTCATTTTTCATCAAAACCATCGACTGCGCTGCCACACTTCTTGCGATATTACGGTTTTCTAAATTGTAAACCTCTTTAGCCGCTAATTTTGCATCACCGTGCTTGTAAGGGTTATCGAATAAACCCAAATCGTATTTAGCTTCAAGAATTCTTCTTGCTGCCATATCAATTTCGGCCTGCGTTACTTTTCCTTCAGCTAAAGATTTTTTTAAAGTGGTTAAGAATCCTTCACCCACCATATCCATATCAACACCGGCTTTTAAAGCTAAAGCAGAAACCTGCTGAAGATCGCCCATTCCGTGTTCTACCATTTCGTTGATTCCGGTATAATCGGTCACTACAAAACCTTTGAATTTCCACTGGTTTCTTAAAACCTCGGTCTGTAACCATCTGCTTCCTGTTGCAGGAATTCCGTCTACTTCATTAAAAGAAGCCATTACAGAAGCTACACCTGCATCAACAGCTGCTTTATAAGGTGGAAAATATTCGTTGAACATTCTTACGTGGCTCATATCCACCGTATTGTAATCTCTACCCGCTTCACCTGCTCCATACAATGCAAAATGCTTTACACAAGCCAAAATATTGGTTCCGTTTGCCAAATCTTTTCCTTGGTAACCGTAGACCATATTTTTAGAAATTTCGCTTCCTAAATACGGATCTTCACCAGAACCTTCTGAAACTCGTCCCCATCTTGGTTCACGTGAAATATCTACCATTGGTGAGAACGTCCAGTTGATTCCGTCTGCTGCAGCTTCTTTTGCGGCAACTCTTGCTGATTGTTGCACCAAATTCATATCCCATGATGCTGCTAAGCCTAATGGAATAGGGAAAGTCGTTTCATACCCGTGAATAACATCCATCCCAAAGATCATTGGAATTTTAAGACGGCTTTTTTCAACAGCAACTTTCTGAACTGCTTTAATTTTATCTGCTCCTTTGATGTTGAATAATCCACCAACTAAGCCTTGTTCTACTTTTTTTCCGATGTCTGAACTTTGAGCCTGACCTGTTGTAAAATCTCCGGAAGTCGGTAAATTTAACTGGCCAATTTTCTCATCTAAAGTCATCTTAGCCAGCAAAGCATCAACAAAAGCCTTTTTCTTTGACTGATATTGAGCGGTCTGATAAGACTGAACCGGCTTTGTTACCATTTCCTGTGCTGAAAACACGGGAGCTAATGCTAAAGTCGCAATTACAATAAACTTTTTCATATATCTTACTTCTTAAATTATATTCCTTTTTGTTCTATCAATGATTCTATTTAAAGCAAAGAAAAACTAAATAGTTAATTTTTCAAAGATTTTTATCAATTAATTACATTATTTATATTTTTTCTTAGACAACATCCATTCGTACAACGCTGGATTTGAATAAGTAGAGTCCCAAGAATTATGATTATCATTCGGGAAAATCGTCAATTCGGCAGATGGATTCACCGGATGAAGTACTTGGTAAAAATTAAATGCATTTTCCGGCAGCACGACATCATCCATTCCGCCATGAAATATTTTCATGTTTAAATCTTTGTATTGATGAATATTGGCATACATCACACGATCTGTCGGTGCACAGACAGAAACTACTGAAGCAAACATTTCGGGATGTTCCATTGCGAGTTTTAATGCTCCCCATCCTCCCATCGAAAGCCCGGTGAGGTAAATTCTGGAAGCATCAATTTTATATTTTTTCTGAATTTCTTTAATCAAATTATAAACACTTACCGTATCCCACCAAGTATTTTCAGGACATTGAGGCGCTAAAATTGCCACGGGTTCTTTGATCAGATTTTTGTATGTAAAAGGACTGTGCGCTTTTACCAATTCAAGATTATTTCCTCTTTCTCCGGAACCGTGAAGAAATACAATCAAAGGTACATTACCTTTTACCTTTTGAGGATAATCTAAAATATATGATATTTTTTCTACTCGTTTAACTTCTTTATTCAGTTCTGCTTTGATTTCCTGAGCATTTAAGCTTAAAGAAAATGGTAAAAGCAAAAGTGGTAAGTATTTTAGTTTTAAATTCATATTTCTTTAGGTTTTGGCTAAAGCCGTTTGATTTTTGGTTTTGGTTAAAAGGGCTAAAGCCCATTTCTATTGATAAACATTCTATTCTTACTGCATCTTTTAGCCCCGATAGGAGCGACATCCTTTTGTTTTGCGACCGGAGCGAAGCGGAGGTCGTAACACAAAAGATAAAGCGGATAGCGGGAAATAGCTCCTAAAAACTATTTAATATTATATTTTTCTGATGTAAAGCTTAATTTTTTTAATCCTTTCTGGATTTCAGGAGCATTCATGAATAATTTCCATAAAAATCCTGTTCTGTAATTCTCGATCATCGGGGCGATAGTTCCCTGATCAATCGCTAAATATCGTGGCGTCGTCCAATTATCATAATTGATCGATGTTGCATCGTAAGGGCCTGCAGAACCGATGAATTCTGGCTTCTGAGTATAAATAAATCTCAAAAAGTCCATAGATTCTTTTGGTGAATACGGGAAACTGCTCAAAGCAGCCGTCGGAGTGATGACTCCGTGATCATTTTGCGGGAAGTGAGCATTATAGCCAACGCTTCCGTCTTTATTTCTTGAGTAACCAGCCGTTAATCCCCAATAATTGGGTCCGTAACCTTTCCACTGTTTTGGGTTTTCGACACAGTATTTGTAGTCAATTAAGACCTGATTTTTATTTAAATCGAAATAATTTTTAATTAATTTATCCGATAAATTGGTAGGATCTAAGCCGATATAGGAATATTGGGCCCAAAATAACGGTCCGCCATATTCTTCAGCTCCGTTGTGTTTTACATACATCGGAAGTCCGTATTTTTCTTTGTCTGAAAGATAGGTTCCATTTCTTGTCCAGCCTTTGTAATACGTTTCGGCATCGATAGAATAGGTTGGTGATGATGCTGCCAAAATGTAGGTAATAAGACATTCATTATATCCTTCCAAAGGAAAATTCATTTCCCACTGATATTCTGGTGACCAGTGCCAATACAGTACTTTTTCGCCTCCTTTGGTGTACCAGTTCCACTGAATTCCTTTCCAAAGCTCATCACATTTTTTGGCAAGAGCTTTTTCTTCAGCGTTTCCGTTTTTAAAATATTCTCTCACCTGAATAATTCCTGTGGTAAGAAATGCGGTTTCCACCAAATCTCCGCCATTATCTTTTTTTCCGAAAGGAACGGTTTTCCCGGTTTCTCCGTTAATCCAGTGTGACCAAGCACCTTTATGACGATCTGCTTTTGCAAGGAAATCCATAATTGTTGTCAATCTTTTCACCGCTTCTTTTCTTGGAACAAAACCTCTCTCAACCCCCACTAAAATAGTTGCTAAACCGAATCCTGAACCTCCGGTAGTGATGACATGTTTGTCGTTATCCGGATAAATATTGTCTTCATGGTAACGCTCTCTTCCTAACATAGAATTGGGTTCTGCATAATCCCAAAAATATTTTAAAGCATCTTTCTGGACTTTATCCATCAATTGCTCATCAGTAATATTAGATTTTACAACTGATTTTTGGGTAGATTCCTGTTTTGCAATTTGAGAATTTTTGCAAGAAACGGCAAGTAATGATGCCGCTGCAATTGAGAGTATTATCCTTTTCATTATATCAATTTTTAAACTTAAATACTAAAAGAAGAGGAGAACTTTCATTCTCCTCTTGTGTATTGATTACTATTAATAACCAGGGTTTTGAACGAATAGTCCATTGCTTGCATTCATCGCATCCAAAGGAATAGGGAAAAGTTCATTTTTTCCTGGAGTAAATCCTTTAGGCCCTAAAACTGCAGCAGCCTGTCCTGTTCTTACTAAATCCGGGAATCTGTCGTTTTCCATAGCCAGTTCTACTCTTCTTTCTTGCCAAATAGCCGTTCTAAGAGCAGCCTGTGTAGAAGCTGTAGTATTTCCTAGATTTGCTCTGAATCTCACTTTATTAATATTTAAGATAGCAGCAGATGTATTTCCTAATTCGTTAGCTGCTTCTGCATTAATTAAAAGAATATCAGCAAATCTTAGGATTCTAACATTTTGAATAGAACCGTAGCCACATGAGCTATTATTTAGAGATCTGGGAACATACACTTTTTGATTCCACATGTTTCCAGCATTAGGATCTCCTTTCTTAACTAAATCTCCTTCAAGAGTTGTTTCTCCTTCTCTTAAAATAGTAAGTTCCTTTCTGATATCTCCTGGTTCAAAGGCATTTTCTAATGCTGTTGTTGGAGTAAAGAATCCCCATCCAAATTGATCTCTTACACCTTGAACTTCCGCATATTGACTCCCTGCATCTTTACCTAAAGAGGGATCACAACCACAGTTAACTTCAAAAACAGACTCTGTACCAAATTCCCCAGCAGGTCTGAATAAATGATTAAAGTCCGGATCCAAAGAATATCCCATTGCAATAACCTGATTTGAAGTATCATAAGCTTTTTGATAATCTTTCATGTAAAGATATACCTTTGAAAGTAGTCCTAAAGCGCCTCCTTTGGTAACTCTTCCAAGATCTGATGCAGGATATGTCTGAGGTAAAACTTCAGACGCTGCAATAAGATCTGCAACAATAAACTTGTAAACTTCTTCTTTAGAATTTCTTGCTTTCAGATAATTTCCATCTGCAGGCAATCCGTCAAAAATAGGAACTCCACCGTAAATTCTTACTAAATTGAAATAGAAGTAGGCTCTCAACACTCTGGCTTCTGCTACTAATCTATTTTTAAGTGTAGTATCCATTTCAATTTTAGGAACATTGGTAATCACCTGATTGGCTCTGTTAACAGCTTGCCACTGCCCAATCCAGTATCCTCTTACTCCGTCATCACTTACTGTAAAAGTAAAATTATCGTATGCATTTATAAAAGCTGCATCACCAGGATTAGATCCTTTTTCAACATCATCACCAGTTACTCCATAAACAAACTGTGCAGGGAAACCAGTATTTTCCCAGCTTCTTAAAAAACTATAAATAGCGCTTGTTGCACGCATCGCATCATCTTGTGTTGTAAAGAAGTCTGATACTTCTGTACGTCCTTCATCTTTGATATCTACAAAATCTTCGCTACAACTAGCCATTAACGAAACCAAAGAGATTGCTAAAAATATTTTTTTCATGATTTTCTAATTAAAATGTTAAGTTCATACCCATTGTATAAATTGCTGAAATTGGATAAATATTATTATCAATTCCCATTTGCACTCTATCCGTATTGGTAATTTCAGGTGAAAAGCCATTATACTTGAAGCTCGTCCAAGGATTCTGAGCACTCACGTACAATCTTAGTTTTGTTATAGATAAAGCATTGGCAAAAGATTTCGGTAAATTGTAACCAACCTGAATATTTCTTATTCTTATATAACTACCATCCTCAACATAGAAACTGTTTGGTGCAATTATTAATTGGTTGGATGTGATCATAGAATTGGTATTAGAAGTGCCTGCTCCATTCCATCTGTTGTTATACATGTCTAAATCCCAAGTCTCGTTACCGTAACGTTGTTCACGATTGTAATTGTATATTTTATTACCGAATACACCTTGGAAATCAACCGCAATATCAAAAGCATACACATTAAAGTTAACCCCAAAACCATACGTTCCTTTCGGAATCGGACTTCCTAAGAATGTTTTATCTCTTGTGTCAATAACCCCATTACCATCTTGATCAGCAAACTTAAACCATCCTGCTTTTGCACCTGGTTGTCCTGATGCAGCTGCTTCTGCGTCTGTTTGAAAGACACCTGCAACATCGTAACCATAATAAGAACCAACTGCATGACCTTTTTCTAATCTTATAATTGAATTACCAAATAAGCTGGCTCCAGTTTCTAAATAAGAGTCAAGATAAACAGATGTGATTTCATTTTTAAGTGATGTAAAATTACCATACACTCCAAAACTAACATTATCACTAAGCTTAGTATTATAATTAACAGAAACTTCAAAACCTCTGTTATTGAAAGAATAAGCATTGGTGACGAAATTTCTCCAGTTAGCAGCACCAGATACTGTACCCTGATTCACTCCATAAACTACATTTTTAGAATCTTTATCGTAATATGCAGCGTCAATTTTCAGCTTATTATTAAATAATGCCATTTCTATTCCTACATCCTTTCCAGTAGTAGTCTCCCAACCAATGTTAGGATCGATAAATTGATCAACAGTTGTAGCAGGAGCTCCTACATTTCCGAAGTAGGCACCACTTAGTATTTGTGATATGTTTGCAGTATATCCTCTTCCAATATTAGGATTTCCTAATTCACCATAACTTGCTCTCAATTTCAAAAGATTGAAAACGTTCTGTCCACTCATAAAATCTTCTTTAGACACTACCCAGCCTGCACTAACAGCAGGAAACACCCTAGCTCGATCAACACTAACTTGTGAACTTGCATCTCTACGGATAGAACCATTAATCAGATATTTCCCTTTATAATCATAGTTTAATCTTCCGAAGAAAGATTCAATTCTTTGTTGATCTTGATCTACATTTAAATCTGGGACATCTATAATATGGTGAACGAGACCGGTACCATTATTAATGTTCAGAGATTCGTTTGTTCCATTATAATTGACACCTCTGGCAGACCAATAATCCTGTGATACAGATGTTCTCGTTCTAGAGAATCCTGCTAATACATCAAAGTTATGGTTTCCGAAGCTCTTTTTCCAATTGATGGTATTATCCCAAACGTAATTTCTATTTCTGTAATTTCGGGTAACTAAAGTTGAAGGAGTTTCCTTATCATCAGGAATGTAAGTTAAAGTTGGTGTAAATTCATATTGACTAGGACTATAACTATCAGAAGAATAGCTTATTCTAGCCGTAAAGTCTTTTAAAAACTTAACTTCTCCAAACACATTATTCAATAATCTTTCTTCTCTTCTTTGAGAACGATAAAGATCAAGCTGTGCTCTTGGATTAGCAATATTATACCCGTCAAAATACTGATAATCTCCTGTGGTAGGATTGATTGTGGAAAATATTGGTGGAGCAATAAAAGCGGTTAATAAAGGATTCGCTGAGATATCAGTACGCATTTTAGAAAAACTGAAGTTATTTCCTATCGTAATGTTATCGGTAATGTTATCGGTAATCTTATAGCTTAAGTTTAATTTACTGTTAAATCTATTAAACCCACTTCCCGAATTAATACCACTACCTGCCGCGAGATTACCTTCATCCTGAAGGTATCCTAAACTACCATAATAATTTAGTTTTCCAATACTTCCTGTTGCAGAAAAATCATTAGCATTAATAATGCTTGTACGGAAAATCTCTTTGTACCAATCTGTATCTGCAGGGAAATTTGCTCTGGAAATAGAGCCAGCACTCGAACCGTTGTCATTTATCAGTTTTTCGTTGTATAACTCGATATACTGATCAGAATTAACCATTTTAGGAATGTTAGTTACCTTTTTAAATCCAATATAAGAATTGAAATTGTAAACAGGTTTTCCTTTTCCAGTCTTCGTTTTAATGATTACAGCACCATTCGCTGCCTGAGCTCCAAAAATAGCTAAACTCGATGGATCTTTCAGAACACTCATCGATTCGATATCCTGCGGATTAAGATAAGAGATATCCGTTGTAATCATACCGTCTACAATAAATACTGTATTCCCGGTTAATGAACCCACTCCTCTGATGTCAACTCTTGGTGAACCTCCGGGAGTACCAGTATTGGTAATATTTACCCCTGCCAGTTTCCCTTGAACAGAACTAAGTGGGTTTGAGTTGGGTTTATCAGCAAGATCTTTTGCTGTAACCAAACCAATACTCCCTGTAATGTTTTCTTTTTTCTGTGTACCATATCCTATGAGCACAACCTCCTCTATTTTCTGCTCTTTCGCAACAGTGTCTTTAGGAGCAACCTGCCCATTGACATTCATCCCAAAATAGAGAACGGCAATAAGACAAGAGTACTTTAAATTAGTTTGTTTCATATAGTTTAATTTTATCTTGTATAATCAATTTTGAAAAATAAGCCTTTGGTAAATTCTATTTTCTCAAAAGAAGACTTTGTTCAAAAATATAAAAAATATCAACTGATGTTAATTTTAGTTAAATAATTTATTAATTGATGATTAATTTATCAAATATGTTAAGTAAAACTAAATTTTAATAAATTTCGCAATTGAAAGTTTTAAAAAAAATGAATATTTCATATTGAAGCAAAGCTTATTTTTGACTAAAAAACACCCAAAAACACCTTTTAAAGTCTAAATTCTATGTAATCACTTTAATCCTCAATTTAAAATCGGTTTTATTACAAACAAATAATTTTTTGTTAAACACACAATTGTAATTACCTTTGGTGCGTTATTTGACAATGATAAAAAAATTGGAAATGAAAAAATATATTATAGCGGCTGCACTGATCTTCGGAACGGGTGCAGTGATTACCACAAGCTTGCATTCTTGCTCTACGCTTGCTACGACAGATCTTGGACTGGCAGTCATTAAAAGAGTTCTATTAGGCGGAATCAACAAAGGAGCCAATATCTACGGTAATAAAGAAGCTTTCTTACAAAATAATTTAGTTGATAAAGCTTTACCAAAAGAACTGAGAGACATCAACACTACTTTAGAAAAAATAGCACCTTCCATTGTTGCTAAAGAGAGACAATACATTGCTGAAGCTGCAGTTTATACTGTAAATATTTCAAAACCAATTTTAGAAACAGCAGTAAACAGTCTGAATGCGCAAGACGTCACCAGAATTATTCAAGGTGAAAAAGGAACAGCCACTTTAATTCTGAAAGAAAAAACCCAAACACAACTTGTTGCCGCAATTGCACCAAGAGTTGAAGAGGAACTTAATAAATATGGCATTGTAAAAACAATTAATACGGCATTATCAGGAACTAATCTTTTAGGAAGTCTTTTGGGCGGCAATAAAACCAATGTGAATGCAGGCGGATTGAGCACGTTGGCTTCAGAGCAAATTGTAAACGGCCTTTTTAATATCATCGAAGATCACGAAAAGCAAAATTCTGCGTCTTTATTTGCGCCATTTGGAAAATAGGCTGATTTTCGTTAAATTTATACATAATTAAGGAAGAAAATGGAAATATTACAAGGAAATGAAAACACAAATCCTGAAGAATTTTATAAATCATTAAAGGAAAAACTGGAGAATCAACATGATTTCCCGGAAGACTATTTGTTCAAATTTATTATTCCTACAGACCAGGCCAGGCTTACAGAGATCTACAAAGTTTTTGACGGCATCAAATTTACACTGGGAAACCGAGAAAGTAAAAACGGGAAATATACCGCATGTAATGTGAATGCTTTTGTTTTGGATGCAGATCAGGTAATTAAAATTTATCAGGAAGTGGCAAAAATTGAAGGAGTTATTTTACTTTAATTAAAAAAAAATAAGAGCAATAAAAAAAAGGTTAGTTTTCACAACTAACCTTTTCTTTTTTATATAGATTTTAATCTATTTTTCAATAAAAAACTTTACGTTTTCAAGAGGCCTTCCTAGCATAGCAACCGAGCCTTTTATAATGATTGGTCTCTGGATCAAAGACGGGTTTTCAGACAAAATCTGAAGCCATTCTTCTTCTGAATGATCTTTTCCCGCAAATTTTTCCAGATAGAGCTTCTCTTCTTTTCTTATAATATGAAAGACACTTTGATTCATTTTCTTCAGAACCGTTTTAAGTTCCAAAACGCTTAAAGGATCTTCCATGATATTGATGATTTCAAACTGAACACCATTTTCGTCCAAATACTCTAAAACAGCATTTGATTTTGAACAGTTACCGTTGTGTAAGACCTTAATCATCATAATAAAATTTAAGCTGGTTATTTAAAACAAACCGTTCAGTTCAGCATCTATTTTTTCTAAAACAAATCCGAAATCTTCCGGTCTTTCTACAAAATCAAGATCATCTACTTCTATGATCAATAATTTCCCTTCTGTATAATCTGAAATCCATTTTTCATACTTCTGATTCAGCTTAGAAAGATATTCTATACTGATTGAAGCTTCATATTCCCGCCCTCTCTTATAGATTTTTTTGACCAGATTGGGCACGTCAGATTTAAGATAAATAAGCAAATCGGGTGCCGAAACAAAAGTTTTCATCAGATCAAAAAGCGATGCATAATTTTTGAAATCCCTGTCAGATAAAAGCTTCATATCATTCAGGTTTTCTGCAAAAATGTGCGCATCTTCATAGATTGTACGATCCTGAATTATATTTTTCCCACTTTCTCTGATTTCCTTTACCTGACGGAATCTGCTTCCCAGAAAATAAATCTGCAATGCAAAACTCCACTTACTCATATCTGCGTAAAAATCTTCCAGATAAGGATTATGATCTACATCTTCAAACTGGGCATCCCAACCGTAATGTTTGGCAAGCATCGTCGTTAAAGTAGTTTTTCCTGCACCAATGTTCCCTGTAACTGCAATATGCATATTTATCTCTTTATTTTGAAATGTTAAAATCTAAAATCCCAAGTCCTGAATTTCATCCATTATTTTAAGAATATCCGATTTTTCAGATCTTTCTTTTTCAAGTTTTTCAATGGATTTTTCTAGTTCTTTTTTCTGGTTCTCGGCTTCTTTAAGTTTTTTAATATCAGCGATATCTTCAAGGCTGTAAAGATAGAGTTTGTTGCCTTTTATTTCAAAATATGATAACGAATTTTTATCCACAATCTGCGCTTCAGGATCTTCAAAAATTTTGACTAATCCTTTTTCAGGAATGTATTTGAATATGGTATTTTTAGCGATAATTAAAATTACTTCATTTTCTCTGCGGAAACGTTTGGCATTTTCCATCGGAGCTTCAAAAAGTTTTTCGAACTTTAAATTGTAAACACTGAATTTATTTTTAGATAAAATATATACCTTAGTTTCGAAAACCAACAGATCAATAACCTCATCAAAACTGGCATCAAAAGGATAAGAATTGATGGTTGTTTCGTTCCTGAAATTGTACTGCAAAAGACGTTTTGCACTTTCATCAAGCAGCCAAATCTGTTGAAGATCTTCTGCGTAAGCGTGTTTTATAAAACTGAATTTCTGCTTAAAATCAAACCTCTGAATATCATTAAGATTTTGATCGACAAATTTTATTTCCTGCGCATTTTCTGAAAAAAGAGCCACAGTTAAAGGATTCTGTACTCCCTGAACTTTATAAGGAACCGTAAACATCATTTTCCCTAACTGTCTTCCCAAAGAATCGTATTTGGTAAAACTGAAATCCTTGTTTCTGTACAGATAAATGCTTCCGTAATCGTCTGCAAACATATCTCTTGTTTCCTTAAGTTTTAAGGTATCAAAAGGAAGTACTTTCTGCGCAGAAACCGAACAGAAAACAAATACCAGAAAAAGAGATATTAATTTCAAAAAAAATCTTTTTACCAAGATAGCGCTCCAAAAGGAACGCTACCAATTTACACACTTTATTTTATTCAATCTGAACTTGCTTTCAATTTTAACTATTTGATGGCAACTTCATAGATTTTAGACCATTTTTTTCCGGTAATTACCATGTTATCACCTTTGAAAGCTATTCCGTTTAATACATTTTCACTGTCTGCTTTGGTAAAAGGATCGGCAATTTTTGTAAAATCAAATTTCCCGACAACTTCTCCGTTTGCAGGATTAATTTTTAAAATTATCGGTTTGTGCCAAACATTTGCATAGATAAATCCTTTATAAAATTCCAGCTCGTTTAATTGATCATATACTGAAGTATTTCCTGCCACAGAAATGTATTTCACCATTTTCGAAGGATCTTTTGCATCTAAAAAGTAAAGATTCTTTGTACCGTCAGAAGCAATAAGGTTTTTACCGTCATACGTTAAACCCCAACCTTTCACCATCATATCGGGATAAGCAAATTCTGAAACCAAGCTCAAAGTATTTTTATCGTAAATAAATCCTTTTTTGTTTTCCCAAGTCAGCTGATACACTTTATCGCCAGCAATTGTACTTCCTTCCGAAAAAACATCATCAGGTTGTTTTGTTTCTTTAATAGGAGTGTTTTCTCCAAGTTTATAAGTGATCAATCTTGACGAACCGTATTGTCCTTCACTTTCATACACTGTATTGCCATCAATCTGGAAACCTTGTGTAAAGTTTTCCGGATCGTGCGGATATTCAGCAACAATTTCATAGTTTAAATTTTGCTCTGGACTTTTGCTGTATACATTAATGGTTGCATCCTGATATAAAGTTTCGCCACCTTTAGTTTTAATATTAAAAGTTACGGCATTATCACCTAGCGTAAAATATTTAGGGTCTACAATAAGGCTTGTAGACTCTTTTTCTCCAAAACTGATGGTAATGCTTTCTGCATTATCTAAAACGTCTTTAGGAATATCCAGTTTATCACCAAAATGGTAACCTGTAGTTTCCATTGATGCGTTATAATCAGCTAAAGAAGTCAATATTTTTTCGTCGTTATTACAAGACATTACCATAAGTAAAGCTGCAAAACCTACAATTATCTTATTTTTCATTTTTTATTTCTAAAATTTCACCAAAAATAGCAAATTTTATTCCTCTCTGCTAATTTATAATGCAGCTTGCTCAATTGAAGAACAGATGTATTTAAATTTAATGGGCAAAACCTGTAATCTTGGCTTCATCAAAATCGAGCTGCATTTCTATCGTTCGCAAAACATGATCGTCAAAAGCTTTTTCACGTTTTATGCGATGAAGTTCGTTTCTCTGCGCCTGAATGACTTGTCTTAAAACATCTTTATTTTCATTCATTGCTGATGCATAATCTACCGCCGAGCCCATACATTGTGCTTTATCGGCAATTAATTTCATTTCATTTTCCAGTTTATAAATCTGATGTCTTACGAGACTGTTGTTTTCAGACAATTCGGAGAAATCTGAAGTCAGTTTTTCGAGTGCAGTTTCTTTTAATTTTTTCATTAAAATAGCTTCCTGTTTTTCTTCCGGAAGTTCACTTCCTGCATCTTCAATTTTTAAGAATTTTAAAATTGGCGAAAGCAATAATCCTTGCCCAACCAAAGTAATCAGAATAATCACAAAAGTCACAAACAGAATAATATTTCTGTGTGGAAATGCTTCTCCCGGACTTATATAAACAGGAATTGAAAGAGCAGCAGCCAAAGAAACTACGCCTCTCATTGCTGCAAAACTGATGATAAATGGTTCTTTCCAATCTGGTTTCGGATTTTCCTGCCGTAGCTTTTTTGACAAAAGTCTTGGAACATAAACAATCGCATAACTGTAAGCTAAACGTGTGAAAATAATAGCGCCCCCAATCACAATACTGTAAAAAATACCTTCTGAAATAGTGTAATCTTTCATTGCAGCAACTACGATTGGTAATTCAAGTCCGATCAAAATGAAAATAATGGTATTCATTAAGAAAATAATGACACTCCAGACATTTCCGGTCTGAATTCTCGACGTATGGCTTAAATAACAATGCGAATTATAAGACATCAACAAACCTCCTGCAACAACCGCCAAGACTCCTGAAAAATGAAAATGTTCTGCCGCAACATACATTACATACGGAACAATCAGAGTAATTACGGTATCAATATTTGAATTGGAAGGAATTAATCTTAAAAATTTTCCAAAAACAAAACCTGCTCCAATTCCTACAGCGACACCACCAATCGCCATTGTAAAGAAATCGGTTACCGCTTCACGGAAAATAAATTGTCCTGAAATTACCGCAGCCAAAGCAAATTTAAATACAATTAAACTCGATGCATCATTAATCAAACTTTCGCCTTCTAAAATGGTGGTGATTTTTTTTGGAATTTTCATGTTTTTTAAAACAGAAGTTGCTGCGACCGCATCCGGAGGAGAATTTACACCACCCAAAAGAAATCCCATTGCAACAGTTAATCCCGGAATAATGGATGACGAAAGATAGGCAACGACAATCGATGTTAAAAAAACCAATCCGAATGCCATTGAAAATATCTGTTTTCGCCATTTATGAAAATCCTGCCACGAAGTAAACCAGGCCGCTTCAAATAAAATGGGCGGAAGAAATATGAGAAATACCAAATCGGGCTCAATTTCTATTTGCGGCATTCCCGGAATGAAGCTTACGAGTAAACCTGCAATCACAAGAAAAATCGGATAAGCTACTTTGAGTTTCTGCCCTACCATCACCAAAATCATCACCGATAAAAGTACAGCGATGGAAATAATTACATAATCGTGAATCATGGTCTGTGATTATTTAGTTGTTATAAAAAAGTATTTTAGTTTTTTTGAGTTTTGAAAACTCTTTACAGATTCTGTTTTTAAAGACCGAATCAACGTCTTTTTTACTTTAATTTTTTGAGACATAAATTTTAACCGCAAAAGCTACAAAAGGAATAATTGAAGAAAGAGGATTTCAAAGGTTGCAAAAGGTAATATTTTACTTCATTTACAATTTTGGAAACTTTTGAACAACTTAAGGCTCATAAATCTTTTGTTTCTTTTGCGGTTTAAAAAAAATTAATTTTTAGTAAAAGGTATATTATTATAAAAACCGATTTGAATTTGTCCCCGGTTTTTATTCTCCTGAAGCTGGTTCATATATCCTGCTTCAATTCTCATATTTTTATTAATGATAAATCCTAAAGCTCCATAAACTCGATTTCTATCGAAAACAGGACTGTCTAAATTAAGAAAAATCTCATTATAAGCTGAAATATACACTGTTTTGGGCAACATTTCTTTGTTATTAATCGGAATATTCAATCCCAATAAATAACGGAACCTCATCCTGAAATCATCCTGTAAAAAACGTTCTTCTAAACGGTAACGGTGTTGCAGATTAAATCTTCCAAACTTCTGTTTTGTAATAAACTGCTGGAAAATACGGTGCTCAATATTTTCTGATTTTTCACCTTTTACATAAGGCTGACTCAAAATAAAACCATAACCCAACAAAACATTATTGTTATTCTCTGTCAAATCATAACCAATTCCGGTACGAATTAACAATTGCTCCAAATCACCAATTCCATCAAAATTACGGTATTGAATCTCATTATGGAAATTCAGTTTTTTGCTGATTTTATTATTCCCAAAATACATATACCAAGCTCCCAAACCACTTTCCTGAGCAAATGACAGGATACTTCCAAAACACAAAACAGAAACAGCTAACTTTTTAAAAAACTTCATAATTTTATTATTACTTTTCTTTTGTCTCGAAATCAAAGATTCGACGAAGTGAAACAAAAGAAACAAAAATTCAAGACCTAAAAATTCGTTGCTAAAACCAAAGGTTTCGATTTTCTTAGTCAAATTAATATTTTACATAATAGAATGAATTATTTCATTCATCTATCGTATTCAACAAAATTAATATTAAAAATCTATAATACCAAAAGAATCATTGATTGAATTTTTTAAATAAATCTGAGTTTACTAATTTATAAGTGAATTAAAATCATTGTAATTTTAATTACAATTAAAAATGGATACTTTTTTATTTTTTAACGCAAAGGGCGCAAAGTTTTTATTTAAAATGTTTGAAAATATTTTTCGTTCGCAAAGGCGTGTCACTCATCGAAGAAAAACCAATTTCTTCATAATTAAAGTATTCATAAAACAATAACCGACAGATGATTGCCGGTTATTGTTTTTTTATATTCACATTTAGAATCTAAATTTTATGGATGTTGCTGCATTTTCGCAGGATCATCATAATTTACCATCCAGTTGATGTCAAATTTATCGGTAAACATTCCGAAATACGCTCCCCAGAAAGTGTCTTCAAGAGGCATTGTAACATTTCCACCTTCAGATAGTCCGTTGAAAAGTTTATCGGCTTCCTTTTTAGAATCTGCATTAATAGATACTGAAAAATTATTTCCAACCTTTAAGCTTGAAGACCATTCTCCGCCAGTATCACTTCCCATCAACATTGTTTCTTTTGAAATCGGAAGTGAGACGTGCATAATTTTGTCTTTATCTTCAGAAGACATTTCTTTTCCTTCCTGCGGAGGCATTTCTCCAAAAGTTCCGATGTAAGGATATTCGCCGCCGAAAACCGATTTGTAAAAATCGAAAGCTTCTCTGCAGTTTCCGTTGAAGGTAAGATAAACATTTACTGTTGCCATAATATAGTTTTTATTTGATTTTGAGATTGGAATACGGGTTTCGAGATACAAGATTCGGAACGTGCGTTTGACGTGCGGAACTCGTAACACGAATCTCGAGGCTCGAGTTAACGATGCTGATCGATAAGAATCATGTTTCCGTCGGGATCTTTGAGGAAAATATGCTCCGGACCGGATGTGGTTTCGTCTGCGGTTTTATCTAATTCTACTCCACTTTCTTTTAGTTTTTTCTGAATTTCTCTTACATCATCAAATTCCTCAAGATTCTGAGCATTCTCGTCCCATCCCGGATTGAATGTCAACATATTCCCGTCGAACATTGCCTGAAAAAGACCGATTAACGTACTTCCGTTTTTCATGATGAGATAATTATTTTCCATACCTCCGCCCATCGCAGAGAAACCTAGTTTTTCGTAAAACTCTTTAGATTTAGAAAGGTCTTTTACACTTAAACTTAGCGAAAATACACCTAATTTCATATGTTCTTTTTATTGTTTTTTATTTGCAATATGCATCGCCTTTTTCTGATTGTTTATGAAGTAATCAAGGCGATTTCATATCTTTTATTTTTTATTTAACGCCAATTTGTATCCTGCTAAAACCAGTGTCCAAACTAAAATCCCGAGAATCCAAAACCAAATAGGTGTTGGTAAAATTGTCATATTGTAAATGGTGAAAACAAGAAAAACAATTCCGCAAATTATTGCTGCGGTGGGTTTTCCGTCTTTCGAAATTTTAGTAGAAATAAATCCTGCTACCAAAGCGCCCACGGCATAGCCAATAATCACCATAAACTTCCCTAAAAAGGGTAAAGTCTGAACATACGCCTTGAATCCTTCCATATCATTTGGCTTGATCCCATCAGGATAAGGGAACATTAAATGATTAATCGTTTCAATCGCCCAGATACAAATGGATGCAGCGATAACTCCCGCAAAAACAGCCAGTATTTTTCTTACCATAATTATTGATTTTTTAAGAGTGTTTTAAAATCCAAAGTTTTGTCGTAGCTTTTCCAGTCACCAACTAATTCGATGTATTGGCTTTGAATTTTTTCGGATGTTTTATTCCATTTAAAAGTATAAATAAATTTACCTGTAAAAACTCCTGAATGTTTGCCTTTATTTTCTTCTACCAACTCGTAATCGCCATAAACAACACCTTTTTTCTTGGCATCTTTATATTTGGTGATTTTAAGTTTTCCTTCAAATTTTGAGTAGTTATTCTCCACGACTGTATATCCTGAAACGAAATATTCCTGATCGTTTTTCTTATCTTGCTCAGAAATATTTATTTTAAGTTTAATGGTTTCTTTATCATTTCCGATCGTTCCTACATAAGGCTTTGAATTATTCAGCCAAACACTGGAAATATTTGGCATCTGCGCAAAAGCAAAATTGGAAACGAGAATAATGAAAAATAAAATTTTTCTCATGTTTTGTGGTTTTTAAACTCCGAACTGGCTCAGATGGTGATTAAGATGTTTAGCAAGCATATTATTCCATTCCTGAGAATTTAGTTTTCCAAAAGAAAAAGATTCTTTACCATCGAAAGCAGAAGCTCCCAACTGCTGGGTTTTTTGAATGTAGCCGATCAGTCTCTTTTTTTCCTCCTCAAAATTTCGTCTTTCTTTTATTAAAAACTGAGGTGCAGTAGGAGAATCATGCGGATATGCTTTTTCGCCCACCACTTTTGGTTTTACGAAAGTTTTTAAAATAAACTTGGCAATAGCTCCCGGTTTTTTGTGTTTTTCGGGTTCGTAAACCATTTCGTAAGACACGCAACAGTGTGCCAACATCTGATCTACCGTCATTCTCCCCCACAAACCGTGCGTTTCTTCCACAAGATTATTGATTCTATTGATATAATTCTGAGCATCTTTTGCGTCAAATACGTTTTCCATTTTAGTCTAAATCTTTGAAAACAAATATATCAGTTTTTTTGTTTCGTTTAAAGATTTTTTTTGAATTTGGACGGTGAATTATCAATAAAATATTTGGATGAAAAACTTCTCTATTTTTAGTTTGCTTAAATGAAAAGCAAGACAAAGAATAATGTATTAGTGTATTAAAATTAAGCTAAATACAGGCGTTTCACTTCATTTTAATAAAAAGCTCCATGTAAATTTACACGGAGCCTAACTAATTTATTTCTGAGTTGCTTTTTTCATTGCTGCATCGGGACGCAAAATTCTGTATCGAACTTCTAAGTCTTTAGGCACATAAAAAACCAATGGTAATTTGCTGTTGTATCTTACAATTTCAGGTTGTAATGAAACAAACTTCTTTGTTTTTTTCTGATCCGGACAAGCCATTAAAGTTCCGCCCGTTTCTCCGCTAGATTCTACTTCATAATAACTTTATCCCCAGCCTTGCAAATCTTGAGTGTTTACTTTTCCCATTAGAAAATGCTTATTACAATCCAACATTTTTTCAGCTCCTACAAAGAATTCAACCTTCAAATCGTTTTCATTTTTTGCAACAGGCAATTGAATATAAACTTGCTTAAAACCTTCTTTAGCTTTTGGAAACATCTCTATTTGCAGTTTTTCAAATTTATCTGTTTTTTTCTTCTGAGCAGATACATTACCTACTACAACCATCATCAATACTACAGATACTGCTTTTAAAAATTTCATAATTGTTTGATTTAAAATTACAAATTCCTTACGCTCAAAAATTATTCCACAATTACTACATTGCTGCCTTTTGTATGCGAATTCATCTGCGGCGCATAGTAGTTTTGAATAGTGGTAATTCCGTTAGAAAATTTCCCTGATGCATTGGCTACATAATCATATTCGAACACATATTTTCCTTTTGGCATATACTGAATATAGAAGTTTGTAGACGCATCTTTCGTCGATTGGTAATATCCCAGACTATTATTCCACTGATAACCGGAAAGCACATTCAATGGCTCAAAACCTGCAGCACGCATATCTTTTATATGAATAAATTCCATTGCACGATCTGTATTCAAAATCATTCTTACCGTTACTTTATCGCCGACTTTAAGCGGAGTATTGGGAGAAATTTTCTGTAATTCTTCACCGTTTACTGTTTTTACTTTTTTATACAGTTCTTTTACAAGAGAGATATAATTTTCGGAAGATTTTATTTTATCTAAATCTTCATAATATTGCCAGAATAAACCTCCCTGCACAATTCCTGCACCTGGTTTTGTAACGGTAACGGTCGCTAAATTCTTATCTAAAACATCTGTTTTTACAGCAGATTTCAAATAACCTGTTGCTTGAGTTTCCGGTTTCAGTTCTTTTCCGCCCCAAATAATTGTTGCTTTATCGCTTTCTGCTGAAGTCCAAGATTTTCCTGAATTTAAAATCGTGAAAATCACTTCTGAAGTTCCTCTTGAGCTTCCCCAAGAATTGACTTCTTTCTGAGTAATCAACCAGATTTTCATATCCTCGATGAATTTCTGATCGTTTGGTTTTAGTTTATTAAAAGCTTCCAAAGCTCCTGCATGATTAACAACTTTTGAACTGAACCAACCCCAATCATCAAGGTTTTGCTTCCAATAAATTCCCTGAGTTTTAGAATCGACTGAAGTTTCTTTTAAGTAATTTAATAATTTATCCGAAACATCTTTTAAGCCATAATCGCTCATCAATAAAGCTGCACGATGCAATCCGAAGAATGTAAAATCGGTAATTTTTGCTTTTTTGGCTTTTTGTTTTACTAATGATTTTAGCGTTGCTCCTTTTCCTTTTAAAGGATATTGTTTTTCCCAATAATTTCGGGTATCAAGATAATCTAAAGTCCAGTTATTGATTACATTTTCTTTTTTAACATCAGTGTATTTATTGATTTCTTGATCAACATAACCAATCAGTTTTGCTATCAATTCTTTCTGTTCAGAAGATTGATAGTCTTTCACATTATCTTTTAGCCAAACGTTTATTTTCCCTAAATTTTTAAGAATATAAAGAGACGTTCCGTACGAACTCGGATACCCTTGATACCAAGAGAAACCACCATCCGGATTTTGCAGTTTTTTGAAATCATCCCAATCCTGATTGATCGCATTTCGCATATTATTCGTGTCAAACAACAATGCCAATTTTGCCATCTGTTCCTGTTCGTTTTTACTTTCCAAAACCCAAGGAGTTTCTTCAAGCAACAATTGTTTCAGTTCCTGATTTTTCTCAAGATTTGAAGTTAATAACCCTTTGCTTTGATATTCTTCAAAAACTGTTTTCAGTTTCGGATTTGCTTTAAAAATTTCAGAAGCCAAAACATCCGCAAACCATTTATTAAAGACTACATCTGCAGAACTATTCTGGTCATTTTTCAGACTTGGAAGCGCAAACATAATTTCCCAAATCGGATTGGTTGTCAATTCTAAAGTATTTGAAACATTAGAAATGGTTGTCGAGTTTGTATTTTTAAGATTGTCTAAAACAAAAGTTTTCGTTTCGCCTTCTTTCACAAAGATCGAAACCGCATCGGTCACCAACATTCTGTTTGGTAAAACCGGAATTGCTTTTTGCTCACCATCAGAATATTTTCCGGCTTTTGCTACTATTTTTAAAATGATTGATGAAACATTATTCGGCACTTTTATTTTCCAGGTTAGTGCAGAGTTTCCGTTTTCGTTTATCGAAAAAGCTTGCTCCTTATTGTAACCGGAAACTGCCGTCAAAGTACTCAACCCAAATTTCTCTGAAATATCTTCGTTGGTAAATGCATCCAAAATCTGCAGTTGCGCAGAACCATTCAATTTTTTGTTTGTTAAGTTTGATAGTTTTGACTGAAGATTCAATTCATCGCCTTCTCTCAAAAATCTTGGGTAATTTGGGGTAACAGAAAACTCTTTCTGCGTCACCACTTCTTTTTCCAATGTTGTTGCTCTTGCATCTTTTGTATGAGCCAGGAACATCAATTTCCATTTTGTAAGAGCTTCAGGAGAGGTGAATTCGAAGTTGACATTTCCTTCTGCATCGGTTTTTAAATCAGGATAGAAGAATGCAGTTTCGTTTAAGTTTTGACGAACCTGAACGCTTCCTAAAGTTTCTCGATTTTTATCTGAAACATTATCTCCATCAATTCTCGGAGCTTTTGCAGGTTCAGGAACAACATTCTGAATAATTTCCACCATTTCATCAGCTGCAACTTCTGCCTTCACCATTAAAGCACTTCTTTTTGCAACTGCGCTTGGTGGTGGAGGTGGCGGAGTATATGCAGCTGCTTTTACACCTTCCTGACTGACCATTCCCGTTGTGGTTTCCAATTGTGTGCTGTAATCTGTGAAGTAAATATTACCATCAAACCAATTAAACTGAGGAATATTTACATATTTCCCATCAAAATACTCCATTCTGCTTTGAAAATATTTTTCTTCAAGACCGTTACGAATTGCGTAAGAAGATATAAATGAATAAGGCCTGTAGAGTTTTTGCCAGTTGAAAGTATTCACAGAAAACTGATCCAAGGACATATCGTACATATTGGCCAGAACCTCAGCATTTATCTTTTCTTTATCATTTCCTAAAACCTTCACTGTCCATTTTTCTTTAGAATTAGGTTCTATTTTATCTCTAAATGTTACCGTTTCTATTTTCAATGGCTGCTCTGTATCTTTAATGTTTAAATCAACCGTTTCTGTCTGAATATCATTAAATGAAGCCAACTGAAACTGAATATTTAAACCCGTCACATTTTTATCATTTGGAATTTCAGTTTCATATTCGAGCACTCCATTTTTAAACTGATGAACTTCGGTAACTGTTTTTCCCAAACCATTTTGCAGGAAAACATTCACCAAAGCATTTGGAATTGATGAATAAACATAAATTTTCGCTTTTTCACCTCTTGAAACCTCATCTTTTGGTTCTAAAACCGTTAAGAAAGTTTTCTGACTTGGTTTTAAAGATTTTTTATCCCAAACACTGAAATTCTGCGAGGTTTTTATCGTGTCTTTACCTTCAATATTATATAATTCTAATTGATAATCTCCGGCTTCCAGTTTCCCTAAATCTAGAGATTCTTCATTTTTTTGTGTTCCATTCAAAATGACAGAAGACGTGTTCCAGTTTTCCAGTTTATCATTTTTATCATACAAATCATGCGGAAATTTGCTGATAAACTCTTCTTTTGAAAATTTTGGCAAATTCTGAACTTCTGTTTTGAAGTTATCTCTAAAAATCCTGTTCGGAGTTTCCAGTTTTGAAAGTTTTATCTGATAGGATTTTTTAAGATTTTGATCGTTATAGTTTTTGGTTTCAACTTTTACTTTTATGTTGTCATCTGCAAAAGTATTTTTAATCTCATCTGCTTTGATGTAATGAGATACCGAAGCCACTTTCAAATTGGTATTCGCAGTTTGCGTTTCGCCGTTGATATCAGTAGCAGAAGCGTTAATTTGATAATTATCTATCTGAATTCCTTCTATTTTTTCATCTTTTTTAAGATCTAATTTTATGGTAAACTCTCCTTTTTCATTGGTTTTTACTTCGCCGAGAATCGAGTTTTCGTTATCATTATCATTCGGATACCAAGGGAAATATCTCCAACGGATGTTTTGTTTTTTGATTTCGTAGTTAACGTTCGTATTACTCAAAGCCACGCCGGAAAACATCATGGCTTTACCTTTCAGCTCGATAGTTTGACCGTATTTATATTCATCTTTTACAGGATCAAAAGTCACTTCAAATTTTGGGCGTTTGTATTCTTCGACCTTTATGTATTTGTAGCCATTAGAATTTCCATCAGTTGAGATTGTAAAATTTCCGTTCAGCTTTCCTTTTGGCAAACTAAAACTTCCATGATAAGAACCGAATTCATTGGTTGTGAAATCCTGTACCGAAACTTCCTGATTATTGGCATCTTTCAACGTTATTTTCTGTTTAAAATTTGCTACAACCGATTCTATTTCTTTATCTATTTTGGTATTAATTACCTTAAAATATACGGTTTGTCCGGGTCTGTAAATTGCTCTGTCCGTAAAAATCTGAGCTTTAGTACGGGTTTGTTTGTTGGGATTATATATTTCCCGATTATTGTTGCCATACATTTGCATCAACTGAAAATCGTTGGTTTTCGGCTGTTGGATTAAAATAGCTCTGTAATAATCTTTATTATTGGTCGCTGGAAATTTAAAAACACCTTTATCATTGGTTTTACCGACAACTTTATTTAATGCTTTATTTTCTACAAATTCATAAAATGTAAGATTTTCATTAGTGATTGGCTGGCCGTTTTCTGAGCTGATTAATTTCAATTCATTAGAAAGGGTATTGCTTGCGTTGATATTATGATAAATAATTTTATGATTTGAAACTATAAAATAAAAGTTATGATTACTATCCTGTTCAGGTTTCGAACCGGAAACTTCATATTCTGCAACATAAATTCCGGGAGGAAGCGCCTTCATTTCAATCGAAGTTTTATGAACCTGATAATCCTGGGGATTATTCAACTGAAAAACTTCTTTTCTTACCAACGTTTTTTTAACTTTTGAGTACGCATCATTATAAGGATTTCTTGCATATTGCATCAATGGTAAAAGATTGTCTTTCACTTCATAGATATTCACAGAAAATTCTTTCACGTTTTTAAACTCAGCAACCAAATGAATTGGAAGATTAGGCTGAGTCTGCTCTTCATATTTGAAACTTAATAAAGGATTAACAATCTGAGTTTCTTTATTCTTGATATTTTGAATGAAAGGCGATTTAGGATATTGATTTTTGAGAGAATTGACAAGCTGAAGTGCCTCTTTTTCTTTATTTCCTGTAATTAATTCATTTATTATTTCTTCTCCAATAAGCACTTTGTAATCACCTTCAATATTAGATTTCATCAGATTCTGAAGCTGTACCAATTTATCTTTACAAGAATTGAAAATACAATTTTCAGACAGTTTCTGATGCATGAAGTAGAGCTTTTGGTTGCCTGTACTTTTAGCAATTAATTCATCAAAAATCGCATTGATTAAAACTCTGTTCTCAGCAAGTTCGTTCTTTGTAAATAATTCGTTATTCGATAAAAAATTCACTTTTTTCAGAGAATACCAGTCCTGTAAAGTAGAGAAATAAGAAATATCTTCTGTATTCAAAAAAATATCTTTGTATTTTAACAAAGATATTTTGTTCATCGCCTGATTTTGTTGGTCAAGCTCCTTAAAGTTTTGAATTAAATAATTTTTAAAATCAAGCTTGCTCCATGTTTCAATTTGAGAAACATCTTGAGAATTCATATTGGTTCTGCCATTGATTTCCCATGAATGCTGATTATAATAATCGAACATGAAACCAGACAACAAAACCTTATACAATAAAAGATCATCGCCTTTCAGATTCTTTTCTGTAGTTTGTAGTTTAGCAAAAAACTTTGATGCCGAATCATTTTTCTCGTCATCAATAGTCTGGTTTACAATGCTGAATTCTGCTTTTAGAGACCGAATCAACTGTAGCGCATTATTTTCTTTCATAGCTTGTTTTTGAATTTCTAAAACAACCGGAAGATTTGATTTGTAAGTTCCTTTTTCGTAGTTTTCTTGTATTTTTTTCCATTGCGTATCGTAATACTTTTGACTAAAAGCATTAGAAAAACACGATAAAAATAGGATCAGGAACAAAACCTTGGAAAATCTTTGCATAAGTGTTATTTTTGATAAATGAATTGTTTAAAAGTACTGAAAAAATATGTCATAGACAGCCAACTTTACGTATCCTTAATGGGAACAGTTTTCGCAGTATTTTTCATGCTTGAGCAAAACACATTCCGTTTCCCTTCTACTCTTTTGATATTCATCACTTATTTCAGTGGCTATCTTTATACAAAATACCAAAACACAAAATATTTTTACAAAATTTTATTATTAAATATCGTCACCGGAATTATTTCTGCGGCTTTAATTATTTTTAATCATAATGAAATACGTTTGGTAAAATGGTTTGTCATTGTCGTCTTAGGATTATTATACAACAGCTTTTTTTTAGAAACGTATATTCGGAAAATTCCTTTGTTAAAAGTATTTTATGTAGGTTTAGTTTGGGCACTGGTCAATTCATGGCTGACTTTACCTGAATTTAATTTGCCTATATCTTTTATCAGTTTCTTTTTTGTGACGGCACTTGTTTTACCATTCGATATTCGGGATATGAAAAGTGATACTATTCAGACATTCCCAAAATTAATTGGCGTTCAAAACACAAAATATCTTGCTTATCTTTTAGTTTTTCTTGCCTGCATTTTATCTATTTTTTATTTAAAGATTCAATTTGCTGCCAGCTTTTTTTTAACCTTAATTTTCACCTTTATTCTTATTTATTTTTCTAAGAATACAAATAAAGATTCATATTATTCTTTTTGGGTTGAGAGTTGTTCGGGACTTCCTTTTTTGTTTTTAATTATTTATCTTTACTTAAAATTTTGAGTGATGGAAAATATGAATGAATATAAATTGAGACTGATTCAGAAAATAATCAGAATTGATGATATTAAAGTTCTTTTAAAAATAGAAGAATACATCTCAGAATTTGAAAAAAACAATATAAAAAACATTGTGAGTGACGATACAGCAATTTATCAATCAAAAATTCACTTTACAAATGAGCAGCTAAAATTAATTAAAGAAGCCGAACAAGATATTGAAAGTGGTAATTTCTACACTGATGAAGAAGTAAGAAAAATGACTGAAGAATGGTTGAAATAATTTGGTCTTCTAAAGCTCTTTTTGATAAAAAAGAAATTCTTGAATTTTGGATTTCAAAAAACAGATCAAATATATACAGTAAAAAATTAAACCTTTTAATTGAACAAAAGCTGAAACAAATTTCAGAAAATCCAGATTCCGGAATTCAAACAAACATTGAAAATATAAGAGCTGTTTTAGTTGAAAATTACTACATTCATTACTCTATAAAACCTGAAACAATTAGAATTTTAAGAATTTGGGACGCCAGACAAAATCCCGAACATTTTACTTTATAAATGATCATCAATAAACTTACCCTTTACAATTTTAAAAATCATTCTGAAAAAAAGTTTGAATTTTCCCCGCAAATAAACTGTTTTGTAGGAAACAACGGCGTTGGAAAAACCAATATTCTCGATGCGCTGCATTATCTCTCTGTAGGAAAAAGCTTTTTAGGAAATACTGATACTAACAACATCAAAAAAGATGAAGATTTTTTCACCCTTGATGCTGAAATTCAGAATGAAGACAGTGAAGATACTTTAAAAATATCTCAGCCGAGAGAAGCTAAAAAGGTCATTAAAAAGAATGATAAAAGCTACGACAGAATGGCCGATCACATTGGTTATTTGCCAAGTGTGATGATTTCTCCTTACGACTCAAACCTCATCTCAGATTCCGGGGAAAGCCGCAGAAAGTTTTTAGACTCGATGATTTCTCAGACCGATTCCGGATATCTTTATGATTTGATTCAGTATCAGAAAACCATTCAACAGCGAAATGCTTTACTGAAATATTTTGCAAAAAACAGAGTTTGGGATAAAGATTCATTGGAAATATACGATGACCCGATCACGAAATCCGGAACTAAAATCTTTGAGAAAAGAAGAGAGTTTGTCGCAAAATTAAACCCAATCGTTCAGAATTTTTATCAGATTATTTCTGGTGGAAAAGAAAGTGTTTCTGTTATTTATGAATCTCATCTATTGGAAGGCTTCGACTCCGCTCAGCCTGACAGAAAATTTCATGAACTTTTAATTGAAAGTTTAGAACGGGACAGAATGCTGACCTACACTTCAAAAGGAATTCATAAAGATGATTTGCTTTTTGAAATGGATTCCGTTCTCATAAAAAAAATAGGTTCTCAGGGACAGCAAAAATCGTTTTTAATTTCATTAAAATTAGCTCAAATGAGCTTGATAAAAGAATTAACGAATAAAACACCCATTCTTTTACTGGATGATATTTTTGATAAGCTCGATGATACCCGGGTTGCTCAATTGATTAAATTGGTTAATCAGGAAAATTTCGGGCAGATTTTCATTACCGATACTCACAGAGAACGTACTGAAAGTGTGGTTAAGAAGATTAATGAAGAGAGTATAATTTTTGAAGTGTGATCTTATGAAAAAAAATAAAAAACGAGAATTCCAATCTTCTGAGTTGGTAAAATCTTTTGCGAGAATTCATGGTTTTGAAGATAAGCTGATTGCTTTTGAAATTAAAGATTTTTTGGAAGATTATCTTGATGAAAGTCTTTTTCAGGAAATTGTCAGTGTCAATATAGACGACAAAATTATTCAGATCAGAATCAATTCACCTTTGCTGAAAAATGATTTTAAAATGAGAAAAAGCATTTATCTAAAAAAGTTTCAGGATAAATTTGGGGAAGAAAAATTTATTGATCTTCAGATTTTGTAGGAATTGAATTCTGTACCAGACTATTTGCTTTCAAATCAAAAGTCGATTGCAAAGGGATGAAAAACTTCAAAGGATTTCTTACAAAATATCTGAAAATTGCACGGTAAATTTCCCTTACTTCGCCAAAATTCATTTTTCTAGAGCGGAATGCCAAAAACATAGACAAACTGAAACTTACCAGAAAATTGAAAAATCCAATGATGAAAACGGTTATAAAGGAAGTCCAGAAAACTGAAGAATCTACAGTAAAATCTTTTCCGTACAAACCAATTGCAAAGTTACCGGCAGCAAAAGTAATGTGACGAATATCGAGATCGAGACCGAAAAATAGGCCGACGGGCGCTGTTGCACCAAGGAAAACTCCAAACCAGAAATTAGAAATAATACCAGCCCAGTTTTTTGCGTAATATTTTGAGAGACTTTTCGCAAAACGAGCTCCAAAAATCCTTCTTATGGGAAGATTTTTGGCAATTCGATCCGGAATCTGATAAAACACAGAGTTATTCCCAATATTCCCTGAAATAATCCCTGAAATAAAAAGATAAAAACCCGCAATACAGGCGTGTAAAATTGCTTTAGATTTAAAAGGATCAAGATCTTTCAGCAACCTGTCCGATTTTTCTACCGCCAGATTCTGCGAGAAAAAAACATCCAAACCATAAATAATCAGCAATGCAATCGGGAAGGAAAGAAGTACATTTCCCACAAAAGCAATGAATTGACTTCGGAATAATTTCGAGACCAAATCAGCAAATTCATTATAATTTTGTTTTGTAGTTTCTTGCTCAGACAAGACTTTTGTCATCGTTGCAGCCGTCATTGCAGGCTGTTTTGTTGCTAAAGTAAAGCCCATAAGATAAATCATCACAAATCCCATTGCATAATTTAATGAATACAAAAATGCATGGAAAAAGTCACTACCAGGCATAAAACCATACAGCATTTTCAGAACACATAAAGCACCAACAATAATTCCGCCGCCGCTTGCTTTGTAAAACATTTTCATGTACTGCTTGCGACTTGAGGTGATGTAATGACTTCCGGTTTCTGCGGTGTGGTTTGTAATCAAATGCGAAATCAAACGCGTGCTGTCATTGATAAGATCTGAAATATTATTCTTGTGCGATTTATAGCTCAGAATATTAAAAACCAACTGTTTAGATTTTATAACAACATCTTCAGGCTGATCAATAATCAATAAATTGACAATTTCAGAGATTCTCTGTGTCTGCTGGCGAATCTTAAGCAAAGATTGATTAATCTTCCCCGAAATACCGTATTTTGAAGAGTTTTTAAAAGCGATATTTACAAAATTCTGACATTGCTCAGCATAAATTTTGATCTGTTTATAACGGCTGTCTTTGGAATGCAGTTGAATCTCAGGATTGATTTTAAAATCTTCAGCCAAAGCTTCTAATTCGTTTTGTAATGCCAAAAAAGGATTATCAAAATTTCTGTATTCAGGAGCCATTCTTACGACATCAACTTCCAGAGCCATACCTGTCACGCGCCACGAAAGGATATTCATTGAAAATATAAGTTCGCTTTTTACGTTTGTTTTTTCGATGAAATCTGAAATTCCTAAAATATTCAGGAATTCATTAACCTCATCTTCAGGAATATTATGCAGATATTCAATATCTTTTTTTGGACTGAAACTGACATTATCAATAACATACCAAACTGTTTTTTCATGTTCTACCGGCGGTAAAATTTTATTTAATATCCTTTTTTTGAGTTCGGGAAAGAAAGCGTTTTCCGAGAGAATATTGGCCTCCGTTAAAGAAAGATTGAAAGGCCTTTCTTCAAAAATAGTGAAAAGATAATGTCTGAAGTGATTTGCAGAGCTCGGGTTTGACTTTAAAAAATCAAGAACATTCTTAAAATCTGTCTTTTTTATTGCTTCTAAAAACTCTGCTAAAGGCTCCAATGAAGAAGTCTCATTCTTAAAAGAAAAATACTTTTTAAGGACAGATTCAAAATTTTTTGTGCTCGAACTCAACAGTCTCATTGGTGCAAAGATACTATTTCAAACTCACATTCCTCATTTGTCTCATAATCCAGTTGTGCTTCTTTCTCAGATAAGCGGACGGATTTTTGGGATCGTATTTTTTAGGATTAGGCAAAACAGCGGCAATCCATGCTGCTTCTGAAGTATTAAGATCTTTAGAAGGTTTTCCAAAATAATACTGTGCAGCAGCTTCTACCCCGAAAACACCTTGCCCCATTTCAATAGAATTCAGGTATCTTTCCAGGATAATGTCTTTAGACCAAACCTTTTCGATGATGAATGTATAAACTGCTTCTAGCCCTTTTCTCACCCAACTTCTGCCTTGCCAAAGGAAAACATTTTTAGCCGTTTGCTGTGAAATAGTACTTCCGCCTCTCAGTTTTTTCCCTTTTTCATTATTTTTCATGGCTTTTTCGATCGCTGTATAATCAAAACCGTTGTGATTGAAAAACTTCTGATCTTCGGAGGCAATGACGGCTTTTTTTACGTTCGCTCCCATCTCATCGTAAGAAATGTAATCACGGTGCAGTTTTCCGTACTCAAAAAGACCACTGATTTGTGTAATCGTAATGGGTGGATTGAAAAACCTTCCCCAAACAATAAAAACCACATTCAAAATCAGAACAATAAAAATAAATTGTTTTATTTTTTTCCACATATGCTAAAAACTTAACGCAAAAGTATAAAAATACTGCGAGTTACCGTACTTCGTTCATATAAGTCAATTGATAATCGGGCAAAAGCTCAGGATGAAATATCTTGATATAATCTTTTAAAACAACGTCTGACCGCACCACTCCGCTTTCAAAAAAATCATTGGCTTTCTGCTTCTCTCTTCCTGAAACACCATAGATTTTTCCTTTGTTGAAAACGTCTAGCTTTCCATAAAACGGATTGATATTCAGCATCTCTTTTTTCGATAAATGATTTCCTGCGTTTACCCAGAACTGAATATTTTTAGATTTTGCAAAAACCTCTTCAAAGCTCATCGTTACAGCTTTTTCTTCAGTATTATCTTTTAAAATATAATGAGCGTTTGCATCTGCAATATAATTGGCTGTAAATGTTTTTCCACCCGGCATATACCAAACATCGCCGTACATTTCATTCGCCAAAATATTAGGCTTTGACGTTGATTGTAAAGCTATTTTTTTTAAATCATTATAATTTTTCTGAATTTGGTTAAATCTTTCTTCCGCTTCTTTTTCTTTTCCTAAAAGTTTCCCAAAAAGTTTGATGTATGAAGTTTTCACCATCGGACTTTGCTCCATATATTCATCTAAAAAAATAACCTGAATATTATTGTTTTTCAAAAGCTGGTACGTGTTGTCAAAACTCGCGATATAATTGGTGAAAATTGCATCAGGTTTCATCGAAATTATTTTTTCTACATCATATTTCTGTTCGTTTCCGACATTCTGAATTTTTCTCGATTTTACTAAACCGTGAATTTTTTCTGAATAAATATATTCGGGACTTGCAATTCCGATCACTACATTTTCGGCTTCGAGCTCAGAAACAAAGCCCATCAAACTTGCATTCAAAAGTATAATTTTATGGAAAGGAACTTTATTTTTTTCAAAACTATAAGTAAAATTACCCGATTTCACATCTAATTTCCCATCATCATCTTTAAACTGCAGTCTAGAAGAGATCACTTCCCAATCGGGAGACGATATTTTTTGTTCTCTTTTACAGTTGGTTAGAAATAAAAATGCGATTATCAGTAAAAAATTTGCTTTCATCTTTCAAAGAAACTAAAAAAGTATTATATTTGCAAACCTTTAAACAAGGCCTCGTGGCGCAACTGAATAGCGCATCTGATTACGGCTCAGAAGGTTACAGGTTTGAATCCTGTCGAGGTCACAAACAGCCAAATGGCTCCATTTTAATCTAAATGGAGCTGTTTTTTTTATGCCAGAGCATACCAGAATAATGTTTTATAAAACTTTAATAAAACCTATTCAAATATTCATTTTTTGCGCAAAAGTTAATTTTTTTTACATCATTCCTAAAGACCTTTTTTAGGTACATTATTTTTATTGATGATCTCAACATCGCTACAAAAAAGTTCTTTCCATTGATGTTAACGCTGTCCTAGTACTAATAATCTGTTTCTTTTTTGTTGATTGTTTAATTTTGATATAAAAATTTATACCGATAAAAATGCTGGACATTTAACCAGTTTAATAAATCACATTTTATATAATTTTTCTATTAATTATGAAACTTCATTAAAAATTGAATTCACCGACTCATTTTGCCCATTCACCGAAAAAGTCATCCATTTTTTAAGATTCATTCTGAACTTTACATCAGAAAAAGAGCAATACCGCTCTTACTTAAATCTTAAAATTATGAAAACAAACATCGGACTTACAGAGCAAAACACAGAGGCTGTTGCAGAACAATTGGCAAAATTATTAGCTGACGAAACTGTACTTTACATAAAAACCAGAAATGCCCATTGGAACGTGACTGGCGATAATTTCCACGCCAACCATATTTTCTTTGAAGAACAGTACAAACAGTTGGACGGGTTGATTGACAGCGTTGCAGAACGTCTAAGAAAAATCGGACATTACGCACCTGCCACAATGAAAATCTATCTTGAATTGACGCATCTTACAGAATACAGCGAAAGAACCAATGACGGATTAGGCTTTATGAAAGATTTACTAAAAGACCACGAAAGCATCATCGATTTTCTAAGAGGAAATGTTACACCTTTCGCTGAAAAATACAAAGATTACGGTTCCAGCGACTTCATCACAAGTCTGATAGAAACGCACGAAGAAATGGCTTGGATGATACGTTCTTACTTCAGAAATTAAAGAAAATAAGAAAAGGAATAATTATATTTGTGTCAACCATAATAAACTATCTCTATGAAAGCCTTGATTGTTGATGATAACGATATCGCAAGAACCACGCTCGCACATTTGGCAAAACAAGTCCCGAATTTGACGATTGTCAACGAATATTCCAATGCGATTGAAGCTTACAATCATTTGCAGAACAATCAGGTAGATTTGATATTTCTCGATATCGAAATGCCGGAAATGACAGGAATCGAACTCACCAAAAACCTTGCAGGAAAAGATATCATCATCATTTTTACGTCTTCAAATAAGGATTACGCACTCGAAGCTTTCGAACTGAATATCGCAGATTACATCCTGAAACCCGTAATGCCTGCAAGATTTTTACAGGCGGTAAGCAAAGCACAATCGATTTTGGAAAGCAGAAAAGAAGATGTTGAAGTGACCAAAGATGAGTTCCTTTTCGTCAGAGATTCCAATATCACAAGGCGTTTGAGGCTCGACGATATTTTTTATGCGGAGGCAATGGGCGATTACGTGAAGTTTTACACAAGGGAAAAAATGTTTGCCATTCACGGCAAGATGAAAACGGCAGAAGAACGTCTCCCGAAAGACCATTTTATCAGAGTTCATCGCTCTTACATCGTTTCGGTTGGCAAGATAGACACGCTTCAGGACGGCGGAATTATGATAAACGGAAAATTCATTCCCGTTGCAGATGCGTACAGAAGAGCGCTCAACACCAGAATGAATGTTTTTTAGAATTAGCCAGATTTATTAATTATTTATTTGGGCAGCTTTATCCGCCTTCCGCTCCCAATCTTTTTTGCACACGATTTCAGTTTTAAATGGAAATTAATTCAAAGCAAAAAAGGATTTCCGCTCAAGTCGGGCTGCAACAATTCGACGTTCTAATTCGAATGTAAAATTCCCCTCCTCTGGAGGGGTGGCGAAAATTCGAAAGAATATTTGACGGGGTGGTTTTAACAATTCAAAATAAGTATAAACGCTTATGAAAAAAATATCCTCAGTAATGGGAAACAGACGGTTCAGCTATTTCATCATCCTCACATTTATTGCGGGTTCTCTCCTATTGATAGCGGTTCAAATCAACTCAGCTAAAAATACCAAAGAACTTATTAAAAATAACAACAGACTTCTGAACGAGTTGCGTTCAAGTAATCATTTACGTGAAATCGACCGTGATATTCTCGGCGTGGAAAGCAGAATCAGAGCTTCCATAGCAACCAATGACACCACTCATCTTGAAGGAATCGACCAGAAAATTAATCAGATAGAAAACTTTCTAGATTCACTTTCCAAAGACAATTCAGATGGCGTAGAAGAAAAGCTGATTCATAGATTGAGCGTTCTTGCGATGGAAAAGAAAACAACGAAGGATAAATTATTGCTTCGTTACCACACCCTTGGAAATATGGACGACAACACTTCCATCGCCAACCCGAGAGCTAGAAAAATTTCGAACGAAATCACTTCTATCACTGCAAAAATTTACGAAAGCCGAAAACTTCATATGGTCGACCTCAGCAAAGAGACTGAAGCAATGGGACAAAAAGCGAGATTGTATGATATTTCCCTGTTGATTCTTTTGATTTTAAGCGGTTCAATTGTTGGTTATCACATTCTACGTCAGTTCAAACGTCAGCGATTGTTGATTCAGGAATTGGATGTTGCAGAGAAAAAAGCTTCGGTCGCAGCACAGACCAAAGAAAATTTCCTAGCCAATATGAGCCACGAAATCAGAACTCCTTTGAGCGGAATTCTGGGCTTTACAAACCTTTTACAAAAAAGACCTTTGGATGAAACCTCTAAAGAATTTGTCTCATCAATTCAACGTTCAGGAGAGAATCTGATGGCAATTGTTAATGATATTCTCGATTTATCAAAAATTGAAGCCGGTATGATGCGCATTACCAAAGGCATATTCAGCATCAGTGGACTAGCGAACTCTGTTGAAACATTTTTTATGGAACGCGCCAAAGAAAAAGGATTGACGATTTCCAGCAAAATCGACACCTCAATTCCTGATACTTTGAATGGCGACGCCACAAGACTGACTCAGATTCTGGTCAACCTCATCGGAAATGCCATCAAATTTACGCATCAGGGAACTATCAATATCGAAATTTACAATAAACAACAGACCGAAAACGAAGTCATTGTCGGTTTTAAAGTTTCTGACACAGGAATCGGAATTGATAAAGAAAAACTCATTGAAGTCTTTGAAAGATTCAATCAGGGCGAAGATTCAACGACACGAAATTACGGAGGAACCGGACTTGGTTTATCGATTGTGAAAAGCCTGATTCAGTTGCAGAACGGCGATATCGAAGTGATAAGCGAACAGGGAAAAGGGACCACTTTCCATTTTTATATTCCTTACACAATTGCGAAAGAACAGCTTAATGTAATTCCTAAAATTGATATAGATTATTTTAAAGATAAAACAAATACACCTTTGAAAGTGCTAATCGTGGATGATAACGCTATCAATCAAAATCTGATGAAGCATCTTCTCTCACAATGGAACGTCGATTTTGATACTGCAAACAATGGTCTGGAAGCAGTAGAATTTCTCAGGAACAACGACTGTGATTTGGTTTTAATGGACATCCAAATGCCGCAAATGGACGGTTACGTGGCCACACAAACAATCCGTGAAGAACTTAGACTGAACACGCCAATCATCGCAATGACCGCACACGCTTTGGCAGGCGAACGCGAAAGATGTATGAGTCGTGGAATGAACGAATACATTTCAAAACCTATCATAGAGGAAGAATTATTCAAACTAATTTCAAATTTCGGACTGAAAGAAAACGGAAAAACGGAAACGAAAACCGAAGAAATCGTTTCTAATTACGAGTTCATCGACCTTACTTATTTGAAGTCTATCAGCAATGGCGACAAAAATTTTGAAAGAACCGTGACGCAGCAGTTTTTAGATAATGTCCCAACTCATTTGCAGGAACTGAAACTGGCTTATGAAAACAAAGATTTCGAATTACTAAAATTGAAAGCACACGATTTGAAATCGAGTGTTGCGATAATGGGTTTGCTTCCTCTATTAGAGGAAAAATTAGATATTTTAGAACTAACAACCGAAGAAAATCCGGCATCAGAAAAAACTTTGGAAGAACTAGAAGATGTTTTGCTGAAATCTTTCTTTGAAACAAAATTATTTATGCAAGCCATCGATCATTAAATTTATTAAAAACCAATCTCATTATGGAAACTCAAGGCGCATCTGTGGTTATCACACATCACGTTTTGGCCGGAAAACAAATCGAATATGAAAAATGGCTGGAAGAAATTCTACCCGTTTCCAAAAGTGCCAAAGGTTTTATCGACTGGCAAATCATTCGTCCGATTCCCGATCTGACGTTTGTTTACACCGTGATTATCCGCTTTGACACGATTGAAAATCTCAGAACCTGGATGGAATCTGATACCAGAAGAAAATTGATTGATAAAGCCCATCCATTATTCACAAAAGAAGATAATTACGAAATCAAATCCGGACTGGATTTTTTGTTCTATGGCGAAAAAACAGACACCAAAGTTCCGGTTCGATGGAAACAATATCTGACAACTTGGTCTGCCATTTTTCCTTTGTCACTCTTGATGCAATTGTTATTATTGCCCTCTTTAAGATTAATGAATATTCCTGCCAATGGTTATTTTGATACGTTAGTGAGTACCGGCTGTCTGGTTTTTTTGGTGATTTACGTGGTGATGCCGAATTACACGAAGCTGATTAGAAAATGGCTTTATAAGTAATTGAATATTCATCTAAATCTATTTAAAATCATTGGAATTTTCCAGTGATTTTTTTGTGCCATTTTTTGTCATTCAGAAAGAATCTAAACTGCCTAGATTCACTTCATCGAACCACTTCATTAGGTTTCCTACGTAATGACAAACTGTGTGTGTTGTTTTCGGTAAGTCAAGATTATTTTGCAGTTGGTTTCCCGCAACTTATTTGAGACTAATGTACTTTGCAGTTCGTTTCCTGCAACTTGTTTGAAACAAAATGCATTTTACATTTATTTAAAATAACCTTGTTTGGAACCAAATAACATTGCAGATGGGTTCCCGCAAACCGTTTGAAACAAAATGCATTTTACATTTGTTTAAAACAACCCTGTTTGGAACCAAATAACATTGCAGTTCGTTTCCTGCAACTTGTTTGAAACAAAATACATTTTACATTTATTTAAAATAACCTTGTCTGGAACTAAATAACATTGCAGATTGTTTCCCGCAAACCGTTTGAAATAAAATGCATTTTACATTTGTTTAAAACAACCCTGTTTGGAATAAACAACTTTTTATTTTACATAAATAGTCTACGGAATATGACCATCTTATTTTTTCATTCAACGACACTTTCCGCCTGTTCATCGAACACCAATTGATTTTGAAATTTGTTGAATGTAGCTTTACACCATCAAATTAACATATACAAACACTTAAACTTTATACATTATGGAAATTATTCAAACACCAGAAAACGCATTATCTCACTCTACCGTTACAGCGATTATCAATGCCCCAATCGAAAAAGTTAACATCGCAGATTGGTTATTAAATCTTCCCGATGCAGAATATCAAAGATGCTCTACTCAGCACATCGGAGCAGCAATTTCGACTACGTATGATGGCGAACCCGTTTCTTTAAACGTTGAAACAATCGGAGATGCTTTGATGGTTCAGCATTATGTGGCGGTAGAACACCGTCCTGATTACTGCAGAATGTTATCCATCTCAGATTCTATTACCAAAGGCGGACGTACCAAAGTTCAGGTTTTATGGGAACTGAAAGCCACTAAAATTGATGATAACACGACCTTGTACACCAACGAAATTCACGCAACAGCCACTCCCGAAATGTTTGAATATCTGAAAGAACACAACGTGAATCTTGCTGATGCCGCAGCTTCCAGACAAGCCGCTTCCGATGCACACAATCACGAAGAAACGCCCAACTTTGCAAAAAGTATCGAAAACAAAGCGTTGACCGGAAAATACAATCAACCTTTCTAATTCAAAAAACATAATGGGCGTATTTCGGTACGCTCATTTCATTTTAAAGTTATGGAAACACTTTTTGAAAAACTTGTAGGAAGCTGGATTTTGGTAGAACTCATCGAAGTTCCTGTCAACGGCGGCGAAATTACGCATCCGATGGGCGAAAATCCGAAAGGACTGATTATTTACAATCCTGATGGTTATATGTCGGCACAAATTATGGATACGCATCGGGAAAACTTTCATCAGGAACATTGGACCAATGCCACGCCGGAAGAATATACACAGGAAGGATCGACCTATCTTGCGTATTCAGGGCCGTTCAAAACGGACGATGAAAAACAGTTGGTGAGCCACACGATATACATCTCCCTTTTTCCCAACTGGACGGGGCAAACGCAGAATAGAATCGTTATCTTTAAAGATGGTTTTCTGCATCTTGAAAGCGAAAAACCGTTCACCAGCAATTCGAGGTTGGTGACTCACAAACTGACCTGGAAGAGAGTTTGAAAATGAATGTGATATTAAAATTTAAAAAAAATGAAAGCAATCGTTATTACAAAATCTGGAGGTCCTGAAGTATTGAAATTACAGGATTACCCTACTCCCGAAATTTCCGGAGACGAAGTTTTAATCGAAGTGAAAGCAGCCGGACTCAACCGTTCCGATGTTTTTCAGCGTGAAGGAAATTATCCTGCACCGGAAGGAGCTTCCGCCGAAATTCCGGGATTGGAAGTTGCCGGAACTATTGTAAAATGCGGATCTGATGTCGTAGATTTTACTGTTGGCGACAGAGTTTGTGCACTTTTAGCAGGTGGCGGTTACGCAGAATATGTCGCTGTGCGAGAAGGTCAATGTTTACCGATTCCGGAAGATTTAAGTTTTGCTGAGGCGGCAAGCTTACCGGAAACAGTCTTTACAGTTTGGTCTAATATTTTTCAGAGAGGAAATCTTCAACCGGGAGAAACCCTTTTGCTCCACGGCGGAAACAGCGGGATTGGAATCACAGGCATTCAGATTGCTCACGCATTGGGTTCAAAAGTAATTGTCACAGTTGGTTCTGATGAAAAAGGACGGAAATGTCTTGAACTTGGCGCTGATTCTTACATTAATTATAAGACCCAGAATTTTGAAACCGAACTTCAAAATGAAGGTGTCGACGTCATTCTGGATATGATTGGCGGTGATTATCTGGCCAAAAACATCAACATTCTAAAACCTGAAGGCAGATTGGTTCACATCAATGCGGTAAGTGGCAGTCACGTAGATTTAGACATTTGGAAAGTAATGACAAAGCGTTTGACTGTTACAGGAAGTACTTTGAGAAGTCGGGAATATGAGTTCAAAAAACAATTGGCCAAAGAGATTCAGAAAAATGTCTGGCCTTTGATTGAATCTAAAAAGTTCAGACCTGTCATTTATAAAACATTTCCTTTCTCGGAAGCTGCAGAAGCTCACCGACTGCTTGAAGACGGTTCGCATACAGGAAAGATTATTCTTGTGAGATAAAGCAATACATAGATTTAATAATAATCTGACCCGCAAATTTTAATCCTTCTCAATGCAAATTGTGAAGGATTTTTTATTATTGAAATCGACTTGCTTACGATTCTTGTAATTAATAAAATTCAAAATTGAAACTCTTTTGTCTTTTATCTATTTTCTCTACTCTAAAGATAAATGCTAACAGCCACGAATGCACGAATTAATTTGATGAAAGTATTTTAAATTCCGATTTTGATTTACAAAAATATGATTATCCGTAATTTGTAATAAATTAGTTTTTGACAGTTTGTTTGTCATTCCGGAGGAATCTCAACACACTGAAAATAAAGTAGTTTAGATTACTATGGAACGACAAAATGAATGATGATTTTAGTGTTATGATTAAAACAGACATGTAAAAAAAAATTCGTGCATTCGTGGCATCCTAACAATTCACCAACTATCTCTTTCAAATTCCCACCGACTCATTTTGCCCATTCACCGAAAAGCACTTCAAAATCCTGTGATTCCGAGGTAGCTTTACAGTAGAAATAAAGACAAACTATCATTCATCACAAAAACTTATCATTATGAATACTGCATCATTAAGTTTCAAATACGAATTAGAGAAAAAAGAACCAAGAACCAACGACGGCGGAACGACAAGAGGTGCTTCTGTAAAAGATTTCCCTGCTTCTATAGGCATTGCCGGCGTTTCTATGAGATTGAAACCTGGAAGTATGAGAGAATTACACTGGCACGCTAACGCCGCAGAATGGGCTTATGTAATTTCAGGAACGGTTCGTACAACAATTATTCATCCTGACGGACACAGCTACACAGACAATTTTGAGCCGGGTGATGTTTGGTATTTTCCAAAAGGGTACGGTCACTCGATTCAGGCGACGGGAACGGAAGAATGTCATTTCATTTTGATTTTTGATAACGGTAATTTTTCTGAAGACCATACGTTCAGCGTGACAGATTTTGTTTCTTCAGTACCACCTGAAATCGTTGCGCAAAATTTGGGTTTAACTTTAGAAGAAGTGGCTGCTTTGCCGCAGAAAGAAGCCTATTTCGCAGCGGGAATTGTTCCGGATGAAATGTCATTCACAGCCGAGGCTCGTCCGGATGAATCCGATATCGAATTAACGAGTTTCCACCGTTATCCTTTGCATTCTCAACAACCGAGAATCGTTCCGGGCGGAGGTTTACAGAGATTGGTAACGAGCAAAGAATTCCCTATCAGCAGTACAATGTCGGGTTCTATTTTAGAATTGCAGCCTGGCGCTTTAAGAGAAATGCACTGGCATCCGAATGCTGACGAATGGCAATATTTTATTTCAGGACAGGCCGAAATGTCGGTTTTCCTTGCAGAATCTACTTGCGTTACAGAACAATTCAGTGCAGGAGATGTCGGTTATGTTCCAATGGGAGCCGGACATTACATCAAAAATACAGGCGATACGGTTTGTAGAATTCTGATTGGCTTCAACAGCGGAAAATATGAATCGATTGATTTGAGCGAATGGCTGGCGGGAAATCCAAAAGATGTTGTTGTAACCAATTTTGGTTTGAAAGAAGGCGAAATCGAAAAATTCCCGACTGAGAAAGTCTTCATTCAGCCTCAGAAATAAGATTAGAATAAAATCTCTCGAAATAATGGATAATTCTGTCATCAAAACAAACATTTCCGCTTCATCTGATTCGATTAAGATGCAAGAGAGATTGGCGATACTTTTAGCTTTAATTGCAGGTTATATTGATGCAACAGGACTGATTCAATGGAAAACGTACGTCTCTTTTATGAGTGGAAATACCACGTCATTAGGAGCGGCAATTTCAACCGATAAATCTGGAATTATAATTACATCAGTCACAGTTATCCTTTGCTTTTTAATAGGAATTTACACCGGAACCTGCCTGTTATTATGGAAGCGAATTAAGAACCAAATATTAACATTTTATATAGTTTCCGGAATTCTCATTTTCTATTCAATTATTGCTTATTTTTATGATATCAATAATTTGTTATCCATTGTAATTGTCGGATTTTCAATGGGATTGATGAACACGATTGTGACTTCTGTAGGAAACCAAAAAGTGAATACGGATTTCGTGACGGGAACTCTGAACAGTCTGGCAAGGAACAGCGCAATGCTGACGATGACAGATGATAAAATGGAAAAAGAAGAGTATAAATCCAACGCTATTCATCTTTTGCTGCTGTGGATTGGCTTTTTATCAGGTGCATTTGTCGCCCCTTTCCTACTCGATTATTTTGTAAAATTGACTTTGATGATTCCTGCATTATTACTAATGATTTGCGGAATTTTGATTTCAAAAAATAACACTAAAAACTAATATTATGTTACAGAAAAACGATGTTGCTCCAGATTTCACTTTGTACGCAACGCCAGACCAGAAAATTACACTTTCAGAATTCAAAGGAAAGAATGTCATCCTCGCTTTTTATCCAGCGGATTGGAGTCCGGTTTGCAGCGACCAGATGGCTTTGTATAATGAAACTTTGAAGTTTTTCAAGAAATACGATGCAGAACTTTTCGGAATTTCCGTAGACAGCAAATGGTGTCATCTTGCATTTTCGCAGTCAAGAAATTTACATTTTCCTTTGTTAGCCGATTTTGAAGCTAAAGGAGAAATCGCAAAACAGTACGGCGTTTATGATGATGAAGAAGGTGAATGTAAACGGGCATTATTCGTCATCAATAAAGAAGGCATCATCGAATGGAGTTATCTGTCACCAACGGCAATTAATCCTGGCGCAGACGGAATTTTAGACGCTTTAGAAAACCTTAACACAAAATAAATTATGTCACTAAAACCAAACGTCAGCCAAGCTGACCACTCACAAGGCAACTTAGAAGCCGAACTTGTTATCGTAGAATATGGCGACTATCAATGTCCATACTGTGGCGCTGCTTATCCTATTCTGAAAGAATTGATGAAAGAATATGGAAGTCAAATTAAATTTGTTTTCAGGAACTTTCCATTGTCTGAGATGCATCAATACGCAAGACCGGCGGCCATCGCAGCAGAAGCAGCCAATTTTCAGGGGAAATTCTGGGAAATGCACGATGCGATTTATGAAAATCAGAGAGATTTGAATGAAAACTTGCTGATGAAGCTGGCGGAACAATTAAAACTGAACATTCCTCAATTTGAAAAGGATTTGGAAAGTACTGAACTGGCTAATAAAGTAGATTCAGATTTTGAAAGCGGAATTATGAGCGGCGTGAACGGAACACCTTCATTCTTCGTGAATGGAAAGAAATATGATGGTGGCGCGGAAGATTTGGTTGAGCTTTTGAGGGAGAATACTGAGAGTTAAACTACAAAATATTTTTTGACACTTAAGTAAGTATAAGTTTTTATCATAGCGTAAATAAGAACACTTAAGTTAATTTCTGAAATCAAATCGTGTTATACCGAATCTGCAGCCCGACTTGAGTGGAAATCCTTTTTTGCTTGCAATCAATTTCTATTTAGCTGAAATCTTCGAGCAAAAAAGATTGGGAACCCTTCGACAAGCTCAGGATAAACTCCAGGCGGATAAAGCTGCCCAAATAAAAAATCATAAAAAATGTACGATATTAAACTAGATTAACGAGAAACGAATTGAACCATCCTACATT
Source organism: Chryseobacterium indoltheticum (assembly GCF_003815915.1). Taxonomy (NCBI): domain Bacteria; kingdom Pseudomonadati; phylum Bacteroidota; class Flavobacteriia; order Flavobacteriales; family Weeksellaceae; genus Chryseobacterium; species Chryseobacterium indoltheticum. The sequence goes on from NZ_CP033929.1 coordinate 3,117,416, forward strand.
TGCTAAAGAATTAAGACAACAAAATATTAAAATAAAGTAATCACAACATTAAAAAAATTAAATTATGAGCACACTTAAATTAAAAGACGGAACAGAGATTTTTTACAAAGACCAAGGCGAAGGACCAGTTTTGATGTTTCACCACGGATGGCCTTTATCATCAGACGATTGGGACGCACAGGTTATTTTCTTCTTACAAAAAGGGTACAGAGTGGTGACGCACGACAGAAGAGGTCACGGTCGTTCCAGTCAGGATATTTATAATCATACCATTGAGCAATATGCTTCTGACGCAGCTGAATTGGTAGAATTTCTTGACCTGAAAGATGTAGTTCACATCGGTCACTCAACTGGTGGTGGCGAAGTGATCCGTTATGTGAATAAATATGCTAATGGAAGAGCTAAAAAAGCAGTTTTAATCAGTGCAGTACCTCCAATTATGGTGGCTAGTGATGAAAATCCTGATGGTGTTCCGATGTCTGTTTTCGATGGTATCAGAGACCAGACTTTGAACAACAGACAACAGTTTTACATCGATTTGACTTTCCCTTTCTACGGTTACAACAGAGAAGGTGCAGATGTGAAAGAAGGCGTGCAGAGAAACTGGTGGAGACAGGGAATGATGGGTGGAATTGTGGCTCATTATGACGGAATCAAAGCGTTTTCTGAAACTGATTTCACTGAGGATTTGAAAAATGTTGATATTCCGGTTTTGGTGCTTCACGGCGAAGATGACCAGATTGTTCCTTATCAAAATGCGGCGTTGAAATCAATCAAATTATTGAAAAATGGCACGATAAAAACATATCCTGGTTTCCCTCACGGAATGCCGACTACGGAAGCAGCGACGATTAATAAAGACCTTTTGGAGTTTATTGAGGCTTAGTTAAAATATATATACAAATGAAAAGTGAATCAAAATTGATTCACTTTTTTTATTTAATCGTCAGGTAAGTTAACCTAACTCTTCTAATTTGTTATATAATCTATTATAATCAACTTAAGACTTTAAAATATTATCATATCGGGTAACAAAGTGTTTATATATACCTTTTAATTTCATAATAATTTTTTAAAACTAAAATTAAATTTGAGAAATTCTCACTAAATCTTCTAACCAAATGTGGGTACAAGAATAATAAAGCCAACTAAGGATTTACTATTCTAATTTGCAATTCTAAAAGCTGTTCTAAACAATAACCGGAATTTAACTTTAATCGTTGAAGCAATATTTAAATTATAAACAAAAAAATCCCGCATAAACGGGATTTAATTTCTAAATATTTCAATTTATTTGATTTCTACAGGAACTGAGATTTTATCCCAATCCATTGTGAATCCCTTATTGTTTATTTTATACACTAAAGTTTCCTGTGTTGCTGGTAAAGCTTTTGTTTTTACATCAACACGTAAAGCATCTTTAGCTTCTTCGTATTTATAAGCGCCCCATTGCTTTGGCTCTTTGTTAAAAATTGCAGTCCAGGTTCCGCTTTCTTTAGGGATTAAGAAAAAGCTGTACTTACCTGCTGGCAATTTTTTGCCCTGTACGGTAATGTCCTTATTGGTTTCGAAAGTCGTTGCTTCATTCGCACCTGCACGCCAAACTTTATCATAAGCTTCCAAACCACCCCAGATTGTACGACCTTTAACAGACGGACTGCTGTAGGCAATTGTAATGGTTGCATCTTTAATCTTTCCCGTAGCAGTAGCCGGAGGACTGGCAGGTTTTTTAGCTTCCTGTGCAAATGCATTTACTGAAATTGCCATTGTAGCAAAAAGTACAGTAGCAGTTTTAATGATTGTTTTCATAATATTTTTGTTGTATGTATTTTATACTTATGCGTTACGAAGTTAATGCTTTCTGCTTATAAAATAGTAACACGATTGACGAAAATATAATGACTGCCGCTGCACCGATTACGTTAAGCCAAAGGAATGAAACAATATCGAAATTGTAAATAGCAATCACCGTAATTTCTGATAAAATGGCAGAGATAAATACATTCGCTCCATCGATTTTTTTATAATAAAAAGCGACAAGAAAAATCCCCAATATCGGGCCGTAGAAAAGAGAACCCAACACATTAACCGCTTCAATAAGTGAACCCATTTGAGTGGCAAACATCGCTACGCCGATGGAGAAAATACCCCACGCTAAAGTGTGCAGACGACTATACTTCAATTCGGTTGCATCATCTGGAATTTCTTTTTTAAATATCAAATGAACATCTTTCAGTGAGCAGGCAGCAAGGGAATTCAGCGCTGCAGAAATTGAACCCCAACTGGCTAGAAAAATGACGGCAAACAGTAAACCGATCATCCCAACAGGCAAGGTGTTTTTCACAAAATACAGGAAAATGTAATTAGTATCTGTTTTCTCAGCATTATAGTTTGAGTTATTAATAGCTTCCTCTACCCTTCCGTGAAGCGCTTTTACTTCGGTTTGTGTATTTTTAAAATCCTGAATTGTTTTGTTAAGTTGAGGAGATTGAGTTTCTTTTAGCTTTAAAATTTCTTTCGATTCTGAATTAAATTTTGTTTGTAAATCCTGATGCTCTTTTTCAAATACTGCAGCCTGTTCAGGTTGTGTTTCCTTCAGATTTTGATAAGAGCGTTCATTAAAATAAATCGGAGCAGGTTTTAGAGAAAAAAATGCAAAAAGCAAAGCACCAATAAGCAGAATAGCAAACTGCATCGGAATTTTAACCAATCCGTTCAACAGCAAGCCCATTTTTGCATTGGTATTGTCCTTTGCAGTAATATACCTACCAACTTGACTCTGGTCGGTACCGAAGTAAGAAAGTGCCAGAAAAAAACCACCAATTAAGCCGCTCCAAATATTGTATTTATCTTTCCAATCGAATTCTGTGGTGATTACGTTAAGCTTTCCAGATTTCCCTGCGAGATAAAGTGCATCTTTAAAACCAATTCCATTTGGCATATTTTGAATTAGCAAATAACCTGCAAAAGCCATAGTTCCCAGAATGATCAAAAACTGTATTTTTTGGGTGTGAGCGATTGCTTTTGCACCGCCAATATAAGTGTAGATCAACAAAATGCCACCCGTTAAAACATTGGTTAAATAAATATCCCAGTTTAAAACGCTTGATAAGATGATACTCGGAGCGTAAATGCTGATTCCTGTTGATAAGCCTCTGGAAAAAAGAAAAAGTAGTGAAGTGAGTACCCTTGTTTTTTTATCAAAACGGTTTTCTAAATATTCATAGGCGGTGTAAACATTTAATCGCTGAAAAATCGGGATGAAAGTAATACAAATCACAATCATCGCCAAAGGCAAACCAAAATAATACTGCACGAAACGCATACCGTCTGTGTAAGCCTGACCCGGTGCCGAAAGAAACGTAATCGCACTTGCCTGCGTCGCCATAATACCGATAAGCACAATGTACCAAGGCATTTTATTATCTGCTTTCAGGTAAGATTCGTTGCTTTTTTGTCCACGACCAATAAATACGCCATAAACAACCACTGCAACCAGTGTAAAAATAAGAACGGTCCAATCTATTGTACTCATGCCCAGAATTTAGTAAACAAATAATAAAATACGATCTGAACTACTAATGCAACTGCTAATAGTATATACCAGATATTCCAATTTTTAAGTTGATTGTTCATCAGTTTTTCTGTGCAGATAAAAAGTTTAAAAATAAGCGTGCCGCACCAACATTTCCTGCCGGCAACTGTCTGAAAAATGCCAAAGGTGTATAAATAAAATTACCTTTTCCGTATTTTGCATATAAAGTTGATCCCTGCAGAGGCTCTTCACCGGTATCGTGCATTTCAAAAAGCGGTTCATACGCTGAGTCCCATTGAGCTGGGAAATAAGCGCCACGCTCCTGTACCCAGCCTTTAAAATCATTTTCGGTAATTTTGTTTGGGAAATTCAGTAATTTATGATTTGGATTTAAAAATTTAACCTCAGCATTTTCTTCGGTAACCCGCTTATTAGCAATACTGAAATTATACATTCCCAATTGGTCAACCGTTGTATCCTGATTGGTGTTATACTGCATCACCAGATTACCTCCGCCTTTTACATAAGACCATAAAAAAGGCATCCAGCGACCTAGCTTTTTCTCCGTGTTATTGGCACGAACACCAAGAACAATGGCTTCATATTGTGATAACTTATTTTGACCACCGTTTCCACCGGATTCATCTAAATTGCCATAAAAATCTTCGTCTTTCAAGACATCTACCTGAATTCCTGCAATGCGTAAAAATTCAGGAATGAAATCACCTGCACCTTCTATGTAACCTACTTTTTTAACCTTCGCCTGAATATCTCCTTTCATTACGGTTACCGTTGCAGGCGCAAAATATTGTAAGGCAGGTAAATGCGGATATTGAATTAATACCTTATTTTTATTATAAGTTACTCCATCTGCAACATAATTTGCATCCAATTGCAAACGACTCGAATTGATTGAGGCAAGCTTATTTTTCGGAATAACGTAATCAATGGTAAAATCTTTTCCATTAACTGATTTTAAATCACCGCCGCCTAAACGTTCTCCGTTATACATCAGATTTACTTTTCCATTATTGAACTGTTTGTTGGAATTAACCTTAAAATTTAAGCTTAAATTCAAATCTTCGTTTTCTTTCACTAAATAAAGTGGTTGTGTAAATTTAAGTTCCAATGCAGGAACAATGCGCAAGGCTTCAACCACATCACCACGCACCGGATCTAATTTCTTGAAAGATAAAGGAAGTTTAACCTGAAACTTTTCCGAACCGATTTTTAAACCAAGGAAAACATTCAGTGGTGATTCTGCTTCTGCCAAACCGACTAAAGTATCATTCGGAACAGAGAAAGTTGCTGCATTCGTGGCTGGTTTGGCCAACCAGTAAGGTTCTGTGAGTACCGCATCTGCAGGAATCTGAATTTCGTGTTGAATGGTAATTAAAGAATCTTTTGACAATTTTCTGTTGAAGCTTTCTGATTGATTCAACCATTTTACATTTTCTAAAACGACAGGATTATCAGCTCTTGAAATCAGATTTAACCTAAAACTGTAATTTTCTCCGGCAACAGCTTCAGCCTGATTAGTAACAACTTCACCCATAAACCCTGCACAGCTTAAAATAATATTATCGAGAGATTTAATTTTATCCTTTTTTATTTCTGAATCTTGTAACGTCATTACCTTTTTTCGCAAAGCAAGCAAAGCAGGCAAGCTAAGCTCAGGATTATTGAAGTTGAAAGCGGAAATAATTTTATCCAATGATTGATCGATATCAGCGTTTCCTTTTGCAGTCCAGGTTTTAGCTACTCCGTCAAAAAGTGTTTCTTTTGCAGGTTCGCCATTAACATGAGAAAAATATTCAGTTTTAATGCCTGCTACAGACTGTGTTCCTGCACCTTGGCTTTTATGTAAACTTCTGCTTAATCCTGCCAATTCACCATAGCCCATTCCCAGTTGTGCATCATATTGCCCAACGGTAACTTTCAGTTGATTTTCAGCGGTTGTATTAACTGCACCAAAGCGGAAAGTATTCCACAGGATACGTTTTGGTTGCCATACATTCACATATTTTAGTTGATTTGGGAAAGCCGTTTTATCGCCTACCAACTTAAAAGCTTTTTCTGCAACCACAGCCGAAGCCGCGTGCTGTCCGTGACCTGCCGCCGCAGTAGGCGGAAAACGACAAATGATCACATCAGGACGGAATTTACGGATTACCCAAACTACATCAGCTGTAATACTATTTTCATCCCATTGTTTAAAGGTATCGGTCGTGTTTTTAGAGAACCCGAAATCAATAGCGCGGGTAAAAAACTGTTGGGCGCCGTCTAACTTTCTAGCCTCTAAAAGCTCGTGCGTCCTAATTAAACCCAATGCAGCACCTTGTTCTGTGCCTAATAAATTCTGACCGCCATCACCTCTTGTTAAAGATAAATAACCCGTTTCTACATTTTGGTCGTTGATTAACCAAGAAAGTAATCCCGTATTTTCATCATCAGGATGAGCAGCTAAGTATAAAACTTTAGGTAAATTTTTGAGCGTTTTGAGGTCGCGATAAATTTCAGATGATTTTGAAGGACGAACCTGTTGGGCCGAACAAAAAACCGTAAAAAAGCCAAGGAGAAATACAGTGCTTATTTTTTTGAACATTTGAATTTGCTTTGCGAAGCAAATATAAGTAAATCATCTTTCTTTCAATCTTTAAAGAAAAAGCACTTAGCAAATCCAGAAATTCTATTCTATTATTCGTAAAATCTGTGTGTGAAAGTAAAGACAATTAAAGCAAACAAAAGATCAATTGTTTCAATTTCGATTATTTTTAAAAATTAAATGCAAGAAATTTCACCTACAAGAAATTATCTGATAAAAAAACTTTCTGATTCCTGTTAAATTGGATCAAATGAATAAAGTCATTATAAACTTCCTTTTTTGTCATATAACCGAATAGCGCCATTTTAATATAAGTGGCGCCGTTTTTTATAAATATTGACTAATTGAACTACTAAAATTCTCTTGATTTTCTGAAAAATAAAATTCTACAAACTGTAATTATAACCCACTGTACAGGTCATTTCATTAAGCTTTGGATTTTCAATAGCCTGATCTGTATTTCTAAACATTTGAATAAAATTCAGATTGAAATTATGCTTTTTCCAAGGCATGTAAATGGCTCCCAATCTAAAGTTCATCACATTAATATTAGCAGTAGTACTCGCCGAGTGGTTGTATGACACTCCAACACTGGCTTTTAATTTTTCCTCTTTTAAGAAAGATTTGGTAATATTAACGCCTGGTCCCCAAATTTTTGAAACTTGTGATGCTGCAAAGGTATGTGTAAAATTGAAAGAAGCCGCAATGTTCATTTTCTTATCGGGTAAGCCTAAATTATAATTTAAATTGGCATTATGGAATCTTGATAAACCGCCTCTTCTCACAATTCCGTTTTCCCTGTTGGCCATATCATTCAAAGAGTAATTAAAATTGATATTCTGTACCTTTTCTTTTGTGCTGGAAAGGATATAATTTATATTGATATTCGTATTCTGTGAAATCTGTTTATAATCAATAGAATCTTTTGGCTGCTGTATGATTAATGGATTATCATTTATGGTGTTAAACTGATTCAACTGCCTGCTTGTAAACATGGTGAAATTGGAATAACTTGCAGTAATCATCAATTTATCTGAAGCTTTAAGATTAGCATTCACTGCGCCTACCCAACGGCTGGTTTGCTTGGCCTTTTTATTGTCAAGATTATCCCGTTGTCTTCCGATATTTGTTGAAAGTGATAATTTATCTTTCAACATTGTAAAAGAAGAATTAAGCGTAATATTTTCAAGATCATTATTAAAATAGTACGCTCCCAACGTTTTGTATCCGGGATCTATTTTTTCATATTTAATACCAATCATTCCTTTCTTCAACTTAAGGTCTATCCCTGTATTGAAGGCAGAATAGTTTTCCATTGAAGAATTTGGTGAAAGAAATTTAGAAGAAATACCTTTCTTTACCGCTCCGTTTTCTGTCGCTCTTAGATCGTTGATTACAGCGGTGTTGGCATATTCTCCATAGACCTCTATATTTTTATCGAGTTTAAAATTTCCAGCCATTGAAAGCACCAGGTTTTCCTGTGGTAAAACTCCTTTATCATCAAGCGCATTCTTCAGAGAACCGACATTATCTTTTGCATAAAACCCAATTAACCCCAATTTATACTTGTCTTTTTCCCATTTCAAATGAGCTCCATATCCCATTCTTTTATAGGCAGGGATTGTATTTGGGTTTCCATCATCTTCTACTGCTTTGTTGAGGCGTCCTGTCATCAGAGCTACTTTTAATGGTATTTTGGGTGTGAGTTCTAGCCCTCCTCCTGTAAACAGTAATCCGTTGAATGTATAAGGTGAAAATGTCATATTAGCATCTCCCATATAAGCTTTTACCCACTTATATTTTGGAGCAATGCTTATACGATTAAATTTAAACGGTACCTGATATCCCAATTGACTGCCCTGATTGGTAAGGCTATATGAGATGGGCATCGACCATTTATATAAACCAAGATTCAGATTTCCGTTAAGAAAATAGGTAAATGGCTCTCTTCCTCTGTATACATTGGAGCTATAAAAAACAGAATTTGCTGAAATCCCTCCACTTATTTTAAAAGGATTTTTTTTGAGTTCTTCTTTTGTTTTCTTACCTAAGTTTTCTAGGTCAACTTCCTGAGCTTTATATAATGCTGAAGCCGAAACCAACAATACCAGTACAATATTTCTAGTATAAATCTTCATCATAAAAGTATTATGGTTGTTTTTGAACTTTAATATCTACCATTATATAGGAGCTTGTTCCGGCTGATACAAAGTCTGTAATATTTATTGCCCCCTTTCTGCCATCTTCTGTTTTAAATAATACTATTCTGGGAACAGTAATATTATTGAATGGCGTCTTTCCGGCATTGCTTTCCGTTACATTAATAGAATTAAAATCACTTCCTGCATTAATAGCATTAAAACCTGAAATGGAAAGTTGATTACCTACTAACTCTTGTGAATTAATGATCTTACTGTGAGTCGCATTCGGGATTGAAGAAAAAGCAGTATTCTGAACCTCATCCGGAGATACAAATTGGTTATAGGCAAATGATGAATTAAGTCCAAAAAATCCAAAATCGATTTTAGAACCATTTGCAGGTGTAACATCTCCCTGTCTAATAACCGCTCCTATATAAGAAGAAAAGAAGCACCCAATCGTAGAATGAGCGTTATTTATTCCCAATTTCACATTACTAAAAGAAAGCAAATTGGTATTTTGCTGTATGGTGATCTGCTTTTGAAGTATTTTGGTTTCTTTATCGTTTGTCGCTTTCAAAATAATGGTATAAGTTCCTGCGCTGCTGAAATTGACATCAGGATTAGTCGTTGCAGATATAGAAGGGGTTGCTCCAGTTATTTCCCATTCGTACGAAAAAGCATTGGTCGATAAATTATTAAGATGTAATAATAACGGTGCTTCGTAATCATTATCAATAGGATCTACGCTCCAGTTAAAATCAATAGTCATTTCCGGTTGTATGGTAACCGTTTTTTGAGTAGAATAGGTTTCCAATACGTTGGATATGGTCAGTTTGATAATATGATCTCCTGGCGTTGTAAATACCACTGTTGGATTTTGAGCATTAGAAGTAGCCGGGATTCCTCCTGCAAATTCCCATAGGTATTGCGTGGCTCCCAAAGATTTGTCTACCATCTGTAAGGTTACCGGAGAAATATCACTTCCCTGCATCTGCCATTCAAAATCTACTTTCATTGAGGCATCAGCTTTTATTTCTACAATTTTCTCGTCTTCATTGCCATCTTTGTTAGAAGCTTTTAGTTTTATCTTATAAACTCCTGCCTCGGCATATATAATCGGCTGAGGATTTTTTTCTGTAGAACTCGTTACTGTTGCTCCTTCAAATGACCATTCGTAGGTATCTGCTCCGGTAGATTTGTTAATAATTTCTACTTTTACAGGCACCGAATAGTCATCGTTACTCACTTTTATTGTGAAATCAGCTTTTATCTGAATTTCTTCTTCTACAGCACATGCATTGAAAGTGATTGCGAGGATTACTAAAAGAACTGCAGAATACATTCTTTTTAAATATTTGTGAAAATTCATTGATTGTGTTTTTATTTTTAGTCACCAATTGTTTTTATTGTACCAGCATTCTTTTTACCAGCACTTCATTACCCGTCTCTAAAATTACCAGATATGTTCCTGCAGGCAGAGAAGTATTAAATGGTACAACGAAGTACGCTGCTTTAGGTTGCATCACTGCCGGAAAAACTTCATGAGAAACCATATCCATTATTCGGATTTTAATCGAATTTTCTGTTCCAAGACCTACTAAAATTTTGAATACTCCATTATTCGGGTTGGGGAGAATTGTAAATTCTGTTATATTAGAGGCTTTTGTTGGATTGAGGGTAACTCCCGACGTATTTTCTTCAACGATCACTTTTTTATAGAACGTTTTTACACATTCTCCCTGAATTCCCTTCAATCCTATTTCATAAGTACCAGGAACGGAGAACTTGAGCTCTAATAGATTATTTGTCTTCTGAATGACCTGGATATTATTATTTGTCGGAACTATCCATTCAACTGCTTGCGGCTGAGTTGGAGAAGTATTCACTAAAACCACACTGGCTTCGGAATAAGCGTGGGTAGCCAGTAAAAACTGAGGATTCAATACTTCACATGAATTCTTTATTTTCACACTATCGGTAGCTATACAGCCTTTAGAATCTGTTATAGTTACAGTATAAGTTCCTGCTGCAGACAAAGTAATTGTTGATGAATTACCAATTATATTTCCATTTTGATCTTCCCAGAGATAAGTAGCAGAAGGGTCATTTACTGCTACAGTATAAACTTGTGTATCGCCAGAACATAAAGTTACATCTGCTCCTAAATCCACCGTAAGTTGCAAAGGATCAATCAGAATATATTGTTTAGTTGAAATACATCCATTCGCATCAGTAACAGTCATCATATAATTTCCTGCTGGAATTCCGATATTATCTGCTGTGGTCGCTCCATTAGACCAAAGTATAGAATATGGTGCTTCGCCTCCTGTAATATTGGTTTTAATTTCTCCGTTGCTTGCTCCAAAGCAAATAGGATTTTGCACAGACATATCAGTAATGATAACCTGATCCGGCTGAATAATCTGCACATTACCCTTCACTTTACAATTTTTAGAATCTGTAACCAATACAAAGTAATTCCCTCCGGGCAATCCTGTAACCGTTGGGGTGGTATGAGAAGTATTCCATTGATAAGAAAGCATTCCGGTTCCTCCTGTAGCATCTACGGAAACCATACCCGTATTTTGATTATAACATGATATTGTATTTGCCGATAAGGTGATAGACAATTGTGGAGGAAACGCAAATGTAAATTCTGCATTTGTCATATTGCTATTGATATCGTTTATCAGTACTTTGTAATTTCCTACAGAGCGATTAGATAAAATTGCTTGCGTTGCTCCCGGAATATCTTGGAAAGTTCCTCCAGCTAAAACTTGCCATTGGTATTCGTATGCTCCTACTCCTCCGGTAACTACAGCTTTCAGGTTACCATCTTCAGCTTCATCAGGAATTCCGTTATTATCTAAATCCAATTTATTGGGGTAATCATTGGAAATATTACATGAAATCTGTCTTTCAACTTCTATAGTTACAACTAAAGGTTGAGGCTGCTCTACTATAAATTCCTGAGAAATAATCCCACAATTTCCTAACTGGGTGCTTGCATCCGCATAATTTTTATCTTTTACGGTCAGGTAATAATTTCCCGCAGGAAGATTAGCAAGTTTTATTGTGTAAGGATTATTGACGGCATCTGTCGTAATTCCTGTAGAAATAACAGCTCCGTTTGGTGTATCTTTTCTCCATTCAAAGTTATAACTTCCGTTTGTATTAGGCGTTCCACCTGTTACCCGTACAGAAATATACCCGTTGCCCAATCCGTATCCTGATGGTTGTGCAATTTCGATATCAGCAGCTGGAAGAGCAATAGCCTCAGAAGGTTGGGTAATAGTGATCGTAATTTCTTTTTCAACACTCGAATTAGAAGGATCTTTTGCAATACACATGTTAGAATCTCTCACTTGTATTTTATAGATCCCGGCACTCAAATTTTGAATAGCAGCAGTCTGTCCGCTTGTAAAATTAGTCCAATCCAAAAAAGGTTGTCCGTTTTTGGTTACGATATATTGATATTGGTTTTGTCCACCTCCTACAGTAATGTTGATGATACCGTCATTTCCTTGAAAACAATATACGTCTGTTTTGGAAGTCATATCAAAAGTAACTGGGGTCGGTTTTGTAATCTCAAAATTGATGGTATGAGTGGGGCTGTCGGTATAGGTTGCATTACCATTATAAGTTCCTAATATATCTAGTTTATAAGTCCCCGGAGGAAGATTTTGTAAAGTATATGAGGCAATGGTCTGTAAATCGTTAGTAATATCCTGATTAAATACTGCTGCTCCGGTTACTGTATTTACTAAAGAGATTTTAAGGGTTTCTCCTGCAAGTAAAGTTCTGTCAAAATTAAGTGTTGCAGTACCATCTATGGTATCGAAACATTTTGTAGGGGTTACTGAGCTTGTGAGAATGTGAGGTGCTGATTTTACCAATGTTAAAATTACAGGTGGAGAAACCGCTTGATATACTCCGCTAGATAAACAAGATGCTACTCTAAAGTAAATATTTTGTCCTATATATTGGCTGTAATTGGATCCGAAAAGGTCTTTTGCGGAAATACTAAGTTTATTAAGTATAGAAAGAGAGGAATTAATGTCTACCCAATTTACATTGTCAACGCTATATTGATAGCCATATAGATTTGCTGCAAAACCTTGTCTTGCATAAAAATGTATTTTATCGTCACTGGGTAAAAATGTATTTGTGCTTCCTGTATCTGTTAAAGAGACTAAAGAATGAACCGGTGTAACTCTTGTTTTAAAAGTTATCTCAGACATTCTGGAAGAATTACTTGCCACTGAAAAATTCTGCAGCGGACATATTGTCAAACTATTTGTAATATCATAGCTTGCATCAGTACCTGATCTAAAGTTTACAAACCCCGAAACACGTATAGAAACAGGACGTTTAGACCTAATTAATGGTGGGTTTAAATTCCAGTCCCATTCGTCATGATCTTCTTCTGAAATGCTTCTATAATAAATTTGCTCTTCTGAATTATCTTCATATTTAAGAGTAAGAGTTACATTTGAACTTGTGTTATTTTTAACGGGTTCTCTAATCTCAAATCTCAAATTATACAATTCAAATTTATACTCCGCCTGACCGCCTTGCCCCCAAAGAAAAGCAGCCTTTATTAGTAGTAATAAAAATAATATTTTTTTCATCGTATTTGTGTTTTTAAAATTCTATGGTAATTTTTTCCGTTTTTGAAACATGATTATTTTTTAACATTGGTTTCAAAAGATAGGTGTAAACATTCCCTGTTTGAACCGCTTTATCTTCCAGGAAATTTTGAGCTCCACTCAATGTTCCCCAATGAGTAGGTTTTTCTATTCCTTTCTGTCGGTATACCAAAATTTCACCTACGTCTTTCTTATCTATTTTCCAAATCAATTCGATCTGCTTTTTGTCCCTATTTGCAGAACCCGATAAATTGGTCAAAACAGATTGTGCTTCAAAGCTGTTGCTCCTTAGTGTAATTTCAGGAGATTTATCAGATTTCAATTTGTTTTTATCAATCGCCAACAAATAGTAAGCATATCGTTTATCAGCCTCTACATTTTTATCGGTATAAATGAAATTTGGCTGAATATCTTTGGCTTCATAGATCATTTTCCAGCTTTTATCTGCTCCGTCTTTATCCTGACGATATAATTGATGCAGTGCAACATCATCACTGTAGCTTCTCAGCCAGCTTAAAGTAATTTTACCATCTTCTTCCAATTTATATTCTGTAAAAACCGGAGCCTGAGGTTTTACTTTATCGGGCTTTTCTAATTCTAAAATGATAGATGGTTTAGATTGGTTTTTTCTGATATCTGTTGCCGTTACATAATAATACACTGTAGAATTCAGATTTTCTAAAACGACGTTGTCTTTATATATATTTTTAGAAATGGCTTGCGGAGTAATGCGCACCATCTCATCTCCTTTTTGTATTCCTCTGAAAATATGATAGCCCTCCAAATCTTTCTCGCTATTGGCTTTCCATTGCAGATGAACAATCCCTAAAGAATCTATTTTTCCTTTCAATTCTAGAGGAGTTTCGGGAGGTGTTATATCATTGGGCTGAACTAGAACTGCAAAAGATTCTCTTTTATCTTTGTTCTTTCCTATTGCCTGAATTTTATAATAATTAGATGAAGCCAAACTTTTGGTCACCAATGCTCTGTCAATAACAGGGATTTTATTTTTAACAACTTTGTAGGTATTCTCCAGATCTGTTTCAGAGTGAAGAAGCTCAAAAGCAATAATATCTTTTTCGACCTCATTAGGAAACTCCCAATTTATGGCGATTTGTTCGTCTTCGGAAATCTTAAAATTTGAAATTCTAGGAGTAATTTCAAGACTTTTCTTTCCTTTTCCTGAAATAGCGTCAGAATAAGGACCATAATCTCCAAAAATGGTTTTTCCTCTGATTCTGTAGCTGAATTTTGAATTGTTTTGAGCCAACGAGTCTACAAATGTCATTCCCTGTGCCTGTCTACCGTCGGTATCATTCATATTCATTACCGGAAGGTCACCCAAAGATTTAAAAGCACTTCCATTCTCAGATTTTTCGACATAGTATGAAGTGTAGGTATCTCTCAACTGTAAATATTCCCACGAAATTGTAACTGTCTGATCTTTAAAAATCCCAATGAAATCAACAGGCTTTGGCAAATCTGAATTACTGGAAACCTCTGCTACAGCATCACCTTTTACAACCAAAGCTGAAACTCCCGAACTATTGTTTTGATTAATACTTACTGAATAGAGATATCTTTCATTAGATTTTATATTGACATCTTTATAGGCCCAACCAGCAAGTTTAGCGACTTCAAAATCTAAATCGGCAGCCATTAATGCATAGGAAAAACGCTGCTCTACTTCCTGAGATTTGTTGACTACACCTTCAAGTTTGCCCTGTTTTTCTCCCATTTCAACTTCAAAAGTGTCTCCGAAAAGTGATTGTGCCACAGTAGCGGCATTATCATTTTTCTCAACAATCTTTTTCCATTCTGCCTCAGAAGCGGGTTTGAAAATGCCCAAATCTTTTTCCTCGGGTTTATCGAGCAACTTTCCGTCTCTTGAAAGTGTATATCTTTTTAAAACAAAACCTGTTTTGTTCGCTTTTTGCCAAGATATCGGTTCATCAACAGCCCATCGTAGCGAAATATGGTTTTTTTTGTTATCTACTTTCAAACGGATATGTGGGATAATGACCTTGTCCTGCTTTTCTTGCGAAAAAACAAAAACTGAAATCATAAGAAAGCAAAAGCTCAATAGGTATTTTTTATTCATAAAATATAATGGATAAATCTTCCCATCTTTTATTGACAGGAAGAGATGAATAGTTAATAGGATTTATTTTTTACGTTGTGCAGAATAATCAGCGAGAACCTGTACCAATCCTTCTTTCGTTGTGGTATCGTATTTAGAAAAATCCAACGTTGGACATTTCATATACTCGTCAAATATCTTCTTTATTTTTTCAGGCTTTTTTGTTCCGAAACCTGCCTTGTTTCCCAGATAAATTGCTTTCGACTGGTTAGCCAGTTTCAAATATAAATATTGAGGGTTTTTGACATAATTGAGGACATAATTTCCTTCATTTTCTGCCAAAATTTCAAAGAAAAGGCTTTCTCCTAATACACTTAATTGCGAACCACTACTATTTCCGGTTCCGCCGTCTTCCAAGCCGTCTGCACCTACAAAGCATCTTTCCACGACACAGAATTTTACGCCGTCTTTAGCTTTATGGGTTTCAGTTTTTCCGTTTGTTGTTAAAAGAACAAAAGTTCCGTAGCTGGTAACGTCAGAAATATTTTTCTCTTTTCCAATTTTTTCAGAAATCGACTCGAATTCCATTGTAATGGTTCCTTCTTTTTTGTTTCCATTTTTGTCAATAACATAACCTGCGGTATCATAAATGTTTTTTGAATTTGCTTTAGCATGGTCTTCCATTTCTTTATTTTGCTGGTTGGCGGCATCTGCGTTTTCCTGATATGCAATCTCTGTTATCGATTTCATATCTCCCAAAGTGTAACCATTGGCATACAGTTTTTTAATGACTCTTGGTGCAAGCTTATCTTCTTCTAACCTTTCGGAAGTATAATTTGCCATTTTTATTGGGAAAGATTTTCCGTCATACGTTTTTACTATTAAACCATATTTTGCGTTGGCACCGTCATAGTTTGAAAAATCTATTTTTGCAATCGGAATTTTGTTGATATCTAAAACTGTATAAGAAAGATATGTCTGGATCCCATCTTTTCCTGTTACTTTTCGTACAATATACCCGATTTTCTCATTGTTTGCACTGATGATGCCGACACGGTCGATCAATATTTTGTTTTCAGCAGCTAGGGCATCTTCTGCCCGGATAATCTCTTTAGTTTCCTCTATTGCGGCATCTTCTGCTTTGGAAATACTTTTGTCTTCGGTTTGGAAAAAGCTGTTTATCTTTGCTTCGTCAATTCCGGAAGCAGGTAAAAGAGGATCTGTACTCTTTGTAAGATTTTCTGTGATTGGCTTTTCTAATCCAAGTGAGAAACTGGTTTTGTCAATTAGCTCCAGCTCTCGTACGACACCATTGGTTCCGGTAAGCTGTAGCCAGCTTTTGGAAGCATCATTATTTAATGGAGTTTTATTGGTAATTGTGGCAGTAAATAAAGCTTTACCCGACAAATCGCTGATCGTGTAAATATATTTCTCTCTGTCGATTTTGGCAACTGATTTTCCGTCAATCTGGATTTCTCCTTTTTTTACTTTTACTTCCTGAGAGAATACGGAAATGCCCGCGAACATTGTCGCAACGAGTATTAATTTAATTTTCATCTTTTGTTGTGTTTAAATATTAATTATTTTTTCTATACATTATGCTTTAATTGTATTTCTTTCTTATTTGAAAGCTCCAAAAATTCATAAAAACACTGAATCTGGATTTTGCTTCAGTATCACCTCCCGCCAAATTCGTATACGTTTCCGTCTCTTACTGGAAGTCGCTTTATTACAGTATATTCTCTTGTAACCAAACCTTCCCGAATGTCTTCTTTTTTCAATCTTTCAGAATAGATATTTGTTATTTAATTTTCCAAACATTCTCTAGTATCAAAATCCAACGTGAGGGTTGCTTTTCACCATAAGTAAATAATAATAGTAAATCATTTTTTACGAAATAATTTAAAGCTAAATGACTTTCAGATTTATAATAATTTGCATTTTTTATTAAATCAGTATATTCATTTTCAGAAATTAATCTTTTAATATATTCTGGAACATTATTTTTTATCTCACCTTTTTCCAAAATTATTTCTAGATCATTTTTACTTAAAAAGTCTTTAATATTTTTAAAACTGTTATTGATTAGATCAGAAATTTTAAAAGCTATATTCTCTTCTCCAATAATTATATTAAACTCTTGGTTAAGCTCCGCACAAAACCCATCATATAAAACTTGAGATTTATTATCTATCAATTTATCTATTTTCATAATAATTATTTTTTAACATTAACCCTCCTTTTTCATCTTTGACTTTTAAGAATTTCTTCTTGTATACGATGGAATCCTTAATAGAGTTAAATATTACTTTTTATAAAAAATCTATCTTTAATTTGCCAATCATCTAATACTTTTCCAATTTCTCCTGTTTCAGGATTAAGTTCTCTTTTTTCACCATAATCTCTATCAAAATCTATTGAAATTGAATTAATTAAATTTCCATTTATATCTTTTCTCCAACCAAAATTGCTAAAGGCTAAACCTTGTGGGTATTTTGCCAAACTTAATGGGGGATTTTCAAGATTTTCTTTTTCTAAATACTTCTTAGATCTTTCTGAAATTAATTCAGTTATTTTCAGTACCTTATGTATTGTTCCATCTAAATTGTAAATAACAGCATTATTTGGTATCAAAAATGCACCATTAATACCTTTGTATATTGCCACGATATATTTCAAATCTATTGTAGGAAATCCTATTACATCAACATTTTCATCGTTAATTATACCCCTCTGATTTTCCTCATTTTTCCATGATATTCCTTGTAATGATGAATCAAAATATAATTGATAATTTTCATGATCCACATTTTCAAATGGATTTAATGGAAACTCTAATTTAACAGGTAAAATTGCACCTGATGCGCTTGTAACTTCAAAAATTTGTATCATTTAGTAATAATTATACCAGTCATCTATTAATCTACCAATCTCCCCTGTTTCCGTATTTAACTCTCTTCCTTCTCCATAATCTAGATCATATTGTATAGAAATATAATTAAAGTGTTCTCCATTTTCATTCTTTCTCCACCCAAAGCTTAAAAAATTTAATCCAGATTCGTATTTAACCAACTCCAATGGTGGGTTACCCAATTTCTCTTTCTCCAAATATTTTTTTGCTCTTTCAGAAATCAATTGTGGTATTTCTAATATCATATGGATACTTCCATCAAGATTATAAATCACTGCATTATTTGGTGGTTTAAATTGTCCATCTATACCTTTATAAATAATAATATATTTATTGTCTACAGTGGGGTATCCATAAACCGAAACTTTTTCATCCGAAATAATAATTTTTTCACCATTATATTCCCAACTAAAACTTTCTTTAGAATAGGAATTTACATAATCTAATTTTTCTTGCTTCGAAACTAGATCAAATTCACTTTTTTCATAACCGATTGAAATGGGAATTATCATTCCATGTTGATTAAATTTTATAATTTTTGATAACATTGGTTTTATTTTAACAGTTCTCCTTCTTCATCTTTGACTTTTAAAAATTTTTTCCATTCATCTCCTCTCAAGTTTTCAATAAACTCAAATTGATGTTCCCCACCTTTATATATAGGATTTGTTTTAAAAAGTTTTCAGGTTCGTAAAGTATTAATTTTTACCATAATAAATCAAATCCCCAATTTCTCCTGTTTCTGGATTTAAAATTCTAGTTTCCCATAATTCTCTATCATAGTCTATAGCAATTGAGTTCACAATTTCACCAGTATTTAATTTAATAACACTAAAACCTGAGAAACATAAAGCACCTTCATAAAGGGCTGTATCAAGAGGAGGATTTTCTTCTTTTAAAAATTCCATTCTTTTTATAGCTAGTGGAGATTTTAAAGATGGTATTTCAAGTATTTTATGAATACTTCCATCTAAATTATAAATTACACAATTATGCGGTGGTTTATGTTTTCCATTAATACCTAAATAAATTACTACAACATTTTTTAAATTTGCTGTAGGATAACCCTTAAGATCGGCATTCTCGTCCTCTAAAATAATTTCTTCATCATTATGATCCCACATTATTCCATTTTTTGATGGATTACACATGAAATTAAATGCTGCATCTTTATCTCCAAGTGCCCAATAATCTGCATTTAAATCTAAATTTAAGGGTATTACAGCTCCTTCTTTATTAAAAACTCTAAAATTCATATTTATTTTTTTAAAATTACACCTTGTTCTGTTTTAGGTTGTAAGAAGTTTTTCCAATTTGCGTCTCCAAGGTATTGTATAAACTCATATTGATGTTCACCTCCGTAATATACTTTATATGAGCCATCAGGAAATTTATCCATCTGTGGACCAACTACACCATCACGTACCTGTAAAGGATTTGTAACAGTATACTCTCTTAGTACTAAAGCATCATCAATTCCTTGTGCTTTTTTCCAATCCTCTAAAACAGCAAGGTATTCTCTCAATTCTTTTTCAGTTGTAATAGCATTCTTTGATCCCCAACCTCCTGGATTAGGTTCTACCTTACCCGTTTTACCATTAATTAAATTTTCTACAACATATACCTTATCTCCTTTTTGTAAAGATCTTTCAATAATAGGTGTTCCTTGACGATAAGGATCATTTCTTCCTATTGCAATATAATACTCATTAAACTCTTCAGCTGTTAGTACCCTACCATCTTTGAAGCCAATATCAAAGCCTAAAATTCCTTCCTTATTCCTTATAAGTTTATATCCAGCATCAGTATGTTTTATAAGATCATTTTTATAAGCAGTAACCCATTTTTTAGTTACAAATTTATTATTTTTAATTTCAGCTATTAAAGTTCCTGCCTCATCATGGAAGTTGATAACTGCGCTTTCTTCACTTGCTTTTAAACCAGCAGTTATAAGCTCATCGTAAGTGTTTTTAAGTTCTAAAGCAAGCGATTCTACTAATGCAGATTTATTGCCTTTCAGGATATCAACAGCCTCATCAACATTTTTACCTTTCAGATCATTAGATAATTTTACAAAATCGTCATAATAAGGTTCTGTTTTTTCTACTGTCGCCAATAATTTCTCTGTTCTCAGAAGTTTTGCTTCTCCCACCACAGGAATTACAATACTCGCTATAAAGAAAGTAGCCTTTCCTTGTACGTATGGGTTTGAATAGTTTTTCTTTGCCCATTCCCATGCAGCATTAATTAATTTATTATACTTGGTAACTTCGGCAGGACTCACAATACCCATACATTCATACATGTATTCCAGCTGACTTTGGTTCGGTCCTGTAACCATCAAGGTTGTTCCACGTTTATCTGTAATACATTTGATGTCTTTTACCAGTTTCTCTACAGCAATTTTCGTGAGTCCACTTGCCATAGCTTCTATATCTATGGTATGGAAAAGTTCATTTACAAAACCATATGAGAATTTAGTAATGTAGGCATCATTAGCATTCAGCTTATCTTCCTCTGTCATGCAGATACCATATTCTAGTCCCCCCGTGTACAGTGCAAGACCAAAACCTAAAGGTGTCGGGTTAATTTTAATAATATCTTTAGCACGTACTGCAGATCTTTTAAGACATTCCAGACCACCATTGCCGATTGTATTTTTGTAAAACTGGTCAATGTCATCATTACATGTTTTATTAAACAGTTCCTGATATTTCCATTTAGATTGATCCAGTTTTGCAGCAATAAGTGTTAATATTTCCGCAGTAGTTTTATTGGATGGTTTTTCCCAGATAATAGTCTGATATTTGAATGAACAGCTTGTGGATTGATCAAGCGCCTTTACCACTGCGCTTCCTTTAGTACTTAATTCTATACTGTATGGGAATTTAGCTCCACTTTCCGTTTCGTAAACTACAGCTCCGTTTCTTGCAATAGCTGTATAAGAAATTCTTGTATCTTCTTTTACAGTTCCATTTGAGATGTCATAAACGTCATATCCAGATCTTACATAAGGTTTATTCTGATCTAATTGTCCGACAATTAAATGCTTTAATAAATCAGTAGCATCCTGCTTAACTTTAACAATTATATTTCCAAGTAAATCTATACCGTCTCCATTTCTATCTTCTCCACTACTCTGCCCTTGAAACGCATACAATTTAAGCTTCGGATCATTGATCTGTTTCCAGTCCAAATGAGAAAGCTCTTCGCCATTGCTGTAATCCATCAATAGAGGAGTTGCACTTTGCGTAGTTCCGTAAGCTTTCCAAGGATGTTCCAGTTTAAACACACCATGTCCCAGTTCGTGAGCTCCTGTTTTGTCTTGTGCATTGTTGTACACGTACCCAAACTGACCGTTTAGGCGCATATATCCTTTTTGTCCTGTCGAAGATTTTTTGTTGGTAACGAAAAGAACATACCTGTCATAAGTCGTTTTGAACATTGCGTTGATCTGCTGCTGCTGAGGACTGTAGGTAATCATTAGGTCAGAATCTTCACTATTGATGGTATCTTCGCTTACAATACCGCCGATATCTAAAACAGGCTCTTTTTTAATATTGAAAGTAACCCCTATCCTATTGTAGATCTGGTTCAGCTGATCGCCTTGAGATTGTAATTTAGATTGTGAATTTGCATCCAATGGAACTAAACTTACATTTACCGTTTTCGGGCTTAGGTGTACCAATCTGAAACTGCTGATTACCTTCTGTTTTGAAATGCTGTCTTTCGGCATCAATACCGCAATCACTTCTTCTTCAGCGTAATCAAATGAGCCAATCAATTTCAGTTGATAGTTTCTTTCCGTATCTGTTTTACTGATTTCTGTAGCTTCAATCGCTTTACCGATGCTCAATGTTTTGAAGATGATTGTCGCATCTTTCAATAAAGGATCGGTAATACTTACTTTGGCGTCAAAGAGTTCAGTCTTTTTATTAACCGTTGCTTTGTAAGGAACGGAAACAGTATTGTTTTCCGAGTCTTTTACCGACGGATATTTATCTTTTGGCAGTTTGTTTTTCTCTTCCGTATCGTAGGCAAAATGTCCAGCAACATTCTCTTTCCATTCTATCTTAACGCCTTTCGCCGTATATTGATTTACTGTAGCATTTTTTCCGCTTCCCGTTACCCCATCTGTATTGGTAGAGGTTGAGGCCCCACCTTTTGCTACGGTTCCGCCTTTAGTTACAATTCCATTTTCATCCACTGTCCAAATCTCCCCCTTAGAGTCTGTGAAGGTGTAGTCTTTACCTCCCGGATATTCGGTTGTGCTTCCGGTTCCACCGCCTCCATCACTTCCTGTAATGGTAATTTTTCCAGGAGGAGGTGTTGCAGAATAAGTAATATTACCAATTGGGAAAGTAATGAAAACGTCTTTTACGCCAGCATCACCAAATGTTTCTCCTATTCCTGCAGAAGCATAATGTATTGCGCTTTCATTTGGGTCGTATGTAGTCTCAATAACACCTTCAATTAATTTCTTGTCGGTATTAAGCATAATATTATTGAAAATCACTTTTACCCTAGTATCAGCCAAATATGGCACAATAATATATCCCGTTCCTGTATAAATACCATTGTTGCCTTCTGCAGAAAGTACCGTAACAGGGAAATCTCCCGCAGTAAATACTTCGTTGACACCCAACATAGTCTGCAGAGAGTTTTTATTGGCAATATCAACTGAAGGCATTATCCCGCATTGGTAGTTATTATCTACATCATTGGCATTGGTAGTAAAATATTGTATTGCGCTGTAAGAATAGGCATTGCCGGAAGTATTTCCGTTCATATTCCCACAAAGAGAACCTACACGGTACTCGTATTCCGTAAGGTCTTCCAAGCCGTTGAGAATTGCAGGAGACTGGTAACTTTGCTGAGTAACCCAGTCCGTATTGCTGTCTTTTTTACGGTATTGTACATTGTATAAACCGGCAGGTTTGCCTCCGAGACTCCAACTAATTTCCACTCTTCCTCTGCCTACATTTTTTGTCATCAAAAGTGTAGGAACAGTACAGTTTTCTACATAATCAAAATAGTAAATTTCAGAAAGTCCGTTGTTTTTATAAATACCATTATCTTCTGTAGGGTTGGCTCCCAAAACGGGGTTTCCGCTTTTGGCCTGCACCTGCCAAGCATATCTTTTACCGGGAATGAGCTGCGTTTTATCCAAACTGTAATACAATGTGGGTGCATAGGTTTCTTCCTGCCAAAGTGGCGGAGAAGACAAAAATCCTGAAATCGGCGATTGTCCTAAATCCCACAGTTCTTTAAGTGTAAAAATGTATTTTGTGTTGGGAGCGATCTGTCTCGGCATCCATTGAAATACGATTCCGCTTCCTCCTGCATACGGGGACATTGCCTGTATTTTTTCGGCATTTTGCGGAAGATTAAGCATCGGCGGGTCGTACTGCGTAAGAAATACCGTTGCACAGGTTTTGGATGACAGATTATTTTTAGTATAAAAATCATACGCCTGAAAGCAAAATTGATACACCCCGTCAGATAAAGGTTGACCATATTGTACCGCACTGATTCCTCCTAAATTCTGTAATTCAAATAGAGCTCTTAAATCTACATTGGTCAGCGTAACATTACTGCCCGGATAGAGCATAAAAGTATTCATTCCGACAATAAAATCATTGCTCTTTGCAAAAGGAACGGCACTCAATCCGGCTTCTAAGGTAAATTTGATGCCGGTTTGATGTTGCGGCTCCATCAAGTCGGTCATCAATACCTGCAGTTGTAATTTGTTATCGGTGGAAGTAGCATAATCTCCCAATCGCATGCTATACGGCGGGAGCACCACAGGAACCAACTTTACAGGATACTGCTGCGATTTTACAGCGATAGACTGAAAGCCCAATAGCACAAGCATTGTCAATGCCCACATTTTCATTCCGAAACTTTTAAATTTCGGTCTGAAGTACGGTTTATATTTTCTTTTATCGTTGTAGGAATGGTTCATCACTCTGTTTTGTGTTATTTTTTGATCTGCTCTAAATTTGCTCTTTTACTCTGAAATTATCGTTTACTTAAATTCGTAATCGATTTGTTTTTCAGAGCCTGCTTTATCTCCCGGTAAAATGTATTTCGCTTTTACTCTGTATTTCAAGGTTGGGATTATACCGTAAGTAGATCGAAGCAAATTGTTAATAGCCTGCGGTCTTGCATTTAAAGGTATGCCAACATATTTTGAGGCAGATTTTGAAACTAATACGTACCAGTCTGATTTATAGAAACTGAACAAATCATATTTGTAGGGGAAGGTCTGCTTAAGAAATGTATTTCCTTTGTCACTACCTAAATATTGTAAGTAGGATGTGAATACCGGGAATGCTTTAACAGGAGGAATTCCTGCAAAGTCTTCTTCACTTTCTGCTCTGTCTAATGTCAATTGGTCAACAGGATATGCGTCATAAAAGAGACCTTTGAACTTAGCAGCGAAAGAATCATCCATCAAAGCCATGAGATTGATAAGAGGCTTGTTGTCAGTATATTTAGAACCTGTAAGTTCGGTTACATCAAAATATTCATCGGCATTCATATTGTTCTGAAGCGTTACGACATCTGAGTGTAGTTTTATCCATAACGAATTAAAGTTCAGCGCAGATAATTTATCAGACATTGTATTATACTTACTTGTTCTGAAAACAAACGAAAGCCTGTCGATCTCACCATTTTTAGAAAGGTTTTGAGCTTTCTTCACTTCTGTGGTTACAGAAACAGCTGAGTCGTCTTCATTTTCTTCTGTTTTTACGGTTTGTTCTTCCGTTTGATTACCGGAAGAGTTACCGGCACCATTTTTATTTTTAGCAATTAATGCCAACGTATAATCTTTCTGCTTGCTTAGATTTGGAACAGTGAAATTCACGATGTTGTCGTTGCCATTATATGAGAAGTTACTTTCTGCCGGAGAGTCTGCTGCAAAGACAATTTTTGTCGTCCAGTTTGGATCATCAAATAAATAATCTTGTCCTCTTTTTAGTTTTATATATCCTTTATTGCTTTCCTGCGTATAGTAATTTTCTTGTTCGGCCACAGGATAAGCATATTTAATATTAGACAAAGGAATTACATTAGGAGCAGTACCTGTAGTAAAGGTGCGTTCTTCTACTTCAATCGCTTTTTGGCCGTCTACCATGACCACTTCATACATCCCATTCTTTTTTTCCATAAAGCTTACCTGCATAATTGCTTTCAGAGTTTTACTCGGCGGAAGAATGTCATCTGAAACAAAATTGGCAACGTCTTTTGAATTTGCATATTCTATGACTCCTTTTATTTCCTTGCCCTGATCGTCAACAATGGTCATTTTTTCGACAACAATTTTATACGTGTGATCACCATCGTCTTCAGGAATAACAATAGGCTCATTCACTCTCATTGCAAATGTGGCCTGTGGGATTGCAAATACATCCACGTCAGTATCATCATTTTTTGGAGTAAGGTCTGTTATAATCTTCATTCCTCCTAAAACAGAAGCATTTTCTAATACGCATTCTTCTCCAAATTCCATTTTGAATCTGAACCTTCCTTTAATCATCCCTCCGAGTAAATTGTAGTATCCACCAAGATATCCTCTTACCCAATAAGGATTCGGACCTTTTGCCTGAAGTAATGAAGCGACACCCGCTTTAATAATTGGAATTCTTTTCTTAATGAACCACAATTTTATTTTAATCCCAAGTTCTCCCTGAAGATAAACGTAAGCCTGTCCGTTTGCATACCATCCGTTGATTCCGATTTGGTCACCACCCCGGTTTGAACATTTTGCCTCGCCATAATCTTTCAACATAATGTCTGTTCCTAAACCTGCCTGAAATCTTGCATACAGAAACAAAGCTGTCATATCTCCGGTATCAAATTTAAGATGTGTTCCGAACGCAAATCCTTTACCATCTCCTAAAGCATTAAGGCTGCTCATATAATCAATATCATCCAGCTTTAATCCTAAAATATCGGCAACTTCAGGTGGTGGTGGCGGACTTCCCGGAATACGATTTCCTACCATAAAATAACTTCCGGATTGTAATGAAAAACTTCCAAAGCCAACTTTTAAACCAATCATATCCGTTGGTGTCCCGATATGCATGTACCACTCATTGGGTGCAATATGTACGACTGCCCAGCCAGCTCGGCCATTCGGCCCGATACCGGAAATTATTCCATTGGCAATATTTACAAAAACATCTAAATTGGCATGAAAAACACTGTTGTTGAAGTCATAATTCATTGCCAGCTTGGCATAAATAGCACCTTTCACATCTTTGGTTACCGGATATTGCTCGTCAACAGCTTTTGTATCAAGGAAAGAATTGACGATCTCATCATCTTTTAACTTATTTAAAAACTCCGACTTTCCTACCATTTCTTTAAACTTGTCTTTAACGCCTGCTAAAGGATCTCCGGGAATAAGCTTAGATAAATCGGCCATAACCAGAGCCTCTCCAATAAATCCAACATTGGCTAAACCTCCGTTTGGATTGGTTGACATATTAAAGCCCGCCATAATACTTACTGCATTTTTGCTGGCAATAGATCCATAAATTCCGGCTCTCAATGCCAAGCCAACCGTATTGTCCGGAGTTAAAACCAAAGCTTTATCTCTATATGCAGGATCTGCTGACATATCTCTATTGGGAACCATTCTGTAAAATGCTCCTCCAGTAAATCCTGTAATCGTTAATACGGATGCTTGAATTTTAAGCCCGTCTACTGAACCTTCAAATCCCCAATATCGGAAAGTACTGAATCCATACGCGGCATTTACATTCACTTCAATATTCAGTTCTTTCAACTTTGCATTCAAATGTGCCGTAAAGCCGTCTCCGTATAAAGGATCATTACGCATAATCTGGAACTCTCCCGAAACGATTGCTACGCCTATGTCTACATTTTTTAAACCTAGTTTGGTTAAATTAAACCCATCATATCTCCATCTCTGGCGATTGTTTTCATTGATGATGAGACCACTGATTTTCATACCTCCCGACGCTGAAAAACGTTCTTCCTGTAACCCTACAGTTATCTCAAATCCCAGATTGGCATAGCCATTATCCGCTTCTACAAATATGTTTTTGATGCTTGCAGGAAAACCTACTAATTTTTGCTCTCCCTGCACTCCAAAATATTGTGCAGTGATGTAAGGTGCTCGGGTTTGAAGCGTCAGTTCCTGGAATTTAATTCCTTTAAAATCTGCGTCTTTCTTTGCATTGGGATCGTTGTTGTTTTCAGTAGATTTTCCATTAGCTCCGATTGCCAAGGTTCCTGTAAGCACGGCTTTTGGTAAAAATTCTCTGTTTTTAACCTTTAATTCTAAGTAAGAACCGGGAGCAATTGTTGCTTTTGCGCTCCAGATATCAAAATTGATATGATCTAAAGTAGCCACTGTGATCATATACTCCTCTTCGGTAATTACCCCCTGATAACCTAGGCGATCAGGTAAATTCTCATTCTGATTAGCATTATTCTGTTTCTGGACTGGTAACTGTATTTTCCCTTTAAGATTTGCCCCAACAATTTTTGAGGCAGCTAGATCTACCCCAATCTGATCAAGAGAATATCTCCATGAATTTTGTTCACTTGTAATCCCTTTTTCTAAAGGAAATAAATTATTTGCTGAGAAGTTGCCTGAAACTCCATAAGAGTCTATTAACAGATTTTGCGCCTGAAAGGACACTCTTCTATCAATATGATCTTCTGTTTTAAACTCCTGTGGAAGACCTACATATAAAGATTCTACGTAAAGACCCCGCCATGAGTCTGTTCCCCCAATCAAGTATCCGTGAGTGGCATAATATTGTGGAAAGAGAACATTAGGATCTGTTCTCAAATCACTTAGATCCAAGACGGCATTATTGACATAGAAAGAGAAAAAGCCTTTATCCTGATTTTTGATCTGCGATGTTATAGCAAATGGTGTGATGCTTACATTGACCAGCAAATCATTCCAGTCACTGGCTTTTAAGGCAAAATCACCTTGTACACGATTGGTGTAGCCGTCATTTCCTACTTCGGGAAGTACCGCACCATTGCTATCCAGGGGAACGAGGACGTTTCTGGAAATCTGAACGTTTCCCTTGAGAGCAAGTTCTTTGATCCCGTCACAATCAATTATGACATAGGTATTTACATCAACACTTTCTCCGCTGTATTTGTTCATCACTCCTCCTTCCAAAGTGAGCATCCATTGGTCTTGATTAAACGGGATATGAATGTTGCCAAGCAATGAAAGCTTTGCGTCACCTATTATCTTTCCTTTATAAGAAAGCATGACACCTTCTGCACCAAAATATAAAGTTCGTTTACCTCCTTCTGCGCCGGCTTGTGGCGTTACAACTCTTGCATAAACATTAATTAAAGCATACTCAGGAGTAAATTTAGCTTTGGTAACAACAATTCCATATTCAACATTTGATATATTCTCTTTAAGACCTATCGGAAATTCTGTTAGCTCATTGGGATTAATTGTATTTGTAAAATTACCACTGCTTTCCAGTTCATTAAATGCTCCCATTGCTTTACCGATTTCTCTGTCAGTTTCCGGGTCATTATTAAAGTACGTCGAAAACTTATCTATTTTTTCAATGGATAAGTGCTTATTATTTTTAATATTGCTTAAAGAATTAGTATTGAGTTGGAGAGAATCTCCTCTGGTATAAGAATTATTGCCCTTAACAGTATTAAAAAAAATACATGATACGGCAATAAATATAAAATATATTTTTGTCATCAATCTGAGTTTTCACAAAGGTAAGCAATAAACAGAATTAAAATTCAGTATCGATAAAAATCTACAAAGCTTTGTGTGAATACTTTGCACTTACATTTATTATTCTATTAAATTAATGAAATTATTAAATCTATACATCGAAAACTCTACTCACTAAAAAATCTTAATAGCTGAAATGATGAGTCCAAAGTCTTAAAATAAATTCATCTTTATCAATTCGCCTGAAAGAGCTATATTTAAAGAATAATTACCATGATATGCCGAGGCAAGTCTTTGAAATAACTCTTATCCAAAATTGATTTATACAACGCTTTTAAATATTGCTATTTTCCAGGGAATAGTATTGGGATTAGTGATTTTGAAGTCCTCCCTGTTCACTAGTCATTCAAACAAATATTTAGCCTACTTACTGTTTACGCTTTCAATTAAATTACTGACTCATGTTTTTGAGATTCAGCAGGTATTTACTTCTTATCCTCTTCTGCGTTTTGTAGACAACATCGAATGGGTATTTCTGATACCAGCTTTCCTATTCCTCTTTATTAAAAACAAAACAGATCATACCGGAAAAAGCAAACTAAAAGATTACTGGTGTTTTATTCCATTTGTCTATTCCGCTATCCTTAATATTATAAACGATCTTGATCATATTGCCGGGATTTATAATTTCCCAGATGCAGGTCTCGCTATAATTAATGCACTTGGGTTGTTTCATCTTGTTTTAGCCGTTACATTCATTCCGTTCCTGCCGCTTTACTCTTATTTTATGATAAGACATCTCAAAGATTCTCAGGAAAAAAAATGGATATTTACCTTATTAACAATTGTTTCTTTATTATTATTTGCCTGGCTCATTACCGCCCTAGCCGGATTACTTCTTAACTATGATATTTCTTCTACAATGAGTGCTGTGGCTTTATTTGCAACATTTATTATTCATTGGACAGCATATATCGGCATTTACAAATATAAACTAGCAAAAAACAAAGAGGCCATCTACAATTTTCTAAATCAAGATTCAGCTATTTTGTATCCTAATCTGCAAACTGTACAAAAAAATGGTAATGACACACCACATGAACATAAGGAATCTATCACAGCAGATAACCTTTATTTTCAAAAATTAGAATTTCTTTGTAAAGATCAGCACATTTATACCGACAGTACATTAAACAGAGAAAAAGTAGCTGAAAAATTAGGCATAAGCGCAGGATATGTTTCACAAATTGTAAATACGGTAACAGGAGACAATTTTGCGCATTATATCAATCAATATCGTGTGGAAGCTGTTAAGGAAATGATGTCGGATCCGGAATATGCACATTATACTTTGCTCACAATGGGCCTAGAATCTGGTTTTACCTCAAAAACAACTTTTTACAATGCCTTTAAAAAAGTAACCGGTAAGACACCCAATGCATAAAAAAACAGCAACAAATAAGTACCATTTTATCCATTTTTAAGCTTTTGAAACCCTTTCTAATTTGATTTATTTGAGTTTTGCACTTAAATAATTCAAATTAACTTTTTTATGAAAAAGAACTTTTTACTGTTCATCATTTTGTTTGCTTTCTGCTCTGTGAATGCCCAAAATGAAACTGATGCAAACCCTTATCAGAAAAACAATGAAATTAAGCTGAATCTTATCACGCCATTATCCGGCGCTGTGGAAGTTGGTTTTGAACGGTACCTCAACAAAAAGTCATCGGTGGAATCTCTGCATTATTTGTATATGATCATACAAAAGAAAACGATATGAATTACTTCGTCTCCCCATATTACAGATACTATTTCGGAAAAAAATATGCTTCAGGTTTTTTTGTCGAAGGATTTGGAATGTTCACTTCCATTGACGGAACAAAAGTATACGCAGCAGACAATGTGACCTTCACTGAAGGCAAAGATGTTTACGATCTTGCACTAGGCGCCGGTTTTGGATGGAAAGTGGTTACCCAAAAAGGATTTGTTTTTGAAGCCAATGTCGGCTACGGAAGACTAATCTTCAATGCAGATAAAACAGATCACAATCAGGTTTTAAAACTTGGATTGAGTATTGGCTACCGATTTTAATATCAATTGATCTAAATACCAAACAGAGTAAGATTTTGTTTGTAGAAATAGCGCTATTCCTCATTGTATTACAACAAAAACCCACAGTGAAAAGGTTTCTTTCCTCTTACTGTGGGCTTTATTTTAGTTAAATATTTACTAAACTTTTAATTTGTTGGAAAACGTTTTAATTCCTACCAAACAAAGTCACATGGTTGTTGTCTTTCAGCAATTACTCTTTGTGATTTCGTTACATACAATCTAAGAAAGCAACGTGCACTAAGAGTAGCTATAAGCTTGCCTTGTATTTTAACCGCCATTGTGCCTCCAGATTGATCAAAATTGTAAATGACGATCTGTTGTTTAGGATAAACTCTTTTAAAATCAACAGTCATTTTAACCTGTTCGCCAATAATATGGATCAGTCTATTTCTATCATCTACAGCAAGGACGCCGGAAGGATCTATATTATATTCGTGTGGATCTAATCTAATGGCATAATCAGATTGATCATTAACAATTTCATCTCTTAAAGTAGCTAAGTTACCATTAGGAATAAATAGGGTATCAGGATTTTCATCTTCTGATTTAAAGTTTTTACTTGCCTTTACAGATCCCTCTACAGTCAACTTATCATCCTTATTAGCCTCTCTTCCCATTCCGAAGAGTTGTGTATCTACATTGAAGTTTAACCCATCAAAATTGCCGTAACGTGAACCATATTTATAATATTCATTTTGTTTACCCGAAACAAATCTTTCAAAAGTATGATCCATCATCCCCGATTCATTTCCGTAGAAGCCATCTGCAAGCATTAATCTTGAACCTGTATTGATGGAAAATTCTTCATTTAGTTTTAATCCATATTGAGAAGCATAATTCCATTGCTGAATATTTAAATTGGTAAAATCTGCATCTGTCCAGAATTTAGTCCACTTACCCCATTTATCATCAATTCCTTTTCTAAGTTTCAACATTGGAGCTCCCGCACCATTGCTACCACTTTGATTTGCAAATGCCAACTGATAAGAAGAATCACCTGTAGAAGCAGTTGTACCGTCCCAAGGAGCAAAAGTCATAATACCTGCGTAATTTCCAGAACCTCCCAAACCAGCACTCGTAGAATTAGCAAAATCAAATCTCACCCTTCGGGGAGTAGAGTTTGGTGTTATATCATCTGGATTTCTTGATCCGTCTCTTGATGTTACAAAGTAATTGGTAAGATTTACAGAATTATTTCCGCTTATATATAATTGTTGTCCGCCTTCGCTTTCAGAACTAGTGATTAATTCGATTTGGCTTTTATTTACTGCATGTGCACCGAGGGTTCCATTTGGAATAACAGGGCTATGAGTAAATGTCTTAGTATCTGATATAGTCTCAACACCACTGCTTTTTACAAATAAATTTAAAGACTCGTTTTTAGTGTAATAATTTGATAATGCAGAATAGGGAAGATATCCTGCATTGGCATGATTTCCCCAACCAAATGCAGTTTCACCGTTATTAATTCTTGAATCGTTACCTTGTGCAATAGTATTTACAGTTGTTCCGTATGTTGGCGTAAAATTGGTTCCTGATAAGACAATACCATTACTGCTTGTATAGATTGTGTTACTATCTGTCCAGGGAACATTTACTACAGCTTGATTATTATTATTCAGTTGCACAGCATAAGAACGTCCTTTTATTTCTGTAACTGAATTTGGGGCCATATTATTTGCAACATCAGAAAATAATCTTATCCCTCCTAGTGAAGTTGATGTTGCTACTGTAAGCGAATAGGAAGGTAAATTACCTTTAGTAACTGTAATTCCATTGGCATTTTGAGCAACATCTGTGATATAATTACCAGAACCTGATACTGTGATAGGTAAACTAAATGCAGTTCCTGTTAATGTTAATCCATTCCCAGCGGTATAAGCTGTATTTGTATCAACCCAAGGCACATTAACAACAGCCTGACCTGCGGAGTTTAACTGAATACCATAGGTTCTGCTTGCTGCAGCTGTAACTGTATTCGATGCAACTGTTTGTACAGTGTCACTGAATATTTCAACACCACCTTTATTAGTACTTGTCGCTGTAGGTAAAGTGTAAATAGTATCAGTAAATACTGCACCTGCCGGTACATTTGTCAAAACCTGAGAATCGTCTACTTTACCATCTAATGCACTTTGTAATCCTGTGACCTGAGCAATTGTATGGGTATGGTTCACTGCTGATGCACCAACATCTGAATATGTTAAATTAACAACACCTGTTTGACCATTTACACTTTGAACTGCCCCTGATGAAATTTCCACAAAGACACTTCCGCTCCATCTGTAAGACTTATTGGTATCTGTTGTGACATATATTTTACCGGTCTGCTTTTCATTTGCTGGTAATGCATTAATTACTGCTAAACTTGCACCTTCTATAACATCATCTACATAACTTGGTAATTGTGTAGTCGGTATTAATCCAGCAGCATCTAATGTAGCTACACCATTTGCAGCACCTCTTTGAGACAATGGGATATACAAACCTAACTGCGCAGTAGTGGCATACCCTGCATTGGCATGATTTCCCCAATTAAATGCAGTGTTCCATTGAGAAGAGTTACCATGATTTAAAGTAGTAATCAAACCTGAATTATCTATTTTCAAAACCTCAGTTAAGCTTACTATGCCTCCATTAGTTCCTGTGCTAAGTCCAAAATTAAATGAAAAACCTTTGTGATTGTTGGCAGTAAATCCCCATGAATGTAAATTACCTCTTGGTTGAATGAAATTTGTTCCATCCCATTGTAAATTATGTCCCATCCATGCGCCATATCCCGATAATGCACCAGCCACACCCGTATGAAAAACTGAAGATCCTACGCTCGTTTGAGTTCCTAATAATATATTATGGTTATCAGTGTATTGAGAAGTATTATTATTGAATATTATTTGATTTACATTCGATGAATCTCCTTTTGGTCTAAGATAAATATTAGTTCCTTCCGATGAAATTACAGTGTCTGTTCCTGATGTTCTAAATCTCGTAACATTATTTCTTTGCAAAATAAGTTCACTATTAAAATTTAAATTACCTTTTAAAGAAGCATTGCCTATGTTATCGACCCAAAAAGTTCTATTAGATAAAACTAAATTTGCATTTGTTCCTACTGCAAATGTATCAGCATCAGCTAGTCCCATATACATAGAAGGTGTATCAAAACCTAAAGCAATACTATTATTGATAGTGGAACCTGGTCTTAATACTGTTAAACTATTTGCTCCTGTTCCATTAAATATCCAATTACCCGATGTTGTTTTATCACCTGTTAATCCAGTTTGATTTGTATTTGATGTTATAGCAGAACTTCCTAGATCAACACTGTTTAACATTGTTTTCCATACCCCCCAAGAAGAACCGTTATAATTTCTTTTATAAGTTATATTATTGTTATAAGTAGTATATTCTTGTATTACACCATTGATTGTAGTTCTATAAACATTTAAAGACCCGGCATTAGCAATAGGATAATTTCTTGCTATGGTTGCATTAGCATCAGCAGTTTGATTATAAAAACCAGGCGTTGTGATCGTATTTAAACTATTATCGCTTAACGCTGTTGGGGCTTTTGGAATAGAACCTATATTGTTTGCATCAGTCCAACTTCTGGATGCCACTACTTCTGTAGCAACATTAGCAATTGAAATATAAGAAGAAACGTCTGTTTCAATGGTTTGTAACCAGCCTTTTGACCAATCAAAATTTGCACCAGAATGGAAAGATACTACCCTTTCAACTTCAACATTCAGATAGGTATTCCATACTGTTGTTGCTTCACCTATATTGATACAAACCATTCCAGCCGCATCAATTCCCACATTAATTATATTCGTAGGGAAATTATCTGAACACTCAATAATAGCCTTATGACTTCCGTTAACCGCTACGCCGGTTATCTTATAGAATCCAATTCTTATATTACCTAAAATTCTATTTTGCCAACCATAAATTTTTAAAGTTACATCAAACATTGTTGCAGATGTACTTGCTTGTGGAAACTTAAAGCTCAAAATCCCAACCTGATTGGCATTACTAGATCTTTGGTAAACTTTATTGAAAACCCGTGAGCTATTTTCAAATTTTGAAAGGCTTCCGGAAGTAAAATTGAGGTTTTTATCCCCCATATTAATTTCTGTATTCGCAGGAATATATGAAGTATTATCTAAACTACCATCCGCCTTTAAAAAGTGGGCGGCAGTACCGCCCGTCACTCTATAACCTTTGGAGGTGTTATAATATGAGTATTTAACATCCATTTTAAATATCTTTACGGGTTACTGTTATAGATACAGTATTAGGTAAAGCAGAATCAAATTCTACATCTATTTTATTCGGATCGGTAAGTTTTATTCTGCCTTCGATTTTGTAAAATGTTACAGTATCGTACATGTCAACATCTACGTTTCTAGTCCCTAAGTTGTGTGCTATACTTGAAGTACCGGAAATAGCAGTAGTGTATGATCTTACAATATTACTACCTGCAACGACTCTACCTTTAGCATCTACTGTAACTTCATCATAAGTTCCGGCCGCTACTCCTGTTGCAGCTAATGTCAACGCTGAAGTAACATTTGCAGAACCATCAAAGGTTGTGGCCCATGTAGCGTCACCTGAAGCAGAAATTGTTCTCGCTGTTGTCAATTTTGCAGCTGACCCTGTGGTATTGATTGCTGCAGTCCCCGTCAATAATGTTGCAGGAACAGCAGTAACAGGAATTGCAACGTTTCCTGAACCGTCAATCGTCTGTGCTGTTGAGGTAACTCCGGAAAGCGTAATCGTTCGTGCTGCCGTCCATTTTGAAGCGGAAAGAACACTTTTCGCTGCATCTGCCGTGTTATCAACATTACTTAAGCCAACATGAGATTTATTTAAAACCACAACTCCCGTTAATCCATTGACAGAATCTACAGCTCCGGAGGTGATATAGACAAATGTTGTACCCGTCCATCTATAGGTTTTGTTGGTATCAAGAGATACATATATCTTACCCGTTTCTCCTGCGATGAGGTTGGTATATGCTGCTTCTTTGTAGAATTTTCCATCAGCCGTTTTATAATATCCTTCCAAAACATCATCCACATACGATGGCAATTGAGATGCAGGAACCAAGCCTGATGCATCCAATGAAGCAACCCCATTCGCTGCGCCTTTTTGTGATAAAGGAACATAATTAGCCAAATCTGCCGCAGTAGGCATAGAACCTAGAGATACCGTAATTCCGTTGGCGGTCTGAGTAATTCCTGTAACCACATTCCCTGTACCTGACGTAGTAACCGGTAGTGAAAATGAAGTACCAGACAATGTCAAACCATTACCTGCACTATACGTTGTATCTGTAGAAACTAATGTAATTGTGCTTCCGGTTTGGTTGATCGTCATATTAGCTCCTGCTGCAAGGGTCACATCCCCAGAGACTAGAGTTCCAGATGCACCCCCTTTCAGACGGGTAATCGTGTCTGGCGTTGTAATTACTCTGTTTGCTGATAAATCATAGGCTGTCCCATTGATTGTTAACGTTCTTGTTTTTGGCACATAATCTAATGGGTTCAAATTTCCATCATGCCAAAAAGAATTGATCGGTCTTGTGCTACCTCCAGCGGTTAAAATATCATTGTCTGTTTTACCTTCAATTTTGTAACCTACAGAGCTTCTGTAATAAGCGTATTTAATGTCCATAATTATATTTTTTTTATTGTTAACTGAATTATATTGGGTGGTACAGAATCAAACAGCACTTCAATAGTATTGTTGTCTATTCGTCTCACCTTAAGGGGAACTGTAAACATTGTAACTGTGTCGTATGCATCAATCACAAAGCTTAATGTATCAAGATCATGTTTTATTCTAGAGTCTCCCCTCACTCTTTCTTCGTACTTGATTTTTTCTAAACTGGCTGCGTCTTCGATATTTTTGATTTTATCGTACACCTGATCATTAAACTGATTTTGATATTTGATTGCGTTCCAGTTTGAATATGTTCCGACAACGTTTATTTTATCATCATAACTGCCTCTGATAATATCGTCTTTTAGCAATTCTATCTGCTGCGTGTTTTCTTTGATATAGTTTACGATTTCCTGAAGTTCATCTAAAGAAAGGTCGTTTGATAATAGTTTGTTTTTAATATTTTCTATCTCCAGTGTCAGGTCTTTATCTGCATCTTTCAATTCATCGACAAAACCATTTACCTGTATTTTTGTGTACACGTTCCCCAACTGATCAGAACTGTCAGTCGTAGCAACATTGCTGATTCCGAGTTTATTTTTCCAGCTACTAACATGAGTTGCTGTTAAATTATCCGCATTCAGCAAAGCCAGATATCCCGAATGAGCCATTGAATCTGCTAAATGCTGTTGGAAAGCTTCTGCACTTGCAAATGATTGAAAAGTTTCTTCAAACCCTTCAATACTTTCCATAGGGATTAAGTTTTCTTTATGATAAAAAGACAGAAACGTTTCTTTAAACTGTGTTTGTGTTGGAAAATCTCCAGTTTCAAACCAACTGAAAATTGTATTTAGTGGTGTACTCATTTGATGATTGAAAATTAGTTTTGATAAAATTGATAATTGGGGAAGGTCTACATGATTCATAAGTTTAATATCCTATATGAATGCTATATCTTTTTAAGCTATTTTTGATTTCACCCCCTTCTTTATCAGAGTATTTGCGAATGAATTACTGATAAGATCATTACTAAAAAAACAGTGTCCGTTGTAAATATGGTGACTGTATGTCACCTCAACAAATTCACTTACCGTTTTTTATAACAATTTCAACTTACTCTAGAGTGTAATTATTCAGAGCTCAAATTTCAATTTTTTTTGGGTATTATAAAAGTTTTTTGCCTTCCCCATTCTGTAGTTGCAGCAACCATTATTATTGTAAAATCTGATGATACTGCTTTGTAATTACAAGTTCAAAATTCACTATTTTTTAGTTCTTATGAAAGTTTTTTGATCTCTGTATTCTGTAGTTGCAGTAGACAAAAAAATAGTATTTTACTACTTCTTCATTAGATGTCATATTGCTTTGTATAAATTGGCTCCGTATCAAATTTGAATCCTTTATTAGCAGCTATACCTGTTATTTTACAAAAACCAGGAACCTTAAACATTGTCCCTACATTATCATGAGTCACTTCTATATAGCTGTCGCTATCATTGAAGATTTCAATACGCTGTCCTAATATTGGTTTTTGTGGTAATCTTACGGTTTCTCTTGTTACAATATAAATATGAGCATTTCTAGAACGTCTTACATCTCCATCTGTGTTATACAGAGGATTAAGAATCAACTGCATAGAAGTGTTATGAATGTCAACCGTATCTACTGATAAATCTCCAGCTATCTGAACTTTATCTTCATGATTACCTGCCTCTCTTCCTATACCAAGTAACTTTGCATCAAAATGAATATTTAATCCTTCAAATCCATTAAATGATGAGCCGTATTTAATGTATTCATTGATTCTACCTGCGTAGAACACTTCATTAGATAAATCAACAAGTCCAGCTTCTCCGTCAATGTAATCTTCTTCTAAGGCTAATGTTCCGTAACCTATGCTATTCATTAATCTCACACTGCTGAATTGTGGAGCTTGTCCTGTCCCTAAATATTGGTCAATATTATTTAGATAAGATAAATTGGAATGGGTATGAGAACTTCCTCCTGCTGCCGCATTCCATGAATTAATATTAGCTTGAGTTATATTATTTACAGGATGTGAATTAGAAATGAAATTACTATCAACCCATGTTTGTGTTGCATAACTGCCTGATGAAATTCCACCTAAATTATCAGCATTCCTTGCGCTATCTACTCTTACACCATAAGTTCCGGAGCCATTTCCACCTACTAACGTTGGATAACTAGGATTCCACTGGTATTCTGCGTCTACATTTGATTTTGAAGTTCCCCAAGGAGTTGTACCACTTGAAATATCAAATATAGTATGGCCATTCCCGTAATTATTCCAGGTCATTTCGCTTAGAACCCGTCTATTAGTGATAGCTGGTTGACCTACATAGTTCCAATGATAAGGTGGTGCTACATCTAATAACTGATTTAAATTGACGGCATGAACACCAATTGTACCATTTGGAATAACAGGACTTTGTAAAAAAGTATTTGTATTGGCGAAAGTTTGCACACCATTCAATGTGGCATAACTACCTAATTGAGCATTTAAAGCAGATTGTGTGACATAGCTATTTAAATTTGCTGAGGTCAGAAATCCTTGATTATTTACCCAGTT
This sequence comes from Chryseobacterium indoltheticum, assembly GCF_003815915.1. Classification (NCBI taxonomy): domain Bacteria; kingdom Pseudomonadati; phylum Bacteroidota; class Flavobacteriia; order Flavobacteriales; family Weeksellaceae; genus Chryseobacterium; species Chryseobacterium indoltheticum. The sequence continues at coordinate 3,156,417 of NZ_CP033929.1, forward strand.
CTGTGTTGCTAATGTATAGATTGCTATCTTTACTTGTTTCGTTCCTACTGGTTCAGCTGAGTTATCAATTGAAACTACGCGATTAACAGTTGTTTGACCGCCACCGCCAGTGGTTATAGCTTTTACTGAAAATCCTTGCCAGTACCACAATCTTGGAAACCAAAAACATAGGTTTCCGTTGATATTTACTGCAATAATAGTAGTAAGATCTGAATAGGTTGAATATCCTGACTGATTGATGATAGTATCTGCATAGATGTAACCCTGAACTTTTGTATCCATCGGTATACCACCTCCGTACATATTACCCTTAATTTCTAAAAGAAAAGATTCTCCCTGAGTCTGCGAATAGTCAATATTTGTTGTAATTAATGTACCATCTGTAAAATCTCTATATGAATTAACAAATGCATCATCCTTACTATATTTTGTAAGCTGGCCTCCACCTCCCATAAGGAAGTAATCATCGGATGAATTATTCTTAATAAAACCATTTGAAGTAATATTACCATTAACATCTAATTCAGTTGTAGGGTTTTCCTTATTTATACCAACAAAATTATTCGCCCTGTTTGCTGATAAAATTGGTGCCGAATTGTTTAGTCCATTATTTAAACTATGCAGAGTTAATAACCCTGTATTGGTATCTGTATAGAAATCAAACCCATAAGAATCTAATAAAGTGGGTTCTGCTAAATGAAGAACTCTTTGTTTGCCTATGTTAGTATTACCAATACGCAATGCTCCGGTCATGGTATCACCTGATTTGCTTACTTTTGAATCAGGGCTAAAATTCAGAGAAGTCCAGTTTATAGCATTGATGTCAATAATAGGAATATAACCCCTCAAAGACATATCGGTGGTGTTGATACCTTGATATAAAAATAAGTTATCAGCAGTTGTTGGGAAATCTAATCTGTTATACCAGGTGTTTCCTCCTTTGAAATGAAATGAAGTTCCATAATAACTTTGGAAATTTGTTAATGCTGGGTCTCCAGCATAATCTGTTATAGATAAAGGAAAATCTGTTTTAGCTATTAATGCTGTATCTTGACCACCTCTTATCGTTAAATATAAATCAGGATTGAAAATTCCTGCGTGCCAAACTTGATTATCTTTATAGCGAAATGCATTTTCCCCAACAGCTAAACTATTTGCAAAAGCCCAAGGTGTTAAGCCCCATCCCATATAAACATGAGCAAAATTATCTCCTGTAGTTAAAGCGCCAATACCTGCCATAAAATCAGAATCATCCATCTTTTCCCAGAATAATCCAGTGGCATTTAATGTTGATGCTTGTTGAATTGTAATAACACCTTGTTCACTAATTCTACCTCCTCCAGTTAAAGTACCACCTGACAATGGCAGATAGTTTGCTAATTGTGCAGAAGTAGCAAAATCGGAAACAGGCTTATGTCCACCACCACCTAATAATATATAGCCATCATGTGATCCTGATTTCAAAAATCCGTTAGCTTTTACATTGTCAAAACCATCACCGTTAATATTCATGAAGTAAAAACCATCCCCTCTATGGCTAATAGTTCCAGCATACAATGTCGGCTGATGAAAGGATAAAGTAGGATAAATGGTATTTGAGCTGCCATTACCGTTAATCATTATACCAGCACCTGTGTAACCATTTCCTTCAGCACCAGAAAATGTTTTATGTGCAATTATAGTTTGTGGCGTATCAATGGTGACATAACTATTTGGATTAAAGTTCCCTGAATGCCATAATTCCATCCAAGGTCTTACACCATTAACAGCTTCTTTTGTTCTAAACCAAAGTCTTGAAACATCACCATTGTGACCGTTATTATAATAAAAATCTAAATTATTATTGTCTCCCCCGACTTCTGAAAATTTTATATAACCTCCATAACTTGCTCCATCTGGTCTATCAGTTCCAGCCCAACTAGATGAATAATAACTAGAAATAAAACCCCCATTTGGTAATTCTGCATCTAAAGTTGTGGCAACAACACCAATTGATTTTGATGCTATCTTATCATTTTGAAGAAAATTAGAAGGATTAAAATTCCCTGAGTGCCATAAATTACCAATTGTTGTAGCATCAACAGTTGCTTGTAATTGAGAACCAGTCCAGCCGAGTAGTATATTATTACCAGTTGTTCCAGTTCCTCCAATTCTTACATATTGTCCTAATGGTTGATAATTTGCTAATTGACTTTGATCTACTTTAGCATTCCACAGATTTGCAGAACCAAAATTAGACGTAAGAATATTACCATCAGGTTGAATTAATACCTGTTCAGAATAATTTGCCCCACCATCAGAGGAAAACTGGAAAGCGTATCCTAAACTATCAGAACTACCACCTCTTTTATTACCTACCTTCCATCTTGTATTATAAAAATGATAAATATGTCCTGAAACAATACTATTAATAGATGATGAAGTCTTCCAAACATCTACTTGATTTTGTTCATTACCATAAAAAGAAACGTTAGAAGTTAAAGCAAAATTTTTATCAGCTATAATCCATTGTGGTGTATTAATGGTAACATAATTATCAGAATCGGTTGATGTAACAATTTTAGACCATCCTGAAAAATTACCAGTGTGCAAAGATCTTTTATAAATATCACCATAAGTATTAATACCCAATTGAATACCATAACCAGGGTGTGTATTTATTGATATTAAACCATTTGCATTATCTACAGCATTTGGAAATAAGTTAGTTGAGGTAGGATATATTACTGGATAATAATTAAACGTATAATCATTAATAAGATTATTCAAATCAGCTTCTCCAGTAGCTGTTGATTGTAGAAAACTATGAGTATGATTAATTAATGCAAAATCTGAAATTGGTTTGTGACCTCCACCTCCTAGTAGTGCATAACCATCATTTGAACCTTCTTTAATAAATCCAGCTGAAGCTAAATTTGCGAAAGCATTAGTATCAGAGGTAGTAAAGAGATAGTTTGACCCATCATATTGAATAGTTCCAACATTAACCCCTGATTTATAGAATACCATTCCAGGATTTGAATTATCTTCTGATATTATTCTTAATCTATGATTAAGATATTGATTACCTCCAATAGTTTTAAACCATTTGGCACCTTCTATGTTTTGTTCTGTATTTAAAGTAATATAATCGTTTAATTGACTTTGACTTACTTTAGCATTCCAATCACTTGCTGATCCATAATTTAAAGTGGCAATATTTCCTTTTGAATAAATTCCATTTGTTGGAATATATTGTTGGTCTGAATATAAATCAGAGGTCAATAATCCACCTGTGTTTAATTTTTTTGCACTACCACCACCATTTGTAAGAAATGAAAAATTCTGCCCATCATCATCATTAATACCTCTGAAACTGCCATCATATTTTTGCCAATAATTCCCTAGCTGATTTGATGTTACTAAATTTAAATCAGAAACTATTTCTGTATGTGTTCTTCTACTGATTTTTTTTGTAGTAGGGTTCCAAACTAACACAAAACCGGCCTCGTTTGGAACACTTTTTACGATAATTTCGCCTTCAACGGCGACGTGATTATTAAAATATTCGGGTGCGATCATCAATCTAATCTTGCAGTTAAGGTTATTCTATATTCGTTCGGAGTAAGAGGTGCCAAAACATCGATCTGCACATCATTTTCGGTAACAGGTACACAGCTGAGATTTATTCTCCTGTTATCTGCATTTCGGTAGCAGGTATAATCAACGTTTCGGGTTTCCCAGTTGTGCGTTAATGAAAAAGTTACAGATGAGCCGTCACCGATCTGCCATGTTCTGCTTTTAATTTTTGCATCCAAAACAGCTTTCGTCGATTTTGGAGTCATTGCTTTAACAGCATCAGTTCCCACAATAGCTTCAACATCTGTAGCGATCTGAATAAGTCCTTTCACTGTATCTGTAGCATCTACAATATCAGGAATTCCTTTTTCTATAATCTGATAATTTGTAGCAACATTAGAAGCATTATCGGTATTAGCAATAAGATGATCACCGATTGAAACGGGCTCATCACCCACCCAACCATTTGCCGTAATCACCCAGACCATCCCTGTTTTAATGGTAGCTGATGTAATTGGCGAAGGAGTGGACATTGATCCTTTAACTGTCGCAGGGATATAGCCTCCCGGCTGATAAATTAATGCTCCTGTAAGGCTTTGCCCTATTAAGTTTTCAATATAAGTTTTAATCTTATTAGATGACCATGTATAGGTACCCGACTGCGTAGCATCATTCAGGAAAATGGAGACGATATCTGCATTGGTAAGGTTTCGGCCCGCTACTTTAATAACGTGTCCCGAACTATTCGTCAGGATCTGGCTTAGCAATAGAAGTCCACCAGTCTGATCTGTCTGAAAAGGATTATTGGTCAGCGGATAATCAGGATGTACATAATTTTGGGCTAAATTAATCCATTCGGCACCGTTCCATTGATGCAACTCACGTTTATAATCAATTACCCAACCTGCAGGCACATTATCTGTACTCGGAAATGTGTCAAAATATTGGAATCTGGTACGTTTCAGTTCTCCAAAAAAATTATCCTGATGTGCGTTATTACTTATTACTGCGTTATTATTCATGGTTATTTTATTTTTATTTATGGTTTAACTTTTAAAATGAGAATGTTAATTGGATTGGGAAGATCTCCCAGCATCTTAATTTCTATGGTTTGATTGGTTGCGTAATCGTCAATATTTATTTTTTTACCCGTCACACTATCCCGGGCCTGAATGATTACATTTTCAGTTTCTAAGGTGTTTGGGAAAACTGTGCTTCCTGTCACTTGTACCACTGCACTTGTAGAAGTCTGTGAGATGAGCAAAACCTTATCATAGATTTGCTTATTAAATTCCTGTTGATTTTTCGGACTGTTTAACCAATCATAATCGAATAACAGTTTCACTTTATCTTCCCTGGATTCTCCTATCGGCATAGCTTTTAAAGCTTCAATGTCCTGCCGGTTTTTTTTAATGAAATCGACTATTTCCTGAAGTTCGTCCAGAGACAGATCACTCGATACCAGTATCTTTTTAATATCATCAATCTGTAGGGTAAATGATTGAAAAATTTCTTCAAACCCGTCAATATTCTCCCTAGGAATCAAGTCATCTTTGTGATGAAAAGATGAAAAAGTATCTTCAAACTGTGTTTGCGTTGGAAAATCTCCAGCTTCAAACCAACTGAAGATTGTATGTAATGGTGTACTCATTTAATGATTTAAAATTAGTTTTTGATAAAATTGATAATTGGGAGTGATCTGTCTTTTCAGGCTTATTGCTTTAGTAAAAATTCTCTATTTTTTGAGTGATTCTTGATTTCATTCCTCTTTATCAACCCTATCAATTAATGAATTGCATGGTCATCATCAAGAAAACCATGCATTTTATTGTATTGCTGCTAAAGCCAGTTAATCTAAAACAGACTTCCTCTGAAGGCAATACGAATTACAGTTTTTAAAATCTTATTTCGAAAAAAATAAGTCTGCTTCAGCTTTTCTACGCCTGATTAAACCGTTTAAAGTTTTTCCTCCGGCGGTCGTATATCTTGAGATAAACCAATCTTTGATAGTTTCTGAATTTGCTTTTTTATTGATCAGTGAAAACAGAGTATCAGATCCTCCTGTGTTGTAAGTATGCGAGACAAGAGCATCAAATTGATTTTGTGTAAGAGCGACTTTAATTTTATTGCTGACTATTTTTTCATACGTCGGTAAAACAGATGAAAATAATTCTACTCCTTTTTCTTTACTAATTGAAGGATCTTTCAGGGTTACTTTTTTCCCGCCCGGATAATAGGTATTTCCGTAGCCGATTGTCGGGATTCCTGCTGAATCCAAATAAGGTTTTGAACTGAATCCTTCAAATGATAAAATCAGGTTTATTCCTTTTTTTGATGTTTTCATTTCTTAAAATATTTATAGACGAAAAAGATGAATATTAAAAAGGTCACAACAATCGTAATTACGATCCATGTTCCGGCTTGAAAGCCTGTAGAATTGATGTTTTTAGTTTCTTCAAAAACTTCTGAATCGATTTCTCTGTTAGCTTCTTTTAAAACAGCATTCTGAGCTGAATCCTGAAAAATATATGTAAATTCTTCTTTTCTGACCTCCGATTTTTTATTGTCGGTCTTTATATAATGGTTATTGATTGCATATTCTGCATTTCCTGTGATAGAAATACTTTGAACGGTATCGCTTCCAACAACATTATGGAAAACAAAAGGGTTGGATAGATCAGATTTTCCTGTAATCAATACCTCTCCGGATATTTCATTTTTCTTTTCTTTGACTAATGCATCTACAGCTGTGTTTTGAATAGATTTTGTGCTTTGTACACTTGCAGAATCTACTTTTACTTTCTCTGTCTCACTTTTATTTTCTTTATAAGTGGTTGTAATTTTATGTTTACTTCGGCAACACAATATGAGGCCACTGAATATAATCAGCAGCAGAATTTTTGCTTTCATAAGCTTTATTTTTTGAAATTATTAGGGTAAAGAAGCCAGGAGTAGAAGGAAGTTATTGTATTCGTAAACAATGTTTCCCGACTTTTATCTTTATGTAAATATTTTATCTTCCTTCACATATTCTTTTTTAATACTTTCTAAGAACACTTCTAAACTTACTCTGTAATCAGGTTCCTGTGATGCAATTGTTTTTAAACTGACATCTTGTATAACATTCATGATATTAGAGCCGGTGAGCTCGTACCGTTTGGCAATTTGTTCTAAATTTATATCCTTAAGCTGTAATTGCGCAGGCAAATTTTGCTGCCAGATACGCAAACGCTCTTCATACTTTGGATTATTAAATTTGATGCAGCTATGAAAACGTCTCGTAAAGGCTTTATCCATATTATTTTTAAAGTTGGATGCCAAAATAATAAGTCCCGAAAACGTTTCTATTCGCTGTAACAGATAAGAAACTTCCTGATTCGCATATTTATCATGAGCATCCCGTACATTGGTTCGTTTTCCGAAAATGGCATCTGCCTCATCAAAAAATAAAATCCAGTTTTTGTTTTCTGCTTTATCAAATAATTTGGCTAAATGTTTTTCAGTTTCGCCGATGTATTTTGAGACCAGCATCGAAACATCAACTCTGAAGACAGGGCGTTTCGTATATTTCCCTAAAAGACTCGCTGCAAGAGTTTTCCCCGTTCCCGGTTCGCCATAAAACAATACCCGAAAGCCTGGTTTAAGTTTTTTCTGCATATCCCAATCTTCCATAAGAATCCGGCTGCTGTTGTACCAGTCTTCAATGCTTTTAATTTCGTTTAATGTGATTTTAGGAAGTATCAAATCATCCCACGATCGGCGGGTCTGTAATAGCTCTGCGGGAAAATCATTGCTCATTTTTGGCAATACTTCTACTCCGAAAACAATCGTATTAAAAGTTTCCTGATGCACACTTATCTGGCTATTCGTTGAACTATGCTCAGATGAACCCGATAAAACAATAAGCTCTTCTTTAATCAAAACCGAATTGGGATCGAAATAATCTAAAGCCTTCAGTCGTTCTGAAATGCTTTCTCCACCCAAAATATATTGAACAGTCTGAATTGTCGGATAAAAAAGTCTGCCATTATCATTGGTTACACAGTAATCAAACAACACACTACTTGGAAACTCCAGAAAAATACGCTTCAGCAGTGACGGATCCAGTCTTGGTAACAAAGCCATCAACAGAATTATAACTTCCTGATGTTTAAGCTTTTTCCCAGAAATATAGTTTCCTAGCTGAAAGCCTTCATGATCATTAGTTTTCAATTCGGGTGCTGCTGTATTAAAATCTTCTGAAGCATTGTTGATACGCCATTTTATAACCTCTTCTAAATGAGTAAATAATTTTTGTATTTGTTCTTGTTCCATTGGTTTTTTAGTCTTTTTTATTTTTTAAAATTCAAAATTTACTCTTCTTCATCTCTTTCAATAAATTCTTGTTTCTGCTTTCTAAGTGTAGCAAATCAATTCTTTTTTGTCTTAAAATTTTTGAAAAACAATTATTAATTGGTTACTAGTAGTAAACGTAATTCATATTAGAAAGTCTTACCCAAACTGCCTAAGCAATTATTTTTTGTTGAAAGTCTTTCCCTTCCTGAAATTCCTACTTGTTAAAAAATCAATCTTCCGCTCTCAAGGAATCATGATCTTCGCTTGAAAGAAAATAATAGCTCAGCCATAAGCTATTATTCTGTTTTTTGGATGAGATTCTAATGCTCTCACATCAGAAAATTCCATTATTTCAAAGACAAAAGGTTTCCTGTTAAAGAACATCTCACCCGATTGAGGTATTTTGTAAAATAATTTCGCACTATAAAGTGGTTTACTTTAATAGACCTCAACCGAAAAGTTGCTCACCTATGAATAAAAATAACTTTTGTAACATCTCATTTTTTTATTGTTTTTTATTATTTAAATTGATTTTAAAATTCTCATTAGTTAACTTTTTTGATTAAGTTTTTCATACAAATAGTTCTCTGATAGAAGTGAAAACAAAGTCTGCGTTTAAACTGTTATTATATTTGCTGTTTTATTTTAATCTTGTGCTCCTTCATAACCATAAGGAAAAACAATACATTCATTAATATAAACACTCAAATCTCCAGCAAAATTGAGTTTAGATAATATAATTACTTGTTCCTGAGATGAAATATTAATAAACTGGTCATTAAAACCAAAATTTGCAAATCTCTTAAGATTAGATATACCAATTCCAAAAGGCAAAGGGATATAAATATTTTCATCTTTAATTGTGGCGCTTAATCTAAATCTTATGGTAACATACTCGCTTCCTTCCTGATGTTCAAAATTAATTACACCATTTGCAGAAGAACCTCCCGACATAATAAAATCCTCAGAGTTGATTTGTCCTGTTTCTTTAATGCCTACTTCAATATACCCTATCTCACCAGTGTTTTTTTGAACTAATTTTCTATTGAAACTGGGATCTCCCTGAGCATTCGTTAAAGCTTCTGTTCTAATCCCGTTTTGAGTTATCTCAGTAATTTTGTTACTGCCTCCTCCTGTAGCATCAGATGTTGTTACTTTAAAAGATTTTGGTTTTATATCTAATTCTACTGTACCTACTCCTGCTGACATAGCACTTAGTCTGGTAAAAGTTTTAGTTATTTTTAACTCATTCATCGTGTTAAAATCTTCAGTAGAAACAGATGTATTAATACCCTCTTCTATATTGGTCATAAAGAACACCTGATCTGAGTTTACATATTCTGTAGCTAAAAAGTGAGAATTACTTACTCCATTTTTACCAAACTCTATTCTTCCACCTTCATTTTGAACTGTTATTAAACCTGATGCCGGTGACTCTGGAGTTGTACCCGTTAAAGGAATAGATTTTTCTCCTCCACCGTCGATAATATCGCCGACATTCACCTTGTTATTTAATGATGCTTCTAATCCGTCAACTTCTGTGATCGGAATTTTTGTGTTAGTGTGTCTAAAAGAAGAAAAAGTTTGTTGAAATTCTTTCTGTGTTGGCATGTCGCCGGTCTGAAACCAACTTAATATTGTTTCTAAATCTGTCATGTTATTGAACGTTTGGTTGTATGATTTCAAGAGCAAAATGCTTTATTAAAGAGCATCTACTCTATTAAGGTTGTAATTTTTAATTTATAATGTAATTGATTAAATCATTCTCGTCTCGTCCTAAAATAATTTTAATAGTAACGGGTTGCGATCTGAATTTTGTTCCATTAATATTAATTTCTAATAACATTTGAATAAGTGAAAATGGTTTTCTGTGATGCGCAGAATATTTAAATGAACCAGGTCTGTTAAATGTTCCCGACGGAGCAAACTCGTTGTAATCTGAATCAGGTTTAAAATAGTTGATCGGATTAAGATCTATAATCATTTCGTTAGACGTTACCGGATATTCCGACTGTCGACCCCAAGATTCTGCATCCGACAAAAGCTCCTGATAATAACCTGCATTTTTTACATAACCACTTTTAAGTGTTTTTTGTTGTTTGTAGCGTTTAATGATGATTTTGGGTTGATATTTATCGATATCTAAGTCGGTTAATAATTTTACGTTCAAACATTTATAAGCTACATTTCTACTTGAAACATGTTTATAATCATCTATCTTTTGGGGTTCATTTTCTTCCGGATCTTCAATATTTATATGACCTCTGCCAGATTTCTCGATATCTTCAGCGACATAGAAATGATAGTATTTTTTCTTATAATCCCGAGATGGTTTTACATCCAATCCGAAACTAAATTCATTTAAATGGACATAATTATCGATGAACTCTCCAAACTGATTCTGTGTAGGATATTTACCTGTTTCAAAATAGGTTTTCAGTTCTTTTCTTTGGATTAAAATATTCTTTTCTTTCATTGTGTTTTTGATATTTTATTGTTTATTTTCCTGATACAATTGCCCTCCGGAGCCAATTAGTATTCATAGATTTAAAGTTCAAAATTCATCTTTTTTTTGTTCGTATGAAAGTTTTTTGCCCTTGCTATCCTGTAGTTGCAGTAAGTCTTATTTTTCTGGATCATAGACATATATTTCTATAGTTCCGAATTCTCCTGTCATATCAACAGGAACATAATCTTCCCTTGGCGTGAAAATATTTAGATTTACCATATGATCATCAGACCTTGCCGCCATACAATCTACCGGAGTTGATTTATTATATGGTTTATTGATTTTGCTATTGATCCAAACTCTGCCTTCGGGGAACGCTTTTTCCATAAATCCGGTGTAGAAACCAACGTCATTACGGCTCCAATTAATATCTCCAATTGTGTTTTCTAATACAGTAAATCTGGGTTCGAAAGATTTTTCATCCACATGTAATAGTGCTCTGTAAATTTTATAGTTCCTTTTAGGCTCTGTAGAATCTACAATCCCTAAAACCTTTTGCCAATCATAAATATTTTTAGAATCAAGATTTGAAGCATCTCTTCTTGTTAAATAGCTGATATGCGAATCTGCTGACCAAAGGTGGTTTTCTAATGCTTCTTTATCTGCCTTATTTTGGAGATCGGCATTCACACCACCCAGTTGTTCCTGAATTGTTGCTTTATCTGCCTTAACTGAAAGATTAGAATTAACATCAACCAATCCATCTTCAACAACTTTTATTCGGTTCACTTCCTGCTGAAGGGTAAGTTTATCTGCTTTAGACTGAAGATCTGTGGTAAAAGTACCGAATTGCTCAAGAACAGTGGCTTTATCCGCTTTAACTGCAAGATTAGAATTCACATCAATCAATCCATCTTCAAGAAATTTTATTTTATTAACTTCCTGCTGAAGGGTGAGTTTATCAACTTTGGATTGGAGATCGGTCGTGAAAGTGCCGAATTGCTCAAGAACTGTTGCTTTATCCGCTTTAACTGCAAGATTGGAATTCACATCAATCAATCCATCTTCAACAACTTTTATCCGGTTTACTTCCTGCTGAAGGGTTAGTTTATCAGCTTTAGATTGAAGATCGGTGGTGAAAGTGCCGAATTGCTCAAGAACTGTTGCTTTATCCGCTTTAACTGCAAGATTGGAATTCACATCAATCAATCCATCTTCAACAACTTTTATCCGGTTTACTTCCTGCTGAAGCGTAAGTTTATCAGCCTTAATGGAAAGATTAGCATTCACATCAACTAATCCATCTTCAAGAAATTTTATTTTATTCAGTTCTGGTTCAATCGTAGCTTTATCCGCTTTTAATCCTAAATTAATATTAACACCATTCAACTGCTCAAGAATAACTGCTTTATCTGCTTTAATTGCAAGATTAGAATTCACATCAACTAATCCATCTTCAACAACTTTTATTCGGTTCACTTCCTGCTGAAGCGTAAGTTTATCCGCTTTAGATTGGAGATCGGTTGTGAAGGTGCCGAATTGCTCAAGAACTGTGGCTTTGTCTGCTTTAATTGCAAGATTAGAATTCACATCAATCAATCCATCTTCAACAACTTTTATTCGGTTCACTTCCTGCTGAAGTGTGAGTTTATCGGCTTTAGACTGAAGATCGGTGGCGAAAGTACCGAATTGCTCAAGAACAGTCTCTTTGTCCGCTTTAATGGCAAGATTAGAATTTACATCAACCAATCCATCTTCAAGAAATTTTATTTTATTCAGTTCGGGGTCAATTGTAGCTTTATCGGCTTTTAATCCTAAATTAATGTTAACACCGTTGAATTGCTCAAGAACAACAGCTTTATCTGCTTTAATTGCAAGATTAGAATTCAAATCAACTAATCCATCTTCAACAACTTTTATTCGGCTCACTTCCTGCTGAAGCGTAAGTTTATCTGCTTTAGATTGAAGATCTGTGGTAAAAGTACCGAATTGCTCAAGAACAGTGGCTTTATCCGCTTTGATTGCAAGATTAGAATTAACATCAACTAATCCATCTTCAACAACTTTTATTCGGTTAACTTCCTGCTGAAGTGTAAGTTTATCCGCTTTAGATTGGAGATCGGTTGTGAAGGTGCCGAATTGCTCAAGAACTGTTGCTTTATCCGCTTTAATGGCAAGATTATCATTCAAATCAACTAATCCATCTTCAACAACTTTTATCCGGTTAACTTCTTGCTGAAGTGTAAGTTTATCAGCTTTAGATTGGAGATCGGTGGTGAAGGTGCCGAATTGCTCAAGAACTGTGGCTTTATCTACTTTAATTGCAAGATTGGAGTTCACATCAACTAATCCATCTTCAAGAATTTTTATTCGGTTTACTTCTTGCTGAAGAGTAAGTTTATCCGCTTTAGATTGAAGATCGGCGGTGAAAGTGCCGAATTGCTCAAGAACTGTTGCTTTATCCGCTTTAATGGCAAGATTATCATTCAAATCAACTAATCCATCTTCAACAACTTTTATCCGGTTAACTTCTTGCTGAAGCGTAAGTTTATCCGCTTTAATCGCAAGATTAGAATTCACATCAATCAATCCATCTTCAACAACTTTTATCCGGTTCACTTCCTGCTGAAGGGTAAGTTTATCAGCTTTAGATTCAAGATCGGTGGTGAAGGTGCCGAATTGCTCAAGAACTGTTGCTTTATCCGCTTTAATTGCAAGATTGGAATTCACATCAACTAATCCATCTTCGACAACTTTTATTCGGTTTACTTCCTGTTGAAGGGTAAGTTTGTCGGCTTTAGATTCAAGATCGGTTGTGAAAGTGCCGAATTGCTCAAGAACTGTGGCTTTATCCGCTTTAATGGCAAGATTAGAATTCACATCAACTAATCCATCTTCAACAACTTTTATTCGGTTAACTTCCTGCTGAAGGGTAAGTTTATCGGCTTTAGATTGAAGATCTGCTGTGAAGGTGCCGAATTGCTCAATAACTGTGGCTTTGTCTGCTTTAATGGCAAGATTAGAATTCACATCAACTAATCCATCTTCAACAACTTTTATTCTGTTCACTTCCTGCTGAAGCGTAAGTTTATCCGCTTTTAATCCTAAATTAATATTAACACTGTTGAATTGCTCAAGAACTGTAGCTTTATCCGCTTTAATTGCAAGGCTGGAATTTAGATTGGTTAATCCGTCCTGAACAATTTTTATTTTATTAAGTTCGCTTTGAAGACCTTCTACCATTCCGATTGTAATATTCGAAAGCCCGGTTGACAGATAATTACTTTTATCATTTTTTGCGCCACCTTTAAATAGATAAAGAGAATAATTCTCATCATTCACCGGAATAGCAATGAAGTCGTTATCTTCAAAATCGTAAGTGTCTGAATGGTTTGCAAAATCAGAAATTGTAGTTTCAACGGCTTCAATTAAAGTCGTTAAACCTAAAGCCTCTATCTTTTCAGCCAGGATATTTCCGTTGCTGTCTGTGTAATCTTGAAGAGATATGAATGTATCATGACTCTGGTTCTTCGTATAGACATTTCCAAATTCAGAAATATTGCCAAGCTCATCAAAATCATCAACAGTGGCGGTATTAGAAGGAAAATTCCCTACTTCAAGCATTGTTTTCCAGGACTGTACATTGTCACTATTCAGATTAGATGCGTCTCTCCTGGCTAAAAATGAAGTATGCGCATTGGCATCTGCCAAATGGAGCTCATATCTATTTTTGTCAACTTTATTTTGCAGCAAGCTATCTAATCCTGCAATTTTATTTGTAGGGACAGGCTCATCTTTATGCCAAAATGATGACCAAGATTCTTTAAACTGTTCCTGAGTCGGGAAATCACCAGTTTCAAAGTAGGTGTATATTGTATCTAATGGTATTGACATATCGTTTATTAATTTTTGGTTAGTATTATAAAAGTTGTGTTTCAGCAATAGCATACCCTCACAGGCTCATCGGTCGAGAATTAGCCATAATATAATATCGTCGAAATAATAGGGGCTTGCTGTTCCGGTATGGGTTGCTACAATTTCTTTTTTAATCTAATAAGAGGTAATGCAATATGAACAGCTTGTTGAATAATGACTGATTGTTTGTTATCTATACTTATTGTTCCTGAGCTCTTTTTACCGTTTGTTTATTTTTCACCTGCAGAATAATAACATTCGATTCTTGCATTTCTTACTTCCACTATCTGGCCTCCATTCCAAGAGGTTTGATTTTGTCCTGCATGTAAATAGCCTGTCGTTAAGAGTTTACCATTATCTTCATCATAGATATCACACTGTATTGACTGATCGGTTTTCCTAAGATCTGCATTGTAATAAAAAACTAAATAATCTCCAATATCATAATGATCGGTAACGGTGTCTTCATCTCTGTATCTATCACTCCATCCAGCGGCTTCAATTCTATATTGAATAGAGACTTCTGTCTTATTAACGAACTTAACGCTTGTGTTTACAACGTTTATTCTCCTTCCATAATCTCCTTTTGAAATTTGTATGGGTAAACCAATATTATCCAGCTTTCCAAATTCAAATCCTTCAGGAATTGTATTAAGATTATTCCCGAACAATCTATAGATGAAATAATTCTGATTTAATTGATATTCCAAGCCATAATATTCTGTTTCTTTTAGATTTCCTTCTGAGATTTTTTTTGTTTTAAATGTATAAGGAGCACTGCCTAATAAGAATTGCTTTACCCTGAGACTATTGGTTTCTTCTAGTGTGATCACCTGATCTTCTTCATCCTGTGAACTTATAACTATAGGAAATTTTAAATTTTCAATGTTATTTGTAAAATAGTAAATGAATGCATTATCAATAGACGCCAATCTATTGGCAAGAATTATTGCTTCTCTATTGGTCATTACATCTTCCTTAAGTGTGAAAGAATCTATCAAATCCGAAAATTGGCTTTGTGTAGGATATTTACCTGTTTCAAAATATGTTTTTAACTGATCCCGTGTTGTTAATTCTTCTATTTCCATAATATTTTAATATTCTTTGCCGCTTATTTTCTTAGAAAATACTGTTCTGCTCTTATTGTTATTTGCTTTTTAAGCTTAAAACTTATCTTTTTCGTTTACGTATAAAAATTGCGTTTCCGTTGTGTCGTTTCAGAAGATATATTCTTTTTTAAACAGATGAGTTTTTGCTTAATTTTAAGGTTCAAAATTCATACTTTTTTTATTCTTAAAAAAGTTTTGAGGCCTCTCTGATCTGTAGTTTCAGCAATCTTTATTGTATTCAGAATCAGATAAATAATTGTTAGATTTTAAAACCCAAAATTCATCCTTTTTTCATTCTTAGGAAAGTTTTCGAACCGCTCTGATTGGTAGTTGCAGTAACTTAGCATGAAATATTGAAACAAACCATGCTGATTTTAAATTGGAATCTAATATTAGAATTACACGCACAAAAAAAGCCTGAATTATAAAATCCAGGCTTTACTTTTTTAATGTGATATCCCCAATGGGACAGTCTATCTTTTAATCTAATTTAAAAAAGAAAAAAGCTACCGCTGCCCACTCTTTTTTAATTCCACTGGCATAGCCAATAGTACCATGACTACTGCCTTCTACCGTTCCATTGTCTTTGATGTAACCAATGGTTGAGTGGCTGCTGTTTTCTACCGTACCGTCTTTTTTTACATACCCAACAGTAGAGCCACTTTTGTTTTCTATCGTCCCATCGCTTTTGATGCGACCAATAGTGCTGTGACTTTTATTTTCGATTGTACCGTCGCTTTTGATGTAGCCTACTGTAGAATGACTCTTGTTTTCTATAGTTCCGTCACTTTTGATATACCCTGCAGTATTACGACTTCCGGATTCTATCGTTTGTGCGCTTACAATAGAGAGACTGAACAAAAGGGAACAGATGATTAGTGTTTTTTTCATGGTTTAAAGTTTTAATAAGTTTTTTTATTGATTCAAATATTAATTAACTGAGTTCGGGTTAAGCAATAATGGTAAAATATTAATTTTGAGTCGATTATACATTTAACGCAAAGGTGAATTTTATTCTTTTATAATAAAGTTAGCAAAGAAGAACCAACAAATTGATTTTGTAAAGCTTTTGCTCAAGCTTTGCGAAGCGCATTTATTTGCCTTTGCTTTCTAAAATAAATAGTTTAATTATAAAATTTTTACGTTTAATGATTTAAAAACATTATCAGAATCTCTTATCCCGAACTGAGGTTAATTAGGATTTTCGAAAGACAATGATTCAAAATGCACAACGGTTTTTTTAGATATTATTACCTGTTTAAAGATAGAGAGTTTTTTGAATACACAAAACTGAAAATTCTAAAATGCAGATATTTCTCTTCAATAAATTTCGAACTGTTGGTCTGTAATATTAACACGCATCATAAATAATTCATGCGACAGTTAAGAAAAAACAACGTACTCGTTCCGGAAACCATCTGATCACTTCGAAAAATGATTGTACACCTTCGAAAAGTCATCTAACTAGTTCCGGAAATCATCTGAATGGGTCGAAAAACCTTCCTGCTGCTTAAAATAAACCTCTAACCGATCCGCAAAGCCATCTGAGTATTGTGGGAATTCAGCTGCCTGTTCCGCAAGATCATCTGACTGGTTCGGAAAGCCTTCTTGCTACTTAAAGTAAACATCTAACCGATCCGCAAAGCCATCTAACTAGTGTGGGAATTCATCTGTCTGTTTCGCAAAATCATCTGACTGGGTCGGAAAGCCTTCTTGCTACTTAGGAAAACCATCTGACCAATTCGAGAAGCTGACTGTCTGATGCAAAATGTCAACTGACTATTTTATAGTAGAAAAATGTATTTAAAATACGGTTTTTCCTGATCTTTTTATAAGAATTGGCGCGGCAGCGTGGGAATTTAAAATGTCATATAATTTAACAATGAAAGCATCCCGATAACGAGATGCTTATTATTGAAATAAAAATAATTTTACTTATTTATAGAGCCATCAACCATAAAACTTGGCATATAATCCGACTCAACTTCAAGTTTCCAGCCTTTATCATGAGCCATAGCAGCTAAAGCTGTACAGCCCCACGATAAAAATCCTTCGTTTTCCCTACATAATGGAGTTCCACCACGATTTAAAGCTTTCTTTTGACTCCAGACCTCTTTATGAGCATGAATTGCTTTAATTAAATTCTGATTGAACTCTGCTTCATTTTCATCAACTAAAGATTTGAAAGCGATTAAAAACTTATTCATGTAATAGATCCAAAATTTTTGCTTAACATCAGGACCTATTTCAGATTTCATTGAGATTAAATCTTGTTGAGATTTTTCAAAAAGTTCTTCATTAAATGTTTTGTTTGTATAATATTCTTTCATTAACAATAAAAAACACGTTACAAAATTACCTTTATTTTGATTTTCTTCTTTCATTTCCCATAAATAAAGTGGGCTACTAGCTATAATTTTTTGCTTTTCTTCGTCTCTTGCAATAGTCGCCATAAAAAGGGCTCTCAAAATATTGATGTGCTGGTTTGTTTCTTCCACTTTAATAGGGAATAAACCACTTTCGTCTATTTGCGCTTCTTTTACTTCGCCTGGAAAATGGGCTAATCGACAAAATTCACTAATACAGTTAAGTCCATAAGTAGACCAATACTTTTGCTGAGATACTTCTGGTTTCTCCAAAACAGACATTTGTAATAGCTCTGAAGAATCTCTATATACATAAAACAGAAACCTAAACATTTCTTTTGACTTATTAATAGATTTGTGTAATTTCCCATTTAACCAATCAAAATTTTCTTTGATTACATCAGGCAAATCAACCTTATGTAAATTAATTTTTTCCATATTTTTTATCTTGTTATATCAAATTCTTTAATTGTAAATTGTCCTATATCATCCGCTTTTGTAATCCTTTATTGTATTACTATATATTAACATTTCCATATTTAAAGGAAATTTTCTTGAACCCGAATTTAGTTAAAATTTTAAATGACAAGTGGTTAAATAATAAAAGCATCCCGATAATGAGATGCTTGTTAGTTTATTTAAAAAAATATTATATCCATTCGGCAGGAATAACAATATTTTCTGGACAATTGAAGCCTTTGATGACATCAAGAAATTTTTGGGTCACTCCAACCTCTCCATGGTCTGCAAAATTAAAAATATCTGCCCCTTCATATGAGTCATGAATGACCTGCAGATGAATTGCATTTTCTTCAGTACCTCTAATGATTAATTTTGATTTTTCTTCATTATATTGATTTAAATATAAATTACAACCTTCACAAATACCCGTAAAATCACTTGCTATAGGTATATTTCTAACAGCTGGAGCCAAAATAGCTAAATAGACCAATGTAGGAACTGTTTTAATATCAACATTACCATATTTATGCTTTACTTTATTTACCTTTATTGGTGCAAAACCTTTAATCTCAGACTTTATTAACGCATTGTATAGATTTTCCGAAACAATTAAAATATTAGAAGCACTAATCATATCTTCGCCTTCATATCTTTCAATTTCTAATTCAACTTTCGAATATCTAATTTCTTCTTTTAACTCTCTATTACATATCTGACATTTAGGCTGTTGTACTCTCGAACTTTTTTTTCCTAAATTACCTATCCAACTTTTTGAATTGAATGTGAATATTTTTTCTTTATTATTCATTAGTTAAGTAAATGTTTTAAATTATTAGTAATCGTTCCTATTTCGTTTTCTGTCAACTGTCTTCCTGCATTCAATTCAGCTCTTGCAATATCATCTAGAGATCTTGCTATGAAAACATCTGTTTTTGCAGCAAAATCAACTATTCTTGTTTTTATACCCGCATCATTAATCATATTTAATATCTTCAATTCATCTATATGACTATAAACCTCATTCCACGCGATTCGTATATCTGACAAGTGCAGAATTTTATTAATATTTCCTTTTGGTATTGCTCTCAAACTTTTTGGAGCATTAATCAATTCTTTTTCAAAAAGATACGCAAAATCAGAACCTTTTTCAATAAGATGATGAATAACATCATTGGAAATATCTGCTCTGTTGGCTAGCGCAAATATCTCACGATAATCAGGTGTTTTGGTAAATCTATCTAATTTAGAAATTTTCATCAATTCTCTACCTTGATCATCAAAATATATGTCTCCTTTTTTTAACCAACTCTCACAGCTACCGCACGAATCCTTTCGTGTGGTTTAACATTATAAGTCATACATTTTAAACAAAAATATAATTTAAATTTTTAAAAACATCCAGCTAACATACAAAAGCAAAATTGTGAATATAATTCTTGAATAGGGGAACTTATAGTTACAATTCATCAATTATTTTTTTATAAAATAAACTTTTAAGAAAGTGATTAGAAAATAAAAGCCACACGAAAGGATTCGTGCGACAGCCTTTAGATTTGTAAAGTAGTAAATTCCTAATTTTAACAAAACAACCTAACCAACAAAGTGACCCTTCGCGCCAGCAAAGTTAACGACTTATCCCCCGATTAGGACTTTGTTGGTTTTACTGAAAAGCATCATATTACCAGTATCCTCCATTTTCAATGTTTCTATCAACGGATCTTGCTTCTAATACCTGATAAGTAGAGGCTAGCGTTAAATCAAAAGTAATGATTTCCAACTTTAAAAATAAAAAAAGCGAAACCCTAATTGGTTTCGCTTGTGAAAAGCTTGTAGTGCTTTGTTAAATATCTTTAATGTACTGCTCCATACTCCAAGCATCATCGATAGGTTCCATAATACGCTCAATACTTAGTAATTTTCCTAATTTATTAATTTTTAATTCCCTATCTCCACCATAAAATTTCCATTTAGGTTGATCTATATCAGGTCCAAATTTAGCAACAATTTTTAGCTCTCCATCTACTTCTGTAGCTATAAAACAATCATCTATTCCTGTAATATTATTGTACGGATTTGCAATAGAAACAAAACACGCCCATAAATCTCCATAAGTTCCATTTTGATAATGACTTATTTTATAAAGATGACGTGGTGTTGGATATGGAGCATTCTCTTTTGATTTATAAAATCTGTCAGAAGCAGGGTTATGTAATTTTCCAATCAAATTAAAAGGGATAATCTTATCTAAATCCTTATCATACGGGTTCTTAAAGTAAATATTTATTTTCTCTTCTATAAAAATATTATATTCTTCAATTTTATCTTTGCTATATTCCAAAAAAATTGCTTTTTGTTCCTTTTCAAATAACTCTATTAAAAATTCTCTAATTTTTTCCATTTATATAACTATTTATTAAATAATTTATCCAACCACACGTCAGCATTTGCTGTTTTTGATCTAATCACTTCGCCTGTATCTTTATTATCGATTACTATATATGCTTCATAATCTACTGTCTCACAACGTCGTGGGTCTTGTTTTTCATTTAATTTTTTCAATGTAGCTTTCAAAGCTTTATCATCATTATTCAGTTCCGCTCTTGCTTCCTGTAATGTTTCTATCAACTTATCGTCTGATAAAACTTCAAAGGTTGCAGCAACGGTCATGTCAAAAGTAACAATTTTAATTTTTAAAAAATTCAATAAAAAAAAGCGAAACTTCAAGCTAGAAGTTTCGCTTTTGTGAAAGATAAATAGTTTTATCAAATTTCTTTATTGTATTGTTCCATACTCCAAGCATCATCGATAGGTTCCATAATACGCTCAATACTTAGTAATTTTCCTAATTTATTAATTTTTAATTCCCTATCTCCACCATAAAATTTCCATTTAGGTTGATCTATATCAGGTCCAAATTTAGCAACAATTTTTAGCTCTCCATTTATTTCTGTTACTATAAAGCAATCATCTATGCCTGTAATATTATTGTACGGATTTGCAATAGAAACATAGCAAGCCCATAAATCTCCATAATCTTTGTTTTGATAATGACTTATCTTATAAAGATGACGTGGGGTTGGATATGGAGCACCTTCATCATAAAAAAAATCTGGAGCAGGTTTCTCTAAAACAGGTACGCCAAAGCCAACAGTAATATCGCTCATATAAGATTTAATTTCTTTTGCAATAACATTATATTTCTCAAAATCATCTTTCCTATTACCATAATCGATAGCAACTTGTTCCCTTTCAAATAAAAAGGATAAAAATTCTTTTATTTTTTCCATTAATACTATTCTTTTATACCAAATAAATTATTCAACCAAATATCACCATGTTCTGTTTGAGCTCTAACTGTTTCTAAAACAGTCTTATCTCCCTCGTTAACAATTGCTTTGTAAAAAACAATCTCAACTCTTCTTGGATCTTGCTTTTCGTTTAATTTTCTCAGCGTTGCTTTCAAGGCGTTATCATCATTATTCAGTTCTGGTTTTGCTTCTTGTAAGGTTTCTATCAGCTTATCATCTGGTAAAACTTCAAAGGTTGCAGCAACCGTCATGTCAAAAGTAACAATTTTATTTTTTTTACATTCAGTAAAAAAGCGAAACCCTAATTGGTTTCGCTTGTGAAAAGCTTGTAAGTGCTTTGTTAAATATCTTTATTATACTGTTCTTTACCCCAATCATCATTTACTGGTTCTAAATATCGTTCAATAGAAAGTAATTTGCCTAGTTTATACATTTTTAATTCTCTATCTCCTCCTACAAAAGCCCATTTTCCTGTATCCCTATCTGGATTAAATTGAGCAACAATCTTTAAGTCTTCATCTATCAATGTAACTATAAAACACGAATGTAATATTTTTGTTTGTCCTGTTCCAGGATTATCAACAGATACAAAACAAGCCCATAAATCTCCATAAGTTCCATTTTGATAATGAGTTATCTTATAAAGATTACGTTGGGTTGGATATGAAGCATTCTCTTTTGATTTATAAAATCTGTCAGAAGCAGGATTATGTATTTTCCCAATTAAATTGAAAGGTATAGCTCTTCCAAGACTTTTTTCATAGGAATTTTCAAAATGTATATTTATCTGTTCTTCTATAAAAATATTATATTCTTCAATTTTATCTTTTTGATATTCTAAAAAAATTGCTTCCTGCTCTTTTTCAAATAAAAGCTTTAAAAATTCTACTATTTTTTTCATTCCCTGTTCTATTTTTTAAATAAATCGTCTAACCAAATATCTGCATTTGCTGTTTTTGATCTAATCACTTCGCCTGTATTTTTATTGTCCATAATAATATATGCTTCATAATCCACAGCCCTCCGCTACTGCACGAATCCTTTCGTGTGGTTTAACATTATAAGCCAGGCATTTTAAACAAAAATATGATTTAAGTTTTTAAAAACATCCAGCTAACATACAAAAGCAAAATTGTGAATATAATTCTTGAATAGTGGAACTTATCGTTGCAACTCATCAATTATTTTTTTATAAAATAAACTTTTAAGAAAGTGATTAGAAAATAAAAGCCACACGAAAGGATTCGTGCGGCAGTATGGAAAACTTCTAAGAAATTTCGCTTTTGAATTTTATTTGTTCAAAGCTTTTTCTAAAGCATCGCATCTTTCTTTGAAATAAGCTAAATCTACATCTGGAAATAATTTCGGAAAACGTTTAATAACATTCTTCATTTGATGTAAAACGCCTTCTGCCGAATAAGTAAATGTACCATCTTTAAATTTATCACTAAATGGGTGTGGTCCTTCAACATATTTCGCGCCATATTCAATAAAAACAGGTTTATAATTACCTAACTTTTGAACAATTTCCTGTGTATCAATATAAAAGTATTGCCAATAGTAAACTGCTTTGCAGTAAATCATGGTATTGTAATATTCTTCAAGGCTCATATCCATTTTAAACCAGATACCCGAATCGAAAAAATAAATAGAACACGGATAAACTCCTTCCTCTCGCAATATACAGCCATAGGTACCATCATCTCCATGACCTGATTTATGAAAATAATTAAGTTTAGGTAAAAATTCTTTCCAAACGGCTTCTGCTTCGGGTTGTGGGTTATTTTTCCAAAAACGGATGTCGTTGTTGTAAATATCCCAGAAATGAGAGGGATAACCTAAAGACTCGAAAAGACCTAAAATGTCAAACCCTCCCCAAAGATACTCTTCGTCTGAGTCATTGGTAGTAGAATCCCAATCCAAGATTAAACCATTTATAGTATGATATTGATAATCTTCTTCTGGAAAATCTATTTTCATAAATTCTTTAGCATTTGATAAAATCCGTTGGCTAAAAAAAGTTCTATTTTTAATTTTATCAATGTTATTGTTTTCTATATTTATTTTATCATTATTGCAAATTTCAAAAATCAGCCCTTCTAATTTCTCTAAGATTTTCATAAAACGAGTTTTAAAATGTTATTCTATTAGTTTTCTCTAAGGTATCAATGTCATTCAATCCTGAGTTTAAAATTTCTTTATCCCTCCGCTACTGCACGAATCCTTTCGTGTGGTTTAACATTATAAGTCAGACATTTTAAACAAAAATATGATTTAAGTTTTTAAAAACATTCAGCTAACATACAAAAGCAAAATTGTGAAATATAATTCTTGAATAGTGGAACTTATAGTTACAATCATCAATTATATTTTTATAAAATAAACTTTTAAGAAAGTGATTAGAAAATAAAAGCCGTACGAAAGGATTCGTGCGGCAGTATAGAAAACTTCTAAGAAATTTCGCTTTTGAATTTTATTTGTTCAAAGCTTTTTCTAAAGTATCGCATCTTTCTTTGAAATAAGCTAAATCTACATCTGGAAATAATTTAGGGAAGCGTTTAATGATGTTTTTCATTTGCAACAAAACACCCTCGACTGAAGTAGAAATAGTACCGTCTCTCAGTTTATCATCAAATGCATGTGGCCCTTCCAGATATTGCCCTCCATGCTCTATAAAGACAGGTTTAAAATTACCTAGTTTCTTTACGATTTCTTCTGTGTCAATGTAAAAATACTGCCAGTAGTAGACCGCCTTACATTGGAGCATGGTATTGTAATATTCTTCAAGGGTCATATTTAACTCAAACCAAATTCCTGAATCATAAAAATACATAGGACATGGATATACGCCTTCTTCTCGCAATATACAGCCAAAAGTACCATCACTGCCATGACCAGACCCGTTGATATAATTCAATTTAGGCAAAAAATCTTTCCAAATAGCCTCAGCTTCAGGCTGTGGATTATTTTCCCAAAAACGACGACCTTCATTATAAGGTTCCCAAAAATCAGAAGGGGATGATAATGCAGACGAAAAATTATGAAGCTGAAAACCACCCCAAAGATATGCTTCATCGGATTGATCGGTAACTGCGTCCCAATCAAGGCTCAAGGCACCTAAGTCTTCATATTCCCAATCTTTTTCCGGTACTTTTATTTTCATTTCTTCATAAACCTCTTCAAAATTTCCTTCTGCATCTCTGTATTCAAGTAATTCTCTATTATCTTCTACATTATCTTCCCTAACTATAACAAAGGAATTATTTTTTAAATCAGTAATAAAATCTTCAAATTTTTCTAACATATCGTATTATTTAAATTTAAAAGTTACAAGTCGGCTAGTTGTTGTTATACTCATCGTATTAATGTTAGTAATTCCCGCATCTCTTTCTGATTCTTTTCCAGTCCGATTCAATGAATAATATCTTGTCATTCTATCTTCAAACAAATCAAAATCCTTAAATGCCCCCGCTACTGCACGAATTCTTTCGTGTGGTTTAACATTATAAGTCAGACATTTTAAACAAAAATATGATTTAAGTTTTTAAAAACATTCAGCTAACATACAAAAGCAAAATTGTGAAATATAATTCTTGAATCGTGGAACTTATGGTTACAATTCATCAATTATATTTTTATAATGATGAAAACTTTTTGAGAATATGTTGGATAATAAAAAGCCGCACGAAAGGATTCGTGCGGCAGCGAGAGCCTTTTTATAAAAAATTAATATAAATACTTTAACTAAAAGCTTGTGATAATATTTCTAAATTTTCTTTTAATTTTACTTTCTGTATATTTCTAATATCTTCATCACCACCAAGAACTAAGGCTGGTACAAACGTTAAACACTCATCTATTTCTACAGGTCCATATTTTTCTAATGCTGGAATTTCTATCAATCCATATGCCTCGGTCTCTCTATGATACTTACCTCCCGCCAATGTTGTAAAAAATAAGGTGAACTCATAATCAACATATTTATACTCTTCTGTATGAATATTATAGAAAGCAAGACAAACTTCATCATCTACTTCGCCAATTAAATAAAAGTTTCCCATAGCAGTTTTTGCAAATGGCATAATAGATTGATTTTTTAATTTTGGAAATTGCTTCAATTGGATATCATAATCCAATGGATTTATAAAAGAAAAAAAACCTCCTTTAAAAACAGCTTCTCCATAGTGTTCTAAATACTCTAAAAGAACATCATTGTCTTTAAAATAACTTAATTGTTTTTCAAATTTTTCTTTTAATAAGGTGACTTCTATTTCGCCAATTGTTTTAGGTTGTCCTAATACGTTAATAAAACTTTGATGTATCATTTTATACTACTTTTAGTGTTACGCTCATCATTAATTTGTCTTTATTAGACTCAGGAGCTTTGTCATATTGTAATTGTGCATGTTCTTTTAATATTGTAGCTCGTTTTTCATGATCTTCTTTTCGAGGCCATTGCTGTGTACCAATTTGCTTGAGACACACCAACTTTGCCTAATTTTGGATCATCTACAAATTCTAACTTTCCACTCGCCAGTAAAACCCAAGGATTAACACTTCCGTAAAGATAAAATTTAAATCCTTTTACAATAATTTTAGAACGTTGCATAAAAAACTCCGCAAAATGATTTATATTTTGCGGAGTAGATTATAAAGCTAGAATTTAATTATTCTATAATATTTTTTTTTTCGTCAATCCAATTAACAGGACGAAACCACACACCTTCTCTTTCATTAACTTTTATATTCAATTCTGAAAGACAATCAATAAAATTCTGTGTTACAATTGGTAGATTTAAACCGTCTTGAAGTAAAAAAATATCATCTCCCTGCCAACTTTTTTTATATACATTTCTTGAGAGGGGTTTTTCAATATCTTCCCCTCCTGTTAATTCAGGGTTTCCCATGGATCTTATTCCATCTCGTGATAACATTTTTTTATTGGCTCTACATTTCGGACATTCATTTGGATCAATAATTTTAAACCATTCATCAATATCTCCCTCTGCTCTTCCAATAATTTCAAAATAATAAAAATTAGGTAATTCTTTTTGATATGCCCCTTTTCCAAATTTACGAATTCCTCCTCTTTGTTCAGAAAAGGAAGTTTTTATAGGAGTCAGTTCAAATCCCTTAATATTTCTCTCATCTAACTTTTCTTTTAACCGTTGGGAAATGAAAAATTGTGCAGATCCACTAATAATATCTTCTCCTCTCCATCTATCAAAAACATAAGTAATATTAGTGTATTGTGTTTTTCTTCTCTTGCAAGATTCACAAATAATAACTTCCGTTTTAACTGTATTTGGGCTTAATGCTCCAGTTACTGGCACTCCAAGTAAAAAGTATATTTTCATTTTTTATAAATTGAATTATCTCATGCTATTTCTTATTGACTCTCTTGCTGCGTTACGATATGGATTATTTTGTAACCACTGTTCTGTAAATTCTTCCAATCCATCTTTAGTTAAACTTTGTCCCATATCATCTGTATATATCTAAAAGAAGCTTCAAAAAATTCATCGGTATAATTAGCGAAATTAATAAATGAATGAACAATTTGCTGATTTGTCATTTGTGATTTACTTAATTCTAACTCTAGTTTTGTTAAATCATCTATGTTAGTTTTTCCAATGTCATCTAGATATTTATAAATTCCGACATTTTCTATGTAATTAAATAATCTCTCAGTATATTGTGGATGACTTGCATGAACTCCGTCTTTCAAATGTTCAAATTTGCTACTGAACTGTTTGAGCCATTTTGCGTTTATCTTTCCATTAAATTTCAAAACCAGCATTTATTGCTTTTTGTATATTAAGTCCACCAACTTTTTGATTTGTTTTCAATACGATTAGAATCAAGTGGTGCGTTTATTCAAACTCTTTTAATTTACAAAAAACTCCGCAAATTAAAATTTGCGGAGTTTCTATTCAACAGTAGAACCAATTTATTCATTTAGATAAAACTCTATATCTGTCTCTTCAAACACTATTCCAGTGAGCTTTTCTTCTTCTATTTTTTGTCTGAGAAGTGCTGAACAGTAAATAAGATGTGAATTAGCAAATCTTAGAATATCTGTATATTGATTTATATAAGCTTTTTTAGGCAAAATAGTTTTTGTGGCATCATCTAATACAACTTCCCACCCTTTCTCAAATAATTCTTCTTTATTATTGATTACAATTTCTTTACCTCCATCACGCCATGAAACAAGGGTTGAATCAACTCTAAAAATAGTTTTAGTATAATCAATATTTTCAGTATCTATTACGTTAAAAAAATAATAATCTTTAATCAAATTTTTATATTTATATAAACTCGTATTTAGAAACATACAATTTTTAATTATACTATTTTCAAATAGTATTTTCAACTTATTACTAATAAAAAAGCCATCTAGAAATAAATAATTACTATTTAGAACATCAGTTAGATTTGCTTCTGCGTTTAAAGCAAAATTATCTATATTAATTTGACTTGTATCAATAAATCTGTTTTTGCGATTATCATTATATTTTTTAATTTCAGATTCTTTGATTAAACTTTTATTATAAAAGTCGTAAATCTGCGCTTCTTTACAACCAGTTTTATCCTGATCTACAGAATAATTTATTCGATAATATTTTAACATAACTTAATAGAGAATTTTAGAATAATTCATTAATTTTTATTGTTGGATTTTCTTCTATCTTCTTCAATACTTGTGAGGCTATTTTTTCTAGCATCATCTTAGCTTGACTTTCTGTAATTTCATCAATGCCTTTTCCAGATGTCAGTAAAATAGACCCAATCATATCCTCAACACCTTTTGTATACTGTGGATGGCTTGCATGTACTCCATTTTTTAGATGCTCGAATTTACTACTAAACTGTTTTAGCCATTTCGCATTTATCTTTCCATTAAATTCAAAACCTCCTTCTATAGCTTTTTGTATAAACTTACCAACTTTTTCATTGGTTATCAATTCTATTGGAATTAAGTGGTGAGCCTGTTCAAACTCTTTAGCCAAATGCTTTCCGGCATTTTTAGCAATACTGCTTCTGTTTTTAATAATATCAGCAACTTTTTGACCATATCGTTTACAGCTTCTTCATAATTAAATGCATCTACACCTCGTATGAGCTGTTGTCTAGCAGAGTCATCAGCTAATTTCAAGAATTCATCTGCATCTTGAGTTCCATCTTCTATAGCTCTTACAAATTTAGATTTTCTTGTTCCTCTTCCTGTCCCGATAAGGATTCCCTCAATTTGTTCACCTGCTATAGTAGTAAACTCTCCTTTTTGACCTACTTTTTTACCTCCTTTATTTATTACTTCTTTTACTTCTGTAATTTCACCACTCGCCAGTAAAACCCAAGGATTAACACTTCCATAAAGATATAATTTATCATTATGAAGTTTGAGTGTAAGCAACTCATAAAATAAAAAAACCGAAACTTTTTTAGAGTTTCGGTTTAATTTCATTTTTTAAATTTCTGTTTTATTCTTCAGTATAGAATTCATTCCCTTTAAATTCCTCAAACCATACACCAGAAATATTAGCTTCTTCTATAGCTTTTTTAAGTGATTCTGAAACTAAAAGGGCTATATTGAAAGGAGAACGAAACAAATCAGGTGTTTCTTTTAAAAATAATTTCACAGGGCGTAAAAACGGAGATCTTTGTTCTTCATTATCTACAGAAATTATTTCGCCTGTTTTTAAATCTTTAAATACCGATTTACTAAAATCAACAATTTCATTTACATGTATCAGATGAAGAAAAAAATAAGTATCTTCAGCCAATTTCTTAGTAAAGTCGTTGTCAGCAGCAATTAACGAACAGTTGTAAAACTGAAAGTTTTTAATGTAAAATTTCAATATTAAGTCTTTAAATTTTTGATTTACAAAAACACCAATATCTAAATCCGGTAAATATGAACTTAATAAATCCGTTATTTTTGAACCACTTTTAAAAATAAAATTTTCCAAATTGGGAGATTTCTCAGGAAAAGATCTCGACGAGAGTATCTCAAAGTTGTTAGGAACTTTAAAATATTTTTGTGGCACATCCAATTGTGGCCAAGTGCCTACAATTTCACTTTCTGTTGACAATCTTAAACTATAATAAACTACCTTTCTCATTATTTAATATTTTTTTAAAAAACTTTCTAATACATCGTTGTATATTGCTTCTGAATTTAAATTACCCATTCCATCTCCTTGTCTAAATAAATCATCAACCTTTATTCCTCTCTGTTTAGATAATACATCTAATTCTTTTAGCATTCTTGTAGATAATTCTTCTACAAAGCCTTTTGACATAGATTTAGTATAATTAGGAAGATGCATGAATTCATCTGAAAATGATTTCAATATCCTATTAACTGCATCATCATAAAAAGGATGACTCGCGTGCACTCCGTCAGTTAACCCTAACGATTTACTATACTTTTTAAGATTTATACCATTTACTATAGTATTAATTTCAAATCCTGAATCAACAGCATCTCGATATGCTTTACTTTTACCCATAATTGAAATAGAAAGTGCATGATGTGCTTCTTCTCCGAGAGGTGTTTTAAGATTCTTTCTAAGCTGAGATCTGTTTCTTGCCGCATCTTTTGCCGCCTGAGATATGTTTGGATTGCTGAACCAAGCAGGGTCTTTACTCCCCTTATTAATTATATTTTTTGCATTTGGAGCTAGATCTAGTTCATCAAATTTAGCTTTTAGTGCATCAACATCATCAGATATTTCAACCAGATCATCAACAAACCTACTAACACCTCCTTTCTCCAATGCTTCTTTTGCGCTTTCAGCTCCTTTGGAACTATGACTTCCAACAATGAATGCTTCTTCTGTACCAACTTTTACCTTATCACCAACTTTTCCTAATTTTGGATCATCTACAAATTCCAACTTTCCACTCGCCAATAAAACCTAAGGATTAACGCTTCCGTAAAGATAAAATTTAAAGCGTTTTGCTAAGCTTTCACCTAAATTTCAAGATGTTGAAACAGCCACAAAAGTAAATTTTGTGGCTGTTTGGTTAAAAAAAAGACATTTCAAGAATAATTTAAACTAAAAAGTAAATTTTTCAATAGGAACAAATTCAAAACCTTTTAAGCCATAATTAATCATTTTATCTTTCAAACTCTCATTTATAAATATTCTTGAAAGATTTTTAATAGTAAAAATATCTTCATTAATATCAGTTTTTAATACCATTTTATCTACTCCTCTTATTATCTTATCACTTAAAACGAAAAGTTCCGATTTTTCGTAATCTACGCAATCAAGTTCAATGTTTATCTTCATCAAGTAAATATTTAATGGTTCGTCAGTATCTTTACTATATATTACAGTGGGAACAAAACTAACATTTTCTCCACATTCTTTTTTAAAAAACGACATAGCATTATAAGATACTCCAAAACCTCCAAGTGAAATATAATCTGTACTATTTTTACCTTGATAATATATCTTAGAGATTCTTGGCGTTTTTCCTTCCGACAATAATTCTAATGGTCCCTGTTGCTCAATATTAACGTAAATGTCGTCTTCGTTAATCTCATGTCTTAGCAAATAATAACTCATATTTTTTTTTATTATTTTAATATTATCAAAGTATTTTCAGCGGTTAATGTTTCTAGCCAAGTTTTTCTTTCTTTTATCACCTTATAAAACCTTGCCTTTACTAATTCTTTTTCGCTTTTAGATAAATTTTCAAATCCTTTAAACATCTGACTTAAATCTTCTTTTATCATGTCATTATATTGAGGATGCGACTGATGCTTGGCTCTGTTCCAAAAATTAGCAGGAATTTCAGAATCTTTTAAGGAATTTCTGGCTTTTTCTACAACTTCATCAAATTTGTGCACAGGAGGAAGCATAGTTCCATTAAATGCTTCATCTAAATTAATTCCTAATTCATCAAATGCTTTTCCATAAAAAATTTCCATTTCCTTAGGCACAATGTGATGAGCTTGATAATCGGAAGGCATGGCTTCTTCTGGTAATAATCCTTTTTTATTTCTATCTTTTATTTCTTTTTTAATAGCAGATTTTAATTTATTTAAGGCATTGGCTGAAGGAGATCTTAATTGACTTTTTATTTTCTTAAGCTTTGTATCAACATCTAAAAATTCATCGGCATCTATTTTTTCTATTCTTTCAAATATCTTTTTATTTTTACTAAGAGATTGAGCTGCCATATCCCTAACATTTCTGCTTCCAGTAAATCCTGAATCTGCTATATCTTTTCCTAATGGTGATACAATTTCAATGTCATCACCAATAAACCGTGCCTGTATTCCATCTACTTCAAGTTTTTCTCCTATTTTTTTACCTTGTGCTAATTCATTGTCAATATGTTTCACTTCACCTGTAGCCAGTAAAACCCAAGGATTAACGCTTCCGTAAAGATAAAATTTAAATCCTTTTACAACAATTTTAAATCCTTTGAATTTAAAACGTTTCGCTAAGTTTTCGCCTAACTCGTCTAAATTTTTAGCGCCTTTAGCTATTCCTTTTCCTATTCCCTGAACAAAGAACTTCGCTTTACCAGCCTGTTTCACAAATCCTTTTCCGGTAGCAACAAGAGCATTTTTGCCGGCTTTCAGAGTACTTTTCGCTCCCGCTTTGGCTAAATTAACCACTCCTTTTACTCCGCCTTTAGCTGCTGTTTTTAGCACTTTAAACAAAGCTGCAGAATCGAATAAAAGTATAAAAATTAATTCAACTAAAATAATCCCGATTGCTCTTGCCAAAGCTTTTCCTGCGGTAGCTGTTTTTCCTAGCCAACCATCAGTCATAAATGTCTTGAAGAAACCACTCGCTTTTGCAACAGCTTGTGCCATCATTATAGCAGCAAAGATTTCGAGTGCAGGTGGAATCAAGGCAAAAATAGCTCCTGCTGTAAAAATCGCCAATGCTGTTATTCCGAGAACAATTGCAGCTCCGATACCGATATACTTCCATTTGTTTTCTTCCCAGTTTTTCTTAATTCCTGACCACATCTGCTCTTTTAGGTAATACATACGAACTAAAGGAGTCCAAGGACCAACCAATTTCATTTCTTCAGGCATTGAGCTTTCTGTTGCAGCCTGTTTACCAGAAGCACTTCCTGTATCTGTACTAGGCGGTGATTGTTTGTTTTGATAATCAATAAACCAATCAGCTTGAGCGTATGGATCGGCTGGAATGTCTTGTTTTTCGGCTGCGGTTGCATCACCTTCCATTTCTTGTGATCCGGCAGCAGATTGTTTAAACATATCAAGCGTATTACTATTGGCTCCGAAATTAATTTCACCGTTGCTGCCTTGTAATTGCGCAAGAAGTTCCGGGCTCAATTCCATGTCATTTGCTACAGGATCAACATGAAAATCGTTTTCGTTATAAGAATTTCTACCTAACAAATCATCATATTCTGAATCTGATCCTGAGCTTACAACCTCAGCCATTGCTGTTTTTTCAAACGGTAAAGGTTGTGTTACATCCATTCCCAAGAACTCTTCAGAAATTTGTCCCATAAAATTATCCGGCATTACCATAGCCGAACTTGTTAGGTTGTATAAACCTTCCATTATTTTTATAATCCCTGATACAATAAAATTAACTGCATCAAGAATCAGATTGTAAAAATCCTGAAGCGCACCAATAAGCTTATCTACTGCTTCTGCCAAGAAATCAATCACAGCAACAACTGCTTTTTTGAAGACTTCAAAAGTTTGGTTTACAAATTTTTCTGCAACAGCCACGTATTTGTCTATTTTAGCCTTCAATCGGTCTCTGATACCAGGGAACGCTGCCAAAGCAACGTCTAAGAAACTTTTTAACAATGAAGCAAATGCTTTGATAAAGCTCACAATTGCTTTTCGGGCTATTTCTAATGCTGCTAAAACTAATTTTTTGGCCGCTTCAAAAATAACTTTTACCGCTTCTCTGAGCTTGGTGAAGATATAGTTCAGCGCATCTTTGAGGGCGTTAATAAATGCTGTCGCTTTATCGGCAACCCAACCAAAGAAGCCCCCGCTTTTTTTATCCTCTTCAGCCTTTTTCAGTTGAGCTTTTTTATCTGCGGCTTCTTTTTCTTTACGTGCATCTGCATTAGCTTTATTAATATGGCTCTGAGCTGCAGTTTCGCCTTTGCTCTTCTCTGTTTTTATATTTCCAAGTGTTGTTTTAGCTTGATTGCTAGATTTTTTTGCAAAATCTGATTCTGTTTTATCAAGCGCACTCTGCCATTCAACTCTTGATTGGTTGACATCAGCCTGAGCGTCTTTTACAGATTTCAGCTGTTTTTCCTGCGACTTATTTTTCTCTTCATTTATTTGATTTTCAGAAGCTTTTTCCTGCTCCAGCACCTTTTGATTATGCTCTACTTCAGCTGTTTGATATTTCTCACTTTCGGCTCCAATTTTTGACTGAATAATTGGTTCAAACTGAGCATTGATATTCGCTTCATCAATACCTTCGAGTTTAAGGGCATCAATAGGTTGTTTTTTAACAGCTTTGGAAGTTATTTTACGCGATGATTTAAGAGTTTCATCTTTTGGTTTTTTGATGATGCTATTTTCACCATAATCTTTATGAACATCTTTTGCTGCCTGATTTTTTTTGATACTCATATCTTGTAAAGCATCATTTTGCTCGATTGACAAGTGTTCTGTATCTGCTTCTCCGCTAAGATCTAAATGTGCGTTTTGCTGCATTTTTGTTGGAATTGCAGAGGTATTCAGTTGAATTCCCTTAAGCTGATCATGTGCCTGTCTCTCAAAAGTTCCTTTTTTGGATCCTGTTGAATTAAAAGAGTAATTTACTTTTTTCAAAGGATCGCTTTGTGGGAAAGAAACCTCTTTTGGCTGTGATTTCTGAGCTGTAGATTTAACTGTTTTTTTACTTGATTTTGCTACAGTTTTATCTTTACCGGCTTTACCTTTAGATTTATTTCCTGAGAAAGCGCTTCCTATTTTTGCATTTACTTTTGGAAGTTCGCCTGTTGCTTTCTCTGTCTGAATATTTAAAAGTGCCGTACTGTTATTTTGAACAGCGTTAAAATCACCAACCAACTGCGTAGCCGGAGAAGTTGACAAATCAGCCAAAGAAGCATCGCTATTATCTTTGTTCCCTAATTTTGTTTTTTCTTTCGGTTTTATTTCGTTATTCTTTTTACTCTCCTGGTGATTTACAGCCTGCTCCTCCACCGTCTTTGGCAGATACGTTCCCGATTTTAGGTCGTTATAATCACGTGCCTGATCTATACTCAGGGTGGTCATATATCCTTTTTCTATGTTTTTGGTGTCCGGATGATTGATATCTCCGGTTTCGGCAAGGCTCTCTTGATGCTTTTGGTACATTATTTCTGAACCCTTATCGTAGATGGTTTGCGAACCATGAACGGCTGCAGTGCTGCCATTGAGGTTTGCTGACCCTGATTTGGTGGCTGAATCCTCAGTTTTTTGTATCTGTGCACCGATTACTTCTGTCTCAGACAGAGGTATGGCCGATGGCTCTTTCTGCCTTTGGTTTTTGCCCTGATTTTGGTGGACTTTATTGTCTTTTTCTACAGGTGTTGCTGCTTTCATTGACTTAGTTTTTTGATTACATATTATTTTAAAATGTATATAAAGCACAACCCTATGTGTTGTGCTTTTTTATACTTACCTGTTGGAGTGAAAAATCAGACCGTGATATGGCCGATTTTTTTTAAAGAATTTGAGTAATTAAAAGTGGTTAATCAACTTTGTGATGAGAAACAGGTAATGCTGAGCCACTTATAGTTTTTCCTTTTCTTGTCTCTTGAGTTCCAAGTTTTCAAGTTCAAAATTCAGTCTTTTTCTCGAGAATTATTTGCTTTTTAAGGGATGTATTCTGTAGTTGCAGTGAAGTGTCTTTTTTAAGAATCTATTACTGCAATGTTCTAAGCTTTTAGATAAATCATCTGGTGAACGCATGTCTCAATTGATTAATTTTAATGACACACGTGACCCAATATTATTTTTTCTTTA
Organism: Chryseobacterium indoltheticum; assembly: GCF_003815915.1. Lineage (NCBI taxonomy): Bacteria > Pseudomonadati > Bacteroidota > Flavobacteriia > Flavobacteriales > Weeksellaceae > Chryseobacterium > Chryseobacterium indoltheticum. The sequence goes on from NZ_CP033929.1 coordinate 3,191,912, forward strand.
TTACCTAATTATCTACGGAATCAGATCATCTTTCTTTTCTTCTTCTACATGAGTATGTCTATCTGTTTTAACGCCATATCGGGTTTCAATAAAAAGGCTCACTGTGGTGTCAATCCAATACGGAAGATTGGTAGTGATCATTTTCAAAAATTTATCATAGCCATAGCCCAGCACAAACAGGACTCCTGTAGAATACCACTTGTCATGCAAATCGGCTCTGTTCATTAAATAACTCATGGTAAAACCAACAATGACAACTATCGCAAGTGTAACAAAATGTTCCCATAATTGTTTTTTCTCTTTGTTTTGTATGGAAACCAGTACCCGCAATAATCCTCCTGAAAATGCAATTGCAGTTCCGATTAACAGAGCTTTTATACCATCTAAATTCATTATATTTTATCTATTATTTATTTAAATTCGATTGTCTAAAAGCTTCTTAGGTGTTTGATCAATCCTGATCAAGTATGTATATATCATCTAAAAATCTTTTGCTTTTTCGAATATTTTCATTTTCATTTACATAAGCCAATTCGTCGATAAGAGCACTGATGTCTTTGTTTGGCTTGTGAAGTTTTTCATTATTTTTCTTATTTTTTTTCTTCTCTTTTTTTTTCATGGTTTCTAAAATTTAATTAAATGAGCTATTGTTTTTTTTATCTTTTAAATTGCTATTCCGGTAATCCGGGATCAAATAGTTTCCTGCTTTTCGGGGTTCAAGGTTTCGTCTGAAACAATCGAACTAAAAAGCAAAAAACCATTTTCACCTCAGTATTTTGCATACAAATCTGAAATTGTGTAAGATGACAGGACAACCCTCTTTTTTAATATGATCGATGGGTGAGCTACCGAAGTGTGATAACTTTGAATCCTTTTCTATCTTTTAGAATATATAAGTCTGAAGTCACTATTGCACCGACTAAGCCTGAAGGAGGATGTTATATATCGTTCTTTCCGACAAAAACAACATCTCCGTCAATTCGGTTACAATTACTTTCATCTGTTTATTTTGATTACGCTTTACATATTCAATAACAAAATCTTTTCTTTTCTCTACTAATTCTTTACTACGTTTCATTTTTTTATGGTTAAAGTTTTTATGGTTAAAAGTTTTTTTTTGAACTAGAAAAGTTTCCGTTTTGCTTAATTTTTTCTATTTAATTTTAGCCAACAGGAAACCTCTAAAGGCCTATTTTAAAGCCTTTAAACGAATGTCTAATTATATTATTTAATTTTGGTTTTTAAGAAGCCAGTACCGGGTATTTTTCTACAGATACAAATCCCAACTTCTTCTTCTAAATCTCACTTTTGGCGAATACCGATATTGGTGTTTACAAAGAATCGATTTTTTATAAACCGTTCAATAACGAATATTCACTTCCAGTAATTGACTGTAAATAAGTGCAACATTTTACTTTTAAATTCCTTTAAAACAAGTGCGCTTTTCACAAATCTGTTTTGCCTTTTGAGATGTATTCAACGTATTACTGATAGCTATAATTAATCGATATTTTATATACTAAACAGTAGCGCTACACTACATTTTGGTGTTTTTGGCAAAACAGAGAGCTAAATAATGTTTAATTTGAACACCCTTCAAAATAAACGCATTTTTTTCATTATTAAGATTATTAAAAAAACGAACAAATAACATTTATACTAATCCATAAAACGTAATCTTCGCATCTTTTATAGTAAAAAATTATATTTTCATTCTAATTAGCGCTTGATAAAATAAAAAGATAAAATTCTATTACACGACACAATATTTACGAAAACAACATCTAACTATTTGATTTAAAGTATTAAATTAATTCTAATCAATTATTTAAATATTAAAATAACCTTAAATCATTAATATATTTTTGTATATTTGTACCGTTCGTCCTTAACAACGAAACAAATATACGAACATTGTTCGTTTTTCAAAATAAAAATGTGATTATTTTTCGTATATTTTTATAAATAATTATAAACGTATCAAAATGAACTATTTAGAATTCAAAGAAATCAGAAAGAAACTAAAGATGAAGCAGGCTGATATTGCAAAATCTATAGGTGTTGGCACCAGAGCCGTACAATATTGGGAAAAAGGCGAACGAAAAATACCAGAAACAACGGCTTATTTCGTAACCAACTTACTCGAGGAACAACAAAAGAAGCTTAATATCGGCGCCTCGCCTGTTGTTTTCTCAGATCTTAAGATCATGAATGTTCCGCTTGCGAATCAATATGCACAAGCCGGCTATCTGCACAATTTTGCAGATGAAGAATATATAGAAAGCTTACCTACAATTCCTTTTACTGACGATGTAGAGCACCGAGGCGAATACATGTGTTTTGAAATAAAAGGCGACAGCATGGATAACGGATCGTACGAAAGCTATCTGGAAGGTGACATTATTCTGTGCAGAAACATAAGACAAGATTACTGGATGAGCAAGCTGCATTACGACAAATGGGATTTTGTGATCGTTCACAAAGAGAAAGGAATTCTGGTAAAGCGAATCGTTAACCACGATGTTGAAAGAGGTATTATCACTCTTCATTCTTTAAATGAATATTACGAGGATTTTGATATCCACTTACAGGATGTCGCAAAACTTTTTAATATTATTAGTACAAGACGAAAAAACAACAGAAGATAATTAAAGAACTGCTTAACTGAATAAAATCCTCAAATATTGAGGATTTTATTAGTTTTCAGACTCATGATTAGCTCTCACAGTAAGACGAAATATCGATGATCTTACCAATTTTTGGGTCTACATTATAAATTATACTCCAGTCAGGCGCTTCAAATCTGATCCATCTTATTCCATGCTGATTAAACCCAACAGGATTATCACTTTCAAATTCTCTTAAATTTCCAGGTATAGCAGAGGTTGTTCCATCAATCAGGAAAATGAAACTTCCTGCCCGTGGTTCTGGTGTATCCAGAATGACCTGCTTTTTCCAGACACCTCCTGTCTGACAGATACTTTTTTTATCAAGATCATAGTTAGCAGGTAAGCAATAGGCTTCTAAAACTCTTCGAACGCCCCATTTTCCTGATCTGAACCCAAATACATTCGACCAATCTGAAACTACAGATTTTGAACAGTGTCTTCTGGCTCTGATGTAATAAGCAGTTTCATTGGTAATAGCACCATCATTCATCTCAATAAATTCGATCGGTGTATAATCACTTCCCATGATCACCCGCACCTGAACAATATTCGTAAATTTATCATCGGTCGCTATCTGATATTCTATCGCATAAAGATCTGCTTCATCTACAGGATAATCCATTATTATCTGATCACCTTCTCCCAGATACACGCTCTTTATGACAGGGGTTTCACAAGCCGGAGGAGTACATTTTTCTACATTGAAAATACCTGTATGAGTATCTGACACTCCATTTGCTGATAACTCTAATATATATTCATATTCACCGGTAACCTGAATATTCGGGATACTTATCACACCTCCACTTGCGGGTACAGAAGTTATATCGTACTGAGTATAAGAGCCTGCAGAATCTTTGATTTTATATCTAAACGAAGCAGTAGCACCCGTTGTCGGTATAGAAGAAGTATAATATATTTGAAATGAAATATTACATTTCGTTGTTGCCGTTGCCATTATATTATGTTTTTTATTGTTATTATATTATTCATTGATGTATAAGGGATGATTTTATCATCATAAAACCACCCCTTTCTACAGTATTCATTATTTATCCTCAACATATACCCTCACTCCTATTTCGGCATTATCAAATACACCGCTTTCAGCATGAAGAACTGTAAGCCTGAACGCATAATCTCCTTCAGCCAAATTGGTAACTTTCAGATTAGCCTGATTGGCTCCGATAAGCTGTGCTGCAGGACCTTTTATCTTTGTCCAAGAATACATAAGTGTTGACGGCCCACTGCCCTTTCCTACTAATATAAATTCTCTCGCAGATAAAGGAACATCTGTAGATTCTTCTATTCCGGCATTAATAACAGGAATAATATTTTCACAGCAATTTTCTCGTGAAAAATCAACACTATCGATGGCAACAGTCGGAGCAGCAGGAGCATCATACCAATCTTCTATAATGATATTCTGAGTACAGCCGTTAAGACTTACATTAACTCGTATCGTCGGAATTATTTTTGGATTCAGATCACGGAAAATGTAGCTAACATTTCCTTCAGCATCCGGATTTAAATTAACCCAATTACCATTATCCCAGAAATCCCAGGTATAAGTGTAATTTCTAAAGCCGCTTCCTGAAACTTTAAAGTTTACCTTTGTTTCTCTGGAACCAGCAGGTGGATAAGTAATAGTACCAACCACTACATTCATGTAAGATTGCGGGATAACTTTAATACTGCAATTGGTAGGTTTTCCGTTGACCGTAAAGCTGATATCTTTATTATACAAAGCCTCACTTACACGTAACGGATTGAAGAAATATTTACCTTCTTTCACCTCTACACCTCCATCTAAACCTACATTAACAACAGCTTTTACATCGCCGTTCATAGGAAATACCGTAAAAGGTACCGGCGCCGCTTTGGAACAGATAACAGGATCTGGTAACGTTAATTTCACATCAACTTTTGGTGTACAACAGATGTACGGAAGCGAAAAATCTGCAACGACTCTTGACTCTTCGTCAATTTTATCATAAACAATTATAAAGCTGCCTCCGTGCTCGACTCCGCGTTTATGCTCTAATCCCGGATGTTTCTCTACATATTCATTAAAATAAGCTTTAAACATGTCTTTATTATCGGCTAATTCTTGTAAAGAGACGCCCATAACATCAAACCCCAACTGTTTCTTATCTCTGATTTGCTTAATCTGTTCAAAGACATCCTGATAAAGCATTCCCTGGTGGCCTTCAATATTATAGAAAGAATTATTATCGATATTAAAATTCAAAGGAGTCTGTATATGCTTATCTGCAGACAGCAGACTACTGTCATATCCTAAATTATCTTTAAAAACCCGATTATTCGTTTTATCAAAATTCCAGGTTTTCAAAAACTCTTCTGTAACCTGATAATAAAAAGGAACCGCTTTATTGCTAAGAGGATTAAGCTCTTTTGACGGCGTAATTTTAATCTGCGCCTCATTTTCAAAACTATCAGAATATCTGAAATTTTGCGCCTGTTGCCTAAAACAATTGATGAGTACTTTTACTTTGTGGGTCTCTTTGTCATGATCTAAAACAGGCGAATTATAAAACTGATGTCTTGCAGAATCCAATTGCTTGTCTGAGATTAATTTTCCGAGCATTACATGTTTAGGAAAAGAAACTAAATCAGGAAAACACTTGGTAAATGATTTTGGCAGCAACTTTATGATTTCAGAATAGGTATCCATCAAATCTTTCACTACATCGTACGCATACTGAAAGCCTGTTTTTTGAGCAAGACATTCGTTAAGTAAAGCCTTAAATCCCGGATGATCTACTCCTGGAATCCCTATTATTTGAGCAATTGCATTAATTCTGTCGAAGACGATTTTACCAAAATTATTTTTTTCTAAAACATCCTGATACATTTCTTTGAGATCGGAAGAATAAAATGGTTTTTCAGCTCCTCTTTCCAAAATAAGCCTTTCAACAATCACTCTTTCCTGACTTACAGCACCCAAAACCCCATCTATAAACAAAGGATGTTTTTGAATCTTATCGCTTTGAAGAATATTTTCAATTCCTGCAGCTGTAGTAAGCAGTACTTTGAGATTTCGGATCTGCTGCACTCCGTGATTGTCACAATCAACTCCTCTACAAGGTTTAATTTCTTTTTCATCACTTTCCAAATACAGCAAAAGGTATTTGTCTTCCAGATTTGAGAGCCTCTCAACAGACTGAAAATCGGAATTTGCCTCTTCGCTTGTTGCCAGCTCCCAAAGATCGATCTGACTGTCTGTTCCGATCGTAAATGCAGGATATTTTATTTTAGAATTATCATACACTTTAAAATGTGTAAAATCTTTACTGTCTATCTTGATCGTTTTCAGATCGCTCATAAACAGTTCTGTACTTACTTCACTTGTCTTATTTAAGGTCAGCAAATCTCCGTCGGTCGTAAGAGCGACACCCTGAGAAAGCTGTACACTATTCAAAAGACCTTCTATATAAATAGGTTTTGGTTTGAGACCACACACAATACCTACTCCCTGCAACAGTACTCTGGACAAACGATCCTGATCTTCAAAAAAATCTAAAAACTCATTGAATTGGGGAGATTTTACATATTGTCCTTTTGTGAATTTGCGGTATTGGGTTGATATATTTTTTAATTGATTATCCATTATGATTCATTTTTTAATGATTTTAAGGTGATTTTCATAAACTTCTCAGGCAGATTACTCTACCCAAGAAGCATGTTTATCTCTATAGAATATATTATTCTACATGGTGAGATATTTTACATTATTTTGTACCGCCACAACCATTTATAATTGCAGATTGAATAGCACTTGCATTGTAACTTGAGTTCCAAGAACCACCTGTACCATCAGCCAATTCTTTCCAAATAAATTTCCCATCTATTTTTTCATTAACACCACTTCCAAGCACAATAACTTTAATTGATTTTGCTAAGCAAACATTTTTCAATCTGGTCATTTCTGCAACATCAAGACTGTTGGCATTATCATCATTACCTCCAGGAACAGCATCTGTAATTAGTATAATATATTTTGCTACATTATTTCTAAATGCTCCGGCAAAATTATATTCCACAACTCTGCTTAATGCCATATCTGTTGGTTCCGGGGTTCCATATCCAGATCCAAGACTCAATCCGCCTCCAGGATTATTCAATTTATTAAGCTGATCAGTAAAAGTACCACTGTTATTATCAGACATTACTTCCATTGCGGTTATCCATTGGAACCTTGCTCCCACTCCGGTATTTATAAATTTCTGAGATGCAGGTAAGCTTGTATACGCTGGCGCAGTATGATAAGCAGAAGCAGTTCCCGAACCATATTCGTCTGCCAGTACAAGACCCAATCTATAAGCTTTACTACCAGATTGTGTTGCAATAGTTGATATAATACTATTTGCGCCAGTCTTAGCAGCTCCAATTTGAGACGACATACTGCCTGTATAATCAAATATGAATACTACATCCATACCCGAATCACATGGAGGAGGTGCGATCGTGATTGTTACCGTTGCGATATTACTGTCTAATTCACCATCGTTTATATAATATGTAAATGAATCTGTAGTGTTTGATGAACCATTGTGCGTATATCTGATTGTACCATCAGCATTTAGAGTTGCTGTTCCATAAGTTGGTTGTGTTTTAATAAATACAGTTAATGGTGTATTTCCTAAATCATAATCGTTATCCTTAACGGCTATATCAACATATTCTCTAATTTGTGTAGTAGCATGATCATTTATTGCTACCGGAGCAGATTTAACAGCGATAGATACCGTGGCAATATTACTGTCGTCTCTACCATCATTCACACAATAAGTAAATGAATCTGAAAGATTAGATGAACCGTCATGGGTATAAGTGAACGTATTGTCACTGTTTAATACAACGGTTCCGTGAGCTGGATCTGTTTTCTTAATAACAGTTAAGATGTCATTATCTGCATCATAATCATTACTCAAAACAGGAATAACTACTGTTTTCCCAAGCATACAAGACGCTTTATCGTCCAGAGCAATCGGTGGAACATTTGGTTTTTCTTTCGAACAACACAAGTATGGCAATGAGAAATCTGCAAGAACCTGATTGTTTGTATTCGATCCGCAGATCAATACAAAGGTTCCGCCCCTTTTAACACCTGCCAAGTGCTCTAAACCTGATTTTCTTTCTAAAAACTCGCTCAGAAGTTCGCTTGCAATTTCTTTTTTTCTAGGATCTTCTTTTACAATCGTTACCTCTTCTTTTGACGGATCTGCAGCTCTTGCAAAGTCTACCTTATTTAATAACTTTAATTGACTGTCTAGTTTTGATAAGTTTAATAAAGCTGTTTTCGCATCACCTTTTTCTTTGCTGATATCGCTAGAAATTGACACCAATTGTTTTCTAAGCTCATCAATTGATACTGTTTTTGCCTCAGTGGTAAGCACCGCATCACCTTTCGCGTCTTTTTGTAAAAGAAGTACGATGACATCAAAAGCCAATCCGTATTGTTTTTTGAGATCGTTGATGTTTTGATATGCCGTATCAAAAGGCATCCCAAGATGACCTTCAATTCTATAGAAGTCGTTGTTATCAATATTATAATTCAACGGATTCTGCACAAAGTCTTCTCCTGCCAAATTGGTCGTGTGATAACTTAGATTGTAGGTTTCTCTGTCGGTTTTTGTTTTTTCAAAATTCCATTGCGTTAATAATGGTTTATCTACATTATAGTAATATGGAATTGCTTTGTCGCCCAATCTTACATTAAGATTAGAAGGAGTAATTTTTACAGGTCCGATATATGATTGAAATCCGTTGATCTTCTGTACAAAACGATTGGCAAGCATTACGATTCTCTCGTAATTTTCGTCGTCATTTGTAGTTACCGGCGAATTGTAAAAATGGTGACGGTAAAGAGTACGTTCTCCCAATTCTAATTTAGCACCCACAGAACCTAACATAAGGTGTTTTGGGAATGAAGTTACACTTGGGCAGCAGTCAACATTCAGATGCAAGATCAATCCTTTTATTTCATTATAGGTATCAATTAAATCTTTTAGTAAATCGTATCGATATTGATAATCTTCTAACCTAGATACTCTAGGATACAGTAAAGAATTCAATTTATCAATAAGTACTTGTCCGCCCAGATTGACACTCACTTTAAACGTATCTGCAATTGCATCAAAGCCTTTGCTTAATTCTGCAGCAACATTAGTAGCTTTTTGAAATCTGGTTTTTAATTCAAATGCTGTGGTAACAGTAGGATCCAGAATAACTCTTGGCGCCTCTATTTTTGGTAAAACCTCGTACAGTTTCTCATACGCATCGTGAGCCTTGTAAATAGTATCTTTTGCATCGCTTTTATCAATAAGATTTAAAACAGATTCTGAATCTGCCAAAAGTACTTTAAGATTAGAAACCTGCTCTGCGCCGGCATTGTCACAATCTGCATCCTGACATGGTGATTCTTCATTAGAATAACTTTCCAGATACAGAATGATTACTTTTTTGTATATATTTTTACTGCCAATGTCACTTAACGGTTTGAAACCTTCAATATTAGTACCCAAAGCTTTATACTCATCCTCTGTAACCAATTCTAAAAGAGGTACCTGCTTACCATCAATACGAAAATGCTCGTATCCTGTTTCGTCTTTATAGTCTCTGTAATATTTGTAATTTCTAGCCCCAAAGTCTATGGTAGCTTCTGATGATGTACTTCCTTTCTTGCGCAGCGTTACCAAGTCTCCGTCTGTGGTAACACCGCTGCCCTGTGTAATCTCAATGGTATGAAGCAAAGAAGTATCTTCTGCTCTTGCCAAAATTTCGGGCTGGAGTGTTACATCTATATAAGTTGATTTAAAACCACACACTACACCCACGCCACTAAGACGGGTTCTTGAAAGCCTATCCTGATCTTCGAAATAGTCTATAAATTCGTTTAACTGACCTTCCGTTAAGACTTGATTTGCGTTAAACTTTCTATATTGGGTTGTTATATTATTTAATTTAGCATTCATTGTTTTTAGATTTTATATGTTTGATTGTCCTAATATTATTTTTCCGTCTGAGTTTTCATCATCCTCCGCTGCACAATCCAGAAGTTTTCCTGGTCTGTAAATATTGTTTAAGAAAGTAAGTGCGTCAACTAAATCACGGATACTGTTTCCTAAACTTGCAGTATTGTTTTTTGCTTTATCTGAAAGATATTTTTTTAGGGCAACTTCAAATCTTTCTAAGTCTTCCTGTGCGGTTTCTGTTTCGCTCATCCGGTCACCAACCCAGCAGATTTTTGCTAAAACATGAGCCGGAATTTCCTGCCTGATAACCGTCTCGGCATACCTTCTGAAATCAGGATCCTGAAAACGATAGGCAAAACCGGGAAGAACAACGCTTATACGGTAAGAATAAGGATCGTAAACATCTATTTCGCAATCATCTTCACAAGAAGTCATGAAGGTTTCCGAGACTTTTACAGGATCTTTTTGTATAGGAGGCTCTTCCTCAAGATCATAGGCTATTCTAAAAGTTTCACCAATCGACATACAGCCGATACCGCCCATGAGTTTGTAATCTTTTGTGGTTGGCTTTAGTAATAAATGCTCAACAAGGAAAATACCCTCTTCTGTAAACTCATATTTTAAATATTTTACCAATCTTACAATTCCTTTTTTTAATTCTTCGAGTGTAGAATAAGGATTTGTTTTTTTGTGAGCAGCAATTACATTTTGTTCAACGGAATCATCTACAATCTCCAGATAGAAGTTATCATTCAATGAAACACGGATTTTTATATTTCCGATTAAGCAGAAATTCTTTTCACATTTTTTTAATTCATCAATGGTTTTTTCAGGATTTTTCTCGTCTAATTTTTCTAAGGCATTGTTGAGATCTTCGAGGTCTATCTGAATGGTCTGATAAATCGCTTCATTCAGATTTTTGGTTGCAGCATATTCGATTTTGTAGGGTTTTACAGATGATAAAACAATATTGTTTTCGGCGTCTTTTATCTTCCAAGTATAGGTGTATTTACCATCATCATTCTTTGTTTTAATGATTGTAACAGGTGATTGAGATAAACTCCTCTGCGTATAATCTTTTAACCCCAACAGACGCGCTATTCTCTTCTGAACACCGGAAATATTATTGGTATTCCAAATATCTGAATCTGAAAACAATGTATAATTGTATCCTGTTCCCCGGTCCTTACTCAGTGATGTATACTCTTTTAGGAAGTTCTCTTTGTTACTTAAAACAATTTCGTCCGCAGAATTTCCATACAATGATTTCATCAAGAACGTATAATCGCTGAATGTTTCGGCAAAACGGGAAATCAAATGATCTAAAACTTCATTTCGGCGTTCCACACTGTTATCCAGCTCTTCGTATAACGAATCTGTAAGTTGATCATCGTTTTCAATGTCATAATCAGAAACCAATTCATCAAAACCTTTTATATTTTTAAGCGCCTGCGTAAAATAGGTTCTGGTGACACCTCCATTTACGCTCAATACTTCTTTTACTTTTTCAAGATGTTTGAAATAACTGGCAAGAATCTGATCAAAAAACAATAAATAACCTTTTAATTGTTTTGCAAGAGCTTCTCTTTCGGGATTATGATTTCCTATAATTCCTGACATTCCCACTCCATACGTATCGGGGAATTCATTCAGAATAGTAGCATAGTTTGCAATATCGTATGAAGTTCCCTGTGGTACAGGCAGTTCTTTATTTTGTCTCGCATCGTCTCTCAATACTTCTTCTTCTCTTTTAAGAGTTTCTAAATAATCCTGAACTTTTTGCTCATTGATATTTAGCGGAAGCGCACCTTTACTGTAGCTGAAAGAACTCAATTCGCAAAGCTCCGGTTTTCTGCCTTTTTCAATACAGATCAGCCAGTCGTTATTCTGTTTTACTACACTGTCGCAACCAGCAATAGAAATTTCATGAATTTCTTTAATGCCATCAATTTTCATGATTTCACTGATGATATCCGAAAGACGAACTTCTTTTCTCAGTTGGCTGTTTTTCAGTTCTTCAGTATCAATAAAGCCATTATCCAAAAGTGGTCCTTCAAAAATCTGATCTGTCGACAAACCTTTGTCCAGCATTTGCTGCAGTGAATAAAAATGAACTTCCGGAGATAAGTAATTGTTGATCGCTCTGGTTACTTTAGCATGCACCAATTCTTCATCAGCTTTATTGGCAAGTCCGATACGGGCACACACGGCAACTTTTTGGGTTTCAACCTGTTTAATTTCAGCTAAATCTTCACAAAGACTTCTGTTGGCGTGATAACGTTCCAAAATCATCGCTTTAACGCTAGAATCTCCGCATCCAATATCACTGGTATCAATATCTTCAGCATAATCTACATAAAGATCATACAGCCCTTTTACGTTGAAATCTTTTGTCTTTTCCCCGATCGGTACAAAGTCCAGATTTCCATTTTCGCAATCAACATACAGCTTTTCAGTTTTAGGAACCAGCCAGCAATTGCGGATCGGTCTTTTGGGTCCTGAAATCATGTTGATATCGATAAATAATTTCCTGTAGTCAAGTTCTGTTAAAGGTCTTGAAGGCAGAATCTCTGTAGCTTTTAAAAACTGTGAATGAATATTTTTCTCTTCGTCTTCAGATGCTAAGATATCTTCCATATTAAGATTCATTCTCATCCCGAGATCTGTAATGGCGTAACTTAAAACTTCCAGCGTGGTAATCCCGGGATCATGAGAATTGTAATCGGTCCAGAGTTTTCCTCCTAACTTTTCGATGTATTCAATACCTGTTTTTCTTAGAAAATGAAAATCGTTCTGGTCTTCAGTTTCTATATTTTTGGGTATACTTATGTGCTTATTTTCTGACATGATTATGTTTTCTTCTATTTATTATTAAATACATACTTGATTGGTAATACTCACGTTGTGTTGTTTGGCAGAGACCAAAATTGATTTCGGATCTACCTCGATCAGAGCTTGTTTTTGTATCACATTATTCACCAATATTTTCACCTCATCGATGTAATCTACATAATGCAGCTGCTCGAGGTAGGTAACAAGTTGATTAACATTCAGTACCACATTAAAATCAATATCTTTTGCATCTGTAAAAGCCCAGGGCGAAATGTATTTTTTGATATCTTCGTCTAGTTGCTTGAGGTAAAATGTTTCGTCATACTGCTCAAAGAATTTCACCTTTGTTTCTACTTTTACTTCTTTATAATTTGGGTTAATCACCTGAGCGGTAACATGCATCGTATTTAATTCATTTACATAATTTTGAATTCTATTTAAACTTGCTCTGCTTACTCTAGGCTGATAAATGTCGAAAGCATTTTTATTTTTAATATTGGGAACCACCATCAAGGTTACATATCCGGGAGCCATGTAAGATTTTTCGGAAGTATGATTTAAACATTTTACTTTAAAAACCTCCGGAAATTCCTGTAACACCAAATGCTCATAATCCCATTGTGTAATCGCTCTGTGTTTGTGTCTCAATCGTTCACTTACACGTCTGTAAAACTCTGTATCTGTTTCTTTGTATTTACCGTCAAATGAATTGTAAGGCTGGCTAACCGATTTTACCTGAGGAACTCTTGTGATGAGTTTTGAAATGGTGTTTGCAGCTAATCCGTTATTTAAATGAGAAAGATCATTATCCTGATTCTGGAAGGTTGCCAAAATAGCCTGTGTATATATTCCCTGAATTTTGCATACCGCATCATAACTTCTTTTTGATTTCGCTCTTATCCAGACCAATCCGTCAGTAAATCTTGTATGACTGGTGTCGATATCTTTAGAAATTTTAAACTTTACAATACCGGATTCCAAAAATTTTCTGGTTTCATTTTGTAGTATATTACCTGAAAGATCGATCCATGTATTGCCTGAAAGGATGCTCCATTCTATGAATTCTTTTTCGTCAAAAGTATCAACAATCGGGTTTTCGCTACCTTCCAGCATTTGAATTAATAGTGAAACTGTAGTTTGTGGCGTAGCTTCCAGACCGATGTATAATTCGCCTCCATTTTCGTGTACGGGAACAATATTCGGTACTTTTACTTCTTTTTCGTATTGCCCAAATGCATCTTCATGATACAATTGTACATCTTCACTTTTTGAAAAGTCTCCTTCAGAATCTTTTCTTAAATAAGAGTAAGCACTTTCTTTTGCACTGTAATTGAGTTCGATATCTTCAGCAAACGGAATATAAGGTTCATTTGGAATCAGTTTTCCCAGTTTAGAATCACTTGATAATGCCAAAGTATACAATTTGGGATATACATCCTGTAATGATGATTGGTTGAACGTCAATCTGATTGACTCACCTGTCCCCGATTTATCACTTACATTCCTGATAGAAAACTGAGTTTGATACCCGTTTTCTACTTTTTTAAATACATCAATATTACTAGCTTCCGGATACCAAATTTCTTTGTCTAATAGCGCTGTATCTACTTTAAAATAAGCATCAGAACCTACGACCGGAGTTTTTAGTGCCTGATAATCTGTTAAGCTGACATTTTGATTAGGTTTAATAACATATCCGTTGTATAAATCTTTTATAGATTCCGGAGTGTTCTTCCAATTGATGATAATGTCTGCGTTTTGCCATTTTTTAGAAAACATTTCAGGACATTTAATATAAAAATTGGATCCTTTAATCGGCTGTGCAGTGAATGGATAATACGATTTCTCTGAATTTAAAACGCCATTATCATTTTCTATCTGAATAGATTTTACTCCTTTTACATCAACCGATATTTCTATGTTTTTTATTAGTTTTTCTGAAAGAGCTTCATAAATATCGTAGTAATTTTCCCCTTCAATCATAAACCTTACGACCGGAAAGCTCGTCTGAAACGTTTCTAAAAGTACTTTCTTATTGTATTGTACAACTGCAGGGAAATCTTTTGGTAATGTAAAAGAAAGCTCTAATTGATCTTCTTCATTTTTAAGACATTTTAAAAAAATTCCTGATAGCCATTCTTTTTCACCACTACAAAGCACTTTGATATTATTTTGAATATCTCCTGTAGGAATCTTTTGTAATTTCTGACTAGAATTTTTATTAAAATCGATTTTTAGAGTGACCGTTCTTTCACCTTCTTTCAGATCAAATAATGATGAAGCCACCGAGAAACCCAGTTTAGCTTTTGGAAGCTCTTTATAAATAGATTTTTTTTCAGGAACTGTTTCATCAGAATTATATCCAAAAGGCCACCAATAATTGCTGTCTTCCGGTAATTTATCACCCAGACCATCTGCTGTATTTGCTTTCGGAGCCATTTTCAGCTCTCTTTTTTTGACATCGTTTAAAAAACTTTTTACCTCGACTACTTTTGCCTGATTGGCAATAAGATCATCATCTGTTTTGTAAACTAGTTTTTTCCCTTTAGCATCTTTATCGCCATCCAGCAATGTGCCGCCGGGAATTTTTTCCTGAATTGCTTTTTTTGCCAATTCAAAAATCACATACGCTTTGTCTGATTGGGCATCGTTTTTTTCAATTTGAAGTATTTCGTTATAATAGAAATCCAAATGTCTCTTCGTCAAATTATTGAAAGCTTTTTTTGAGAAATCTAATAATTTTAAAAAGCAAACAAATAATGTTAAATGAGGAGTCAAGTTGCTGTCTTGTTCAAACTGGGACATCAGATCTGCAACCTGTTTTTTCATACTTTTATACTCAACACTTTCTCTGCGCGGGATAGCATTGGCATCATCACCCAGGAAGAAGTTTCCCCAATTCCCTTTTGGTTTTGTATTATCATCTTTATCAAAATAGTTTACACGATTAGCAAAATTATTTGCGAATAACAGCCAATCAAACAAATCGAAATCGTGTAATTCAAGATTGCCCGGATCTAATTCTGCTAAAAAGCGCTGCATTTGTGATTTTCCTTCACGATAATGTGAAAATGTATCTGTTTTTTTCATTTGTTTATATTTATCTTTCTATGGTCAGATGCAATACTTATTGTAATGTTGGTAGTATTCAAAGTGGCTACAGACATCCCGTAATTCATTATATTTCAGTCGCTTCACCTTTATAAAAAGGAAAAACAATATTGCTTCTTGTATTCGTATTTCTTACTTCGTAGTCAATGTGTATCAAAACTTCTCCTTCAAGCTCGTCCTGAGTATCAATTTCAATACTTAAAATGTTTATTCTAGGCTCATGGTATAAAATAGCACGTTCAACGATTCCTTTCATTTGAGTGATCAGCGTTAAGTCTAGAGGTTTGAAGAGCATTTCCTGCAAATCGCATCCGTAATCCGGGAACATTACCCGTTCACCCGGTCTCGTTGACAATAAAATAATAAGACTGTTATTGATGTCTTCTACATCGGTGGTCATTGCCAGTTTTCCTTCAGTCTCATTAAACTCAGGCGGAAAACTCCAGCCTATTCCCAAAAAATCTGTATTTATTTTCATACGTTATTTGTATTATTAGTTATAGCATCTTGCATCTGTAACATAGAGTTTTAGTTTTTCTAACTGTTTTGTTATGGATGTTTTACATTTTTATTTTAGTTGAATGTTATTTAAATGCGGTTTATCACTGTGTAAAACTTGTCTTTAAACATCATCCACCAATTAAAACAGTAGCTTCGCCAGCGGATATTACACCTCCATGAGCTGTAGAATCTCCCATTCTTGCGGCTGGTTTTCCGCCAATCATGACACTTGAAGATCCTGCTGCGATAGTATCTGGAGGGCCTGTACATACTGCTTTGTCTCCTACTCTCGCTGCCGGTTTTCCTCCGATCAACACAGTCGGTTCCCCTGCCGGAATGATAGGACCTCCAACGTGTGGAGTTGTTCCCGTCACCATGGGACAGGTATGCATGTCTGTAATTCTTGCTGCCGGTTTCATGATTAATTAATTTTTACTTGAGATCCTTTTACGACTGTTACTGCTCCCGATTTAAGCTCAGAACCAGAGCTGCCTTCAGCTTTAAACTGGGCACTGGCTTTAATGTTGATATTGGTTCCTTCCATCGTAATGTCGCCTTTTGCCTTGATTTTGATGTCTTTTCCGCTTTCGATACTGATACCATCTTTATTAAGCGTAAGAATATTAGAATACTCATCTTCTATTTTAATAATGTCTGCATCTTCATCCAAAATCACTTTTTTGCCTTTTGGAGTTTCCAGCGTGTATGAAATTTTATCGTCATTAAAGATCATTTTCATTTCGCTTCGGGTTACAAATCCTTTTTCGTGATTATCATCAGAAGCTACAATGGGAGCCGGTTTGGCACTGCTGTTTAACATTCCAAGCACCACTGCGTCATTCGGGTCGTCATTGATGAATCCGATGATGACCTCATCTCCGATTTCCGGTCTGAAAAACGAACCTCTATTTTCTCCTGCATCCAGCGTAGCCACTCTCGCCCAAATTCCTTCTTCTTCGTTATTGATGATTGGGATTTGTACTAAAATTCTGTCTTCGCCATCCGGATCTGATTCTAATTGTGAAACAAGGCCAATGTGCAACCCGCTTATTGAAGGAATAATCCCTGAACCAGGCATTTCGCTCACATCATAAGTTTCTGAAAACCATGTTGGAGAAAGCCCAAACTGAGCATCAACCAGCCAATTTCCATCGGCAATTTCGTGACGAACACCTGTAACGTATATTTTTCCGTTGAATCTGTTTCCTACTCCCTCAAGTGTTAATGAAACTCCCGGTATTACCTCTGGAATTCCTTGAAATTGCACCCTTCCTCTCGTTCTTGCAAGCTGTTGGAAAGTTGCTTTTGCATCACTCCAATCTTGCAGTTCGTTTTGGGTAAGATTTCCGCCGTGTTTTAATTGTAAATCTTCAATTCCGAAAACTTTTGCCAAATCTCCTGACGTAAGATTTCCATTGAGTTTAATTGCAGGATCCTGAGCTTCAACTTCTGTTAATTCCTGATCGGTATAACTCCATGTTTTGGCTGTAATTTTATTGAATTGATCTCTTGCATCGATTTCTCCGTCAAATTCATGTACAGATGATCCGTAGACTACTGTTTCTACTTCTTTTCCACTAAAATCTGGCTTAGCAACTTTTATGGTTCCGTTTTCAACAAAACAAAGTTTACCGTTGGCTTGTGCTCTGGTTAGCATAAAATCCCAATCTGAAGATTGGTACTGCACCAGCTCTTTATGTGAATTTGAAGTCGCTTCTACATCGGCAGTTGCACCGCTGTTACCAATCAATTCTTCAATGATATCGCTGTCTTTACTGTCGTAGAAATACTTACTTTTTCTTCCTAAAGTCATTTTTACCGCCTTATCTCGGCATTCTATGATAAGATAAGAAGAGCCGTTTCTAACTTTTATGTTATGCTTTACAACAACTCCTTTAAAAATGGTTTCCTCTTCAGAATGGTATCCGGCAGTAATTTCAATTTCTTTTCCCGGAATTAAAAGGTCTTCATTACTTAATTTGAAATCTTGTTCTGGTACACTTCCATCTAAAATCACAATGCGGGCATAAGGAATTCTGTTGACTTCTTTTTCTACCACTATGCTTTTTACACCATATTTACCTGGCAATTCGGTACCTCCGGACATCACTTTAAAAGTAATCAGGTCCGGATTTTTTGCTGTTTTTATGTATCCGCTATTGTTCATGTTATGATATTTTATCTATGGGTGGAAAGTATACTTCACTTCCTGGTTTTAACTGTCTGAAGTTGACCAATCCGTTTACTTTAGCTACTTCTAAATAGTATTTAGAATCTCCATAGATTCTTTCGGTCATTAATGGTAGAGTGTCTCCATCTTGTACTATTCTCTTGTGTGTAAGATCCGGAGAAGATGTTTTTACCTCTTTTGCTGCAAGTTCTTGACTAATTGATTCACTAAATTTCGCTTTCCCAATGGCTCGTAATGGCCGCCCTTCATTGTCAAACAATTTATACTCGACAGTAAATTCTGCTAATACTCCTTTAAATTCAAAATCCCCCCAGTTAAGAATAACATTATAAGGTTTATGAATAAGACCATCAACCTGTCCTGTAGCTATATAAAAAGCTTCGACTTGCTTTTTTACTGATGTTTTTTCAAAAAATTTCCCTTTTATTTTATTGATAAGTTTATTGCCAGAAAAAGCTTCTGTTACACCTGTACCATCAAATAGAAATTCTAACTGTAAATCTGTTGAAGGTGACGCGACATATTTTTTAGTCTCTTTAGGCGCTCCTAATGGTTGACCAGGTTCCAGTTCTGTTTTATATGTAACGGAATAACCAGTAGGATTTATAAAAGCTGTAAAAGCTCCACTATCAACTCTTTTTTTATAATCAGAGTCTTCATATGTTCCTATTGTAAGTTTTTGAATTGCTCCTCTCATTATCTTTCTTTTTTACGTTTTTCAATATTTACTACTTGCTCTACGCTTTCGCTGATTGCCCGCATAATTTGTGCTTCATCTACCGATGCGGTAGTTGTCGTTGCTTCTGCTTTTTCGTCCACATTTATTTTAATGTGAAGCTCTTTTATTTCTATTGGCATTTCGTTTGTTTTTAATCAATTATTAATATTCAAAACACTAATAACCAATGATTTAACATGTATATTTTTAAAAATCTAAGCACACAAAGAGTGCATTCAGTCTTGTTATAGACCAATCTTTTGTTTTTTATCTGAAAAATTTTGCTGAATGTTATCTGAAAACTAACACACTTTCAGGTGCTTAGATTAGATTAGAAATTACAAGCCTAAGCTTGCTAACGATGAAGGTATTGTGAAATATCTATATTTCAGTTCTATTGTTTCAATAGCAAGTTTGCTTTCTTCTGCGTTGAATTCTGAAACGTTCCATTTTACAGGATATGCCCCAACTACATTCCAAACCATTAAAGGTGCTGTAGATTGTAGGCCTCCTGAAAGAGTAATGATAAGGTCTCTGGGTTCAAACTCAAAGTTTTCCATTGCATTTCTGCACCAGCTTATCAATCCGGAACTTACGATTAAACCACGCTTAAGAACTAAATTTTCATATTTTGGTCTCAAAGGAAGCTGATGAAGAAATCTGTTTTCGCCTCCTTCGGCATATTCTTCAGTTACAATTTCTGTTGATAAACCAGATATAGACTGAAATCTGGAGTCAATACCCTCTGTTGTTGAAATCCCATTAACAATAAAAGAGAAACTAGTTGGAGGATATAAAAGAGCCATGATTAGTTATTTTCGATCGTTAATCCTTCGTGTGCAATTTCCAGAGTTTCAATAGCGACCTCATTACCTTCAGCCTTCAAATCTGTTGCATTTACTTTAAGCGGGAATGCATTTTTTACTTTCCAGGTAACTGCCGGCTCTCCATTTTCATCTAAAAGTGAGATGGTAATTGATCTTCTTTCTACCGTATTTAACTGAATTGATTGGAACCAAGTAAAAAACTCGTTATCGCTTTTGAAAGTTCCTCTCTTTAAAGTAATGTTGCTGAAAGTCTTCAGTCCCGGCATTTTAATCTTGCTGAAATCCGGACTTGCGCCATGTCTGTATTCAATTAAAGCTGCTTCAGCATTCAAACCGCTTACTTCCTGAAATCCTACTTTTGTTCCGCCCCAATCTACTTCAAAGGCAAATTTTACTAATGGATATGTATTCATAATTATTTATATTTAATTTGTTGTTTTAATTATTTTATGCTTCTTGAAGCTTGTGTGAAAAACGTAGCACGATAAACTCAGCAGGACGTACCGCAGCCATACCCACTTCAATGACCATTCTGCCTTCCAGAATATCCTGAGCCGACATTGTTTTATTCAAACCAACGCTTACGTAATAAGCTTCTTCAGGCTTGCTTCCTGCCAATGCTCCGTCTTGCCATTGTTGGTTTAGGAAATTCTCGATCATTGTTTGTACACGAATCCAGGTATTAGCAGTATTCGGTTCGAAAACGAAACGCTCTGTAGCTTTTTTTACAGACTCTTCTACCATGTTGAAGAAACGACGTACAGAGATATATCTCCACTCATTGCTGTTTCCGTCTAATGTTCTTGCGCCCCAAACTAATGTTCCTTTTCCGGTAAAAGTTCTGATTGCGTTGATTGATTTACCAGCCGTTGCATCTACATTAAGATTTTCCTGATCTTCGTGAGAAATTTTAATTTTGGGCTCTTGTACGAAGTTCAGTCCTACATTTGCCGGTGATTTCCATACTCCTGAAGTACTGTCTACTTTAGCGTATACTCCGGCCATTGCTGATGATGGAGTCATTACTACTTTTTTAGACTCAATTGCTGCTTTAGCTAAGTTGTATAGTTCAGAGTCATGCGTTTTCCAGTACTCTAGAGTATGCTCAGCAATCATAACTGTTGGATCATAACTGTAAGTTAAAACCGTTTCTAATTTTGGGTAATAAGCAGCTCCATATTTTAAACGCTCTCCACTAGGGCCAGATCCAACATTATCTCTGAAATCCTTAACTGCATCAGCAGTATTTCCGACAACGTCCATAATGACAAATCTGTCTTTTAATAATTCTGCCTGATCTAAAGCTAATTCATATAAATTATAAGCTTTTAGTCCATCTAAACCTTCAGCATCAGGGAAAACAATAAGAGTTGGCTCGTCTTCTTTTTCTAAAGTAGCAAGACCAGCTTTCAACTCATCTAAATCTACTGCATCTACTCCAGTTGGGTAACCTACAGCGCTTCCTACAGAAACGATATAACATGGTCCACCACCATTGGCAAAATACATTTGCATCGCATAATACATTTTGAAAGGACTAGGTGCTAAAGTCGCAGTAACAGCTCTGGGTTTAACTGTTGGAGTCGTAGTCGCTGGAACTTCAGTAAGTGAAAAAGTTTCAGCTTTTGCTTTTCCAAAAATCGTTTCGTATTCCAACATAGAAGAGATTCTTGTTGGTTCATTTCTTGGGCCTTCTGCTGTATATCCGATAAAAGCAGGGATAGCCGTTTCTACTTGTGCTACAGATGGTGGGAATTTTGCAATTTCCTCAACGTAGACTCCAGGTGTTTTGTAATTCATTTTTTTTAAATTTAAAAGTTAATATTAGTTATTTTCAATAGTTAATCCTTCGTGTGCAATTTCCAGAGTTTCAATAGCGACCTCATTACCTTCAGCCTTCAAATCTGTTGCATTTACTTTAAGCGGGAATGCATTTTTTACTTTCCAGGTAACTGCCGGCTCTCCGTTCTCATCTAAAAGTGAGATGGTAATTGATCTTCTTTCTACCGTATTTAACTGGATGCTTTGGAACCAAGTAAAAAACTCGTTATCGCTTTTGAAAGTTCCTCTCTTTAAAGTAATGTTGCTGAAAGTTTTCAGTCCCGGCATCTTAATCTTGCTGAAATCCGGACTTGCTCCATGCCTGTATTCAATTAAAGCTGCTTCGGCATTCAAACCGCTTACTTCCTGAAATCCTACTTTTGTTCCGCCCCAATCTACTTCAAAGGCAAATTTTACTAATGGATATGTATTCATAATTATTTATATTTAATTTGTTGTTTTACTTATTTTATGCTTCTTGCAACTTGTGTGAAAAACGTAGCACGATAAATTCAGCAGGACGTACCGCAGCCATACCCACTTCAATGACCATTCTGCCTTCCAGAATATCCTGAGCCGACATTGTTTTATTCAAGCCAACGCTTACGTAATACGCTTCTTCTGGCTTGCTTCCTGCCAATGCACCGTCTTGCCATTGTTGATTTAAGAAATTCTCGATCATTGCTTGTACACGGATCCAGGTATTTGCAGTATTTGGCTCGAAAACGAAACGCTCTGTAGCTTTTTTCACAGACTCTTCTACCATGTTGAAGAAACGACGTACAGAGATATATCTCCACTCATTGCTGTTTCCATCCAAAGTTCTTGCGCCCCAAACTAATGTTCCTTTTCCGGTAAAAGTTCTGATCGCATTGATTGATTTACCACCATTTGAATCGATATTGAGAGCATCCTGATCTCTATCAGAAATTTTAATTGTCGGCTCCTGTACGAAGCTCAGTCCTACATTTGCCGGCGATTTCCATACTCCTGAAGTACTGTCTACTTTAGCGTACACTCCGGCCATTGCTGATGATGGAGCCAAGACTACAGGTTTAGATTCGATTGCTTTTTTAGCTTGATTGTAAAATTCTGAACTTGAAGTTTTCAGCTCTGCTAAATTTGTTACACCAGAAACACCCATTACAGAAACATTTGCGTCTTTGAAATCATAGCTCAACACTGTTTTTAATTTTGGATAATATGCTGCGCCGTATTTTAAGCGTTCACCACTTTGTCCGGAAGAAGGACCTGAATCTCCTTTAAATGCAGAAATTTCTCCAAGAACATCCATAATGACGAATCTGTCTTTTAATAACTCTGACTGATCTAAAGCCAGATTATATAAATTATACGCATTAGCAGCTGCAGCGTTGGAGTTTGCAGTAGTAACCTTTGTTAAATTAGTGTTTGCAATCGTAGCAACTGCATTAGCTGTTAATGCATCAGCATTAGCATCTGTCAAAGCCTTACTGGCTTGCGCCAATTCTTCAGGCGTACCGTTATCTTCTGCATCATCAAATACAGCCTGAGCAGCTACAACTGCTGTATTTGCAAGTGTAAGTTCGTGTTGAGCAAGGTCTTTAACCTTTTGTGCAGCAACTACATCAGCCGAACTAGCAACCAAACCTTGAAGATCAGGGAAAACGATCAATGTAGGCTCGTCTTCTTTTTTTAATAAGTCGAGGCCTGCTTGTAATTCAGCTAAACTTACTGCTGAATAATAAACATTCTCAGCTCCTACAGAAACGATATAACAAGCGCCACCACCATTGGCAAAATACATTTGCATGGCATAGTACATTTTAAAATCGCTTACCTTAGTTTGTGTTGCTGTTGCAACGCCGTCTTTGAAAGCTACAGCAAAAGTTTCAGGGTTTGCTTTTCCAAAAAGTGCTTCGTACTCCAACATTGAAGAGATTCTTGTCGGCTTATTTTTTGGTCCATCAGCGGTATATCCAATAAAAGCGGGAATAGCTGTTTCAACTTGCGCTACGGAAGGTGGGAATTTTGCCTGTTCCTCCACATAGACTCCAGGGGTTTTGTAATTCATTTGTTAAAAATTTAAAATTAATATTAATTATTCCTCGAAGTAAAAACTTCGAATGTTCATTCGTGATCGATTGAGTTTTAGGATTGTTGTAATTTGTGTGAGAACTTCAGGATGATAAACTCTGCCGGGCGTACCAATGCTATTTTGATTTCTACAATCATCGTATTGGTAATATTTTCAGTGATTGGATCTTTGCTGCCGTAGACTTTTACTTCATACGCTTCTTTGGGAGTATTACCCGCCAATGCGCCTTCCATCCATTGCTGATTAAGAAAATTCTCCAACATTGTTTTTGCTCGTAACCAAGTGTAGGATATATTGGGCTCGTTAATAAATTTTGCCAGCGCATCACTTATCGATTGATTAATCATCTTATAATATCGACGTACATGCACGTATTTCCATTCATTGTCTTTATTTTCTTTTTTGTCTTTCGCATCGAGGGTTCTGGCTCCCCAAACTAGGGTTCCTTTTCCTGTAAATGTTCGGATTGCATTAATTGATTTTCCGGAATCGTGAATGTTGAGGTCTGACTGTTCCTGATCAGAAATTTTTTCTGTTGGGTTGATTACATAACTAAGACTTACGTTGGCCGGAGCTTTCCAAACTCCTCTTGTACTGTCTATTCTTGCATACACGCCTGCCATTGCTGATGATGGTGGCACAACAACTTTTAAAGATTTTATAGCTTCTTTTATCTCACTGTATAATAAAGAATCGGATGATTGCAAATTTTTAAGTAGTAATCCGTTTGCATTTCCTTTTTGATCTTTTACGTTGAGGATAGCATTTTTTAATCCTTCGAATTCTCCACTAAAAATAGGTGCGCTTTCGTCTAAATCTTCTGGTACAATAAAATCATCAATTGTCCCATCATATATAGCTTCCAACACTACTTTTGCTTCATTTATTGCCTCTTTTAAATCAGCTTTTGCATTCACTGTTTCATCGGTTGATTCATCAGCTGTTGCAATAACCTCTTGCGCAATTGCAATAGCTTGTCCCAATAAATCAGCCAGTACAAAACCATTTGCGGAGCCACCGGAAATCTCGTCACTCGCCAAATTTTTCAGCTCATCTAAAGCAGCAATCTCACCGGCATAAAAAACAGCACTGTCTTCTCCTTCTTCCTGTAAACCAGCATGTACAATCGGCGTTTCATCCTCATCGAAAGTGTAATTCAAAATAGTTTTAAGGTGCGGAAAATAAGCTGCAGCATGGCTGGTCGGGTTGACTTCTCTTCTAAAATTCCCAATGGTATCAAGACCGTTTGATATCGTTGCAGAATTTCCTTCGTAAGTATCTAAAATGGCAAACCTATTTTTCGTCTCTAGCTTTCCTATTGTATAATTATACAGCTCATAAAAGTTGGGTTCTGCTAACGATATTGCGTCAGGACAAAGAATAAGAATCGGATCTTTAATAGCTTTTAAGGTTTCGATCTTGTCTAATCCGTTTTTCAGTGAAGATAACTGTACTCCTGCAGAAGCCGAAGCATAAGTGCCCACAGAAATAATATAGCATGGGCCGCCGCCATTGGCAAAATACATCTGAAGCGAATAGTACATTAAAAACTGTACCTGCGGTTCTACAACAGTTACTCCTTTACCTTCTACATCTTTTAGCTGAAGTTTTTCTTTTTTAGCTTTTCCGAACTGATCTTCATAGTCTAAAAGAGAACTGATTTTAAGCTTTTTATTCTCGTTATCATTAATATCATAACCTTCGGGTATTTGCTCAGTATACCCAATGAATACAGGTATAGCGGTATCTACTAATGTGACTGAATA
The DNA here is from genome assembly GCF_003815915.1 of Chryseobacterium indoltheticum. NCBI lineage: Bacteria > Pseudomonadati > Bacteroidota > Flavobacteriia > Flavobacteriales > Weeksellaceae > Chryseobacterium > Chryseobacterium indoltheticum. Next base: position 3,217,423 of record NZ_CP033929.1, read on the forward strand.
CGGAAGTTTTGTAATTTCTTCAACCGAAACACCTGGTGTTGTTGGATTTAGCATGTTTAAAAATTTGAAAAATGGTTATTAGTTTTTGTTTTTATGGTCAATTAATTTTAATGCTTTGTACATTAATGTCATGTATTAATTCAATAGAAGTTTCCTCTTTAGCCACAATTTTTATCACACTGATTTTATACAAGACAGAAGGCATCACCTTTCCGCCCAATAATCCCCAGATATAACTTAGCTGATCAAAAGGGACAGAGTGTAATTCGATTCTGAATTTAAAATCATTTTCTCTGTTGTCTTGCGGATCGATATATTCTAAAACGTTGTTGGTCTGAAACACCTCGATAACTTTTGAAATATTTGCTAAAGCATTCGCATAAGTCGATCTGTTGGCAGAAATCATCACATATAAGTTTAAATAAGCCGGCGGACTCTCCATTTTCATATCAAACTGAGCCGGGTTTTCACTTATCACTTTATTGTATCGTGATCTGTTTTTTAATGTTGATTCTTCCTCAACGTTGAGTAGACTGATTACCACCTTATTGTCGAGACCTGAAGTGTCATCATCATGTTTTGCTATGTCATCAACAACAGCAATATCAACTAAACCTTCCGAATCATTCAGTTGATCTTTTAAAATTGTCAATACTTCGTTTATCATAATTTCTGTTCTTAATTATTATGCTGCAAACATACAATCATCGCCAACCAAAAGACAAATATTTCGGGGGCTCTAACCTGTCTTTGCAGTAAATTATATTTTCACTTAGTTTTGAAAACAGTAAGGAATAATTCAATTAAAACACTGAAAATCAATTTTTTAAAATATAATTTAAAAAACAAAACTTAAATAAAAATTATTTTAATCTAATCATAGTGAAATTTAAGCTTGGGAATTAGGTTACTTTTTTTGTGAAAATTATTGTATTTAAAGATCAGATTGATGAAATAATTAAATGCGAATTTTTGTGATTTCAGATCTGTTTTTTCGAAATTAATATTTCAATCTATTATCACAAAGTTGTAGTTAATTTTCGTGTCCGAATCTTTTGTGAACGACAACTTTTTAGATATTTTCCTACTGTTTAGATAAACGACAAAAATCCTAGCCCCGATTGCAATGAAAATCCTTTTTTGCCAAAAAAGATTGTAATGAAAAGCGGGATAAAGCTCCAAAAAAATAATAAGTTCGATCTTTTCTTAGTAAAAAGTGTTCCCTATTTCGTCAAAATACTTTCAAAAATTGCAAAACCGCATCATCAGGAAATAATATTTTGCTTTTACTGCAAAGACAGAATAGAGCCGCCTTATAATTCGTAAAATGTCTTTTGTTCGTCTAATTTTGACCCCAGTAATTTTAAAACATTAATCACATGAATATCAAGAAACTTTTTGGCAAGCGAAACGAAATCATCGGCGGCCATTTCAATGAATTACGGTCAAAAATAGGCTTGGCGAATCAAACCGAAGAATATGTTTTTTCTGTAAGAGAAGAAATCTGTAACCAATGCCCTTTGAAAAACGGCAACAATTGCAATGCCATGAAATGGCTAAATCCCAGCACATTGGAAGTTGCAGACTATCCAAAAGATGGTTTTATCAGAGGCTGCGGATGCAGATTGAGTGCAAAACAAAGATCAACATTAAGCCATTGTCCAGCAGGTTTTTGGGGAGGAGAATTCGACTAAAACAACGCAATTTACGGTGTCTTATTTTTTATAATTAAAACAATTTAGTGTGAATCAGGATCATATCATTCAGAAGGTTTTTGTTGAAATTACCATCAACAACAAAGAAAAAGCATTTAGCATTAAAGAAGACATTAATAACTTTTTGGCTATTGACGTTTTTCCGGAAATAGAAAAGTATATCAATGCTTTAGAATATAATTTTTCTGATCACACCCTTCAAATTCCCCGGTTAGAATTGAATTTGGATGTGAAAAACAGCTCACTAAATACAGAATTAAAAGATAAAATCACTCAGCTCTTTCAGGAAGAGCTTTCTGAAATGACGAAACCGGTTGAGAATTATGATCAAGAAACAGAAAGCGATTCTAAAGCCTATCTTATTGACAATGAAAGAAAATTAGTACAAACTTTTATCTATTTTTTAGAAAATGGCTACATGCCGTGGTGGAATTCGGATAAAAAAAGTATTGCCTTTTTGGAACCAAAAATATTTGAAACTTTGATTCTGATTAAGGATTTTAAGAAAAGTATCATTCCTGTTTTGTCGAAACAGAACGTTCAGGAACGAATTATCAGCCAACTTTCAAACGAACAGATTGCGGGATTATGTTTATCTATTTTAAAAGACACTGAATTAAAAATCAATTTAAATGTTGATATAATACAACAGATCTCAACACTGAATCATGCCGAAAGACAAATCGTCTGGCATCTGGTTTTGAATGTTTTATCTGAACACTTTAACTCATCAAATAATGGTCTCAAGGAATATCTTCTGCAACTAATTTTAAAGACAGAATCAGCTTCAACTGTTTTATCACACGCAAAAAGCAAGCTTCAGAATCTGAAAACAGTCATTGAAATATTTCCATTTATAAAAGAAGATGAGATTCTTGAAAACATTAAAAATAATTCAGAAGATAGCAGTGAAGATGCAGGAACGTCAATAGATACAACACATGAAAAGAATGATGCAACAAACCAGGAAGATATAATTCAAAACGACAAGGATTTAATTCAAAATGATGCGCAATATGTTCAGAATGCAGGACTTATTTTAATACATCCATTCATCAAAACCCTCTTTGAACATTGTGAACTTTTGCATCCGAAAACTCAGCAACTTACCGATCCTGAATTGTGTGCCCATTTATTACATTATATCGCTACCGGAAAAACTAACGCTCCTGAATATGATCTGGTTTTTGAAAAATTCTTGTGTAATATACCGACAAATCAAACCATTAACAGACACATCAAGCTTTCGAGAAAACATAAAACAGAAGCCAAAAATGTCATTGAAAGTGTACAGCACAACTGGAATTCAATGAGAAAATCATCTGTTGCACTCTTACAAAACGAGTTTTTTCAACGCTCGGGTAAATTGGTTGCCACCAATCATGAGTATACCCTGACGGTCGAAAGAAAAACACAAGACATTTTGCTTGAAAATTTGGGTTGGGGAATTGGTCTTGTAAAACTACCGTGGCAGGAAAAATTCATATTTGTAAACTGGTAATCAAAAATTATTATATTGCATTGAAATTACAGCCACAAAAAATTGCGCCACTTGTTTTAAAGTGGCGCAATCTGTTGATATAGTTAAAAAATCTATTATTTTTTATTCACTTCTGCGATTGCAGCCTGGATTCCGCCACCCGCAACTTCAAAGAAAGCCGGACCAGCCAACAAATATACTTTTTCCAGTTTTTTTGTTTTGGAAAGATTATGTTCTCTTAAATAAATTTCCGAACGATTAGCCAAGACAACACCTTTTACCACATTTCCGGCAACTAAAGCGGTTGAAGAATCTATTCCGGCATCTTTTAAATCACTTGCAAACGCAAAATTGGTCACGCCCAATCTCAAAGCTTCTCTGGTAGCCACTTCTGCTACGGAAGTCATCAGTTCGGGAGTAAAGTTGTTACGATCCCCTAAACCGATTAATAACAATTTTTTTGCTGACATAGAACCTGCGGGAGGTGTAATCAATAAGGTTTCCAGAGAATGTCCTTTGAATTGTCCAGACTGTCTGATTTTGGTAAATTCACCTTTCAAAGCTTCGTCCAAATGTACCAAACCATTTAAATTAGCCGGTAAAGCCTCAGCGCTGTGAATGTCGTTATCTGTATATTCGAAAACACAGGCAACCTGAAGTTCGGCGTCGGCCGATGATGGACCCTGAACCAATCCAATCATTGAAATTCCGTCCACTGAACCCCAATTTTTGGATGTTCCGATGGCTGTGGTTTTTGCAGTCGCGTTGGCTGTAGTTGTAGCAGTTTGCGCAAATGTAATAGTTGAAAATGCTAATCCTGCGATTAATAATGATTTTCTTAAAGTATTTTTTACGATATTTTTCATGATATTTTTTTTGTTTTTTAGCTTTAGCAGTTTACTATTGGCTGATGACACTTTTGTTAATTTATTTTTGTTTTAATGTTATTCAAAGGTAGTTTTAGAAATAACATTTGCCATTGATGTGAGATAAGTAATGAGACTAATTTTCAAATTGCCACATTCTCAAATTTTTAATTAATCTTTAAAATTTGAAAACAATTCTTGAGTTGATAAACAATCCGTCTTTGTCATTTTCAATAATATCATCCACAAAATCGCCGGTTTTGAAATACTGAATTCCCGTATTGAAAGTGAAAAATTTATTGATTTTATAATTAAAGCTTCCTAAAAAAGCGGTTCCAATGTATTTCTTTTTAGAATCCATTGAAGTCAGGTTTAAAGAACCGCTCGGTCTATAAACGCCGTCCTGCGTAGAATATCTCCAGTTGAAAACCACATCGGCCTGCACCGTCATTTTGCTGTTCAAATCTACGGTTGCATACGGATGAATGTCAATTAAATTCACAGGTCCTATTTGCGGATTGAACCCAAAATAACCGCCTTTTGGATATAATGGATTGAAAGTTCCCAATTTTCCGTCTTCTCTGTTTCGGTCTCCGGAAATGTAATCGTTTCGAAGATTGATGGTTGGTTTTCCTTTCACATTTTCGAATAGATATCCGATGTCTGCAGAAACAGTCCACGCGCTGATGGTTCCTTTATTAAAATTTCCAAACTGATAAGCGCCTTCAAAATTATAAATAAATCCGCCGCCATATCTGTAGAATCTTCCGCCCAAAGTATGTCTGGTTTCATCGCCTGTTCCATCTTCAAAACGGGTTTCCTTTCGGTGAATTCCCAAATAATAAAATTCCAGATTCCCGCTTTTCGGAAGAGCCAAAGTGTTGTAACTTCCCCAGAGATTAACCGATTTTGAAGGTTTATTATCAAAAACTCCGGTACTGATTTCACTCGCCATCATCATAAACGCATCCGATTTAAAGTTTCCTCTTTTGTACATCAGTTTCAGTCCGTCAAAATACAGCCTCAAATTCGGACCTTCACGCACAGAAATAAGTCTTCCGCTTCCGTAATCCAACTCCTGCCTTCCGGCACGAACAGTCAATTTTTCTTTTTCATTTTTAATGGCATCAACGTCGATGAAAAGGTTTTGAACATTCAAATGGTCTTCATCAATCGGTCTCGGTCCATTTTTCCTCCCGTTTTCCCAGGCACTTCTCAACTGTCCGAAAACTCTCACTCGTGAACCTAAATGCAAATCTGCGTGAACCGCATATCTTTGAATAAAAAACGGGTTGCTTCCGATTCCCAATCTTCCCCAGTCTTCATTATTAAATTCCACAAACTCTGCTCTCGCCTCTCCGCCTAATGATAAATATGTATTGTTATTTTTTTCGGAAAGCGGAATGTATTTGATGGAATTGTAAAAAGTATCTGCAGAATCTTTGTATGTTGAATAATCTTCATCAAACCTCATCAATTTAAATTGACCTGAAACTACTGTTGGTAGCATAATCTGGACAATCAATACTATCTTAATCAGATTTTTCATTTTAAATTTTTCTTAAATATTGATCGATTGAGTATTTTCCAGGACCAACAAAAAGCAGAAACAGATAACACAGACTGTACATAAACGGCGTGTCTTTTATCAGCAAAGCATCGTTCCAGTGAAGTATAAAATATCCGGTCAAAGTCACCGCTAAAATTGGCAGAATTGCTATTCTTGTGAATAATCCGAAGATGACAAATACAGGAAATACCAGATTGGCTGCGTCTGCAAAAAGACTGTTGAATGCTTCCGGAAGATGTAAAGGATTCGGAACCTGTTCTGCTTCTGCAACGCCTACTCCGAGTTTTTTCATTCCGTGGGCAACAATTAATTCTAATGATAATGCAATTCTGAAAACGAATAATGCCAAGTGAATTAATTTGCCTTCGAGGTTTGTATTGATGATAGTTTGGATGAGCTTTTTCATTATTTTTAGGTTTGAGTTTTCGGGTGTGTATTGAGTTATTTTGATTGTCAGTTTTAAACCACCTCGTCAAAAATTCTTTGAATTTTCGCTACCAGTGCCTCAATTTTTTTTACTTATTTAATTGTTTCGGCGAATCTCGTTCCTCGATTTCCAGAGGAGGGGAATTTTTTGCGAAATTATTTTGTTTAAATCTTAGTTATTTTGTCTGGTAACCTCCGTAGTATTTTACAGGAGACCATTCTGGAAGTACCGGAAGTGCAGCTGGAGAAACATTTTTGTAGGTTTCGTCTCCATAAACCACCTTTCCGTCAACGATGGTTAATTTGGAAGTAATGTCTTTGATTTCTTCTTCTTCAACACTGAAATAATCTTTGTCTAAAATTATAAGGTCTGCAAAATATCCTTTTTTGATTTTTCCTTTTTCGTAATCCTTTATCAATTCATATCCTCCAAAAGTTGAAAGTGATAACGCTGTTTTTCTGTCTAAAGCATTTTCTTTGGCCATCACTTGAGTTCCGCCCAAGGTTTTCCCTGAAGTAATCCAGTACAAAGCCACCCACGGATTATAACTTGCGACTCTGGTTCCGTCTGTTCCTAATCCTACAGGAATTCCCATTTCCAGCATTTTTTTAACTGGTGGAGAAGCTAAAGCAGCCTTTTTCCCATAACGGTGGATAAAACTTTCACCCTGATACGCCATTCTATGCTGCACTGCAATACCGCCATTTAAAGCTTTGATGCGTTTCATATTATCTTCAGAAACCGTTTCTGGGTGGTCGAAAAACCAGACCAATCCGTTCAAAGGCGTTTCTTGATTTACTTCTTCGATGACGGTTAAGAATCTTGTGATGCTTTCATTGTACGTGGCGTGGATTCTGAAAGGCCATCTTTTTTTTACCAAAAGACTTACGACTTCTTTCATACTTTTCTCCATCGTTGCAGGCAATTCGGGTCTTGGGAAAAGGAAATTTTCAAAATCTGCGCCGTCTGAAACCAGATTTTCGCCGCCACCTTCTACGTGATAATCGATTCCGTTGTGGTCGTTGTGCCCGTGGTCATCGATGTCTACCATTCCTGTCCATTTGGTGTAATCTGATAATTCAGAACCTTTCTTTTGAGCGAACAGATAATAAGGCAAACGAACCGTAATTTTTCCTTTTTTGTTCAAAGCATCGGTTGTTCCGTAATCATCTGGGAAATTTTGAAAACCACCGCCCGCATCCATCACAGCCGTCACGCCAAGACGATTCAGTTCGGTCATATATTGCAGTGTGGAATTTTCTTTTTCCGCTTCGGTCAGCTCAGGCAATTTTGCCAAAGTTGAATAAAGAATAAACGCATTTGGTTCTGCAACTAAAAGACCTGTCGGGTCGCCGTTGCTGTCTTTTTCAATCAGACCCTGCATTGGGTTTGGCGTTTCACCATTGATATTTAATTGTTTCAAACCTGATTTATTCAGCCACGCTTTTCCGTAGAGATACATTACGAAAGCCGGAACATCGCCTGTAGCTTCATTGATTTCTGCCAAAGTTGGAAGTCTTTTTTCCTCAAACTGATACTCGTTCCAGCCACCAATCACTCTTACCCATTGACCTTTTGGCGTTCTCTGAGCCTGTTCTTTCAACATTTCCAAAGCTCTTTTCAAAGTTTTTACACCGTCCCAGCGAAGCTCTGTATTGTAAAATCTCCCGCCTCGGATGACGTGTAAGTGACTGTCAAACAATCCCGGAATCACACGATTTCCTTTAGCATCAATGATTTTTGTAGCGCTTCCTTTTAGTTTTAAAATCTGGGCATTTGTTCCCGTCTGGAAAATTTTGTTGTCTTTAATAGCAACCGCCTGAACTTCCGGATTTTTATCATCCATTGTGGTGATTTTCCCGTTGGTTACAATTAAATCTGCTTTCTGAGCATTGAACATTCCGGCACCTAAGACGAATGAGAATAGAATTTTATGGAGTGGTTTCATAATCTACTTTTTAATGGGTTGAAGAAAAAGGCAGGTCGGTTTTCAACCTGCCGTTGTTGAATTGTTTAGTGTTTAAGCATATCCTGAGCGTACTGAATTCCCAATCCGTAAGCACCACCATATTTTTTCATTAAATCATTGACCGGTTTGTACGTTTCTTTTCTAGACCAATCTCTCTGTAATTCAAGAACATACTGAACTGACGTAATCGGATGTGCACCGGCCTGAACCATTCTTGTAACAGCCTGGTCGTGAGCTTCTTTTGAAATATCACCTGAAGCATCCGTAATGACATACACTTCATAACCTTCGTCGATGGCCGATAAAGCCGGACCCACGATACAAACGCTCGTCCATAATCCTGCGAAAACCAATTTCTTTTTATTTTTTCCGGTAATCGCTTTGTGAGCATTAAGATCTTCCCAAGTATTCATCGTGGTTCTGTCTACATATCCGCTTGTTGCTTCAGGATAAACTTCCGAAATTTCCGGGAAAACAGGTCCGGCGAAAGATTTTTCTGCTACTGTTGTTACCACGGTCGGAATGTTGAAGATTTTTGAACCGCCTGCAATTAATGCTACATTGTTTCTTAATTCCTCCATGCTAATGCTTTTTGTTGCGAATGCCATTTGCCCTTCGTGGTCAACTAAAACCAGAGCGTGGTTGGTTGGGTTCAGCATCGTTTTTCCGGGTTTCTGAGCAAATGCTGTTACTGATAATACTACTGTTGCGAATGTTAAGATTAAGTTTTTCATAATGTTTAATTTTTAAATGTTGTTGTTTATTTTTATTGATAATTAAATTCTGTCTGAAGTATTTGTTTGATTTTGATATGACAAATTTAGGGCGGTTAGAAACCCTACACATTTAACTAGTTTAATAAATTACATTTCTAAAAAAAATTTAAATCCTTTTTATTGTTCATTATAGACAGGCACTTTTAAATCAATAAAAAAAACATTTACACAGCATATTAATACTCTAACAATCAATTATTTAAACTCAATCAAACTTAAAAGAAGATTTAGTTTAAAACAAAAAAAATAGGCTCAGATAATAAAATCCAGGCCTATTTTCTATAAACATTTCACTCTCCTAAAAGTGACTGTTTAATTTTTTCAACTACATCGTCATCGGAACTTCCATCAATAAAATTCCTGTACCTTCTGTTGTTGATTTGATATTTAAATCTGCAATATCCCAAACTCCGAAACCGTCTCTCGTTTCCACTTTTTGTCCTTCAATTTCTGCGCTTCCTTTTAAAATAAAAGCATAAATACCGTTTCCTTTTTTCTTGATTTGATAATTGGTTTCAATATTATTTTCGAAGTTTCCTAAATGAAACCAGGCATCCTGATGAATCCAAACCCCTTCGTCATCTGTGTTGGGAGACAATATCTGCTGAAATTTATTCTGACCTTTTGTTTTGTCTAAAGTAATCTGGTCATATCGCGGTGCAACATTTCTTTTGTTTGGATACACCCAGATTTGAAGAAACTTCACCAAACTGTCATTATTTTTATTGAATTCGCTGTGCATAATTCCGGTTCCGGCACTCATCACCTGAATGTCTCCACTCTTGATAATCGCCGAATTTCCCATACTGTCTTTGTGCTCCAAATCACCTTCCAAGGGAATACTGATGATTTCCATATTGTCGTGGGGATGCGTTCCGAAACCTCTTCCCGCTTCCACTTTGTCATCATTCAAAACTCTGAGAACACCAAAATGCATTCTTTCCGGATTGTGATAATTCGCAAAACTGAACGTATGATTGCTCACCAACCAGCCGTGGTCTGCCTTCCCTCTGAAATCCGCTTTGTGAATCACAGAATTGTCTTTGATTTTTGAATCTGTATTTGGTAAATGATTGTATCCAATCGGTTCCAGTGGCTCGATTTCGTCAATTTCATTTTTCATTGTATTTCCCAATGAAGCGGTTGCTACAAACATTCCTGTTCCGAGTAACCCTTTCTTTAAAAAATCTTTTCTGTCCATATCTGTTTTGTTGTTTATTCGTTATTGATAGGACAAATGTATGGTGATGGAAATTGCTGCGCATTTAACTAGTTTAATAAATATATTTTAAGCAAAAAAATGTCTGATATTTTCACATCCGACATCATCTATTTTAAATACTATGAATGTCCGTACTTAGTAACAACTTAGTTTTTGGCAGTTTGTTTGTCATTCCGGTAGGAATCTAAACTGCTTTATTTTCAGTGTGCTGAGATTCCTACCGGAATGACAAAATGACTGCTGATTCTAGCATTATGATTAAAAATGGACATGTATTTAAAATACTAAGTTATTTCTCTTTCGTCGCCAAACGTTTTCTGATCGTACTAACAAATTCTTTAGAAACACCCAGATAAGAAGCAATATAATATTGCGCAACTCTCTGCGGAATTGTAGGATACACTTTTATAAATTCCAGATATCGGTCAGATGCACTTTTTGAAATTGTATTTACCAGACGGTTTTGAAGAGTAAACAGATTTCTCTGAACCAACATTCTGAAAACCCTTTCAAATTTTGGAATTTCCTGCAAAAGCTTTTCTTTGGTGGTCGGACTCAGCATAAAGATTTCTGAATCTTCAATCGTTTCAATATATAAATTGGAAGGTTTTTGATCCTGAAATGAGGCAATATCGCTGATCCACCAATCTTCGATGGCAAACAAAATCGTCACTTCAAAACCATTATCATCAAGATAATAAGCCCTTAAACAGCCTTTGTGAATGAAGCCTTCGAACTGGCAAATTTCGCCTTCACGTAATAAAATTGTTTTTTTGGGAACTGATTCACAAACCAGTAAATCGGTAAATATTTTTTCTTCCTCACTACTCAAAGTGATAAAACGGGTAACGTTCCTGATGATATTTTCAAACATAAAATAAGTTTACGGCTGCAAATTAGGAAAAAGTGCGTAAACTTCATTCTTTAAAAGCCCGCTTCCGCCGCCGTAATGGTCGATAACCTTCACTTCTTTATCTAAATTTTCACAAAACATTTTTATATTATTCTCAAATTCCTGATCTAATCCTGAACTCAGAAGAACGATATCTACCTGATTTTCTTTTATATAATCATAACAAACGCTTTCATCGTTTTGAATTTCAGCCTTCCAGCCTTCATTATTTTCGATAATTCTTTTTAGGGTATCAAGAATTTCCTGATTTTTCCCAATGACTAGAAATTGTAATTTTTTCATTTCTTCAAATATTAATTGCGACTGATTTACTTTATAAATGTTTGTTGCCTGTAATTTTCAATTCATTTAAATCTAATTGCGATTCTGCTTTTCGTATTTCGTCGTCACTGAATTGTTTTTCACGTTTTATTTTGAATAACTCTTTTCTCTGTAAAGCAAAAATATCGAGCATGATTTTGTGATATTCATGTAAATCATTTCTCCTGTTTGTGCATGTTTCTAAAGATTCGAGATGACTTTGCTGCTGCGAAATATCATTTTCAATGGTGTTTTTAAAATTTTCAACCAAACTATTTGTTTCTAAATTTGATTGATATTTTTCGTTTAATCTTTCCACTGCAAGATTATCTAGTCTGATTTGGATATTTGCCTGTTGCTCATGTGACGGCAAAATAGGATCAAGTTCATCGATTTTAGTCCATTTAATAATTAAAGGAAGCGTTAAACCCTGAAAAACCAATGTCACAAAAATAACTACAAACGTGATGAAAATAATTAAATTTCTGTGTGGAAATGTTGATTGTTCGTTCATCATCACCGGAATTGATAAAGCGGTTGCCAAAGAAACTACGCCGCGCATTCCTGCCCAACCAATAATCAGCGGATTTTTCCATCCCGGACTTGGATCTTTGCGTATTTTTTTACTGAACCATCGCGGGACGTGCGCCACAGGATAAATCCACAACAGACGAACAAAAATTACAATGAGACTGATAATCAATCCGTATTTTATCCCTTCCATGACTGATGTTTCGCCCAAACCGTTGATAATATCAGGAAGTTCTAATCCTATTAAAACAAAAACCAACGCATTCATCACAAAAATCAGCGTATTCCAGACACCGGTCATATTGATTCTTGTAGTTCCTGTTTTAAATATTTCGTGAGAACGGAATGACATAAACAATCCTCCGCTTACTACCGCCATTACTCCTGAATAATGAAAATGTTCTGCTGAAAGAAATAAAATATAAGGCGTCATTACCGTTAAAGCAGCATCAATTGCGGGTGTTGTTGGTAAAAATCTGTGAATAGCATAAAAAATATGAGCGCCTACAATTCCTACTACAACTCCCATTCCTGCAACCAGGAAAAACTGTCCCGTTGCTTCTTGCATAGAAAATACACCTGTCATCACGGCGGCTAAAGCAAATCTGAAAACAATAAGTGAAGAAGCATCGTTGATCAGACTTTCACCCTCCAGCATTGCGATGGTACGTTTTGGCACTTTCAGACCTTTCAAAACGGTTGTTGCAGCAATTGCGTCTGGTGGCGAAACAATTCCTCCTAACAGAAAGCCCATTGCCAATGTAAATCCCGGGATTAAGGCCTGTGAAGCAAATGCCACGACAATGGACGTCAGGAAAACCAGTCCGAAAGCCAGTAATCCGATGGTGCGTTTCCATTTCCAGAAATCGTTCCACGAGGTGTACCAGGCTGCTTCATATAAAAGTGGTGGTAAAAAAATCAGGAAAATAATTTCAGGATCTAATTTCAAAACCGGAACTCCCGGAATAAGGCTGATCCCCAATCCCGCCAATACTAAAAAAATGGGATAGGCAATTTTGATACGCTGCGCCAGCATGACCAGCAACATGACGATCAGTAAGAGTCCGAGTATAAGTAGTAAATCTTCGTGCATAGTTCGTTTTTTTTAAGATGTTAGATCTTAGATGTTAGATGTTAGATGAAAAATAGAGGTTTAGCATTAAGATCTTTTATCTTTTATCTTTTATCTTTTATCTTTTATCTTTTATCTTTTATCTTTTATCTTTTATCTTTTATAAATGTATAAAAAGTGATGTTCTTTCCTTCTTTTCAAGGTTTTTTGTTTTGTGACCTTTTCCGGAAATATCTTCCACCAAAAGTATTTCGCCTGTTTGAAATTTCCTGACTTCACCTAGCGAGGTTTCTATTTCCACGCCGCCATCCAAAAGTACAATATATTGTTTTTGTGGAGCGTGGTGAAAATTGTAATCATAATCAGCGGAAACTTTTCTGAACTGTAATTTCTTAACAGCTATATTTTCTGATAAAAATCCGATCTCACCTTGATTAATTAACGGAATTTCGACTTCTTCAAAATGAGACTCGCCGTTGTCGTCACTTAATATTTTTGTGATTTTCATAATATTTTAAATTAAATTTCTTTTGTCTTAAAACAAAAGAAACAAAAGTTCAAGACTTGGAAACTGAATGCTAAAAATTTAAATTTAATCCTAAAATTCCCAAAACTTGCGCGAATTCAACATTCATCCTTCGATTCAAAATTTATGTCGCGCTTCGAACAGTGGGAATTTTTTAACGTATTAATTTTAAATTTCCTTAACGCTTCAGTTTCCGATGTCGATTTTAATTCTGTTTAAAAATAATAGAATTTGCTAATTCAATTTCCTCCTGATTGATAGAATGTCCGAAGTTAGCATAAACTTTTTCGGTAACATCAGCATTCATTTCCTTTAAGATATTTGCCGTAGCATACACCCTTTCTACCGGAACGTGGAAATCGGGATCGCTTGTTCCTAAAAAAATCGGAGTCTGTGCAAAATCCCCTTTATAATTTTCACGATTAATTTTATCTCCGATTACGCCACCGATAATCGCCGCAGCGCCACCAAATCTTTGAGCATTTCTTGCTAAAAACTCCAGTGTAAGACATGCTCCTTGGGAAAATCCGAAGAAATAAATATTTTCAGTTTTTATTCCAGCATCCAAAGCAGTTTGAACTGTCTTTCCGATAGTCTCAATAGCTGATGATAACCAAGGTTCGTTCTGCTCAACGGGAGCAATGAAGGATAAAGGGTACCACGATCCATTGGTTGCTTGTGGCGCCAGTAAGGCATAATCTTCTACATTCAGATGCTGTGATAAACTCAAAATATCGTCTGCACTTCCACCTCGCCCGTGAATCATTATTAAAGCTTTCTCAGCTTCAGTAATAGATTTTCCTGCTGTTTTTATATCTAAAATATGACTCATTATTTTATCTGTATTTTTCTGTTGGATAATTAAATTTTGGTAGAACATCATTTAAATGTTCTCTCTTTTCTTCAAATTGCGCTGGCAAACTCAGGCTTTCACCCAAAGATGCAAGTTCCTCATCGACATCGAATCCCGGTCCCGAAGTGGCGATTTCAAATAAAACTCCGCCCGGTTCTTTAAAATATACGGAAGTAAAATATTTTCTGTCTTTTACCTCGGTATGCTCCAAACCGAATTTGTTTAATTTCTCTATCATTTCAAGCTGAGTTTCTGCAGTAGGAGTTGCAAAAGCCACGTGATGAACAGTTCCCCGACCTGCAAGACCCTTTAGAGAATCTGGCGCAGCAACCAAATCAACATATTTTCCCGGAAAATCTTCTGTCCCAAGACGTACTCTGTTTGAAGATTCTGCAATGACTTTATGATCCATTTGAGTAGTCAAAAGTGCTGAGGTTCTTTCATAAGCATTAAGCCAAATCTCTACATGATGAATTCCTTTAATGGTATAATCTTTTGGAATAAAGCCATTATAGTAACCTTTCCGATCATCTTTATCATTAAAAACCAACTCCAATCCCAATCCGTCAAAATCTTCAAGATAAATAAAAACTTCACCTGAAAACCTCTCTTGTGGCTGCTTGTAAGGAATATTAAACTGATCCAGACGATTAAGCCAATAATCTAATGCTTCCATCGAGGCCGAAAAAGCTGTTGTATTGAGCATTCCTTTTCCGTGTCTTCCGTTCACAAGATCTTTTCCGTAAGGAAAAGTGGTCATAATCGTTCCGGGAGTTCCGAATTCGTCTCCGAAATAGAAATGATAAACATCTGAATAATCAAAATTAACGGTTTTCTTTACCAATCGAAGCCCTAAAACTCCTGTATAAAAGTCTATATTTTCCTGTGAGTTGCCAGTAATAGCGGTGACATGATGAAGTCCTGTGATGAGTGCCATAATTTTAGATTGTTGGTTGATAGTTGTTGGTTGATGGTTTAGTTTTCTTTAAGCCAAACGTCATTATATTCTTCCGGATTGCGTTTGAACTGTGCGTGAACGTATGGACACAACGGCACAATTTTCAAATCGTTTTCTCTTGCATAAGAAACAAGTTTTTCTAATAATAATTTCGCTAAACCTTTTCCCGCATACTCTTCATCAACTTCCGTATGATAAACGGTTAATTTTTTTCCGATCACCGAAATATCCATTTTCCCGGCTTTGTTATTGTCTGAGAAAAGTTGAATTTCTCCTTTTGCGTTTCCTAAAACTACTTCTGTTCTTTCCATTGTATTAATTTTTTTTGATATTGCTAAATTAAGGTGTCTTCTAAAATTAAATGATGACCTATGATAACTTCGGTAAGGCATTTTCAATTCTTTCTCGTAAAGCTTCGTGCTGTTTTGGAAGTTTTAAATTTTTTCCTAATTCGTTCAGGGGCTCATCAACAGTAAATCCCGGGTTGTCGGTTGCTATTTCAAACAGAACGCCACCCGGCTCGCGGAAGTATAATGAATAGAAATAATCTCTGTCTATCTTCGGAGTAATGCTCAATCCTGCAGACATTACTTTCTCACGGAATTCCATTAAAACCTGATCATCTTTTACCCTGAATGCAACATGGTGATTGGTTCCGGCAGCATTTCTTCCGGCCAGAATCTTATCACTTTCAATAATATCTACAAGATTTGCTGTTTCGATTGCATCGGTTGCAAAACGGTATCTTTCACCTTCTTGTTTTTGCAGGTCGTACCCAAAAATATCAGTTAATACTTTTATTGTGGGATCTGCTTTTTTTAATGTTAAAGTAATATTATGAAAACCTTTTAATGCATTTTCGTCTTTGATATCATCTGTTGTCCATACTTTTCTGTCATCAGGAGTTGATGATTCGATGAACTGTAGCTGTAAACCGTCAGGATCTTTGAATGAAATCAATTTTTCGCCAAAAATTTCATTTTCTTCAACATTTATATTAAACTGTTGTAATCTGTTTTTCCAAAATTCTAAGCTTCCTTTCGGTACAGAGTATCCGATGTGAGTTGCCAAGCCGGTTCCGTTACTTCCTTGTCCGATTCCTTCCCAAGGAAAAAATGTCAAAATTGTTCCCGGAGTTCCTTCTTCATTTCCAAAGTAAAAATGATACGTGCCCAGATCATCAAAATTTACCGTTTTCTTTACCAACCTTACTCCTAAAACCTGAGTATAAAAATCTAAATTTCTTTTTGCGTTGTCTGCAATTGCAGTGATGTGGTGCAGCCCTAATATTCTATTTTGCATTTTCTTTAATTTTGATATGACAAATTTAGGATGATCAGAATTGCTGCACATTTAACTAGTTTAATAAATGATGTTTTAATCTTTAATAAAATTTAATCTCACTGAAAATCAATTATGCTTAAATTGATCTTAAATGCAAGCTTCATCTTTATTGATTTGACGATTCCTTTATAGGGGTACAACAGAGAAGGTGCCGATATAAAAGAAGGCGTGCAGAGAAACTTGTGGAGACAAGGCATGATGGGCGGAATTGTTGCTCATTACGACGAAATTAAAGCATTTTCTGAAACTGATTTTACAGAAGATCTAAAGGCGGTTGATATTCTTTTTAAGTACATTTAATAATTTAATTATAAATATCTCATAAAATAGAAATATTCTAAATTAAATTACAATAGATGACTAAAATTATTATTTAAAAAAGCTTTTCTATAATCATTATAAATACCACATCAATATTTTATTGTAGTATAAATACTGAATTTCACTCAGAAAAAACTCAATAAATTTGGATAACTAAAACTAATAACCATGTCTAACTTAAAAAAACTTCACAAAATTTCTATGCGGTCTGATCAAGACTAAAACCATGTCACCTTTTTATTTTCGATTGTATTAATGTCTTCCTAAAATGATAAGAAGACCAGTTATTTTAACACCAAATTTCAACGAAATGATTATCCAAAAAATCTTCAACGTCGACGATTATTATTACGACGTGTTCATGGCTATCTCAGAATCTCTCACAGGATTTTCCGTGAACGAACTGCAATCTACAGGCTTAGCCGAGACTTATTACACGCATATTCTTCATCAGATAGAAAGTGTAACGTTTACAGAATTTCTGAATATTTCTAAAGATATTCTTGAAAATTCTACTACACAGAATCAACTCAACAACGCCATTTCTTCTGACATTCTTGCCAATCCTGCGACTCAGGATATTGCCAACAGCATTATCACGCTTTGGTACCTAGGAACCTGGGAAGGCGCTTACATCAACGATCTGTCTTACAAAGAAGGATTGGTCTGGAACTTGATGCAAGCTCATCCACCCGGAGCAAAACAGCCTGGCTTTAAATCTTGGGGCGTAAAACCTGTAAACAGCAACTCATGAATCAAAAAGAAAAACCACAACAGAAAAAAGATGTAATCATTGTAGGAACGGGAATTGCCGGATCGCTGATTGCAAAACTTTTAACCGATCATGTTTTTGATACAGAAAAAGGAAAAATGATCCACCGTTCTGAAATGAACGATTCAAAAACATATAAAGAATTATCTATTCTCATGTACGAAGCCGGTTTAGAAGCCGGAATAGAACTGGATTCTGCAACTTCTATGACGACTTACAACGACTACATTCGCAAGTTTTATATGGAAGAAGCTAAAGTTCCGAACTCGCCTTATCCGAATCTGAAACAGGCACCTTCACCCAATGTTTTAGATATGGAACCCATCATTCCACCGTTTCCTGATAAAAAAGGATATTTGGTTCAGTTTGGTCCGATGCCTTTTGCGAGTGATGCCATAAGAGTTGGAGGCGGCACTACCCTTCACTGGTTGGGAACTACACCGAGAATGCTTCCGAATGATTTTAGATTAAAAGAAAAATACGGCCGAGCAATGGACTGGCCAATTGATTATGAAACTCTAAAGCCTTATTATGAAATGGCTGAGTTTGAAATAGGAGTTTCCGGAAATGTTTCTGCTCAGGAATATCCAATCCAGGAAAATATGGAAGAATATTATGGTAAAGATTATGTCTTTCCGATGGATGAGATCCCGCAAAGTTATATGGATCAGCAGATTATTAACGGATTAGCAGGAACGTCGGTTCAGTTGAATTTTAAGAATATCCCATTGACGATGGTTCCTTCGCCCCAGGGAAGAAATTCTACTCCAAATATTGCTTACGGAAAAGCAAAATTAATCAAAGCCAATTCTTCAGAATCCGGATATAAATTATCCTTAAATAATATTGAAAACGAAGATTACAAAGCATTAGGCGCAGTTTGGAATCCTTACATGGGAGAACGTTGCGAAGGAAATGCTTCATGCGTTCCGATCTGTCCGGTTCAGGCAAAATACAACGCTTTGAAAACCCTGAAAAAAGCACTTTATAAAGTCAATAAAAACGAAAACCTGCAGAGAAATCCTCATATTCAGATTCAGGCGCAGAGTGTTGTTTATAGATTAAGTGTGGATCAGGCTAATCAGGAAAAAATTTCAAAAGTTCATATAAGAAGATACACTTCCAGAGAAAAAACAGATTTTGTTGAAGAAGAAATCGACACTACAAATTCTGTTGTCATTCTTGCAGCCAATGCTTTTGAAAACCCTAAAATTCTTTTAAATTCAAAATACACCGTTATCGAAAACGGGCAAAAAGTCGAAAAAACGGTTGCCAACAGAAGCGATCAGGTAGGAAGAAATTTGATGGATCATATGGTCATGCTTACTTGGGGATTATTTCCAGAGCCGGTATATTCTTACAGAGGTCCCGGTTCTACCACCAATATTTCATCTTTCCGAGACGGGGATTTCAGGAGCGAATTTTCTGCATGGATTTCTCCATTGGATAATTGGGGATGGAGTTGGCCTGCGTTTTCACCGGGATCTGATCTTTCAGAATTTTTGGGACAGGGACTTTTCGGCGAAGAATTAAAAGAAGCGTTAACCTACAGACTTTCGAGACAGGTTTTATTTCATTTTGAAATTGAACAGCTTCCGAATCCGAACAACAGAGTCACCATTAATGATCAATATCTTGATGCATTGGGAATTCCGCGTCCTGTTATCAATTATGAATTGAATGAATATGAAATGAGAGCAATGGAACAGGCAAAATTGGCTTCCGACCAAATGTTTGCAAGATTAAACATTGAAGATTTCACAAAATATAACGCGACAGACAACAACACTTTTGTGTACAACAATGTGAGATATTCTTACAACGGAGCCGGTCATATCGTGGGAACTCACAGAATGGGCGACACGCCGGATGATTCTGTAACCAACAGTTATTGTAAATCTTGGGATCACCCGAATTTATACATCGTCGGTGCAGGAAACATGACCACTTTAGGAACTTCAAATCCTACATTAACCTTATCAGCATTCACAATACGTTCGGTAGAATCTATATTGAAGGATCTGGAAACAATTTTAAAATAGAAAGAAATGAGACAAAGACTTATCAATAAAACAGAACCTCAGGAAACTAGCCTTTCTTCAAAAAGTTCTTTAGCCCAAAATACAATCGAAGCAGAGGCAATTTCGCTTCAGTCATTATTATTTGATTCTACAATAAATAAACAAGACTGGATTGAAGGATTAAAATACCATAGCAAAACACTCACAAACCTGTTATTAAATAATCAGATTAAAGAATTTAATGAGTACTTAAGCGCACAATTTTCCGGCAAAATTTCAAGTTTGCAACCTTCTGCAGAACTTTCAAAAGGGCAACTTTCTGAAATTAAAAAAGGATTAACGGAATTAGATTATCGCCCGATTTTACAAGATCTTCTGCAAACGGCAATTTTAATCGAACATTCTACGATTCCACCTTATCTTACCGCTTTATATTCGATTAAAGACGGAACCAATATTTTAGCATCACAAATTATCAGAAGTGTTGCAGTGGAAGAAATGCTTCACATGATTATGGTTTGTAATGTAATGAATGCTGTGAGTATTCAGCCGTCGGTAAACAGGCCTCAGAACTACCCTACTTATCCGATGAAATTGCCGATGAATGTTGATTTTTTTGTTGGTCTGGAAACTTTTTCTACAAACAGCATTGCTACTTTTATTGCTATTGAAAGCCCAAGTAATCCGTTGGTAAAAGCTCCGAAATATACCTCTGAAGTAGAAAATTCGGCCTTATATTCTAAAAGTGCTGTTCAGGAAAATAATCTGTGGACGCTGGAAAACATGAAAGATTTTATGATGCAGAATGTTCATACAATTGGTGAATATTATGATGTTTTATTCTTTTACATCGTTGTTTTTCAAATCATTGCTTATTACAAGGCGAACGGAAAACTTCCGCAAAATTTTGAAGAATTAAACAAAGGCGGAATTTTCACTGGAGATCCCGCAAAGCAGATTCGTCCGGAACAGTATTACGGAAGCGGTGGAAAACTACATCCTGTAGAAGCTTTGGATGGAGTAATTGCTGTTTTTCAGGAAATTAAAGGACAAGGTGAAGGTGCAGACGATTCTATTTTTGATGTAGATCCTTCGCAGTTTGAGGAAGGTGCAGAATTGGCGCATTATTTCAGATTTAAAGAAGTTTTTCATGAGCATTTTTATCTTGGAGGAGACTACAGACCTTTCACCGATGAAAACGGAATGATGCCTGTAACCACGCCACCTGTAGGAAAAGAATTACCTGTTGACTGGAACGCAGCTTACCCGATGAAACCCAACCCGAAAATCAGCGATTACCAATCGAATCCGCAATTGTACGCACAGGGAAAAGCATTTAACCAAACTTACAAAAATCTATTGGATGCCATTCAGGCTGCAGTAGAAGGTAATGCGAAAGAATTGGAAAAATCAATCATGTACATGTACGCTTTGAAAGAACAGGCCATCGGATTGATGAGTCAGCCTTTAAATTCGACTCAAAATGCAGGACCAACTTTTGAATATGCTGCAAATTAAATTTAAAACTAAAACCATCAAAAACTAATAAATCATGTTAAAAAGAAATAAAGAAATTTTTGGACAGGAAAATCAGTTTTCAAGAGCTGCTGCTCCAAATCAGGATCAAGACCCGAAAGGCTATCTTGCCAATTTAATGAACGGATACTCGAAACTTTTGATCGATGATCCTATGAGACCTTTTAGTGAAGAAAATCTTCAGGAAATTGCAAATAATGTAGATTATGGTGTTTTGGAAGCACTGAATGGCACTTGGGTAAGTTATAATGCCAATTACAATACAAACATCGGAAGACCTTCGCTGGGAAGCGGAATACATACGACCATCATGCCTTCTCCGGGTACAAATCCGAGTACAATTCCCGGAAAATTCAGCTTTGATACGGAAGAATATATTGAAAAGTTAACTTTCGAAATCGTTCCCGGCGGTGTTCGTAACCGTGGTGGTGCAACCGAATTATTTTGTGGTGCTGTAAAATACGATCAAACCATTAAAAGTGTAAATAAAGTAGAAGGAAATCCAGATTTGCAATACGCCGGAATTCATGAAGAAAACGGAATGTATCTTTGGCTTAGTGATGTTTACAATTATGCTGCAACGAAAGAAACTATAGAAAAAGATCGTGGAATTCACGCATTTTCTACCGAAGATTTTGAAAAATACGGATACAAAGGAGAATACAGAAATGAGCCATTGGTTGAAGTAAAAGACGAAAACGGTAATTCTTCATACATTCTTTTGAGCCAGTTGAAAGAAGGTCAGAAATATTACGAAATTATTCCGGCGCAGGAAATTAAACCAATGGATGGAATCACGGGGCCCTATTTTATCCCTGACTATTCTATTTCACGAAGTGGTGTTATTCCGCACGGAAGCACAATTACTGTGTTGGGAGATATTACCCCAGAAAGTGTCGATAAGAAAACTTATTATCTTAGAAAAGGTACCCCAAAATTTCCTACCGGTATTGCAACCTGGGATCCTCCTCATCTTGCTATCTCACCAACTATGGGAGGTGCGGGCGGTGCAATTAATCTTGACGAACCAGCTCCGGCTTGGGTTCACGAAACATTAAACGATGAAAACGATCCCGGTTCAAACAAAATATATACGCAGAGAATATTGGCAGATGAGCTATATCCTTACTGCGTAAGACCCGATATGCGATTAAGAGATACATTGAGCGGACAAACTGTTGCCAATTATGTCCTAATCCAAATGTCATCAAAAATGCCAACCGGTGCACAAGGTGGAATTTTAAATGTACCTTTCGTTAATCGATTTGTACCCACTGTAGAAATAGAATTTAACTTGTGGATTGAAACCGTGATTGAAGACGGAAAAGAAATTTTTCAGCTGCAATATGAGCAAATTATATTTTTCGAATTTGATTTTGGAAATGATGGCGGTACAACAAGCTGGCCACACATTCAGGTAAATACACTTCGAAAAATTGAGGACATTCCTGCTGATCAGAGAAAAGTAATTGAAGAGCAATTCTTCAACGCTCCTTCTGCAATGAGTATGACAACACCTGCCTCAATTACCGAACGTGTCGTAAATCCTCCTTCAGGTTGCCCTTATCACAAAAGTTAACATAAGAAAGTTTGGAAAAAGAATTACTTTTTTCTGAATATCAATCATCTTTCATTCCTCATTTAAGGATAAATTAATAATTAGAAAAAATAAACATTTCAGTATTGAAATGTTTATTTTTTTATGGTTTTAAACAAAATTTAAAAGAATTTATAGCAAAATATTAAACCTTTTTAAATGAAATTCAGTACTTCTAAAATATTTTCATAAATGAAATTTAATTCTTCTGAACTGATACAGTAAGGCGGAACCAAATACATCACATTTCCTAACGGACGCATAATAATTCCCCGCGACAAAAATTCATCATACACTTTTTTTCCTATCTCATTAAAATAAGAAGTTTTATGATCATTTTTAATTTCCCACGCTAAAATAGTTCCGGTTTGTCGTACGTTTTCAACTTTCGAATGTCCTCTTAAAACTTTTGAAAAACAAAAATGCTGCTCTGAAATTCGCTGAATACTTTGTTGAGTTTCGTTATTTAATAAAAGTTCCATGCTTGCTAAAGCCGCAGTACAAGCTAATGGATTTGCTGTAAAAGAATGCCCATGAAACAACGTTTTATATTTATCATCTGACAAAAAAGCATTGTAAATCTCATTTGAACAAGTTGTAATTCCCATAGGCATCGTTCCGCCCGTCAAACCTTTAGAAAAACACATAATATCTGGCTTTTCTGAAAGATAATTAGCTGCAAACAATTTTCCTGTTCTTCCAAAACCGGTAAAAACCTCATCCTGAATCATCAAAATTTCCTGTGCTCTGCAGAATTTCATTAACTTATCTAAATCTTCAGCATTGTACATCAGCATTCCTGCAGCCCCCTGAATGAGCGGTTCATAAATGAAACAAACGACTTCATCCTGATACGTTAAAATCTGAGATTTGAGATCTTCAATATTTTCAGAAGTAGGAGTATCAATAAAAATGACTTCAAACAGCATCTCTCCGAAAGGCTTCGTCCAAACACTTCTTCCGCTCACCGACATTGCCCCAAAAGTATCGCCGTGATAAGCGTTTTTAAATGCTAAAATTTTTGTCTTTTCTTTTCTCTGATTGTACGCATTTTGAATGCACATTTTCAAAGCAACTTCCACCGCTGTCGAGCCATTATCAGAATAGAAAACTTTCTGCTGATTTTGAGGAAGAAGCTTTAGTAAATTTTCAGAAAGCTGTATCGCTGGCTCATGGGTAAAACCTGCAAAAATAACCTGCTCTAAAGTATTTAACTGTTCAGAAACTCGTTGTGCAATGTAAGGATGCGCATGACCGTGAAGCGTAACCCACCATGAAGAAACCGCATCGATATACTTATTTCCTTTATCATCAAAAAGGTAAACTCCTTTTCCTTTAGCGATCGGGATAGCATCATCTGCAGTTTTCATTTGCGTATAAGGATGCCAATTGACGGCTCTGTCTCGCTCTTGTAAATTCATTGTTTAGGGTTTAGGGTTTAGGGTTTAGGGTTTAGGGTTTAGGGTTTAGGGAAAATAATTCATAATTCATAACTTTTTTCGTTTCCTTTTTCTTCATCGGTTTTAATCCTAAAGTCTGCAGCATTTGCATATCTTCAGAAACTCCCGGATTTGGTGTTACCAATAAAGTTTCTCTTTCGCCTGTAAAAATTGAGTTTGCTCCTGCCATAAAGCACCATCCTTGTTCAAATTCTGTCATTTCAATTCTTCCTGCGCTCAAACGAACCATTGATGAAGGCATTACAATTCTTGCGGTAGCAATCATTCTTACCATTTCCCAAGTATTGGTTTTTTCGTTATTTTCAAGAGGAGTTCCTGCCACTCTTGCCAAGGCATTAATCGGAACAGATTCAGGATGTTTTGGCATTGTAGCCAATGTTAACAGCATTGAAATTCTGTCTGCATGAGTTTCGCCCAAACCGATAATTCCGCCCGAACAAACTGTAATTCCTGCTTTTCTGACGTTGTTGATGGTATTAATTCTATTATCAAAAGTTCTTGTCGAAATAATTTCTTCATAATACTGTTCTGAAGTATCCAAATTGTGATTATAAGCATACAAACCAGCCTGTTCAAGGCGAACAGCCTGCTCTTCCGTCAACATTCCGAGCGTACAGCAAACCTCCAATCCGAGTTCATTTACACCTTTCACCATGTCGATAACGCGGTCAAAATCACGGTTGTTTCGCACTTCTCGCCAAGCTGCAGCCATACAGAAACGGGAAGAACCGTTGTCTTTTGCTTTTTGGGCATGTTCGATTACTTTTTCAGTTGGTAATAAAGCATGAACTTTAATATTGGTGTGATAACGTGCAGCCTGTCCGCAATACGAACAATCTTCTACACAACCACCCGTTTTTATGGATAAAAGAGTTGACATCTGTACCTCTTCCGGATTGTGCCATTCTCTGTGAACGGTTGCTGCTTTATAAATCAATTCAAGGAGAGGAAGATTGTAGATTTCTTCAATTTCTTCTTTCGTCCAATCATTTCTCAATTTTACTTTATCTTTCATATTTTTTCTAATTGTTTTGTAATACGTTCTATGTTTTCTTTTGTTATGTTTTCTATCTCGGGAATTCTTATAATTTTGGTTTCCTCCTGAATGTTTTTACAGATTATTCTTTCTGTATCTGCAGGGAAACTTCCATTTAAAATCAGATATTCCAGCTTGATATTTTTTTGTTCTAAAGCCTTCAATGACAATAAAGTATGATTAATGCATCCTAAATAATTTCTCACAACCAAAGCAACGGGAAGGTTTAGTTTTTCAATTAAATCGATAATAAATTCATCATCAGAAATTGGAACCATTAATCCTCCTGCTCCTTCTACAATTAAATTATTTTGAGTTTCAGGAAGTTTAAAATCATTACCGGTAATTAAAATTCCTTCTTCCAAAGCCGACTGATGAGGTGATGCTGCAAGTTGCAATCGATATCTTTCAGGATGAATGATTACATTTTCACCAACCCATTCTTTAATTTTCATACTGTCTGAAAAATGTAAATCTCCGGATTGAATGGGTTTCCAGTAATCAGCTTTAAAGTATTTTGTTAAAATTGCCGAACAAACAGTTTTTCCTATTTCGGTTCCAATGCCCGTGATGAAAAGTTTTTTTTGTTGTACGTTTTGTATTTCTAATTTTTCTTTTTTTATATCCATATTTTTATCCATCTAGTTTGTCATTCTGCAAGAATCTCAACTATTGAAAATAAATTCTTTGCTTAGATTCCTGCGGAATGACAAAAGTCACGTTGTTTTTTACATTAAATAAAATCCTTAATTACCTTAGTCATACCAATAATTTCTTCTTCTGTATTGAAGCTATGAAGGCAAATCCTCAGTCTTTCTGTTCCCTGTTTTACAGTTGGACTAAAGACAGCATAGGTTAAAAATCCCTCATTCAATAAAGTTTCCTGCAAATCTTTCAAACGGTGATTATCCGAAACTAAAACTGCCTGAATCGGACTATTTTCAGAAGACGGAGTTTTTATATTTTGTTGATGA
This sequence comes from Chryseobacterium indoltheticum, assembly GCF_003815915.1. Classification (NCBI taxonomy): domain Bacteria; kingdom Pseudomonadati; phylum Bacteroidota; class Flavobacteriia; order Flavobacteriales; family Weeksellaceae; genus Chryseobacterium; species Chryseobacterium indoltheticum. The sequence continues at coordinate 3,243,662 of NZ_CP033929.1, forward strand.
AAAATTTTAATATTTTGCTGTAATCCGGAAGATGCATTTTTGTTTGCTTTTAAAAATTCATATCCAGTTCTTATACTTCTCCACTGAACATCCTGACCTGCAGTTGTGTAAATAAATGGTGATGCAAAATTGACAAGATAAGATTTGATGACCTTATCACATAAAATCGTTGCGCCATGTGAACCGAGCGCCTTCCCGTAAGTGATTACCGTTGCCAAAACCGACGTTTGTAATTGATATTTTTCAACCAAACCATATCCAAAAACACCAAAAGTATGAGCTTCGTCTACAATTAGAAAAGCATTATATTTTTTAGCGATTTCTGCAATTTCCTGAATCGGTGCAAAATCCCCATCCATGGAGTACAGACTCTCAATTGCAACGTAACAATTTCCGTTTTGTCTTTTTAAAATCTGTTCAAGATCCTCAACATCATTATGCTTAAATTTTAATTTTCTCGCATGTGACATTTTACAAGCATCATGTACGGAACGGTGAATTTTTTCATCAACAATAATAGTATCATGACGGTTCGGAAGTGTAGAAAACAAAGCTAAATTGGCATTGTATCCGGAAGAAAAAAGCAATGCAGATGAACTTTTATGCTCTTTTGAAATAAAATTTTCTGTTTCGATAACTTCTGTACCGTTTCCGCTGATCAATCTCGAACCGGTACTTCCTGAAAGCAAATGAGGATTTTCATTAATCTGTTTTAACAATAAATTTTGTAACTCTTTATTTCTTGCCAATCCCAAATAATCATTAGAATAAAAATCGATACCTTCAGATTTAGGTTTTAATATTCTTAAAGTCTGATTTGCTTTTCTTTTATCCAGAGCCTCCCGAAAATAATGAAGATGATTAAGCATAATCCGGTTTCATCACTTCTTCAGTTATCGCATTAACCCAATCGATATGCAAATCTTTTTCAATTTCTATAATTTTCTCCGCGTGCGGTTTCCAGTTCTCAGAAAATTCATCTAATTGATGAATCATTTCTTCCAAATGTCCCTCTTCTTCCAATATAATAGATTTCACCATCACTTTTGAATTGGTTTTGGTAAGAACTTCCTGATATACGGGATATAATTCGTCGGCACGAACTTCAATTGCATACGTCACAAAAAGATAGGCCGCATATTTTAGCTCCTCTTTTGTTAAATCGAAATGAGCATGAAGATATTTGCAAGCTTTCACATCCAAAGCGTGAAGATATTGACGTGTTGCAATCGGTGCTAAAAGTTCATTCGCTTCGTAGGTTTTGCACCATTCAGCATTGATTTTTCCAATCTGCTTTTTGAGGTAATACGCATGACGATGCTCTTCACAAGCATGTTTAAGCTGAATTAAATTTACTTTTGTAGGATGTTCGCAAGCAGAAATTTTTCTCGCTCCTGCATTCTCCATAAAAGAGAGTGTATTGAGCCATTTTGAATGAGCTTTATTATCGCTTACGATATTATCAATAAGGCTATAAAATTCCATTTGTTTTTATTTTTGTTTCAAAAGTAGTATATTACCGGATGGTTGGATAGTGCCAGTTTTAACATTATGAATAGTCCGGTTGAGTTTCCTTATGAAAGTTTTATTTTAATCAATAGAAGTTCAGAGATTTCTATTTACATGCAGATCTCCAATCAATTGATCAATGCAATACAAAGGGGATTTTTACCATTTGGCATAAAACTTCCGGGAACAAGGGCTTTAAGCATTATTTTGAATGTTCACAGGAATACAATTGTTGCGGCTTATGAAGAATTGTTTGCACAAGGTTGGGTTGAAAGCCTTCCTAATAAAGGAACTTTTGTCATCGGGAAAAATCAGGAAAAACCATTTCAAATTAAAGATTTTGAGAAAAATAACCTTGAACATTATCCAAAATCGACCGGTTTTTCATTTAAAACTTCAAATATTTTAGATAATCCGTTTGAATATTCTAATTGTGAATATATTTTCAATGACGGCGTTCCTGATATTCGTTTAACGCAAATTGATCATCATTCCCGAATTTACAGTTCTATTTTAAAAAGAAAAGCCCATAAAATAGGACAATATAATCAGGATGGAAGTGAATTTTTCAAAAAAAACCTTTCGCAGTTTTTAAATCTATCACGAGGTTTACCAATCTCGAAAAACAATCTTTTGATAACACGTAGTACGGAAATGAGTATTTATATTGTTTCCGAAATTTTACTTTCGGAAGGTGATATCGTCTTAGTCGGAAAATTAAGCTATTTCTCTGTCAATATGATCTTTCAAAAAGCCGGAGTAAAAATTCAGCCTATTTCGATTGATGACGAAGGAATTAATGTGGAAGAAGTAAGAGAAGCCTGTAAAAAACAGAAAATAAGAATGCTTTATCTTACGCCACATCACCACTATCCTACTACCGTCACTTTGAGTGCAAAAAGAAGGTTAGAGTTACTCAATCTTGCGAATGAATATGGTTTTATTATTCTTGAAGATGATTACGATTATGATTTCCATTACGACAAAAGCCCTATTCTTCCTTTGGCAAGCGCAGACACCAACGGAATGGTTATTTATATCGGATCTTTTGGGAAATCTTTGGTTCCCGGTTTCCGAACAGGATTCATTGTTGCACCGGAAAATCTGATGATTGAAATGCGAAAATATTTAGGGATTATAGACCGGCAAGGCGACGTTTTGATGGAGCACGTTTTGGGAGAAATGATCGCTGAAGGAGAAATCAATAGGTATTTAAAAAAATCATTAAAAATTTATCAGGAAAGAAGAGATTATTTCGTTTCTCTTTCAGAACAAAACTTAGGAGAATACATTGATTTTCAAAAACCTTCAGGAGGTTTGGCAGTCTGGATGAAGTGGAAAATCCCCGTAAATCTAATGCAACTCAGTAGAAACTGTGCCCAAAACAATCTTTTCATTCCCAAAACCCTACTTTATCAGAATAAAAATCTTACGGCAATGCGATTGGGTTTTGGAAATTTGAATCTGAATGAAATGGATAAAAGCATTGAAATTTTATCTGAAAATATCAAATTATTGTCCTGATCTTTTTAATCCATGATATTTTTTAACCGCAAATGCAACATAAGAAATGATTGATAAAAAGAGAATTCAAAAGCTAGCAAAATGTAAAATTTAATACTCGTTTTCTTTCACAGCATTTTACAAAACCTTGTCAAGGTTAATAAATATGCGAATTATTAACCTTGACAAGGTTGAGTTTACAATAGATGCAAAATCAGTGTAAAATTATTTGTAAGATATTAAAACTCAGATTGAAGAACTTTCAATAATTCGACTTGTTGATTGACATCATTTTTGCTGCTTATTAAATTATAATTTGCCTGAAGCCAGTTATTTCTTACCACAAAAAACGTATAAGCATCCATTAAACCTTCTTTATATTTTTCTTCAGATTTTTGAAAAGACAGTTTTTGGTTTTCAAAATTCAGTTCCAAAAGGCTGTATTTTTCCTGCGCATTCAGAAACTGAGCTTTTATAGAATTGATAGATTTGGTTAAATCATTAATGATTAAATCTTTGCTGTAATGGGAATTAATAACATTTAATTTTGCTATTTCTACGTTATTTTTGATTTGAAATTTATTAAAAATCGGAATATTCAGACCAAAAGAAATTGACTGATTTTTATTCTGGCTAAACTGATCAGAAAAACTGGTGTTGGAAAGAACATTGCTGCCTAAAGATTTATTGTAAAAAGTAGACCAACTGTAGTTTCCATTAAGGGTTGGCAAATAGGCAGATTTTTCAATATCTATATTTTTTTGCTGTGCGCTGATTTCTGCAATCACAGTTTTATAAGCTGGATTATTTTCTATTAATTTATTGGTAAAATCAGCAGTATTAAAATCTTCCTGAACTAAAGATTCATTATCATCCATCACAAAATATATAGAATCCTGTGTTATATTCAGTGCATTCAGAAGGTTTATTTTTGCCAGATCACGTTGGTTTTTTGCCGAAACCCATTGTTCCTGCAAAGTTCCGAGGTTGGCTTTGATATCATAAACATCACTTTTTGAACGACTTCCTATTTCCACTTCTTTTTCTGTACGCTTGATTTGCTCTTCAATTCCTGCGATCTGTGTTTCTAAAACCTCCAACCAGCTTTTACTGTTTTGATACGTGAAAAAATTCTGAATTACATTAAACTTCACTTCATTCTGAGCTTGTTTAAGCCTATAGATACTCGCATTTTTATTGAGTTTTGACAATGAAATATTCAAATAATTTCTCCAATTAAACAATTCAATATTTGCTTGAGCAATCACCTGATCATATTGCGTATTAAGCGTTTCCCGCTGATTACTCGACTGATTGATTGACGAGCCCAAACTATAGCTGTGATTTACACCCGCATTCACAGATGGAAGCAACATTCCTTTTGAAGCTGCAATCTGTCGGTCATTTTTCTGAATATTGACGGTTGCCTGCTTTACCAGCGGATGATTTATCGAAGCGTAATCAAGACATTCTTTAAGCGTCCAACTCTGTTGGGCAGGGAAAAGATTGATGATGAATATGAAGAATAGTTTTTTCATGGTGGATTTTTTTGGACTGAAGATGGATGATGGAAGCTGGAAGTTAATCTTAGGCTATCAAAAACACCAAACCTCCATCATCTAACTTCAAACATTATTCGTATTTCAGATATTTTACAAGATTCACTTTTGTAGCTTGATATGCTTTAATACTTACCACTGCGAAAGTTAAAATCAACAATAAAATCATACTCAGAATGAATGGTAAAACCGGCATATCAATTCGGTAGGCAAAATCTTTCAGCCACTCATTCATCAGATAATAACTGATCGGAATGCTTACAAGAACCGCTATAAAAGTAATCCATAGAAATTGTTTCGTTAACCCCACGATCAGATTTCCATCTGATGCGCCTAACGTTTTTTTGATCGCTACGTCTTTTAATTTCTGCTCGATCATTAATGAAGACAAAGCGAATAATCCTAATAATGCAACCATCAAAACCATTGCATTCAGAATCGTGAAAAGGGTTTGTTGTTTTTGGTACGTTTCAAAGGTTTTCGCAAATTGCTTATCTATAAAATATGAGTTGAATGGATATCCCGGTTCTACACTATTTTGCCAATACGTTTTCAATCTTTTTACAGTTCCATCGATATCGTCTGCTTTTAATTTTAATTGAATATTGCTTACATTATATCGTTTCCAGGTAGTTTCTCTGTAATGGAAAAATATCATGGGTTCAACTTCGCTCTTCAAGCTTCTGATATTGAAATCTTTTGTAATTCCTACTATACGATAAGCTTTGTCATCAAATCCAGGTCTGATCTCTCTTTTCATTGCCTGCTCATCTGTCCAGCCAAATCTTCTTAAAAAAGCTTCATTTACTAAGGCATTATTAATTGTGTCTGAGGACAATTTCGGATCAAGCCAACGTCCTTTAAGCAATTTAACACCCATAAACTGCGGATAATTATAATCCATAGAACCGTGACGAGCCTGAATACTTTTATCCATATAATCCATATTCGAAGTACTCTGATTATTGGTTCCGGGAGGCGCTTCTGCAAACGAAACACTTTCTACGCCAGGGATTTTTGCCATCTCCGTTCTCAATCTTTCATATTTCAACCAAGGCTTGCCATTGTTATCTTCATTAAAATCGATCTGAAAAATCTGCTTTCCATTGAAACCAAGATCCTTATTCATCATATATTTTACCTGCTGATTGACAATCAACCCGCCGATGATAAAAAAAGAAGAAATAATGAGTTGCAAAGTCAGAATACCGTTTCTCAACCAAACACCATTTTTACTTCTGGCAAAGTTTCCTTTCAGTGTTTCTATCGCTTTAAAATTGGATAAATACAGTGCAGGAATAAGTCCCGAAACCAAAGTAACCAAAGCCACCATCAAGAAGGAATAAAAGTATATGTGCCAATCATTCATTACAATTTCTTTATCATAAAACTTGTTGAGACTTGGCAAAAGAAGCTCCGTTAAAGCCAGCGACAATAGATATGAGGCAAAACAGATCAAAAAAGTTTCCATTAAAAACTGAAGTATAAGACTATATTTTGTGCTTCCAATCGCTTTTCTCACTCCGATTTCTTTTGCTCTTTGAGAAGCTTGAGCTGTTTTTAAATTGATAAAATTGATAGCCGATAAAATCACAATCAGAACAGAAAGAGTGAACAAAATCATTAATGATTTGAAATCTGGTTTCCCGAACCATGTCATCTCTGAATGTAATTTTATTCTCTCAATTGGAGTAAGCAATGAGTCAGTTGGTCCATACATATCAATAAATTGCTGAGGTGTCACTCCCGCACCTTTAGAGTTTATTTTTGCACGCAACATAATGATATCCAGAAATTTTTTCTCAAAACTTCTTGGGTCTGCTTCTTTTCTCAGCAGAAAAAAGCAACCATAGTTGAAATTTCCCCAAGCTTCTTTATCATTTTTCAACTGTTCTGCAGGTTTAAAAATAAAATCCGGTTTTATCTGGCTATTTTCCTTTGGCAATTCATAAACTGCTGTAACGATGTAGTCTTTTGTATTGATTTTAATTGTTTCGCCGGCAACTTCAGTTTTTCCAAAAAGATTTTTTGCCACAACATTAGAAATAGCAATGTTGTTATCATTTTTAAGGACATCTTTGTAACTTCCTGCCACTAATTTGAATGGAAACAAGTTGAAAAAATTCTCCGACGCAGCAAGTCCGCCCTGTTGATAAGCTGTCTTATTTTTTGTGGTCATTTTATACGCTATTTCCATCCCGTTTATCAAAACGTAATCCTGAACTTCAGAAATCTGTTTTAATGCATTTTCAGCTAAAGGAATAGAAATAGCACCTCCGTAACTATTATCTTTTTTGTAATACGTCTGGAAATAATAAATATTATCTTTTTTAGGATTCCATCTTTCGAAGGATTCTTCGTCATTCCAATGCATGAGGATGAGCATAAATCCTGTAAGCCCAATCGTCAATCCGAATAAATTGATAATTGTGGAAAGCCAGTTCTTTTTATAATTGATGAAGGCAATTTTGAGCCAGTTTTGTAACATAATTTTAGTTTTTTGGATGATTGTTGTTAGTTGATTGTTGTTAGTTTTGAGAATTCCCATCAACTAACACCCGACAACTATCAACTAAAGTTTTTACGCGAAGTTTTTAGCATCTGCTTTTTCGAAAACATCTTTTCTTTGAGAAGAATGTTCTTCTGAGAAAATCTCACCGTCTTTCATATTGACAATTCTTGATGCATAGCCGGCATCATAAGAAGAGTGCGTTACCATTGCAATGGTAGAGCCTTCTCTGTGAAGTTCTGCCAAGAGATTCATCACTTCATTTCCATTGGAGCTGTCGAGATTTCCTGTTGGTTCATCAGCAAGAATCAGTTTGGGTTTTGTAACCAAGGCTCTTGCAACGGCAGCTCTTTGTTGCTGACCGCCTGAAAGCTGCTGTGGATAATGTTTTGCTCTGTGTGCAATATTGATTTTCTCCATAATTTCTTCCACGCGTTTTTTTCTTTCTGAGGAAGAAACTCCGTTGTAAATTAAAGGCAATTCTATATTTTCATAAACCGTTAATTCATCAATCAGATTAAAATTCTGGAAGATAAAACCTATATTTTTCTTTCTGATCTCTGATTTTTTCTTTTCAGAAGTTCCAATTGTTTCTGTTGTTTCAAACTGATAAGAACCGGAAGAAGCGCTGTCTAAAAGCCCAAGAATATTTAGAAAAGTAGATTTTCCGCAACCTGAAGGTCCCATTATCGCTACAAATTCTCCTTCTTTTATGCTTAAACTTACATTATTGAGCGCATTGGTTTGCACGTCTTCAGTTTTATATACTTTGGATAGGTTTTGAATATTTATCATTTTAATTTGGTTTTAAAGTTGAGTTATTTTGTTTTAAATTTTATTACGGTTTCTTTTAGAGGATAGCCTTCTTTCGATTTGAATTTATTTCCCGTCAATACAAATTCATATTCTGTATTGGGCTTCATTTTCGTCACTAATTTTATTCCTTTATGATCATTCACAAAGCCTACGAGTTTTTTCAAAGGAAAATGTTCTTTGCCTGTACTTCCAATGCTTATAGAAACGCCTTCTGCCATTTCTCTGTCAAAATGTATTGTGATTTCTTGTATCGCAGGATCTACATCATTTTTGTTCCGGACATCGGGAAAAATAGATTGTACTTTAGGTTGTTTTTGTTCGTAATCTGCAATAATGGTCTTCATTCTTGGTGCTAGCTTATTATAGAAAGAGATAATCTCAGGATAAAAGCTTTCAAAAGAAGGATATTTTTTTCTGTTGTTCTGATACATTCCCAGCAGATCTACCAATTCTTTCATCCACAAAAATTTTCTTTTTTCCTGAATAAAAATTTCTTCACCGATATCTTTTTGTGAGTATTTATTATCGATCATATACCGTACAACAGCGGCTCTCACCAGACTTTCATTGATCATCGTTTCCCAATTTCCATACGCTTGAGATTCCATGTCTTTTTTTACCAATTCATAAATTATTTTACCTGAATTTTCTAATTTTAAAGTATTGCCATTCATATCCAAAATATAATTGACAAACGAATGGTTGAACTCATGAATCAATAAAGGCTGAAATTCATTTTTATCGAATTTTGCGTTTCCGTCCTTATCAAAAGACCAGACACCGACTACTGCATTTACGATGGTTTTACTTTTTTCGGGGTGAATTTTAATTCCGTAATTTCCACCGCCATTTCCGTAACCTAAAATGATTTTATAATCTTCATTGGCTTTTTTACCGTAAAATTTTGAATACCAATCTTGATTAAAATCAGACAAAACAGATGTTTGATATTCAATTTCTGCTTTTTTATATTCTCCAGCATGATTGTCAAAAAATTTCTGAAAATCGGTTTTCTCGTAAAATTGATTCAACAAAGAAACAAACCGTTTGGTGTCTACTTTTTCCCACCTTTTATCTAAAGAATTTTCTTTTTCTTTAATCAAACTGAATTTTCCGTTTTTAAAAGATAAATGAAGCGCCATCGACATTACGGCATCATAGCCCAATCCGTTTTTATTTCTGTTTTCCTTAATAAATTCAATTATTTCTGAATTTTTATAAGCATCAAAATAAGTATTGATATCTGCCACGTACTTTTTATTATCGTTCTGACTATATTCTTCAGCTCCCGCCAATCGAAAAACCACGCTTACAATTTCTATTCTTTCGTCAACTTTAGGTTCTAATTTTTCCTGCGAAAAATTCAGAATTGAGACAAAAAGAATAGTTAATACTAGAAATTTTTTAATCATCATACTTGTTTTATTTTTTAATATCAATAATTTCATATTTCTTAAGTTCAGAATAGTCGGAAGTGATCACCTTTTCTCCCGCCTTCAATCCGGAAAGCACTTCATAATACATCGAATTTTCTCTTCCAAAACTTACGTTCCGTTTTATGGCTTTATTTCCTTTGACTACAAAGATCCATTTTCCGTTGGTATCTTTATAGAAATTTCCTTTCGGAACCATTAAACTTTGGGTATCTCCAGACAATTTCAGTTTCACACCGAATGTCATTCCTATTTTTAAGTTTTCAGGTTTCACATCAATGAAATTAAGTTCTACAGAAAATTGCCCATCTTTCACTTCCGGAAGAATTTTGGCGATGATCACTTCATACTCTTTTCCATTATTGTCAAGACTTCCTTTGATGCCGATTTGCAGTTTATTGATATAATATTCATCTACTTTAGCAATCAGCTTGTAACCACCCATTAAGTCTATTTTCCCTATACTTTCGCCACTGGTTAAATTTTGTCCTAAAGATATATTGAATGACGATAATCTTCCGGAAGCCGGTGACATAATCAGGAAATTATTTTTATTTGAATGCAGAATATTCAAACTTTTTTCCATTTGACTGATAGAATTATTAATCGCAGCAAACTGAGAATTTCTTGATATCCTTTCGTTTGCGCCTCCTTTTTCTACGATTTGTTTTCTTTGCTTCTGATAATTCAGATTTTGAAGAGCCACATCATAATCGGTTTTCTTTCCGATCTCCGCATCATACAATCTTTTCTGAAGATTATACGTTTGCAAAGCCGTATTATAATCATTCTGAGATTGCAATAATTCTTTATCCTGATTAAATTCCTGATTCTTCAGTTCCAGAAGAGAGCTTCTCATTTGGCTGATCTGTTGCATAATTCCGGTTTCCTGATTCAGATAATTAAACTCGGTATTAGGATTAAAAACTCTGGCTATTGGCTGCCCTTTCATCAGCATTTGTCCGTCTTCAGCAAAAATTTCTTTTACAGCACCGCCTTCCAAAACATTCACAAGAGAAGAATTAAGAGACTGAGTTTGCGCCGTTACCATTAACATATCTTCAAATTTTCCATTCTTCACTTCATCAATTGTAATATCTTCTGATTTTACATTATAGGTTTTTTTCTGATTGAGAAAGTACCATCCAAATACAGAAACTGCCAAAGCAGAAGCAATGATGCTTAAAATTAATTTTAGTTTAGATTTATTTTTTACTATTTTCGTATCCATATTCAGATAACTGTTTTACTTATAGAGAATTACACAATACAAAGACCAGAGATTTGCAATACTATAACTCCCTGTAAATGTGATTAAATATATTTTAATTAATTTTAAGACTGTTCACTATCGGACACTTTTTGTACGAAAACGAACAGATTTAGTTGATATTTGTCAGTTATTAGTTGATTATTTTTGAATTCTATTCTAAATCTTTAGTAATTAAATAACTATTAACTAAAAACTATCAACCGACAACCAAATAAAAAGAAATGCGAAAAAAGGAAGCTCATATTTTAATTGTGGATGATGATGAGGATATTTTGTTTTCAGCAAGAGTCTGGCTCAAAAAATTTTTTACGGAAGTAAGCTGTCTCAGTCAGCCAAAAAATATTCTGAAATTTTTATCTGAACATCAGGTTGATGCCGTTCTTCTGGATATGAACTTCAGGAAAGGTTTTGAAAGCGGACAAGACGGTTTATACTGGATGCAGGAAATCAAAACGCTGGAAGCTCAACTTCCAATTATCCTGATGACCGCATATGGTGAAGTGGAATTGGCTGTAGAAGCTTTGAAAAACGGTGCTTCCGACTTTATTCTGAAACCTTGGAATAATGAAAAACTGTATGCTTCCGTTAATTTGGCGGTTGATATTTCCCGAAAAAACAAAAAACTCAATCAATGGGAAAACATCAGTATTAAAACCAATCAATATCAGCTGGAAACCAAGTCTCAATCTATGAAAGAGGTAATGGATCAGATTGAAAGAGTGTCTGCAACCGATGCCAATGTTTTGCTTTTGGGAGAAAATGGAACCGGAAAATATGTTCTCGCCGAGCACATTCACGAATTATCAGAAAGGAAAAATCAACCTTTCGTGCATATCGATTTGGGAAGTCTTTCAGAAAATCTTTTTGAAGCTGAACTGTTCGGTTATAAAAAAGGTGCTTTTACCGATGCGCATCAGGATTATGCCGGAAAAATAGAAAATGCAGAAAACGGAACTGTTTTTCTTGACGAGATCGGAAATCTTCCGCTTCATCTTCAAACCAAATTATTAAGTTTAATTCAGAACAGAAAACTGTCTAGACTTGGAGAAAGCAAAGAGCGAATTTTGGACGTACGATTTATTTTTGCGACAAATGAAAATTTAAAAAAAGCAGTTTCAGAAAACAGATTCAGAAAAGATCTGTATTACAGAATCAATACTGTTGAGCTGCAAATTCCGAGTCTGAGAGAGCGATTGGAAGATATTCCTGATCTTGCTAATTATTTTCTCGATAAGTACAAACAGAAGTATCACAAATCTGAATCGGCATTAAATGAAAACTTACTTTCAGAATTGATAAAGTATTCATGGCCGGGAAATATCCGGGAACTCGATCACTGCATTGAGCGAAGTGTGATTCTTTCCAACGAAAAAAATCTGAAATTACTAATGCCTCAAGATGAAGAGTCGGAAAACACCATCATTAATCTCAACATCGAGGAAATGGAAGAAATTCTCATTAAAAAAGCATTGAAAAAACACCGTGGAAATATCTCTCTCGCCGCAGAAGATCTGGGATTATCCAGAGCCGCATTGTACAGAAGAATGGAAAAATTTGAATTGTAAAAATGGAAAAAACGTATCATTCCGGAACCAGGAATCTTATAAGAGAAATAGATTCTTCACTGAATGACAACCTTGAAAAATTTTAAATGAAAAAGCAACAGTTTTTTTGGTTACTATTTATTTTGCTTGCAATTGTCAGCGGAATTTTTGCCTTTGATTTTTATTCTCAAAACAGGTGGATTAATTACTTCCTTTTTTCATCGATAAGTCTGATTTGTATTATTTTGGCGCAAAAATCGGCTTCATCTTACATTCAAAAAACAGAAAAGCTGCTTTTGGCCATTCAGAAAAAAGATTTCTCGCTATTTCCTGAAGCTGAACAAAACAGCTTGCTCGACAGTGCCGTAAAACTTTATTATCAAAGCAAAGAAGAGCATCTCTCGCATTCTTCTTACAAACTTCTTTATGAAGAAATATTGAATCAACTGGAAATTGGATTAATGATTCTTTCCGAAAAAAATAATGAATGGGAAGTTTTTTATGTAAATCCTGTTTTTCTGGAAATTCTGGAAATCCCAAAATATAATCACTGGAATCTTTACGAAAGTAAAACACCCAATTTTTACAAAATCATCGAGCAGACGCAGTATGAAAACTCTCAGGAGTTCTTCGATATTTCAATTAATGAAAATACAAAACAGTCATTTTCTCTCAGAACAAAGAAAGTAGAGAATGTAAAAAACCGTTTTTGCATCATCAGCTTAGAATCTGTGCAAAAAATAATTGAGCAAAAGGAAAAACTGGCATGGAATAATCTGATGAAGGTAATTTCTCACGAACTTCTAAATACTTTAACGCCCGTCAACAGCCTGATTCAAAATCTGGAATACATTGCCAATCAGGAAGCGATTGACAAAGAAGATCAAAAAGACATGCAGGAAAGCCTGATGATTATCAATAATAAATCGAAGCAATTGCTGAATTTTGTTGATGATTACAGACAGGTTGCCGAGTTGCCGAAACCTGTTTTCAAAACTATTTCTCTGAGTGATATTGTGGAATCAGCACTTAATTTTCTGAAACCTGAATTTGAAAAAAACAATATAAAAATCATCAATTCATTAGAAAACCAAACTGTTTTTGCAGATCAGAAGATGATTGAAAGATGCCTTATCAATCTTTATCTAAATGCAATCTATGCCGTGGAAGGCACACCCGAAAAAAACATCCGAACAGAGATTAAAACATTAAACAAACGTATTGTTTTGAGTGTAGAAGACAGCGGAATCGGAATACCGAGCGAAATTAAAGATAAAATTTTTCTTCCGTTTTTCACGACCAGAATCAGTGGCTCGGGAATCGGTTTGACTTTGAGCAAAAGTATTATTGAGGCCCATAAAGGATATCTAAATTACAAAGCATTGGAGCACGGAAGCCAATTTGAGATTTGGTTTTTAAGCTAAGCATTTAAGCTAGTTTTTACAATAAATCTTAATTATTGGTATAACTCTTGATTCAGATTTATTATAAGAATTTTATTTATATATCTTTTGGAATAGCTTACGTATTTTTATTTAATATTAAAATTTTATTAAAATTTTAAAATAAAAACATTAATCTACTTAAAGTATTATATCTAAATTCATTTAAAACTATTAACCGTAAACAAACCAAATTAAAGGCATTTATATTGTAAAAAGAGGCTATTACGTCTCTGGAAACTTAAGTACATTTCCTATGTAATTTATTGACATCTAACTTTTAAGCCCTAATTCTGTTACGAAAAAATTCTAATATTCATAATATAAATGAATTTTAAAGTCATTTTCTCGATTATATATTACGATTTGCATAATATTCAAGAAAAGACAAATTAAAAAAAAACATTATTTTTGCTTAATAAAAGTAAATGGTCTTTGTGATTTTATCTATAAATTAGCATTACCAACCGAAATATTAAATTTACAATAGCATGAAAAAAATAATTTTACTCCTCACTTTACTTTCCGGAATATCGGCATTTTCACAAATAAAGGTTCTTAAAAACGAAGCATTAGTTGAGATAGGGAAAGACAATTCTGTCGGCTTATATAAAAAGGAAAACAAGTTTACTTTTAATTATCAGGATATCAACACAAGTAATCTCAATACATTCAGATCATTCTCATTTAATGATGTAAACGGTGACGTGCAAGGACTTTATAAGCTGATCACTGATGGTTTTATAGACGAACCAAGCGGAAATATTACTTTGGAACTTCCGAATGATATTATAGAACTTTATTACCAGAAAAACTACGGCCAGCCAACAGTACAGATTATACAATATATAAATAAGAATAAAAAATATGTTGGTAAATCTCAGTTTTTAAATAAAAAACAAATCGATAAAATTTTCGGTATTGGAACGCCTAAGGCAGCGTTGTACAGCAAATCGGCGGTAAGACAAACTCCTGTAAATGCAATGAACAATACTTCGGCGCAAGGTTCGACAAATGCTCAGCAAAACAATAGTCAGAAGACACCGGCAAAATCTACGAAAAAAAGAAGATAATTTTGGTTTTTTTAAACATATATCAGCTCATTCTTACCGAATGAGTTTTTTTATTTCTATTTTTGTCAAAATATTACATTGTACTATGTCTCTTCAGGTAATTAATCTAACAAAGAAATTTGGTGAGCAGACTGCTCTAAATAACATCAACATAACTATCGATAAAAATGAAATCATTGGTCTTTTGGGTCCCAACGGAGCCGGAAAATCAACTTTAATGAAATCGATTGTCGGTGCATTGAAAATTGATGAAGGTGAAATTATCTTTAACGGGAAAAATATTACAGAGCACGAAATTGAGAGCAAAAAGAATATCGGGTTTCTTCCCGAAAACAATCCGCTTTATCTGGAAATGTATGTAAAAGAATATTTACAGTTTGTCGCGAATATTCATAAAATTTCTGAAGCAAGAGTCGATGAGGTTATAGAATTGGTTGGAATTACTCCTGAAAAATCAAAAAAAATCAGTCAGCTTTCTAAAGGTTACAAACAGAGAGTTGGTTTGGCGCAGGCAATTATTCATCAGCCTGACTTATTGATTTTGGATGAACCAACCAATGGTTTAGATCCCAATCAGATTCTTGAGATCAGAAATGTGGTAAAAGAAATCGGGAAAGAAAAAACCGTTTTACTGTCAACACACATTATGCAGGAAGTTGAAGCGCTTTGTACAAGAGTGATTCTTATTCATCAGGGGAATATCATTCAGGATTCTAATATCAATGACTTTAAAGGAAAATTTGAGAGTTTAGAAGATGCTTTTGCGAGTTATACACAGGTAGAAAAAATTTAATTATTATTTAAATTCTTCAGACTGTTTTGAAAAAAAACTCTATTATTTTAAATAGCATTTTATTTGGTTCATTACTATTAAATCTGGTTAATTTAAAATTCTTTGAGCAAACTCTTATCAGAATTGAATACCTCTTATTTTTTTATTTGATTGGATTTTTAACCTATTTTCTTAGTAAAAAGAAACTCTCAAAAATCAGTAATTGGAATAATTTTAATAAAGCAATTTTTTGTATAATTGTTGTAGGTGCAAATTTGACAGCACTTTGTTTAGGGCTCAATCTACTTTTGGCCAGTCAAAAAACAAAGATAGAATCATTCTCAATTGTAAGAAAAACCAATATTTCTGGAGGAAAATATAATAGAAGTAAAAGGACTCCAGCAATTATTTTCGAAACCAAATTTAACGATACAAAAAGACTTACGTTTACTATTGATTATAAGAAGCAGATTGAGAAGTCAAGTATGATAGAATTGGAATTATCAGAAGGTCTATTCGGATTTGAAATAATTAGAAGCACCAAACTCAGATAATTTAAAACATAATGCTTCCTTTATTGGCTTTAAATTTGATTTCCATGTAATAATTTAAAACAAAATCAACATGATTAAGAAATTATTATTGGGAACTTTATGCATCGCTCAGTTTTCTCTCGTTGCCGCTCATGATGTGAAGCAGACTCCAAATTTTACAGACGATAACGGAACTGAATATTTTCAGAATGTTCCTAAAACAGTTATTATTAAAACTAAAAAATTTAAGGTAAGAATTGATAAGCAACCGAATGGAAATTACCTGTATCAATCTTGGGGAGCCAATACAAAAATCACGGCGAAACCAAGTATGATCATCAGTAACGGAGAATTAATTCCTGATGGATCGGGAGGTAATTATTATTTCGAATTTAATAACAACGGAACTATTTACCAAGTATGGAGGAATTATTTAACAGATTCCCCAAAAAAAGCACCTTACACATTAGTAGTCGTTGGTGAAAACGGTGAAACCTTGGTAAGACAAGATGCGCAAATCGTAAAAAATTAAAATTAATAAACTCTCGCTTTCAGGCGGGAGTTTTTATTTACGATCCAATATTTTTTATTTGTGTAAAATAATTGCTTTCGGCAAAACTGTCTTTGGCAGCGCGGTATCCAATATTAAATATTTGTTCTAAACGGTCTTTTTTGCGTTCAAAAGTTCCGTAGCTTGATAAATCCTGAGAGGAAATAAGCCAGTCACAATGCTCAAACTTAACCTTTTCGATACGATATGAAAGCAAATCATAAGATCTCGAAACAATTGCTTTTATGGTCTTTAAATCACTAATTTTAATATCGTGAGGCGGCGAGACAAACACACCAATCAGTTTATCGCAATCGGCACGGATAATATCTGCCGGGAAGTTATTTAAAACACCTCCATCGCAGAACATTTCTTCCCCTAAAATATAAGGCGTTGTAATGCCCGGAATCGAGCACGACGCAATGATGGCATCGGTAACTAAAAAATCTTCATCAAAAATTTTCTCTGTTCCGCCAACCAATTCGGTGGCAACAATTTTCACTTCCTTATTGAGATCTCCAATCCTCATATCCCTGAAAATAGGTTTCAGATATGTATTAAAAATCACAGACGACACCAGACCCGGCTGGTTAAAGGTAAAATGTTTCCAGTTAAAAAAATAAACCGACTGAAAGAAATCTAAAATTTCCTCAGGTTTTTTTCCGATTGCATAAAGGCATCCCACGATAGAACCGGCACTGCAGCAAGCGAGAATATCTACATCGATATTCTGCTCGTTCAAGAATTTTAGTACTCCCGCATGGGCAATACCTTTGGTACCACCGCCTGATAATACCAACCCTGTTTTTTCAAAGTTCATAGAATAAATGTAAGAAAAGACGTTCTAATCTCAATAGCTATTTTCCTTAAATATTTATTAAAATCTATATAGTGTTTTAATTATTGTTTAGCATCGTATAAACGCAAAAGCTTTACAAAATCTTCTTCCGTATTCGCAGACTTTAATCTCAGTTGCAAATCCGGGTAGTCTTTAAATATAATCTTAAACTTACGTTTTAAATCATCAAAGAAGCCCCAGTAAAGAATATTTTTATTGTTATCTGTAATATAACCTTTAATTTGGAGCTGCATAGCCAACGTTGGATTGTGATAATCTTTATACCAGTTTATATTTTTCCCTTCGTATAAAACTTCGATTAATCCCTGCTCTTTCGGAAGTCTTTCAGATGAAGCAAAATATTCATGTTTTAGATTGTTCTCATCAGTAATTTTGACATATTTAATATCATCTGGCTGCACCCAGCTCTCATTTCCATCAGAATCTCTCATTTTCATTTTAAACATAATGGTAGCAAAGTAATACTTCTTATTACTGAATTTACCTACGTTTCTGACTTTAGCTTTTATCGTATCCTGACTATTTTTTAAAATATATTCTACAGGGAAAAAATTTTTATCGTCTTTTTGTTGAGAGAATAAGAATACCGATAATAAAGAAAATAATAAAATAAATTTTGTTTTCATAATTATAGTGTAAAAAAAAGCCCAGACAGAATCTGAGCTTTAGATATATAATAAATTATACGTAAAATTAAATATGAATCACTTCACCATAAGCAGCAGCAGCAGCTTCCATAATCGCTTCAGAAACTGTTGGGTGCGGGTGAATAGATTTAATAATTTCGTGACCAGTCGTTTCAAGTTTTCTTGCTACAACCGCTTCAGCAACCATATCGGTAACGCCTTCACCAATCATGTGACAACCTAACCATTCGCCATATTTGGCATCAAAAATTACTTTGATGAAACCGTCTGTATTTCCGTTTGCAGTTGCTTTTCCACTTGCAGAAAGAGGGAATTTACCAACTTTAATTTCGTAACCTTTTTCCTTAGCCTGCTTTTCGGTAAGACCAACAGAAGCAACTTCCGGGTGACAGTACGTACATCCAGGGATATTGCCGTAGTCGATTTTCTCAACGTGCATTCCTTTGATTTTTTCTACACAAGTAATACCTTCAGCAGAAGCAACGTGTGCTAAAGCTTGAGTAGGAATAATATCTCCGATTGCGTAATAACCAGGAACTGAAGTTTCGTACCATTCGTTTACCAAAACTCTACCTTTATCTGTCTGAATTCCCACTTCTTCAAGACCAATGTTCTCGATGTTTGCAGCAATTCCAACAGCAGAAAGCAAAATATCAGCTTCAAGAGTTACATTTCCATTAGCAGTTTTCACAGTTGCTTTTACACCGTTTCCGCTTGTATCAACGCTTTCTACAGAAGCATTTGTCATGATTTCGATACCTGATTTCTTAAGAGATTTTTCTAAGTGTTTTGAGATTTCTTCATCTTCTACAGGTACGATGTTTGGTAAAAATTCTACAACAGTTACTTTCGTACCCATTGTGTTATAGAAGTCAGCAAACTCTACTCCGATTGCTCCAGAACCTACAACAATCATAGATTTTGGCTGCTCAGGAAGAGACAATGCCTGTCTGTATCCGATTACTTTTTTACCGTCTTGTGGTAAGTTTGGTAATTCTCTAGAACGAGCTCCTGTTGCGATGATGATGTTTGTTCCTGAATATTCAGTCACTTTACCGTCTTTATCTGTTACAGAAACTTTTTTACCTTTTTGCACTTTTGCAGTTCCCAAAATGACATCGATTTTGTTCTTTTTCATCAAGAACTCAATTCCTTTGCTCATTTTAGAGGCTACACCACGGCTTCTCTGGATTACGTTTGGAAACTCAAAACTAGCTTCCACCTTATTTAATCCGTAATCTTCTGCATGATTAATATAATGAAAAACCTGAGCAGACTTCAACAAAGCTTTGGTAGGAATACATCCCCAGTTAAGGCATATTCCTCCTAAATTTTCTTTCTCAATAATTGCAGTTTTAAAACCCAATTGCGCCGCTCTGATTGCAGTAACATATCCACCGGGACCACTTCCGATGACAATAATATCGTAATTCATTAGCTTAAAATTTTTATGCGAATTTAAGGAAAAATATTGGATGTTTTGCGTTTCAGCAAATTCATCTGAGAATGCATTACAAAAAGTTTCCTGATTTAATTTTAAACTAAAAAAGAGAACGCAATCTGCATTCTCTTTTATTTTTTTAAGGAATATTTCAGTAATAAATCTTCCTTGGGTTACCTTGCGCTTCTAAGCAATTTTTTTTCATTCTGATATCTTATATTTAAAGCTTTCAGCTGATCGTTTTTCATTTTTTTTGTGGCAACCGGATGATTCAGAATCATTTTCTTTTCTGCCCTGTATCGTTTATCAAGTTCGCTTGCTTTACTGTTTGCCAACTGAGCTTTTGACGGATGAGGTGGCGCTGGTGGACGTTGCTGACCGTAAGCACTTACTGATAATCCCACTAATAAAACCGTTGATATTAATAACTTTTTCATGATGTTTAACTTTAATAATTAAAATTTAATAATTTCAATTGGTTACACATTGAATCTTGCATATTTCATACCACAAAATTTCATCTAAATTATTTCAAAATGAAAATTGAGATTCAGCTTTACTTTTTATTGTACGCAACTCTCCAGACAATTCCACTTACATCGTCAGCAACCAACAGTGAGCCGTCAGCAATTTGCAGGACGCCTACAGGTCTTCCGTAAACATCTCCTTTCTCTTCATTGGCGATAAATCCGGTGAGAAATGGTTGGTAAGATCCCGCTGCTTTTCCATTCTTAAAAGGAACAAATGCGACCTGATAACCAACAAGTGAAGAACGGTTCCACGAACCATGTTGCCCGATGAAAGCTCCGTTTTTATATTTCTCAGGAAACTGGTTTCCTGTATAAAAAGACAAACCTAAAGATGCCGTATGCGATCCCAAAGGAACGTCCGGAACAATTGTTTTTGCTACAAGATCTGGTTTTTCGCCCTTTCTTCTCGGGTCTTCATTTTTTCCGAAATAAGCGTACGGCCAACCGTAAAATTTATTTTGTTTAACGCTTGTTAAATAATCCGGAACCAATTCGTCTCCCAATTCATCTCTTTCGTTCACCACCGTCCATAACTCCCCTGTTGAAGGGTTCCAGCTCATTCCGACAGGATTTCGAAGACCTGCTGCATAGATTTTCTCGCCACTTCCGTCAGGATTCACTTCCAGAATATTAGCTCTTCTCACTTCATTTTCCATTCCGTTTTCGCCGACATTACTTCCGGAACCAACAGAAATATAGATTTTCGACTGATCTTTATTGGCAATTAAATTTCTCGTCCAGTGATTATTGTAACCACCCGCAGGAAGACTAACTATTTTCTTTCCGGGTTTTGTAATTTTCATGTCGCCTTCTTTATACGGGTAAACCCAAAGTCCATCGGTATTTGCCACATAAAATTGATCTTTAATAATCAACATTCCGTACGGTTGATTCAGATTATCAAGAAAAACAGAAGATGTTTCTGCAACGCCGTCTTTGTTGGCATCTCTGTACAGAATAATTCTATTGGCAGATTTACCTCCGACTTCAGCATCACTTTTTCCGCTGATGTCATTTTTTATCTTTTCGGTTTTTGTACGTTCAGAATTCGAAAGCACTACAAAGATATCACCGTTTGCAGCCTGAATCATATTTCTTGGACTTTTAATATTTTCTGCAAAACGGGTAACCGTAAATCCTTCAGGAGCTGTCGGGGATTTTCCTGCAGGCCAGCCAAGGACATTGCTGAATTTGTTTTTGGCAACTTTCTCGTTGGGTGGTGGTAATTTTAAAGTATCTGTTTTGGTAACAACTTCTGTTTCCGAAGTATTATTTTTATTTTCCTTGCAACTGAAAAAAAGCAGAGCAACTGCCGGGAGAAGATATTTTTTCATAAAATAAATGATGTGATGTGTTAGAAATATTATGTTTTAAAAAATTGCAAAAACCGTTCCCTAAAAAGAAAACGGTTGCACATTTTAGAAATTGAATCTGTGAATATCATTAATATTTTACTCTTTTTAATTTAGCGCAAAGTCAAACAAAAGAATTTTAAATATCAGTCGTTTTTAAGTTATACAAAGGCGTAGACTTATTTAGGAAATACTATTTTTTCTTATCATTACGTATAATCATCCAGATTTAATCTAAAACATTATTCCACCTCGACATTCTGTTTCACAGGGAGATTTTTTGACGAATTTCCAATCATAATTCTGTATGTTCCTTTTTCTACAATCCAGTTCATTTTTGAATCTAAAAACTGCAATTCTTTCACCGGAACTTCAATGGTAATCTGTTTCGATTCGCCGGGTTTTAGATACACTTTTTTAAACCCTTTCAGTTCAATAATCGGTCTTGAAACTGAAGCCAGCAGATCTTTTATATACAGCTGAACGACTTCACTTCCTGCTTTTGCACCTGTGTTTTTTACATTTACTTTGGCGACAATCTTATCTTTTTCAGAATATTTTGTTTTATTTAATTGTAAATCAGAAATTTCAAAATTAGTATAACTTAAACCAAAACCAAACGGATACAACGGTTCTCCACTCAAATCATAATAATCATTTCCTCTTCCGGTCGGATGATGATTGTACGTTAAAGGCAACTGACCTTCCTTAATCGGAAATGTGATTGGTAATTTCCCCGACGGATTTTCAGCTCCGAACAGAACTTTTGCAACAGCATTTCCACCTTCTTCTCCGGGATACCAAACGTCTAAAATTGCTCCGACTTTATCTTTCCAATCGGTAGTTTTTATTGCAGAACCACCGACTAAAACGACTGTTGTAGGTTTATTTAATTTTGAAACTTCATGAATAAATTGTTCCTGATTTCCGGGCAGACTTAATGATGAACGATCCTGAAATTCACCTTCATGAATTCCGGCTGTAACAATAATATAATCTGCATTCTGAGCCAGTTTCAAAGCATCATTAAACTCTTTTTGGTAATCATTTAAACCATAATTCCAGATCAATTCAATGTTTGCTTCGCCTCTATTTTCGTGAAACTCAACAACAATATCAGATTTTTGACCTTTCAAAAAATCTACGTCAACAGTTTTGGTTGAATAAGTCAACTTTTCCCAATTGTCGATCAATAGCTTTCCATTTACATATAATCTGAAACCATCATTTCCCCTTAAACCTAATTGATATTTCCCAGAATGCGGAGCTTCCAATTTTCCTGTCCAACGAACGCTGTAATTATCCGGTTGTAGTTTTTCAGGGTTTGGAGAATATAAAGTCCATTTGAAATTCAATTGTTCGTTCTGTTTTTCAAAAGCGGGATTTCCTTTTAAATCTGAATTGGAAAAATAATTTCCTTTTAAACCTTTTTGATTTTCTGAAGATAAAAACTCAGTTGGTACGGTTACGAAATCTTTCAAATTCCAGTCGATTCCTTTTGTATAAGTGATTTCAATATTTTTATTTTTAACTAAATTTTTAATTCCATCCAAAATACTTACCTTCTTATTTCCCGGTCCGGAATAACCTCCCAATCTTGCATCAACAGCATCGGTTCCGACAACCAAAATCTTCTTTACATTTTCAGAAATCGGAAGCGTTTGATTATTATTTTGAAGCAAAACAAAAGATTCAATGGCTGTTTTTTCCGCTAAAGGTTTATGATTGATTTTCTTTAGTTCTTCAATATTTTTGTTGGAAACGTAAGGATTTTCAAACAAACCCAATTCAAATTTCGCCCGTAAAACTCTTGAAACAGCATCGTCAATTCTCTCCTTAGAAATTCTTCCATCCAAAAACGGCTGAATAAATAATTTATAATGTTGATATTCTGTCTGAAAAATCACGTCAAGTCCAGCATTGATCGCCTGCGCAGAAGCATCATCGTAATCTTTTGCCGTGAAATGCAGAACATTTGCTCCACCCACTGCACTTGCATCACTGATCACAAAACCCTTAAAATCCCATTCTTTTTTTAATTTTTCGGTCAATAGCCAATGATTTGCTGTCGAAGGTCGACCATCCAGCAAATTATAAGAAGTCATAACCGAACGACTTTTTCCCTGACTAAAGGCTTTTTGAAAAGGAATTAAATGGGTTTCTTCCAAATATCTTTTGCTCCAGTGAATCGGATATGAATCACGCCCACCCTCGCCAACATTTGCTAAAAAATGTTTTGGAGTGGTAATAATTCCCTGCTTTTCAAATGAACTCACAAAATTCACGCCCATCACGGAAGTCAGAAACGGATCTTCACCATACGTTTCCTCTGTTCTTCCCCATCGAACATCGCTCGCCAAATTCACAACCGGTGTCAAAATCTGACGTATTCCTCTCAATTTTGATTCTTTAGCAATTGCTGTCGAAACTTCTTTCATCAACTCAGGACTGAAGGTTGCCGATAAACCGATCGCCTGTGGAAAAGCAGTTGCACCTTCACGCATCAATCCGTGTAAAGCCTCATCAAAAGGAATAATCGGAATTCCCAGCCGTGATTCTTCAACAAAATATTTCTGAATCGCATTGATCTTTTTAGCTAATCTTTCAGCATCTTCATTGGCATTATATTTTAACAATTGTCCTGCAACTCCACCGCCTTGATTTCCTGCACTTACCTGCAATCCGAAAATTCCATGAGCATATTGACCTTTCGGAACGTTATCTAAATCTCCGGGAATCATGAAGCACTGCCAGAATTTTTCTTCCGGAGTCATACGTTTCAGCAAATCCTGAACTCGAGCTTCAACAGGTTGTTTTGGGTCTTTGTATAAAGGTTTTTGAGCGGTAATAAATGTCGTGCTCAATAATGAAATTGCTATAATTTTAAAACGAAATTTAAAGCGCATAAATAATTTGATTTAATTATTGTTCTTTTGTCTTGAAACAAAAGAACCAAAAGTTCAAGACTTGGAACTCACTTTATTTTCTTAACGCTCCGATTTCCTAAGTCATTTTAATTACAAATTCAACTATTGAATTATTTGAATTACGGTTGAATATTTTAACTGATTTCTCTCTTTTGGTAAATTTATTTCAATTGAATTTCCTGTTTTTTTCCAATGAATTTTATTTTTTAGACCTAAAACTTTCAAAGATTTTGGTTTAAAATTTTCAGGAAGTACAAAGCTTACTATTGATGGGGATTGATAGTTTTCTTTTTCATCCAGATGAAAAATATTCACTGTTTTTCCATCTTTGCTTTGTGTATAATAAAAATTTCCATCGTGATAAGGCGCCACAGCTCTCGTTGCAAAAACCGCTGATTGATTGTCATTCATCCAAGTAGAAATTTCATTTAATCTGTCATAAACAATTGGATCGTAATCTCCGTTTGGTCCGGGAGCGATATTCATCAGGTAATTTCCACCTCTTGAAATGATTTTAACTAATGTTTCAATGATCTTTTGAGACGATTTGTAATTGTCATTCGGAACATACGAAAACGAATCTCCCATCGTGATACAACTCTCCCAAGGAATCGAAAGCGCGTGTTCAGGAACGGCTTGTTCGGGAGTGACATAATTTTCCCATTTCCCAGGAACCGTACGGTCTACAACGATAATTCCGGGTTGATTTTTACGAGCCATCGTCCCTATTTTATCCATATCAATATCTTGTTCAACCTTGATGGTTCTTTGCCATTCAACATTTGGATCGATCGTATGAAACGGGCGCACCCAACCTCCATCTAACCAAAGAATATCGACTTTACCGTAGTTTGAAGTGATTTCATTTAATTGATTAAAGGTGAAATTCATGAAACTGTTCCATTTTTCAGGATATTTTTTCGGATCATAATTTACATTTCTATCTTTTGGAGGAAAATAAGACCACCAATAATCATCAGAATGCCAATCAGGTTTTGAGAAATAAGCTCCTATTTTGAAGCCATCTTTTCGGAATGTATTGAAGATTTCTTTCGTTACATCTGCTTTTGGATTTTTGGAAAAAGGAGTTTTTGAAGAAGTTATTTTATAATCAGACTGTTGTGTATCGAACATTGCAAAACCGTCGTGATGTTTTGTTGTGAAAACTACATATTTCATTCCTGCTTTTTTCGTCGCATCTGCCCATTTTTGTGGATTAAATTGAGTGGGATTGAAAGTGGTCTGAAGATTTTCGTAGTTTTTCACATACTCATCGTATGACTTTCCGTGTTCGGATTTACGCTGCGTCCACGATTCATCTTCCGGACAAAGGCTCCAGCTTTCGACAATTCCCCATTGACTGTACGTTCCCCAATGCATGAAAAGTCCAAATTTTAGATCCTGCCAGTTTTCAAGATTTTGAATTACCAATGGATCTGTCGGTTTTTGATAACCTTCTGAAACGTTGTGAGCCTGTGTAAAAAAAGTAGTGGATAATAGTAAGGACGAGAGAAAAAGAGTTTTCGTTTGTTGTTTGGTGAACATCAAGTTTAGTTTTTTGCTAAATTAATATTTAACCGTAAAGTTTTACCACAAAAGGCACAAAAGTTTTTTGACACATGAGTCACATTAGTTTTAAGTTTAATTTATGGAGAATATTTAGAGTACATAAGATTGAAAATCTGAGATTTGAGACTGTAAACAGGTGTATTTTTCATTCAAACAGTTCTGCGTTTCACTACTGACAATCTTGTTTTGATTAAAATAGTTTTGTGTAGGAATACAAATAACCCGGTTTGGACTTAACGCGAATTGATTTTAAATACAAACACTATTATTTGTACTTAATGTAAAATGATTTTAAGTACACATAACCTTGTTTGAACTTAATGTACATTGATTTTGAATGCAAACACACCTGTTTGGACTTAATGTCAGTTGATTTTGAATACAAACACCACTGTTTGGACAATATGTAAAATGATTTTAAGTACACATAACCTTGTTTGAACTTAATGTACATTGATTTTGAATACAAACACCATTGTTTGGACAATATGTAAATTGACTTTGAATAAAAACGGCGATGTTTTTAAATTAATTGGAATACGATTGATTAAAATTAAAAGCAATTTTGAAATTTGCAGTATGACCCTAAAGTAAATTCTCAAAGGCTTTTTCGACTGTAGGATACAAAAACTGAAACCCATTTTGAATCAGTATTTCGGGATAAACGTTGCGGCTTTTGAGAAGCAATTCGGTTTCAGTTCCTAAGATGATCGAGGCGATTTCCAATTGCCAGACCTGAGCGTTTAAGCCAAACGGAATTTTCATTTCTTTTCTTAATTTTCGCATAAACTCTTCATTGTTCAAAGGATTTGGAGCAGTTACATTAATTTCTCCGGAGATGTTTTCATTCTCAATAATCCATTCAACAGCTCCGCAAAAATCATCAATATGAATCCAGCTTACATTTTGGTTTCCTCTTCCCTGTTTACCGCCCAAGCCCAGTTTGGTGATCATTCTCAGTTTGGTAAAAGCACCGCCGTTATGTCCTAAAACTATTGATGTTCTTAACGCAACTTTTCTGGTATCTGGATTTTCAGTTTTAAAAAATTCCTTTTCCCAACTTTTACAAATATTCATTGAAAAGTCGTCACCGATAATTCCGTTTTCTTCTGTATTTAAATGTTTTTCGGAATGAACATAAATTGTTGCTGAACTAGCGTTTAACCAAATTTTAGGTTTATTGGTGCAATTGTCAACTGCTTGTTGAAGGACTTTTGTACTGTTAATTCTTGAGTCGTAAATTTCTCTTTTATTTTTCTCTGTATATCTGCAATCGACAGATTTTCCTGCGAGATTAATCAAGACATCAGAGTCTTCGAGAAGATTTTTCCATTCTCCTAAAGTCTTTGCATCCCATAAAAATTCGTTTTTACGTTTCGGATTTCTCGTTAAGATATACACTTGATTTCCTTTTTCGGTAAAATATTTTTCGAGATTTTTTCCGAGGAAACCGGTTCCGGCAGCGATTATTATTTTCATTGGAGCTTATTTTAGTTGTTGGTTGCTTGTTGATGGTTTTGTGTGAGATGCTTCGACTTCGCTCAGCATGACATTTCTAATACTAACTGTTTTAAAAATTTACAACTTACTTTTTACTTGGCTCTTTTTACTTTTGCACCAAATATTTCTTCGTTCTCACTTCGATTTCAGAGCCTTCTGCAAGCATTACAGAGATTGGTTTCTGATGATTTAAACATTCAAAATCTTTTCCGTAAACCTGTTTAAAATCAATTTCAAGCTGATGATTTTTCACCATATACCACTCCCATTTCGGATGGCAGACTTCATATTCTGAAGTTTTATCCTCTTTTTTCGTAAAACCCCAATAATGTTCTGTGATAAACTCAAATTCAGAATTATCTTCCATCGTTTGAGATTTACTTTCGGCCGTAATCTGTATAGAATACCAATCTTTATCTTTCCAAGAATAGGTCACAATCAAATCATTGTCGGTATATTCCATCTTGTTTTTCATTTTCAAAGTCTTATAATTCTCTTTATACACCGAATTGGCAACCATACTCAATGCATATTTAGGAACAATTTCTTTGATGAAAACGACTCCTCTCTTCCATTGATTTCCTTCTTTTTTCTTAACATAAAATCTTAAATTCACTTCTTCAAAATTTCTATGAAAAGGAATGGGAAGTCCCAACAATTTGGTATTCAAAAACATGAATCCAACCAAACTGACATAGCATTTTCCTTTATAAAAATCTAGTTCAGTCCCTTTTGGAAGATATTTTAATAATATTTCGGGGTTAATTTCGTAGTTGATGATGGCTAGTTTTCGCCATTCTGCTTTTAGAAATTTCATGACTTTTGGTTGTTGTTTGTTAATAGTCTCTTCATTTAATATGCTTCGACAAACTCAGCATGACAGCTCTTATCTTAACTGTTTATTCTATTATTCTCTGTTGTATTTTTAATCATCTTGTTTCTTTCTAATAAAAATTTTTTCAAGTAATTTTTCAGAAAAAAATAATTGAACAATTGACCGATAATTCCAAAGGGTGATTCAAACTCCAAAATATCTGTCATTATTGTGTTTTGATCTTCTTTTTTAAATAGATGTTGATGTCTAAATGATGTAAATCTTCCTTTTAACATGACATCAGTAAACCGATAGGGCTTTTCCATCTCTATAATTTTTGATTGATGGGTTTGATAAAATCCGAGATGTTTTGCTCTCCAGGTTACGGTTTCGTTCAATTCAATTAAACCTGAAATTCTTCCTTCAATTGCTTTTTCGTTGGTTTTTGAAGTTGATTTTTGGTGCAAATCAATATCTCTAGCCAAATCGAAAACTTTATGAATATCCGCTTGAATGGTTGTGTTTAGAATTATTTTAGACATATTTTTGTGTTTGATGGTTGATAGTTCATTGTCGATTGTCGATTGTCGATAGGATTTCATCCTATCCTTTGGTAGGCCGTCCCTTTGGGACTTTATTTTATAACTTTTAAAATGTTTGCTTCTTATTTAATTCCGGTAAAACTTTATCGATTCTTTCTGCCAATTCTGGTAATTTTATGGTGGGAACTGCAGGAAAAAGATGATGTTCCATGTGATAAAACATACTGAACGTTAATTTATTTTTCCAGAATCCACGTTGTGTTCTTGCGATGTTTGGGTTTTCATGGGTGTCGTGATGAACAGTCCAAACTGCGAAAAATGCCATTAAAAGTTCACCAAAAAACATAATTAAAATGTGATATATCAAGAAATCAAACTGAAAATAAAAAGCAATAAAAACAAAAACAGCAATTGAAATCAATTCTAAAAACATATTCTTTTTGTAGTTTTTATTGGCTAATTTAAAAGTCATCCAATGAATTAAAAACAGATGCTTCGGACCATATAAAATAGCTTCATACCATTTCATTGAAGCTGATTTCCCTTCATAATCTTCTTCTGATAGGCAAAATTTATGATGTCTGATGTGATTAAATTTTACAGCATGAATAGATGCCATCATTGAAATACTGTTGAGATACATTGAAAGCCAAGTGAGAAATTTACCGGTTCCTAAAGAGTTGTGAAAACCGTTGTGAACTTGTCTTAAGGCAGTCAAAAAATAGAATCCAGAGAACGGAAGCGCCGCCCAGTAATATCCTTTGTAAGCTAAGAATAGAGATATAAAAAGCCATGGCAAAGAGATATTATTTTCTATCAACATTTCTTTAACGGAAAGCTTTTTAAGGTCTTTCCATTCTACTCTTTTTGTGAGTTCTAGGTGATTCATTTTATGTTTTTTAGAAATTTAACCAAATAATTATTGCTAAAGCCGTCAATCTGAAAATAATCCAGGATATTGTAGGAAGGTGATTTAATTTTAAAATTTTGCATCTTCTGATATGTTCTAAAAACATGATAAAAACTACAATTCCAAAGTAAACAAGATTAAAAAAAGGACTTAAATTGATGAATAAAACAGGAACTAAAAGCAAGGTTCCGATTAGAGAAACTGTCATCATATTTCCGAGATAATCCCAAAGTTTCTCTTTTAAATACATTCTTAAAAATAAAGTTTGCCAAACAATTTGGCCTAAGCAAATGATTAATTCTCTGGCGAAATTCTGATTTAAATTTAAACCTAATTTAGAAGTAAAAATACTTAAAACAATTCCTGAAAAAAGTATAACAAAACCTATGTAAATCAATCTATATTTCAAGTTGAAATCTGGAATGCAAGAACTGTTTTCATCATCATTCTTTGATGGAATAATCTGTTTTCTGTTGTAAGAAACGAAAGAATACAGCTTTTTGAAAAACCAATACAAAGGTTGTATTCTCGCCATTTTCTCTAACGTGGGAAACGAATTTCCGATAATCAGAAGCAAACTATCTAAACCGTAAATTACTTTATTTTTGTTGTGATCAACTAAAGCAATTTCATTTTTCGCACGGTTGAAATCGATGAGGTTTTTATTCTTAAAACTCAGTTCAGTAAAGGCTTCTGTTCCAGTTTCATCCAACATTCCGGATTTTATAAAACCTTTTGAATAGATATTACACATCGGACATTCGTTGTCGTATATCAGGGTATGATTTTGTAGGGTTTTCATACTATCTTTTTTGAAGTTTCATAAGCATCGTAAACGTAAAACATTGCTATAACCGGACTGTAAATCAAGGAAATAATTAAAATAGTTCCAAGAAAATTGGTGATTCCGTATTCATTCTGTAATCCAAAAATGATAAGTAAACTCATCCAAACAGGAAGAATAAATATTCCATAAGTAATATAGATAATTGATTTTCTATCCTTATTAAATGCTCTGATTGAAAAGCTTATCAATTGCGGAATTCCCACAACAAAATAAAAGAGCATTATTCCAAAGTCGAAAAAACAACCAATTATAGCTGAGAAAACTCCAGCGATTAAAAAAAATAATTGAAAATAAAAGTCATTTTTTAAGAAAGTTTTCATGGCAATAAATTTTAAAAGTTGAGTCTTTTCGTTTTTCCTCCGAAGTAAAAAATCAGGACTAAATGAATGATTAAGTTTTTCATAATTATAATATTTTCAATAATTTTTGAAATTTAATTTGAAATAAAAAAGGATTTTAAAGTCCTTTCTATTTTAATAAGTTGGTAATCTTTCCGACTAACCAATGATCGTCGCTTTTTATGGCGAGATCCATAATATTATTAATTTTGCCTGTCACAGAGCTGAAATCGCTCATTAGTTTTATAAATTCCTGAGCTTCTTCAGAGTCTTTATCTTCAATGTTTTTCAATTCTTCCAAAAAAGTTATAACAGGTTCAATTTCGCGTTTTCTTCTTTCTTTTGTAATTTGCTTAAACAAATACCAAACATCTTTTTCGGCTACGAAATACTCTTTACGATCGCCTTTAATAAATTCTTTTTTTACAATTCCCCAATCTATCAAAGCGCGAAGATTCATATTGGCATTTCCTCTTGAAATTTCGAGCTGCTCCATTACTTCATCCGTTGAAAGTGGTTTTCCAGTTGCCAAAAGTAAAGCATGCACCTGTGCCATTGTACGATTGATTCCCCAATTGGTTGCAAAGGTTCCCCAAGTCTGAATGTATTTTTCTTTGGCTTCTGAAAGTTGCATTTCTTTATTTTTTCTAATTTCTATTACAAATATAATAATATTTTTTAAATTTTCAATAATTTTTGAAAGTTTAATTTAAATAAAAACAGACATCATAAAAATGTCTGTTATAAACTTATTTTTGTGTCGCTTTATAACTCTGAAGAAGTTTAATAAATTCGGAACGATAACCGTCTGAATCTCTATTTTTACCTTCTTTTGCCAAATTTTCAACTGCAGATAAATTTTTATTTTTAATCAGTTTTGAATCTCTTAATACTAACCCGAACCATGCTACAGACGTAGCAAATTTAAAATCTGGACTTGCCGATTCTATTCCTGAATTTGAATTTTTTATTTCCTGAATAAATTCTATACTTTTATCTCCATCCGGTTTTTTATATCTGAATTTCACGGTAGCCAACTCATCTCCAAAACCTTTTGAGGCATTATTCGACGAATATTTCAGTTTAGTTTCTTTTGGTAAAAACTCTGAACGAGTACCTGTAGGAATGATTTCATACAAAGCAGTTACCGTGTGACCACTTCCTAATTCTCCGGCATCTACTCTATCATCGGTAAAATCTTCATTTCTGAGTTTTCTGTTTTCGTAACCAATTAGACGGTAAGATTGTACATATTTTGGATTAAACTCAATCTGAACTTTCACATCTTTTGCAATCGTATAAATGTTTCCGGCAAATTCTTTTCCTAAAAACTTATTGGCTTCCTGCAGATTATCGATATAGGCGTAATTTCCATTTCCTTTGTCTGCTAAGGTTTCCATTTTATCATCCTTATAATTGCCCATTCCGTACCCTAAACATGTCAAGAAAATTCCTGTTTTCCTTTTTTCTTCAATTAAAGTTTCAAGATTTGCCACGGAAGATGTTCCAACATTGAAATCACCGTCTGTTGCCAAAACCACTCTGTTGTTTCCTCCTTTAATGAAATTTTCTTTTGCCAGTTTATAGGCTAATTCAATACCTTCTCCACCCGCTGTACTTCCACCTGCAGTAAGTTGATCAAAAGCTTCAAGAATTTTATTTTTATCTGAGGCAGAAGTTGAAGGTAAAATTACGCCCGCACTTCCTGCATATACTACAATTCCTACTTTATCTTTGGGTCTCAGTTGATTTAAAAGTACTTTCAGAGACTCTTTCAGCAATGGTAATTTGTTATCTTGATCCATTGAGCCTGAAGTATCAATCAGGAAAACAATATTAGAAGGAGGCAAATTATTCATCGAAACACTTTTACCCTGAAGTCCTATTTTTAATAATTTATGTTTAGGATTCCATGGTGAATCACTGTATTCTGTATTAATTGAAAATGGGTGGTTATTCTGAGGCTGCGGATAGTCATATTTAAAATAATTCACCATTTCTTCAATTCTCACTGCGTTTTTATCTACAGTTTGTCCTTCATTAATCATTCTTCTGATGTTGGAATAAGAAGCATTGTCTACATCAATAGAAAATGTAGAAACGGGCTGATTTTTTGTAAGCTCAAAAGGATTTTCTATCAGAGAAGCATATTCTTCATCGCTAGTGTCAATTTCCTCGTTATTTTCCGTTTCATTTGGAGGATTTTCAATTTTCACTTCTTTGGCCATTACAGGTGATTCCATTATCATATCCATTGAAGCGGCATAAGCATCTTCCTCCTTTTTCTTTTGGCAACTAGTCAATATTGCTATTGCTACGATTATTAAACTAATTTTTTTCATATTGTGTGATTTTCAATTTACAATTTAAATGATTTATTACAAATATTTACAATCTAATTTTATTAAGGTTCAATTCTAGCCTTTATTCCTTCATTCCAAAACTTAGACTCTGGCATATAGTAAAGATAAACATTACTTGCTTTTCCGGTATATTCACCTGCAAATTCTACTTTAAGATCTAGATTAATTGTTTTTGTTTCGTTAACATCAAAGTGCTCCCAATACAACACCAAATAGTTATCGAAAATTTCATAGTAAGAAATCTGTTTCTTATCAATTAAATCTTTCAACAGAGCATTTTGTAAAGTCAATCCTGCAGGAATTCCGATTTTCGCAGTGGTCATCGGTAATTGTCCGTTGATTTTATTTTTCACCGTCATCGTCATTCTGTTGGTTTCTCCTACTTTTGAAGTTTCAGATTTCAGTTTTGTTTCTAAAGTGATAGGAATATTTTCACTTTTTGGAGCTTCTAAAGTGTAGTATTGATAATCTAATTTGTAAGGCAAACCTTTATCACATAAATATTCAACACTCAAATCGTTTTCACCTTTTTTGAAAGCAGATGCGAAACTATTGTTAACTAGAACTTCAACATTATTAATTTTAATTGTGGGTTTATCAATTCCAAATAACTTTTCATTTTTAGCAAAGAAATCTGATAATGCTTCTAAAGCGACTGTTGTAGCCTGCGTGGAACCAAATCCGTAATATCCGTTATAATTAATCAATTCATCTGCAACTTCAGCAATTTTTAGTTGGTTTGCATTTTCATTTTTCTGCAAAGCCATCATATAAAGTGATAAGGTTTCTGCATTGGCTGAAATTCCTTGTGAACCTGTAAATGTGGTTTTAGTTTTTACATCTTTATTGATGTACTGTTCATTTAAAATAGTCATCAAATTATTGTAATCATCATTTTTTCCGAGATTTGCCGCCGCATTTGCCATTAAAGCCAACTGATAAGAATCTTTCGTAGCCAAAGCTCTTTTTAAACTAATTTCAAAAGTACTTTGCAACTCACTTTTAAATCCTATTTTTGACAAAGCATACAAAATATACATATTTCTTGACCACGAATACTCTGAATATTCAGCTTTCGATTCATAATTTCTGCGAACTTCAAAAAGGTCATTAGCACCTTTTTTCGATAGAATAAACGCGCTCAGATTTTGGATTAATTTTGTATCAACAGCCACATATTTTTTTAAATCTCTAAAT
Source organism: Chryseobacterium indoltheticum (assembly GCF_003815915.1). NCBI lineage: Bacteria > Pseudomonadati > Bacteroidota > Flavobacteriia > Flavobacteriales > Weeksellaceae > Chryseobacterium > Chryseobacterium indoltheticum. The sequence continues at coordinate 3,278,014 of NZ_CP033929.1, forward strand.
TCCATCAAGGCAAAAGCAGAAAGTGCGACATCAGATTCGTTGCCACCAAAATAAGAAAATCCGCCGTCACTGTTTTTGTAGGACAGCATTTTCTGATACCCCTTTTTCATATTTCGGATACTCTCTGACTCTGTATAGGCATTAATTTTCTTTGTTGATTTTAAATAATCCAAAATAAAAATATTCGGATAAACCGTCGAAGATAGCTGTTCAAAACATCCGTAAGGTTCTCTTTTTAGCCTTTCCATATCTTCAAACATTTGTGAGGCAGAGTTTTCGTAAACATAATATGATGCTTCTAAGGTTGTATTGATATAATCAGGAATATTAATTTTAGTATTTTCAGATTTATTATTTATAATTGAAAAATGATAAGGAAATCCTTTTTCTTCAACTTTTAAAGGTAAAATCATCGTTTCTCTGAAATCTCCACACTTTACAGTAAATTGAATATTAGAACTAATCAATTTATCCGTCTGCATTTTCACAAATAATCTTCCGGATTCTAATGGTTTCAATGTAATCAAACTATCTGCTTTTATCAGTTTAATGTGATTCGGAACAATGACATTCATTGTTAATGTTTTCGTTTCCGAAGAATTATTTTTAATGACCACAGGAATTGTCATTTGGTCTGTTCGGGTAACATATTGCGGAATTTTTGCATCGATTGAAATTAAACTTTGAGCAGCGTAGGTCGTTTCATCTCTACCAATTAAGCCCGATGCAGAAATACCTTCCGTCATTATTCTAAATGCAGAATTGGCATCAGACTGATAAAATTCAATTTGAGCTTTACCATTTTTATCGGTCTCTACAACTGGATTCCAATATAATGTCTCGCGATAATCGTGTCTGTAGGACGTATTGGTTGATTCATAAACCGGGTACGAAAATTTACGGTAACTATTGTAGTCATATTCATTATTATAATTAACTAAACTATCTCTGGGAATATTTTTTACAACAAAATAAGTTTCGGGAGTAATATCAAATTTTATGTTTGAATTTTGTCCATTTTTTGAATTAATAATGATAACGCCATTCGCTCCTCTGTTTCCGTAAATTGAAGTTGCGGCTGCGTCTTTTAGAATTGTTAAATTATTAATATCATTAGAGCTTAATGTTCTAAATGAATTACTATTTGCAGGAAATCCATCAATAATATAAAGGGGGCCAGTATTTGAACCTAGCGTACTAATTCCTCTAACTACAACAGTTGGCTTCACTCCTGGTTGACCCGAGCCTGACATAATATTAACTCCAGCAAGCTGACCACTAATTTTGGATAAAATATTATTTGAGTATAAATCAGTATTTAATTTAACAATACTTGAAACCGTAGTTTTTTCAAAAATAGGTCGATAACCTGTTATTGTGACTGATTCTATCTGAGTTTGTCTCGAAATTGTATCAGAATTTATAGAAAATACTTTTTGATTATTTTGTGAAAAAATATTTCTGAAATTTTTATTTTTATAATTTACACCAGCTTCTTTTATAACCTCAAAAACATTAATGTTTTCTAACGATTGCTTTACCAAAGGATTTATATTAAGTTTATAAGAAAGCATTCTGATTTTTACTTTCTGTTTCGAATCTAAAGATTTTGCAATAACATCATGTTGATACTCTCCAGCTAAATCAGAAAAATAGAATAAGCCATTTTCTGAAGTCATCTGTTTTTTAATCTTGGAATAGTTTTCAATCAGATAAACCTCTGCTTTTACAGGTTCTTTATTTTCATCTTCTACGATTCCGTAGATTGGGTTTTTCTTTTCCGGAAGATATTTGTAGTTTCCACTTTTTATAACATCGGAAATCATCTCAAAATAGCGGTAACCATTGGTCAACATCACTAAGTCTAAGCTTTTTAAGGCTTTTTCTTCTTTTTTGTCGAAATAGAATTGAGGTCTTTCAATTTTTCCTCTTAATTCAGAATCCATCAACAGCCAAGAAATGATATGATTTTGTTTGTCATCGGCATACGTCCACAATTTATCGTCAACCACGCTCATGGCAAGATTTGCGGGAACGGGTTGGTCGTTTTCGTCAGTTGTTTCTACATTGACGATTACCTTTTCTCGTGGTAAATAATTTTTCTTTGTCGGTGTTATTTTCACCTTCATCTGTTTATTTTCATTTGAAAACACAATTCTTTCCGCTAAAGGAATATTATTTTCAATCACTGTAAATCTGCAAATTCCGATGGGAAGTTCTTTTTCTGAAATTTCAAGCTCATTTAAACCTTTTTTCAAGTTCATTGCTTTCGAAAAAATCTCTTTTCCTCGGAAATTTCCTTTAATCAAAACATTTCTATCAAAAGTAGAATTGATTATTAACCTGATGTTTTGATTCTCTTTTTTAGCATTAAAAACAATTCCTTCATCTTTTGCGATGGGAAGTGAGTATATTTTACTGATATTTTCTGGTTTAAGAACTTTTGCATAATATGTTTCACCTTTTTTAGGTGTAAAAAGAAAGCTTCCCATTCCGAAATTATAGGCTGAGGTTTCCGTCAATTTCTGATGATTCTGATTATAAATTTCTAACATTGCATCAACAGACTTTTCAAATTCATCTAAAACTTTAAAAGCAATATTTTGTTCGATTCCGTTGATGAAAGTTCCACCTTCAGGCATAAACTTTACATCCAGATTATTAAGAACAATTGGGATATTTCTAGAAATAGATTCTGTAAAGCCGTCAAAATTGACTTTAATATTTAAAAGAGCATCCGAAGATTTCAAGACTTCAGGAAGTTTAAATTTTAATAAAAATTTTCCTTCTTTATCAGTAATCAAAGAACCTTCATTTATTTTTTCTCCCTGATGCATCACCGTAAAATAAGCTTCATAAAAAGGAATCGGAAGATTGCTTAAACTTCTCATTGAAAAATCGGCCACAACCTCATCTCCTGCTCCATAACCTTTTTTAGGGAAATCTAGTTTCATTAAAATTCGTGGAGAAACAATTTTCTGAAGAGTAATTTCTTTTTCAAACACATTTTTCCCGGCTTCATTTTGCATCCAGGCTGTAAAAGCTCTGATCTTGTAGATTCCGCCTTTCATCTCTTCACCAAAATAAAAAGATCCTTCTGCGTGACCTTTTTTAATTTCAAATTTGTCTTTTTTAACCACAGCTCCGCTTGGATCAACAAGTTCAAAATTTACGATTCTGCTTTGATCGGCTGGAAGATTATTTTCTGCCTGAATAACATAAATTTTATAAAACATAATCTCTCCAGGTTTATAAAAAACATGGTTGGTCTGTATGTAAGTTTTCTCTTTTTTGAAATCGTTGAATGAATTCTGTGCCTTACAATATGGATTTGAAAGCAAAATAAAAAAAGGAATTATATAGAATAAAAAATTGAATTTCATAAGTTCATTTATTGTGTTGAATCGTCTTTTGAATCTCTGATTTCGTATTAAAACTTGAAAGAAACTGTGCATCCGAAAGTTTTAAAAGATGGTAGATTAAAAAAATCTAAACCTCGGCTGTTATCAGAATCATAGAAATTCTGATTAGAATCTACACCGTTATTTGCTTGCCAAAGGAAAATATTATTGACATAAAAACTGATTCCTAAAGCTCTTCTAAAATCTCCAACATCAAAATATGCTGAAAGAGAAATATCATTGATTCTAATGTAATCTGCTTTTTCAACATAATTTTCAGCAACGCCAAGAAAACCATATCTCGCCCAACGATTTTCACTTACCGATTGGTTCGGATTGTAAAAATCTACCGGTATTTGATTAACATTTCCATTATAATTGACGCCTTCAAAAACGTAGTTTTTAATATTTCTTTCATCAGCAGAAGTCTGGGAACGACCGTAATAATCGAGAACAGCTTGTGTTCCATTCCAGGTTTGTCCGCCTTTTTTCCATTCCCAATTGATGTCTAAAGCAAACATTTTGTAATTGAAGTTATGAGTAAATTTTACCACAAAATCGGGTGTAGGATCAGCAATTATTTTCATTCCAGAAGCTTTTACGGGATAACCATAATCATCGATTATTACTTTTCCGTCTGCATTTCTTTCATAAAAACTTCCCGAAATTGCGCCCAAAACCTGACCTTCTGATAAAACTTTATGAATATCATTAAAACCCGAAATCATCAGATTATTATACCCCGAATTTACCCGATCTACAACGTCTTGATATTTAAAAAAGGAAGCCTTACTGCTTACTTTAAAATTTTGATTAGCGATGATATTGTCGTAATTAAAATTTGCTTCAAAACCTTTGTACGTATGATCTGCTAAATTTTTAAGCACTAAATTATTTCCTTCAAAAACAGGAAAAATATCATCAGAAATGTTTCTATTAAAATATTCTGCCGTAAGATTTATTTTTCGATTGATAATGAATTTAAAACCGGCTTTCCATTCTTTTATATTGATATTCGAAAGATTATTAAAGGTTTCTACTTCTTTTAAAGGAAAATATTGATAAGAATTTTGTGCAGAAAACTGTGTCGTGGCATAAGAAGAATAAGATTTTGCAATTTCCGGCTCTGCAGATAATTGAGTGTATGCTCCCAAAAGTTGAAAATCACTATTATACCAGCCGAATATATTCTTAAAAGTAAAATATCCATTTACTTTCGGAAGCCAATAACTGTTTTTGAGCGAAGTGTTTGAGATATAAACAGAATTCCCAAGATTTGCCCCAAATTCTATAACATCATAATTCTCGTAATCTAAATTATAATTAAAAATATAATCCTGAGAAGTTCTCTTGTAAATATAGTTTTGGTCTAAACTATGATTAACACTTACTTTTCTGTCATTTAGAATATGATTTAAGCTAAATCCGTGCTTCAATTCAGAATCTCTCCAATCATAAGACAAAACAATATTTGAATTGTAAAACTCGTTTTTCTGATCTCTTTTGTTGTACAATCCGTTGATAAAACCGCTGGTTGACGGTTTGTAAACATCAAGATTTATAATATCCTGATTGTCGTAAGCCTGACTGATATTAAGCTTAAAACCATCCCAATGCCTGCTTAGATCAAAACTAAACTGGCGGATATTTTCGTAATAATTATACTTGTTTTTCTCATCAAATAGAAATTCAGGATTGTCTGCGTACAAACTGTAGCTTCTTTGCAAACCATTGCTGAGATAAGCATTCTGCTGATTTGAAAATGAAATCGGAGTCAGAAGAGAATTTTGATACGCTCTATTGAAAAGCCCAATTCTATTGGTATTTGTTGCCTTATTTTCTTCATAATTAAATCCTGCATTGATATTAAAATCTAAAATTTTTGTGCTGAATTTAGTTTTAAAAGAATTCGTCACATCAAATTGATCTATAAAATACATTTGATCTTTTCGCTGCCCCAAATTAAAAGAAAGTCTTGCATCGTCCTGATAGCCACTTTTAATAATTGCATTCAAATTCAGCTGATTACTATAACCAACCGTTGTTTTGAAAATATTATTATTGTAAGCTTTTGCCGGAGAAACTGCTTCTGACAAATTAACTAATTGCCCATTGACATCATATTCGTAAGGTTGACTAGTGAATCCTAAAGTTGATATATCTGGCCCGAAGCTGAACATTTCATTTGTATCCGGCCCTTTCCAAACTAATAATCCATTTTCAGATCTTCCCTGAACATACCGATTGTGGGTTTTAGGAATTCTATTTCTGTTTTTGATATCTACAGAAGTACTGAAACTTCCGTTGAACACAAGATATTTTTTCGGTTGACTCTTAATTTTATATAAAGAATCCTGCTTTAATTTTAGTTTTCTTATCGCTGAAAAATGACGATCTGAATTTTTCCTTACAGAATCGTAAGAGTTTTGTATACTAAATTCATCATTTTCAGGTTTTTCAAGCAGATTTTCGTAATCTTTAGAATTAATATCTTTAACATTTTCTCTTTTTACTTGTCTTTCCAGAATATTTTTTAATTCATACACACCATGAACTACCTGGATATTTTTTCCACTGTTCCAAACTAAAGTATCATATTCTTTTGCAGCAATAATCGCAAAGCCCTTTTCATCGGTCAATTCGTAAACACCGTTGTTTTTATTGAAAATTTTGAGAAAATTCTGAGGCTTTTTCTTTTCATTAAAAAATGTTCCCGAATAATACCGCTGAGAATCCTGCGCAAAGGCAAACTGCACCGCAAAAACAGGCAATAACAGATAAAGTTTTTTCATCTTTGATAATATTTCTAAAAATAGAGAAAAAAAAGAAATCTCCGAAGAAATTTCTTTTTTTGAAATGTTATTTTTGTGTCGATTCGTACGTTTCTACCAATCTCACAAACTCCGCTCTGTAGCCATCTTCATCTTTTCCTCTTCCTTTTTTAGCAAGGCTTTCAATATCTTTTAAATCTTTATTTTTTATTAGTGCAGAATTTCTTAAAACCAAGCCAAACCAAGCAACTGAAGAAGCAAATTTGAAGTCATCGCTCGAGGATGAAAAAGATTGATTGGTATTTTTAACAACCTGAACAATTTCAGAACTTTGATCACCATCAGGTTTTTTGTATCTGAATTTTACCGTTGCCAATTCATTATTAAAATTTTCATCATTTGTATTTTTAGTATATTTTAGATCATTTTCTTTTGGTAAAAATTCAGAATTCACATCGGCAGGAATGACTTCGTATAAAGCCGTTACGGTGTGACCGCTTCCCAATTCTCCTGCGTCAATTTTATCGTTGGTAAAATCTTCGTTCTTTAGTTTTCGGTTTTCGTAACCAATCAAGCGGTAAGACTTTACGTATTTCGGATTAAATTCAATCTGAATTTTCACATCTTTAGCAATGGCATACATGTTTCCGGCAAACTCTTTTCCAAGAAATTTATTGGCTTCCTGAAGATTATCGATGTAAGCATAATTTCCGTTTCCTTTATTGGCTAAAGTTTCCATGCGGTTATCTTTGAAATTTCCCATTCCGAAACCTAAACACGTAAGGAAAACGCCAGATTTTCTTTTTTCTTCTACCAAAGTCTGAAGATCGCCTGTTGAAGAAGCTCCCACATTAAAATCTCCGTCTGTAGCGATGATTACACGATTGTTTCCATTTTTGATGAAATTTTCCTGAGCCAATTTGTAAGCTAATTCAATCCCTTGTCCACCCGCTGTACTTCCGCCTGCCTGAAGTTTATCTAAAGCTTCAATAATTTTATTTTTTTCTTTGGCCGAAGTCGGTGGTAAAACCATTCCTGCGCTTCCCGCATAGACTACAATTCCTACTTTATCGGTTGGTCTTAATTGATCCAAAAGTACTTTAAAAGAAGATTTCAACAATGGTAATTTATTCGGTTCATTCATTGAGCCTGAAACATCAATCAGAAACACAAAATTTGAATTGGGAAGTTTATCTGTTGGAATTTCCTTTCCCTGTAATCCTATTTTCAGTAATTTATGTTGTTTATTCCAAGGGGAATCATTGTATTCTGTATTAATTGAAAACGGCTGATTATTTTTTGGTTGCGGATAATCGTATTTAAAATAATTAATCATTTCCTCAATTCTCACCGCATTTTTATTTACATATTCTCCATTGTTAATCATTCTGCGAATGTTGGAATACGCCGCTTTATCAACATCAATCGAAAACGTTGAGACCGACTGATTTTTCGTCAATGCAAAAGGATTCTCTACAAAAGCATCGTATTCTTCACTATTTCTTTGCTGGATCTGTTTTGAAATATTAATACTATCCTGAACTTTCTGCAGTTTCTCAAAAGCTTTTCTTTCTTTTCTCGATAGTTTTTTAGTTTTAATGACGATCACTCCATTTGAAGCTCTGTTTCCATAAATTGCTGTTGCGGAAGCGTCTTTTAAAACAGAAACACTTTCAATTGTATTTGGGTTTAAAGTGCTAAAAGCTTTACTGTCTGAAATTTTTCCGTTGATAACATATAAAGGATTTGAGCTTGCATTTAAAGTACTCATTCCTCTGATTAAAATTGGTTTGGAAGAACCTGGAATTCCTAAATTTGGCATTATTTGAAGACCTGAAACTGTTCCAATTAAAGTTTGTGAAATATTATTATTTTGTTTGAATTCATTTTTAATATTATAATTTGGTGCAGAATTTTGATATTGAATACTATTATTATTTCCCATCGCAATTATTGGTAATGAATTTACATAACCTTGCGAACTGGATTTTTGATTGTTTAAAATTTCTGTAGATGTTATTGAAGTAGCATTTGAAGTATAAGATTGTTTTTTTTCAGCTCTATAACCTGTCACTACAACTTCTTCAATATTAATTTCTTTGTCATCATAATCCAAAATACCATCACCATCTGGTTCCATATAAACTACATTCCCGTGTGTTATATTTGAGTTTTGCGATGGCATTTCATTATTATAAATGGGAGAAATTTTAGGTTCGGGAACAAATGATTCATATACCAAAACCTCAGGCTTATGACTTTCTTTTTGAGAATAAATTTCTTTTTCAATATTAGATTTCACCGTACTATCAACCGCCTGAACATCTGAATTTAATTTAAGAGAAACCGTATTTTGAGCAATTGCAGGTTTATTAATTTCAGAAACATTATTTATACTAATAAAGTAAAATGCTCCCAAACCAATGATCAAACTTGCAGCAATTCCATAAGGAAACCAAATTGGAATGATTCTTTTCTTATCTTCTTTTTTATCTAATTTTTCTTCAACTTTAGCCCAAACTTTATCAAAACCCGGAAAAGTAGCAGGTTCTTCCAAAGAGTGAGAAGCCTCATTGAATTTTTTATCTATATCGTGATTATTTTCCATTGTGTAAAAGTTTAAATGTTATGATTTACCAATAATTCCTGAAGTTTTTTCCGTGCAAAATTCAGCTGAGATTTTGATGTTCCTTCGCTTATCGAAAGCATTGTTGCAATCTCTTTATGCGGATATCCTTCAATGGCAAATAGGTTGAAAATTGCTCTGCAACCTTCAGGAAGAAAATTCAGAAGTTTCAAAATATCTTTTTCAAAAGAAACTGTATCAGCTAAAGTATCCGGAGATTCTACAAACTGATCGTCTAATGAAATATAAAGCGCTTTCATACTTCTGAGTTTTTGCAAACATTCATTCACCGCAATTTTTTTTGCCCAAGCTTCAAAAATATCATGGTTTTGCAGTTGATTAAGTTTCGTAAAGATCTTATAAAAAGTATCGGCCAATACTTCTTGTATGTCTTCATCGTTTTTCAGATAGCGTTTGCAAACCGCATACAGTTTGCCCGCCATTTTTTCGTAAACTTTCCGCTGTGCATTGCGGTCGTTCCGTTGGCATTCTATCAGTAATTCTTTTTCCATAGTCAGGCTTTATACTCTTATAGATGCAGGAAACTTCGGGCAGGTTGGAAACATTGTAAACTTTTTTTAAAAATAAGGAAAGTTGCTGATAGTTTTTAGTTGATAGTTGATAGACTGAAACTCGTATATTATTAATATTTATAAATCTTAAGTTAAAACTAATAAAATCACTCTAAAACTCTAAAACACCCCAACTCTAATTCCCTAAAACCCTCCCACTCAATTTTAACCCTTTTTTAACATAAAATCTTGTAACATATCCTTAACATTGCAGACTATTAGAATATAATTTTAAAGCTGATAAAATTGGGTTTGATTAAGAGGAGAAATTTTGATCGAATCCAATTTGAAAATCACCTTTAAAAATAAATAGATCGTTACTTATGAAAAACAAAAGATTTGCGTCATTACTTTTTGTTTTATGCGCAGGAAGTATGATGTTTGCTCAGGATGACCTGATCAACAAGTTGAAAAACAATCAGTCTCAAAATGCCAATTTCCAATTTACCACGTTAAAAGATGTGGGTGCAACTTCGGTAAAAAACCAAGGTTCATCAGGAACATGCTGGAGCTATTCAGGAAACTCTTTCCTTGAGTCTGAAATGCAGAGGATGGGCAAAAAGCCGGTTGATTTGGCTGAAATCTTTACCGCAAGAAATTCTTATCACGATAAAGCAAAATTATACGTGTTAAACAGCGGAGCAATCAGTTGGGGAGATGGAGGTGAGCTTCACGATGTTGTGAATATGTACAAAAAATACGGAGCAGTTCCACAGGAAGCTTACACAGGTTTGAAAGCCGGGCAGACTTTAAATAATTTTAAAGAAATGCAGGAAAAACTGAAACCAGTTTTAGATAGTCTTGTAGCAGCTTCTTCAAAAGGAAAACTTTCAGATAGCTGGATGGATTCTGTCGATGCTATTTTGGATGAATATTTAGGAAAAGTGCCTGCTAACTTTACCTATGAAGGAAAAAATTATACGCCGAAAACTTTTGCTAAAGAAGTGGTAGGAATTAATCCTGAAGATTATGTTGAGCTATCTTCATACAAAGATTATCCTTATTACCAAAAATTTGTAGTTCCGATTCCTGATAACTGGAGCCATGATTCTGACTGGAATATCCCAATGAATGAACTGACTGCGATTATCGACAATGCAGTAAGCAAAGGATATTCTGTAGGTTGGGCAACAGACGTTTCTGAGCCTTATTTTTCATACAAAAATGGAGTTGCTTACGTTCCTGATGTAGATTTAGACCAAATTACTCCGGAAGTAAAAAAAGATCTATTCACTCAGCCTAAAAAAGATAAAACCATTACTGAAGACATGCGTCAGAAAGCTTTAAACAATCTTTCTACAACCGATGACCACGGAATGCACATCGTTGGTTTGGCAAAGGATCAGTCTGGTAAAGAATATTATATGGTGAAAAATTCTTGGGGTGTAACCAATGATTTTGAAGGATATTTGTATGTAACAAAACCTTATGTGGAGTATAAATCTACTGCTATTTTGGTTCACAAAAATGCAATTCCTAAAAACATTAAAAAGCAATTGAAACCAAGCAAAAACATTGGTTTGTAAGAAATCATTATTGTCTACTAGGTGACAATTTTAGATATTTAAACTTGTTAATAGACCGTCTGAATTTTTTCGGGCGGTTTTTTTGATTAATCTCTTTGCGAACTTTGCTTTAAGAGAATTCAGTATTATTAAAAATAAAAAACCGCTTTCAAAAAAATTGAAAACGGTTCCTCTAAAAATTAAAAAAATTATAGGTAAAATTATATATAAAATAAAAGTGAACTGCCCATTTTACTTCTCAGGTGAATAGTGGAAATAAAGTTTAAATAATAAATTGACCACGAAGCAAACCTGCAATTCACTGTAGTTTTTTTTAATAAAGCACTCCTAAACTAGAACCAGCAAAATCTGTAAGCTCTTCTACTCTGCCGTCTTTTATTTTCTTTGCCCATTGATAATCGCTCAACAAAGCACGTCCTACCGCAACCAGATCAAAATCTTCACGGTCAAGTCTTCTTACCAACTTTTTAAGATCTGCTTTTTCGGAACCTTCTCCTGCAAAAGCTGACATAAAATCACCGCTTAATCCTACAGAGCCTACGGTAATTGTTGGCTGACCCGTTATTTTTTTTGCCCAACCTGCGAAGTTCAGATCTGAACCTTCAAATTCAGGTTCCCAGAAACGTCTTTGTGAACAGTGGAAAATATCTACTCCGGCTTCTTTTAATGGCAACAACCAATCTTCCATTTCATTAGGATTTACTGCCAATCTGCTTTTATAATCCTGCTGTCTCCATTGAGAAAGGCGGATAATAATCGTGAAATCTTCACCTACTGCAGCTCGCATTGCTTTTACAACATCTACAGCGAATTTGCTTCTTTCTTTTATTGTTTTCCCACCGTATTCATCGGTTCTGGTATTGGTTACTTCCCAAAAAAACTGATCGATTAAATAACCATGAGCTCCGTGAATTTCTAAAACATCAAATCCTAAATCTTTTGCCGATTTTGCCGAAGCCGCAAACTGAGCAATGGTATCCTGAATATCTTCCAAAGTCATTGTAGAAGCTTTTTCCATATCAACTAAAGGATAATCTTCTGAACTTCGGGTATCACCAACGTGCCAAATCTGAGGTCCCATTTTCCCTCCATTTTGGTGAACTGCATCGATGACGTTTTTCCAGCCGTTTAAAGCTTCAGTTCCATAAAAATCCGGGATATTCTGAATATTTTTTGATCCGGGTCTGTTGATTACTGTTCCTTCAGAAAGAATCAATCCTACTTCCGAAGCAGCTCTTCTTGCATAATAATCTACAATTTGCTGAGTGGGAACTCCGTTATCAGATTGCGCTCTTGTCATCGGAGCCATTACTATTCTATTTTTTAGTTCTAAATTTTTGTATTGAAATGGTTTAAATAATGATTCTGTACTCATTTTTAAAGTATTTGTTTGTAATTGTTACACAAAGTAACTAATAATAGTTTGTTTTTGTATCTTTCAATGAAAAAATAGTGGTAACTTCGCAGTAACTTACATTAGTAACCTGAAAGTAACGTATGGAATCTTTGATTCTCTAAAGTTTTTAAAAAAATAAAAATTTCCTTATGAAAAAGAGTGAATTAATGGAATACAGCTGTCCTCTTGGTAAAGCAATGTCTGCATTGGGAAGCAAATGGAAACCAATCATCGTATTGGTTATCAAAGACCGAAAATTACGTTTTGGAGAACTTGCTGTGCGCATTAATGTAATTTCAAGAAAAGTTCTGACCGATCAGCTTAGAGAAATGCAAACTGACGGATTGATCATTCGTGAAGAGTTTAAAGAACTTCCGCCAAGAGTAGAATATTCGTTGACAGAAAAAGGTTTGGCGCTTTTGCCGATTTTATATCAATTGGAAGAATGGGAAACAAAATATCATGTTTATGATCCTGAAAAAGCTGAAGATTGTAAGTTTATATTAGAAAATAAAAAAGTAAAACAAACTAGCGTTTGAAGTTCTTTCATTCAATATAACATATTCTCGGCTTATTTACTGTAAATTATTATTTACAATAATTATCAATATAAGTTTTCGCTTTAAAACCTAATTTTTCTGCACTGTGAAAGTCTTCACAAGCCCCTTTTTTATCTTCGAGTTGAGATTTAAATGTTCCTCTATAAATATAAGCCATTCCATTTTTAGGGTTCAATTTTAAGGATTTTGATAAGCTGTTAATGGCATTTTCCAAATCACCACTATTACCTTGCAAAGTGCCTTTTACAAAATAAGAAACTGAACTCTCCGGTTCCAGATTAATTGCTTTATTAATACTCTCAATCGCATTTAAATAGTTTGAATTTTGACTTTCTATATTAGCCAATAATTGATATGCTGAAGGTAATTTATCATTTAACTCAATAACTTTTTCGATATCAGATTTGGCTTCTTTTAAATTTCCATAAGCAAAATAACTATTCGATCTACCATAATAAGCTAAAGTAAAATTCTTATTTAAATTTATTGCTTCAGAATAGTTTTTTATTGCCGCAGTATTATTACCTTCAATAGAATAAGTAAATGCAAGACCGTAATATGCATTTGAATTTTTAGGATTTGATTTTATAGAATTTACAAACTCTTTCTTTGCATTTAGAAAGTCTGAGTTTAAAATGTAATTATTTCCCCGAACAAATGCGTCATCGCAATATTGTTCAGTTTTCTGAGTACAACTTGCTAGCAAAATTAGGACTGTTATAATAGAGAATCTCTTCAACGTTATATAAGTTTTTAATATTTTCAGTTTTCTAATGTACAAAAAAACCGCTTCCAAAAAGAAAGCGGTTTCAAAATTTATCTAAAATCTCAATTAAAATATCGCAGGATATTTCTGAGGATTTGTTTCGTTAAACATTGCGTAAATTCTTTCAACCATATCATCAGAAGATGGTTTAGAGAAATAATCACCATCACTTGCATAAGCCGGTCTGTGGTCATTTGCAGCAATCGTCAACGGATCAGAATCTAGGAATCTGAATGCTTTTTGCTTCTCTAAAATCTGTTGTAGAATAAACGCTGAGGTTCCACCTTCTACATCTTCGTCGATTACCACCAATCTGTTGGTTCTTTTCACGCTTTCAGCAATTTCATGCGTTAAGTCGAAAGGAATTAATGACTGAACGTCAATAACTTCTGCAGAGATTCCTAATTTCTCAAGTTCTTCCGCTGCTTCCATTACAATTCTCCAAGTCGAACCATAAGTTACCAAAGTAACATCTTTTCCTTCTTTTGTAACTTCAATTTTCCCGACAGGAACGGTGAATTCACCTAAATTATCCGGTTGTTTTTCTTTTAATCTGTAACCATTCAGACATTCAACAATTACGGCTGGATCGTCACTTTGAAGCATCGTATTATAGAATCCTGCAGCTTTGGTTAAGTTTCTCGGCACCAATACCAAAATACCTTTTGAAAGGTTCAAAATTCCCGCCATTGGCGAACCAGAATGCCAAACTCCTTCCAATCTGTGACCTCTTGTTCTGATAATTAAAGGAGCTTTCTGACCACCTTTTGTTCTGTACTGAACGGTCGCCAAATCATCACTCATTCCCTGTAAACAATACAAAATATAGTCTAAATACTGAATTTCAGCAATTGGTCTTAAACCTCTCATCGCCATTCCGATTCCCTGACCTAAAATGGTAGCCTCACGGATTCCTGTATCAGCAACACGTACGTCACCATATTTTTCCTGCATTCCTTCAAGACCCTGGTTTACGTCACCGATATTTCCGGCATCTTCACCAAAGACTAAAGTTTGAGGATATTTTTCGAATATTTTATCGAAATTATTTCTTACCACTACTCTTCCGTCTACATCTTCCGAAGCATCAGAATAGATGGGCTTGATTTCTTGAATATTTTCAGCTTTCCATTGAGATTGAGAATACAAATGAGAAGAATAATTGTCTTTTTCAACCTCAAAAATCTCGTTGTATTTCTGCATCAATTGGTTTCTTTCTGCAGAATTTGTTCCTCTTGTCGCCAACAAAGATTTTCTTACCAAATGGAAGACATCTTTCTTCGCTTTTGAAACTAATTTATTGTATTGATTAATATACGTTTCAATTTCAGAATTTTGTCCTTTCAGGTTTTCAACTAAAGGCAAAACTGAAAAAGCTAGTTCAGTAATCGTTTTCTGATAATTTTCCCAAGCATTTTTTTGCCCGTTTTTTACCGTTTTTTTAGCTTCATCATCGATTGAGTCAAGTTCTTCAACAGTTGCAATAATTTCTTCTTGCCCTTCAATTTCGATTGAATAATTTAAAATCCATTCTCTGAATTTCAATAATCCGTCAAACTGAGACTCCCAAGATAAACGTTCTTCATTCTTATATCTTTCATGAGAACCTGAAGTCGAGTGACCTTGTGGCTGCGTCACTTCAATTACGTGAACTACAACCGGAACAGATTCCATTCTTGCAAATTGCTCAGCTCTTGCGTAGGCATCCAATAATGAAGGATAATCCCAAGCTTTCACCTGAATAATTTCACAACCTTGGTTTTCACCTTCTTTTCTCTGGAAACCGCTCAACATTTCAGAAATATCAGCTTTTGCTCTCTGCTTCATTGTAGGAACAGAAATTCCGTAACCGTCATCCCAGATCGAAACAATCATCGGAACCTGAAGCGCACACGCAGCATTCAATGTTTCCCAGAAGTGACCTTCTGCTGTAGAAGCGTCTCCGATGGTACCGAAAGCAACTTCGCCACCTTTATTGGAGAATTTTTCAGAACCCTCAAACTGTACGGTTTTATATATGTTTGAAGCTTGTGCTAAACCTAATAATCTAGGCATTTGACCTGCAGTAGGAGAAATGTCGGAAGAAATATTTTTCTGCGCAGTTAAATCTTTCCAGCTTCCGTCTTCATTTAAACTTCTTGTCGCAAAGTGCCCGTTCATCTGTCTTCCGGCAGAAGCAGGCTCTCTTTCTACACTTGTATCTGCATACAACTGAGCAAAGAAACTTTCAACCGTCAAAGCATCTGCTGCTAATGCAAAAGTTTGATCTCTGTAATATCCTGAACGGAAATCTCCGTTTCTGAAAACTTTTGCCATTGCAAGCTGCGGAAGCTCTTTTCCGTCTCCAAAAATTCCGAATTTAGCTTTTCCGGTAAGTACTTCTCTTCTGCCCAGGTAAGACATTTCACGAGAGATTCTTCCTAACTTATAGTCTTCAAGTATCTGATTTTTAAAATCTTGAAAGGAGATCTGTTGAGTTTCAATATAGGTTGTCTGCATAGCCAAATATTAAATATTTTTTATTAATGAAGTATTTTGCTAATATACACTTTTTATATTAATTTTAATTTTCAATAATGTTTTTTAAAAATTTGATAATCAAGATTATGATGTCTTAATTTTACATAATATAAAGAAAATGGAAAAAAAATCATCTCATATACTCAATGCATCCAGCAATTTACTAGGTTTTTCGATGCTGATTATCACTTCGCTGAAAATCACAAAAACGAGCCACAATACATATCTGGATGAATTCGCAGGAGTCGCATGTGTACTTTTTGCATGCAGCAGTTTTCTCTCATTTTTGGCAATAAGATCACGGAAGGAAAAGATGGAGAACAGATACGAGCAGATTGCGGATTATTTATTTTTATCCGCATTATTTTGTATTGTTTTGTCGGTGATTATGGTAACAACGATGATTTTAGATTAGTAATTTTTCGTACATGAAAAAGATATTTCATGAGTTTTAACCGCAAAAGCAACAAAAGATTTTATGATGAATTAGCTATTCAAAAGCAAGCAAAACAAATAATAACCAAAGATTCTACATTTTGTGGACTTTGACATCCTCTTTTTTAGCATTTCTTTTGTCGCTTTTGCGGTTAAAAATATTATGTATTAAAATTAGTCATTATATTTTCTCTCGCTGATTTTGCAGATTGTGCTTATTATTTTAAATCAGCAAAATTTCCTTAATCTGCGAGACTTAAATAAACAAAAAAATCTTTTAGAACTTTCTTTCGATAACGTAATCAAGCATTTTATGCAAAGATTCTCTTACCTGAGAATCCGGAAATTCATTGAGGATATCTTTTGCTTTTTGCTGAAAATCTTTCATCACGGTAATTGCGTAATCTAAACCGCCCGAACTTTTTACAAAAGCAATCAGTTCTTTCACCCTTTTTTGATCGTTATTATAACGTTTAATCGTATTGAAATAATACTTTCTGTCGGTTTCGCCGGCTATTTTTAAAGTATGAATCAACGGCAAAGTCATCTTTTGTTCTTTGATATCGATTCCGACAGGTTTTCCGATGACATTTGAACTTAAATAATCGAACAAATCATCTTTAATCTGAAAAGCCATTCCGGTGTATGTTCCAAACTGCATCATTTTCTTGGCTAAAGCTTCGTCTGCGTTATTCGACAGAGCGCCGATTTCGCAGCAGGCGGCAATTAAGGTTGCTGTTTTCTGGCGGATAATTTCATAATAAACATCTTCGGTAATATCAAGTTTTCTGGCTTTTTCCAATTGAAGAAGTTCGCCTTCAGACATTTCTCTGATCGTTCTTGAAATCACGGAAAGCAAATCATAGTCTTTATGATCGGTAGAAAGCAGTACCGCTTTTGAAAGTAAAAAATCACCTACTAAAACCGCAATTTTATTTTTCCACAATGCATTGATTGAAAAGAAATTACGACGTTTAAAACTTTCATCCACCACATCATCGTGAACCAAAGTTGCCGTGTGAATCAACTCAATCATTGAAGCGCCACGATACGTTTTTTCGTTAACATCGCCAATTAATTTTGCACACAGAAACACAAACATCGGACGCATCTGTTTCCCTTTTGTGGTAACAATAAAACGGGTAACTTTATCGAGTAAAGCGACTCTGCTCTGCATAGATTCATAAAACTTTTGTTCGAAAAGTTTCATTTCCTCATTGATCGGCTGCTTGATTTCTTCTACAATGTTTGCCACGAAGTAAGAATGATGGGTGAGTATTTATTAATTCTCACAAAGATAATTTTTTTCCGCCAATTTTAACAGAAATTAAAGTTTGAGTTTTTCTTTAGGAATAAAATAAAAAAATGGCTTGGTCTTCTTAATAGGCGAATAAAATTTTTCGCCGGAAATATAAACTCCGGTTTCATCAACAGCAATTCCCTCGATCTGACCAATCGTTAAAGCACTTCCCAAGTAAAGATGTCTGGAGTTTTCATTGAAAAATATTCCAGGCTCAGATTCATTAAAGATATTTAAAAACACTTCTGTTTTCTTGGTGTAACCCACTACGTAAAGCTTTTTATCAAAATAAGAAGCATCTGTTACGACAAAATTTGTTTTGTAAGATTCTATTTTTTGAGCGGGCTGATTTTCAAAAACTTCTGGATCAATCGTGTAATGCGTGGTAGATTTTGAAGCCCATTCTTTAGTAAAAATATGGATTTTACCATTTAAATAAATCATAGATTCCAAATCAAAATCTGTGTTGATATTTCTTGAAGTAAAATCTTTTTGCTCAGGATAATAAAATGAAATCGTTTTCATCGAATCATTTTGCAGCTGATTATTTTGAAAAGGAATTTTATAAATTTTTAAATGTTGCCTTGTTCCAGCATTGTTTCCAAAATCTCCGATGTAGAAGTTTTTGCCATCGTTAGTTAATGCTTCCCAATCTTTATTTTCGGCATTTGTTTTTAAAACTTTTAGAATTTTTCCTGAATTTTTATCAATTTCATACAATTCTGCCGGGTTTCCACTGTCGTTAAAAGTGTAAAGTTTTCCATCAAAAAAATTCAGTCCTGAAGTTTCCTGAATCGAATCATTAAGAACTGCAATTCTATATTTTTTAAGCTTAAAAATTTCTGCCTGTTGAGAAAAAGCAGTCTGAAAAAAGAATAGGGCAAATAATAGAATGATCTTCTTCATTCTACAAAAATAGGATTTTAAGTATAAACTGACTGTTAAGAATAATCAAAAACCTTTAGAAAAAGGCAATGATTAATAGAATTTAGTCTGTAACTTTATTAGCCAACTGTCCGCAAGCTGCATCAATATCACCACCACGACTTTTCCGAATCATAACGGTAATTCCGGCATTCTCAAGCTGACGAACATAATTGTCTTCTGCTTTTTTATTGCATTGGTCGTATTTTCCGTCACCGATTGGGTTATATTGAATCAAATTGACTTTAGAAGGAATCTGTTTGCAATATTTAATTAATGCTTTAATATCCTCATCTCCGTCATTAATGCCTTTCCACACACAATATTCGAAAGTGACTACTGAACCCGTTTTTTTGTACCAATATTGAAGAGATTCCATAATATCTGTCAACGGAAATTTATCCGAGAACGGCATAATTTCGTTACGCTTAGACTCAATCGCTGAGTGTAGGGACAAAGCTAATTTTACACGCAACTCATCATCTGCCAACATTTTTATCATCTTCGGAATTCCGGATGTAGAAACAGTGATTCTTCTTGGCGACATTCCCAAACCTTCCGGCTGAGTGATTTTTCGGATCGCTTCAACCACATTTTTGTAATTCATCATCGGCTCGCCCATTCCCATAAATACAATATTGGAAAGCGGTCTGTTGAAATACATTTTACTTTGGCTATCAATTAAAGCAACCTGATCTACTATTTCAGCGACTTCAAGATTTCTCATTCTTTTGAGTCTTGCTGTAGCACAAAATTCGCAGTTTAACGAACATCCTACTTGTGAAGAAACACAAGCTGTGGTTCTGGTTTCTGTAGGAATTAAAACAGATTCTACCAATAAGCCGTCGTGAAGCTTCACTCCATTTTTAATGGTTCCGTCTGTACTTTTCTGAAGCTGATCTACAGAAACTGGATTAATGGTATATTCTTCAGAAATTTTGTCACGAAGCTGCTTTGAAAGATTCGTCATCTCCTCTATAGAATGCAGATTTTTGCTCCACAGCCAATCGTAAACCTGCTTCGCACGAAACGGTTTTTCTCCTAAAGATCCAAAATAATCTTTAAGCTGGTCGAGGGATAGAGTTCTTATATCTTTCATAATATTAAAGAGCCAAGTTAAAAGTAGAAATTAAAAAGTTTTTAAAGTTTAGTGTTATTTACTATTGCAGCGAGAATATTTTTCAATTCGGAACTTTCTTTCAATAGAAATTTAAATTCATCAGAATCATAACCATCTAATTTTTCCAAAACCCGAAGCCAAAAATTACTTTCCCTGGCTTCTCTTAAAGCAATTTTCACTTTATTTCTAAAGTCTGCTTTAGAAGATCCGGCTTGAGATTCTTCATAATTAGCACCAATTGATGTAGCAGATTTTCCAAGCTGAAATCTTATCAATTTACTTTCAGAATCATTTGGTAGTTTTCTTAAAAATATAAGACAATTAACTCCAAATTCAAAAGTTCTCGTAAGTAAATCGTTTTCTCTCATCTTAACCTCTAACTTTTATACTTTTAACTTGGTTCTTTTTACTTGTTTTATATAATTAACATTGCGTCACCGTAAGAATAGAATTTATACTTTTCTTTTACGGCTTCTTCGTAGGCATGCATTAGGAAATCTTTTCCGGCAAACGCAGCAATCATCATCATTAAAGTTGATTTTGGCGTATGGAAATTCGTAATCATTGTGTTGGCAATTCCGAAATCGTGTGGTGGATAAATGAATTTATTAGTCCAACCATTGAAAGCCGAAATTTTTCTGTTTGAAGAAACAGAAGTTTCAATTGCTCTCATCGTTGTAGTTCCTACTGCACAAACTCTTCTGTTTTCCTGAACAGCTCTGTTGATGATTTCAGCATTTTTCTCATCGATGATGATTTCTTCAGATTCCATTTTATGTTTAGACAAATCTTCTACCTCAATTGGGTTGAAAGTTCCTAATCCTACATGAAGTGTTACCTCAGCAAAATCAATTCCTTTGATCTCTAGTCTCTTCATCAAATGCTTAGAGAAATGCAAACCTGCAGTTGGCGCCGCTACAGCTCCTTCTACTTTTGCATAAATCGTCTGATATCTTTCAGCATCTTCTGGCTCTACATCTCTTTTGATATATTTTGGAAGTGGAGTTTCTCCTAATTCTTTTAATTTTGATCTGAATTCTTCATAAGAACCATCAAATAAAAATCTTAACGTTCTACCTCTTGAAGTTGTATTATCGATTACCTCAGCAACCAAAGATTCGTCTTCAGTGAAGAATAATTTGTTACCAATTCTTATTTTTCTTGCAGGATCTACCAAAACATCCCAAACACGAGTTTCTTTATCAAGTTCTCTCAATAAGAAAACTTCAATCTTAGCTCCTGTTTTTTCTTTATTTCCGTAAAGACGAGCCGGGAAAACTTTAGTATTATTAAAGATGAAAAGATCTTTCTCATCGAAGTAATCTACTACATCTTTGAATAATTTATGCTCAATGGTTTGAGTTTTTCTGTCGAGAACCATTAATCTAGCTTCATCTCTATGCTCAGAAGGGTGTTCTGCCAATAATTCTTCAGGAAGGTCGAAATTAAAATCGGATGTTTTCATTTTTTAAATTACGGTTTAAAAATTATGTAAAATTACATGGTGTAATTTTCGAAGTGCAAATATACAACATTCTATACCCCTTTGTCAAGTGTTTATTTCACGCCTCTTTATTCATGAGGCTTTGAGGCTTAAATTTTATTCTTTTTGATTTTTTATCAGCAAAAAATGACTATTTTGGCTTAATCAAAATATTAAACGATGAGCAAATATTCTATTGAATCTTTTGTCAATGAAACAAAAGAAAACCCTCTTGAAAGAGATTATTTCGAACTGGAAAAACCAGCACTTTTAGAAATCAACCTAAACAATCAATCTGTCTGGACAAAAACCGGAAGCATGGTTGGTTATATCGGCAATATTAATTTTGAAAGACAAGGAATGCTTTCAGGCGGACTTGGAAATTTGTTAAAAAAAGCAATCAGCGGAGAAGGTGCAAAGTTGATGAAAGCAGAAGGAACAGGGAAACTATATGTTGCAGATGATGGTAAAAAAGTAAGAATTTTACATCTCAATAACGAAACAGTTTGTGTGAACGGAAATGATATTTTAGCACACGAACAGAGCATAAAAAGTGATATCACCATGCTGAAAAGCATTGCCGGAGTAATGTCGGGCGGATTGTTTCAGGTAAAACTTTCCGGTACAGGACATATCGCAATTACAACTCACGGTGAACCTTTAACTTTATTGGTAACTCCGGATGCACCTGTTTTCACAGATCCGAACGCAACTGTAGCCTGGTCTGGAAACCTAAGCCCAGAACTGAAAACCAATGTTTCTTTTAAAAGTTTAATTGGAAGAGGAAGCGGCGAAGAGTTTCAGATGAAATTTTCAGGTAATGGTTGGGTTTTGATTCAGCCTTATGAGGAAGTTTATCGACTTGAAAAATAAATATTAAAAAATGCGATTCGATTGAATCGCATTTTTACTCTTCAAAATCTGACCAATAATTATATTCTTTTAATACTAATTTTTCAGGTACCATAATATTTAAATCGGTTTTCTCAATTTTTTGAGTCGATTCTTCAAAAGCATAACCGGAAGTATAATATTTTGTTTGCTGACTGCTTACAATGTATTTGAATTTAGGATTTAGAAATGATTTTATTTTTTCATTAATTTCATCTGTTCTACTATAATCTGCACTAAAATTTACATAATCAAATTGTGATTTTTCAATTTTCACAATTCCTGAGATTTTCTTTCTTTTTAATCTTGCATTTTTGAAAACAATAATATTATAATATAAAGAATCAATTTTTTCGACTTTAATTACATTTTCTTTATCATAATCTTTCGTCTTTTGTTCCGGAAACTGATTTGAATATTTATAAGCAAAAGTGAGATTACCGTTCGATTTATTCACTTTAAAAACATGTCTTATACGATTTTCTTTCTCATAAATTGTAGCTATGGTTTTATTATTTTGAGTTATTAAAACTAATTTTTTATTATTGACTGAATCATAGAATGATTCACTAATCCATTCTTGTTTATCTGGCTTTATTCGTTTAGATTGCTCTCTTATAAAATGATCAAAATGATACTCTTGAGAAAAAACAAACATTGAAATAAGACATAATAAAAGTAAAAAAGATTTCTTCATTGTAAATAATTTGTGGAACACAAATATATCTTTTTAATTGGAAATATTTAAAGTTTATAAATAATCTAATACCTTTTTCCAATCCTCAAATTTCCTCTCAAAAGAAATGGTGTGAAGCGGACTTGTTGAAGGCAATAAATATATTGGAATTCTAAAGTTTTTACCTAATAATTTCTGTAGATTTTTATATGACTTTCCGCCATTGCAAAATATTGCCTGAATGTTTGGATAACTTTCTAAAAGCGTTCCAATCTGGTTGGCTTCTTCGTTTTTAATTTCAGAATCAAGGCTTCCTTTTCTTTCGCAGGAATCGATGACATCCCAAATTGCAATGTTATTTTTCTTTAAAATATCAATTCGTTCAGAATAATCTTCTGTAAATTCTTCATTAAACAATTCAAAAATAATCTTCCAGAATTTGTTTTGCGGATGAGCGTAGTATTGTTGTTTTTCTAAAGATTTCACACCGGGAATTGAACCTAAAATTAAAATTTTAGATTGACTATCAATAAATGGTGGAAATGATGAAATTCGGTTCTCCATAATCTTAAGATATAAATTTTGAATTGAATTTATTTAACGCAAAAAGCGCAAAAATTTCTTTTAAATCAAACTAAATATTTTCATTATTAAACAAAAAACGGGCTAAAGCCCGTTCCTATTGATATTTTTGAATACTTAAATTAATTATTCATTTTTAATTATTAAAGCGTTTCTTTCAACCAATCAAAAAATTCTCTCTGCCAAACTAAGCCGTTTTGAGGATGAAGAACCCAGTGGTTTTCGTTCGGGAAATATACTAATTTTGATTTCAGACCTCTCAATTTCGCAGCCTGGAAAGCTTCCTGACCTTGCTCGTAAGGAACACGGTAATCTATTCCACCCTGAAAAATCATAATTGGTCTATTCCATTTATCCACAAAATTACTCGGGTTAAATTCTGTATATGCTTTTGGAAGAGGCTTTTCCCAAGGTGAACCCAAATCCCAGTTGGCAAACCAAAGTTCTTCCGTGGTTAAATACCAAGATTTCATATCAAATAATCCATCGTGAGCGATGAATGTTTTGAATCTGTTCTCGTGAATTCCAGCCAACATAAATACGCTGTAACCACCGTAACTTGCTCCAACGGCTGCAACTCTGTCACCATCAACGTAAGGCAAAGTTTTAGCATAATCTGTTGCTGCCAAATAATCTCTCATCGGTTGTCCGCCCCAATCTTTTGAAATTGCTTCGTTCCATTTGGTTCCCCAACCCGGCATCCCGCGGCGGTTTGGTGCAACAACAACATAACCGTTTGCTGCCATTAAAGCAAAATTCCATCTTGTACTGAAAAATTGCGTAAGTCCAGATTGTGGACCTCCCTGACAATATACTAAAGTCGGATATTTTTTATTCGGATCGAAGTTTGGTGGATAATGGAACCACACGCCCATTTCTTTTCCGTCTGTGGTTTTCACCATTTTTAATTCAGATTTTCCTTGTGCTAATTTCGCATAGGTGTCTTTATTGACGTCTGTAACCTGGCTTAATTCTCCGTTTTTAAGATTTACAGAGAATAATTCTGAAGCATGGTTGATATCGGTTTTTGAAACCAAAAGAGATTTTTTTCCTTCCGCAAAAATATCAGTAACATCAAAATTCCCTTTTGTAATCTGGCTAACTTTTGCATTTTTAAGATCTACAGAAAATAACTGAACAGTTCCACGAAACGCTGCATTAAAGTAGATACTTTTAGAATCGCTGCTCCAGAAAGTTGTTCCGGTTACGCTTTCGTCCCAGTTTCCTGTCATATTGCTTTTTGCACCGGTTTTCCAGTCCATTACCACAATATCATTTTTATCTGCTTCATATCCTTCTCGCTCCATACTTTGCCACAACAACCATTTACCATCTGGTGAAAATTTTGGGTTCACATCATAACCCATCATTCCTTCAGTTAAATTTTTTGTCGTTGCTGACGCTAAATCGTAAGCGAAGATATCTGTATTTGTACTTGTAGAATATTCTTTACCACTTTTAGGCTTTGTAACATACAGAAGTTTTGAAGAATCCGGACTAAAGACAAAATCTTCTGCTCCGCCGAAAGGTCTTTGCGGAGAATCCCACGTTTTTCCTTCCAATAAATCTTTAGCAGAATCTACACTTGAAGAAGTATCAACCACAAAAACATGGTTGTATTTCCCTTCATTAAAATAATCCCAGTGTCTGTGATTGAGATCTGTGTAAATCTGTGCAGTTGTTTTTGGAGTATCTGCATATTTATCTTTCCCCATCAGTTTTTCCACCAAAACCTGCTTGCTGAAAGCAATTTTCTTTCCATCAGGAGAAATAACGATGTTATCAGCTTCACCAATGGTGTAAAATTCTGTCCACGTTTTTCCGCTGTCTTTTGAAAGATAGATTTTCTCACCTTCCTGAGCGTACAATCCGTTTTTATCCCATTGAACTAAAGCTTTTTTACCTAAATCAATTTTAGAAGACTGATTATTGATCACATTCAGGAAATAGTTTTCGTTTTTTGTTTTTTCAGTTTTTAGATCAACCTGTCCTACTTTATAGATCAGCGATGATTGATCGGGTGAAACAGCCTGCACTCCTACTTTTTTCAAAGTCCAAAGAATTTCAGGTGTCATGAGTTGTTGTGCATTCATTAAGAAAGGCGCTGCCAAAGCGAGCAGACTGTACTTAAGTTTCATATTCT
Source organism: Chryseobacterium indoltheticum (assembly GCF_003815915.1). NCBI lineage: Bacteria > Pseudomonadati > Bacteroidota > Flavobacteriia > Flavobacteriales > Weeksellaceae > Chryseobacterium > Chryseobacterium indoltheticum. Next base: position 3,303,706 of record NZ_CP033929.1, read on the forward strand.
GTACTATTTTTATGAACTTTCGGGATTTTGAAATCTCCTCGGTTCTTTTATTATTCTAAGATTGCCAAAGTTAATATTTAAAATAAAAAGAAGTGAAAAATTGAAGAATAAGTTTTGAATCTTTTCGAATTGTAAACCCTACATTATCAATAATTGTAAAAACCTTTACACAGTCACACTGGTTTTCGTTAGTTTTAAATTTGCAAAACACAAAAGCTACACATACATTTACAATCATGTATTTTATGATTAACGATGTCACTTCGGAATCATTAAAAATTATTATTAAGATTTAAAATAAAACCATGCGAAAAGTATCACTTTTTATTGCCACAAGTTTAGACGGTTATATTGCTAAACCGAATGATGATCTCAGTTTCCTGAAAATTGTAGAAAAAGAAGGTGAAGATTATGGTTATTCAGAATTTACAGAAAACAGTGACACCTTAATTATCGGGCGAAAAACTTATGATTATGTGCTTAAAGAATTAGGATCATCTCATTACGATAATGGGAAAAGAGATGTCTATGTCATTACAAGAACTGAAAAACCCAATGTTGGAAGAACCACTTTTCACACAGGAAATCTGACTGATTTGGTAAAACAACTACAATCTGAAAACGGAAAAAATATTTATTGTGACGGTGGCTCAGAAATAATAAACGAATTATTAAAGAACGATTTGGTAGATGAATTTATAATTTCTATTGTTCCTGTTTTATTAGGTAACGGAACAAGACTTTTTAAAGACGGAAGACCAGAACAGGAGCTTCAGTTTGTGAGTGCAAAAACATACGAGACGGGACTGACACAGCTTTATTATAAAAGAAAATCAGAATAAAAACAAACTATAGAAATAGTTTTACGAATTTTTTCTAAACATGCAAATCCCCGCAAAATTAATAGCGGGGATTAAACTTTTAACTGACTACATCGTCATTTTCTTCTTCGTGATCATCTTCATTATCGCTTCTGCTGTATAGATTATTTTCTTCATCAGGAAGCTGATCTGTGATTTGTTCAAAATTATCATCATCCTCTGCTCCCGGAATATCTAAGCCATAAGGCATTCCGTCGTTGACGTGCCCGGGATTGGTGATGGGATTTCCGTCTCCGTCTAAAGGAATGTGTTCTTCTTTATTGAAAATATCTTCACTTGGTCTGTAATCCATTTCCTCCAGTTTTCTGTCTTGCTCGTTTTTGTTATCTTCAGTTATCATAATAATTATATTTAGTGTTGAATTAGAATAGACAAAAATGGTTCCAATTGGATAAGAGACAAGGAAAAAGTTGAAAGAATCAAGTTGGAAAATTGCAACTTTCTTTTAAAGATTTCAAATTAAATCGAATCCCAAGTTTAATATACTTCCGGATTTGCAATATGCGGCATTTTTTGTCCTTTAGAAAAAGCAATAATATTTTCTGCAGCCAGTCTTGCCATTCCATTTCGGGCTTCTATCGTTGCCGAACCAATGTGTGGAAGAACGCACACATTCGACAATTGTAAAATAGGATCATTATCTTCAATAGGTTCCGGGTTGGTAACGTCTAAACCAGCGCCCCAAATCTGCCCTGAAACCAAAGCCTGATACAAATCTTTCTGATTATGAAAACCTCCTCTCGCCGTATTGATAAAAATTGAGTTCTTTTTCATTTTTTCAAAAACTGAAGCGTTAAAAAGATCACTTTTTTCAGGTTTAAAATTGGCATGAATACTCAAAACATCCGATTGCTCGATCAATTTATCAAAAGAAACATATTTTGCATTCAGTTCTTTTTCGGCTTCTTCATTATGATTTCTGTTGTGATAAATGATATTCATTCCGAAAGCTTTCTTACATTTTTGAGCCATTTCAAAACCAATTCTTCCTAAGCCGAAAATACCCAACGTTTTACCATACAATTCCTGCCCGAGCTCATAAAGTGGATCAAAATTCCCCCAATTCCCATCTTTCACTTTTTGAAAATAAAAACTTGCTCTTCGGGAAACCGATTGCATCAGTAAAAATGCAACATCAGAAGTAGCCCGGCTCAAAACATCTGGCGTATTTCCTACCGGAATATTTCTTTTGGTAGCTTCTTTAATATCAACATGATCAAAACCTACGCTGAACAATGCAATTGCCTTTACGTTTGGACATTTCTCAAAAAATTCCTGATCAAATTTATTAGCGCCAACATTTAAAATTGTATCGGTATTTTTACAGTATTCTAACCATTCTTCATGTGACAAATCATCATTTTCAGGGATTATAACTTCCAAACCGGCTTCCTCCAGCATTGTAATTCCTGTTTCGGGAATTCTTTTGTTTATAAAAACTTTCATTATTTTATTATTTAGACAAATAAAAACCTCACTACTTTTACAAGTGAGGTTCCTATTAATTATTATTGACTTATTTTCTTGATTTCATTCAAATTAAAGTCCAATTTTCGTTCCGAAAAATCTCAGATTAATGTTTTAAATGAATTATTTCAATCTGATCAATTCGCCTTTTCTTTTTACAATATTTTTATAATCCCACTGAATTTCCACAGACTTTTTCAGCCAACGTAGAATATCAGTTTCATTCATTTCATTCATATTATTATAAAATACAGATGCATCCTGAAATTTTTCACCTTCTACATTCAACTGTTCTTCATTAAAAGATTTTCCGCTCCAAAACATCAGCCGGACTCCTTTTTTCTGTTTACTGTAACCCACAATCGGATTTCCTTCTAAAAACCAGACCGGATGTGTATGCCAGATTTTATTCTCAGCATCATTCAATTCACGATCAAATAATTCTGAAAGTAAATTGCAAATTTCTTTGTCTGAATCTGACTGTCTTTCGTTATAATCAAAAATATCAGGGTTAATCATATTATCATTTTGGTTAAAAGTTGATTAGATTCAAATTAATTTATAAGTAATACAATGATCCAAATTACTATAACAGTTAGATGTAGAATTGTTGAAAGTTTCGTTTCTTTTTTCATTATAAATGCTTTTATTCCATTAATGATTAATAAAATAACGTTTAGTATAGCTAAAATGAAAACCGATAAAACATCTAAGTTTGGCGTACATGGCCCAGATTTAAATTTCCCAGAAACATTTATTAAAACTATTATCAATATTGCGATTAAATAAAATACTATTGATTTTATTGCATTCTTTTTTTCTTGGCTCATAGTATATCTGCAGGTTATGGGAACTAATCTTCAGCCTACTGATTTGTATTATTCAACATCGGAACAAATTTGTAAGCTCCGAATTCTTCCTTTTCAATTTCTGTAGGAGAAATTTTAGTGAATCGGTATAAAACCTGTTGGTCGGTCGGACCCAAAGGAATAACCATTTTCCCACCCACTTTTAGTTGTTTTAATAATTCTGTCGGTAAAACAGATGCTCCGCAAGTCACTATAATTTTATCAAACGGCGCAAAAGTAGGAAGTCCGGCAAAGCCATCTCCAAAGCTTTGAAACTTTGGATAAAGATGCATTTCACGCAGCTTCTTTTTAGAAAAATCAAAAAGGTCTTTTTGTCTTTCAACGGTATAAACTAAAGCTTTCATTGCCAATAAAACTGCAGTTTGGTAACCACAACCCGTTCCTATTTCAAGCACTTTTTCTCCTGCCTTCACTTGCAAAAGTTCAGACTGCTCTGCCACCGTTGAAGGATGAGAAATCGTCTGATGCGCCAATATCGGAAAAGCACGGTCTTCATACGCAAAATCTTCAAAAATGCTTTCAATAAAAAGATGTCTCGGTACTTCATTTATTGCAGAAAGTACATTTTCATCCGATATCCCAATCTTGTGTCTGAGATATTCAACCAAATTTTTCCTTTTCCCTTTATGTACAAACGAATCGTGCATCATCAACAGTTATTAGATAGTGTAGCTACAAAAGTAAAAAAACAATCAATACGTATCAACCTAAAACCTATCATCTATTTCCGAACACCTAAAATTATTATCTTTACAAAAATTACAACGCTATGTTAAAAGCAGGTTTGGTAGGCGCAGGACATTTAGGAAAGATACATTTAAGACTTCTTAATCAATCTGACAAATACGATTTCGTAGGTTTCCACGATAAAGATATAGAAAACGGAAGAAAGCTGGAAGCTGAATTCGGATACAAATATTTTGAAAATTTTGATGAATTATTAGATCAGATTGAAATGTTGGATATTGTAACACCAACATTGTATCATTATGATTATGCTCTGAAAGCTATCGAAAAAGGGCTTCATTTTTTCATCGAAAAACCGGTAACTCAAACGCTTGAACAGGCTGAAGATATCCTTTCAAAATGTCGAGAAAACGGCATCAAAGCACAGGTTGGTCACGTTGAAAGATATAATCCTGCATTTATTGGAGCAAAAGATTACATTCAAAATCCGATGTTTATTGAGATTCACCGTTTAGCAGAATTTAATCCACGTGGAACTGATGTTTCTGTAGTTTTAGATTTGATGATTCACGATCTTGATATTTTGTTGAGTGTGGTAAAGTCGAAAGTAAAAAACATTCATGCAAGCGGCGTTTGTGTGGTAAGTAAAACTCCGGATATTACTAATGCAAGAATTGAGTTTGAAAATGGCTGTGTTGCCAATTTGACGACTTCCAGAATTTCGATGAAGGCGATGAGAAAGAGTCGTTTTTTCCAGAAAGACGCTTATATTTCTGTTGATTTCTTAGAGAAAAAAGCTGAGGTTATCAGAATGAAAGATGCGCCAGAAAATCCTACTCCTTTTGATATGATTATTGAAAATGCGGAAGGTGAAAAAAATCAGATTTTGTTTGAATACCCAAATATTCAGGCAAATAATGCGATTTTGGATGAATTAAATTCTTTTGCTGATGCCATTTTAGAAGATAAAAATGTAGAAGTTTCTCTGGAAGATGGAACTGAAGCGTTGAAAGTGGCTTTAAAAATAATGGAATTGATTAGTTAAATGAGATTAGGTTTTTTCTTCGCCTTATTTGCATTGACTATTTCTTGTAATAAAAAACAAGAAGTATATCTATCCTGTGAACAACAGCATAAAAAAGCTAAAAATGATTTTAACAATAATAAATTTATATATTTTGATTATCTACAATCAAATGATTTTGACAGAAAGCTTTACAGCCGTCTATTGCAAGAAAACAACATAACTCTCGACACAATAGTACCCGAAGGTTTTATACCGCTATCAAGTACCGATCTTAATAATGAGCATTGTTACATACAAATGATGAATAATAATTTAAATGCCAAATTTGGCCATCAGTTTTTTGATAGTCTGCGGTTGAAAGCAACAATAAAGAATAATTAAAACGGAATTACTTAATTCCGTTTTTGTTTTTAATTAATCTTATTTCTAGATGCGATTATTTTCAACATTTTTAAATATATTTGTTAAATTCAAAATTCTAAAAATTTTCCCTAATATTTAAAATAACCATTATGAAACGAGCCATTCTATTATCTGCTTTTTTATTGTCTCAATTTGGGACATCACAGTTGTTAAAAACACAAGGACAGAAAATAATTAATGATAAAGGAGAAAATGTTCAACTTCGAGGCTTAGGTTTAGGAGGATGGATGCTGCAGGAAGGTTATATGCTGAAAACTGCAGATTTTGCAGGACCACAATATAAGATCAAAGAAAAAATTGCAGAACTGATCGGTAAGGATGGAATGGAAAATTTCTATAAAGCCTATTTAAAAAACGGAATTACAAAACAGGATATTGATTTTTTAGCAAAGTCAGGGTTTAACTCGATACGTCTTCCAATGCATTATAATCTTTACACTTTGCCTATCGAAAAAGAAAAGATAAAAGGACAAAATACCTGGCTGGAAGAAGGTTTTACAATGACCGATGATCTTTTGAAATGGTGTAAAGACAATAAAATTTATTTAATTCTTGATCTTCATGCAGCTCCGGGCGGACAAGGAAATGACGTGAATATTTCTGATAATGACAAATCGAAACCTTCTCTTTGGGAAAGTGAGGAAAATCAGAAAAAAACAATTGCACTTTGGAAAAAATTAGCAGAAAGATATAAAGATGAACCCTGGATCGGCGGATATGATTTGATTAACGAACCGAATATTAATTTCACAGGGAAAAATCAGAACGGAACAGATGAAATGTCAAATGCTCCCCTTTGGAAGCTTCAAAAAGAAATCACCGAAGCCATTCGTACCGTTGACAAAAAACATATTATTTTTCTTGAAGGAAACGGTTGGGGAAATAATTACAATGGTTTAACACCGCTTTGGGACGACAATCTCGTTTTTAGTTTTCATAAATACTGGAATTATAATGATGATGCAACGTTAAAGTTTATTTTAGATCTAAGGGAAAAATATAATATTCCTATTTGGTTGGGAGAAACTGGTGAAAATTCTAATGTCTGGTTTACGGAACTGATTCAGTTACTGGATAAACACAACATCGGTTATGCATTTTGGCCCATGAAAAAAATTGATAATATTGCAGGAATCAACAATGTAAAAATCACTCCGGAATATCAAAAACTATTAGATTACTGGAAAAATGGCGGTGAGAAACCTTCGAAAGAATTTGCAGAGAAAGCTTTAATGAAAATTGCAGACAACTATAAATTTAGCAATACCGAGATTAAAAAAGATGTAATCGATGCGATGTTCAGACAGACAATTGATGATTCTACGAAGCCATTCAAAAATCATCAGGCTCCCGGAAAAATATTTGCAACGGACTATGATCTTGGAAAAATGGGATCTGCTTATTCAGATAAAGATTTTATCAATCTTTGGGTGAGTGATCCGGCAAAAAGATCAGAATGGAATTCGGGAAATCAGCTTAGAAATGATGGTGTTGATATTTATAAAACAAAAGATAATCAATATTACGTCGGTAAAACTGAGTCAGGAGAATGGCTTCAGTACACAATCAATTCCAAAACCGATAAAGTATATTCTTTAGACCTAAAATATGCCAGCAGTAGCAATGCAAAAATCAGAATTGAAGATGCAACAGGAAAACTATTATCAACAATTTCTTTAGATGCAACAGGCGGAACTGAAAATTGGAAAACTGTTTCCAAAAAGGGCATCAACCTTAAAAAAGGAGAAAATAAAATCAGAATTATTTTTGAAAACGACGGCGTCAATCTGGCTTATTTTGAATTAAAATAGTAAAAACCTTACACAATCCATCCCATCCTTTTTATTTTCTAAATGGGATGGATTTTAATCAGGTTTAAATTACATCTTTATTCTTTTCATTACATTATTCTGCGTATTCGTTACATTTCAAAAAAAACAAGTTTTTACATCCGTTTATTCTTTAGAAATTTACACTCAAATAAATGACTAATGATTATGGGGAAATATAGAAATATCATTTTTTATGTAGCAACGATTATATTTTTCTCGACATTGATGTACTGGTTTTTTGTGGAAGGAAAAACCCTCGAAATAGGAGAAAATATTCCTCCAAGCAAAGCCACAGGAGCTACGATGTGGGAAAATTTCACTGATTCTTTTTTATCAAATCTTCATCATCCTTTAGCACTTTTACTGGCTCAGATTGTTACCATTATTTTGGTGGCAAAATTATTCGGCTGGATTTGTATGAAACTAAAACAGCCTTCCGTAATCGGAGAAATGATTGCCGGAATTGTTTTAGGGCCATCACTTTTCGGATTGTATTTTCCTGAGCTTTCAGCATTTATTTTCCCGACAGAATCATTAGGAAACTTACAGTTTTTAAGCCAGATTGGTTTGATTCTCTTCATGTATATTGTCGGAATGGAGCTTGATCTAAGTGTTTTAAGAAAAAAAGCGCACGATGCAGTCGTGATTAGTCACGCAAGTATCATTATCCCTTTTGCGTTGGGAGTTGGGCTGTCTTATTTTATTTATAAAGAATTTGCTCCGGAAGGAATTCAGTTCAGTTCCTTTGCTTTATTTATAGCGATTGCAATGAGTATCACTGCATTTCCGGTTCTCGCTAGAATTGTACAGGAAAGAAATTTACACAAAACCAAAATCGGAACCGTCGTTATTACCTGTGCTGCAGCCGATGATATTACAGCATGGTGTATTTTGGCAGCCGTAATTGCAGTGGTAAAAGCAGGATCTTTCTCGGGATCTATCTTCGTAATTATCATGGCAATCGTTTATGTTTTTATTATGATTAAAGCGGTAAGACCATTCTTACACAGAATTGCAGAATCTCAGAAAGGAAAAGGTTTTATCAGCAAAGCATTGGTTGCCGTATTTTTCTTAATCTTAATTATCTCATCTTATGCCACAGAAGTTATCGGAATTCATGCATTATTCGGAGCTTTCATGGCTGGAGCAATCATGCCTGAAAACGTAAAATTCAGAAATCTTTTCATCGAAAAAATAGAAGATGTTGCCTTGGTATTATTGCTTCCTCTTTTCTTTGTATTTACTGGTTTAAGAACACAAATCGGGTTACTAAATGACCCACATCTTTGGAAAATAGGCGGATTTATTATTCTTACCGCCGTAATCGGGAAATTTGTGGGAAGTGCATTAACTGCTAAATTTTTAAAACTAAACTGGAAAGACAGTCTTACCATTGGCGCGTTGATGAATACGAGAGGTTTAACAGAATTAATTGTTTTAAATATCGGTTACGATCTTGGAGTTTTAGGTCCCGAATTATTTACAATGTTGGTCATCATGGCATTATTCACCACATTTATGACCGGGCCTTGTCTTGATATGATCAATTATTTCTTTAAAGGAAAAAAATCATCACTGGAAGAGGAAGAACATGATGAAAACGATGCAAAATACAGAGTCCTTTTATCTTTTGAAACTCCGGAATCAGGAAGTACATTACTGAAACTTGCCGATAATCTTACGCATAAAATGAATGGCAACAAAAGCGTAACCGCCATGAATATTGCTCCTGTAGATGAATTGCATGCTTTTGATATTGATAATTTTGAGAAAGAACAGTTTAAAAATGTGATTGAAACTTCCCAGGAACTTCAGCTTGAAGTCGCTACCCTTTTCAAAGCTTCCACCGATATTGAAAATGATCTGACGAATATTTCAAACAAAGGAAATTACGACCTTCTTTTGATTATGCTCGGAAAATCGATGTATGAAGGAAGTTTACTCGGAAGACTTTTAGGTTTCACCACCAAAATTATCAATCCTGAAAAACTATTGAACACTGTAAAAGGGAAAAGTAATATTTTCAACAATTCGCCATTCGATGATTCTACACTGCAGATTCTCGATAATACAAATATCCCAGTTGGAGTTTTGGTAGACAGAGATTTTAATTCGGCAGACAGAGTATTTATCCCTATCTTTAATTTAAGTGATTTTTATTTACTTGAATATGCAAAAAGACTGATTAACAATAACAACTCCCAAATCATTATTCTCGATGTTGCGGGGCAAATCAGAAACAATATCGAAGTGAAAGAACTCATCAGAAGCATCGAACAGGTTGCACCCAATCACATCACTTTATATAACGAAAAACAGATTGAAAAGGAGTTTTTACAGGCCCAAGATTTAATGTTAATCAGCAAAAAAAGCTGGCGAGGTTTGATCGATTCTAAAAGCCTTTGGTTGTCGGATATTCCATCTACATTGATCATTTCAAATCCTTAAAAATAATTTTCATAAATTTAGATATTGATATTTTAAAAAAGACCGAAACTTGATGAGTTTCGGTCTTTTAAGTTTTGCATAATGAGGTTTTATATACGTCAATCTTTTGTATTTAAAGCATTTTCGACATTTTTTTATATCTTTAGAAAGAGATAAATTTCATAAAGGGACAAAAAACATTATTTTTAATATTAAATATTTTTAATCTACCATGTACAAACTTTTCTTATTCTTTATTCTATTTCTATCTTTTACGAAAAACCAAGCTCAGGAGTTATCAGTACCGTTTGAAATTATAGATGGATTTCCTATTGTTCATGTATGGGTAGAAGGTAAAAATCATCAATTCGTTTTTGATACCGGAGCATATAAAACATGTATAAATTCTGAGGTTTTTCCTAATCTTCCAATCTCAAAAAAGATTGAAAATATAGGTGGAATTGGGAGTGAAAGGAAATCGATGAATGCAGTGAATTTTTCTTTTAATTTTTTAAATCAAAACTACCTTAACCAAGAAGTTATTTATACAGATTTAAGTTTATTCTCAAAAATGAGTTGCACGAACTTAAAGATAAGTGGAATTATCGGACGTGATGTCATGGAAAATTATATTGTGGAAATAAATCCTGACAGTAAAAAAATTATTTTTCATCATCACTCGGATTTTAATGAAAGTCAATTGAAGGGTTTTACCAAAATAAAACTTCAAAAAAAAAGTCCGGCGGTTCCCATAAAGATTGGAGGAGAGACAAGATACGCTCTTTTTGATACAGGAAGCGCTTACGGAATAAGTACAACAAATTATAAGCTTGAGAACTATATCAAAACAGCACAACACATTTCCTATAAAAGTAAAGGAAGTAGCATTGGAATACATGGCGTTAATAATGATGAAGATATACATTACAAAGTTTACAATTCTCCACTAGAGGTCGGAAACCTCACTGTAAAAAATCAGGTTTTTGAAACATCAAAAAATGATTTTAATAATATGGGATTTGATTTTAGCAAACAGTTTATTTCCTATTTAGATTTAAAAAATCACAAACTTTTTATAAAACAGGTAAATCAGAATACTGAAAGCATTAATGATAATGCTCTATATAATATAGGTTTTTCTGTCGGTTATAATGTCGAGAAAGAAAAAAGTATGATAACAAGACTTTCTGCAAAAGTCGAAAATTTGGTTCCAGGTGACACTTTGATAAGTATTAATGGTGAAACACCTCCAACAAACAATTGTGAAATGTACTCTTTTCTAAGAAAATTTTTCGGTTCGAAAATGAAAATTGTTATTGAGCGGAATAATGAAACAAAAGAAATTGAAATAGAATCTGTTTAAGTCCTATAAAACAAAATCCGAAGTATTACTCTTCGGATTTTTTATTTTAAATTATTTTGTGCGTATCGATTTAGAAAGAATTGCATTTTTTTTCATTAAGAAATCGGGCATCAAATCTGTAGGAAGAAAGAGTTTGCTTTCTCCATCATTCTCTAATGTGCTTACAATTTCAGGATTCCAACCCAGAAGATCATTCATATTAATTTTTAATTCTTCTGCAATTACCCCCAACTTAAATCCTGCATTAATTTCGGTTTCCGACAAAGCAACTTCCTGAGAGTTTGTCGCCCTATTATTTAAAAGATGAATCGTTCTGGAATCATTATAATTTGCCAAAACCGAGTTTAATTCTCCTGTTGCATAACATGCATTCAAGTATTTCTTCACATGATTAATGGTTTCCGCAGGCAAATATTTAGAAAAAACATGGTATTGTGTAGAGTTTGCAGCCTGCATCGCTTTGGCAATATTTCCTTCTCCACAATTATAAGCAGCAACAACGGTTACCCAATTGTTATATTTTTTATACAGATTTTTCAGCGAAACCGCAGCTGTTTTTGTACTTCTGTATAAATCATTTCGGCGGTCTTCTGTTAATCCATATTGATTGGCATGAGCGGTCATAAACTGCCAAACTCCTACAGCTCCTGCATGTGAAGTAATATTTCGGTTAAAATGAGATTCTATTAAAGCTAAATTTCTCAAATGCTTTGGCAACCCTTTCTCAACCATAGAAAATTCGATAAATGTCACAATTTCCTTGTTGGCTTCTATGATATTCTTGTATTTTCTTACACTGCTTTCAGAAGTGTCTGAAGCAGCAAGAAACTGCGCATTCACAAAATGTGAACAGCTCAGGAATATTGCCGATACTATAATTTTCTTGAGATTCGTTTTCATTTTATTTGGGTAAAGCTACTCAATCGCAAAGACGTTTTTTCAAAACTTCATTTCCGATTGAGCAACAATTAATCTACTTTCCAGCTGATTTTTTCTTCTTCGTTATTCCATTCTACCGAAAGATTTTGCCCGGATTTCACTTCTTCTCTTACTATCATTTTCGAAATTGGTCTTGCCAGTTGCGATCTGATTACTCCGGAAATCTGTCTTGCTCCATATTTACTGCTGAATCCGTTTAAGGCTAAGTTCTTTACCGCTTCATCGCTAATTTTCAAGCTCATTCCCAGTCTTGTTAATGAGTTATGAAGTGATTTCAGCTGAATATTAAAGATTCTTTCTGCAATAGATTCTGTAATCGGTGCAAACGGAATAATTTCTGTAATTCTAGCCAAAAATTCGGGTCTGAATTTTCCAGAATTCGACATAATCTGCATCAATGAATTCGATTCGGGAACTTTTCCTTCTTCAAACTGTTTTACAATTTCTTCACTTCCGATATTTGAAGTAAACAAAATCAAAGCGTTGCTGAAATCTCCTTCTTTTCCAAGCTTGTCATGAACTTTTCCTTCGTCCATAATCTGTAAAAACACATCAAAAACTGAATGATGCGCTTTTTCAATTTCATCAAATAAAACTACGGTATAAGGTTGTTGTCTGATTTTATTCACCAACATTCCACCTTCCTCATAACCCACATAACCTGGAGGTGCGCCGTATAAAAGCGCTGCTGAATGTTCTTCTTTAAATTCCGACATATCAAAACGCACCATTGCTTTTTCGTCATTGAAAAGCAATTCTGCCATCGATTTTGCCAATTCTGTTTTTCCGGTTCCGGTTGGGCCTAAAAGAAAAAATGATCCAATGGGTTGTCCAGGCTTGTTTAATCCACTTCGGTTTTCTACAATAGCGTCCGAAAGAATTTTCAAAGCGTGATCCTGACCAACGACCCTGTTCATCAGAAGACCTTCCATATTCAGAAGCTTTTCTTTTTCCTGAGCCTGAATTTTCCCAATCGGAATATTCGTTTTCGCAGCCATTACCGCCGCCAATTCCAAACGGTCTACTTTTTCTCTTTTTATAGCCGCATGTTGTAAAAGTTCGGCATATGTTTCTTCTATTATTTTTTGAATTGATTCTGTCGGCATCGAATTGTCGATTTGCGGTTGTTCACTTAGAGAACCCCACAAAATAGGACTGATTTTATCTCGTAATAAATTGTAATTCCAAATCAATTCGTCTGCCTTATCTTTTTCATCAAAATATTCTTCTGTCAAAATATTTTCATAGATTTCTTTCCAGCTTTCCAATTCTTTTTCTGAAAGTTCGTCGAGCATTTTTATTGCCGCCATTGTCCGATCTAAAAGATCAATCGCTGCATCGGGAAGTTTTTTACCTTTTGCGTAACGTTTTGCCAAACGTACACATTCGGGAATTGCATTCTTTTCAACTTCAATACCGTGATGTTTTTTATAGCCATCCAGCAAAACATCGATCATTTTCACACAAGTTTTTTCGTCCGGCTCAAGAACTGTTAAAACTTCAAAACGACGGTTAAAAGCCTGTTCAGGTTCTATAATTTTTCTATATTCTTCCTGAGTGGTCGCTCCGATTACGGTAATTTCACCTCTTGCCAATTCTGGTTTAAGGATATTTCCGATATTTCCAATGCTGCCTTTCGGGTCTAAAAGCGTGTGAATTTCATCAATAAATAAAACTGCTTTTTCAATTTTTTTGCATTCGTTGATTACCTTTTTCAGACGGTCTTCAATTTCACCTTTATAAGAAGTTCCTGCCAATAAAGCTCCTGTATCCAATTCAAGTAAAGTTGCATTTTTAAGCATTTCCGGAACATTTCCTTTGATGATTTCTGTTGCAAAACCTTCTACCAAAGCTGTTTTACCAACTCCGGGTTCACCGACGATAATTACATTGGGCTTACTTCTGCGGCAGAGAATTTCCACCAACATCCTAAGCTCTTTATCTCTTCCTATTATATTTTCTATTTCACCATTTCTCGCTTGTACTGTTCGGTCTACGCAATAGCTTTTAATGGATGGAAAAGAAGAATCTGAAAAGTCTGAAGACCCTCCAAACAGAGATGAAATATCGCCGTTATCTGAAGCAGCAAAAGGAGTATCTTTTCGATATAAATTGAAAATCTCATGTTCTCTTAAAGGAAGTGATTTTAACTGTTGCAGCGTAAAAGCAACCTGCGGTTTCACAATCGCTGTAAGAATACAGATCGGAGTAATCTCATCTAAGCCAAGCTTTAAACGAATGTCATCTGCTTCTTCCAAAATCTGATCTACAAACTCTCCTTCTCCAACTTCTGCCGGAAGATGGCTCGTCTTGGGATAATCTTCGATGCGTACATCTGCCCATTCGTAGAAATATCCGGGATCTTTATCTATGGTTTTCAGAAACTCGTTTAAGCCTATATCTTTATGCATTAAAGCCTGCAAAATATGCGGACCGCTATAAGTGGCGTTGTAATTTTCTCTTGCAATCGACTGTGCAATATGAAACAGTTGCTTTACTGTCTCGTTGGTAACAAGTACTCCCATTTATATTTTAATATTAATATTTTTGACATTTTTTGGTATAACTAAAATAAGTTTTTTTTGTCAATCATTAAAATTAAATAATGTTTATTTACAATTGCCGTGATTTATTTGTCTTGAAAACAAGTTTGCTAAGATATTATTCTTTATTTCGAAAAGAATATTAATTGATTGATTAATCAAATTAAGATAAGAATAGTGAAAAGAGTTCTAAAATCATTAAACATGAAAAACTTTTGACACAAAGATTTATATTTCAGTTTTATATTTTAGAAACAAAGGCAAATAAATTTACTTAGCAAAGCTTGAGAATCTTTATCAAGTCAATTCACATTTGCTTTAAATAATTTCGCACCAAGATTTAATTTGAATTACTTTAAAAATTAATAATACCTTATAAAACAACAAAGCCTTTCCAAGTAAGAAAGGCTTTGTTGTTATTATTTTAATAGATTAATCTCTATTTTTTAGAAGAATCCATCCGGATTTTAATTCAAGTTTTTTGCTTGCCGGGTTTTCCCATTGTACACGGTACCAATACGTGGCTGTTGGTAAATTAATACCTTTTAAAGATCCGTTCCACATGGTATTTGATTTGTTATCTGCCTTGAATAATTCGGCACCATATCTATCAAATATTGAAGCTGCAAAGTTTTTGTAATTGCTGATTCCTTTAAAATCAATATAATCATTCACTCCATCATTATTTGGAGTAATAGCATTGCTTAATACGAACGTAAAAAACTCTAGCGAATTACCACATTTTGCGCCCTGTGTTCTTACCATTAATTTGTAGTTAGCGTTTCTCAATACATTATAAAATATGTTTGAAACCTGCCAACTTACTCCACCATCAATAGAATACTCCAAAACTCCACCAGTAGGATTTGTAGCCGAAATAGTAAGCATTTCCTTATCGTAAACCACATTGGTAAATTGCGGAAGATCTGGATTAATAATCTGAGCAGTAAACAGTTTAGAACATACTCCATTGCTGATCTCAACAGAATAAGAACCCGGAACATTGGTAGTAATCGTCTGTGTAGTGGCACCTGTACTCCATAGATAAGTATAATTTGGTCCTGCACCTGCATCTAGTGTTGCAGGATCTCCGGCACAAACATATACATCTGCTAACGCAGAAACTATTGCCGGAACAACTTCAATGGTAATTTTTGCAGGTATCGTTGATACGCAACCGTTTCCTCCCAACGCAAAAACTTCGTATGTGGTAGTAACTGTCGGAGTTACAACTTGTGTATTTCCATTTCCTGTAAGACCTGTCCAATTATAGGTAAAACCACCACTTGCCGTTAATGTTACAGACTCACCTGCACAGATTTTTGCTTTTGATGCTGATATGAAAGCTGTTGGTGGCCCCACAATGATCGTAATGGTTGCCGGAGCTGCAGATACACATCCATTTGCGCCTGTTGCAGTAACAGAATAAACTGTTGTAGTTGCGGGCGAAACGACCTGTGTGTTGCCTGTTCCTGTTAAATTTGCCCAAGTATACGTTACTCCACCTGCAGCTGTAAGTGTTACAGATTCACCCGGGCAAATCTGTGCAACAGAAGAAGTTAAGGTGACTACAGGTAAAACTTTATCTTCAATAACATTTACGGTTGCTGTAAAAGTACATGTTAAATTTCCTGGTTGGGTAATATTAGTTACCGTTAAAGTATAAGCACCTACTGCATTCACTACAGGGCTTAAAGTATTGGCTCCTGAAACGATATTTCCACCTGCAGTCGTCCACAAAATCGTTGAACCAGCGGGAACTGTAGATGCCGTTGCATTCAGTGTAATCTGAGGAACCGTACAGGTAATTGTTTGCGGAGCAGCTATTGTTAAATTGGTAACAGCAGTAGTTTGCAACTGTAATGTTACTACATAGCTACAGCCTCCGTTTTTGACCAATACATAGATCGTCTGGTTACCTGCACTTTGAAATGTTGTAGGAGCAGCAATCGTATTGGCATTTCCTGCATTTGCATCTGCCTGAAGTAAATAATATGCAAAAGTTGCAGTTCCCACAGTAGTAATCTGTGGTTGTGCTGATGTTAAATCATATGTAATATTTCCTTGCTGATAACATTTCAGGAGTGTTGCATTCTGTACTGTGATCGGTTGTGAAACCTCAATCGTTATTGTTGCAGGCGTTGTAGAAGTACATCCGTTTGCTCCGTTTGCTGTAACGGTATATGTTGTAGTTGTAGCCGGAGTTACTGTTTGTGTATTTCCTGTTCCGGTAAGCCCATTCCAGGTATAAGTAGCACCACCTCCTGCAGTAAGTGTTACCGTTTCACCTGCACAAATTAAAATTTTACTTGCTGTAAGTGTGGTTGTTGGCGGGGCACTATCTCCTACAACAGTCACATTAGCCGTACCTGTACAAACAACGTTACCGGGTTGGTATGTATTTGTAATGGTTAAAGTATAAGTACCTGCTGTGTTAACTATAGGGTTTAATGTATTCGCTCCTGATACAATGTTCCCTCCGGTGGTCGTCCATGCAAATGTAGATCCCGCAGGATAAACTGACGCTGAAGCATTAAGCGTTACTTGACTATTCGTACACGTTAAAGCTGTTGGCGTTGCGATAGTGGCTGTAATTTGCGGAGCTTTTACCAATTGAAGTTGTGCAACTTTAGAACAGAAACCATTTTTTACCAATACATAAATGGTCTGATTTCCTGCACTAGAGAATGTTGTAGGAGCTGCAATTGTATTGGCGTTTCCTGCATTTGCATCCGCCTGATTGATATAGTATGAAAAATTAGCTCCCGGAGTTGTGCTTATTGCCGCTTGAGCTGATGTTAAATCAAAAATAGCGTTGCCTGCTGTGTAGCAACTTGTTAATGTCGCATTTTGTACCGTCGGAGAAGTTCCGCCAACAATCGTTACTGTAGCAGAACCAGGACATGAATTCCCCGGAAGGGTGACCTCAACTTTGTAAACTCCCGGTTGTGTAGCCGTGTATGAAGCTCCGGTTGCGCCTGGAATAACCACATTATTAAGATACCAAACATAAGTCGCATTCGGAACTTGGGTAGAAGCTGTAAAAGTTTGTGGAGCATTATCACAAACGTTAATTGATGCAGGAAGCTGAACTCCTCCCGGACCTAAAATCTGCACACCAATATCGAAAGAACCTGCTTCTAAGAATACACCAGAATCATAAAGAGAATCTTGATAATCGGCTAAAACCATTTTAAAATGATATGTTTGTCCCGGTACAACAGTTGCTTTTGCTGTCAAAGGAACTGTACGTCCGTTAAAATTAGTTTCAATATTATTGAAATTATATCCTGCAAAATAAGAAGCATTCAAAGCGCCACAAGCTAAAGCTGAACCGTCAAATTCTGTTGAAGGTCTGATATTTCTCACACTTACTTGCCCTGCCCCATTGGGTAATACAGCTAAATTTGTATAGGTAGGATCTCCAGCTTTTTTTAATAATAAAGCAAACCCGTCCCCAATATTACAAGGAAAGTCGCTATCATATTCTTCTGTTGCAAATAAATATCTGAAGGTTACTTCGGTTGCTGTAGGCACAAAGTCAAATTCAATATAACTAGCGTCCTTTAGTACATTATTAGATACTGCTAATGCGGTAGCTAAATCTACGTCGCCTTGCGTTGGCAAAACATCTTGAAGAAACGATGAGATATAAGAATTACCTGCTTTTCTGGCTTGCCCCGTAGTAAGTACAATACCTTTTGCAAAAGGAAAATTGGTGGTTCCTTTATTAAAAAATCCCCAGCTTCTGGTTTGATCACCTGCTGAGAGATTTGGAGAAACGACTACATTAGAAACATTTGCTGTAGAGCATGTTGATCCGCCAGCAATAAGCACATCTGTTACCAATTGTGTTATACTATAAGAGGATTCGACATAATTTGCTGTATTGACATCAATAAACGCTCCTGCTTTCATCGTCAGACTAGATGGCTTACTGGTACTTTTACTTATTTTTCTCTGGGAAAACGTAAAATTACCAAGAAGCATGAAAACAAGAAGCAAATATTGTAATCGACCATTTAACATTTTAAACTATTTTTAACAAAAATACTATTTTTTTTGATTAAAATTTAAGCGAAAAACAATTACATTGGTTTTAACACAATTATATAAAGACCAGATTTTCAGTTTCATTTAGAATTTAAACAAAAAAAAGACCGACAAAATCGGTCTTTTTAAAATATGTTACATTGAATATTATTCAAAATTCTTAAGTAAAATCCAGCCGGTTTTTACGGTAAGCTTCTTGCTTGCAGGATCTTCAAATGTCACCTGATACCAGTAAGAAGCTGTAGGTAGTTTTTTACCCTGGAAATAACCATCCCAGAAAGGTCTTGTTTTTTCTGCATTAAATACCACTTTACCATATCTGTCTGATATTGCTGCCTGGAATTTATTATAATTACTTACCCCTCTGAAATCAATTATATCATTTACATTATCCCCGTTTGGAGTAATTACATTCTGCATGATAAAGGTGAAATACTCTAAGAATCCTACACAAGTGGTAGTTTTTACCCTAACTCGTATCGAGATTATTTTATTGTTTGGAATATTATTAAAAACATTAGAGCCTTGCCAAGTTACACCATTATCTACGGAATACTCAAGTACACCACTGCCCAAATTGGAAGCAGTAATAATTAATGTTCCGCTTTGACTGTAATCTACATTGATAATTTCAGGAATCAGTGCCTGTTTTACTTCTGTTGTAAATCTTTCAGTACAAACTCCGTTAGTGATATCTACAAAGTAAATTCCTGCAGTTTCAGCTACGATCGTCTGTGTAGTTGCACCATTGCTCCATAAATATGAATAATTTGGTCCGGCTCCTGCATCCAAAGTCATTCTATCGCTTTCGCAAATAAATCCACCTGAAAGATTAGAAGTAATTGCCGGTACAACTTCTACTTTAATAGTTGCAGGCTGTAATGATTTACATCCCTGAGCACCGATTGCATAAACGGTATAAGTTGTCGTCTGCGTTGGCGATAGTGTCTGTACAGCACCAGTTCCTGCAAAGTTATTCCATTGGTAAGTAACTCCTCCTGAAGCAGTTAAAGTAACAGATTCACCTAAACAAATTTTCAATTTTGTAGCAACAAGCTCAGCAACTGGTGTCGCTTCCTTACGCAAAGTTAAAGTCACCAGTTTACTACAAAAGCCTCCGTTTGATACCACGACATGCAAAATCTGACCGTCTGTTCCGTTATATGAAGCTAAATTCGCATTAGGAATAAAATTGTTATTTTGTGCCTGAGCATCCGCCTGATTTACATAAAAACGAAATATAGCACCGGTCGTTGTACTAATTTGTGGCTTAGCATCATTTAAATTAAAAGTACTTAAAGTTGGAGTTGTACAAAGTTTTAAAGTTGCATTTTGAGCTGCCGGACTCGTTCCGCCTACTATTGTAATTGTAGCAGATGCCGGGCAAGTATTTCCAGGAACAGACACTTTTACTTCATAAACACCCGGCGCAGTGGCAGTATAACTTACAGCTGTTGCACCTGGTATTAATACTCCATCTTTATACCATTGGTAAGTCGCTCCAGTAATCCCTGAAACTTGAGCCACTAAAGTCTGAGGAATATTATCACATACATTTAAGGTGGCTGGCAATTGCACTCCATTTCCATCTACTAATTTAATTCCGATATCAAAAGATCCGCCTTCAATAAATACTGCAGAGTCATACCCCCAATCTCTGTAATCAGACAAAACCATTTTAAAATGGTATGCAACTCCCGGTGTTACCGTTCCCACTGCAGTTAAAGGAACAGTTCTTCCATCGTAATTTGTTACAATATTAGTAGGTGTATTATATCCTCCAAAATATATCTCATTGATTGCAGGACAACCTAAAGCCCCCTGAATAAGAGGATGAATATTTGTCATCGCAACAGGTCCCGCATTGTTTGGTAAAACAGCCAAATTCACGTAAGGACCTCCCGCAACAGGTTTTATTAATAATGCAAATGCGTCTGAATATTGACACGGAAAAGTACCTGAATATTCTTCAGAAGCAAAAATATAATTGAATTTTATCTGGCTGGAGTTGGGTACAAAATCAAACTCCAACATGACATTGTCATTATAATGATCAGTAGTACTAGGATTAGGAACTGCCACCAACAGATCCGGATCATCTATTCCCGCCCCGGGAATCGTATAACTGGCACTAGATGCCACGTTCCCAGCTTCCCGAGCGCGCCCTGTTGTTAAAACAATACCATCTGTAAAAGGAAAGTTGGTGGTACCTTTATGAAAATATCCCCAAAATCTATCGTCACTTGAAACCGGTTGAGTCGGAGTAATGGTAACATTAGATACATTCGGAATAGAACATGTGGATCCTCCGTTTATCAGAACATTTTTCACCAATTGTTCCGGAGTATACGTAGACGGTACATATCCTGCAGCATTTACATCGATAAATACTCCCGCTTTTTTATTGGTTTCGTTCACATTGTTTTTCGGCGGCTGCCTTTGTTGAGCAAAAACAGAAGCCGAAATAAACAATAATGCGAAAAGAAAAAGGTAATTTTTTAGTCTATAATTTAGCATTTTGTAATTGTTTGCCCAAAAATACCAAATTTTTCCGATTTAAAATACATACATGATTTATTATTATCAATAATATGTTCATTTATGTATATTCTGATGAAATTTTGATAATAAATAAAAAAGACCAATCTCATTGATCGGTCTTTCATTTTATATTATCAAAGTGAACTTCAAATTAATCTTTTTTCATTTCATCGATTTTATTCTGAAGCTCGGTTATTTTATCTTTTAGAAATCTAATTTCGTTTTTATTAGAGTTTACGTTACTTTTAAGAATAGCTTTTTTTGCTCTTTCGTTGTGATCTTCATCGTCTTCTTCTTCATTGATCTCTTCAATATCTTCCTGAATATCTTCAATATCTTCGCTGATCTCTTCAAGATCTTCACTAATCTCTTCAAGGTCTTCGCTGATTTCCTCAATATCTTCCTGAATATCTTCTATATCTTCACTAATTTCCTCAATATCTTCCTGAATGTCCTCAATTTTTTCATGGCTTTTATTCACAGACATCTGAATAAGGATGGAAAGATAAATAGCTTCAAGTGAAAGTACTGTCGTTAAAACAAGCAACATTTTATCTACATCTACAATACCAAAAACAGGCAGTAGAAATGAAGTAATAAAAAGTAATGTATGGATGATAAGAGAAGGTATAGAACCAATCCAGGAGGTGATTCCGTCTGCCATTCTCTCAAGAAATTCTATTTTTTCGTGTGGTGTTTTCATCATTTCTGTTTTAAAGTAATTCTTTCGTTACGCCCAATCCAAACAAAGCAAAGTCATATTTTGCGGGATCATTTTCATCAAATTTTCTAATGATTAAATCTAATTCTTCAACGGTTTTCCAGTCATTTTGTGTTCTCAAAATAAGACCCAATTTTCTAGATATATTTCCGGTATGAACATCCAAAGGAATTGATAAAAATTTTTGATCAATATTGTTCCAGATTCCAAAATCTACGCCACGATTATCTTTTCTTATCATCCATCGCAAAAACATAATAATCCTTTTTGAAGATGAGTTTTTGTATGGCGAACTTACATGCTTATGCGTTCTGTGTTTTTCAATTCCTAAAAAAGTTTGCCTAAATCTTTCAATAGAATGCTGAAAATTATTTTCATTTTCGTTGATTAGAAATAAATTTTCAAGACTTTCGTTTTCCTTATAAATTTTGTTGAATTGTTTAATAAAATACGCAAAATCTTCTCCGTTAAAAGTTCTGTGAATACTTTTGTCTTTAATGCTGTTTAAATCCTTTTCAGAAAAATTCATTACAAAATCATAAGGAGAATTTCCCATAATATCAAGCATCTTTTCAGCCGATTTAATAATAGACTTTCTGTTTCCCCAGGAAATTGTTGCCGCCAAAAAACCGGCAATTTCAATATCCTGTTTTAATGAAAAGCGATGCGGAATCTGAACAGGATCATCCTGAATGAATTCAAGATTATTGTAAACATCCGCTTTTTCGTCTAAAAAATCTTTTAATTCCGAAAAATTCATACAATTTTAAAATTTAACGCATTCCAAAGCTTTTGAAAGATAAGAATTCGGAAAAACGGTTCTTGCCTCATCCGTAAAAACGGTTAAATCACCATAACGGTTAGAAAAATGTCCTAAAATTAATTTTTCAACTTCGGCTTTCTTTGCAATTGTTGCTGCTTCTAAAGCGGTTGTATGACCTGTGTAATCTGCCATTTCTTTAAGATCATGCAAAAATGTAGACTCGTGGTATAAAACCGTTACATTTTTTATAATCGGAATAACAGATTCCAAATATCTTGTATCACTACAAAATGCATAAGAAACAGACGGAGCCGGAGTTGTTGTAAGAATTTCATTTTTAAGAACATACCCGTCACTCAGCACAAAATCTTTGCCTGCTTTTAAATTATGATAGTCACACGTTTCGATCTCAGCATATTTTGAGACTTCTTCCATATTAATATGACGCTCTTTTGGCTTCTCTTTAAACAGATATCCATTACAGTAAATTCTGTGATCCAAAGGAATAGTAAATACTTCTACCCTGTTATCTTCATAGATTTTTTCTGAATAATCTTTATCTAATTCATGGTATACAACCTCAAAACCTCGATGCGTTTCGGTAATGGAAAAAATAGTTTCCAGCATCTTTTTTATTCCTTTCGGACCATAAACATGCAAAGGAGTATCTCTTCCCAAAAGTCGGAAAGAAGCTATTAAACCCGGTAAACCAAAACAGTGATCGCCATGAAGATGCGATATAAAAATATGATTGATTTTTGAAAATCTTGCCTTTGCTTTTCTCAGCTGCACCTGTGTTCCTTCGCCGCAATCAATCAGGAAACATCTTTCTTCCATTTCCAGAAGTTGAGCTGTAGGTGAAGTATTAATCGTGGGTATTGCCGAATTAAAGCCTAATATCGTTAAATAAGTACTCAAATCAATAGTTTATTAAAGCAAATGTACAACAAATGGTTGAGGTTGAAAATGAGGCTGAAGTTGAGTTTACGTTTTAAACTCTATTTAAAATAAGAAAAAAGTTCTTTAAAAACACAAAGTTTTTGCAACCTTAACCTTAACCTTAACCTACTTTTTCAAGAAATCAAGAAACAAATCTAATGCCTGTTTTCTGTGGCTGATTTTATTTTTATCTTCAGGATTCATCTCTGCGAAAGTTATTTCATGACCTTCGGGAACAAAAATAGGATCATAACCAAAACCTTGGTGCCCTTTATTTTCTTTGAGTAAATTCCCGTGAGCTCTTCCGTCAAAATATTGAGCACCGTTTTCGTCATAATAACATAATACGGTGATGAAATAAGCTTTTCTGTTTTCAATATTTTCCATTTCGCTCAACACCTTTTCAATATTTTTAGCAAAATCATGATCTCCGGCATATCTTGCCGAAAAAATACCGGGTCTTCCATCTAAAGATTCCACCACCAAACCGCTGTCGTCTCCCAAGCTTGGAATGCCTGTTTTTTCGAAACAGTATTTAGCCTTAATTAAAGCATTGGCATTGAAAGAGTCTCCATCTTCAACGATTTCGTCATGAATATCGTAATCGGTTAGGCTTTTTACGGTAAATTCATTTCCTAAAATCTGTTGAATTTCTTCTTTTTTATGAAGATTGTGTGTGGCAACTAATATTTCCATTTTTATTATTATATGTTTATTTAAACACAAATATTATTCATATAATACCACAAAATGATTGTTCAGTTTATATGATTTGTGTTTTAAATTGAATTTAAATTTCAGAATAACGCACTTTATTTCTAAATGTAAACAGGTAGAAAAATACAGAAAACACTACAATTCCGATCACCAGAATCATCCATTCCTGAATTTCAAAAGCTTCTGCAAAACTTTCTTTTTGAGTATAAAATATCAGGATCGCCGAGCAAAGATTATTAAAACCATGCAATAGCATTGGCAAAAGCAGCGATTTTGTTTTATAATAAACCAATCCTAAAACAGTTCCCAGCAAAGTTGCGCCTACAAACTGCCACGGATTCGCATGTATCAAACCAAAAAGAAGACTTGCAAAAAGTATCGCTTTCCAGGGTTTCACTCCTTTATTGATCATTCCTTTCTGGACAATTCCGCGGAAAACAATTTCTTCAAAAATAGGCGCCATAATCACCGCAGTAATGACCATCACGACAGGATCATCGGTAAGACCCGCCATCAGATTTTCAAAAAATTCGTAAAAATCTCCGAAAAAAGGTCCGGTTGTAGGAATTTGCGAAGTGATAAATTCTCCGATAAACATCATTCCGATCATCATCGGAAAAATAAGAAGATAGGTAGAAAAATTGGTAGGTGAAAAATTGAAATTCAATTTCTTACCTGTTTTCTGACGTACTATTAAAAAATCAAAAGCCCAAATCATCAGGCAAAAAACAACAGCATTGGCAAGCATCATAAACCAAGGCTTCTGCATAAAATCTACCTCAAAAATAAATTTCCCTGCAAGGCCTATGAAGCCAACCGAAAGACTTCCAAAAATATATCCTGCAAAAAGGATGAGACCTCCCATCCAGTCAAAAATATAGTTTGGATATTTTGAGTTTTCCATGTACTGATGATTTTTTTAAGAGAAACAAAGATAATTGAAATTATATGAAATGAAAACCTATATTCAACTTCTGACATCTGTAAAGTATGACAAATCTTATCTTTTTTTAATCTTAATCCTGAAGCTAAAAAATATTTACGAAGTATCTTTGCAGATTAATTTTTTATCTCATGGAAAGTTCAATAAACCAACCAAAAAATATCAACCTCCAACTCATTTCTTATGTATCTTTTACTTTTGTAGGATATTTCATCATCGGTCTATCGCTTTCGGTTTTACCGATTTTCATCAGCAAAAGTTTAGGTTACAGTCTTTTAATTGCAGGGATGGTAATTAGCTTACAATATATTTCCACCTTTTTTCTGAGAGCATATTCCGGGAAAGTTATTGACGGAAAAGGTCCTAAACCAGCCGTTTTATTCAGCATGCTTAGTTTTTCACTAACAGGGATTTTTCTAATTTTCGCTTATTATTTTAAATTTTCTCCGATTTTAAGCCTTGGTTTTCTGATTATTACCCGTCTGTTAACAGGTTGTGCCGAAGGAATGGTCGGAGCAAGCCCGATTAACTGGGCAATTATGGCTTTAGGTGAAAAACATACCGCAAAAATCATTTCTTATAATGGTGTTGCGTGCTACGGAGCTTTAGCAATCGGAGCTTCTTTAGGAATTGTAATCGAACACGCATACAGTCTTTACGGTATTGGAATTCTTTCTATTATTTTAGGAATAATCGGATTTTTCTTTGCTAAAACCAAAGAAAATAAGACCAACACGAATCCAAAAGAAAATCAGTCTTTTTGGAAAGTTCTGGGAAAAGTAGCTCCTTTTGGAGTTTGTCTGGCTTTGGGAGGAATTGGTTTTGCAAGCATTTCTACATTTATAACGTTATATTACAATTATTTTCATTGGAATAATGGTGCTTTGTGTTTAAGTGTTTTCGGAGGATTATTTGTTGCTGGAAGATTGGTTTTCAGCAATGTCATCAATAATTATGGTGGAATAAAAGTTGCCATTGCCTGTCTTTTTGTAGAAACCATCGGGCTTTTAATTATTGCATTTGCTACCAACGCTCAAATGGCATTGGTTGGCGCTGGTGTTACAGGATTAGGTTTTTCTTTAATTTTTCCTGCGCTTGGTGTTGTTGCCATAAAGAGTGTTTCGCCATCAAGTCAGGGTTCTGCTTTGGCTGGTTATGGGCTTTTTATTGATATTTCTTTGGGCGTTGCAGGTCCGATAATCGGAAGTGTTGCCGATTTTTTCGGAATGCAGTTTATCTTTCCGTTCAGTGCAGCAATGGTTTTTATAGGATTGGGGCTGGCTTATTTTCTGAAGAAAAAATCAAACTTAAAGAAACTGAATGAGGCTTAAATTAAAAGACTTCATGTAATAAATTTAAACATTTAATTCAAACAAAAAAGGTTGCAAAAAAAATTGCAACCTTTATATTTTTAAACAAGACTTATTATTGTCCCATCAAATCTCTGATACGTTCCTGCATCAATTCTTGATCTGAAAGTGCATCCCATCCGAAAACAGCAATCATCACAATATTTAAAACAAGATAAAGTGCGCTTAAGATCAAACCAATAATACACAGGATTCTTCCGGTGTTAAGGTTATTGTAATCAGAATATAATGTCGGATTACTTTGGTACAACGCATTGTCTTTTTTGTACAATACAAGCCCGATGATCCCGGCAATTAATCCCAAGACACCGTAACAACAGCATCCAACGATAGAGACAATTCCTAAAACAAGTACTGCAGTAGCATTAGGTAGTTTTTGTTGATTCATAATTTGTTTTTTTAATGTTTAGTTTAAATGAATAATAAAATGTTTATAAAAGTAAGAAAAAACCATGATCAGTGAATTAATTATTGCTAAAAAAATCAAAATCTGTCCGTAATTTCTTTTTTTGTCGATAAAATTGATTCCTACAAAGCAGAAAAACAGCAACAATGTATAAACTGCCGGAAACATTTGAAAAGCTTCTGAAAACTTTCCCTGAAAAACCATCAAAATTGCCCGTTGTGATCCGCACCCGAAACATTCAATTCCCAAAAACTTTTTGCTGGGACACGGAAGCATAAAGTCTTCTATACGCATTGTTGTCTTTTAAATTTGATCCTAAAATTAAGAAGAAATTTTCGCTCTAAGGTATTGATGTGGAAAAAAAGATTCTTCATTCATTTCAAATGAGCCCTGAACTGCCAAATAAGGATTTCGCAAAATCTCTCTCGCTACAAATATAAGATCGGCTTCATTATTTTGTAAAATCTCTTCTGCCTGTTCGGTTTTTGTTATCAGACCAACCGCTCCTGTTTTCACATTCGCCTGATTTTTCACAGCAGAAGAAAACGGAACCTGGTAACCGTCAAAAACTGAGATTTTTGCTCCATGAATATTTCCGCCGCTTGATACATCAACCAAATCAACATTGTGATCTTTTAAAATTTTTGCCAACTCTACACTGTCATCAATATCCCAACCGTTTTCAGCATATTCCGTTCCTGAAATTCTTACAAATAACGCTACGTATTCATTAAGCTCTTCGTTGACGGCATCTACAATTTCCAGTAAAAATCTGATTCTTTTTTCAAAGCTTCCGCCATATTCATCAGTTCTTACATTAGAAAGTGGTGATAAAAACTGATGAATCAGGTAACCGTGTGCACCGTGAATTTCAACGACATCAAAACCTGCATTTACTGCTCTTTTTGCTGCATTCTTAAAATTCTGAACCTGTTCCTTTATTTCATCAACCGTCAAAACGTGCGGAATTCTTTCTGTCGGATGATACGGAATTGCACTTGGAGCAACTGTTTCCCAGCCTTCCTGCAAAGAGATTTGTTTATTTTCCCACGTAGAACCTTTTCTTCCGGCATGTGCAATCTGAATTCCTATTTTGCTGTCTGAATTCTTATGTACAAATTCTACAATTTTCTGGAGTTCAGCAGCCTGTTCGTCATTCCAGATTCCCATGCAGTGATTGGTAATTCTGCCTTTGGATTCTACGCCACTCGCTTCCACCACAAGAAGTCCCGTTCCACCTTGAGCACGGCTTCCGTAATGTACAAAATGAAAGTCGTTGGCAACACCGTTTTCGCAAGAGTACATACACATCGGAGACATTACCCAACGGTTTTTAAGCTCTACATTTCTAAATTTTATTGGAGAATATAACATCGAATTTAATTTTTCTAAAAGTTAAAATTACAAATTTAGTATCGTAACAAAGATGTTGCCAGCTTCCTTAAAAAGGGTTACATTTACCGCCCTTTTTAAGGAAATAAAATGAAAAAAGATATAAAGATCGGTTTCGAGCATTTTACAAGCAAAAATGAACTGACAGAAATAGAAAAAAGCCTTTTTGAAAAAGCAATTCAGGCCAGAGAAAATGCGTATGCTCCCTATTCCAACTTTTTTGTAGGATGCGCAGTTTTATTGGAAAATGGTGAAATTTATACTGGAAACAACCAGGAAAACGCTGCTTTTCCTTCCGGGCTTTGTGCAGAAAGAACGGCTCTCTTTTGGATCGGAGCTAACTTTCCGGATCAAAAGATTAAAAAAATATTTATCGTGGGCGGACCAAAAGAATTTTCAGAGAAAAACCCACCAATTCCTCCATGTGGAGCTTGCCGACAAAGTATTATAGAATACGAGACAAAGCAAAACGAAAATATTGAGCTTTATTTTTCCAATTTAAATGATGAGGTGATCAAAGTAACCTCTATAAAAGATTTGCTTCCTTTTTATTTTGACGGAACATTTTTGTAAGGTTTGTCACACAAATTAATACCGCAGATTTGTGTTTAATAAAATTTAATCTTTCTTTTCAAAAAAACTATATTTGCAAAAATTTTGGTTTCCAAGAGATTGGAACTAAGAGGGAATTGGGTGAAAATCCCAAGCTGTCCCCGCAACTGTAAATCGCACTATGATTTTCTACAAAAAAACCACTGCCAAAACGGGAAGGTGTAGCAAAGCGAAAGTCAGGAGACCTGCCGAAATTTAACATTAATAATAGAATTGCTTTCGGAGGAAAGGCAGCGTATGACATGATTTTAAAAAGAGCATTAACCCTACTTTCTGTGTCTTCTTGCCTGACGATTTATTATAGTCAGGAAAAAGATATTGACACCGTATTTGTATTCGACAATCAGATGAAAAAAGTAAAACTTTTTCATTCTTTAACTACTTTATCTGCTGCAGATATTCAAAAAAACTCTTCGAATCTTTCTGAGGTTTTACGATTTCAGTCGCCTGTTTATATTAAAGAAAATGGTCGTGGAGCAGTTTCTTCACCTTCATTTCGAGGAACAACGGCTCAACAAACAGCTTTTGTATGGAACGGAATCAACATCAATTCTCAGTTTTTGGGACAAGGTGATATCAACAATATTGCCCTTTTCGGATACGATCAAATGGAAATAAAATCAGGTGGCGGAAGTGTAATTTACGGAAGCGGTGCCATTGGCGGAAGTATTCATCTGAATAACGATCTGAGTTTCAATAAAGGTTTTAATGGATTGTTTAATTCTGAAATTGCATCTTTCGGAACTTATAATAATTTTGCAAAGGCTGCTTTCAGCAATGATAAATTCAGTTTTAAAGTTTCAGGAAATTATCTGATCAGCCAAAATGATTATAAAGTTCCTGAGGAAAATTACATCAACAGAAATGGGAAATTCTACAACTCAACTTTAAATATCGGTACTTCTTATAAAATTGCAAGCAACCAAACTATTTCCTGGCAAAGTCATTTTTATGATGCAACCCAAAACTATCCTATTTTTACAGAAAACGGAAACAAGAGTAAATATGAATCGCAAACGGTAAGAAGTTTACTTTCCTGGGATATCAATAATTCTAAAATTTCAAACAGCTTAAAGGCAGCTTATACGGAAGATAATTTTCAATATTTCGGAAATTATAATGACTCTTACACAAGTGGCGGAATTAATAAAAATTATATTCTTAAAAACGACTTCAACTATTTTATTGATCCCAAATGGAATATCAATTTAATTGGAGAATTTCAGCAAAACCAGGGAGAAGGTTTGGGAACTTCAGGAATTACCGGCAAAGTAAAAAGAAATGTAGGATCTGCCGCAGGTCTATTGAGATACTTTGCAACACCTAATCTTCGGTTTGAAGCAGGAATTAAGCAAGATTTTGTTGAAGATATCAAGTCGCCTCTTCTCTACTCTTTCTCAGGAAAATGGAAAGCCAATAATTGGTACAGTCTGAATTTGAATTTCTCTAAAAACTTCAGATTCCCTTCCTTTAACGACTTGTATTGGACTCCCGGCGGAAACCAGGATCTGCAACCTGAAACATCAATTCAGACCGATATGAACCATGAGTTTAAAGTTGGAGATTTTAAGCTGACTTTGAGCCCTTATTATATGCGAATCACAGATATGATTCGTTGGCTGGATACCGGTTTGGGATACTATTCGCCATTCAACACTAACAAAGTAGAATCTTATGGTTTAGAATCACAACTTAGTTATCAAAAGTTGTTTAATGAAGATCATTCAGTAAAGCTTGTAGCGGGCTATACTTATGCGAAATCTATTAACTTGGAAACTCAGAAGCAGCTTACTTATGTTCCGCTTCATAAGTTTTCATCAAATGTAGATTATCAGTATAAATTTCTACGTGTTTACGCACAGGGAATGTTTAACGGTTTAACCTATACAACGTCTGATGAAAGCAAAAAATATGCGATCTACCCGTATTTTGTGATGAATGCAGGTCTTTCAGCAACATTTATGAAAAACTATACTTTAGGGATAAAGGTGAACAATATTACAGATACTGTCTACGAAACAATGGCGTATTATCCTTTACCTAAAAGAAATTACAGTATAAACGCAACAATAAATTTTTAAATCAATTATATTATGAAATTAAACAGACTATTACAGTTTATTTTTGGATTCGTCCTGTTATTTTCGATTTCGTGTACATCAGAATACGAAGAGACAATTCCGGAAATCACTTATCAAAACGGACTTCTTATTACCAATGAAGGTAATTTTGGGTCACCAAATGCAGATGTTACTTTTATTACAAAAGATTTAAGCTTAATGCAGAATGACATCTACAAAGCAAACAACAATAAAGAAAACCTTGGTGATGTACTTCAGACAATGATTTTAAACGGAGATAAAGCATATCTTTTGCTTAATAACTCAAACAAAATTCAGATTGTAGACCGCTATTCATTTAAAAAAGCAGGAGAAATCACAGCTCAGTTAAACAATCCTCGTTATATGGCGATTGCAAATGGAAATCTTTACGTTTCAAATGATAAATACGGCGGAGCAAAATTTGTAAATGTTTATAAATTGTCTGATAATTCTTTTGTAAAGAAAATCGATTTCGCATCTACAAGCACCGTTGAGAGAGTAGTTGAAGCAGGAGGAAATATTTTTGTGCAAAATGCTTCGTACGGTTTTGGGAATACCATCACAAAAATCAACACGACCACTAATGCAATCGAAGGAACACCGACACCGATGCCAAACGGAGATATCACCAAAACAATTACGTACAACAGCAATGTGTATGTAATTGCTCAGGGAACTGCTGATTCTTATATTTATCAGATCAACCCAGCGGGAAGTATTGTAAAAACAACCACTCTTACAGGAATTGCTAATGGTACTAACCTTCAGATTGATGGTGGTAGATTTTACTTCACTTCAAGCAATAAAGTTTATTCTATGGATATGAATGCTACGGCTGCACCTACCAATCCTATTATTACTGCGGTTGATGGTGGAGCAAACTTTACTCTTTACGGATTCAGCGTTATTGACGGAAGAATCTTCACTTCTGATGTAAAAGGATTTACTCAGCCAAGTGAAATCACCGTGTACACAACCGGAGGAACTGTTATCAGTAAGTTCACAGCAGGAATGGGAGCTACATCGGTTTATAAAAACTAATTTCTCATTTTGAAAAATAAAAATGCGGTTTCAAAAGGAAGCCGCATTTTTTGTTTATTGTGTGAAAAAGGCAACAGATAAACCGTTGCTCCAAATTTTTATTTATTTTAAACTAAAGTCAAACCCAGTTTCTGAGCTTCAGCAATCACAAATTTTCTTGCTTCTTCGCTATTATTTCCAATTTCGCCTTCCAGAATTGCTTCTTTTACTTTTTCCTTTAAAATTCCGATTTCTCTTCCGGGTTTCAAATTGAACATTACCATAATTTCCTCACCCGAAATTGGTGGCTGGAAGTTTCTTACCTGATCTTTCTCCTCAACTTCTTTTATTTTAATGGCAACATATTGGAAATTCTTTTTAAACTTCTCCTGTTTCTTAGAATTTTTAGTTGTGATATCTGCTTTACAAAGGGTAAACAAATCTTCCATATCTTCTCCGGCATCAAATAAAAGCCTTCTTAGCGCAGAATCTGAAGCGTCATCAGTAATTAATGCAATCGGACGTGACGAAAGTTTCACCATCTTCTGAACGTACTTCATATCAGCATTCAATGGTAATTTTAGTTTTTGAAAAAGCGTTTTCACCATTTTTGAGCCTAAAAATTCGTGCCCATGAAAAGTCCAGCCTGTTCCTTCCACGAATTTTTTGGTCGGAGCTTTTCCGATGTCGTGAAGCAAAGCAGCCCAACGAAGCCATAGATTATCTGTATTTTCAGAAATATTATCAACGACTTCCAAAGTATGGTAAAAATTATCTTTATGGGTTTGTCCTTCTACTTCTTCTACACCTTTCAAATCAATCAATTCAGGAATGATTAATTTCATCAAGCCCGTTTCTTCCATCAATTTCAAACCAACGGAAGGCTTTTTTGACAACATGATTTTATTAAACTCAACCATGATTCTTTCCATAGAAACAATCTTGATTCTTTCTGCTTCCTGCTTAATTGCGTTTAAAGAATTTTCTTCAATTGTAAAATTTAAGGTCGAAGCAAAACGAACCGCTCTCATCATTCTCAAAGGATCGTCAGAATATGTTTGAGCCGGTGCTAAAGGTGTTCTCAGAATTCCTTTTCCTAAATCACCAATTCCATCAAAAGGATCGATTAATTCACCGAAATTATCTTTATTTAAAGAAATTGCCATTGCATTGATGGTAAAATCTCTTCTTTTCTGGTCGTCTTCTATTGTTCCGCCTTCCACTTCGGGTTTACGGCTATTTTCGGTATAGCTTTCTTTTCTTGCGCCTACAAATTCAAGTTCAAGATCTTTGTATCGGATCATCGCTGTTCCGTAGGTTTTAAAAACCGAAACTTTCATTTTCGGATCAATTTCTTTTCCTACATTTTGAGCAAGCTCAATTCCGCTTTGTTCGGTCACAAAATCAATATCGGTAGACGCTTTTCTTTTCATTAAAAGATCACGCACAAAACCACCAACGATGTACACCGACTGATTGTTTGCCGCAGCAACTTCAGAAATAATTTTGAAAAGTTTTAAGTTTTGATTTTGATTGAGGTTGATGAACATTTTTTTAAAGATGTAAGATTTTAGATTTCAGATATTAGACTTACAATTAATTTAAAATTTCCAGTCTTTATCTAATGTAAAACCACTAAAAAATCAGATTTTCAGGTTTAAAAACTAAATTTCTGACTCCTTAATGGCTATGAAGTTTTGCAAAGATAATTAAATATAAATTTTTATTCTCTAAGAATTTTTATTCTGTTGTCACTCCAGATCTTTATCACAGAAGAGCCCGAATATTGCGAGACTTTTTCTCTGTCTTCTTCTACTGCAAAATCTACAAGATCAATAATCTCTTTTGAAATATCTGAAAACTTCAACGGGCTTTTATCTCCACTAAAATTGGCAGAAGTTGACACCAATGGCTTATTTAATTTTGTAATTAATTTTTTACAGAAATCATTTTTCACCAAACGAATTCCGATGCTTCCGTCTTCTGCAAG
Source organism: Chryseobacterium indoltheticum (assembly GCF_003815915.1). NCBI lineage: Bacteria > Pseudomonadati > Bacteroidota > Flavobacteriia > Flavobacteriales > Weeksellaceae > Chryseobacterium > Chryseobacterium indoltheticum. Next base: position 3,337,733 of record NZ_CP033929.1, read on the forward strand.
AAGTTCTTTGGGTAAACCTTTTGGGTTTTCGTAAACTATCGTTACAGGTTTTTCGCTCAAATCGATAATTTCCCACGCCATCTCCGGAACGTCTACCAAATCCTGCAATCTTTTTTCAGTTTCCACCAAAATGATCATCGATTTGTTTTTTTCACGTTTTTTAATCTCGAAAATCTTGTTAATGGCGTCTATATTTGTTGCGTCACAACCGATTCCCCAGATGGTGTCTGTTGGATATAAAATTGTTCCGCCGGATTTTAATATTTGTATTATGTTTTCCATATTCAGTAGGGGCGGACTTTAGTCCGCCTTCAAAATTAAGCATTCATTCGGCTTTAGCCAAAGCCTATTTAAAATTATATTTATCGATAAATTCTTGATATTCGTCTGCAAACGATTTTTTCTTATGATGTATTTCTTGATTCTTAATATAATTTCGAACTGATTCAATCATAGATTCTGACACAGAAACTGCAAAATATTCATCCTGCCAAGCAAATTTGTCTTTAGTCAATTGATTTTTATTATCCAAAAAGAAGATTCTCCTTTTATAAGTTGTATTATTTTTTCAATATTTTGATTCGAACCTAAAGAAATTAAACAATGGCAATGATCTGAATAACCATTAATCATATCTAAATAAATTCCTTTGCTAGATGCGTTTTCTTTTATATGTTTCCAAACCTTCACTCGCACTTCTGTCGAGTTTAAAAATGGAATTCGGTTATAGTAGAAAATACAAGATGAATATAAATTTTAATGAAAGGCATTTGTGTTGTTTTCACCAAAATTATAAAAATTTTAGATTTTGGCTGAAGCCAATATTGGAATTTAAAACATAAAACGGGCTAAAGCCCGTTCCTATTGATATTAATTAAGTTCTTTGATAAAGTCTTTTAAATATTTACAACTTCGGCAAATACCTTTCATCCACCACATTCAAATGATGAATATTATGTCCAACAATCAGTTTCCCGATAGTTTGTGCAGAAATTTGATTACCATTCGCAGTTCCAATATTATTCAAGACTGAAGAATTCATTGTTTCCAATAAAATCTGAGAAGATTTTCTCACCAATTGATACTCTTCCAATAAAGAATCTAAATTTCTTTCGTTTGCAAAAGAGTTTTGAGCATACAATTCTTCATCAAAACCAGGTAATTCAGATTTTTCACCTCTTGCGATAGCCAAAATTCTGTACTGGAAAATTCTTTCGGTATCTGATAAATGAAGAAGAACTTCTTTCAGCGTCCATTTTCCTTCTGCATAAGCGAATTTTGATTGTTCTTCTGTTAAAAATGAAAATAAAGAAACGGTTTTCTCGCCCGATTTCTTCAATTCTTCCAACCAGTTTTCAGATGGAATTAAATCTAAATATCTTTGAATATATTTTTGAAAATCAGTCATAATTTTTAAAATTTAACAATATAGCAGTCTAACAATGTAACAATCATTGGTAAACTGCTAAATTGATACATTGTTACATTAAATTTTATTTGTCCATTCATAGAAATTCACTTCATCGTAAATTTCGAATCCGCAACTTGGATACAGTTTGTTTCCGATGTCATTAGATTTTCCTGTTTCAAGGAGAACTCCGCAAGCATCGGTAGATTTTGCTAACCTTTTTGCTTCTTCAATCAATTCTTTAGAAAAGCCATTTCCTCTGTAGTTTTCATTTACAAAAAGATCATTCAATAGCCAATAACGCTTCATTCTTGTTGATGAAAATAAAGGAAATAACTGAACAAAACCTACTAATTTATCATCACTTTCGGCAGCAAAAATTTCGGAATCGTTACGTTCTATTCTTTCTTTTAGAAAATTTTCAGCAGCCTGAATATCAGATTCTTTATGATAAAAAACTCTGTATTGATCAAACAATTCCGCTAATTGAGATACATCCTGAACTGTAGCTTTTCTTGTATTTTTCATGTACGAAATTTAATTAAAAATAAGCATCCACTATAAAAAAGGATGCTTAAATTCATTTATTTTAAGAGAATGCTTTCTCCAAATCTGCAATCAAATCTTCTGCATCTTCAATTCCAACGCTTAAACGAACTAAATCATCAGTAATTCCCAATTCAGCACGTTTTTCAGCAGGAATTGAAGCGTGAGTCATCAAAGCAGGATGATTTGCCAAAGATTCTACTCCACCAAGAGATTCAGCCAATGTGAAAACTCTCACTTTTTCTAAGAATTTAATAGCATCTTCTTTTTTACCTGATTTGAAAGTGAAAGAAACCATTCCTCCAAAATCCTTCATCTGAGCTTTTGCCAATTCATATTGTGGGTGAGATTCCAATCCTGGGTAAATCACTTGTGCAACTGCAGGATGAGATTCTAGATATTTTGCTACTGCCATTCCGTTTTCAGAATGTCTCTGAACTCTTAAAGCCAAGGTTTTAATCCCTCTCAACACCAAATAAGAATCGTGAGGTCCTAAAATCCCTCCGCTTGCAAACTGGATGAAATGAAGTTTTTCTCCCAATTCAGCATCTTTAGCGATCAAAGCTCCTGCAATAACATCAGAGTGACCTCCTAAATATTTTGTCGCAGAATGCATCACAATATCAGCTCCCAAATCGATTGGCCTTTGAAGATAAGGTGTTGCAAAAGTGTTATCAACTGCAACCAGAATATCTTTTCCTTTTGCAATTTCTACCACCGCTTTGATATCCACCAATTTCATCAACGGGTTTGTTGGTGTTTCAACCCAGATCAATTTAGTTTTATCAGTAATGACGTCAGCAATTTTTGATACATCATCAAAATTCACGAACGTAAATTTCAACTGATATTTTTCGAAAAGTCTGGTAAACATTCTGTAGGTTCCGCCGTATAAATCGTCTACTGCAAGAACCTCATCACCAGGATTTAATAACTTTAAAACACAGTCGATGGCTGCTAAACCAGAACCGAAAGCTAAACCTCTTGCTCCGTTTTCGATGCTTGCCAAAGAGTCTTCCAAAGCCTGTCTTGTAGGATTTGCCGCTCTAGAATATTCGTATCCTGAATGTACTCCCGGACTTTTCTGTGCGAAAGTAGATGTTAAAAAAACCGGAACGTTTACAGAACCTGTTGCAGATTCGTGATGTTGTCCGCCGTGTATAACTTTTGTATTGAAATTCATTATTTTATAATTTATTAATCTGAAAATTTGAGAATTTGAAAATGTACACAGTAAGTTTAATTTTCAAATTAATTCATTATCAAATTTTCAAATTGATTTTACATTTTTATTGCTGATTTAATGGCAAATTCTTCTGCTATCTCCTCGATCCATGCTGCAACATCATCTTCTCCTGTTGCTCTCTGATACGTACTTCCCATAGAGACTAAAATCTGATGCATAAACATTTTCATCTGGTCAACCGGCATTTCTTTTGTCCAAAGATCGATTCTTAAAGCTTCTGATGCTTTTTCGTCCCAAACGGAAATCATTACAGCTTTTGTCTCTTCTTTTTCTACTCCTCCATCTTGAGCATTCCATGTCATTTTTTCAGGAATGTGGTTTTCGTCTAATTCTACATCTATCGTTATTTGAGTCTTTCTCATTTTTCTATTTTTCTAATATGTTTAATTGGTTTTTAGGTTTTAGTTGTTAGTTGTTAGAATTACATAATATTAAAAGCTATCAACCATCAACCAATCCCCATCAACACTACTTACTCTTCTAATTTCGGTTTATATCCTGCTTTATTGAAAATTTCCGTTGCATCCATTTTAAGGAAATCGGTCAATTTCGTCTCAGGGTTTTTCTTTAAATATTCTTTACAAATCTGCCATCCGATAAACACACCGACCATTGGTGAAGATTCGTTATCAATTTCTGTATAAAATTTTGAAAACGGTCCCGGATTGATAAAACGGTCAACCAAACGGTGATCGTCTCCAAAAATTAAATTATTTTCAACAAAATAATTATAAATATTGGCTTCATTGGCAACAGACCAGTCGTATTGCTTTTTATCATAATCCATTTTCAGATAATCTGGAATTTCGGGTAGAAAAGCATCCTGAAGCAGCATTATTTTTCCATTATAAACCAAAAGATCGATAAATTTCTGATGATCGGGAGAAAAAGGAACAACCTGCTCTGCAAACATTCTTGAAACTTTAGGTACGATATTATTCGGATTCATCGATTTCTGAAAATAATTTTCCAAACCTTTATAATTTGGGTTATTATTTCCCATAAAACCACTTACATCAACAAAAAGGAAATTAGTTTTCTCATCAAAAAATATAGGATCCTGAATCATCTGTAATGTTGATGAAAACAGATATACTTTCGGTGTTTTAAACTTCGGAAAATAATATTTGATGTGCGAAAACAGATCCTGAAGTTCTTTCTGAAGTTTTGTCTGATCTATTTTTGAAATTGCTTCTTTGTAAATCTTCACTTCATCAGGATTCACTCTGTTTTCAGCGAAATCGGCATCAGAAACTGTTCCCTGAAACCAAGGAAATTTAGCTTTAAACTGATCCAAAGGAACATTTACGTCGTAAAATTCTTTTGAGATATCGGTAAGTTCTACCTTTTCGGCAGGATTTTTTATTTCTACTTTCCAATCAGTTTCCTGCTCTTTTTTACAAGAGGCTAAACTTAAAACTAAAAGGCATGAAAGTGCTGCAATTCTAAAAATCTTCATTATTTTTACATGAAATTTAAGTTTACAAAAATAAGGATATAAATACAAACTTATGCTGAAAAAGGATTTTTTTGTGGCTATTAGATTTATATAAAAAATCTTTAAAACAATACCAAACCAATGATGAATATTCATATTGAAACCGAAAGACTCATTCTCCGAAATTTTGTAAAGGAGGATTACAAGCGTCTTTTTCTGCTTGACTCTGATCCGGAAGTCATGAAGTATGTCGGAATGCCCACACTTTCTGAAATTGAAGAATCTAAAGAAGTGGTAAAAATGATTATGCAGCAATATGAAGACAATGGTTTGGGAAGACTTGCTGTTATTGAAAAAGAAAGCGGACTTCTTATCGGATGGAGCGGACTAAAACTTAATACATCAGAGGTAAACGGACACCAAAATTTCTACGAACTCGGCTATCGTTTTTTACCTGAAACATGGGGAAAAGGTTACGCTAAAGAATCAGGAAAAGCTTCTTTGGATTATGGTTTTAATGATTTGAAAGCCGAAATAATTTATGCATACGCTCATTCTGAAAATCTGGCCTCAAACCACATTTTAACAAAACTCGGATTTAAAAAAACAGGTGAATTTATAGAACCAGACGGAAATTGTTTTTGGTACGAACTTAAAAAAGAAAATTTTAATTCATAAAAATATACAATGCAGACACAAAAAGTAATAGATCACATCGTACAATGGCTAAAAGATTATGCCGAAAAATCAGGAGCAAAAGGTTATGTATTGGGAGTTTCTGGCGGTGTAGATTCCGGAGTGGTTTCTACTTTGGCAGCAATGACCGGTTTGAAAACGTTGTTGATCGAAATGCCGATTCGTCAAAAAGAAGATCAGGTAAACCGTGCTTGGGAACACATGAATGATCTAAAGTCTAAATTCCCGAATGTTGAAGCAATGTCTGTCAATCTTACGCCAGCTTTTGAAGAACTATACAAAACTTTTGACGTTCACGATGACGAGTTTCCAAACGAAAAATTGGCTTTTGCCAATACAAGATCGCGTCTGAGAATGCTTACTTTATATTATTACGGGCAAATCAATGGTCTTTTAGTTTGTGGAACCGGAAACAAAGTGGAAGATTTCGGAATTGGTTTTTACACCAAATACGGTGATGGCGGCGTTGACCTCTCTCCTATTGCAGATCTTTACAAAACTGAAGTTTACGAATTGGCACGAGCTTTAAATCTTGTGAAAAATATTCAGGAAGCAATTCCTACAGACGGACTTTGGGATGCCGAAAGAACCGATGAAATGCAGATTGGTGCGACTTATCCTGAACTTGAAAAAATTCAGAAAGAATGGGGAACAAAAACTGAAGCTGATTATAGTGGTAGAGATCTGGAAGTTTTTAAAATATTCAGCAGAATGAATAAAGCGGCTCAACATAAAATTAATCCGATTCCTGTTTGTGATATTAATGAGGAATGGAGAAATTAATTAATGTAACAATTTATCAATGTAACAGTTTACCAATTAATTGTTACATTGTTACACTGATAAACTGGTAAATTGAAATCATATGAATCCTAAAATCCGCTCACTTTTTTTTGCCTGTCTCGGACTTCTTTTCGGAATGTCTGTGATGTTTGTTTATAATAATTTTATTGCAGAGAAAAAAGTTCCGACCAAAACTGAAAACATTTCAGAAGCATCAGTAAATCAATCTGACAAACAATCTATTGATGAACTTACTAATGAAAATACTGTAATTAATTATGTAAAGCAAAACCATCAACTTCCGGATTATTACATCACGAAAAATGAAGCTAAAAAGCTGGGTTGGAATCCTTCTCAGGGAAATCTTTGTGAAGTTTTGCCCGGAAAAGCAATTGGTGGAGATTATTTTGGAAACCGTGAAGGAAAGCTTCCGAAAGGTGCAAAATATTTTGAAGCTGATGTTAATTACAGCTGCGGAAGCAGAAAGAGCGATCGAATTGTTTTTACTAAAAACGGTGAAGTGTATTTAACTAAAGATCATTATAAGAGTTTTGAGAAGAAATAAATATCTATTTATAATTGTCGTGCTTTTATGGTGCTGTTCATGTAGCAAGAAAAAAGATTTAAATATACTAAACGATAAACCGGTCATTATTTTGGTTCAGCCTTTTAAAGATATGAATTCTGAGACAACAAAATTTATAGCCTTTGAAATCAAAAAAATATATCCTCACCTCAAAATTCTTGATGCTATTGATTTACCAAAAGAAAGCTATTATAAAGAAAGAAATCGATATAGAGCAGACTCCATTATTCAATATTTAAGTAAAAATACCACAAATGGATTTGTAACAATAGGTTTAACTACAAAAGACATTAGCACAACAAAAGGTGCAATTAAAGATTTTGGGATTATGGGATTAGGTTTTAAACCTGGAAGATCTTGCGTTGCGTCAAGTTTCAGGTTAACTCCCAACAATAAAAATGATCAGTTTTTCAAAGTTGCTATACATGAAATTGGACATACACAAGGCCTCAAACATTGTCCTGTAAAATCTTGCTTTATGAGAGATGCTGAAGGTAAAAATCCTACAGATGAAGAAACTGACTTTTGTAATAATTGTAAAAACTTTTTAAAAACTAAAAATTGGAAGTTTAAGTAACTTTTTATTCATTTTGAGATTACTTCGTCACTTCGTTCATCGCAATGACAAAAAACGACTTTTTAACAATCACTGAAAACTCCTACATTTGCACATTAGAAATTTAAATAAACAATGAATACAACATACATCGATTTTGTAGAAATCGGAGATTACGAAGATTTTTATACTCAACTTAAAGAAAAAGTAAAACTTCCGGAACATTTCGGGGATAATCTGGATGCACTTTCAGATGTTATTTCAGGTGAATTGGAAATGCCTTTGCATATCGAGTTTGTTAATATGAGCGTTGATCAGCTTGAACTGTTTGAAGATCTTCTGACAACGCTGGAAGATGCAGAAGAGGAAGTTGAAGATTTTACGTTCAACTATTATCTGGAGCAGTACGAAGATGAGGAAGAGGAAATTGATGAACAGTAAAAATCTGAGAAAAAATTAAAGATTTTCGGCGATGCTACGCATCGCAGAAATCCAATAAATAAAGACTCGGGCGCAACAAAGCTGCACCCGAGTCTTTATTTAAATACCCCAAATATTATTTTCCTAAAACCTCAGTAATCGGATTACCCACATTTCCGCTTGGAAACTGAATGTGTAACAAAGCCGAAACCGTTGGTGCAATATCCGTCATGTGATATTGTTTATTGCTTTCACCATGCTTAATTCCCCATCCCATAAAAATCAAAGGAATATGTGCATCGTAAGAATTCCAAACACTGTGTGTAGTTCCAGTCTTTGAATATGGAGGAAGCATAGAATCATGAGAAATCAGCTGAATATCTCCACTTCTTTGTCTGTTGATCCCGTTGATAATTCTTTGTTTTATCGGTTCAGGAATTGTCGCTTCCTGTACTTCTGTTGTAGAAACAGCATATAAAACTGTAGGATCTTTTTCCAATTCGTGAATCGCAAATTCTTTGATATCTTCAAGCTCAAGTTTATTATCAGCCATTAATTTTCTATCGAAATAAATCTGATAATTATCGACACCATTAATTAATTTATCAACTCCGAATTTAGCTTTTAGCTTCTCATTCAAGCTTTTCTCCATTCCTTCACCAAAAAATCCTGTATTGATTTTATGCTCTTTCAGGAAACCTACAGAATGTGCTCCACCGTGATCTGCAGAAACAAAAACTGTGTATTGATTCTTCCCAACTTTTCCATCCAAATATTTGAAGAATTTAGCTAAATCCTGATCTAATCTTAAATAAACATCTTCCACTTCGATAGAATTTGGTCCAAATTTATGTCCGGCATAATCTGTTGAAGCTAAATTAATCGCTAAAATATCAGTCACGTCATCGGCTCCTAAATTTTCACCTTCCACAGAAGCTTCAGCTAACTTTAGAGTCAACGTATTTCCAAAAGGTGTATAACGGATGTTATCTTTTTTAATTTTATAATCTTCAGCCAAATTACTATAAGGAAAAACAGGTGTTTTAGAACTTCCTAAAAGCCCTTCCCAAGGCGAATTGTCTGGTGCGCTTTCTGTATATTGGTTAATTGGCAATAAAGTATTCCAACCGTTTGAAACCAATTTATCCGGAAGATTTTGAGAATTAAAACTCTTCACCCATTGAGGCAAATCATTCATATACCAGGTACTCGTAATAAAGTTTCCGGTAGAATCATCAAACCAATACGCTCCATTTGGCGTGTGACCAGCCGGAAGAATTGAAGCTCTGTCTTTCAAAGAAACCCCAACTACTTTACCCTGAAAATTCGTCGCCAATCTCAACTCATCTGTAACGGTTGTAGACCAAAGGTTTTTCGGAGAATGACTTCCTACTTTTACATTGGTTGTACCAACGGGCTGCACGCTTTCATCAGTTGTACAGTATACATTTTTACCTGTTTCTTTATCTGTCCAGTCATTTCCGGCAATCCCGTGAATCGCAGGAACCGAGCCTGTATAAATAGATGTATGCCCCAAAGCCGTCACTGTAGGAACATAAGGAATATGCACATTATTTAAGGAATAACCTTTATTCAAAAGTCTTTTGAAACCTTCATTTCCATACTTGCTGTAGAATCGGTAAAGATAATCCCACCTCATTTGATCAATAACCAAACCTACCACCAGTTTGGGTCTATCAACCTGATTGTTTTTATTTTTCTGAGCATTGATTGTAATTACAGACAGCAATGCTGCTGCTGCAACTGAAATTTTCCTAAACATTGAATAATTTTTTAGTGCGACAAATTTACGGGTTTTGAAAGTTTTGGTGTGTGAAATTTTGATTAAATTTCTTGAAACACAAGTCTTATCTGATAAGATTTTTTCGCATTTTTATATTGAAAACTTAATATAAATGTAGTTTTGATACTAATAAAATAAAATTATCAATTTATTGATTTTAATTATTTTACAATTGACAAATATCTGTTATCTTTAAAAATTACTTATCACCATGAAAAAAACGTCAGTTCTTCTTATCTTTTTTTTATTTCAACAATCCGTTTTCGCTCAGAAAGATCAGTATGATGACTTCATCAAAACCTGGAATTTCATTAAATATTATCATCCGGATCTCGCAAGCGGAAAGATAAATGCTGACAGTTTATTTTTGGTCAATGTGAAAAATATCAGCGCTCAGGATGATTTTAATTCTATAACTGAGAAATTAACTTCAAAACTCAATAAAAAATTCACAGCTTCGGCTCCTGCTGAAACATCACGGGACGTTCTTTCAAAAAATCAGAATTTCGACTGGTTTCAGAAAAACCGAAAAGTAAGTTCTGAAAATAAAGATTTACTCAATACCATTTACAAACATCGATATAATTTTGAAAACCTTCCAAAAGGCAAATTGGTGAGTGATGAAAAAAAATATCCATTTCCTAAAACTGAAAATCTTCCGATAGAATATCGTTTACTGGCTTTGGCAAAAATACAGGGAATTGTAGACTACCTTTTTCCTCACAAATATATTATGGATAAAGGCTTTGAAGAGTTTTTTAAAAATAGTTTAGACGAAAATTCAAAAATAAATTCAAGGAAAGATTTTGAAATTTTAATGGCGAAATTTGCTTCAAAATTAAAGGATAGTCACGCTTTCAGTTTTTACAAACAATTGAATTATAAAAAAGATATTTTTCATGGCAATTATCTTGCGCCATTTGATTTTCAGATTGTTGATGATCATATTCTAGTTACGCATCTCATTTTTCCGGAAATCTGCTCCAAAGCTCAAATTAATATTGGAGATAAGATTACTTCAATTAACGGTAAAAGCATTCCCCAAATCATCAAAGAGAAAGGAGAATTACTATCTACCTCGAATAATGAAAAACTGGTATATGTTCTTTCAAAATATGAAAATAACCTGATCTGGCCCGACGATCTTTCACAAAAGAGTATAGAAGTAAAATCTGGCAAGAGCAACAAGAGATTTTCTACAAAAATTGATATGGTTGACATTTCCAATAAAGAAAAATACGACTTCATTGTTACTTATTTACAGGATAAAATACAGAAAAGAGAAAACCGTAAAATTGTTCATGACGATGTTGCCTACTTTAAAATCAATCATACGTACCAGTTTATTAATAAGGTATCCAATGACAAGATGGATGCGGTTATGGATAGTATTTTAGTTGATGCTTCAAAGAAAAAAGCGATTGTTTTTGATATGAGAGCTTACCCTGATTGGGGTGGTTTTGTGAATTATTATATCTACAAATATTTCTCTCCTGTCGAAAATTATTTTTATAAATATTATGCTCCAAATCTTAAAAACATAGGCACGTTTTTTTATTTGGAAGATCGAGCTCATTATTTTCCAGAGATTAAAGACAAAAAAACATATCAATATCAGGGGAAAGTATTTATTCTTGTAAACCCCGAATCTCAAAGCGCAAGCGAATGGTATACCATGAGTCTTCAGAATATTTTCCCGCAATCCTTAACGATTGGCCAGCAAAGTGCCGGTGCAGACGGAGACCTCGTTAAAGTAAATTTACCCGGTGATTATCTTCTGGAATTTACAGGAAACGGAATTTTTTATCCTGATAATTCTCAAACCCAACAAACCGGAATCAGAATCAATGAATTGATTAAATATAAAGATCAGGACTTCTTAGATAAAAAAGATTTGGAATTTGAGAGGGTTTTAAAAGAGTTAAAATAATAACTGTTGTGTTTCATATCTACAATTTAACATAATTTTAAAATTTCTTCATCTTCTTTAGCATCAATTTTGCTACCACAGAAAGGCAGAATTACGCCTCTCAACCTATTGAATTATGAAGAAAATGCTTTTTACGAGTGCTTTGGCAGTGCTTACTTTATGGTCTTGTAATAAGAAAAACGAAGATCCGGCTGTTTCTAAGGAAACAGTAAATGCAAATACAGCTGAGCATGACTATTCATCAGAAGCGATTTCAGACACAGGGTACAACATCAGCAAAATCCCTGTTACCGATAAATTCAATGGAGTTTTTCCTTATTTTAAACTTCCTGAAGGATATACTTTCACCGACCCAAATTCTTATCAGGGAAACGGACAAACCAAAGATTTTGATAAAGAATATTTCTACGATCACGGCTCATATACGGTAATGGAAGGCAAAACTTACAAAGCCGAGATCAGAATTTCAACAGAATTTAAAGACAAGAAATTTTCTCCGCTTGAAATTCAGAAAAGTTTTGACGAGCTGATTAAAAATCTTGGTGGCGTAAAAATAAATACAGGCGAACCTTTACGTGACGGCGAAGAAGAACGTATAAAAAAGACAGATCCTGAAGCTTACAATTTGGGCTACATGCATTCTTGTAATAACTGGAAGAACGTAAACACCTACATTATACGAACTGCTGAGAAAACTGTTTTTGTACAATATAATCTTGGGAAAGAACAAACCAGCATCACCATTTTGGAAGCTAAACCTTTTGAAAATAAAATGTCGATTGTAGGCGAGAAACCAAAAGTAGATTCTGGAGACTCAAAGAAAAAATAACTCTGTAAAATAATTTATAAAGAACCTCTGTAAATTTTGCAGAGGTTTTTTATGCACAATCCTTACAAATTCCGGTTAAAATACAGTTTACACTTTCAACTAAATAGCCTTTTTCTAACGTAAACTGAACTTCATTTGGCAGACATTCTATCGTTTCGCATTTTGTGCATCGAAAATGAAAATGATGATCTGCCATTTTTTTTTCGTCACATTTGATGCAGACCGCAAAATACTGTTTACCGTCTTCTGCAACAATTCTATGGAGAACGCCATCTTCACAGAACCGATTGAGAACACGGTAAATTGTTGCTCTGTCGATATCAATCTCAACTTTTTTCATGATAGCTTCCTGACTCATCGCTTTTCGAGAGCCTGCTAGAACATTCAAAACTGCCTCTTTTGTTGGGGTACTTCTTCTTATCATTTTATTAATGCGATTGTGTTGCAATAATAAAAATTTATTCTAACTTTGCCAAACTTTCAAGTTAAAACATTTTCATTAATTTTTATAAATCAGAAATTATGAGCAACACAGAATACGAAGTAATCATCATCGGAGGAAGTTATTCCGGGCTTTCAGCAGCAATGGCTTTAGGTAGATCATTAAGAAAAACTTTAGTAATAGACAGCGGAAAGCCCTGTAATGAACAAACTCCACATTCTCATAATTTCCTGACACAGGATGGAAAATCACCTAAAGAAATCGCAGAAAGTGCGCAAAAGCAAGTAAGTGAATATGAGACGGTTCATTTTCACAAAGGAAAAGCAACTGATGCCAAAAAATCTGAAAACGGTTTTGAAATCACTATAGAAAAAGGAGAAAAATTTCATTCAAAGAAATTGATTATTGCAACGGGACTTGTAGATGAGGTTCCTGACATCAAAGGTTTTAAAGAATCTTGGGGAATTTCTTTAATTCATTGCCCGTATTGTCACGGATATGAATATAAAGGCAAGAAAACAGGAATTATTGCCAATAATGATAAAGCGGTTCATATTTCTTCGCTTGTGAAAAACCTAACCGAAGATATTACAATCCTAACACAAGGAAAAGCCAACTTTACAGAAGAACAAATGGAAAAACTGAAACGAAACAATATTCAAATTATTGAACATGAAATTTCTGAATTGAAGCACGATAACGGAATCGTTGAAAGCATTATTTTTTCAGATCAAACAGAAATGAAATTCGAAGCAGTTTACGGAGCCTTTCCTTTTCATCAGCATTCTGAGATTCCGAAAAATTTAGCTTGTGAATTTACAGAATTTGGTCATATAAAAACAGATCAGTTTCAGAAAACCAACATTCCGGGAGTTTTTGTGTGTGGCGACAATTCTTCAATGATGCGTTCGGTGTCTAGCGCAGTGATGACAGGAAATGTAGCCGGAGCAATGGTGAATATGGAATTGGTGACGGATTGTTTTTAGAAAAATATAGATTATTGAATCAATTTTGTAGATTTGATGGATATATCAATACAAATGAATAAGATCTTCATAATTCTATTTTTCGTTATTGCTTCAAAAATTAGTGCACAAAATCAAAGATTCATTTATGAATATAAATACATTCCCGATTCTACAAAAGTTGACAGTATTTTAACAGAAAATATGCGTCTCACTATTTTTAAAGATCATTCTGAATTTCTGAGCGAAATGAAAGCGAAAAGAGATTCTGCAATTCTAAAATCATCACAGAAAGGTAATAGAGAAATCGGGACTGATCTTTCTTCAGGAAATATACGTTCGATGGTTTGGAAAAACAAAAATAATCTAAAAAATTATTCAACAGAATTCATTGGAATGGAATCTTACAAAGTAATCGATGAAACAGATTTAAATTGGGAATTAATCGATGAAACGAAAAAAATTCAGAATTACAATTGCCAGAAAGCAATGTTAAAATTTGGCGACAGAGAATGGACGGCTTGGTTTACAACAGAATTGCCATTTCAGGACGGTCCGCATTTATTCAGGAAACTTCCGGGTTTAATTGTGGCTATTGAAGATTCTAGAAAGCATCACTCTTTTCAGCTTATCGCCAATTATAAAACCAATGAGGGAACTTCCGTTATCAAACCGTTTCATTTATTGAAAGACTATGAAGTAAACAGGAAGCAGTTTAATAAAAAATGGAATGACTTCAGGAAAAACCCGATTAGTTCAAATGAACAGTTTTTATTAATGAATCCACAGATTATTAGTTTTAAATCCTATGACGAAAACGGGAATGAAATAGATGCAAATAATTTTAAAAGGGCAGGAATAGAAAAGGCAAGAAAAAATTTAGTAAAAAATAATAATTTTCTTGATCTTGCCTTGTACAAATAATTAATATTTTCCAAAACTAAAATTACTTATCTTTAAGTTCAACATTCAGAAACATGATGAATAAAGATCTTTGGGAAAAAATTGAGCTGTTTGATTTTGATCATCCACCAAGTGAATATGATTTTACATTGCGGTTGGCTCATGAAAATTATTGGACTCAAAATTTTACAAAACAGGCGATTTTAGAATACAAAAAATTCATGTATCTGGCTGCAGTTTCAGACATGATGGTTTCACCTTCAGAAATTGTAGATACGGTTTGGCATCAACATCTTATTTTCACCAAATCTTATTCAGAATTTTGTACGATTTTAGAAAAACAAATTCAGCATATTCCTTCCACACACAATAAGGAAGATTTTCAAAAATTTAAACTCGCCAAAGAACGTACGGCAAAACTGTATGAAACTCATTTTGGAAAACAACCTGAAAGTATTTGGGATCACGCAAATCCGTATGAAAGTCTGAACCTGAAAAAATCGAACTTTAAACTGAGAACTTCATTAATTGTAGGAATAATTGCATTCATCGTTCTAAGTTTTCCACTTTATTTTTTATTGAAACCGTTGTATTTCAACATTAAAAATCCTGATTTTATTTTTTTATTTTTAGGATTAATCATAATTTCTTTCGTGGTATTGGAATGGTATAACCGAAGAAAGTTTGCACAAGCAATCCGTTTATTCGATAAAGACTCTTTTGTATTTGATCTTCAGCCTTATGAATTAATTTATCTTAAAGACCGAAATATTTCTTCTGTAGTCAACGGAACCGTAAATGAATTGATTGATAATGGTTCGATAAAAATAAATGAAGATCAAACGATTAGCACTAACAAATTAACGTTCATACAATCACGAGAACATCAACAGGTTATTGATTTATTAAAAGATCTTGGAAAAACCTCTTATCCCATTTTTTTAATTCAGTTGATTACAAAACCTGCGTTTTCAAACATCATTAAATCGATGGATGAGGTTAAAAAATATTTTATCCGGTCAAAGGTTTTTTCCAATTTATTCGTTCTGAATTTTATCGTTTTTCTATCATTAATCATGTTTGGATTTCTAAGAATTGTCACTGGAATTTTACGCGACAAACCCGTTTTGCTCATAAGTTTTGCTGTAGTTATTCTCATTTTTATGATGATAGGATACTTACTTAAATTAACCAATTCATTTACTTCTAAAATTCTACCCGACTTATACAAAACCGCTATATTGCCGAAAAAAAACACCAACAACGATTGGCAATGGAGCTATTTTCTTATGGGAACGGCAGTTTTAACAACGTCTTTTGTACCTTTAACTGCCAAATCAACTTATGACGGTTCAGGTGGTGGTTGCGGAACCTCATCATCATCAGATTCATCTTGTGGCGGTAGCTCGTGCAGCAGTTGCGGAGGTTGTGGTGGAGATTAATTTAATTTTTAATATATATGAAAAAGACACTTTCACTTTGCTGTATAGCTTTATCATTATTAATTTTTTCCTGTAAATCGGAGAATAAGGAAATCGAACAACAAATAACAGATACGGAACAAATCACTCAACCGAAAACTGAAAAACCGGCCGACAAAAAGGAAATTCAGGAAATCTATTTATCAGAATACAGCAAACTTACACCGATTGAACTGAAAGAATCTAAAAGTAAAAACGTATTCAAAAAATACGGAACAGAATTTAGCGGAAACTGTTATGCATGTGATTTAGCAATATTTAAACTCAACAAGAAAAATTTTGATATTGTAAATGTTTGTGATGATAATGATTTTCAAAGATTCGAAGACTTTAAATATGAAAAATCTGGCAATATCTTGAAAATCACAACCTCAGAAACAACTTTTATCTTTACTAAAGTTGAAAACGAACCTATTTATCAACTGACATTTGAAGGTAAAAAACCTGACTTTAAAAATAAAAGAATTTCAGAATTCTACGCTCCTGAAACATTGATTGAAAAATTTGAAGAACATGATTGTGGAGATTTCCAAGGGTGAAAAACATGAATCAAATTCTTAAAACCCATATCCGGAAAACAGTTGATCTTCAAGAAATAGAATTGGAAAAAGCCTGTTCTTTTTTTGAAGAACAACGTTTCAAAAAACGTGAAATGATCATTAATGCGAATGATCAGGTAAACCATGTGTATTTCATTGTTTCCGGGCTTTTGAAACTTCTTTATACCGACAGTGATGCAAAAGAGCACATTATTTCATTTTCTATGGAAGATTGGTGGGAAAGTGATTATGCTGCATTTTATACCCAAACTAAAGCAACTCAATCATTACAATGCCTGGAAGACACTGTAGTTTTAAAACTTTCATTTGATAATTATCAACAAATGTTGACTGAAGTTCCTAAAATGACCGATTTCTTCCTGAAAAAAGCTATTGGAGGACATATTACCAGCCAAAGAAGAATACTTTCACTAATGACGATGAGTGCAAAGGAACGCTACGAACAGTTTCTGAAATACTACCCTTCCCTTTTGCAGAGAATACCAAAAATAGTCTTAGCTTCTTATCTTGGGGTTTCACGCGAAACACTGAGCCGCTTTTTTGAGTCAAAATAAACTGTGACACACGTCACACAATAACATTCTCTGATCTACCGAACTTTGTTCCATTGTTTAACTAAAATATTTCAACATGGAAAAAAGAATCATTAACCCGTGGGCATGGCAGAACGACAGAAACTATGCACAAGCTGTGGAAGTTAAAAATGTTCAAAGCACGCTTTATGTTTCGGGGCAAACTGCGATCGACGACAACGGAATTACAAGCGATGCCGACATGAGAACGCAGATAAGTAAGACATTCGAAAATCTTGAAAAAGTAATTCGACAGGCAGATTTTGAACTTAAAAACATTGTTCGTCTCAATGTTTATACGACAGACCACCCCGCCTTTTTTGAAAATTTTGATATCTGGCAAAGCTGGATTACAAAACATAGCATTCAGCAAGCAAGTAATGTTATTGAAGTAAAAACATTATTTGAAACGTTGAAAGTGGAAATGGAGGCTACTGTTGTAAAATAATTTTCTTAAAAAAAGAGATTCTAACGCATCGTCAGTTCGAATAGCGAAGCGTATCAAGAACTTTTATCTTAAACACTTATTAAATTAATTCCAAGAATAAGTTTTGGCTAAAGCCATATTTGAAATCTTAATTATGATCGGGCTAAAGCCCGACCCTATTGATAAAAATCTATTCTCAGTTGATTAAAATGGTTTCCCGTAATTTAATGTATTAAAATGTATTTACTTTTGATAACAATTAATAAATAATATGAATCAATTAACTCATCTATTAACCTACGCTTTGATTTTATCTTCTTTGAGTTGCAACAAAAAGCAAGAAACAGACGAAATCCCAAACGCTGATTCAGTTAAGATAATCAAACCTCAACAAGAAAAAACAACCACTAATCTTATGGATAAAAATCTCATTAAAAAAATTGACTCTAAACAAGAAATAAGAAATGATGGCGATTACAATCAAATGACTCTTTTTGAGGTTAAAGAAGATATCAGTTTAGAGCAAATAAAAAGTTATTGTTCATCTGTTAAACCTAATTACAACAATGGATACTTTCAGATTCTTGTATTTTTCAAAAAACCGAATAGTGCAAGATTCCCAGATAATCCTTTAACTGCATTGCATAATGATGAGAAGGATTCAAAAAATATAAAAGCTGTTTATACAATCAATAATATAAACGGTTATAGTAAACTTGATTATTATGAGAATAATAGTTTTGAAAGTTTAGCTCAATCAATTGAAATTCAGTAATTTTTATTTTTTTTAATCTAAAAACTTGTAATGATAAACTCTACTGGGAAAAATCATGCATTCAATACGAAATAAAAACAGCGCGCTCTTCGAGCGCGCTGTTCATTTATATAAAGTTTAAATTAAAACTTCAAATCACCATTTACTTCTCTTACCGCTTGTGCAGCTTCAGCAAATTTAGCTTTCTCTTCTTCAGTTAAAGTAATGTTTACGATGCTTTCGACACCGTTTTTCCCGATAATTGCAGGAACACCTAAACAGATATCGCTTTCGCCATATTCTCCGTCAAGCATTAATGAACATGGGATCATTTTCTTTTGGTCACAAGCGATTGCCTGAACCATTACAGAAACTGCCGCACCTGGAGCATACCAAGCTGAAGTACCTAATAATTTAGTTAATGTAGCACCACCAACTTTAGTTTCTTCAATTACATATTTTTGTTTTGCTTCGTCAAGGAAGTCAGTTACAGGAACTCCGTTTCTTGTCGCTTTGCTCAATAAAGGAAGCATTCCTGTATCACTGTGAGCAGCGATTACCATACCGTCAACATCAGAGATTGGAGCTTCTAAAGCTTCAGCCAATCTGTATTTGAATCTTGCAGAATCTAAAGCACCACCCATACCGATGATTTTGTGCTTAGGAAGACCTGAAGTTTTGTGTACCAAATAAGCCATAGTATCCATTGGGTTAGAAACCACGATGATGATTACTTCAGGAGAATTTTTCACTAAGTTTTCAGTAACTTCTTTTACGATTCCCGCATTGATACCGATTAATTCTTCTCTGGTCATTCCCGGCTTTCTTGGGATACCAGAAGTGATTACTGCTACATGAGAACCTGCTGTTTTGCTGTAATCTCCTGTTGTACCGGTAATTTTTGTATCAAATCCGTTCAAAGATGCAGTCTGCATCAAGTCCATTGCTTTTCCTTCAGCAAAACCTTCTTTGATATCTACTAAAACTACTTCTGAACAGAAGTCTTTCATTGCGATGTATTCTGCACAACTTGCACCTACAGCGCCTGCACCTACTACAGTTACTTTCATAATATATTGATTTATTGTTTTTAATTGGCATTATGGAACTTTACAGTTTCATAATACTTTTTTATTATTTATTTTGTTAGTTTAATTTTTGCTTCCCAAATGTACAAATTCCCGAAAAATTGAGCAATCTTTCGGGAATTTTAATTATTATTTAAGAAAATTAATTAACGTTTAGTAAAAACGTATATAATTTTTTGGCTCCGGATAGTACGTCGCTGTAGTTTTCTTCGGTAACTTCAGTATCCAGAACTTCTTTAAAGTTTTTCCACATTGGACCTGTATTTTCCTGATAGCATCCGAAAAAGTTGAAAGTTACATCATCAAAACCTTCAGTTTTAGAAAGTTGTTTTGCAATCACATTTCCACCCAAAGTAGATCCTTCAATTACATACATTGCTCCTAAAGCTTCATGCTCATTTGCCAATTCAAAATCATGAGAAGCAGTTTGGTTTTCTAAAGCTAAGCTTGCTAAATCTCTTTCAATTAATGGAAGTTTTACCCTTT
The DNA here is from genome assembly GCF_003815915.1 of Chryseobacterium indoltheticum. Classification (NCBI taxonomy): domain Bacteria; kingdom Pseudomonadati; phylum Bacteroidota; class Flavobacteriia; order Flavobacteriales; family Weeksellaceae; genus Chryseobacterium; species Chryseobacterium indoltheticum. The sequence goes on from NZ_CP033929.1 coordinate 3,357,653, forward strand.
TGTTTAACTGAAGTTTTTCTGAAAAGTTTTCACAAAGATTATTGAATATTTTGTCTTCGCTGTGAAGAAGCATCAAATAATTGGTATTGATAATTTTTTTATAATCTTCTAAGCTGAAAGTTTTATTAAAAATTTTCTCAGAATTAAAAAGCTTTTCAGCTGCATCGTGATACTCCGCTGTATTTTTTTTTAGATATTCAGATACCATATTTTTGTTTTAAAGTTTCACAAATTTAGGTTTTTGAAACGTTAAAATAAAGCAAGTACCATCTTTAGTGCTTTCATAATCTACATTTCCGCCGAGCCTGTTCATTATCCTGTGAACGATCGAAAGGCCTACTCCATTTCCTTTAAACTTTTTGGCATTATCCATACGGTTGAAAATTTTGAACATTTTATGTTTATTTTCTTCCGGAATTCCGATGCCGTTGTCTTTTATACGATAGATAATTTTATCGCCGGCTTCGGTACCTTCTATTTCGATAATAGGCTGTTCCTGATCCGATGAATATTTTACGGCATTATTGATTATATTCAAAAATACCTGATGTAACATTGTTTTATCGGCCAGAACTTCCGGACATTCTTTAATTACCACCATACTTTTACGGCTGTCGTACATAATCTTTGCATTTTCCGTAATTTTCTGAATGGTCTGATTGGTTTCGATGGTCTCAAGCTTTATTTCGCTGTGTTTTGCGCGGCTCAGCTGAAGCACATTCTGCATCATCTCTGCCATATTATCGATCTCACCAATGATAGATTTTATTTTATTTTTATCTTTCTCATCTATATCTCCCAAGCTGTTGAGCAGCATCTGCGCATTGAGTTTCATCACAGTAAGCGGAGTTCCCAAATCGTGTGAAATGGTGTACGAAAAACTGTCTAGTTCTTCATTCACTTTTTTCAGCTGATCATTTAGCTTTTTTATGGTAATATACTGTTTGTGAGAAGTTTCAAAAATAAGATCCCGAATAAGATGTACAGCAATTTGGTTTTTGGAACTCCATCTTTTTGATTTTCCTTTTATATTTTCAATAAAAACCTTAAAAGATTCTCTTGGCGAAACCGTTGTCATCTCTTCCCCGTTTTTTGAGAAAGTATTAACCTTTTTTTCGGGATTTCCTGCCCAGCTGATATGTTCATCAAACTCTTTTCTGAACCAGATTAAAATCTCTTTTTTACTTCTTTCAATAAAATATATAATAATTCCTGCTGCATCAGAATTCAGCCCCAGCTCTTTGCCGTAATCTTTCAGAAAACGATTGCTTATAAAGACATTATCTGAGGTATTTTCATAGGCCCATCCTACAATTTTATTGATGATTTCCCGATCTGGGGTAGCTCCGTCGGTTACAATATCATTGTCTGAAATAATTGCCAATCCGTCAGCTTTTGGCATAAGTCTAAGCTGCGATTTATTAAAATCCAAAGAATCGAATAAAGTACCGTATTCCAAAAATTCAGATTTTAGAGCAGATAATCTTTCGTTCAGATCTATTCTATATTCTAATTCTTTTTTAGATTTAAAAGACGAATAAGCGTTAGATGCCAAAACAGTGAAAATGCCTGCCTGCACACGATCTTCGAGATCGATATGTTTCGGTTCAGAATTTTGGCAGGTCACCAATCCCCACAATTGATCATCAATGATAATCGAAATGCTGAAACTTGATGAAGCTCCTGAATTTTTGATGTATTGCCCATGTATAGGCGACATTGCTCTGCAAGCTGCAAAGGTAAGATCTATATTTCTTTCTTCGCGACTGAGAATACGAACAGGCTCGGTATGAACATTAGAAAATATTCTTTTTCTTTTCTTTTTGTAGAGTTCACGGGCTTGTCTCGGAATGTCGTGTTCGGGATAATGAAGTCCTAAATAGCTTTCCAGATGACTGTTTGTTTTTTCTGAAATTACTTTTCCGGAACCGTCATTCATAAATTTATAGACCATGATCCGGTCATAATTTATAATATTAAAAATAGTATTGAGGAGTTGATCCCAAATCCCCTGTTCGTTATCAATGATATAAAAATTATCATATTTATTGGTAATACGCTTAAGAGGGTTTTCAATAACCGCCTCAAACTCCAGAAAAATATAATCATTTGCTCTGAAAACCGAAAAGTGATATTGTTTGTCGTTGATTACAATTTTGTCGAAATAAGTTTCATTTTCTCTTTTTGAAAGAAATCCTGCATCTTTAAAAATATCAGAATCGATCACGGTTTTAAAAACCTCAGGAAACTGCGAAAGCTTTTTTCCAAAAAGATCTTCACTGCGTTCTACTTTGAAAACATCTGCGATATTTTCGCTGAAGAAGGTAATGGTAAGGGAAGTTGTCTCGATGCCAATTAAATATCCAAAACTTTGTATATAGCCAGGAATATGAATGGGCTCATCATGACATTCAACAAAATTCATAATATGCTAATAAAGATCAAAGATAACTAAATAATATCCTATATAACATTCGTGTGGTATGTAAGGTTAAACTTCTCCTTAATAATTAACAAGAATTATGATTTATTAAAATAAAAATAGAATTTAATTAATTAAAATCTAATCATAACTCATAATTATTAGCAAATTTATTAACATTACAAAAATAATTTATAATATATATCATTTATTTCACCTCTTTTACTTCTGCCTTAGACCATTGGTTTTCAAGAGATAAACATGTTTTTATCTTAAGGAATCGAGCATATTAATCTGTGAAATATTCTTTCAGACAATCTAAATTTTTTATCGGAACAATTGTCGGAGATTGTATATCATTTGTGGGTTTTAACGGAAGAGGTTTATTTTAATATCATTATTGATGTTTGATGTTCAATAATTCCGTAGCGAATTTCCGGTTCAAAAAAAATCCATTGTTTTTACAGGACGGCAAAGTTGGTCCCGAATTTTTCATTAACTATTCGAAATTTATCTTAAGTGATCTCTATACTTCTTTATCAAAATAAAGCATATAAAATTTCCCTTTCTCATCCTGCCCTTGCTCAAGCATTTTTCGATCTCCATGAATGTAGATGTGAAAATTTTTATCTAATTTAATTATACTTTTGAAATGTCGCTGCGTCTTTTTCACCGCCGCTTCACTGATCGGGAATTCTTCAGCAATATTGATCTGCATTTCCTGTTCGTAATCGGTTTTATAATTGTTAAAACTTTCGATTACATGCTCGTCTTTCAGTACTTCAGCAGCAAACTCATCCAGCTTAAATTCTTCTTTCTCCTTGAAAAAATTAATAGACTGGTTCAAAAAGTCAGCCTGATCTGCTCTTGAAACTTCAAATTCCTGAGGAAGCTGTTTTGTGATATAGTCTTTGTAAACCATTAAAGCTTCCTGCGTGTGGAAATACTCATCATCACGCTGTTTTACCTTTAAAAAATCTTCAAACCAGTAATACATATCTCCGTTTTTGTTGTTATCAACCACGGAAAGTACATATCCACTTTCTTTATTGTTATTGTAAATTAAAGCGGCTTTATCAATTTTAGACAAACTGATTCCCTGATCTTTTTCAATCTCAAAAGTTTCATTTTTGGGGAATATTTTTAAGAAAGAATCTCTTTTTTCGGTTTTAAAGATTCCGATTTTGTCTACTCTTTCCTCGCTTTCTCTTTCGTCTTCAAAGAAAACAATAAACAATTCTCCGCCCTGAACTCTTGGATTTTCTGCAGCTTCGAAAAGATGCTTAGCAATATTCTCTGCCTCCCAAAGAAACTTGGCTTTATCATCAAAAATCTCAGACACGGAACTGAAAACCGGATTGTTTACCAAATAAGAATCGCTGTAGAATTGGTAGGTTTCTTCAGTTTTAAAAGAGCCTAAAAAATAATTCTCCAGCAGCTCTACCGTACCTTCATCGAGCTGAAGCTCTTCCTGTGAAAGTATAAGTGATTCTCCGTTGATTTTATTTCCGACTCTGTGGACTACTATTTTTGTAAACATCTCTGATTTTTATGGACTGCAAATATATTTATTCTGAAAATTAAAACGGAATAAATCTCTCTTTTCTTTAATTCCGAAAAATAAAATTACGACTCGTTATGCTATGACATTTGACTTCATCGAATATTCGATTTCATTTAGCAAAGAAATACAAAAACATAAATGATCAGTCAATTGAAGATATATGCAAAATACAGTATGGGTAAATTATATAAAAATTTAAAATAAATTTCAGCATCGTCATTTAAATGATTCATTACAAAACAATAAAAACCAATCTCAATTAATTACATTAAAAATCAACTCGTTACATTTTTAATCACTAAACAAAGAAATAAAAAGCACATGAAACAGGCATTAGTAAATGATTTGTTAACAGATAAACATTAAAATAAAATTCATACAAAAAGCAATTTTTTAATATTACACAGAAGAAATTGGTACAGTTTTGGCTAATACAAGAATGTTTTGAAAAATATTTAAAATGAAGAATATTGAGAAGAAAGTAATTAATGAAGATGGAGCAATTGAGCATTTAAAAGTATTCTATCCTACATTACAACAAGAAATAGTGCAACTTTCAGCACAGAATAATTTTGCAGGAGCAATTCAGGCAACTATTAATCACATGAAAAACCTTTTGCAGGAATCGAAGATTAATATTGTAAACCACAACATCAAAATGATGGGCTGGCTATATGTAAACGGAACACAAACTGTAAAACAGATTATTGAGAATCTTTTCGTAAGATCTTTCACAAGCTTTAAAAAACAAACCGACACCCATCAATGGAATATATTATATCAATATATGCCGGTAAGCTTTCAAAGAATTTATGTAAAGCAGGTAAAAATGGATGAAATCCTATTCAAGAGACACTAAATCATATCATATATCACGAAAAATCCCGGGGCACATTGCTTCGGGATTTTCTATTTTTATGAAATTGATGCTGATGATATCCATATTCAAAAAAGCTTACGAATATCATCAACTTATATTATACCTTTTAAGGATTCTGATCATATCCTGCAACCTGAATCTGAGACAAAGGAATCTGATACAGATAATCGTTGGTAGTAATGGTAAAATTATAATTAAGCTGTGCTGCAGCTTGATTGATAACCGATACTCCGGCATTCCAGCGTACCAAATCATGCCAATAAACACCCTCCCCGGCGAACTCTACTCTTCTCTCTTTGCGAAGCGCAGTTGTAAAATCGTTAGCTGATATCGATGTGGAAACCCCAGCAAGGCCTGCTCTCTGGCGAATTCTGTTTAAATACGGAACTGCTGCCGCTGTATTTCCCTGACTATTTAAAATCTCAGCATACATCAACAGAACGTCTGCATAACGTATAATCGGGAAGTTGATCGGCCAGTCATAACGATTGGTCAAAACAATTCCTTTTTCACGGAATTTTACGAAAAATTTAGCCTGATCCGGCTGTCCGTTTTGTGCGATGAAGCTTGTTTTAATTGTTAGCGGAAGTCTTAAATCTCCTGGTTCATACGTGTCAATTAATGATTGCGAAACACCCAATTCCGCAGAACTGAATAAACTTCCTTGTGGATTATAAAAAGGATCTGCCACTCCGAAATTAGGCGAAACATAACTCGGCAAGTACGAACCTTGTGACAAACCGCCGCTGATGTGTTGAATTTCGAAAATATGATACTTATTGTCATTAGCACTTTTAAATAAATCTGCATAATTCGGAGCAAATGTAACAAACTGACCTTCTCCCTGAATCACTGTAAATAAATGATCTTTCGCTTTTGCTACATACGCACCGTTATTGAGCGGATAACCGGAACCTGTAAGATAAATTCTCCCTAACATTGCATGAGCCGCCGATTTTGTTATTCTTCCTTTATTAGCCGCATCGTAGACATTTTTTAGACCTCCAATAGATGATTCAATTTCTGAAGTAATGAAATTATAAAGCGTTGCCAAATCTGTTCTTGGAATGGTAGCCGCCTCTTCCGGGCTCACCGGATGATCTATTAAAGGAACTTTCCCAAAACTGCGCATCAGCTCAAAATAAGCATACGCTCTCAGAAAACGAGCTTCAGAACGATATTGTTCTTTTGTTGCAGGATCTGCAAAAGGCACGGCATCTATTCTTGATAAAAGCATGTTGGCATACGAAATCTGTTGATAGGCATCTTCCCAAAGGACTTCCATCTCTTCTGTGGAAGAAGTATCCTGAAAACGGTTGATGGCGTAGTAATCTCTATTTCCGTTTTGAGAAATTGCATTAAAGTTATTAGAACGGACTTCTGATGCCAATAAATAAAAATTAACATCATACCCGCCTCTTGATGAAGCATTAATCATTGCAGAATATACTCCCGACAATGCCTGCTGAATTTGTAATTCTGTGGTGTAAAAAGAGTTTTGGGTAATATTATTTTCCGGCTCGAGCCTTAAATCATCTTCACAGCTAACCGTACCTAATGCTAAGGCTCCAAAAATTAAGGCTTTACCTAAAGTTCTGACGTTAAATTGTAGAAAGGGTATATTTTTTTTATAAGTAATTTTCATTTTTTTTAAATTTAGAAGTTAAAGTTTAAGCCCATCATAAATACTTTCGCATTGGGATATGCTCCGTAATCGGTACCGTCTGACTGTACAGATTCTGGGTTGTAGCCACCATAATAATGATCTTTTCTCCAGACATTTTCTAAACTGACATAAACTCTAAGGTTAGAAATTTTTAATTTTTGGGCTAATTCCTCCTCAAAATTATATCCTAACGTAACGTTCTTTAATTGGATGTAAGTGGCATCATATAACCATCTTGTATCCAAAAGGCTTCCTGTAGTACCATCTAATCTTGGTGTTTTTCCGTCTCCCGGATCTGCATCAGAACGCCAACGATTGGCCCAGTTCCCCATCACGTTTGTCGTAGTTCCCATTCCTGTACGATCGATTGCACGCCCAAGTAATGCATAACTATATCCTCCTTTCTGGCCTTGAAAAAACACAGAAAGATCAAAGTTTTTGTAAGAAAACGTATTGGTAAAACCCCAATAATAATCAGGAGTAGGGCTTCCGATGATATGACGGTCATTTTCGTCAATTTTTCCATCCCCATTAAAATCTTTGTATTTAACATCTCCGGCAATAGCACCATTTGTTTTTGCCACACCTGTATTATTGATATCTGCTGTTGACAAAACACCAATCGCTTCGTACAAATAAAATGAATTAAGCTCTTCGCCTACTTTAATAATATTGGTACTGCTGCTAAAACCCGTATATATAGGTGCATTGTCGCTTCCTAACTGCAAAACTTTATTATTATTGAATGCAATATTTGCCGAAGTGTTCCATTTGAATGCTCCCGTTAAATTTTTTGTGCTAAGATCGAATTCTAAACCTTTATTCTGAACTGAGCCTACATTCTTCCACATGATATTATAACCGGTTACGTATGGAATTGGTTGCTGCAAAAGAAGATCATTAGTTTTTTTGATGTAATAATCTGCCGTAAAATCTATCCTGTTGAATAGTCCTAATTCAAAACCAAAATCTGAAGACTGTGTTTTCTCCCAGGTCAGATTAGGATTTCGAATCGTACTTGGCACTAAACCGTTTGACAAGCCTCCGCCAAATGAATAATTACCTCCGGCTAATGTTCCAAAAGCCCGGTAATCTCCAATGTTATTATTCCCGTTTTCGCCCCAGCTGTATCTTAGTTTTAAGTTGCTCAGCCAGGATTTATCTTTAAGAAATTCTTCTTCATCCATTTTCCAAGCTCCACCAAATGCTGCGAAAGTTCCGTAAAGATTATCCCAACCAAATCTGGAAGAACCATCTCTACGTATACTTGCAAATAGCATATATTTCTTTTGGTAATCATAATTTACACGACCAAATAATGAAATCAGCATTTGTTCTGACGCCGTATATTCTGAATTTAATACTGATGCAGACTGAGTGAAATTAAACGTTTTCAAATCATCATTAGCAAAACCTTTATTACGGTTGTATTGCGAAGTTATTCTGTAATTTTCTGCACTATACCCGGCAAGAGCGGCGATACTATGACTTCCGAAGGTCTTTTTATAATTTAATAAAGCTTCACCTAAATACCGGTTATAATTAACCGTTCTTCTGCTCGCTATACTTACCTGTCCCGGAATATTTGTAACTAAATTGAAGGTTGGTATGTAACCGGTATTGATGTTATAGTTATTAGTAGCACCTCCCGAAATTTTGAAATTTAATCCCGGTAAAATATCATAAGACATGTACATGCTAGACAATAACCTGAATTCATTGGTATCATTTGTTGTGTTTTCTAAAGTTCCAATCGGGCTTACTGTAGAACCCGCCCATCTGTATCTTGTATTTTTCCAGAAATTGGTATAAAGACCAGCTGATAATTCTGCTACTGGAACCATAGAAAGCATTTTGTGAGCTTCATTGTCTTTTCCGTCTACCGCAGCGCCGTAACTTTGAGAATAACTTGGTCGCAAGGTAATTCCGGCTTTCCATTTATCCGAAATATTTACATCAATAACTGCACTCAAATTAAATCTGTTAAAACCTGTATTTAGCGCCATACCTTCCTGATCAAAATACGCAGCCGAGATTGCATATTTTACATTCTGGCTTCCCCCTCTCACCGATAACTGATAATTCTGAATGGCGGCCGGGCGATAAAACGCATCCTGCCAGTCGATATTTGCTACTTGATTGGTTCCCCATCTTGGATCGACCATATAGGTGATATTTGCCAGATTATAATCAGTAGTATTTGCCAGATTAAAATAATTTGCTCTCACTGCATAGCTGTCAGAAGCTGAATTCCCCGGAGATAAAGCAACCCATCTTTTATTAATAGATTCGGTTGCATAGTCAATCCATTCTGCGCTGTTCATGATGTCAAGCTTTTTCTCGATGGTTTGAACACCATAATACTGAGAAAATGAGAATGATGGTTTTCCTGAAACTCCTTTTTTAGTTGTTACAATAACAATCCCATTAGAACCTCGTGATCCGTACATTGCTGTTGATGCAGCATCCTTTAGTACTTCAATCGATTGCACATCATCCGGAGAAACATTCGCCATATCCTCTACTACCATTCCATCAACTACATAAAGAGGAGAATTGCTTGCTGCGATAGAAGCTGAACCACGCACTCGGATTTCTAAAGGTTCTCCCGGTTTTCCTGAAGTAGCACGGGTTTTAACACCCGCAATCTGACCCGTTAATGCCTGATCAACTCGTGCGATAGGACGATCTTTGAAACTCGCTGTACTCACCTTTCCGACAGATCCGGTGACCTCTCCTTTTTTTTGTGTACCGTAAGCGATAACGACTACTTCCTCAATATCCTTCGTTTTATTACTGGATTTTGTACTATCCGAGGCCTTACCCGTGGTTTCTTTTTCCTGTGCGAAGATAAAACTTGTGGTACTTAGTAAAATACCAAGAGTTATTATAGATTTCTTCATTTTGTGGCTGGTGATTAATAATTATTACTTTTATACTTTCATTTAAATTAAACATGAGAAAAGTTAAATCTGAAAGACATGATATTTCTCATATTTTTATTTTTATAAAAGTATACTTATCGAAAATTTCAGCTATCCTGCTGTTACCTGCCCAAATCTCATCTTATAGAAATACACACAAACCACTCATTATCAACAACCTTATTTAATTAAAAAAAATTCAGGAATAGAAAAAATTAAAAACAATTACTCAAATAAAGAAATATTTTAAGCGTATGCTCAACAATTTCATCTACATAAACTTTGAATTCTCATTCTATATTATGATAAATTATTTTAGCGAGATCTCAATGTTGGCTTTGTTTTTGCCAAGCAAGATGTATGAAAACAATTTTTATCGTAGAAGATGAGACAGGCATCAGAGATGCATTACAATTGCTCCTGTCATTCGAAAATTATGACGTACGTTCATTTGCTACTGTTGATGCCTTCAACAATAGAGATCAATCGGTTGTTCCGGATGTTTTTATATTGGATGTAAGATTACCTGATGGTTCGGGTACCGATCTTTGCAATCAAATAAAAGAAGATGAAGCTACTTCAAAAATTCCGGTAATGATTATCAGTGCTCATGCAAAAGCTGAAAATGTAATCAATGCATGCAATGCTGATGAATTTATTTCTAAACCGTTTGACATCGATGATGTTCTTGTAAAAATTGAAAAACTAACTGCATAATATTTTAAAAACTATACTTTAAATAAAACACTCTGAAGCATCTGTTTCAGAGTGTTTTTTATTTAGAGTGAAAAATTTGAAATAGCTGCGTTATTTTTGAGAATATAGACAATATTTTCATTCAAAATCAATATTTTTCAATACTTTTGTGTTGCGCTTTAGGGGTATTCTGAAAAGAATTGAGAGAGTCCCTTTGAACCTGATACGGCTTACACCGACGTAGGGAAAAGCAATATGTCATCATCCAGATTTTGACTGTTGTTCCGGATTTTATCCTAAAGCTTTTATTGATAAAAATATTAGAATGGAAAACAATCTTTGGAACAGCATCCTTCACGTACGAAATACTTCTCCCCTTGTTCACAGTATCACCAATTATGTTGTGATGAACAACACTGCAAATGCGCTTTTGGCAATTGGCGCATCACCAATAATGGCTCATGCAAAATCTGAAGTAGAAGAAATGGTAAATATTTCTCACTCATTGGTCATTAATATTGGTACGCTTGATGAATATTGGGAAGAAGCAATGCTTTTGGCCGCAACAAAAGCTAATGAATTAAACAAACCTTGGATATTAGATCCTGTTGGAGCCGGAGCAACATCTTACCGTGATTCGGTTTTAAGCAAGATACTTTATTTAAATCCAACTGTAATCAGAGGAAATGCTTCTGAAATTATTGCCCTTTCAAAAGCCAGTAAAACGATTACAAAAGGAGTCGACAGCACTGCCAAAAGTAATGAAGCTGTAGAAGCTGCCAAAACATTGGTCAAAAATCACAAATCAATAGTTTGTATTTCAGGTGAAACCGATATTATCATGAGTGATAATCAAGAAATCCATTTAAAAAACGGCCATCCAATGATGACCAAAGTTACCGGATTAGGTTGTACTGCAACTGCGCTGATTGGTTCTTTTATCGGAGTTATTGATAACAAAACCGAAGCAGTCGTTGCAGCAATGAGTTTATTAGGAATAGTTGGAGAAATAGCAGCTAAACAAGGTGCCGGTCCCGGAAGTTTACAGCTCAATATCATTGATAAACTGTACAATATTACAGAAGATGAGTTTTATAATCATTTAAAAATGGTAAAACAATGATCTTGAAACCATCATTTCCTTATCAGTTGTATTTGGTTATTTCAGAGAAAGATTGTTTAGGAAAAAACTTTCTTGAAGTTGCAGAAAAATCGATTCTAGGTGGTGTTGATATTATTCAGCTGCGTGAAAAAAATACCTCAACAGAAGATTTTCTTCGAAAAGCATTTGCATTAAAAGAGATTACCGATAAATATAATATTCCGCTTATTATTAATGATCATTTTGAGGTTACTGAAAAAATTGGTTCGGCAGGAATTCATGTCGGGAATAATGATAGATCTCCATCAAGTCTCAGAAATGAATTGTTTTTTAAAGATAAAATAATTGGATATTCAATTGAATATTTAAGCCAACTTGAAAATGTAAACACAGAATTGTCAGATTATCTTGGCATCAGTCCCATATTCAGCACCGACACCAAAAAAGACACCGTGACAGAATGGGGATTGGAAGGTTTAAAAAAAATAAGATCCCTTACAGAAAAACCACTTGTTGCCATCGGAAATATCAATTCGTCAAACGCAGCTTCCATTATAAAAGCAGGAGCAGATGCATTAGCTGTTGTATCTGCGATTTGCAGTGCCCAAAATCCTGAAAAAGCAGCGTACGAAATTAAAAATGAAATATTGAAATGAAAAAATATACTTATCCTACCGTTCTTACGATTGCAGGTTTTGACGGCAGTGGCGGCGCAGGAATACAGGCAGATATCAAAACATTTTCAGCTTTGGGATGTTATGCAACATCTGTGCTTACCGCACTTCCGGTTCAAAATACAATGGGCGTAAGAAAAATATATCCTGTTTCTATGGAAGCTGTTGCAGATCAAATAGAAACTGTACTCGACGACATTTTCCCTGATGCCATAAAAATTGGAATGGTGCATAATTCTCAATTGGTTGAAACCATTGTGAAAACTTTAAGTAAATATCCAAAAATCCCCATTGTATTTGACCCTGTTATGGTTGCTACCAGTGGACATCGATTGATTGAAGAGGAAACCATTCAAACTATCGTTGAACAATTATTTCCCATCGCAGAAATTATTACCCCCAATATGGATGAAGCTTCAATATTGGCACAAATGGAAGTGAAAACTTTAGAAGATATGCAGATTGCCGGTGAAAAAATTTTAAGATCAGGCTGCAAAAACATCCTTCTCAAAGGTGGTCATCAGGAATTTCCCACCGTCACTTCGTTATTTTTTGAAGAAAATGGTAAACAATCTACTTTTGAAACCATAAAATTTGAAACAAATAACACTCACGGTTCCGGCTGTACTCTTTCTTCGGCAATTGCTGCTTTTATAGCACGAGGTGAAGATTTATTTAATTCGGTTGAATTAGCGCAGGAATATGTTTTTGAAGCTATTAAAAACGGAAAAGATGTTGTCATCGGAAAAGGAAATGGTCCTCTTAATCACTTTTTTAATCCTCATAAAATAATTAAAAATGAATTGGTCTGAATTAACCTGGAAAAAAACTGAAGAACGGTATCAAGCTATTCTTACCATGCCTTTTGTTGCCCAATTGGCAGATGGAAGTCTTCCCAAAGAAAAATTTCAGTTTTATATGGCGCAGGATTCTTTATATCTCGAACATTTCGGAAGAGCATTGGCATTGATTGCAGCAAGAGCACATGATATTAGCAACACCTTACAATATCTGAAATATGCAGAAAACGCAATTATAGTCGAAAACGCACTTCATGAATCTTATTTTAAAGATTTTGGCTTAAAAGATAAAGGTACAATGCAGCCTGTCTGTCATCATTATGTACATTTTCTTAAGAGTACCGCTGCGCTCGATTCTGTTGAAATAGCTATGGCAGCAGTATTGCCCTGTTTTTGGATTTATAAAAAAGTAGGTGACCACATTTACAATACCATAAAGTCTGAAAATAATCCTTACCAAAAATGGATTGAAACGTATGGCGGTGAAGAATTTGCAGATGCAGTGCAACAGGCGATTAACATATGTGATGAGGTGGCGGCTTCTACAACTCCTGCCATTAGAGAAAAAATGACAGAAGCGTTTTTAACCTCATCCAGAATGGAATATTATTTTTGGGAAGCTGCTTATGATAATAAAACCTGGATTTAAATAAGGGGATAAAGATTTCTGCATTAACTGTGAAAAAGCTGCTTATTGATTTTAAAATATTTTTATTTACCACAAAAGCATCAAAAGAAATGATTGAAAAAAGAGAAATTCAAAAGCTTGCAAAACTAAGCATGATTAACATCTATTTTGTAAACTTTTGATTGCCTAAAACAATCTATCATCTTTTGTTTCTTTTGAGGTTAAAATTATTATATATAAAAAATAATTTACTCAGATTTACAGCGTTTACAAATAAATAAAAGCTTGGTTTCAACCATTCTTATTATTCATAAAAATTTGGAAATATGAATGTGGTATCTATTGGCAATTCATTTATATTTACAGCACAAAAAAATATAATCCAAAAGAAATCTGATGAATGGATAATTTATTAAATATTGTAACGGGCATCTCGCTGTTCATTTCATTTTTTTTGGCGTTTTTTATGCTCATCGTTAAAACAAAGCACAAAATCAGCAACCGTCTCTTTGCTTTTTTTCTAATTATTTCCGCTGTCGATATTAGCGAACCATTTATTAGCCAAATTTCAGAAGGCCCTTCAAATCTGGGAATGTTCAGAACCACATTGGCTTTTTTGCAAATTCCGATTTTTTACCTTTATGTTTTATCGGTTTGCTATTCCGATTTTAAACTGAAACCCAAATATCTCATTCATTTACTGCCATTTTTGGTTTCAAATATTGCTCTTATTCCCCGTTTTTATAGTGTAGATGTTGCTTCGAAACTCGATTTCATCATCAATCGCCAAAATATGATTGAGTTGCAGTTAACTCATTGGTTGTTTCATATTCAGGTTGTGGTTTATTTTACGGCAGTTTTTCTATTGTTGAGAAGAGCAAAAAAACTTTATCTGGAGAATAATTCAGGAGGAAATCTTAATTCTTATCAATGGTTGTTTCAGCTTACCGGGGTTTTGGCAGCTCTTTATGTGATTGTTATTTTCAAAAACATTTTCAAATTTTCCGATTATCCCTACATTTCTGATTGGATTAAGATAGGAATTCTCATGCTACAGCCTTTTATCACTTGCTGGTACTTGTATAAAGCACTCAATAATCCTGGGCTATTCAGAAATATTGATTCAAAATTGAAACTCGTTTCCGATTTTCCTTTGGAAGAAAAAACAATAAAACCGGAAATATTAAATGAAGATTTATTGAAGCTTAAAAAATACATGACTGATGAAAAACCTTTTCTTAATCCGGATTTAAAGATTCAGGATATTTCAAAAGAAATCAATGTTCCTGTTCGCGAATTATCCGTTTTAATTAATCATCAATTGGGGCAGCATTTTTATGATTTTGTGAATACGTACCGAATTGAAAATGCAATGCAAATTCTGAAAGATTCATCAAAATCGAAGGTTACCATTCTTGAAATCTTATATGAAGTTGGTTTTAACTCGAAATCTTCTTTTAATACAGCTTTTAAAAAACAAACCGGAAACACGCCAACTTCTTATCGTAAAGCATTATAAAACAGAAGTTTGTAATTACTCGTACTTTCTAATTTATTACTCTTACCCATTTTTCTCTCGAACTAGGGTCGAATACATTTATTCGGTCGCATAAGATTCTGCTCTTGCACATCTTTGTATCGAAATATTTATCAAACCTTAAATAACGATACAATGAAAACAATTTCTTACATCAGCTTTTTTCTATTATTCTTTGCAAGCTTTCAGGTTTTTGCTCAGAAAAAAGATTACAGTTTTCTTACCGACAGTTTGAAAATTGAAGGACAGTTAGAAAAGTACAAACTTCCCGGATTTAGCGTGGTCGTTTTTGAAAACTATAAGATTGTTTACTCTAAACAATTTGGTCAGAAGTCGGCAAGTTCTCCAGAAAAGATAGACGAAAATACAGCATTTTCTACGGCTTCTATTTCCAAACCAATCACTGCGCTTCTTTGTTTTATTTTAGAAGAAAAAGGTTTAATTAATCTAAATGAACCGATTGACAAATCTTTGAAAAGATGGCATTTACCAAAAAGTAAATTCACAGAAAACAATGCTCCGACTTGGAAACAATTTCTGAATCATACCTCAGGAACTACCCAAAGTGGTTTCGAAGACCATTATGAAGGCGAAAAAATCCCAACGATAAAAGAAAGTCTTTTAGGAAAAATCCCGAGATACGATAAGGAAATTGAGTTTACTTTTGAGCCGGGAACCAATTGGCAATACAGCGGTGGTGGTTACACAATCATTCAAATGGCATTGGAAGATACTTTCAATAAACCGATTGCAGAGCTTGCAAAAGAATACATCTTTTCTCCGCTTGGATTAAAAAATACAACAATGATTCAACCAAATGAAAAAGGATTTCTAAAAAATGTTGCATCAGTTCACGACAAAGACGGGAAAGTGATAAAAACAGGTTTGCCAATTACGCCACAAGTTGGAGCATCAGGATTATGGTCTACCCCAACTGATTTAGCTAAAATAGCTATCGAAATGCAAAATGCTTTGCGCAATAAAAACAACAAAGTAATTTCTAACAATGTAGCCAAAAAAGTAACGGCAGTAACCGCTTTAAAAAACGCAGTTGGCGGATGGAGCTACGGATGGCAAAAATCTTTTGGATACAATAATTATGATTGGTTTACCTGTAATGGTTCAAATACCGGAGTTGGCGGAACCATGATGGGTACCATGAAAGACGGAAATGGTTTTGCATTTCTTGCCAATGGTGAAAAACCGAATCGTTTTCCTGTGATGGGAGCAACACAAAAAACAATCTTATCTGTAATGAATTGGGAAGGAAAAACAATGAATGAAAAAACTCAGGAAATCCCTGCAAGTCTAAAAAAGCAACTTATTGGGACGTATGATGATTTTCTTTTCGCACAAGGAATGGAAACCAAAATAATCGAAAAAAACAACCGTCTTTATGTAGAGTCAGAACTTTTAGACCATTTTAAAGGAAAAAATGATAATGAACTGGTTTATCTAAAAAATGGATTATTCAAAATTACAGATTATCCTAACCTTTTAAAATTCGATTTTAAAGATGGAAAAGCAAGTTTTGTTACTCTAAAAAGAGATGATTTGACTGCGACAGTTTCAATGGCCGCTAAAGCAAAATAACCTTTAATAGAAATAAAAAAGCGGGTGTTTAGAATGATAAGCATCCGCTTTTAGTTATAAATATTTTCTAAATATTGAAACGATAATTAAACCTTATGAAAAATCTTCAGAAATAATATGCTCTATACAATATTCTGCCAATGCCGTAATCGTTAAAAACGGATTAACACCAATCGTTCCGGGAATTAATGATCCATCAATGATATAAAGATTTTCAGATCCTCTAAGTCTGCCTTTCATATCTGTTGCTTTTCCCAATGTAGCACCACCCAATGGATGGTAACAAATATCAGCTCCGAATCCGTTATTAAAAAGCAAGTGCGCTCTTGTTCCTCCGTTTGCTTTATTCATTTTTTTAATAAAATATTCTGCATTTTTTCTGGCAAGAGCTACGTTATCTGCAGACCATTTTAAATCTATTTTTCTAGAAACCGGATTAAAGAACACAGACCCTTTTTGGGGCACCGGATTGATCATTAAATAAAGTGAAGTTGCTACATCCATTCCCATTGGAAGCGGTGCAATTTCCGAAAAAAACGGGTGTTCCTTATCATCCCAATTATCAATTCCACCAACGGGAATTGTAGAATGGTTTACGCCAGTTCCACCGGAAAATGTTTTGACAAAATTTCTACCGGTCATGAAATTTCCATTATTGCCCCAGTTTTGTCCTACTTCAGAATTTAGGGTTAATTTATTATCATTTGATGATTTTAAAAGCAATTCTAAAGTTCCCATTGTACCGGCGCATAAAAATAGTTTTTTACAAACAATTTTCTTTTTTGCAACCGTCTCACCAAGAGTATTTGTCTGGATAACTTCTAAAATGTAGGTATTATCTGAACCTTTTGCTATACTTTCAACTTTATGCAGATCATGAATATGAACTTTACCTGTTTCCTGAGCTTTTTTAAGATAGGTTTTGTCTAAAGATTTTTTACCGTAATTGTTCCCGTAAATCACTTCACCAGCCAAAGCCGAACGGGGAACTTTATTTTCATATTCATCTTCCATATATTTAAAATCATAAACATTCGGAACACGAACGGTTTTAAATCCTGCTTTATGAGCTTCTTGTTCACCGACTTTATTGAATTTATAAAAACTGCAGTTTTCTAGAAAATTTTCATCTGCAGAATTAACTTCCAGCTCTTTTTCAGCCAATGGAAAATATTTTTTATAAAACTCTTCAGTATTCAGTTCTGGAAATACTTCGCCGAAATAATCTTTCTTGGGCAAGACGGCCATTCCTCCGTTAACAAGAGATCCGCCTCCAACTCCTCTTCCCATCCAGATTTTGATGTTGCTAAAATCCCATCGATCAAGCGTTCCTGTATATTTTTTGGTATTGAAAATATTAAAAAATGGGGCAATTGTTTTAGTTCTCAGCCAAGCTGCAGATTTTCCGGGACTAATCATAGGAGAAAATTTTTCGCCAGACTTTTCCCAATTAAGACCCATTTCAAGAATTGTTACTTCATGTCCGGATTCTGCCAAACGCAAAGCAGCAACAGCTCCACCGTAACCGGAGCCAATAATAACATTTTCAATTTCTAAATTTTCTGTTTCGAATTTAGCTTCGTTTTCTTTTCCAAATAAAACTGATGGAAAGCTTGAGAAGTACAATGCTCCAACTCCTAAAAGTGAATGTCTGAGAAATTCTTTACGGTTCATAAAATGGTCTTTTGATTTATCATAATGCTAAAAGGAAGTTGGTTGTATCTTCAGCCATTACTTCTTTTTGCAAAATCAAGACCACTCCGGGAAATTACTTATGTACACTTCATATTTTAGTATTTAAGACATAAAAAAACCGCTTTAGAAAATATCTAAAGCAGTTTATAATATGTAGCGATTATTGCTAATCAATAATTACTTGACTTCTTCAAAAATAACTATATATGAATATCAAATAGTTATAATTTTATGGTACAAATTTGATACTGATTAATATGTATATTTATTGCTGAAAATATGTAATCCACTAATAATCATAACTTTTTATATTTTAATCGATTTTATTAAGGAATCATTGATATAATCTAAAGTTTCAAATGGTATTGAAGCGTCAGTTCCATCTACTTTTTTGGTCTTAAGCTAAGAAAGTTCGTTATATTCATCCTGAGCCAGAATCTCTTCCGTATTGTTGTTTACTTATGTTATGAGTCAGCAAAGTTTTGGATGCAAGAATTTTTAATAATTTGATTGAAGTTCGAGAAAGAACTTCGGAATGGATAAAACATTACAACAATCAGAGACTGCACGAAAGTTACAGAATCTTTCATCAATGCAGTATTTGTTGAAAAGGAAAACTCATCAGCGCAGAATGCCTTTTCTGAGTTTTCTCCTTTCCAAAAAAATTCCTCAACATCAAAAAACATAATGAAATATTTTATAGTTTTACAATACAAACTGAGGGTGTAATTCTGTCCAACGTTCGGGGAGACTTACACTACCATAATCGTGTAGCGCCTTCCACATTGTTGGACTTAAGAAATTTTTAGTTACTCTAAAACTTCCGTCATTTTTACCGAGTTAATAAACCAAGGTACTATATTCCGTCCATCAGTACGATGTCTCTTCAAAATTGGAGTATTGTTCTAACCAATTTATCCTTTTTTAAAAAAAGGCTCAGATTATAAAAATCTAAACCCTAACTTTTAACTTACACACCTCGTGGGATAGTGTAGCTTTTTATTATTTATTAATTAAACATTCTTTTGATTTTACATTGTTGTTTATAAATAAGCCACACATATTTAAACATTCCTCGTAAAATGTCTTTTTCATCCTATTGCTCCAAACAAGTTTGTCATCAGCATATTCAACAATTATATCTTTCTTTGGCAGAAAACTATTATTAGGATTATGTGGTCTGTATCTTAATTTAAATATATATTCACCATTTTTTTTGATTTTCATTTTCTTCAATAAATAGTTATCACATGTCTTAGAAATAATGAAAACACCTTTGTTTTTTTTCATACCTATGTCTATTATATAAAATGATTTTGTTGAATCTATTTTAACAACTTTAGATTTAATATCCACGATTGTTTCTTGAGCTTTAGTTTGGCTCGTTATAATTATTATATAAATAATAGCGATGTTAAAAAATTTCTGTATTTGCATTTATTTCTTTTTATCAGCTTCAAATTTACCTGTTGATATCTCTTTGCCAGTTTTTCTATCTTTAATAAAATACTCTTGTGTCTCTACCGTTTTTCCATTTGCATGTATCCTGCGTCTTTCAAGCCTACCACCAACAGCATCAAGGTCTTTGTAGTTTTTGTCTAAGGCTTTTGCACCTTTATGAGCAGCATCATAACCTTTAGCCCTGTTTTGGGGTGATGTTGCAGCTGGACTACCAGGACTATTTAAAACACCTATAATAGTTTCTAATAATTCATGTTTTATAGTGGCACCGTCAGTATTTCCTGATAATTCATCAACTTTTTCAGTAACCATAGGGTTTACTACGTTGGTACTCAATAATCTTCCATCATCCAACATTCTACTTCCCTCGTATGCGCCACCCTGATATTCGATTCCAGAATCCGTCAAATAATCACCATCTGATCTTAATTCTGAAATATTACATGAGTCATTTGATGCATCTAATATCATTTGAGATGCTTTACTTAGCTTAACTCCTTCTACCGCTTTTTCTGTGACTTTACCCGATAAATGATTCATTGACAATTTTAGTTGTCCATCCGTTGAGCCTCTTAATTGAGCTAACACTTGATCCCTGTAATTACCCGTAATAAACTATGTCAGTTGGAGCCATTCCATCTGAATCAATAAACCTCACAGGATTATCAAACGAATAAGCATACGGCGACCAACTTGGGAACTTTTCTGCCAGTGGATCCACACCATACCAAAAGCTCCATTTGGGATTATTATAGAAAAACTGTGTTGCCTAAGATTGGGATATGATTTTACTACCATAGAGCCTATTTATAAAACTCCCACACGATACAATCGTGCGGGAATAGTGGGGTTAAGCTTCTCAAATTAATAATTATAATTTGTTTAGTTTTTCTGATAGATTAAAAATATACAAGACATTAAAATAGTTTAAAAAATCCGCCTCAGTTGTGAGACGAATTATTTACCTAATATTCTATTTTATAAAAATCCTTATTATTTTTTAATGTATCAGTACTCAAATTGAGTTCAATTTTTAAGCGCTTAATATTCTTCCGTTCTTTAATAAAATAAACATCATTCCTTAAAATTAACTGATCATTTCTTAAATGTAATAAATAAAATTCATTTGTAAGAGTATCTATTTTATTGATTATAAATCTGTTATTTTTATAATCAACTTTTCCTGAAACTTTATTATTAATAAAGATGTTTTTCTCATTAAAAGAAATAATCTTATTTTCCACATTTTTTTCATAAACGACAGTCCCGTTGATTTGATCGTATACTTTATATTTTCTTAATTTCCATTTGTTGGATTGTAGTATTTCAGATTGCCTACTAGTAACAGCCCCCCTTAATCCCAAGTTTTCTTTTTTCTCAATATTATTGGTTGTTTCTTCTTTTTTACAACCAATAATACCGAGTAAAATACTACAAATTGATAAAAGCCTAATCAGGTTTGCGAATTTTTTGATGATCTTCATTTGTTACTTTTTTTATTGTTCCTACGGGGTTTCTATTTTTATTCATTATTAAATCCTTGGAATTAGATTTAGGACGAAAAAGTATAGCGTTCGAAGTAGATCCTTGCTCGGCTGCCCAAGAAGTATTTTCATATAATACTTCTGGAAGAGTTCCTTCAAAAACTTCATTAGTCCCTTGTTTAGACTGCCATAATAAACCCTTTTTGCTTTGACCTGTTGCTTCAATAATATGCCCATCCCATAATAGCAGATCACCCTTTTTATAATTTGTTCCTTTTGATGGGGTTCCCATATAGGCATATCCATCTGCTGTAAGGAAATCAGCAATTTCTCTAGTAGTTGCATTAATAAAATATAATCCACCAGTAAGAACCCATCCATAACAATTAGATTTATAGCTTTGTTGAGATGAGGCGTCAAGAGATTTTATAGCCTGCCATGTTTGTGGACCATAATTACCGTTTTGATCTTGAATTAAGTCATTAAGTAAAGCATATTGAGGATTTATAACATATAAACAATTTTTCCTATCATTAGCCATCATATAACCACTTTGACCTCTAAAATTAATTGTACCATCACCATTATCATAGTCAATCATTTTGTTAGACCATGTAATTTGAACATTTAGATTAGCCCATCTATAAGGTGGAGAAGGGGCACGCCCATCTGGATCAATCAATGTTATTGGATTATCAAAAGTATAATTATACGGGGACCAGCTTGGCATCTTTTCCGCCAGCGGGTCTACACCATGCCAAATACTCCATTTAGGATTATAATATCTCGCTCCGTAATAATAAAATCCTGTTTCCTGATCAAGTTCTTTAGCATTAAACTTATAAGGGTTATCATAAACACCTGTCATCTGTTCTGCCATAGTTTCACCAAATGGTAAATTTAAGAAAAACTGGGTGGTTTCACCATATTCATCAGTAACATAATTTGCAGTTCCCAAATGATCACCATGAAGATAATATAATCTTGATTGACCATTTTTCGAGACTAAATTTTCTAATTCAACTGAAATTTCACCCTCTATACCCGCTTTTTTCAGATAGGATTTAAAGTCTACTTCAGCATCTTCCGATTTATCTTCTGTTTTTGTAGCAGTTCCTCTTACAGAACTATTCAAAAAGATATCAGTTCCATCAACAATTCTGCTTGCAAACCTTGTTGACCCTTCAAAATAGTGTTTGGTATATCTTCCGTCAGATGAAACTACTATTTGCGGACTCGAATATATTTTATAGTCATTAAGACTTAATGAACCTGGATTGATCAAGACTCCATTTTGATATAGTTGCGAGCCGGCAGATAAATTATACTTTATGGTTCTCTCTCCCCCGTCATCGTAGGTGTAGTATTGATAAACCCCTGCATGATCATTATAAAATGCTCTCATTCTGTCCATCTCATCCCAATACATCATTTTGGAACCATTCATGTCATATTCTTCAATAGTATTTCCATTATAGTCATATTTGAATATGGTATTAAAACCTGTATTACTATCTGTAATACTTACCACCTTATGATTATCATATTCGTAATCATTTTCATATGAATTAACTGGATTGGTTACTAAATCCTGTATATGTTTTTGCCCTTTGTGGATGATACCTCCAGACTCATTGTAATGCATTTGGAGATCCACAGTTGAATTACTTACTGAGTAAGGTGACCAACCCGGCTCCGGTGGAGTAGTTTCGTCCCTAAAGGTCTTTATTCTAAATTCACCTTTAGTCCCCGCAAGCCTTCCCAACTCATCATATTGATAATCAAACCAATATCCACCACCCATCTGATTTGATGAAACGTCAGCAAAATTTTCTAATCTTCTTATATTTCCGACACCATCATAACTATACTGATTTGCAAGTAGTCCTTGTGGTGAAGGGCTTATTGTAGATAAGGTATGTCCTGCCAATCTTCTGCTGCTATAATAATATGAAAATTCAGATTTTGTGCTATTACCATAAAAAATATTCGTTCTCTGTTCATATTCATCATATTTGACATTTGAGATATATTCATATCCGCTCTCGTTAATTATCTTTTTTAAATTCCCACCAAAATCATATTGATAATTTAATATTTCACCATCAGGATAGGTCAGCTGCTTAATTCGGTTCCAGCTATCATATTTATAAGCTGTATTGAAATACATTGGCTGGATATAATTTCCATATACCGTTCTATTTTCATTGATAACTTCGCCAAGAATACCATATTCATAGGTTGTATAGCCGGTTGCATCGGATTTATAAATTAATTTTCCAGTATTATTTCCTGTTCCCACATCACCATACACATATTGCACATTATTAGGATTTGAACCATTTGGAAGATTTGGAAAATGAATATTGATTAATCTGTTAATATTATAATTGTACGAAATAAATTGTCCTCCGGTATAATCGGAACTATTGGTTATATTATCTGTATATTTTTTTGTAAGATTTCCGGCAGGATCATAAGTAAAAGTTGTATTTCCTCTATCAGGATGTGATACAGAAAGTGTTCTTCCACCCATATCATAAGTATAAGAGGTCACATAGCCCTGAGGATCAGTTGAGCTTAAAAGCTCTCCTGTGGTATCATATTCAAAACTTGTTGTAAGAGGCTGATTATTGACATAATTTATACTTTTGATAGTTTTTCCCTCAGCATTTGAAAATGACTCGTTATTTTGACTGACTGAAGGAATAGTTGTTTTAGTTTTAAATAAACCATTCTCAATATCATATTCGATATTTACGTCCACATTATCCTCATCAGTCGATTTTATGATTCGATCTTTAAGATCGTATTGCGTCGAACTGAAATAAGGTTGCTGACTGGATAATACCAAGTAGTTATTGGGATTTTGCAGATTGAATGGCGCAGTCGTTTTATTCTCGGAACTTGGGTGGAATTGTTTCACCGCTCTGCCAAAGAGATCATAATTTGTAATTCCCGATATTGACATCCTTTCAACTCCCACATGCTCAATATCCTTCTTAACCTGAACTACTCTACCAAGACCGTCAGAAAAAGCAATTGTTTCTACCGGATTTTCAGGATCTTCCTCATTGTAGTGCTTCGTATTAACTCTATAAACATTTATATTGGAGCCTGGGGTTTTTTGAATAATATTATATTCATATAGTATGGTGTATTTTCCAAAATGATTTGTGGGGGGAAGGCTCGCTTCCCTTGGGCCTAGCACTATACGTAATCTCCCATTATCATCATACATATATTCTGTAGTATTTCCTCCAATATCAGTAATTTTTGTTGGAACATCAAATCTTGAGTTATACTCTGCTGTTGAAGTTTCATAGAATGCATTGGTAGTCTTAATAATATATTTATTATATATATTATCATATTCGTAATCAAGTTTATACCTAGAATAAGTATCATTGTAAGGATATTGAATACGGGTAAGGTTACCATAATTATTGTAGGTCAAGTCAGTCACTGCAAACTGAGAACTATTCACTTTGACTTTAATCTGATTTATATCACCATTAGCATTTACAGAAGTTTCTCTATGTCTTAATGCAGAACCTCCCGGAGAAGATCCAGCATAAACATCAATGGATTGTGGCACTGAAATCATATTGTTACTTAGACCTTGATGGTATGAAATTTCAGAGTTATAAGTTAATGTCGGACTTGAATACATATGATTTTTCAAAAGACCTATTGCATTATAAGTCATAACTTTCGAATTTTCAATAATTCCATTGTTTTCATACTGAGAGTTGGTCACTTTGGCTGGTAAAATCCTAGCCATACGCCTTCCTTCTCTACCACCGGAATCAAAGGCTTCGAAATCATTTGGATCAGTTGCGACAAGTTGTGTTATTCCCGTATTAAATTTGTATAGTTTATATTCATTCTTCACCTTTGAAAGAATAGCGTTAGAACCAGAGTATTGTTCAGACGTTTTAAGAAGTCCTGCAGTATGGAAGCTTTTATTATAAAACATATCTACATTTTTTCTATATAAAGTATTTCCTTCACTAAATTCATGGGTTTCTACTTTTTCAAAACCTAAAAATTCTCTTTCTCTTCTATCATATTTGCCACTTTCATAATGAAATGTTGTGATAATATCTTTATCAACAGTTGACTGTGTATAAGTAGGAGAAAAAACATCAGGATTCAATATTTTAACTTCTCCTAAAACTAATCTAGCATTTGGATCATTATAATCAGGGGTTGTGTATTTATAATCAATTTCAAAGCTTTGCTTAGAAACATTATTTGTAACACTTTTAAGTTTGTTGGTTTTTCCGATACGTGAATAATTCACGATGATGTCATTTCCTTCGTATCTTATAAGATCATTGTATCCGTCGCCGTTCATATCCCGTAATCCCTTTTTTACTTCTGAGATAGTCATTCCAATATTTGCTGACGCATCTACCCCCACCTTTATGTATAGGTTAAACAAAAAGAAGAAAGGAAAAATAGGAATTGGACCAATTGGTAAATAAATGTGACCTCCGATATTAGCATACCCACTTAAATCTTGACGTTCTTCAGTAAAGTTTATATTCTGATTAGACTGTTTTTTTAAATTTACAGGATCTGAAAATTTGTTCCCAAGATTATAACTTACACTCAGCTCTGATGAACTCACAGAAAGAAGATCGATTAATCCATCACCGTTTACGTCTTCAAATGTTTTTTCTGAAGTACTTGAAGATTTTGATGACCCAACTCCAATTTCAAGTCCGAAGTTTGATCCTAACGCTGCTAAAGTATTTATCAAACTGGACAGGGAGGTTCCAAATGACATCCCCGTAGAGCCAACAGGCACTGATGAATAGGTACTTGAATTATAAAAATTTGTTGCTGGTAACATTCCTGTACCATAATTTAAACTAGTGGTAAAGCCAGAGGCCGAAGCATTAGAAATTCTATCGATTAATCCGTCACCGTTGATATCCATCCAATATGCCTTTCCATAATCTTTTGAATCAAAATTATATGACGAATTAACCCCAACTGCCGGAGACCAGGCACTTGAGTTATCTGCTTGTGCGGTAGTTCCTCTGCCAAGTCCTGTTTTAGCATTGGATCCAGTTGTTTTAAATGCCTTCACATTAAAATTTGCACCTAATGTAATTGCATTCTGATAATTGTCAGAAATTGATACATAATCTCCAATAAATGCTGCCTGTGGCGCTTTATGCCCACCAGTAGGTTCTGTTAATTGAACTCTTTCTTTGCTAAAAAAGTCTGGATAGCCGTCACCGTTTAAATCATTAAAATCTTGTAGTAAAATACTACCTTGAGGATCAACAAGAGATGATTCAGAATATCCCATACTTGCTCCAACACCTATATTGCCTGAAGCTCCTCCACTGTAAGACTTAGTTTTTGAATTACTTAAATAAATTTTATCTACAGCTTTCATTGTTGTCATTTCAGAATCTGGTCCTACGTTGCTAAGATCTTCTGAATTTGCAGGATCGAAATCAAGAGGTAGATTCGTAAACACTCCTGTAGAAAATTCATCATCTTTAAAAGCATCCGCTGAGGAATATTGTTCCGGTCCTGCACCTTTCCATTTTTCAGTCTGTCCAACTTTATAGGTTGTCAGAGGAAAAAGACTCTCTGACATTACCATCGTAGAGTTTTGTGCTACACAAGCCTGGATTTGATCGGGATCAGTAAGATGATTACAGTTTGCGGTATTAATATTAATTATTGGAGGTGCATATTTTACCAAAACACCATATTCATCACATTGCGAATCTAAAACACATTTACTGTCATAAATATCTCTGTGGAGAAATTGACCCCAGTTTTTATAAATTTTG
The DNA here is from genome assembly GCF_003815915.1 of Chryseobacterium indoltheticum. Classification (NCBI taxonomy): domain Bacteria; kingdom Pseudomonadati; phylum Bacteroidota; class Flavobacteriia; order Flavobacteriales; family Weeksellaceae; genus Chryseobacterium; species Chryseobacterium indoltheticum. The sequence continues at coordinate 3,384,601 of NZ_CP033929.1, forward strand.
GATATGGGGTTCATGTCTTCAGAATGAATGGATGTTTCAGGAACTGTGGTCAGTAATACATCGTTATCATAATATACATTAAAGGCTTTCTGCAAAAAAAATGATGTTAATTTATTATAAGCTTCCCTATCGTAAGCATTTTCCAAAAAGACCTGAATTGAAAGTTCGTGTCCCCTCGGAATAAAAAAAGAAGATAAGTCATCTGTGTATACTGGAACTCCATTGATGCCCGAAATAGTTTGGTTTGTTTCCAAATTCATTTCATACAAAGACGTAACACCATTATTATGCACAATAAAAACTTTTCGTTTACCGAGAACTTGACCCGCTTTTTTTATTACATAAGTAAAAGTACAGTCAGGGAAATTGTTAAATTGAGACAACGGAATGTTCTTATTGATTTGAACAGTATATGTTTTTGTTCCTGGTGGAAAATTATTAGTGTAATTAGATAAACTAATTTTAGGTTTATGATCCGTTATGTAGGTAGAATTATATTTTGGAACCAGATTTAATAAATAATTATTTCCTCCGGTCAGATAATTAACAGTAATATTATTGAGACCTGTATTTTTGTAAGCTATGTGAGAAGTACTCTCAACCAGGAACAACAATACTGATGGGTCTGAAATATTTGCATTTAAAGTAAATGCAGGTATCGTCAAAGTTGTTTGTAAATTTCCATACGTTTGAGAAAACAACTGAGTAGTTTGATTAGTGATAAGATTTTGAACAAGAACACGAATTTTAACCTGATCATTTAATCTATTGAAAATAATCTGAGGTACATTTACTACTATACTTCCATAATGATCTAACTTTACACCAGACTCATAATTATTCAATAAGAAATTTGTAGAATAGCTTCCGTTATTGATATTAAAGCCGTCTACATCTGTGATTGTTGAATTAAGTAAATCATTGCCGGACGCATCCACATAAAATATCTCTGGATTTGAAAACACTTTATAATTCTCATCTTGATTCTGATGAAGTTTTATGAATACTTTTTCTCCAGATCTGATATAAAGCATATTAGAGCTGTTATATCCTAAGTGGTTACTTGAATTAAGAGGTGGCATGGCCTGTATCTGAGAGAAGTAATCATTATACCTGCGAATGTTAATCGATTGAGGCGACATACCTGCTAGTATTTTTGTTAAATAAATCCTTACAGGTTGAGAGTAAGTATATTGGCCAGAAGGTATTTCGACTGAATAAACAGCATTAGCTCCATTCACGTTTTCAATTGAAATTTCATCACGAAACCGTATATAACCGTCACGCGGAGCAACCCAAACCTTAACAACGTCATCTTTTGGTAAAACATCTTGAGCAACAGGCTCAACTGGCTTTGCCTTTATAACCATATTTTCTGTAGACTCACTAAACTTGGTAAAAGTTGGAATGCCATTATCAATTCTGTTAAACCACACGTTTTTTCCATCAACTACATCCATAATACCATCAGAATTTGCATCAATCAGATAAGTTGTTGTTGTACTTTTATTAGTAGTCTTAATATTTGAGGTATTTGCAAATATACTCCAGTTTAGAAAGCTTATTGAACCTCCAAAATCTTTACCTCTACTTTTTGATTTAGTCTCTGTATAAGCAAAATTACTTTGTAAATTTTTTATCTTTTTTTCAAATCCAAAACTACCTAAGATACCTGTGCTAGATAATTTTCCTGGTCTAAGGTACAATCCATTATTCTTTTTATACAAGATATCAGGAATTCCATCACCATCAAAATCTACAAGTTGCTGTGCGCCCCTGGCTTTTGCGTGAGAACTACTTGTTAGGGGAGAATACAATATAATATTACCATATGGATTTTGGGTGAAAGTTAAAAAATCCAGCATGATGCTTAATCGAAAAGCAGACCCTTCTTCTTTAGTGTAGGTTGTATTAATTTTGGCAGGATTATGACCAGGTGGAAGTTCAAACAGAGAAGAATCCGGTTGAAATGTAGTAACACTTGTATCAGGACCAAATAAAGGTAAAGGATTTCCTGCATTGCTAACCTCATTGTGATATTCAAGATCAAAGGTATTGAAATAGTGTTCTTGCTCTGCTACCCAAAATCTTGTTAATAAGCTTTTGTTGAACTCTCCATCTTTGTACCAAAACCTATATGATTTAAAATATTGTGTAGGTGAAAAACCCAAATTATCATAAATTTTTATAACATCTAATCTATGAGGAGTTATTTGCTTAGCTCCTTGTTTTGCATTAATCAGTAAATCTTTTCTTAAAATTGATGCTTCCTTCTCAAAAACAATTGAATAACCACCATCATTCCCATCCTTTCCTGTATAATAAATAGAATGGATGTTAAAAATACGTCCTCCTGCGAGATTTGAATTTTCAGTTGACTGCGCACCTAAAGAACTGTTATCATAGTAGTATTTTATATTATTACGATATGTGTCTTCTACTTTATAAATGCCCCATTTAATAATCTGACCTGAAACGGCACGAAGAACAGATTGCTGATCAATAGCAGATTCATCACCGCCATAGTATGATTTTATACCATTTATAGAGGTTACAACCCATCTATAATCTGAAGGAGTGGTTCCATACCTCTCAATTTTACTGAAATCGTGCCCCTTGCGTAAATAGAAAGATTTGTATCCAGTGGAATTTCTTGGCTGCATGGCCGTTGATATTCCATTTGCATTAATATTATGTCTTTGCGGTAAATAGTTGTCTTCATAAACTAACATCTGACCGTCCAACGAGTACAATTCCGATTCACCGGTAGAATCAAATGAAGGAGCGCCCCATCTTGTGTCTAAATCTATAGATGAAATACCACTGATATCCCAGCCTTCTCCCATCCAGCCATTTCCAGTACTACTATTGTAAGTAATTGATAAATTGGGCTGCAAACCATTACGTCCTGAGGGAATTACAATAGGATATGACATTGCTGCATCACCGTTCTGACTTGCACTTGGAGGTGAAACAAAATGCATTGCTGCAGTAGGATCGCCTGCCTTGATACCACTCATACTTGTTGGGGAAGAAGCGTTTGTTTGCGGTGATTCAGGGACAGAAATTACTCCATTTATAAAATCTCCATCACCATTACTTTCAAAAGTAACCATTTTATTTTGTTCGTCAACAATTGTAGATGGCTCCATCTTCCATTGTTTTCTTTCATAGTCAAAAGAGAAAATCTTAATTTCTTTTGGAGATGTAAGACCTAATTTCTTTTCGTCATATGGAATGCTAATTTTTAATTTTTTTGTAAGCTGTCCTGATTTTAACGAAATTCTGTATGCGGAATTGTTTGATGTAACGTTTTTAAGACCATTAGAAACAGCAGGGAAATCTTTTTCTCTTAGTTTTAATAAGTCTACAGAAGCTGTCTCTGTGCTTTCTTTGTCAACTTTAAGATTCAAGTCCTCATAATTAAGATCAAGTTCCTGATCTTTGGAAAGATCCACTGATTTATAATTATAAATATTATTGTTGACTATTTTAAATGACTTGATATCATTGGGAATCTTAACATACTCTCTGCTTCCTTCTCTTATAATAACGAAATTACCTGATTTTTTATCTATTTCATTTATTTTAAATACCTTTTCAAACTCCCCATTTTTAGAAGTAATATCCGTGTTATTGATTGAAAGTGAATTTTTACTGAAGCCTTTGACATAAAGAACATCTCCAGACAAAAGAGAAGTGATACCAAAATCTTTTATTTCAGATTTACTTTTTTCAAATACAATTTTCAGATTTTTAATCTTGTACTTAATACCTGATGAAGGAGAAGTAAAAAGTATGGTGTTAAGCCCTTCTTTTAATAACGATGGATTTAGCTCTTCTTTCTGATGACTCCATTCTGAAGATGGCACAATAATTTCTCCACCGATTGATTGATGATGATTAACTGAACGTGAAACTGATTGATGATAAGCTAAACCAAAAAGTTCATATTCTAAAAAGACATGTAGTCCATCGTAAGGAACTTTTGGAATATTAATGCTGAAGAAATTATCTCTAATACGGTCTTCCTCATTATCAGAAAATACGCCAATAGTACCTTCCTTTTCAACAGCAGAAAAATTTATAATATTTTCAGATATCGTTTTTTCTGAAATACTGTGATTTATTTTTTCAGATTTAAAATTCCCCGTACTTAAAGTTTTTTTTTCACTGACATTATTTACAGGAAAGGAATTGCGTCTATCAGTATTAAATAATTGAGACAATAGTTTGAAATCAGATTTCTCAGATAAGATTCCATTATTTTTATGATTAGTTCTACTCCATGATTTCTTCCATTCTCTTACCTTGTCCCTGTCTTCTTTTGTAAAACTCGCAAAAACAAACATAACAAAAAAAAAGCTCGCTAATAAAGCCGACTTCTTACTAAAAGGAAGTTTATTTAATTTTATTTTCATGATTATGGCTTAGTTGACAATTAATTTAAACGTTTTAATCACTTTTCCGTCTTTTGTAAGAGTGACCAGATATGAACTTTCAGTTGTGAGTGAATTGGAATAAGATCTTGCTTTATGATCGATTTTTTCCAACTTTACAAGTCTTCCTCCACCATCATAAATTGATATATTTAAGTTCTCCATAGGTGGGAATTTTACGTTAAATTGGGCTCCTTTTTTTACAGGATTAGGATAAAGAACTATTTGCTCCAAATCAAGAGAAATCTGATCCATTGTAATTTCGGAACCTTCAGATATTTGTAAATCATCTTTTGTATCAGAGCGTAGTGGTGTTACTGCAAAAGTAAATCTGTTAAACAAATCAGAATCGTGCTCATCAATAAAGTTTACTTTAGAAAAAGTAACATAATTATCATCTGTTACGCCTTGTATCTTATTTGCTACACCATTTTCACTTTTTAAAATCATCCAATATACCAAGGGTAAGTTATCAGGATTGATTGTTTTCTTATCAATTCTTACTTTATAATCTTTTTTTGAAATGGTTGAGCCAATGAAATTAATTTCCCAGTTTCTTTCAAGAACATCAAAATTTCCATCTTTTTTAAGAGACATTTTTTTGTCATCATCAGACCATATAACAAAATTATTATGATCGAATACGCTGGTATTTTCAACATTAAGATTTTTAATATCAGTTTTACCGATGCTTAAAAATTGGTCTTCCTGATTACAAGACTGTTTTTGGTAAAGTTCATTTCCATCGTCCCTTCCCAAACCGGTAGGTCTGTTTTTAAACTCTTTATGTTTTTCGGGATCCCAAATAATTTTTCCGTCACTGCCATAATATTTTCCCTTTTCCAGCGATATCCCATATTTGATAGATAAATACGAATGTATCTTATTAATATCCAATGGCTTTGATTTTCTAGGTATAAATATGAGCTCATAAAGATTACGGTCTTCAAAAGAAATCTGTAAACTGTCACTTTTTCCTTTTTCCCTTTCTGCATTACTGTTTAAGGTGAAAATACTAGGTTTTCTTTTGATTTTAAAAACTTTTTTACTGTTTTTTACTTTATAGGTATCATTGCTTAAAGAACTCTTTCCTTCTTCTCTTTCCCATATTTTTTCGTTCTCTTTTGAGGTATGGATAAGACTTAATGTATGGCTTTTGTTTTTACTATGTTTAATATACTTTTTGAAAAGTCGGTTTTTAATTCCAGGATGGAAGTTGACCAGATTTTCTTCGCGCATGTTACCAGCTTCACGAAGCGATGGTGTCGATTTCTCCCAAATTTGAGTATCAGATCCGACAAGTTGTGAGAAAACATTCGATGAACACATAAGGATGAGTATCAACGTCGTTTTTAGACATAAAAGTTTTGACATAATAATTATTATGTATTAATATTATTTATAGGAGATATTTTTAGTAAAATGAGGAGAATTCCCGAAATTTATGGAACGATTTCATGTTTTAGTTTCATATTATGGTGATTAGTTTTAGTGTCGTAAAAGTAATAAAATAATGATATTAAAGTAAAAAAAATATTAAAATATGTTAAATATCATTTTTTAGGTAATTATCGTGTGAATATAATAGCCTAAAGCGTCAAAACTCGACGTTTTTTAATACGTTGTATAATTAAACACTCCTATTAAGATCTCGCAGATAAATTTTATATGCTCCTGAACTCCTTCGATTTTTACAGGTTTTCATTCCAACCCCACTCTTCCCGAACTCATTATAAATACCTAATCAGCAGGCTAAGCACAAAATGAACAATATGTTTTTTTTTTAATAAAAGTTGTTCCAATTGATATCAATTTTTTTTTGTTGGTACTTGATTTCTCCGTTCTTAAGAATGTAATAGTTTTAAGAATGTAAAGGCTGAGTTGATGAAAGTAAGTGGGATAATCAGATTGGAAATCATTTTTTTGTTTTAAAACGGTGGTATTTTAAGATTTTAAAAGATGTTAATTTTAAAATCTTATTTTTTCAATAAACTTTCTCAAAATCTCGTATCAGTAGACGAAGTTTCATAAATTTACAATGTATGAGTTTAATGTAACAAATTATGAAAATAGGATATGCCCGGGTTTCAACCAAAGATCAAAATTTAGATTTACAAATTGAAGCTTTAGAAAAAGCAGGCTGCAAAAGATTTATCAGGAGAAAATTTCCGGTACAACAAAAAACCGTCCGGAGCTCGATAAGATAATTGAACAGTTTGGGGAAGGTGACGAACTTTATGTGTGGTGATTAGACAGATTGGGTAGAAATTTGAAAAATATTATTGATCTTGTCTTAAGTTTCAGTGATAAAGGGATTATAATAAAAGGTCTTGTAGATGGTGTAGATACTTCAACGATTAATGGTCGTCTGTTTTTAAACCTTATGGCATCCCTTGCCGACTACGAAAGGGAGTTGATATGAGAAAGAACCTATTTCAGGATTGCAATCTAAAAGAGCAAGAGGTGAGAACTAGCGGAAGACCGAAGGGATACACTGCAGAAACACTTTCAAAGCCAATCCTTCTGCGTTCAATTTATAAAGATCCAACAATGCGTCCGGAAGATATTTATAAACCATTTGGATTGACTGGGGCTACATTTTATCGATATGCCAAGATTCTTGATAATCATACGGATGAAGAAATAAAGAAGATGGGAATTAAGAAATAGAATCATCTTATTCAAAAAAAAATTACCTTCAGTTAACACAAGAAATGGAATTTGTAATTTATTTTTTAATTTATGGTAACCCACAATTGTTAACAGATTATAATAATTATCTTTGATTACTTCATATAAACTGAAAAAAGATAAAAGCATGTATTTTATCGCATATCCAATCGAATTTGGATAGATATGCGCTATAATACAGCGGTTATATACAAGTTGTGCGTCATTTAAAAAAACCGCTGAACAAATTAAATATCAAAATAATGTTAAAAAAATGGTTGAAATTCTTTAAACAAAATAATATCAAGATTAAACTTGATGTCATTAAAGAAGCCATAATTGATTATCGAAGTGACGGAAAAGAATTGATGCGAAAACTTGCAGAAAAATACGGACTTGATATTGAAAATGAAAAAGATTACGAAAAGTTAATCACAAAAAATAACGAAGAAATACCCAGAAATGGAGAACTTTCGAAACGCTGGAATTACGCTTTTCACGGTTGTGAATGTGGGTTTTACAATAAAAAGAATAAACAACAAGTAGAAGTTGTATTAAGCAATCAACCTGAATTTGGACACATTGATTCTTGGTTTCTTTTATCTTATATGGAAACAACTGAGAAATACAAAAAAGAAATAGAAGGGATTAATTGGCAACAACTTGAACCTTTAATTGAAAAATTATATAAAACTGGTGAAATTGAATCTATAGATGAATAAAAAAACGAACGCACAACAGGCGTTTGGCAAGATTGCGGATTTTGTAGTAAATTCACGTTTACATTTCGCAAGAAATTTTGTCTTTAACAGAAAATAATCGGTTCCGAAGTTCGCAACCTCGCCAAGCACCGGAACGTTCTAGATAAAATTAAATCTCAAAAAACGATCAACTAAGTATGAACAATTATAATGGTCAATTTGAACACAATTTTTTTGTTGTAATTGAAGCAGATAATCATGATACCTGTCTAAAATTTGCATCATATATTAAAAAGCAATAGAACCTTGGTTTTTACAAACGGAGAATATCACGGAGCATAAATCAGCTCGAAAAGGAGATGTATTGAGACGAGATATATCAGTGAAGCATACTGCATTTGCTAATGATATTATTATCTTCAATGAAATGCTCCGTACACTAATATGGAATTATAATTTATATTTTAATGTAAAAATAAATATTGATGACAGGGGTACGTTACCCAAGGATAGTAGAAAAGCAATCAAAAAAATTAATTGATATTAAAATCTCAAAAAACGATGGCTTCCTTGGCAGAGTATGAGAGGGAGCTAATAAGAGAAAAAACTAATGCAGGCTTGCAGTGTGCGAGAGCGAGAGGAAGAACAGGAAGAAGACCAAAGGGTTATACTGCGGAGACAATATCCAAACTATTAATTTTGCGCTCCATTTACAAATATCCCCCAAAACGTCTGGAAGATATTTATAAGCCATTCGGACTCACCAGAGCAACATTTTATCGGTATGCCAAAATACTGGATCATTATACAGATCAAGAAATAAAAAATATGGGAATTAAAATTATTACTTTTAAAATATTTAATTTAAGAAATGTTTACTATTTGTAACATTTTTCGCATTCAGATTTTATTTATTTGTTATTTTTACAGTCAATATAAATAAAAAAGCCTGAAACAGTAAATGATATGAGTGACTTTCTAATAGGTATTGGAAAAAGACTAAAAGATATTCGAAAGAAAAACAATCTTACTATCAACGATCTTGCTACTAGAGCAAGTGTCAGCAATGGTTTGGTTTCCAGAATTGAGAATGGCAGAACAATTCCCTCATTGCCGGTTTTGCTTGAATTAATCCAGTCTCTTGACATTGATGCCAGTTATTTTTTTGAAGGTGTTGAAAAAAAATCCAATGCAAAATTTATTTTTGTACCTAAAGAAAATCAGCAGGTTATAGAAAAAGAAGTGGAAGCTGAAGGTTTTAAATATATGCATATTTTTAGTAAAAGCCTTCATTCATTAGGGTTTGAAGCAGTATTACTCACCTTGCAACCCAACTCCAAAAGAGATAAAGTAATTACGGATGCCTGGGAATTTAAGTACATTCTTAAAGGTAAAGTGAAATATATTATTGACAATGAGGAAATTGAACTGCAAGAAGGTGATTCACTTTATTTCAATGGAAAATTGCCACACGTTCCGGTCAGCATTTCCAATGAAGATTGTATGATGCTTGTGCTCTATTTTTACTCAGATAAAAGCTAAAAAAATCATATAGTTTTCTATTATTTTAAGAAAAAAGTTTACAAATAGTAAAATTCAGCCTTTCATATATTTAAGACTGTTCACATAAATTCCATATCCAAAGATCAAACAAAATGAACTGCTTACAGGCAGTTCATTTTTTATCTATTCAAATAACTCCCTAATTTACAGTATTCTAAACCGTTTAAGCATTGGAATTTCAATATAATCAAAATCATAATTTCGTAAGATTGAGTTAACAATCATTCATTATTTATTAAATATAAATTAATATCTAAAATTTACATATATTAAAATTATTGAGTTGTTTTGCAATAGAAATTTAATATATGTAAACAATGGGAGCAATTATAAAAAAATCTTTATTTCCTCTTTTTGCCTGCTGTACGATATTCGTATCGGCACAAAAACAAATCGTCACGGGAACAGTTTCAGATAATAACCAGCCACTTCCCGGTGCGACCGTTAAGATCAATGGCAGTTCAAAAATTGTCATTACGGATGTAGACGGAAAATTCTCTGTCAGTGATCTTAAACCTGGCCATTACGATCTGCAATTTACATACATTGGCTATGAAGCTCAAAATATAACGGTTGATCTGATCTCAGATCAGTCACTGGATTTGGGAATTATTTCGATGTTTCAGAAACAGAAAAATATTGATGAAGTTGTAGTAATTGGTTCTTTGAAAAACAGTGAAGCCCGTGCACTGAATATGCAGAAAAATGCCATCAATATTTCAAATGTCATTGCTTCAGATGGTATAGGAAAGCTACCGGACAGAAATGCAGCAGAAACTGTACAGAGAGTTCAGGGTGTTTCCATCGAGCGTGATCAGGGAGAGGGAAGATTTGTTTCTCTAAGAGGACTTCCGCCATTTTGGGCTTCCACAACCATTAATGGAAACAGACTTCCGACCGCAGAAGAAGAAACCACTTCAAGAGCTACCGCATTCGATTTTTTCCCTACTGAATTGATTTCTTATGTACACGTGAATAAATCGTTCACTCCTGATATGGAAGCAGACGGAATTGGCGGCGGTGTTAATTTTATCACCAAAACTCCTCCGATGAAAACCGAGTTCAGAGGAACTCTAGGAACAGGTTACAATGCAAAATCTGATAAAGGAGTTTATAATCTTGGATTGCTTTACGGAGGAAGAACAAAAGATAAAAAATTCGGATATCTTGTAAATTTTTCGCACTTCATTAGAAACTGGTCAACAGATAATTTTGAAGCAAGAAGAAGTGGTGACGAAGGAGTCTTCAGAATGGAACTTCGTGATTACAATGGGGTAAGAAAAACTACCGGAGCCAATGCTGCTTTAGAATATGTATTATCTCCGAAAAGCACATTATACCTGAAAGGAATGTACGGAACTCTTTCTGATGACGAAACTCATTATAAACATAGAGTAAGGTTTGATAAATTCAGTGCTGCCAACAATACGGCAAGAGTTGAACTTCAGAATATTCATAATTTGCTGATCACTGAACTGACATCGGTTTCCTTGGGTGGAGTCCATCAGCTTAATAAAAGCAAAATCGACTGGGATATTTCCCACTATAACAACCTTTTCAAATATGGAAATATTCCGGATAAGCAGAATAATTCTTATTATGTGATCAAATACACTCAAAGCGGTGTAGGTATCAATCCGGATTATATTTCAGATAAAGGAAATGGCCCAAGAGCTTATTGGAAGGCAGATGGCGGAAAACTAGATTTAAAAGATCCAGATGCCTTATTTGGTTTTTACAGCAACCCTAATTTTAAGATGGATGCTTCTCAGATGAGGTTTACAGATTTGGAGTTTTATAAAGTGTACGTTCAGGAAAAAGATAAAATCGTAGCTGGTTTCAACCACGAAATAAATGTCTCAGATCAACTAACGTTAAAATACGGATTAAAATACCGTGATAAGGAACGTAACGCCCGCTTCTCTGATATTTTTTATAACTGGTCAAACGGAACCGCACCATTATTATCAGATTTCGGTCAGCATATCACAACTCAACCCGGTGCCACGAAGTATTTGAGCGAAATGAATGCAAATATCGGAAACACTTTTGGCTCGGTACTTTCAACAGGCGGGATGGATCAGTTCTGGTTTCAGAATCAGGGAAATTTAGCCATCAACAAAACAGATTCTGAAGCGCTTGAATATAATAAGGCATTAGGAAGAAATTTTGATGTTTTTGAAAAACATGCCGATGCGTATGGCATGGTAACGTATAAAATTAATGACAAAATAACGATTTTAGGAGGATTGAGATTATCGAATACCCATACCAAAGTAAAAGGTTACAATGTTGTTGACGATGTATTGACACCTGTAGAAAATGTCAAAAACTATCTTGCGGTTTTGCCAATGTTGCATTTAAAATACATGATCAACGACAAGACCAATCTACGATTTGCAGCGACACGTACTTTTTCAAGACCCAATTTCGGGGATCTTACTCCGGGTGGAACATACATTGAAGCAGATAATGAGTTTAAAGGCGGAAATCCAAACCTGAACCCCACCTACTCTATCAATCTGGATTTAATGGGAGAATATTATTTCTCTAATGTCGGGATTTTAAGCGGTGGCGTTTTCTATAAATCAATTACAGACCCAATTTTCCAGGATTCTTTCATTGGAAATTATAATGGAATTAATGGTGTACAGTTCAGTGCTCCCAACAACGGAAAAGCGGCGTGGCTAGGCGGAATCGAACTGGGAATAAACAGAAGATTTGACTTTTTGCCGGGATTTCTTCAATATTTCGGAACACAGCTGAATGCAACTTTCATGACTTCTGAAATGGAAAAACCCAGCGGAAGAATGGTGAAACTCCCCTACCAGGCGAAAGAACTGTATAATATCCAGTTGTTCTTCGAGAAAAAAGGATTTAATGCTAGATTGGCTTACAATCACAAAGGAAAATTTGCAGTAGAATACGCCGAAGAAGATCTTTACGATTCTTATTATGGGAAATACAGTAATCTTGACTTCGGAACTTCTTACCAAATCAATAAAAACATCACCGTTTTTGCAGATGTAAACAACATTCTGAACAAACCTTTGATTTATCATTTTGGAAAAGATGAGCAAAGACCTGAACAGGTGGAATATTACGGTGTAAGAGGAAACATTGGGTTAAAGCTTAATTTCTAAAACTATGATGACTTCTCCATCAAAAAACAATACACTGAGTGTAACTCTGAAAGCGGCCATCGCTGCTTTCGGAGTCTACTTCTGCATGTATGCGTTCAGAAAACCTTTTGCAGTGGCTTCATTCAGTAATTTGGAATTTTTTGGTTTTGATTATAAAATTCTGATCATCATCGCACAGGCAATTGGTTATTTTATCTCAAAATTTATCGGAATTAAATTTATTTCAGAACTGAAACCTCAGAAAAGAATTCTTTTTCTTTTAATTTTTATCGGAGTTGCCGAGCTTGCTTTGTTGGGCTTTGCAGTCGTTCCTGCTCCTTACAATATTTTGTTCATGTTTATCAACGGAATACCTTTGGGAATGATATGGGGAATAGTTTTCTCCTATATTGAAGGAAGAAAAACTACAGAAATTATCGGGTTATTTCTTTGTTCAAGTTTTGTTGTTTCTTCAGGAGTAGTAAAATCTGCCGGAAAATTTTTGATGGACCGTTTCGGAATTTCGGAATTCTGGATGCCGTTTGCGACAGGTTTAGTTTTTATAATTCCACTGATTATTTTTGCCGTTTTATTGAATAAAATTCCAGCTCCGAATGAAGAAGATATCACTCTGAAAAAAGAAAGAAAAGCTTTGAGTGAGGAAGAAAGAATGTCTTTGGTGAAAAAGTTTTTCCTTCCTTTGATCAGCATCACGATACTTTATATTTGCCTGACTGTTTTAAGGGATTTTCGGGATAATTTCAGCCGTGAAATCTGGGATGAGATGAGCAGTTCTGCAGACAGTTCAGTTTTCACTTTGACCGAAGTTCCGATTTCGATTATGGTTTTACTGATTCTCAGTTTTATGGTTAAAGTCAAAAACAACAGAAAAGCCTTTGCATATTATCACTACATTCTTTTTGGTGGGATTATTTTGGTGGCGCTTTCCACCATTTTATTTCAAAGCAATATTATTTCTACTTTTTTATGGATGACGATTTCAGGTTTTGGAATGTACCTCTGTTATATTCCATTTAACGGAATTTATTTTGACCGAATGATTGCTGCTTTTAAGATTAAAGGAAATGTTGGGTTTTTCATCTATTTCGTAGACGCGTTTGGATATTTGGGAAGCGTTTCGGTACTGTTCCTGAAAAACTTAGGTTCTCAAGACCGATCATGGCTTCACTTTTATATCAATCTCAATTATATCATTGCAGCTACAGTTTTAATTTTTTCAGTTATTGCTTTTTTAGCATTTCAAAAAAAGTCAAGGTCAAAATCAATTACAAAGGATGAAGAAAAATCACAGGCAATCCGTTTTGATGCTTTTAAAATTTAAAAATAATACATATGAATACTCAATATGACTTAATCGTTGTAGGTGGTGGGATCTTAGGAACATTCCACGCTTACCACGCATTACAGAAAAACCTGAAGGTGGCAATTCTGGAAAGGAATTCAGTTCCACAAGGTGCTACCGTAAGAAATTTCGGACAAGTCGTGCCATCCGGAATGGATATTAAATGGCAGAATTTCGGAAAGGAAAGTTTAATCATTTATAAACATTTACAGTCTAAAGCCGATCTTACTGTAAGACAGAACGGTTCGGTGTATATCGCTTCTAATGAAGAAGAATTGCAACTGATTGAAGAACTGGCTCAAATCAACAAAAAAAATGATTACGAATCGGTAATTCTTTCAAAAAGCGAATGTATTCAAAAGTTCGACGGACTCAGATCTGATTACTGCAAAGGCGGATTGTTCTTTCCGCAGGAGATTTCAGTCGATTCCAGTGAGATGATTATAAAGCTTCATCAATATCTGAAAAGTCAGGAAGGTCTTGATATTTTCTACAATGCAACAGTTGTAGAAACAGCCGAAAACAATTCCCATTGTACCGTTGTAACCGCAGAAGGAAAGAAATTGAATACCTCAAAGATCATTATCTGTGGAGGACACGAGTTTAAAACTTTGTATCCCGAAGTTTTTAATGAAAGTGATCTCGAAGTCAGCAAACTGCAGATGCTTCAGACCAAACCACAGGGAATTTATTCGCTGCCGGGAAATATTCTTACCGGACTTTCCATCAGAAGATATGAATCATTTAATGAATGTGAATCTTTTGCTAAAATAAAAAGTAGGGAAGATAAAAATTCATTCGAAAAGAAATTCGGAATTCATATTTTATTCAAACAGGCTTTGGATGGTTCAGTTATCATTGGCGATTCACACGAGTATGCCGATGCAAAAAATGCTGATGATCTTGGTTATGATTTAAATATGGAGATCGACGAATTTATGATTAATGAAGCTAAAAAAATAATCGATTTGCCGACCTACGAAATAAAAAGAAGATGGTTCGGAGTTTATTCTCAGTGCAAAACAAAAGATATTTTCGAGCACAATGTTTCGCCCAACATTCATATTGTGACGGGAATCGGTGGAAAAGGAATGACCGGAAGCGGCGGTTATTCAAAATTTAATATCAATACAATTTTTTCTTAAAAAATGAACATACAATTATTAGTTCTGGATATGGCCGGAACAACGATCGATGAAGATAATGTGGTGTATAAAACGCTTACAAAAGCAGTTAATGACTATGGCTACGATGTTACTTTAAACAAAGTTTTGGAAATATGTGCCGGAATGGAAAAAGCAGAAGCGATTAAAAACTTACTTGAAAATATCGGTGGAAATACGGATGATACTGAGGCCATATTCGAAAACTTTTCAGATGAATTGGCTGTTGCTTATAATGATCTCAACGTAAAACCTATCGATGGGGTTGAAGAATTTTTGCTGAAAGTAAAATCTAAAGGGAAAAAAGTGGTTTTAAACACAGGATATACTCAGAAAATTGCACAACAATTACTTTCAAAACTCAACTGGAAGATTGATGTGCACTACGATGCCTTAATAACTGCAGATGACGTTTCTGAAAGCAGGCCAAATCCTGAAATGATTATTCTTGCAATGAAAAAATTCGGAATTACGGATCCGAAAGATGTCCTGAAAGCAGGAGATTCTACTATTGATATTCAGGAAGGAAAAAATGCGGGCTGCGGAATGACTATTGCAGTCCTGAGCGGTGCACAATCCAGAGAACAACTTAAAAAAGCATTGCCCGATCATATTTTAAATAACCTTTCGGAGGCTGAACATATTCTTTTTTAATTACTTCAAAAAAACTGATTACAGAAGGAATTCTGTAGTCAGTTTTAACTCAATTTCAAAATTAAATCTTTAAAATAGTTATTATGAAAACAAAACTTCTTTCTCTATTGGTCATAACCAGCGCATTGATGAGTGCTCAGACCAAAAAAGTCCTTTTTATAGGGATTGACGGATGCAGGCCAGATGTGATGATGTCATCCAATACCCCTAACATCAAGGCATTATTGCCGACATCAATTTACTCTTTAGATGCCATTACCCTGGCTCCGACATGGAGTGGAAACGGCTGGAGTACGATGCTTTCAGGAGTATTCCATAATAAACATAATGTACAGGACAACAATTTTACGGCTCCCAATTTTACAGCTTATCCCGATTTTCTTTCAAGGATTGAAACCTACAATTCAAATTTAAAAACCATCTCCCTGGCACACTGGGCGCCCATCAACAATACTATTATTCAGAATGCAGATGTAAAAACCAACTTCTCAACTGATCTTGCAGTTAAAAATGCAGCGGTTAATGCCCTGCAAAATGATAATCCTGATGTGCTTTTTGTAGATTTTGATGATGTGGATCATGCAGGCCATTCGTACGGCTTTTCTTCGGCTGTACCTCAATATGTCAATTCCATTCAAACCACGGATACATACATAGGTGAAATCCTGACGGCAATGAAAAACAGAAGTACGTACAACAACGAAAACTGGTTGGTAGTATTTACCACCGATCATGGGGCTACAGATACTGCCCACGGTGGAGCCAACCTTTCGGAGAGAGATATTTTTTCCATTTACTCCAATCCATCATTTACGTCTCAGCAAATCACCAAAACTCAAAGTCAGAATACTCCAACCTATAACCGTCTGAATTTTCCTGCAGGAACGTTTGCAAAACCTATAGTTCAAACGGCCTTTAATTTCGGAACCAATCAGGACTTTACGATAGAATTTTGGGTGAAGCCAAATGCCAATTACAGCAGTGATCCAGTATTGATTGGTAATAAAAATTGGAACAGTGGAACTAACAAAGGCTTTGTCATTTCAGGATATTCGGGGCAGACCTTTAAAATGAATATTGGTGACGGAAGTAACAGATTGGATTTAATTGGTGGAAAACTTGTGACGAATCAGTGGAAACATATCGCTGTAACATTCGACAGAGATGGTCTGGCAACAATGTATGACGACGGAGTCCCCGTAACTGTTGGGAAAATGAATACCATAGGTGACATCACTTCAAATTTACCGCTGACCATTAATCAGGATGGAACCAATACATATGGTGTTAATCTCGCTGCCTCATACAAGGACGTAAGAATTTGGAATGCTAAACTATCGAATGAAACAATTGTTCAGTGGGCAAATCAGGATGTTACAAGTTCGCATCCTTTTTACTCTAATCTTTTAGCCAATTATAAAATGACTGAGGCATCAGGAAATACCTTAACAGATTCGGGACCATTGGGCAATAATGCAACGATTACCGGTTCTCCGACAAGAGATCTTCAGACCTCAGAAACATTTACCATTCAGAATTATCTGAACACACCTAGGCAAACCGACCACTTTCCTACAGTACTCAACTGGCTTTGTATCCCGGTACTGACTGCCTGGGGAATTGACGGAACCAACAGAATCCCGACGTGTGATCTTGGAAGCTTAGCCGTAAATGAAGCAGTAAAAAGCAATTCAGATATTAAAATTTATCCTAATCCTGCTAAGAACGAGGTAACGGTGAAATTTAAATCAACTGAAAATAAAATCAATCTGCAGATTATTGATTTTTCAGGTAAGACTTTTTTAAATAAAGATGTACAGTCATCCACAGGTGATTACAATGAAAAACTAAACATTTCAGCTCTTCCCAATGCGACCTATTTTATTGTCGTGAAAGAAGGTACTAAAAGGACACAGAAAACATTGATCAAAAACTAATAGTTAGAACAGTTAATTTTTGGAGTACAGACTGATTTTTTGGTCTGTACTTTTTTTTACCAAAAAAAAATATAATTTGAATGTTGATCCGTTTCCATTGTAATTTTGAACTTCAACATTTTTTTTTGGCCTTTTTAATGATCAATTTAGTCTCAAAGAACGATAAGAAAATGATTTGTAAACTAGTTGTAAATGTAATGTTTAGTACAATCAAAAAATTGCTTTTTTGCAAAAATATCTTCAACATATTAATCAATATTAGAGAAATGTCTTTAATATTTCACATTAATTCAAACACCACAAGGACTACTGACAGACTGTTGTCACAAAGTCAGCGTATTTTTGTTTCAGAAAATTAAGCATTATGAATTTAGTATCTATCAGAATAATTACTGTCAATGTGGAGGCTTTAATAAAATTTTATGAACACATCACAAAATTGACTATTAAACGCTTTACTCCTGACTTTGCAGAATTACAGACGAAAACAGCTACTTTGGCTATTGCAAGTATTAATACACTTCAGTTTTTCGGTGGTGAAAGTGTAGCTCAGGCAGCTAAAAACCGGACAGCAATTATTGAATTTATGGTTGAGGATGTAGAAAAAGAATATAATAGACTAGCACCTTTTTTAGAACCATATATTGTACAAAGGCCGACGATAATGCCGTGGGGAAATAATTCTTTCTTATTTAGAGATCCTGACGGAAATCTGGTCAATTTATTTACTCCAACTACATTGAAAGCAATTAAGAAATTTGAGCCTACAAATTAAAATCACTGTGATAATAAGCGAAAACACCAATAGTTAATTATCGGTGCTTTTTAAGTTTTTAATGCAATCTTTTTTTGAGATTTTTTGCTGTTGTTAGGGTTTACAAAGCACATCAAACATTCGGCAATTTAATTTAATAAAATCCAAATAAGTTTTTGCTCATTTTTTAAGATAATATTTTATGCTGAGTGTGTGAACTTATGGGTCTTAAGATCCACTAGCACAAAACATTTCAGGTAATAGTTATAAAATACAAGATCTATATATAAATCTTAAGCATCTGTCAATGTTTCTTGGAAGTGTCCTTAGTATTTCAATTTCCTTCAATAGAATTTAAATAAGGTCTTTGATTTTTCGTACTTAATATTATTGATCTGTATTCGTCATTTTAATGGCTGCAATTTTTTTTAATTTTACTTCCAATCAGAACAAAAGGGATAATCCCTGTAAGCAACAATGCCCAGAACCATAAGGGATGAATAATGCTTATCCACAACCATATTACGATCAACAGGATGCTGATTGCCGTTATATACTGCTCTCTTTTTTCCCCGCCAAATAATGATATTACCATACCTCCTGCAATACAATTAAGATAAACGCATACTAATTTGGTGATAAGCTGAATGATATCATAAGAAGTCCATGTAAGCCGATTAAACAGCTGCATAGAAGCGGGAAAGAAAATGCCCTGTATTTTAGCAAATACTGAACTTAAAAGACCAATGGTTCCAAATCCAAAAATGATGGAAAATATTTTTTTGAAGTTCATCACTTAACTGATTTTAAAATTCAATTGATCTTCGGTGAGTATGATCGGATCAGTCATAATCTTTTTAAGTTCGATGTCAGAAGCCGCCCTGAAAGTATTGATAAACTGATGAAGCTGCTGCTCATCGGCAGGGATAAAAGAGGTAGCATTATTTCTCGCATTACTTTGGAATTTGTGGATAATCGGTTGCATCAATCCATTATAATTGTTGAAGGCGGATCTTAAATCATCAGGTGTTTTGTTGATAAAATGAGACAATGCCTTAGCTCCATAGATTGAAAGTGATGCCCCCATTCCTGAAAGTGCGGTGGGACAATAGCCTGCATCACCAAGCAAAACCATATTTCCATTGACTAAGTCAGGTGCGTCTACCATTCCCATCTTATCGATGAACATCATGCCTTCTTCAGCAAAACGATTGAGCAGATCCGTTACTTCGATGCCATAATGACCGAAAGAGCGGTATAACAGTTCCGCCGGTCTTTCCTTCATCGTTGCGAGATCACCTTTATGGTGGATATAACATTGGATAGCAATTTCATTATTAGCAATCGGATAAATAGAGAGCATCTTATTCACATCGATATAAATTTTAAAATCACCCACATTACAGGAATGTTCAATTTGCAGTCTTCCACCCATATAAAGTGTATTGAAATCTACTATTCGAGCATTCGTGAAGTAACGTTCCCGTGTTGAAGAACGTAAACCCTCAGAAATAATAATGATATCAGCTTCCATTTCGCGTCCGTCAGATAATACCACCTCTGTTCTCTCGCCTATTGAAGTAAGTTTGGAAATCGTTGTGTTGAAAAATACATTTATCTGACCTTTTAAACAATCATATAACACATTATGAAGTTGACCACGGGAAATCAGTACGGAACGTTCAATATTCTCGTTCATCTTTTCATAGCTGATATGTTGAATAACCTGCCCGTCTTTTTCTAAAAAGCTTACAAACTCGGATGGAGAAGATACTGCCTGCAGTTCTGCAGTCAAACCGAGTTCCTCCATGATCCTGACGCCAAAGCTCTTAAGTGATATCAGGAAACCTGACTTCGCAAAGGAAGAAGCCCTGTCAATTACGGTAACCTGATGTCCTTGTGTTGACAGCAATTTTGCTGCAGTCAATCCTGCAATTCCTCCGCCTGATATTAATATATTTTTTCTCATTTCTAAAAAATTTTAAATTCTTATTGCAAAATTAGCTTTACATTTAAGGATAAAATAGTCCAATTTATAATAAAAATAGTCCATAAAATGAGCTCAACAAACAACGAGAAGCAAATGCTTGATTTGGCAGAGAAATTAGGAATGCCAGCATCTGATTTTAGTGCCACTATGCATCTCTTGAGGCTCAACGAGATTCATATCGTTGATATGCTCCCTGAAATGCTGCTGATGATCAGGTCTGTGATTGCAGAGGAGACATTTATATACAAAAGAAAACCTGTTAATACTGTAACGAAAGGCCTGCTTTTTTCTTTCCAGAACATCTTTAATCATTCCTCGAATAATCATACATATCAATATTCTGAAAAATCCCTCCAGGCAAGACCACATATTCGTGTAACGCCATTGCATCTGGAAAGCGAAGTAGTATTTCCAAAAGGGCTTACCATTACCCAGATTACGATACTGATCGAATTCGATTTTCTTAAAAGTTTCATTGGCAAAGATCAAGAGACATTCCGTTATCTGTTCGATGATGAAAAAACATTTTTGATTGAAGAATTTATGTCGCCGGAGATGGCTGATCTTGTTACTGAGATTGCCGGAACTCCGGTATCCGGTATACTTTCCGAAGCTTACTACAAATTAAGAGCACTGGAGCTGTTATACCTGCTTTTTAAAAACCTTTCCAAGCGACAATATGTCCAATATCAAAGCCTTCGTGGTGATGAAATAGCAGCTCTTTACCGTGTAAGGGATGCGATTTCATTTTCTCTTGACGATCCTTTGACACAAGACGAACTGGTAAAAATAAGTGGTATGAATGTGCTAAAGCTCAGAAAGCTTTTCAAACAAATTTTTGGGAAAGGTATCTACGAATACTGCCAATACCTAAGAATGAAGGAAGCAGCAAGATTGATGCAGGAAAAACATCTTTCAGTTTCTGAAGCCGGATATCAGTTAGGCTTTACTAATTTGAGTTATTTCGGAAGGTTGTTTGAGCAGCATTTTGGAATGAAACCTAAGAAATGGAGCGCTCAGCATGGACTGAAAGGCAAATAAGTACATTTCTAATAATCGTTTTCTGAGACCAATTACTTATATCATTGCACCTAAAGCGAAAAGGTGATTTCATATTTTTCCTTTTAGCACTGAATGTATTGAGTGTAGCGACAGTTTGCTGTGATCCAAGTTCCAGAATGGATCATTATTGTTTATGACAAAAAAGGTTTTACCAAATATATCAAATTCTCTTACATAACAGTAAAATAAAAGTTTGGAAATTGTAATAGCAGTTTTTTTGCCCTTATAGTTCAAAATTGTGTACAGAGACTGATGAGTTCCGTCAATATGTACAAATTGGGCTAAGATTTGTTCTTTTAGAAAGATTCTTCTACCTGCTACTGTCCATCCCTCCGTCCTTTTAACCCTCCCTTTATCAGATATCAAGAACCTTTCATCAAAACCAGGAATAGGCTTCCATCCTTCATCCGGCAGATCCTGTAAAGACATATTCATACATGCAGGAGGTTTTTTATGGTCAACACTTGGTTTTCCCAGTTTTTTCCAAAGAGAAACATTCAACACATCAGGTTTACTATCACCTTGGCCACTCACTTTAAAATCTGCTTTCTCGGGAATATAGGATTGCAGAAACCAACGGAATCCACCAGCTGTCAAAAATTCTTTATGGATAACATCCATGATAGATTCAGCACTTTGTCCTATTTGTTTGGCAGCTTCATAAATACTGTCAAATGAAGAAACCAGTTTACCTTCTACTGTGTATTGATTAACCGGTTGCTGATAGATAACATGGCGGTTTCTTGCTCTATTGCCTGTGAATATTCTTAAGCGTCTTTCACTTGCTGAAACCTTTAATAAATTACAGGAATGAACATGAAGTCCGTTACCGTTCTTTGAGATAATTGCAATGCGCCGGTCATTCAAATCAAACCTTTCGTTAAAATGATAATATACCAGACGGGCTACTGATTTTCTATATTTTTTACCTTCCAGGGATAAGGTACAATGAACATTATAGCTATTGCTTTTAAGATAAGCATTTGATTGCTTCACAAAAATTAGTTTCATTATTAACTCCGGCAGCTTCCAATCGTGTCCTGTTGGAAGAGAAACAAAACGTTCTCTGCTCTTTAACCGCCCATAGTTTGAAATGGCATAATTTTCAAAACCTTCGATCAGTTTCCATTCTTCATTTTGAAGATTTCTCAAAGAAGTGCTGTACAGGACTTCTTTTACATACTCATCTTCAAATTCTTCGGGAAGTCTCATACCTGTCTACAAAAAATAGATTATACTTTTCAGCTAACTGACCGTTACAAAAATATAAAAACTTTCTACTTAGATCTATACTCAGCTAAAATGATGTTAAATTGCTTATTCTAAAACAATATCGTATTATAATATTTTCTCATCTTTAAAGTAATCATTGATGTTAAGTGTGTGTTTTTTTCTTTGTTCAAAGAATATTTTATTTTTGATTTCAACCGGCAAAGGCAATTCTCCTCGACCAATTATCTTCGGATCAGTACTCGTATTTATCTCACAATAATTCTTCTGTTTCATTCATTCCTTGGTTTACTACCGTTAAGATGCGTTTTTTGAAACTTAGTCTTAGTTTAACGTTTCGGGCTTGGCGATGGCGGGCAGATCGATCTACCGAAGCTCAAAACTTGGATTGATGACTTTCCGCCTACTATTTCAAACCCCTTATTACCTGCATGTTATTTTCTTCGTAATAAGGTCTAATGTTATATTCGTTTTTTCACAATCGCCTCCACCATCAGAATGAAATACCCATAAGGAATTGTTGTCCCGACTGTCAATAAATAATATTCGTGTATTCTCGTAGCCAATCGCCAAACAATATGAAAGTTCAGTCAGACTAAACTGTTGTTCTTTTGTCGTTTGCGGTTTTTCTTCAATTATTTCCTCTAAGGAGCTTGCAAAACCTTTAAGTTGTCTAATTGTCAAATATGATTTTCCGTCCACATTTATTTTTTCACAAAGTTCGTTTAAGTTATAAAGGTAAAAGTCATCTTCGTCTGCAAAAATTGATATTACAGAATTAAAGTTGTTACCTGTCAAATAGTCAAAATAATCAGTCGGTATTTCAATTTTTGCTTTTGCAAGAATAGCCGTTAATTGTTTGATTGTTTTCTTCTTTTTCTCCACTACAATCTTCGGTTCTGAAAAACCAAATCCGTCAGCTTTCCATTGAACTGTGTCAAACTGAAATTGTCTTTCGCATTTTGGGCAATGCAGAAACATAAAAGTCATCCTTTTTTCTGCCGCTGATTTTAAAAATTCAAAGTCATTCTTTTCCATTTCTAAAGGGTCAAAGTTTTTTCCGCAGTCCCAAGGATAAGGGCAAATAATTTCTTTCATTCTGTCTGTATGATGATTGTGTTAAATAGCAGGCAAATGTATACATCTATTTTCAGTCACATGACCTAATCAAAGATAAAAAATCATTTTCTAGGATTTAATTTTCACCTATGGATAACGTTCCGGGTCTTTGCGATGGTGAGGAAATCGAAGCACAAATCTTCAATTTTGCAAAAAAATTCAATAAAGAACTGCATTAAACTTTGCGGCGTCGCCACCTATTGCAAAATCCGCATTGTGAGATTTGCATTTTCAAAAATTTCTGGGTTCCACGTTTTTGAAATCGAAAGGAATTAATGTAATCGAATTTTCATTTTCAATCATCAATTCGATTGTTATTTCTTGCTTTTCACTCGGAGTCATATCTCTTTTCAACTTTATAAGTTTGTAACCAATTCCTGTTTTTTCATCGACCAACGTTAGTATGTTATAACCAGGTTCAAGTTCTTCATTTACCGCTACTACGAAATCTTGTTTTTTGTCAGCTTTATATGCATAAATTAAATCATAATTCTTAAAGTCAATTCTCTTGTACTCGTCTCTATCGTTGGTTCTATATTCATAGTTTGGAAATACCTTTTCCACAGTTGTAGAATCTACAATACTGAATAAAATGTTAGGATTTTTATTGGTGATACTTTTATCCATTAAATTAATATTTTTTTTCAAATTTTTGATTTTGCCCAAATTGAAATATGAATTTTTGTTTACTGATGGCTTGAAGTACTTTATCACACCTTTAACATTGAAATTTTTGTATTTTTTCTTCTTATCAACTTCATATCGTGCCAAGACATTAGCTCTTCTGTAAATACGATGAATGAAATTATCCGAAGGTCTTCGCCCCTCATTGTCTGTTACAATGAGCGTGTCAATTTTAATCAAGTGAAAATTACCATTTGGCTTATTTTCAACTTCTAAGCTTACCTGAATCACGTCAGACATTTTCAATATATCGTATAGCACTTTTTCTTGTGAATAAATTGATACGTGTACTACGGTCAAAAGTAAAAATGTAATTATTTTTCTCATTTATTTTCTGTTTTTCTTTTTGAGAGATTATGGTTTTGTTCACGGAACAACTTTCAAATTTACGTATTGTAGAATCTGATTTATAGGTTATGTAATTTCCAAATTATTTTCAGCTTTTCTGAATTCCTAAAATTCCTTGTTGTCAAATGTTTAGTATGTCAAAAGTTATATTTTGTAACAAGTAAAAATCGGACCGAATTAGTTTGTTTGTCTTTAAGTTTTGTTCTTAAAATATTGAAGTTCCATTTTAGTCGCCTATTATTTCAATCTCTAAATTTTGATGTGAAAAATATTTCAATAACGTCCTAAATTCCAAAATGTCAATTGTTTTTTGTTTGTCTGTGTTTAAATTTGTTTTCTCAATGTAATTGTCAATTATTTTCACAATCATTTTTTGATTTTCAATTGTTAATTTTACGTCGCCATACGGGTCAACATAAATGCCCGTCCAATTTTTATACTCCGTGAAGATTTCGTGAAGATTTTTATACTTTTTGTCGTCAAGGCCGAACAAATATTCTTTGTTGTCAGGTCTGTGAAAGTCTAATGCCATAGGTTTGTTACAATTACCGCCAACGTTTTCTGGTCTTGTGTTCTGGCGGGTTTAGGAGCACAAGATTTTAATTTATTACTAAAGTTCATAAGAAGCACAAAAGAGGATGCTTGCACATCAGCCAGCCTAACAAAAAATGCGAGGCAGCAGTAGTTTTTATTCTATTCTATCCATTTTTTATTTCTCGTTAAGTCTTACCTATTTTTCTTGTCTTCACTATTAAGTTGAAAGTTGTCTTAAGTGAAAGTTTCTTTTTGAATTTGTTAAGTTCGCTTATTTTTTCGTATTCAAATTCTTTGTCTTAAATGTTGTCTGATCTGAAGAAAATTCTGTCTTCGTGAAAAAAAAAAGCCCCCTTTTAAGAGTGAATTTCGACACTAAAAAATTCTCGGAAGAAGGAAACAATTTGCAATTAGCAAACGACAACAAACTGTTATCGTACTGAAGACAGTAAGGAATCAGGAATTGCCCTAAAATATCAATTATATGACTGTTTGCTACGGTTCTAGTGACAACGTTTGCAATTCGCTTATGTTGAGATCAATGGCGATCTAAAAGGTTTGTTTATCGGTATTTCGATGGAAAATAGATTGGTAGTTTTCAGGATAGATAAATATTCCGGAAAATGTTTGCTAAGATGGGTGAGCGAAGTTTAGTATCTTTACAATCATAATTAAAACAATGACTTTAGATCAACATATAACTTTGACTTGCGAAAATGGTTTATTAGATAAAACAGAATTCGTAAAAGTTCAAGAGCAAATAAATGAAAAGAATTTCATGAACATGGAAGATTTCGATAGATTATTGCATATCGGGTTTCCAATTGATTTAGAATTGAAAAAACTAAAAGGTACTGAAGACCTTTCTGAAATTAAGCAGCTTGTTAAAGCTAAGAAAGTATCTGCAAGAAATTTTGTTGCCATAATTCTAAGTAATGTTTTCAATGATGGAATTCTAAAAATACATCCTTTAAAGTCATTCAACGAAACAGAATCCTAAGTTCAATACGGCTAAGAACGGAGTGCTAAATTGATAAGCCCAATCTGGCGGCGAACATGCTGTAGGATTTGGAAGCACCACCGCCGACGGCCCCTTAGAATCTACAGGTGTTCAGCATTTGGGACAATCCAGCGGAACTTTTTTAAATTCTTTTATGATACTTTCATATACTTTTAGTTCATTTTTAGTCCATTTTTCATGTGAAAAACCATTATCAAAAATATTCAATAATGTGATAACGTTCTAGAATATCATTAATAGATTCGATAGGATTCTCGTTTTTTTTATTTTTAAAAAACTCATCAATCTTATTCATCATGTGATAGGATGCTAAATCTTCCTTTGAAAAAAAAATGACTCTATGCATATGTGATTAGGTAGTATTATATTTTTGTTCTTTTTTCACGACCAAAAAAAATTGAATTAAAATATTAAGTTGATTGGCTATATAACTATTGATTAAACGTTTT
Organism: Chryseobacterium indoltheticum; assembly: GCF_003815915.1. Taxonomy (NCBI): domain Bacteria; kingdom Pseudomonadati; phylum Bacteroidota; class Flavobacteriia; order Flavobacteriales; family Weeksellaceae; genus Chryseobacterium; species Chryseobacterium indoltheticum. The sequence continues at coordinate 3,411,404 of NZ_CP033929.1, forward strand.
AAGACTTTATTATTTTATAAAATGTCGCTTTACTTCCAATATTAAAAGCTTTCATAATTTCCTCAATAGGAAGATTCTTACTTTCGTAGGATGTCTTTACTAAAGGGGCAATTTTTCTATATTTTTCAGTCATTCCTTTTGGCCTGCCTCCATTTTTCCCTCGAGCTCTTGCAGACTTAGACCTGCATTAGTCCTTTCGATTAAAACATTTCTTTCGTGTTCAGCCAAAACACAAAATATTTGAAAGATTAGTTTACCACTTGCAGAACTTGTATCTATATTTTCTGAAATAGATTTAAAGTGTATTCCTTTTTCATTTAGTTCTGTTACAAATTGAATTAACCCAACAGTCGTTCGTCCTATTCTATCTAGTCTCCAAACTGTCAAAGTATCTCCTTTTCGCATAAAATTTATTAGTTCGTTGAGTTATGGTTTCTCAGATTTAACACCGCTAACTTTGTCGACATAAATTTTTTCAATTCCAATATTTTTTAAAGCATCAGTTTGTAAATCTAAATTTTGTTCAAACTTGATCACTCTTGCATATCCAATTAACATAATTACAGTTTACTCATTTATAACAAATATAGTGTAATTTGAATTTGTGAACAACGAAAATGAACACTGTATGTAATGAAAAAGTATTAATTCTTAAAATCAAGAATTGTACAGAAAACCGACAGTAAATTAAGAGTAGATTTTCCGAAAAAGTTTTTTATAATTTTTGAGAGCTAATTTGATATTTATGCTTAGTAAAAGAATTTGTAAATCGTTTATAATTTTACATTTCGAATAGTCTAAACATTTTAATATATATTCCTAGAGCTTCCGTAAGAGATTATACTATTTTTAAATCTGAAGGAATTTCGATAAATATTACACGATTTACGATGAAATTTTTCAGTTATAGATAAGACAGCTTAAGCATTTTTTTTACCGAATGTGATTATTTTCCAGAATTCTTTTTTTTGTACTGTTCACTTTCAAATATCAATTCTTTCATGGTCTTGCGTTTACCATTAGAGATCCAATCTAAAAGTTCATCTTCAAAAAAATAAAGTTTCTTCCCATTTTTGTAACAAGGAATTATTCTTTTTTGAACCAATGAATATATTGTTGATTTTGCCTTTCCAATAAGTTTTGAAACTTCCTCAATACCTATTGGAATTCTTTTGGTAGGACTAGCTCCTACTGTATTTTCTTTTTTAAGTAATAACTTAAGATCACCCACTTCTTTAATCAGATAGGCGACTGCCTGTGGTAAATTATTGAAAGAAATGTCATGATCATCCATAGTATTTCATTTATATATTTAACAAAAAAGATAAATAATTCTGATAGCAGAGACTCTATATTTGTGGTATCATTATCATTTTGGTTCGGTTTGAATGTAGATAGACTATCATTATGTACGATTTTGCTTCTGTGCTATTCAACAGTCTCAACCGTTCTGTTGATATATTTCCGCATGGATTGTGATCTTTTTTTTCCGGCAACCATAACTGTATATTTTTCGAGATATGTTGCGTTAAAAATTTCGGACCATATAAAATTTCTACCTGTCTTTAGGAAATACTGAACCTCAGTATTTTGTTTAGATTTTAATTAAACTTTTTTGAAACTTCAGCCTAAATGTAGCACTATTCAATATCTTATAATTTCTTAATCGGATATCACTCTAACCTTTTGTAAATTTAGTATTCTACATCAATTTCAAATGTACTTGACGCTCATTAGTTAGCCTTTGTCCTCGGTTGACTACCATCACTTCCCACTGTCGAATGGAAAATGCACTTTATCTTTTGAAATATCCAAAAGAAAAGTTGCTGTAGTAACAGTGATATCGGAGGTGATTTTATTATTGCAATCTGCATTAGAGACTGCTCTAATAACTTTTGATTAGCTGCCTTTTATTTAGATTTTTTTTTCTCAGCTTGTACTTTTTATCATTACATGATCTAATACAAAATCTGGTAAGAATTGTTTATCCTTCAAAAATGCTTTTGACAGTGCTAGTAATGACCTTTTTGTTGGCATCTAAGACCTTTACGTCAATATTTTTATGATTAATACCTGTGAACTTAAGTTGGTATTTACAAATTTTTCAGATGAATAGCAGTCGAAGCTTTATTTTTCTTTTCATCAACAACCTTTGCGTAAACCTGCGTAGTTTTTACGTTCGTATGACCTAGCATTTTACTTACTGTGTAAATATCAGTTCCACTCGAAAGTTGAAGCGTTGCAAAAGTGTGTCTAAAATTATGGAAAGTTATTTTTTTAGTAATTCCAGCACTTTCAATCCACTTCTTGAGTGGTCGGGAAATCCAAGCTGGATTAGTTAGATTTTTAAATATCAAATCATCTGGAAGACCTACTTCACCACACAGTTGTAATGCTTGTTTAGACATCGGCATATATTCTACACCTTTTGTCTTTTTTTGAGTAAAATTATTTTTGCCTGATCGTTTTCAATACTTATTTCGTTCCACGTTAGTTTCTGAATATCGGAATGGCGTAAACCTGTTAAAGCTGAAAAAAGTGCTGCTCGTTTAAGAACTTCAAGTTCGCAGGGAGTTTCAACTAAAGTATTAAGTTCATTAAGTGTTAAATATTCTCGTCTTGATTCCTCGTGCGGAATCGCTTTAATTTTAGCAGAAATATCAGTCGTAAAATATCCATCAATAAAAGCTTGTTTTAATGCAGCTTTGAATACAGAAAAATAAGTTGAAGCCGTATTTTGAGAAATAATCTCTTGCTTATTGCTACCACTTTTCGCAGTCAACAAATATGATTTAAAGTGTTCACAGAATTTAGTGTTGATCTGAGAAAACATAATTTTTTCACCTCCAAAATCTTTTAGAAATTCTATTGAGCGATACCAATTTACTTGAATAGATTCGGAATTGTTTTTATGTCTTTTATTAACCAACCGATCAAAATATCCCACAAAATTCTCCTGCGATTTTTCTTTTTGTTCTACTTGAATTTTGTCGAGTTCGCTGTAAAGTTCAATATTATCATATTCTCTCTGACGTAATTTACGCATAGAATCTGCATAAAACATTGTCTCGCGATCGTTTTCGCTTTTGCAAACAATTATACCATTGTCATCTCTTTTAGGTTTATATGAAACGGATTCTTGGGTTGTTCTTGCAGGTCTTTTCTTATCAAAATCTACGGTTGTGACGCTTCTGTTTAAATATTCCCGGATTCTCTGAACTTTATCTTTACCAGGAATCATCACAGGATAACTTTCCAAATAAATAAACCATTCTTTTCGGAATTCGGATTTTCGCAATCGTACGGTAACTTTGGTTTTTAATAGCTCTTTCATTTTCCGTCAAAAATTTTATCAATTAAATTTTTAGGAACATACACGAAACTTCCAACTTTCTTTGTCGGAATTTTGTTTCTTTTAATTAGGTTTGTCACAGTTCCTGGATCAGCGTAGAATTTTGAACTAATTTCGGAAATTGTATAACAATTACCAACTTCAAAATTGGGTTTCTCAGGAATTTCCTTTGACTTATCTGGCATTTCAACTGCCGTAAACATTTTTTCTATATCGATTTTGCTTACACGAGTAAGTCGCTCTCCCAAATTGATGGCAGGTATTTTTTTACTTTTAATTAATCTGTGAATAGTATCTCTTGATATTCCAAAAAGTGTTACTGCTTCACTCACGGAAATGTACGGTCGAGTTTGTATATCTGCAATTTTAGAAACGGATTTTTCTAAAAGCGTTTGCCTCGCTTCCATTTCTTTAGCCAATTGTTTCTGTCTTTTTCCTGACTTTTCTGAGCAATATTTACTACAAAACCTAGCAGTAACTTTTTTCGCTTCAAATGGTTTTTCACAAAATTCGCAAAGTTTTGGTATTCTAAGATTACTAAAGCCCATAAAACAACTATTTTAAAGAATAAAAATCAAGCTAGACCGAATAAGACATAATAAGACGCAGAAATTCCATTATTAAGACGCGGTACAAATGAGATACAAAATTACGACAAAAATCGATTAAAATCAACTATTAATAAAAAATACAAAAACAAAAAAAATCGCTGTAAACATTACATTTACAGCGATTTGCTAATTTATTTCAATCGATATTAATCGATGATAATTGCTACTTACTTGACTTCTTCAAAGTCTGCATCCTGAACATCTTCTGCTCCGTTTGCCTGACCTTGAGTTTGTTGAGCTCCTGCATCTGCACCTTGTCCTTGTGCATACATTTCTTCTGAAGCTGCCATCCAAGCTGCATCTAAAGCTTCAGTTTTAGCTTTTACATCGTCTCCGTTTTTAGCTTCGAAAGCTGCTTTCAATTCTGTGTGAGCTGTTTCGATAGCTGCTTTTTTGTCAGCAGATAATTTATCACCAAACTCTTTCAATTGCTTTTCAGTCTGGAAGATCAATCCGTCAGCTTTGTTGAAAATTTCAACTTCTTCTTTTCTCTTGTTATCGGCTGCAGAGTTTTCCTGAGCTTCTTTTTTCATTCTTTCGATTTCCTCGTCAGAAAGACCTGAAGAAGCCTGAATTTTAATAGACTGCTCTTTACCGGTTCCTTTATCTTTAGCAGAAACGCTCAAGATTCCGTTTGCATCGATATCGAAAGTTACTTCAATCTGAGGAACACCTCTTTGTGCTGGTGGAATATCTGTAAGGTCAAATCTACCAATCTCTTTATTATCGTTGAACATTGGTCTCTCACCCTGTCCTACTCTGATGCTTACAGCCGGCTGATTGTCAGAAGCTGTAGAGAATACTTCAGATTTTTTAGTTGGGATTGTAGTGTTTGCATCAATTAATTTAGTGAAAACAGAACCCATTGTTTCGATACCTAAAGAAAGTGGCGTAACGTCTAATAAAAGAACGTCAGTTACATCTCCAGTTAAAACTCCACCTTGGATTGCTGCACCAATTGCTACAACCTCATCCGGGTTAACACCTTTTGAAGGTTTTTTACCGAAGAATTTTTCAACTTCTTCCTGGATGATTGGGATTCTTGTAGAACCACCTACCAAGATTACTTCGTCGATATCCGAGATAGAAAGACCTGCATCAGAAAGTGCTTTTTTACAAGGCTCCATAGATCTTCTTACCAAATCTGCAGATAACTGCTCAAATTTAGCTTTAGTTAAAGTCTTCACTAAGTGTTTAGGACCTGTAGCTGTAGCTGTGATATAAGGAAGATTGATTTCAGTTTGAGGAGAAGAAGACAATTCAATTTTTGCTTTTTCAGCTGCTTCTTTCAATCTTTGTAATGCAATTGCATCACCTTTAAGATCTACCCCTTCTTCAGCTTTGAATTCGTCTGCCATCCAGTTGATAATTACATCATCAAAGTCATCACCTCCTAAGTGTGTATCACCATTTGTAGATAATACTTCGAAAACGCCGTCACCTAAATCAAGGATAGAAACGTCGAAAGTACCACCACCAAGGTCATAAACAGCGATTTTTTGATCTTTGTGAGATTTATCCATACCATAAGCCAAAGCTGCTGCTGTAGGCTCGTTGATAATTCTTTCTACTTTAAGACCAGCGATTTCTCCTGCTTCTTTTGTAGCTTGTCTCTGAGCATCATTAAAGTAAGCCGGAACAGTGATTACCGCTCTTGTTACTTCCTGTCCAAGATAATCTTCAGCAGTTTTCTTCATTTTCTGAAGAATCATTGCAGAAATTTCCTGTGGAGTATATTCTCTGTCGTCAATTTTTACTTTTACCGTATCATTTGGTCCGCTTACCACTGCGTAAGGCACTCTTGAAACTTCAGAAGCATCATCTTTGAAATGTGTTCCGATGAATCTTTTGATAGAATATACAGTTTTGTTAGGGTTTGTTACAGCCTGTCTTTTTGCAGGATCACCTACTTTTCTTTCACCATCTTCTGTAAACGCTACGATAGAAGGTGTTGTTCTTTTTCCTTCTGCATTAGGGATAACTACAGCATCTTTACCTTCCATTACTGCAACGCAAGAGTTGGTTGTACCTAAGTCAATTCCGATTATTTTACTCATAATATTTATATTTTTTCTAATTTTTAAATTTGATTACACTCTCACTTTCTCAATATCTGTACCATTAGAATTTTTGTGACAAATTGACAGTTTCAATTATTTTTAAATAAAACCGAGACAAATTTTAAACATAAAATGTTATATGATGACAGTAATAAACTTATTTTTTACCGTAAAAAGAGACAAAGATTTTTGATATGTTTAACAGATATTCAAAAGTTTACAAGATCCTCCGACAAGCTCATGATGAAATTATTTAGATTTTTTTGTAATCATCGATGGTGTCATGCCGAGCCTGTCGAAGTCTTCAAAACTGATATATTCTGTTGCTTTCAAAATTTTCCTGTAAACCTAAGTGACTTATGTGTTTAAAAATAATTTCACTGTTTTACTGACTTTTCCTTCAACTAAAAATTTAATTAAGAATTAACTTTAGAATCTTCTGAAAGAACAGTTTTATTAGTATTTTTGATAAATTTTATACACAAATATGTCTTTACATTTTAATCCCAGAGATGTTACCTGGTTAGCATTTAACGAAAGAGTATTACAGGAAGCGATGGACGAAAACGTGCCACTTCATCTTAGAATTCGTTTTCTTGGGATTTTCTCAAATAATCTTGATGAGTTTTTCAGAGTACGTGTTGCCGGTCTGAAGCGTGCGATGGATTTTAAAGAAAAAGTAATTGCCGAATCATTTTATCAGCCGCCTTCGAAAATTCTTCAGAGAATTAACGAGATTGTTATGACTCAACAAGCTGACTTCGATAAAACCTGGAAAAAAATTCAGCTTGAGATGGCAGACCAGAAGGTTTTCATTAAAACTTCAAGAAACCTCACTGCCAAACAGAAAGAATTTGTACGACAATATTTTGATGAAGTGGTAGAAGCCAACGTTATCCCGATTCTTCTTCACGAAAACACTCCAATGCCCTACATGAGAGACAAAAGTCTTTATCTGGGTGTTGCGATGAGAAAAAAAGACTGGAATTATCACAGCAATTATGCAATTATTGAAATTCCGTCGCGTTTTGTAGGAAGATTTGTACTGTTGCCAACAGAAGATCCTGAAGAAAAAAACGTGATGCTGCTTGAGGACGTTATCACATTCAACTTACCGCATATTTTCTCTTATTTCGGATATGACGAGTTCTCTGCCAATGCTTTTAAAGTAACCAAAGATGCAGAAATGGATATTGATAACGACATCAAAACCAATTTTGCCGAAAAAATAGAAAAAGGGCTTAAAAACCGTAGAAAAGGAAAACCGACCCGGTTTGTTTTCGATAAAGACATGGATAAAGCAATGCTCGAATTGCTGATCCGAAAATTAAATTTAAGCAAAAAAGACAGTATTATTCCTGGCGGAAAGATCCACAATTTCAAACATTTTATGGATTTCCCCGATGTCATTGAATACAGCAAAAAACCGGTAGAAAGAACGTCTTTTACGCATCAGGCTTTTGAGCATGGCGAAAGAGTGACAGATGTTATTCTGAAACAAGATGTTTTATTGAGCTTTCCCTATCATACCTACACACCGGTAATCGACCTTTTGCGTGAAGCTGCAATGGATCCTGATGTGAAATCGATTCAGATTACCGCTTACCGTTTGGCAAGTAATTCAAAAATAAGCAATGCGTTGATCTACGCTGCCAGAAATGGTAAAGAAGTGACCGTTATGCTCGAGCTCCAGGCAAGATTTGATGAAGAATCGAATTTGATGTGGAAAGAAATGTTTGAGCCTGAAGGAATCACTGTTTTAATCGGAATTCCTGACAAAAAAGTACACGCCAAACTTTGCATTATTAAAAAACGAGCACACAATAAAACCCTACAATATGGTTTTGTAAGCACCGGAAACTTTAATGAAAAAACGGCTAAAATATATGGTGATCATTTGATAATGACTTCAGACAGAGGCATTATGGCAGATATTAATAAAGTATTTACCGTTCTGAAAAAACCAAAAGAAGATTATCTGTCGGTTCTGAAGACCTGCAAAAACTTGTTGGTTTGTCCGCTATTTATGCGCGAAAAAATTGAGCATTATATTGATAAAGAAATTGAAGAAGCCAAAGCCGGAAGAAAAGCAGAAATGATCATTAAGGCAAATTCGGTAAGTGACCGTGCTTTAATTATCAAAATGTACGAGGCAGCGCAAGCCGGTGTAGTAATAAGAGTGATTGTGAGGGGAATTTATTGTGCCATTAATCAAAAAGATTTTAAACAGAAAATAAAAGCAATAAGCATTGTTGATGAATATCTGGAGCATGCAAGAGTAATGTATTTTTACAATAAAGGCTCTGAAGATATCTATATTTCTTCTGCCGACTGGATGAATAGGAATTTGGATCACCGAATTGAAGCAGCGGTAAAAATTTCCGATAAAAATCTTAAAAAAGAGCTGAAAGATATTCTTGATATTCAGTTAAAGGATAATGTAAAAGCAAGAATTTTAGACAAAAAACTGAGCAACGAATACATCAGCAACGGTGAAAAAGAATGCCGCTCTCAGATTGAAACGTATAAATATCTGAAAGCAAAAACTACTGTAAAATAGCCTCAATAAAAGGGTACGAAATAATATTTTGTAAATTCGTCTTTAAAAACACAAATTTTAAAATTTTAAACAACTGAAATTCAATAAAATACAATCAAATGATCATTGCAGCGATAGACATAGGAAGTAATGCGGCCCGACTTTTAATCAATGAGGTAAAAATTCAAAATGGAAAGCCTGAATATATTAAATTAAATCTACTGCGAATACCTCTGCGATTGGGAATGGATGTATTCACTCTTGGAAAAATCGGCGAAGAAAGAGAAAAAATGGTCTTAGATTCTATGAAGATTTTCAGTGATTTGATGAAAGTTTACAAAGTAGAACATTACAGAGCCTGCGCTACAAGTGCGATGCGTGATGCCGAAAATGGGAATGAAATTATCGAAAAAGTAAAAAATCATGCAAATCTTACAATAGAAATTATTTCCGGAGACGAAGAAGCAACTTTAGTTTACGAAAATCACGTTGCAGAAGGTCTCGACAAAGATTTCGCTTATCTTTATGTAGATGTGGGTGGCGGTTCTACCGAGCTTACGTTTTACGAAAACGACACAATGATCTACGAAAAATCTTTCAATATCGGAACAATTCGTCTTCTCAATAATCTTGTAACAGACGACAACTGGAAAGAAATGAAAGAAGAAATAAAGGCAAATATCAGCAGTAAAAAACAAGTTGTAGCCATCGGTTCAGGTGGAAATATCAACAAAGTTTTTTCGATGAGCAAAACCAAAGACGGAAAACCAATGTCTATTGCCTACTTAAAAAAAGCCTACAAAGAATTCAACGATCTTACCGTGGAAGAAAGAATGACAAAATATGGTTTCAGAGAAGACCGAGCCGATGTTTTGGTTCATGCTTTGAAAATCTACAATTTTGTAATGCATTGGGCAGATATCAATAAAATTTTTGTACCAAAAATTTCTGTTGCGGATGGTTTGATTCACAATATTTATGAAAGGGTTTCGGGAGAGAAATAACTTTTTTGATTTTAATTTCAATTGCGTTTATCTAAAACAAATTATAGCTTAATAACATAAAATTCAAATACTTATAATAATTCTTAAACTACATTGACGCAATAGTATATAATTTATATTTGTGCAATTTGTATATTTGGATTTTATGTGAAATATTAAAAAGCATAGTACATAAATTAAACTCAAATAGATTTTAAATGAAATTTTTATTAACCTTAACTCTTTTATTATCATTTTATTTTGTCAGTGCACAAAATTCAGAAATTAAAAAGTTTTCGATCAAAAGCAATTCCTTAAATGAAACTCGTGATTGAACATTATATTTCCCGAAAAAATTTTCTGCCAAAAAAAATATAATTTGATTTTTATGGCTGATGGTCAATTTCTAAATGAAAGATATAAATCGAAAATTGATAGTTTAATAGATAATAAATTGATTTCGGAGTTTATTATAGTTGGTGTAAATTCAAATGAAACAGGTATACCAAATTCATACTTACAGCTAAGAAATTATGAATATATAGAAAACAATGATGCTGAAATTGGTTCGGATCTTTATTCTAGATATATAAATCACCTTGAATTTTTCATAAGTGAAGTTGATGAGTATGTTAAAGAATATTTGAAAATAAAAGTGAAGAAAAGATTTTTTTATGGGGTATCAAATGGTGCAGGTTTTGGAATTAGTTTACTAGACAAATATCCTAATTTTTTTAAATCTTATATTTTATATTCAGTTGCTGGAGCAAATAAAGATAATTTAAAAAAATCCAATAATAAAATTTCAAATATTATCATTCGATATGGAAATCAAGAACCAGAACCTATTATTGACTACAATATAGCTTTAGCTGAATTAATTAAATCAAAAAATTATAAAGTAACTTTTTCAAATTATAAAGGTGGACATAAAAGAATTGATTGGTTAAATAACTTTATAAAAGATATTCAGCTAATTGGATTATAAATACTTCTCACAAAATCGTATTGGCGAAATGACGGGTTTGTGTGAATCCTGAATAATCACTTAGCCACCAATACTTTCGTCATCATCAATGATAAAAAAAGACACAACAATGAAAATCCCAACCATCCACGGATATATAGATCGAAGAATTTTAATCAATTTTACAGCTGATCCAAAATCTGTGGAGAAGATTATTCCATTTCCTTTTAGACCAAAAATTTATAAGGACAAAGCTATCGTTGGAATTTGCTTAATCAGATTGAAAAACATAAAACCAAAAGGTCTACCTGACTTCATTGGAGTAAATTCTGAAAATGGGGCTCACAGAATTGCTGTAGAATGGGACGAAAACGGTGAGACCAAATCAGGAGTTTACATTCCTCGCAGAGACACTTCATTAAAATTAAATACATGGGTTGGCGGACGAATATTTCCTGGAAGACACTATCACGCAAAATTTAATGTAGAAGAAGAAAAAGGAAATTATCATATTGATTTTAAGAGTTCGGACGGCACTGAAATACTAATTGACGCTACTGAAACAAATTTGTTTAGCGACACATCTATTTTTGAAACATTAAATAACGCTTCTGATTTTTTTGAAAATGGCGACCTTGGTTACTCACCAAACAAAGATAAATTTGACGGACTTAGATTGAAAGCATATAAGTGGGAAGTTAGGCCACTTGATGTTTTGAAAGTAAAATCAAGCTTTTTTGAAAACGAAGAAATTTTCCCACAAGGTTCGGTAACTTTTGACAACGCATTATTAATGACAGACATTGAACATGAATGGAAAAGCGAGACGGACAAATGACCGAAGCTATATAAGTTCTTGGTGAAAATTTCTAAATGGAGATTGCGCCTCAATTTCCGTAACATAGCACTCCTTGAAACATTATCAACAATATTAAACGCCAATAAATAACAAAATGGACAATACAGAAATTACGAAAGAACATGTTGTTGAAGCGGAAAACAAGCTTTTTTCGGCTCAACGTGTAAGCAATGTTGATTTACTTGACCAGCTATTGCATGATGACTTGGTCGCAGTTTCACCGACAGGGCAAATAGTAACTAAAGAAATGGATCTCAACTCACACAAAGCGAAAACAATGATTATTGAAGAAGCTTCAACAGAAATTGACGACATTAAAATATCGGGTGATACCGCACTTTCAATCGTTACAATGACAGCGAAAGGAAAAATGATGGAAACACCAATTGAAGGAAAATTTAGATATTTTAGAGTTTGGAAACGCTTCGACGGCACATTGAAAGTGATCGGAGCAAGCTTTATGCAATTACCCTAAATTAAAATTAAATATGACATTGCTTTCAAGACCAGTTTTTGAACTGATTTTTAATAATATTATAAGCACGTTTTTCTCATAATTAACAATTTATTAAAGAATTTCCACAATACGAACAAATTATTAATCAAATCTTAAAATTCGCTTAAAAGCCTCACAACTTTCAAACCTCATTTTTGCACAAATCTATAATTGAGTAAAAATGAAAAACAAATACCTTTTGAGAGGCTTATTACCTATTGCTGCTTTATTTCACGGCGCAGCTTCTGGACAAATCACATTAGTTCACTATTGGAACTTTAATAATAATGCATCTGTTTCCGCCATTACAGCACCTACATCAACGCTTCTAAACGGTTCTATCACCGCTGTTTCTACAGGAACAGGAAGTACAGATACCTTCATAGATTTTGCTGGCGGAACATCACAAAACTTTAATGTTGAAAATCTTAATGCAAGAAACGGAGATGCTTCCGGAACGCATTTGAGATACAATTATCCGATCAACGGAAATGTACAATTTAATTTGCCAACGACAGGATATAACAATGTTGTTGTAAAATTTTCTACAAGAAGATCTGGTTCGGGTGCAGGAAATCAAAACTGGTCTTACTCTTTAGACGGAATTACTTTTGTCCCGTATCAAACGGTTACTTCACAAGATGCCAATCCACAACTCATCACGTTTGATTTTTCGAATGTGACAGGAGTTTCAAATAACCCTAATTTTAAATTAAAAGTTGAATTTACTCAAGGCAGTGGCGGAGCTGTTGGAAATAACAGATTCGATAATTTCACACTAGATGCAACTTCAGTTGGCGGAACCGATACTACTCCACCAACCGTTGCTTATTTACCTGCAAACAACGTCAATAATGCTTCTACAACAGTAAATCCTACGATCACTTTTAACGAAAATGTAAGATTAATCGATAACTCTCCAATTACTTCTGCAAATGCACAAAGTTTAGTTGAATTACGTTTAGGAAACTCCACGGGAAATGCAGTTCCGTTTACTACAACTTTTGCCAACAATGCAATTACGATAATTCCTACAGGAGGTTTAGTTCCGAATCAGGCTTATTATTTAGCTTTAAAACCAAATATGGTAGAAGATACAACCGATAATGCAGTGACCACAGTAACTTCTAGTGTTTTCACAACGGCAGGAACAAGTATTTCTTTAGATAAAACTTTAATTAAGGTTAATGAAAACGCAGGAACTTTAGCATTTAAAATAAATGTGACCAATCCTTCTAATGCAACAGTAAATTTGATTGTGAAACCTGCTTCTTTTAACACCGCAAACAGCAGTGATTTTACCTTTACAAGCCAAACAATCAACATTACGCCTTCTACAACAAGTGTTACGGTAAATATTCCGATTCTTGATGATACTTTGGAAGAGCAACAGGCAGAATATTTTGTTTTAGGATTAGAAAATCCTGTAGGAACAACGATTACCGGAGACACTACTTCTACCGTTTATATTATCGATAATGATAAAGCGGCTCCAGTTCCTTCCAACCAAATTTCATTAAATTATATCGGAAGTTTTGATCCTTCAGGAAATAATAACAGTTCTACAGAAATTGTAGTTCATGATCCTGCAACTCAAAAATTATTCACCATCAGTTCTTTAACGGATGTTTTTGATATTATTAATTTCACCAATCCATTAGCTCCGTCAGTAATCAACACCGTGAATATGACTCCTTATGGTGGAATTACAAGTATCGCCGTGAAAAACGGGCTTGTTGCTGTAGCCTCACCAAACGGAACAAACGCTCAACAAAACGGATCGGTAGTTTTCTTCGACATCAACGGAAATTTCCTAAAACAAGTCACCGTAGGAGTTTTACCGGATATGATCACATTTACTCCAGACGGAACAAAAGTAATGACTGCAAATGAAGGTGAACCAAATGATGCTTACACGGTAGATCCGGAAGGTTCAATCAGTATTATTGATATTTCCGGTGGAATTAATAATTTAAGCCAGTCAAACGTGACGACACTTGGTTTTGCAGGTTACAACAGCCAGGAAGCTGCATTCATAAGTTCAGGCGGAAGAAAAGTAAAATCTACAAGTACTTTGGCGCAGGATCTTGAGCCTGAATATATTACCATAAGCCCAGACAGCCAGAAAGCATGGGTTTCTTGTCAGGAAAACAACGGAATTATCGAAGTTAATCTTAGTAACAATACTTTAGGAAATATTTGGGGATTAGGCAAAAAAGATATGAGTCTTCCAGGAAATGGTTTTGATGCTTCCGATAACAATGGTGAAGTTTTGATCGCCAACTGGCCTGTCAAAGCGTATTACAATCCCGATGCAATGGCTTCGTTCAAAGTTGGAAACACCAATTATCTGGTTACCGCAAACGAAGGCGACGAAAAAGACTTAGGTGGATTTAGTGAAAGAACAACCGTTGGAGCGAACGGTTATACTTTAGACTCAACACTTTTTCCGAATGCTTCTGTTTTAAAAGCTTCGCATAATTTAGGAAGATTCAGAGTGACCAATGTAAACGGAAATACAGACGGAGACACAGATTTTGAAGAAATTCATGCATTGGGAGCAAGATCATTTTCGATTTTCAATGCCGATACAAAACAAATCGTTTACGACAGCGGTGACAGATTTGAAAGATATATTGCAGCCACTCATCCTTTGATTTTCAATGCTGATAACGAAGCCAATGGAGCAAAAAGCAGAAGCCGCGCAAAAGGACCGGAACCGGAAGGCGTAACTTTAGGGACAATCAACGGACAAACTTTCGCTTTCATCACTCTGGAAAGAACAGGCGGTGTGATGGTTTATAACATAACAGATCCAAACAATGTAACCTTTACAGATTACAAACATTCAAGAATGACTTCCGCATTTGGTGGAGACAACGGTCCGGAAGGAATCACATACATTCCTCCCGCAAATATGAATAACGGAAAAGGTTACGTAGTCGTTGCCAACGAAATCAGCGGAACGTTATCAATGTACGAAGTCGTATTTTCTCCAACATTAGCAACAGGTGAAGTGAAAAAAGAAAAGGCAACCTTCAACATCTTCCCGAATCCTGTAAACAAAGGAAATACTCTTTATTTCAACAGAGCTCAAGGTTATGAGTTGTACGATATGAGCGGTAAACTTCTTGGAAAAGAGAAAAACGCATTAACCATTGATACTTCAAAACTAAACACCGGAGTTTATTTAATTAAAACTTCAGAAGGTGAAGTGAAGAGATTCATCGTTAAATAATTTTTTTACTTAATAATTTACTTTTGTAGCCTCGGAATTTTTCCGGGGCTTTTTTGATAGAAAATCATTACTTTTAATTTTCAACTTATATTATGTTTGCATTCGCACTTGATACACTCGAAGAACCACAAATCATTTCTCTAATTGAAGATGTGAAAAATCTCGAAAGCAATAAAACCAATTTTGGTTTTCGCAAACTTAGGCTAATTAATGTGGAAAATCCAGCGCGATTAAAATTAGAAATAGAAAAATCGATTGCCAATTCTGACAACCAAGGTTCTATTTATCTTTTAGATCAGAATAATTCGATTATTACAGGACATTCATCAGTAATATTAAAATTTCAAAATCAGAGAAGAATAATCTCAGCTTGAGTGGATATGTTTGGCATCAACCAAAAGGTTATTATAAAGCATGGAAAATGAAGATCAATAACCAAATTAATGCTAGAGACATTTGGAAAAGTTTTCAAAAGAATGAATTACAGGGTTGGTTAGTCTTTGCTTTAAACAATATGAATACTGAGCCTTCAAAAGAAAACTTAATAATAGAAATCAACGGAGATCATTTTAATAATATTGATGAGTTCTTTTGTACACTTGGTGAAGAAATCAATGGAGTTGCAGGATATTTTGGAAGAAACATTCCGGCTCTTTACGATTGTTTGAGAGGAGATTTTGGAGTTATTTCAATTAAAGAATTAACTTGGAAAAACCATCAGAAAAGCAAGAAGCTTTTTAAATCTAAATTCAATGAAGTTTTGCAAACATTTGAAGATTTCGACATTAAAATAAACTTGCAATAAATTTTGGTTAAAGCTAAATGAATTCTTAAATTTTTAAACGGGTTAAAGCTCGCTTCTACTGATTTAGATAAAACCTTGTCAAGGTTAATCAGTAGGTGAATAATAACCTTGACAAGGTTGTACCCAACATTTTTCTACTAAAAAAAGGCAGACCTTCAAGATCTGCCTTCAAAAAATATATTGTCGTATTTTTTACTCTACATTTACTACCTTTTCAATTTCAGGAGCATGTTGTTTGATGCTGTTTTCTACGCCTAATTTCAATGTTGAGAAATTAAGAGAACAGGCCGAACAGTTACCTAAAAGTTTTACAAAAACAGTATTGTCTTTTACGTCCAAAAGCTCAATATCACCGCCGTCTTTATTCAAAAACGGACGAATGCTTTCCAGAGCTTCCATTACTCGGGTTACAGTGTCTTCGTGTGTTGTATTTGTCTCCATATTTGGGTTTGGTTTTCAAAAATGTATTTGAAATTATTTTTAATTATTTTTTTGGTGAGCAACCAGCCATTGTTGAAATTTTTACGGCTTCAGTTGGCGGAAGAAACTTATTTCTTTCTAGTAAACTCTCAACCATTTTTTTCGCAGTTTCCGTATAAATTTCAGCAATTTTAGAACCTTCCTGCAAAGCAGCTGGTCTTCCTACATCACCTGCTTCTCTGATGCTCTGAATTAAAGGAATTTCTCCTAAAACAGGAATATTTAAATCTTCAGCTAAATATTGCGCTCCTTGGTTTCCAAAGATATAATATTTATTGTCAGGTAACTCTTCCGGAGTAAAATAGGCCATATTTTCTATCAACCCAAGAACAGGAATGTTGATACTTTCCATATTAAACATCGCAATTCCTTTTCTAACGTCCGCTAAAGCAACATGTTGAGGTGTACTTACAATCACAGCTCCGGTTACCGGAACTTCCTGAATAATCGACAAGTGAATATCACCAGTTCCCGGAGGAAGGTCGATTAATAAGAAATCTAATTCTCCCCAAGCTGCATCTCTGATCATTTGGTTCAATGCTTTTGAAGCCATTGGGCCTCTCCAAACGACCGCCTGATTTGCTCCTGAAAAATATCCGATAGAAAGCATCTTTACACCGTAATTTTCGATAGGTTTCATCATGCTTTTTCCGTTTACATCAACAGAAATTGGCTTTTGACCTTCTGTATCAAACATCGTAGGAACAGATGGCCCGTAAATATCGGCATCTAATAAACCTACTTTAAAGCCCATTTTTGCTAACGTTACCGCAAGATTGGCAGCAACGGTAGACTTACCAACACCTCCTTTTCCGGATGCGATCGCAATAATATTTTGAATTCCAGGAATCTGCTTTCCTTTAATCTGGCTCAGCTGAACCTCACTTGGCTCCGGAGAAACTATCTTAAGTTTCAAATTAATCTCTTCGCCAAATTCACTTGCAAAAGCCTGCTTCATTGCTGCTTCAAGCTTTTTCTTTTCGTGCATTGCCGGCGAATGCGCTGTCATATCTATATAAACGTCATTCCCCATCACTTGAAAATTAGACACCAAGTCATCAACTTCAATTTCTTTAAGGAAATCCTGAATCTTTTCTTTAGTCAACATAAAAATATAAATTGAGCACAAATTTACGGAAATTTTAGCTATTTAGAATCAATAAACATGTTGATAGATAAATTCTTTTGCTAACCTAAAATTTATGTATTTTAGGGGCGATTTTAATTTAATATCCATGAAAAAAATATTATTCGTTCTTTTAGGATTAATTGCTCATAATTCATTTTCGCAAAATTATTCGCAATATGTAAATCCTTTTATCGGAACGGGCGGTCACGGTCATACTTTTCCCGGTGCCATTGTACCTTTCGGAATGGTTCAGCTTTCACCTGACACAAGAATAGACGGAAGTTGGGACGGCTGCAGCGGTTATCATTATTCAGATTCTGTGATCTACGGATTTTCTCATACTCACTTGAACGGAACAGGAGTTTCAGATTACGGAGACATTATGTTGATGCCGACAATGGGGAAACCGGGTTTGACTCCCAAAGAATATTCATCAAAATTTTCTCATAAGAACGAAAAAGCAACGGCTGGTTTTTATTCAGTTAAATTAGATAAAAATAACATTGATGTTCGTTTGACGACCACCGCAAGAGTGGGTTATCACGAATACAAATTCAACAAAGCTGGAAACGCTAATATTATTTTAGACTTAAATCACAGAGATAAACTTCTGGAAGGTGAAGTAAGAATAATTGACAGCAAAACGATTGAGGTTTTCAGAAGAAGTGAAGCTTGGGCAACTAACCAGTACATTTATGCTAGAATTGAGTTTTCAAAACCAATGAAAATTTCAAGTAAAAGCTTTAACGGTAAAAACGAAAACAATACTTTTTCGGGAACTAAATTAGCTTTAGCATTTACCTCAGCAGTAAAAAAAGGTGAAAAAATCAGTGTAAAAGTGGCGATTTCTCCTACAGGTTATGAAGGTGCCGGAAAAAACATGTTAGCTGAAGGTAAGTCTAATGATTTCAATGAAATTCAAAATCAAGCGGTTACAGACTGGAATAAAGAACTTTCAAAAATTGAAGTTAAATCTGACGATAAAAACAAACTGGCAATTTTCTACACCGCAATGTATCATGTTTTCACACAACCGAATATCAATATGGATGTTGACGGAAAATACCGCGGAAGAGACAATAAATTTTACACGGCAAATGATTTCGGATATTATTCTGTTTTCTCGCTTTGGGATACTTTCAGAGGTGCGCATCCTTTGATGACGTTAATTGACAGAAAAAGAACAGCTGATTTTATAAATACTTTCATTAAACAACGTGAACAAGGCGGAAGAATTCCGGTTTGGGAACTGGCTTCTAATGAAACGGAATGTATGATCGGTTATCACGGAGTTTCTGTAATTGCAGACGCAATGGCAAAAGGAATCACCGGTTTTGATTATGAAAAAGCCTATGAAGCCGCAAAAAATTCAGCGATGCAGGATATTTTTGGTTTAAATGCTTATAAACAGAAAAATTATATCAGCATTGATGATGAACACGAAAGTGTTTCTAAAACGTTAGAATATGCTTATGACGATTGGTGTATCGCTCAAATGGCAAAAATTTTAAACAAAAAAGAAGATTACGAATACTTCATGAAACGTTCACAGAACTGGAAAAATCTTTACAATCCAGCGAACGGTTTTATGCAGGCAAGAAAAAACGGAAACTGGTACGAGCCTTTTGACCCAAGTGAAGTTAACAATAATTATACGGAAGGAAATTCCTGGCATTATTCATATTTCGTTCCGCAGGATATTCCGGGATTGATTCAGACACATGGCGGAAAAGAAAAATTTGAACAGTTTATTGATGCTATTTTCTCGGCTTCAGATAAAACAACAGGAAGAGAGCAGGTAGATATTACCGGATTGATCGGCCAATACGCACAAGGAAACGAGCCGAGTCACCACATCGCTTATCTTTATAATTTAGTTGATAAACCTCAGAAAACCGAAGAGAAAATCAAATTTATTCTTGATAATTTCTACAAAAACACTCCAGATGGTTTGATTGGAAATGAAGATTGCGGACAAATGAGTGCGTGGTTTATTTTAAGCTCAATGGGAATTTATTCAGTTACGCCAGGGAAACCTGAATGGGAAACCGTAACGCCTTATTTTGATGAAATTAAATTACATTTGGAAGACGGAACGACAAGAATCATCACTAAAAACACTCCGAAAAGTGAGCTTAAATATTTAGGTTTTGAAAACGTAAAACCGGTTAAAGACATGAAATATGCAGAACAAACTGCTTCGCCAATCATTAGCGCAGATCGTCTTTTTGAGTTTACAACTCAGGTAAAAATCACTCCCTTGAATGAAAAAGACAAAATTTATTACATGACTTTGGATGAAAATGATGCCAACGTGAGGAAAACTTTTAAAGTCTATAAGGAACCATTTACCATTAACAAAACAACACAGGTTTCTACTTATGCTGAAAGAAATGGTGAAAAAAGCGGTATTACCACAGCCAACTTCAACAGAAGACCTAATCATTGGGATGTAACGATTAATGCAACCGTAAATCCGCAATATACAGCAGGAGGAAAATTGGCAATTATCGATGGAATCAACGGTGACACCAACTGGAGAAAAGGTGAATGGCAAGGTTACCAAGGTCAAACTGTAGAAGCAATAATTGATTTTAAATCTCCACAGCAGATCAACGAAATTTCGTCAACCTATTTACAGGACAGCAGAGCGTGGATTTTAATGCCTAAAAAAGTGGAATATTACGCTTCAATGGACGGAAAAACATTTATTCTTCTTAAAACTTTAGAGAATGACATCGATCCGAAGGACACCAATGTTCAAGTAAAAGATTTCAGAACGACGATTCTTCCTACTGAAGCAAGATATGTAAAAGTAAAAGCGTATCACTTCGGTAAACTTCCAGAATGGCATCAAGGTGCAGGAGGTGAAGCTTATGTTTTTGTGGATGAGATTTCTGTGAAATAATAAGTTTAAATTTAAAAATAATGAAACCTCTTCCGATTTGGAAGAGGTTTTTTGTTTTGTATTTTGCGTTTTTGGAATGCTTTGACTTTGCTCAACATGGCATTTTTAAGCATTATATTTATTTTTACTGCACCATGGCAGTTAGTATTAGCGATGTCATGCTGAGCCTATCGAAGCATCTAATATTAATGAAAGAGATTCTTCAATACTTTCTCTTTCTTTCTTAATGACAAATTGGGCGTCAATTCATTCTCTCTGACCAGTTCAACACTTCCGGCAATTCTTTATCTGAAAATTCTATATGAATTACTCTTCTTTTCTTTCCGTTTGTCGTTCTGTTGGAGCCGTGAAGAAGCAAAGGTTTCATAATCATTATTCCGCCTTTTTCTACGTTACAGATATTTTCTGTTTCCACATTCCAATCGATGGTTTCGGGTCTGTAGATTCCTTTTGAATGAGATTTTCGAACAACTTTTAAAGCGCCATTATTTTCATCGGTTTCATCCAAATGAATTCTGATGGTAAAGATATTTTCAAGAATATCTAAAGGCGGTTGTACGGCAAACTGATTCTGTTTGGTCGTCCAAGGTCCAAAGTTTTCTAAATCTATTTTTTTATCGACAGAGATTGTTAAATCCTGATGATATGCAACATACCAGTTTGATCTTTCAGGTTTATCGAAGTAAATGCTTTTTACCGCAAAATACTTTTCGCCGAAAATTTCTTCAATGATCGTTTTTAAATTATCATTAAATATCAAATCTTTCACATGGGGAACTTCCTTTAAAATCTGTCTGATTGCAAAAAGATCTTCCGATTTTCTGAACGTTTCTTTTGAAGTATCAATATTCTGAATGGCTTTGCTGATTTCCTCAATTTCTGTATCTGAAAAAATATTGTTGATTACTGTGAAGCCGTTTTCCTGAATTAGATTTTTATGATTTTGTAAATTCATATTCTAAGTTTTTAACTTCCATACGTTTGTCATTCTGAAAGAAATGCAGTGGATTGAAGAATCTATTTTAAACACAAAGATCGCAAAGATTTTTTTAAAATGTTTGAAAATATTTTCCGTTCGCAAAGGCGTTCCACTCAGCAAAGGAATATAATATTTATCATTCTGGAGAAATCTTAATTTATAGTATCAGAAAAAATGAAAAGATTTATGCTTGGATTCTTTCAGAATGACAAAGTTTGTGGTTATTCTATAAAGAAAATACGACTGCAACCCTAGCCCCGATGTTCTATGTTACTATGCAAATTATTCAGGTTAAAATTTTAAAGTTTTTTTGATAATCTGGTTGATAATTGATTTTATTTTTTACCACTCCAAAACATATTCTCAGTAGCTTGTTACATACTGCAATTAAAGCTAATTTTTTAGGTTTCCCCTGAGAAAGAAGTCTTTCATAAAACTCTTTACATTGTTTGTTATGCTTAATTGCCGTCCACGAACAAACATATAACAAGCCCCTGATATGATTCTTTGAGGTTCTGCATTTTCCCGGGGAATATGATTTCTTTCCCGATTGATAAATACGGGGTGCCAAGCCAAAATATTTAGATAATGATTTTGCTGAATTAAAGTTTTTAAATCCTGAAGTAGCCGTCATCAGTTGAAGAGATGTCTTTTCACCAATGCCAGATACACTTTGTAGTAATGCTTTTGTTTCCTTAAACTCTTCATCCTGGAGCCCAGGGAGACGGCTTATAACTTCTTTAATCTCTTTTTCTAATTGTTGTAATCTTCTTTCATAATGTTTTTCTGTGTTTGGATTAATCTGAGCATTATAGCGAAGAGATTTTAACTTCACTCCATATCTCCTTTTTTCTTCCTCCAAATCATTGAGAAGCTTTAGTTCCTGATCAAGATGTTCAATATCAACACTTTTAGAAGTATAAATATCAGGTTTAAACATCTCTCCGTAAAGCCTGATCAGCTTGGCATCTTCAGCATCTGTCTTGCTGATGATGTTTTTCATCCTTGCAAAATGCTTAACAGACATACAGTTTATCAGACTTGATTCAAAGCCCTGAACTAAGGATAAATGTAAAATACGACTGCTGTAATTTCCTGTGGCCTCAATGACAAAACAATAATCTTCTATCCGCAGTTTCTTTAGAAATGACAAAATAGAGCGCTGGGTATTTTCTATATTAAAAACCTGATCTCTGTTTTCAAAATCATTAAAGCTTACTGTTAAAAACTTCGCTCCGACATCTACTCCAATTACTTTTTTTGATATTTTTGACATACAAAATTCTTTTTTAAAGAAGTTTTCTTCTGATCCACCATGGTAAAAGTTATGGCTAAACAACGTTCTATCCGGATTTGGAAGAAAACAGCAGCAGGGGAATAAAATCGGGGACGATATCTAAGTATCAGTGAAGCGTCTGCCTTTATCCTGCTGCTTTTATCTTTAGGTTAATTTTTTAACTAATTTATTAAAGTACATTTACTAATGCAAACTTACCATTGAAATGATATCCTTTTTGGTGGCGGGTGGAGCGAAGCGGAACCCGTAACCAAAAAGATATAATGGAAAGCGGGATAAAGCTTCAAAAAAAAAATGGTCAATAATGAAGATTAAAAATCACTATTGACCATTCATTAGCCTAAGCTAAATAAATTTATAAAGAATGAATTGTCAATTGTGAATTCGCCTTGCTTGTGAATTTCACATTAATAATTCACATTTTCACTAACGAAGTTAAATTGACATTTCACCATTAACTACATATCTCCCCCATGATTATCAAGCTGCCCTTCCCATTTTGAAACGGCAGACGTTGCTAAAGCATTTCCTAAAACATTGGTCATACTTCTCGCCATATCGCAGAAGTGATCGATAGGAAGAATTAAAGCAATTCCTTCCGGTGGAATTCCAAACATGGAGCAAGTTGCCACGATAATTACCAGTGAAGCTCTTGGAACTCCGGCAATCCCTTTTGATGTTAGCATTAATACCAAAAGCATTGTAATCTGTTGTCCGATAGACATTTCAATTCCGTAAATCTGAGCGATAAAGATCGAAGCAAATGTCATATACATCATACTTCCATCCAAATTAAATGAATATCCTAAAGGTAAAATAAATGACACCACTCTATTGTTACAGCCAAATCTTTCTAATTCTTCAACCAGTTTAGGGAAAACAGCTTCCGAACTTGTGGTGGAAAAAGCAATTAACAGAGGTGATTTTATTCTTCTTAACAATTCGAAAAGACGGTTTCCTAAGATTAAATATCCTACAATCAATAAAACAAGCCATAAAACAGCGATCGCAAAGAAAAAGTCTCTTAGATAAATGGCATATACTTTAAAGATTTCAAAACCATTTGTTGCGACAACAGCTGCAATTGCACCCAGTACACCAAGCGGTGCAAACCACATGATATAACCTACCATTTTAAGAATCGCATGAGCAATCACATCAAATAATTTAATAACAGGCTGTGCATATTCGTCTCCCAAATTAGCTAAAGCAACTCCAAACATAATCGAGAAAACGACAATCTGAAGTACTTCGTTCGTCGCAAAAGCTTCAAAAATACTTTTAGGAACAACGTGCTTTACGAAATCTTCCATTGAAAACCCTTTGCTCGATTTTAAAAGTTCTTCGGCAGAAGCAGCATCCTGTATCGGAAGTTTGGTTACATGTCCCGGTTCAAGCCAGTTTACCAAAATCAAACCGATGAAAAGAGAAACAAGAGATGCAGAAATAAACCAAAGCATTGCTTTTGATCCTACTCTACCAATCATTTTAATATCGCTCATTTTGGCAATTCCCACCACCAAAGTTGTAAAGACCAAAGGGGCGATAATCATCTGAACCAGTCTGATGAAAATAGTTCCCAGGAGTTTTATGTTTTTTGAAAACGGCTCTGCGCTGTCAGGATATTGTAAATGAACGAAGCCTCCGATTGCTACACCCAAAATAAGTGAAACAATGATGGCAATAAATAGTTTGTTTTGTCCTTTCATATCTATTATCAATTGCCACAAATATAATAGTTTTATAATTGTGGATAAAAGTTTGTTTACAAGCGCATAAAATTTAATTATTTAGAAATTAAACCACACATTATTAAAAACTTAAAAGACTAACTTTTGTATAATTATTATTTTTTTAGATAATTGGTATAGATTTTATTATTACATTTGAGTCTAACGAAAACATTAAATTATCTTAATTATGAAAAAAACAATCACAATGTCTGCCTTAGCTTTGGCAATATCATTTGGAGCTATTTCGTGTAAAAAGAAAGTTTCTGACGCTGATCTTCAGACGCAGGCAACAACTATTGTTGCGGCTAGTCCTACTGCAACTATCGAAGTGAAAGAAGGCGTTGCCCATCTTGGCGGAACCTTTGCAACTCAGGCTGAAAAAGACGCTGCTATAAAATCTCTTAAAGAAATAAAAGGAGTAAAAGATGTACATGATATGGCAACTGTTGAGGTTGCGCCACCACCACCGCCTGTAGAAACTGCATCTGCTGTAGATCCTATGATTCAGCAAAAAGTGCAGGATGCAGTGAAAGATTTCCCTTCTGTAAAAGTAGAAGTTGTAAACGGAGAATTAACGCTTACAGGAAATGTATCTGCTATTCAGGCTAGAAAAATTAAAGAATCTGTAGATGCTTTAAAAGTTGGAAAATATAATAATAACTTAGTTGTAAAATAATCAAAGATGAGCACATTACAAGATAAATATTCAAGCGTAGTTGCTGCTGCTCAGTCTGCAGGAGTTTCTAATCTTCAGGTTCAGGAGCAGGATGGCATTCTTTATGTTTCCGGAAATGCATCAAATACCGCTGCAAAAGACGCAGTTTGGAACGCTCTAGGTACCATTGACTCTACCTATTCTGCAACTGATATTAATATTGATGTACAGGTTGCAGGTCTTGCAGCAGGTGCAAATCTTACAGTAGCTACTGAAGATTCTAATCTAAACATCAGACAAGAGCCTTCTACTGAAGCTGCTGTTGTAGGAAAAGCGGCTAAAGGTGCTTCTGTAACTTTAGTTGAGCAAACTTCTGATGATTGGTGGAAAGTAAAAACTGCCGACGGACAGGAAGGTTATGCCTACTCAAGATATTTGAAGGCATAATTTTTAACTTAAGTTTAAAAAAACACGAAACATCCCTTTGTTGGGATGTTTTTTTTGTTACTTTTGCGACTTAAACATCAATAATGAGAAAAAAAATTTGGTTACTGTTCTTTGTAGTCAGCAATTTATTACTAAATGCACAAAAATTTAGCATAGACGGAAAAGTTTTAAACTTTGAAAAGAAACCAATTGAAAATGTAACCGTTTATTTACTGAAACAAAAAGATTCCTCTATTGTCAATTACACACCGACTAACAGTGAAGGAAAATTTTCTCTAAAAACTGATGAGCTCTCCGAGTCAACTATTTTGAAAATTGAAGCTGACAAATACATATCGTATTCAAAAAGTTTTGAGATAATTAACCAATCGGTTCCGCTGGGAGAAATTGAACTTGAAAAAAACTCCATTCAAAATATTGAAGAAGTAAAGATTACAGCTTCGCCTGTTAAAATTAAAAAAGATACGATTGAATTTAATGCTTCGGCCATAAAAGTGCGACCGGACAGTAAAATTGAAGAACTTTTAAAGCAAATTCCGGGAGTTGAAATTAGCAATGACGGAAAAATAACCGTTAACGGAAAAGAAGTTGACCAGATCATGATCAACGGAAAACCATTCTTCGATAAAGACGGGAAAATAGCATTGCAGAATCTTCCGGCTGATATTATTAAAAACATTCAGTTTACTACTACAAAAACCAAGGAAGAGGAATTGAGTGGCAAAGCTGCAAAATCAAATAATACAACCATTAATTTTAATATTGACGAAAAGAAAAACAAAGGTTTACTATCACGCTTAACAGCTGGTTACGGTTCTGATGAACGCTATGAAGGCAGCTTGCTTTTAAGTTATTTTAAAAAAGATACCAAAATCAGCCTTTTGGCTTCGTCAAACAATATCAATTCTCAGGGATTTTCTAATGATGAGGTTTTCGACAGTATGGGACACGGCAGAAATTCGTGGATTATGCAAGGCGGATCTGTGATTACAGACGGCGGAAATACCTATTACACACAAGGCGGAAACAATACGAAAGGAATCCAGAGAAGCACAACAATCGGTTTTAACTACAGCGATAAATTTGATAAAAATTCAGATTTGGAGACTTTAAGTTTAATGCACATCAATAATAATTTAGAAACAAGATCTAAAGTTTCCAGAACGACGTTACTTCCTGATTTTACTTTAAAGACCAACTCTGAAAACAATGGTGAAAACGAAACGCAACAATATAATTTTGACACCTCAGTTAGAATTAAAATTGATACGCTTACCAATATTTATTTCTCACCCAATTTTTCCAGAATGGAAGGTTTTAGTTTTAACAATTCAAAATCATCTACTTTAAGAGATAATTTACTTCTTAACGAAAGTGACTCTTACACAAGCAATAAATCAGAAAACAATAATTTCTCGCCAAATCTATATTTCTCAAGAAAATTTAAGAAAAAAGGACGTGTGGTTTCTGCTAATATGAACACCACGATTTCAGAATCAAAAAAAGAAAATACCAATACATCCTCAACGATTTTCTATCAAACCACAGATCCGAATGATATAAGAAATCAGCTTTCCAAAACAAAAAATCAAACCAATAGATATCGATTTACGACTGCATATTCCGAACCGATATCTGATTCATCGAATATAACTGTAAACTTGACGTACGAAAATAAATTGAGCAGAAACTTACGAGACGTCAATGATTTTGATTTGAGTAACGGTCAGTATTCCGATTACAACGATGCCTTGTCAAATACGATGAGTCAAAAAATTAATCAGCTCAGCCCAGAAATAAGTTATGAACTTAATAAAAAGAAAATCAACTTTTGGGCATCGGCAAGTGTAGATATTACAGATATGAATGTGAACTCATTCTTCAATAACCAACAATACAATCTGCAAAACAGTTTTACATTGCCAAGCTTTAATATGAATTTTCAATATCAGTTTTCAGACAACAAAAGACTGAGTATTTACAATAATGGCGACTTCTCAATTCCGACAGCAGAACAGTTGAGTCCGTTTACAGACAACATCAATCCTTTGGTGAGCTATCGTGGAAATCCGGAACTAAAAAACAAATGGCAAAACTCTACGTACATTTATTACAGCAATTATAATATCGTGAAGAACATGAATTATTATATGAACTTAAGTTTCAATTACTATAATAATGATGTAACCAACTATTCTTACTACGACGACTCTGGGAAGCAGTTTGTAACATATGCCAACGTCAGCGGAAACAAATATGTAAACCTGGGCGGTGGTTTTTCTAAAACATTCAAATGGAAACAGAATAAACTGATTTTAAGCCCAAGATTTAATATGAATTACGGTTACAACAGAGGCTTCATCAATGCAGATCAGTTTACCAGCGAAACATACAGCATCAATCCAAGCTTCAACTTTACGTATGAATTAAAAGATAAAATCACCATCAAACCATCTTATTCTTTGGGTTACAATTTCTCAGAATACAAAAATTACAGCGTTGGAAATGTAAAAACCAGCAATCAGATTTTAAAGATGGAATTGACCAATTATGTTTTTAAAAGTAAACTTGTTTTTGGAAATGATTTTGAATACAACACAACGTCAAACATTGCGCCCGGCTTCAAAAGAGATTTCTACTTCTGGAACACCAGTTTGGGATATTCATTCTTTAACAAACAGTTGACTGCAAAGGTGAAAGTGTACGATGTTCTTAATCAAAACCAAAGTGTAAGACGTACCATTACCAACACTTATTTTGAAGACCGTGAAGATTTAATTCTAAAACGTTATGTAATGTTTTCTTTAACCATGAAGCTTAACAAGTTTGCAGGAAAGAAAGCAGAAGTAAAATAAAATACGATCATTTATTGAAAAATAACCGGAGAATATTTCCGGTTATTTTTGTTTTAAAATTGATATTGTACTCAATCCATACTTTGCGTTTTGAAAAATTTTGATTGTAGATTCGTCAATTCGAGTGTCCGATGAAATCGGGATGTATCGAGAATCAGTGAACGGAAGCACAAAACCTGCTTCCATCAAAAACTTCTCGATACGATTTTTTTCAAAAATCTACTCGAGCTGACGAGAATGAACCAAATGCACAACGAATTATTATTCAGGTTCATCTGCACTTTTCTTCCTGTCAATAGTTGAATTCTTAGCAGCTTTTACCAATTCATTTACCTCAGCGTAAGCATCCTTCCAATCGGGAACCTCTTTCATCGCAGTGAGTATATTAAAATAAGATCTCAATGTTTTTTCTAAACTTCGGCGCACTGATGATGCACTTTCCATTTGCCGAAGACCTGCATTAGCTTCTGTCTGTTCCTCAAAAATATCTTCAAAATATTCATGCCTGGTTTTCATTTCAGCAAAAGCAACAGATAAAGACAGGTTGGCGATCTTCTGAGTATTTGCAGGAAACTGCAGCTCTTCAATCAGTTTTTTCATCTGCGCCGTTTGTGAAGAATAGCTCATCCGATCAAGGTCTAAACCAAACTGCACAAAAATCTGATACAAGTCTTCCGCATCCTGATAATTCGGCACCGAAAACACCTGTCGGTATCCATTTAGAAAAGCTTTAAGGCTGCTGAAAGCAATATCTCTGTCGTGATCTGCCGCTGCAACATCTTTTCCTTTTCCGCTGAAAGATTTTTTGGTATACACCGCATCATAATCTGCATAATGCGTCGTGAGCTCGTTCATCAAAGGATGATTGGCCAACATTGGATATTTTCCGGAAGTCGAAACGGTGATCGTTCTTTCTGTGAGTGTCGCCAAATCTTTGGTGCTCACTCTTTGTAGTGAAATTTTCATACGTCAAATGTGTTTTTATTATTAATAATTTAAAAATTACTTTAATCAAATATAAAATAAATTGTATTTAAATACAAACACTGTTGTTTATACTCAATGTATGTTGATTTTAAGTACAGACACCCCTGTTTCAATTCAATGTCAATTGATTTTGAATACAAACAACCCTGTTTGGACTTTATGTAAATTGATTGTGAGGACAAACATGGGTGTTTGGTGTTAATGTATGATGAGTTTGAAGGAAATGGAGTTGTTTCAGTTTGAATAACTTTTATTTTTGCTACCTTTTGTATATTTGATAATTAGAATCAGCATTAAGCTAATCCAAATAATAATTTAATTGAAGGATCGAGACTTTATCAATATAGACATTATGGATTCCATTTTAGAATACATAACTAATGACATTAAAAAACAATATAACTCTCATTTTCTTTTAAATGATGAATTGGAATATTTAATTGAAATGAATAAATATGAAAGAAGTAGTGTTATATTAGCAAACTACTATAATACCGATTTAAAAGGTAAAGATTTAGGATTATCATTATTAAACATAGTTTATGACACACTTAGGAATCCTTCTTTCAATTTAGATGATGATGATGAATTTTATATAGAAAATAGCAAAGAAGCAATAGATTCTGATGAAAATTTTTATTTTAATAACCCTATTTACAATTGGTATGAATATTCTGACTGGAATAATAATCATAGGGAAATACTTCTTCTGCAAATCCAGAATATTCTTATTAATAACGAAAAAATAAGAAAATATGATTTGAATGAAATTGATTTACAAATTTATAAAGAAATAATAAGTAATGAAGAATTAGCTAAATCTATTAATTGGAGAAACTTTGAATTGCTTTTAGCAAAAATATTGGAAAAATTTGAATATGAAGTAGAAGTTTTAAAAGGGTCAAAAGATGGAGGCATTGATATTATTGCATTGAATAAATCAACATCATTTGGACAAGAGAGATATCTAATTCAAGCAAAAAAATGGTCAAATAAAGTTGGTGTAGATCCTGTAAGAAATTTACTTTGGGCCCATAATGAATATAAAGCAACAAAATCTTGTCTAATTACAACATCTAAATTTACTAAAGGCGCTTGGGAATTAGCTGAGAAATATAAATGGCAAATTGAGTTAAAAGATTATCAAAAGCTATCTGAATGGATTGAAGAAGCTTCAAAAAAATTTTAGAAACACCATGCTAGTGCGAGCATCTTGCTCGTACCTTTTGTTAAGAGCGGACACAAGCGAGACGCTTGCGCCAGCAAAGGAGAAAATATAACTAAAACCTTGTCAAGGTTAATATTCAGAGTAAAAATAACCTTGACAAGGTTAATCAAAAACAACAAAAGGCCAGAAGAAATTCCGGTCTTTTTCATTGCCCACCATTTCATTTTTAAAACCATAACCACCAAAACTATTTAATCATTAAATTAGCATCAAAATTTTATCAATGAAGAACTACTTTTCAATGTTGTTGATGTTTTTGTTTTTTGTAGGAACTGCACAAAACAACCAACCAAAAGACACGTATGTAAAAGACAATTTCACAAAACAGGAATTTTATATTCCGATGCGTGACGGAACAAAATTATTTACGGCGGTTTACATTCCGAAAGATATTTCGAATAAAAATAAATATCCTTTTCTGATGCAAAGAACCTGCTACAGTATTGCGCCATACGGTGAAAACGAATACAAACAGAGAATTGGTCCGAATCAGTTTTTAATGAAAGACAAATATATTTTTGTTTATCAGGACGTGCGCGGAAGATACATGAGTGAAGGGATCTTCACCAATATGACACCACAAGTTGAGAGAAAAACCAAGAAAGATGTTGACGAAAGTACAGATACCTACGACACGGTAGAATATTTGGTAAAAAACATTAAAGGCAACAATGGAAAAGTCGGTCAGTTCGGAACTTCATATCCAGGATTCTACACTGCGGTAGGAACTTTGGCGCAACATCCTGCTTTGGTGGCGTCTTCTCCGCAAGCTCCGATTTCAGATTTCTGGAACGATGATTTCCTACATAACGGAAGATTTATGATGGGGTATTTCAGAACCTTCCCTGTTTTTGGAATTCAGAAAACAAAAGCTGAAAACAAAGCGTGGTACATGGATACTTTCGTGAAACAAACTTCAGAAGACGGTTTAAAATTTTACCGGGATATGGGAACATTAAAAGATGGATATGAAAAATATTATAAAGATAATTTCTTCATGACCGAAATTATGAATCATCCCAATTACGATGAATATTGGCAGAAAAGAAATCTTCTACCACATCTTAAAAACATCAATCATGCTGTAATGACCGTTGGTGGATGGTTTGATGCAGAAGATCTTTCAGGACCTTTAAATATTTACAAAACCATTGAAAAAACAAGCCCTAAAGCTAAAAACACCATCGTGATGGGACCATTTTCTCACGGAGGTTGGGGACGCGAAGATGGAAAACATTTTCACAATCAAATTTACTTCGGAGACAGCATCGCAACCTATTATCAGAAAAATATTGAAACAAAATTCTTCAATCATTATCTAAAAGGAAATACAAAACAGGATGCCGGTTTACCGGAAGCTTTGATGTATGATACAGGTGCAAAGCAGTGGAGAGAATTTGCAACGTATCCTCCCAAAGAAGCTAAAAAAGTTAGTTTTTACTTAGCAAACGGAACTTTGAAAAACAATTCAGGACAAGGGTTTTCAGAATATTATAGTGATCCGAACAATCCTGTTTTAAGTTCTGATAATCTGAAAGATTTTAACGGATTTACACCAAGAAATTACATGTCCGAAGATCAAAGGTTTGCTGTCGGAAGACCCGATGTCCTGACTTTCACCACAGATATTTTAACGGAAGATCTTACTTTCGCAGGAGAATTGATGGCTAAATTAAATATCGCTTCAACTTCCACTGATGCCGATTTTGCAGTGAAATTGATCGATGTTTATCCTGAAGACTTTAAACCTGCTGAAAAGAAAGACGGCGTGATCTACGGAAATTATCATCAAATGGTAAGAAGTGAAATCATGCCTGCAAGATTCAGGAACTCCAGAGAAAAAGGGGAAGCTTTAGTTGCCAATCAAAAAACAGCAGTGGATTTCAGATTGCAGGATGTGGTTCATACTTTCAAGAAAGGACACAAAATCCAGATACAAATTTCCTCAACATGGTTTCCGCTTTTCGCCATTAATCCTCAGAAATTTTTAGACAATCCCAATTTTGCTACGAAAGAAGATTATACGAAAGCGTTTATTAAGGTTTTTGAAGATTCTTCGATTGAAGTTGAGGTTTTGAAATAAACGATAAAAGCTGTTCGGTTTGAACAGCTTTTTTGTTTTTTTATTCTCTCGCAGATTTTGCAGATAACGCAGATCTTTTTAAACACAATCATCTGCGAAATTTGCTTAATCTGCGAGAGAAAATTCTGCATCAAATTTGTCATTCCGTAGGAATCTAAGCTTTATTTTTAAAATTTAAATTCTAATAAATAAGTTCAGATTCCTACGGAATGACAAACTTAACTTTACAATTTTTGCGTTAAAAAAACTTTATTCCTCAATAGTTCTAAAAGTCAGATTTACTCTTGGAGTTTTTACTTTTGTCGTTGGTGGAAGTCGATGCAGCCAATTTTCCTGCGTTATTCCTTTCATCACCAACAAACTTCCGTTCTCCAATGAAATGTCAATTCTTTCATTAGAAATTTTATGCTTGAAAGAAAACTTTCTCTCCGCTCCGAAAGTCAACGATGCGATTGCTCCGTGTTTCTTCAAATCTTTTTCACCGTCGCTGTGATACGCCATTCCTTCACTTCCGTCGTGATACAAATTCAAAAGACATGAATTGTAAGTTTCTCCTGAAGCTTCTTCACATTTTTGTTTTAAGGCTAATAATTCGGGAGTCCAGAGTTTTGCATATTTCGTGCGGTTTGAATAGGTGTATTCAAAGATTTTTTCACCAAACCAGGCAACTTTTCTTTTGGTATAAATCAGTTTTCCAAAAATAACCGCTTCATCATTTTCCCACGGAATCTGATTAAGTAAATATTGATAATATTTCTCACATTCAGCATCGGAAAAAATCTTTCCGTAATATTCTGCAGTGCCGTCTTTGGGAAGGATGTTGATTGGGAAATCTTGTATGTCGTCGAATAAATTCATCTTTAAATTTCAATATTTAATTTTAAACCATTAAGATTCTATTAATGAGTTGAGATGGTTAAGTTGAGCTTCGCTTTAAGCAGTCAACTTCATTAAAATCTATTTGATTTTCCTTAATTAAACTTAACTTTTTAAAAACAAATCTTAATGGTTCAAAAAATAATTCAATTCTAATCTTCCAAATAAACCTTCGAACTTTCCCAACCAATTATCATCTGTTTTCTATCGCTTCCCCACATATAACCGCCAATTTTCCCTGAAGATTGTATCACACGGTGACAAGGAATTAAAAACGCAACAGGATTGCTTCCAATGGCAGTTCCGACAGCCCGAGAAGCTTTTGGATTTCCTATTTTATCAGCTAAATTTCCATAAGTTGACAATTTCCCCATTGGAATCGTTAATAAACTTTCCCAGACTTTGAGTTGAAAATCGGTTCCTTTTAAATGAAGCTTGATGGTATTGAGCTTTGACCAGTCTTTTGTAAAAATTGATAATGCATTTTGCTGAAGCTCATCATGTTTTTCAAAAAAAGATGCATTGGGAAATTTATTGTGTAAATCTCTCAATGCATTTTCTTTATCTTCTTCGAAAGCCATATAACAGATTCCTTTTTCGGTGGAAGCTGTGATTATTTTTCCAAATGGGCTTTCAGAAAAACTATAATTGATATGTAAATTTTTCCCGCCATTTTTATATTCTGCAGGCGACATTCCTTCAATTTTCACAAACAAATCGTGCAATCTGCTTGTGCTTGAAAGTCCGGTCTCTAATGCAGCATCAAATAGCGTGGCTTTTTCTTCTTTCAGTAAACTTTTTGCATGTTCAAGACTGATGAACTGTAAAAATCTTTTCGGACTTGTTCCTGCCCAATCTGTAAATATTCTCTGAAAATGTGCCGGACTTAGATTTACTTTTCCAGCAACCTCATCCAAATTGGGCTGAAGCTTAAAATTGCTCTGAATAAATTCTATTGCTTTGGCAATTCTCTGATAATCTATTTCGTCTTGTGTGAACATTTCATTTTGTTTTGTATCACAAATTTCCAAAGAAAAACTGAAAGAAAAAATCCGTTTCCTGCGGAATTTTAGTCTTTGTTGATGTGATAATATGCCAACATTTTATAATATAGTTTTGCTGCTAAAAAGGCACTTGGTTTTGAATACGCAGAATCCATTAATTCAACAATATCAAAAGCAACAACGTTACATTTTTCGAAAACTTTTCTTAATAATTCTAATGTTGGATACCATTGCAAACCGCCTGGTTCCGGAGTTCCTGTTGAAGGAGCAATTGACGGATCGAAAGCATCCAAATCAATCGTAATATAAACATTTCCTGAAACTTTTTCTAAAACATCATTCACCCAGTTTTCATTATTGGCAATTTCATGAGCGAAAAACACTCTTCCCTCCGGTAAATATTCAACTTCTTCAGCATCCATAGAACGGATTCCCACTTGTACTAAATTATGTTTCTGATTCGCTTCAAAAACCGCACAAGCGTGATTAGAAGTAGAACCATGGAATTCCGGACGTAAATCTGTGTGAGCATCTAATTGTAAAACGGTAAGATTTTCAAATTTTTCTCCTACTGCACGAATCGAACCGATAGAAACTGAATGTTCTCCACCAAAAAGAGTAAACAATTTATCTGTTGCCAAAAGCTCTTTTGTTTTCTGATAAACCGCTTCTGTCATCGCTTCAGGCGTAGAATTTTCAGAAACTTCTCCAGCTAAATAAACTCCCTCCAAATAAGGTTCTGTACCTGTTTCGATGTCGTAAAGCTCCATGTTTTCAGAAGCATCAAGGAATAATTCAGGACCTTTATCGGCACCTTTTCCCCAAGTTGAAGTTCCATCGTAAGGAACTGTTACCAAAACTACTTTTGAATTTTCTAATGAAGCATTTTCTTCAGGAATTCCTGCGTATGTTTTCATATAAAGATATTTATTGTTTTTAAAGGATATATGCAATCGCTACATATTCATTGGCTTCTGTTTTCCAAATCACGGCGATTTCATAATTTATAATTAAAAATTAAATGATTTAAAGATTAAAATATTTGCCGCAAAGATAAGAAGAAGAAATTGTAAGTGTTTAAAGTTATGAGCTATAAATTATGAGTTTTTAAATTTTTAAATCGTTTAATCTTTACATAATAAAACATTAATTTTGCACAAAATAAAAATTTATGTCCTTAAAAGCTGTGCTTTTCGATATGGATGGGGTAATTGTTGATACAGAACCTCTTCATAGAAAAGCTTATTTCAAAACATTCAACCAGCTAGAAATCGAGGTTTCTGAAGACCTTTATACTTCTTTTACAGGAGCTTCTACAAAAAGAGTTTGTGAAACTTTAATTTCTGAGTTTAATTTATCACACACTCACGAAGATATTACCAATATTAAAAGAACTCATTTTAAAGATTACTTTTACAACGATGAAGAATTTGATTTAATTCCAGGAGTAAGAAAGTTGATTGAGCATTATTACGAAAACAACATCAAATTAATTGTTGCTTCTTCGGCAAGTATGACCACTATTAATATGGTTTTTGAAAAGTTTGGTTTAGAAAAATATTTTAACGGAAAGATCAGCGGTGCAGATTTAAAAGAATCAAAACCTCATCCTGAAATTTTCCAGCTTGCAGCAAAAATGGCCAATGAATCTATTGAAAACTGTATGGTTATTGAAGATTCTACCAACGGAATCTTAGCAGCGCACCGAGCCAATATTTTTTGCGCAGCTTATAAAAGCTTCCATTCTCACAATCAGGATTATAGTTTAGCAAATGTTGTGATTTCAGATTATTCGGAAATCGAAGTTGATAAAATTTCTAAACATTTTTAAAATATAAAAGCTCTCCAAATTGGAGAGCTTTGTTTTTATCTAAACGTGCCGAAGCTCTTTTCTATTAAAAGAAATGACTCTTCGCTATTAATATCCTAATAATTTCAAAATATCCTCAGGTTCCTGTCTTTCTCTAAAGATCTCATATTGGAATTCTCCATTTTCATCTTTTTGAATCAGGATATGTCTCGGTTGAGGCATTAAACAGTGATGAACTCCACCATAACCACCAATTGTTTCCTGATAAGCTCCTGTATGGAAGAAACCTATATACAAAGGTTTCGTATCGCTGAAAACTGGCAAATAAATCGCGTTGGTATGCTGTTCAGAGTTGTAATAATCATCTGAATCACAAGTCAATCCACCTAAGAAAACTCTTTCATAAGAATCTTCCCAACGATTTAACGGAAGCATAATAAAGTGTCTCGAAATCGCCCAAGTATCTGGAAGAGTTGTCATGAAAGAAGAATCGATCATATTCCATTTTTCTCTGTCGTTCTGACGTTTCTGAGAAATAATTTTATATAGATTTGCACCACTTTCTCCTACGGTAAAGCTTCCAAATTCTGTATAAATATTCGGTTCTTCTACTCCTTCTTCTTCACAGAATTTTTTAATTTGAGAAACGATTTCTTCCACCATATATTGGTAATCGTAATCGAAATTCAAAGAAGTTTTAATTGGGAAACCTCCACCGATATTCAGTGAATTTACTTCCGGAGCAATTTTCTTCAAACGTGCATACACACGAAGACATTTGTACAATTCATTCCAGTAATATGCGGTATCTTTGATTCCGGTATTGATGAAAAAGTGAAGCATTTTTAGCCTTGCATTCGGATGCTCAGCAATTTTCTGGCTATAGTAAGGAATAATATCTTTATATCCGATTCCTAATCTTGAGGTATAAAATTCGAATTTCGGTTCTTCCTCAGAAGCAATTCTGATTCCGATATCGAAAGTAGTGTCGATACTTTCAGTTAACTTATCAAGCTCTCTGTAATTATCTAAAATAGGAGTGATATTTTCAAAACCGCTGTTGATCATATCTGAAATTTTCGCCAGATAATCATCCGTTTTGAAACCATTACAGATCACCTCAATATTTTTATCAACTTTACCTTCTGTGTAAAGCGACTTCACAATATCCATATCATAAGCTGAAGATGTTTCGATAGAAATATCGTTCTTCAAAGCTTCTTCAATTACAAATTTGAAATGGCTGGATTTTGTACAGTAGCAGTATCTGTAGTTTTTTTTGTAATCGATTTTCTCAAAAGCTTCCTTAAACCAGCCTTTTGCTTTTTGAATATTTTGAGAAATCTTCGGGAGGTAACTTACCTTAAGAGGCGTTCCAAACTTCTCAACAACTTCCATCAAAGGAATATCGTGAAAAGACAAATTGTTCTCAGAAACATTGAATTCTTCCGTTGGAAAATACAATGTCTGATCAATAAGTTCCGAGTATTTTATTTTCATTTTTTAACAAGTGAATTAAGAATGCAAAATTGCTAAAAAAGTTTGATTTTTTAGCGTTAAATTTATTATAAATTTCTACTGTTTTTCGACTAAAAAATTAGTCTTTACTCAATACGTGAACTTATGAATATATTCGCTTCTCTTATTCTCAGTAATTCCCAAAACCTGATGAATATAAATATCGATAGAGCCGTATTTATTATCAATTTCAGAAAAAGAAGCATCCAAATAGTCCTTTTCAACCCAACTTAATTTTTCGATAACATTCAAATCCATTTTTGGATATAAAAAATGCAGATTATTGGCAAGACGAAGTCTTTTCTGAACTAATTGCTTTCGGTAATTGTTTGACAGAAGATAATCGTTTTCAGTAGTTTCTCTGTCAAATTTCAAAATTGTCAAAATCAACGCGGTTATTATTCCGGTTCTGTCTTTTCCTGCGGTACAGTGATATAAAACAGGATTTTCTGAATCTAAAATCTCATGAATAATTTTCTTAATGATTTCTGGATTTTCTGTTGAGTAAGTTTTATAAAAGTCAAGCATTCTTTGGTCCGCATCTGAACCTTTAACTTTCCCTCTTAAAACAAGCTTTTTCGCCTGATCAAGTTGATCTCCTTCATCTTCAAAAGCAGAATAATTTTTATAATCAATATTTTGAGGAATTACATCGGGTTTCTGTGAAATTTCTTTAGAATTTCTCAAATCAATAATTTCTTTAATTCCTAACTTTTGAAACTCTTTTATAGACTTGTTCTTTAGTTGATGCAAATGCGCGCTTCTGTAAAACTTTCCCTCTTTTAAAATTCTGCCATCAATATTTTTAATATTCCCTACTGTTCTGAAATTGGTTACTTTTTTAATTTTAAATTGGTTTTCAGTTTGTGAAATTCCGTATTCAGGTGTAGAAAAATCTTGTGTCTTACAGGATAAAACACAAAAAACACTGATAATGACGAATGATATTTTTATTAATTGTTTCAATATATTTCAGGATATTCTATTTCATTAATTCCGACAAAAAACAAAAGATCTCCAGATTCATATTCAATAGAAATTTCATCCTCTGCTGCAAAATTCCGAGTACCAATTCTTGAGATCATGCTTAAACTATCATTTGTTAATGGCCAATTCAACCCTTTTGTCGTAATATTTTCAGCTGAAGGAAAAGGATACAGAGAAATCATCTTGTTTTTCACATTTTTCAGAGAGAAATTTTTCGGAATAAAATAATATTCAGAAAACTCGTCATAAAATTTTATGTTTAAATTATTCTTAAATGAATAAGCGACCGTAAGATTTCCTAAAAAATGATCCTGTTCTCCTCCACTTCCTCCTAAAACATCAACCTCCTGAAATCCTTTTTCTAAAATAATTTCTAACGCTTTATGAAAATCTGTTTTATCCTGATCCAGTGTAAGAATAAATTTATCCTGATACACATTTTCGTCTGACCCAATATGAGAATCAAAATCACCGGAAATAAAATCTAGCTTATTTAAAGGAAAACCCAGCTCTTGCAAATAATGAAAAGCACCATCTGTACAGGCAATTAAATTATATTTTTCTAAATCAGGGAAAGATTGCGGGGCGTCACCGTTGATAAAAAGAAGTGCTTTATCTTTCATTCGGATTCCAGTATTCTTCCGGTTCGTTGTTGATTTTTGAGATATATCTTGCCAAAACAAACAGATAATCAGAAAGACGGTTCAGATATTTGATCAATTCGGGACGCACTTCTTCAGATTCATTTAAGAATACCAATGAACGTTCCGCTCTTCTACAAATCGTTCTTGCAGCATGTAAAAAAGTCGCCGATTTTCCGCCTCCCGGAAGAATAAAGTATTGAAGAGGCTCTAGTTTATCTTCAAAACCATCCATCCAATTTTCGAGTTCTTCAATTTCTGTATCAGAAATAATCAAGGAAAGACGAGACTTTCCGTTAGCCAACATCAGTTTATCAACCGGAGTTGCCGCTTCTGAGCCCACTGTAAATAAATCAAACTGGATTTTTTTCAGCTGTTTTAAAACCTCCTCATCAGTGATATGGCTTTTAGAGAT
Source organism: Chryseobacterium indoltheticum (assembly GCF_003815915.1). Lineage (NCBI taxonomy): Bacteria > Pseudomonadati > Bacteroidota > Flavobacteriia > Flavobacteriales > Weeksellaceae > Chryseobacterium > Chryseobacterium indoltheticum. The sequence continues at coordinate 3,451,346 of NZ_CP033929.1, forward strand.
TCCGATAAAAGAATTCAGCTCATCAATATTTCCGTAACTGTCAACTCTTGCACTGGCTTTTGAAACTCTCGTTCCGCCATATAAAGCGGTCTGACCTTTATCCCCTGTTTTGGTGTATATTTTCATAGGTAAATTTTCGTTATTCTTAAAACCATGCGTAATCATGGTGATTTCAAAAGACTAAATTACTTTTTTAAAACTATGCTGACAAATGTTTTTGAGTAAGTTTAAAGCAACGTCGTTTACAGAAGATTTTATTCATGTCAATCTATTATTAAATCTTGTGAATCCTTTAAATTGTGATGATAATTAAGATCAATTTCGACAATTTTTATTTAATTTTAAATCACCAAATCATAAATAATAATTATGCAAACCAATCAACAATTAAGCGACTTAATGGCGCTGGATCTGGGAATCAACCTGATTAACAGAAGACCTTATGCAAAAGAAGTTTTTAAGTGGCAGGATATCGAGCTTCTCCCCCATTCGTCAACCGATACTTTACTTTGTGAAATCTACGAGTGGAACGGACGAAACTGGCGCACAACCAATAACAACCTCATCGGTTATTTATTTTCGGGTGAACAGTTAAATACGGTTAAAAATCAATTATTAAATACTCCAAAACATACAGCGTTAATTCCAGATTTTGAATTCACCAAAGACAGCATGATCGAATACGGTTTGTCGTTACCCTCTTTATTTAACATTGGAATTAACGGAAATATCAACAGCGCAAAAAATTTTTCTATCCGTGTAAATGGAGTTACAAAATCGAGAATTACCAATATCGATTCACCAGGAATCGAAATTTTGAAGAGTTTTTCAGCTTTCACGCAATCAAAATCTAAAACCTACCGTAAAAATATTAAGTTTAATTACTTAAGCACTTCTTTATTTTATGCTGAAAGTGTAGAAATTTTTCTTGAAAAAGAATCGGGAATTAGTTTGGATGTCAGTTTTCAGACAACTAATGTTAATGTAGAAGCAAAAGTGGATACCGATACCAAAAAACATTTTGTTTTAAAATATTCCGGAAACCAAGCTCCTTTTGCAGCGAAATTTGTAAAAGGAAAAAACTTTGATGTGGAATAAGCTTTTTTAGTTATGAGTTAAAAATTATGAATTATGAGTTGATTGAAACAGAAGATCTCTTTGAAATTAACTCATAATTCATAACTCATCATTTTAAACTCTTTTACCTGTTTAAAATCATTGCAGCTTCTTTTGCTGCGTATGTGAAAATCATGTCTGCTCCTGCTCTTTTGAAGCAAGTTAAACTTTCAATGATTGCTTTATCATTATCCAGCCAGCCATTTTGAGCAGCTGCTTTCAGCATTGCATATTCTCCGCTTACATTATAAACTGCAATCGGCAAATCAATTGCTTCACGCACTTTTGCGACAATATCCAAATACGGAAGTCCTGGTTTGATCATAATAATATCTGCACCTTCTTCCACATCTTTGAAAACTTCATTCAACGCTTCACGGGAATTATGAAAATCCATCTGATAGGTTTTTTTATCTTTCGGAATTTCCATATCATCTTTTGGTGCGCTGTCTAAAGCACTTCTGAATGGCCCGTAAAAAGAACTTGCATATTTTGCCGCGTAACTTAGAATTCCCACATCATGAAATCCGCTTTCTTCCAAAGCTTCACGAATTGCTAAAACTCTGCCATCCATCATATCACTCGGTGCCACAATGTCAGCTCCGGCTTCAGCATGTGACACAGCCATTTTTGCAAGCGCATCATTGGTAGCATCATTGATGATTTTTCCGTTTTCTATGATTCCGTCGTGACCGTAAATTGAGTAAGGATCTAAAGCTACATCAGGCATAATCACCATTTCAGGAATAGCGTCTTTAATTGCCTTAATAGTATTTTGCATTAAACCATCTTTATTCCACGATTCTTTTCCGGTATTATCCTTTAAATCATCTGAAACTTTCATATAAAGATTAACCGCCTTTACTCCTAAAGAAAATAATTCTTTGCATTCTTTTACCGTAAGATCGATGCTTCGCCTGAAAATTCCGGGCATTGAAGCGATGGCTTCTTCTTTATTTTCACCTTCCATGACGAAAATAGGCATTACAAAATCGTTCACTGAAAGACTGCATTCTCTTACCAAACCTCTCATCGATTCATTCACTCTTAGTCTTCTGTTTCTAGAATATATCATCTTTGGAATACTTTTTGAATAATTTATTGCAAATTTAATATAAGTTCTACAAAAAACTATTGCAGAGAATTATATAATTTATTATTTTTGTTAGTAATATTTAAGCAAATTTATCGTTGATGAAAAAACTTTTACTTTTATTTATATTTTTTGGCGCTTCTATCATGTTTTCTGACAATTTGAAAGCACAAATAAAAGAGCCAACCTCCACAAATCAAAAATCTGATGACGGTGTGCTTACAGCATATCCGAATCCTGCTAAAGATTTTTTGATGGTGAAAGCTAAAGATGCTTCATTAAAAATAAAGAATGTTACTTTTTATTCTATACTAGGAACCCAGGTTGCTAGCTACAATGTAAACAGTAACAATACTGAAATTAATATTCAGAGATTGAAACCCGGAAAGTATCTGATACGATATATTCTAAGTGACAATACACAGAAAGTTACTCAAATAGTAAAACAATAATATTCAAATCCTGATAATCATCAGGATTTTTTCTTTTAGCACATTTTTTTTTAATTATTCCGTAACTTTCGGGATATTTCATAACTAATTGTAAAAACAATTTTAATGCTAAAAGCTGAACAAATTACTAAAACCTACAATGCCGGAAAAAAGACCGCATTAGACGATTTTAGCATACACGTTCCGAAAGGAAGTATTTACGGTCTTCTAGGGCCAAACGGAGCAGGAAAAACTTCATTCATCCGAATAATCAATCAGATTACACAAGCCGATTCTGGGAACGTTTTCATTAACGGAGAAAAACTGAATCCGAATCATATTAAAGACATCGGCTACATGCCGGAAGAACGTGGTCTTTATAAAAACATGAGCGTTGGAGATCAGATTCTTTACTTCGGTGAACTGAAAGGAATGACAAAAAATGATGCCCTGAATGAAGCAAAAAAATGGTTTGATAAACTCAATATCGATCAGTGGTGGAAGAAAAAACTGTCTGAACTGTCGAAAGGGATGGCTCAGAAAATACAGTTTGTTGTAACGGTTCTTCACAGACCCCATCTTTTAATTTTGGATGAACCGTTTTCAGGTTTTGACCCGGTGAATGCCAATTTAATTAAAGATCAGATCATCGAACTTAAAAATAACGGAACCACTATTATTCTTTCTACACACAGAATGGAAAGTGTAGAAGAAATGTGCGATTACGTAGCGTTGATCAATAATTCTAAAAAGATAATTGACGGAAGAGTTTTTGATGTTCGAGAAAAATTCAAGAAAAACATTTTTGGAATTACTTTATCTGAAGTCAACGATGACCAGTTTGATCAGTTTAAAGACAAGTATGGAATTTTCAACATGACTAATGAAAACAATTTGGTTTCTTTTGATCTGAAAAACGAAGCAGATCAGAATAATATTCTTTTAGATTTGGTCAATGTAGGAAAAGTAAGATCTTTCGACGAAAGAATTCCGAGCATGAATGAAGTATTTATCAATGCGGTAAGCAATCACTCTTAATTTTATGAACAATATTTTTTTAATTACAAAAAGGGAATTTCTTACGCAGGTTAAGAAAAAATCCTTCGTTATACTCACTTTGCTGGCTCCGGTAATGATCATTGCTTTCGGAGCGGTTATCGGAATGATGTTTAAAGCCAATCAATCTCACAATGTGATTGAGGTGGTTGATAACAGCGGGCTTTTTAAAGGACAACTGAAGTCTGATGAGAAAATCAATTATGTTTTTATTCCTTCCGCTGAAGAACAGGCTAAAGTTAAAAACCTAAAAGGCAACGAAAGTCTTGACGGAATTTTAATTCTTCCGGTTTTATCAGGCAATAATTTTGATGATTTAGAAAAAAGCACACGATTGGTTGTAAACACCAAAATAGGTTTTGATACCAAACAACAAATTATTTCAGACATTACAAATGTCATCAAAAAAGAGAAAATAAAAAAACTTGGAATTCAGGAAGCTCAACTTGCTGATCTTGACAAAAGTTTCACTTTAAAAACCATCAATGTCTCTGAAGACAATAAAGAAGATTCAGATTTGGCATTTGGCGTAAAAAGCGCTTTGAGTATGGTTTTGATGTATGTAACATTTATGTTTATCATCATATATGGTGTACGTGTCATGCGAAGCGTTTTGGAAGAAAAAAACAACCGTGTTGTAGAGATTATCATTTCCTCTGTAAAACCTTTTGAATTGATGATGGGTAAAATTCTCGGAGTAACCATGGTTGCTTTAACGCAGTTTATTGTATGGATTATGATGTCTGTAGTCGGAGCTTTAGTTTTGAACACAGGATTTGCCTCACTTCAGAAAAATATTCCCGGAGGAAATGAAGAATTGATGAGCAAACTTGATATTGCACAAATTGCAACACAGGTTTCTCACAGTTTACTAGAATTAAATTTCCCGTTGATTATTTTTGTATTCATCGTATTTTTCCTTTTGGGATATATGTTTTACAGCTCTGTTTACGCTGCAATTGGTTCAGCTGTTGACAATGAAACGGAAACGCAGCAGTTCACTTTATTTGCCATTCTTCCGCTTACCTTAGGGATGTACGGAAGTATTTCTGTAATCAATAATCCTGACGGACCGGTTGGTTTCTGGATGTCGATTATTCCATTTACTTCACCTGTTGCGATGGTGGCGAGGATTCCGTTTGGAGTTCCGGCCTGGCAGATTGCTTTGTCGATTGCTTTGCTTTTAGGAACAACTATATTTATGATTTTCCTAGCCGGAAAAATTTACCGAGTTGGAATTTTGATGTATGGAAATAAGGCGACCATGAAAGAAATCTGGAAGTGGATCAGAGGGTAAAACCTGCTGAGATCGCTAAGACTTTTTAATTATTATAAATATTTTTCGATCGCAAAGTCGTTTCACATAGCAATGGTTAGTCACATTAAAAAGAATAAAAAATACTAAGAATTTTTATACTATAAAAAGCAAAAAGCTACCAAGATATTTATAAAAACAAAAATCCCGAAGTATAAACTTCGGGATTTTGTATATTTTGATTAAAAAATTTTATTCAAAAATATAGCTTAAAGTCAAACTGAGAACCTGCTCGGATTTCTTTTTAGCCGTATTGGGATCTTGCGTAAAACTTTCAACAAGATTAGGATACGTATTTGAAAGTCCTAAATCATATTTTAAAGCGAGTTCCAACTGTCTTTTGTAGCTATATCCTATTCCTGCACCAATGGCGAAATTAAAGCTATTTGCTTTACCATTAATCTTCGGATACTCAGGAACGGTTACATTAGGATCGTAATAAGGTCTTCCTACAGGAGCATTTTTTACATTCTGACTCAGCAAGAAATTAAATCTCGGACCAATTAATCCAAAAAATTCTGATTCTGCTTCAGAAAAATACCCTTTAAAGTAGATCGGAACGCTTAAATAGTTATTGGCATATACTGCATCATAACCATCAGCACCTTTCGAATCTTTATTTTTCCCTGACTCGCCGGCTCCGTAATACGTAACCTCGGGTTGCAAATAAAACTGATCTGCTCCACCCATTGGAATTAAAGCTAAAAGCCCGCCCTGAAAAGCAAATCTTGCTCCTGAAGGGTTGTGTGCATTTTTAACTCTGGAATAGTTTGCACCTGCTGTAAGACCAAATCTTGTACTTCTTAAATCGATTTGTGCGAACGATAAAAAAGAAAAGGCCAATGCAGATGTTAATAAAATTTTTTTCATATCATATTTGTTTTTCGCTTATCCTAAGATCTTTGCTACAGTAGCACCAATGTCAGCAGGAGAATCTACAACGTTGATCCCGTTTTCTCTCATGATTTCCATTTTTGCCTGAGCTGTATCTTCATCACCACCAACGATTGCACCAGCGTGCCCCATTGTTCTTCCTTTAGGAGCAGTTTGCCCTGCGATGAAACCTACAACTGGTTTTGTAGAACCACTTGCTTTGTACCATCTTGCCGCTTCAGCTTCAAGACCACCACCGATCTCACCGATCATTACAACCGCTTCAGTTTCAGGATCGTTGATGAATAATTCTAGAGCTTCTTTAGTTGTAGTTCCGATAATCGGGTCACCACCGATTCCGATTGCTGTAGAAATACCGTAACCAGCTCTTACCACCTGATCAGCAGCTTCGTAAGTAAGTGTTCCTGATTTTGAAACGATCCCTACTTTACCTTTTTTGAAAACGAAACCTGGCATAATACCAATTTTAGCTTCTTCAGAAGTGATGATTCCAGGACAGTTTGGTCCGATTAATCTGCACTCTCTGTCTGCAATATAAGATTTTACTTTTACCATATCTGCAACAGGAATACCTTCTGTAATACAAACGATCACTTTGATACCTGCTTCAGCAGCTTCCATGATAGCATCTGCAGCAAATGCAGGCGGTACGAAAATAATACTTACGTTGGCTCCAGCTTTTGATACAGCATCAGCTACCGTATTGAATACCGGCTTACCTAAATGCTCGCTTCCTCCTTTCCCCGGAGTAACACCACCAACTACGTTTGTTCCGTATTCGATCATCTGACCAGCGTGGAAAGTACCTTCGTTACCTGTAAATCCTTGTACAATTACTTTAGAATCTTTGTTTACTAAAATTGACATTTTATTGTTTTTTAAATTTATTTATTTTAATGCTCACAAATTTACTTATTTTTCTTTGAATTTGAATAAAACCTTAATGTGAATCTTAATTCCATTTTATGATATATAAGGTATCGGAAAATATAAAATCAAAAGTTTAATTGTATATGGGAAAAACAATCTATATAAAAACCATGTAAACCAAAACATAAATAACTGATTTACATGGTAATACAAATAAAAACTCGCTACCTCTTTATGATCGACGGTTTAAAAAAGAATATCAGATTCTGCGAAAAATTTGAAATAAGATGACAGCAAAGGCTTAGTGTGATTTAATTATTGTACGTTACCGTTAAGCAAAATTGTTTAGCTCTGCTGAAAACTCTGCTGACTGTAAAAGAATACAGTCAACATCACACTGAATGTCGGCTCAAATACTCGTAAAGTAATCCGGTTATGCACAAATACCATGTTGCTTCTCAATAAAATCATCTGTCACAGATTAAATGTTAGCAATACCACTAAAACTACCGTCTGTCATACTCAAAATATGATCTATCTGCTTCGGAAAGTAATCTGTATGAATCGAAAAGCCGTCTTATCTGGTCAGAAAGATGTAGTACTACCCTATTTTGTCTGATAGCATTTACTTTTTACTATTTGACAGTGCAATATGTTATGCTAAACAATCATCAAACACATTGTGCATTTTACAGATATCGTCAAGTGACTGATTATTTACATTTTTGTATTCTTGCTTACCCTTAAAAATAATATTTAACCTCAGTTCGGGATAAGAGATTCTGATAATAGTTTTTAAATCATTAAACGCAAAGATTTTATAATTAAACTTTCTAATTTTAGAAAGCAAAGGCAAATAAATTTGCTTCGCAAAGCTTGAGCAAAAGCTTTATAAAATCAACTTGTTGATTAATCTTTGCTTACTTTATTATAAGAGCATAAAATTTACCTTTGCGGCAAATATATAATAAACTAACGGTTAATATTTTACGATTATTACTTAACCCGAACTCAGGCTATTTATTATAAAAAATTTGTCTTTCCCAGCGATAAAAGAATGCTGGGAAAGACAAAGAATTGTAAATAAATAAATAAATAAATAAATACTGATATCAGGCTAACAAAGGCATTGCAGATATTTTCGAAAGATAATTAAATGCACAATGGTTAATTATCAGGTAATCAAATATCAGCCATTCTTTTTTAATTCTGTGATGGAATTTCATTATGGCGTATTCCGAGATCTGCTGTTTTACGGGAAATTTTGTAGTTCCCGTACAATGAGGGATTTAGGATATCATACTTTTTCATCAGTCTGTCGAGCTTCTGTAAACATGTTCCTAATTTTTTAAATTCTGCTTTCAGATCCTGAGTGGCATTCTGGCTTGTATCGATACTTACCCCTGCGTCATACGCTTTGGCATCAAAATTATTAATAGCAGCCAACCACTGACTTGTTTCGGAAGCAGTTACATAGTCAGGACTAAGATTTCCGATATGATCATTGACCACATTATAAAGCCTGTTGCAATAAATTTTTGCTTCTACACCAGTCAATCCGTTAATTTTAGATTTACTCGTGGTAAGCTGTTTGCTCAACGGGCTGTCTTTATCATCAAAATAATCAGCAGCTGTATTGGCATACGCCACCGTAAGATTAATCATTAATGATCTTGCATCTGCTTTTAAACCTGTATTTGCTGTAGTATCGGTCGTCTGAATTGCCACTAAACTGTCGAGATGATCAACAATAGTATTCAGTTCTGAAATTCTTACTGTCACAGGATTATTACCTGCGTATTTTGCCTGTTCAGCAGAAAAGAATTGTCGTAGAGTTTTGGCCATGTTCAGCCTGTTGGACTGTTTTGTCGTCATTGTGTTTTTATTTAAGAATAAGAACAAATTTAGAAAATATTTCGACATATTCAATATTAAACAATAATAATTAATAAATACACAAACATTCTACTTGATTGTTATTAAATTTATTAGAAACAGAAATTAATTATTAAGCTTCGAAAGTCTCATCTTTTCTGTATTGTCCAATTGTGGAATGGAGATCAATACATAAATAAACCTAAATTTTTCAGTGCTTCATGATATAAAATAACACGTCATTTTTTGTCGCAACAATGATTTTCTTTTGCAGCATAAAATCATATACTTACAAGACTTGTATCAAACAGTTGTGACATGTGTTAAAAAAAGTTAAATTAGCAAAGTAATAATAATTAAAAAACGCAAATCATGAAAAAACTGTACATGAGTGCATTACTGCTAAGCAGTACCGCTATTCTAAATGCTCAGGAGGTGATATGGCAGAAAGATATTAAATCTTCTACTCAGGATTTTCTCTCGCAAGTCACCACGACAGTCGATCAGCAATATCTTATCACAGGGAGCAGTATTCAGGCAGCAGGTAAAACTGCAGTGTCATCTGTAGCTTCAAAGCAGAATAACGGCTACGATTTTCATCTCGTAAAACTCAATCAACAGGGAGAAGAAGTCTGGGAGAAATATTTCTCAGGAAAAAACCACGACTTTTTATCGGCAACGGTTGCTACGCAGGAAGGTGGATTTCTTTTGGCGGGAACGTCGCATTCGGGAAAAGGTTTAGATAAAAAAGATGCTTCTAAAGGTGGATCTGATATCTGGCTTATCAGAATTAATGAATTCGGAGATGAATTGTGGCAAAAAACTTTAGGAACATCGCAGGATGAAGAAGCAAGATCTGTAATTCAGACCGCAGACTTTGGTTTTATGGTGGCAGGAAATGTTCAGAATTCAGCCAACGGATTCGGCTCTAAAGATGTGACCGTAACAAGGCTCGATAAAAGCGGAAAAGTTCTTTCAGAATTAATATTAGGAGGAAGAGGTTTGGATGAAGTGGAAAAGATGATTCCTACACCTGATGGAGGAGCGTTGCTGGGAGTATACTCTAGAAGTGGAAAGTTTATCAATGATAAGAGATCAATGATCAATGATAAACCGTCGAGTAATAAAATCAACGATCAATTATCATCTATCAATTATTCCAAGTCCACTGAGAACTTTGGTGAAGGTGATTACTGGGTAATCAAGCTTAGCAAAGACAATAAAATAGAATGGGAAAAGAATTTTGGAGGTAAAGGAGATGATCATTTGAGAACAATGGTTTTTACTTCATCCGGATATATTATTGGTGGAGAATCAAGGTCGGAAAGATGGGGAAACAAAACCGTCGGAATTGAAGAAGGAACTGATGTTTGGCTGATTTCTTTAAACACAAAAGGAGATGAACAGTGGCAGAAATCTTACAACTTTAAGAATCGAGATATTCTGATGGGGATGAATGTAATTAATAAGAGTCAGGATAAAAGAGAAAAGAACCAAGACCTAACCAAAGGAATATTGTTGGGTGGTTACACTCAGGCTGAAGGAAGGATTGAAGCCGATGATGAAACATTCTGGATGCTTTATATTGACAATGAAGGCAACGAGCAATGGCGAAAACATGTGAAAGGAGAATCGAGAAAGAAAGAGGAAAGGCTTTCTGATCTGAAGATGAATAAGGATGGTTCTATTGTTTTAGCGGGAACAAGCGCTGAAGAACTAGGAAAAGAGAACTGGAAGATTGTAAAGTTGGGAGATTCGCAAATTGATCAGTTAATCGAAAAACAGAATATTAAAATCTATCCGAATCCTGTGTCAGATTATGCTTACGTTGAAATTGGATTTGATTTCATGGAGGCTGATATTATTATTTACGATATGGGAGGCAGACAATTACAAAGTTTAAAAACCAAGAATAAAGTGACTAAAATCAATACGCAGAACCTTATTCAGGGAGCTTATCTGATTGTGACAAAAACTGATACTGAGAAAACTGCGAATGCAAAAATTATTAAAAAATAAACACATGAAAAAAATATCTATACTGCTATCGGCTGCGATGGCGCATTTATACTTTGGTCAAAATCTGGATGAAGGATTTTCAAAGCCAGAAGCTTCAGTAGCATCGTTATCTACCTATGTAAATACACCTGTCTCTTATGCGACAGGGATTCCGAATATCTCATTTCCACTGACATCACTTCCAACACACAGCAAAGATGTGAATATAAATATTGCATTAAGCTATCACCCAGGCAACATGTTCAGTGATGACAGAGCTAGTGAAGCCGGATTAGGCTGGACCGTTCTGGGAGCTAATGCGGTAATCTCAAGAGAAATAATTAACGGAACAGATGAAAGGTTTTATAAAACTGATGCTGGTAACTACAATAAAAATCCTTTTGATGATATCTATTATTACAGCTTTGGAGGTCAATCAGGCAAATTCAGGTTTGTAAGAGACACTGTAAACAATACGTTTGAGATTGTAAAGCTAACCCCTTCTAATGTAAAAATCGAATATGTACGGGAAGCCAATAATGCTACACTTCTGCTCCAGAGCTTTAAAATAACCGACGACAAAGGTACGATATACCTTTTTGATGTCAACAGCAGAGCAGCCAATAAATTTGCAAGCCTGGCAGGCGTTTATAAATCTGCTTTCTACCTCACAAAAGTGTACAACAACAGAATGCAGGAACTCTATGCTGTGGAATACCAGATTGAGAATAAAAGCGCTCCACAGGCTTATCCGCAGGAAATTAGCCAGCAGACCTGTAAAGTCAAGAAGATCACTTCCAGAGATTACGGGACGATAGATTTTGATTATGTAAAGGAACTGGTGCCTCAAGCATTTAATGACCCCTATAAGCTCACAACGATAACGGTGAGAAACAAAGCCGGGGATCTCATGAACAAGTACGCCTTTGTGTACAATATGCTTAGCAGCTCTATCATACCTGGGAAAAGAATACTGACAGAAATAATAAAGTATGACAGAAGCCTTTCTAAAACCGAAACCACTGCTTTTGAATACAACAGGTCAGGAAGTCCTAAAGATTATGGACCTATACCGGGCAAGTTTAAAGATTATTTTGTGTGTGATGATGAGATCATGCACTTTGACGACCCTAAATATTTTCCTTTCGGAACACTGAAAAGAGTAAAACTGCCGACAGGCGGAGTTGTAGAATACAATTTTGAGACCAAGGAATATGCAGTAGAGGATCTCAGTAATTATATCGCACAGGAAGTAGGTTTTACAGAATTCTCTCATCCGCAGTTTCAGTATCTGAAGCCGGTTCTGAATGTGGATTTTGATACGCATCTGGCCTCCCAGTTCAGCTTTACGGCATCACCGAATGCTACTCTGTATGCCCGTTTCAGAAAGCTGGAAACCTATCCCCACCCTTTTGATCCGAATGCTGATCCGGGGCTGGATTACAGTATTGCATCTTCATCCGGGGGTGCTCCGTACATCGGTGACCAGCTTTGTGTAAATGAGGCAGACCTCATCACCACAAAAAAATACTATCCGGACTCCGGTAATTATACACTGAAAATCCTTTCACCTACAGGCGGAAGAGGAACAATTGATATCTACGAAATTGCTCTCAAGACTCCGCCTTATAAAAACGCACTTACCGATAAAAGCCTCAGAATCGAAAGTATTCGTTATTTCGAGAATGCTGCTACAGCAACCCCTGCCAAAACAGAAACATTTGTCTATGACCGTTTTGATGATGCCAATACCTCATCAGGAGATCCTTTTTTTGTCAGTACAGGAAACGGGGAGTCAATAAGCAATCCTATTTATAAAAACTTAAAAGTGCTGAACGGGCAAAACGGAGGCTATACGAAATACTACTTTAAAACTCCTTCAGACTATCCTGAAACCCAGCTCGGGAATTTCGGTTCGCTATTCTGGCCACACCTGAATATCACCACGGGAGGCCTTCTGGCAAAGAAAGAAGTATATAATGCACAGAATGTACTGAAGGCATCAGAAAATCATGAGTATACGCTCCAGTCAACAGGTACTGTCACATACAGAAACGAGGGGCATAATACACTGACTTCTTTTATTAAAAACCATACAGTAGATTCAAAAGTATTTGATTCGGGTCAGCGTGGAGTCACTACCAGATCGGAAACCTCTGTTTCGGAAGCCGGAGGCTTAAGTGTTGAGATGCAGAAAACCACCCAATCTGACGGCAGCATTACAGAGACCCGTTACAAATACTCTAAAGACACCAACCATACGGCACTGATTGCTGCCAATATGGTTACGGTGCCTTTGCAGACCGAAATAAAAAGAGACGGTATGGTGATTGCAAAAAATGAAACTAAATACGACAATGCTCAGCAGCTCTATCCTACTTCTGTACTCAGCTACCTGCCGGATGACCAAACCAGCAGCCTTACGGCGGTGAAGTACGATGTATATGACGATTCAGGAAACCTTGTGCAGTACACAGCCACTCCCGACGGAGCTTCAAACGGTGCTCCTGTCACCATCATCTGGGGATACAACAAAACGATGCCTATTGCAAAAATAGAAGGTGCCAGGCTTTCTGATATTCCGCAAAACCTTATTACTGCAATCATAAATGCCTCCAACGAAGATGCTGATGCTGCGGCTTCTGCTGCTCCGGCCAAAGAAACGGCACTGCTTGCTCAGCTGGAAAGCTTTAAAAACAATTCAGCATTGTCGGGTTTTATCATCACTGCCTATACCTATGATCCAATGGTAGGAGTTACCAATGTGCTGCCCCCTAACGGGATTCGCGAGATGTATATTTATGACAGCTTCAACAGGCTGGAAAAAGTAAAGGATGCCAACGGAAATACACTGAAGGAATACGGATACCATTATCAACAATAAAACACAGTCATGAAAAAAATACTAGTACTCTTCAATATATTATTTTTATCGGGGGTAATCTTTGGACAGACCTCTACACAAAATTATATTTACTCTAAAACCTATCTTTCGGAAGACGGAAGCAAAAAAGCGGAGGCAATTCAATACTTCGATGGCTTGGGAAGACTCAAGCAAACGGTTTCGGTAAAATCTACCGTGACAGGAAAAGATCTTGTGGTACCTGTTTATTACGATGAGCTCGGAAGACAGAACAAAGACTTTCTGCCTTTGCCAATGGCCACTTCTAACCTTGGAATACAGACGGTTTCTGAGGGCGACATCAATTCGTATTACGGAGTTTCGAATGCGTACAGCGAAAAGATTCCTGAAGATTCTCCTTTGGGGCAGATCATGGAGACCGCAAAACCCGGAGATGCCTGGAAAAAAGGCTACGGCCACACTCAGAAATTTGATTATCAGGCAAATATTGATTCTGATCAGGTAAAAAAACATGTATTCACTTCATCCTGGAGCAATGCTACAGTTTCTTTTTCACTACCTACGGTAAGCTGGTATGCAGAAAATCAGCTGATGAAAAGCACCACTACCGATGAAGATGGCACTAAGCGTATTGATTTCAAAAATTCTAAGGGACAGATTATACTGGCAAGGAAGATGAGTGGAACCGCGCCTGTGGATACCTATTATCTTTATAATATCTATGACCAGCTGGTTTTGGTAATCACCCCGAAAGCCAACGAAAAAATTGCACAGAGCGGGAATGTGTTGACTCAGACTATTCTGGATGTGTACTGCTACCAGTATAAGTATGACAACCGCAACAGGATGGTAGAAAAAAGACTCCCGGGGAAAGACTTTTGGGAATATTTTGTGTATGATAAACAAAACCGACTTGTACTGTCTCAGGATGCCAACCAACACCTCAAGCAATGGTCTTTTGTGAAATACGATAAGTTTGGGAGAACGGTGTATACAGGGCATTTTGCCAATACATCGGGAAGAGCCGCTATGCAGGCTACCCTCAACAATATGTCTGCCAATGCAATAAACAACGAAAGCAGAAGCACAACTTCTTTTACCTCTGGCGGACAGGCAGTTTATTATACTAACGCAGCTTTCCCAACAGCCAGCATGACGGTACTTAGTGTGAATTACTATGATGAGTATGCACCCGGATCGCCCGCCAGACCCGCTGCTGTTTTGGGGAAACCTACCTTGTCTTCTGCAGCAACTATGTATACCTCCAATGGAATAACCAGCTACCGCAGCCTGAAGGGAATGCCCACTTCATCGTATATTAAAAATATAGAAGATGATCTGTGGACGCAATCTCATATGTGGTACGATAAAGACGGACGGGGCATTGGTTCTCACTCGATGAATCATCTGGGTGGTTATACAAAAACTGAAACCGATATGGATTTTGCAGGGGCTGTCACGAAAACCAAAACTTATCATAAAAGGCTGAATACAGATACTGAAAAGATCATTACAAACACCTTTGAATACGACGGCCAAAACAGGCTCCTAGTACAAAAGCATCAGATAGATAACAACCCGGAGGAAGTTCTGTCTCAGAATACCTATAATGATCTTGGGCAGGTAACGGTGAAAAAAGTGGGTAACACTATAGCCGCCCCGCTACAGACCGTAAAGTATACCTATAATATTCATGGCAGTCTGATCAGGATCAATGATCCTGCGAACCTTGGAAGTGACCTTTTCGGATATAAGATCAATTACAATGAAGTGGAAGGATTAGAAACCCCAAATACGGATTTTCCTGAGCTGAAAGTAAAACCGAGATATAACGGTAATATTGCAGAAGTATCGTGGAAGACTTTGACTGAAGAAAGTGAGCCTCTGAAAAGATACGGCTATGTCTATGATGAACTCAGCAGACTTTCTGCAGGGTTTTACCAAAAGGCGGGTAATGAAGCAGCAAAGGAATATTTTGAAAAGATAGACTATAATATAGACGGAAGCATTCAAAGGCTGAAAAGATCAGAAGGCGTATTGACAGGAAATACATTTGCCACGATGATCGATAACCTGAGATATGAATACAGCGGAAACAAGCTGACGAAAGTGACCGATGAACAGCAGAATGCATCGGGATACCCTTATCTTTCTGCTCCCAATACGATCGCTTATGATGCCAATGGAAATATGACCAATCATCTCGATAAAGGCATTTCTTCAATTCAGTATAATTATTTAAATTTACCGAACCAGGTTACCCAGAACGGTACCGTATCAAAATATACCTACCGTGCAGACGGGGTAAAAGTGAAGAAGATCTTTGGAGATATAGAAACCAATTATCTGGACGGGTTTCAGTATAAATCTACCAGAACCTCGGAATCAGTTGACGGATCAATAGGAGACCCCAATGAAGTGGCTGAAATGCAGCTCAGGATCATTCCGACCTCGGAAGGATATTATGATGCATGGCTTAACCAATATATTTACCAGTTTACCGATCATCTGGGAAATGTAAGACTTAGCTATTCTGATACCAATAAAGACGGTATTATCCAGCCAAGACAGTTTGCAACGAGCAAATGTACACCCGGAAAACCGCCCTTTAACATCCCTACGTGTATCGTATCATGGCAGCCGGGAGAGATTGTAGAGAGTAACACATACTATCCGTTTGGGTTACTGCATAATTACACGGCTACTACACAGAATGCCTACCAATATAAATACAACGGAAAGGAATTGCAGGAGACCGGAATGTATGATTACGGTGCAAGAATGTATATGCCTGATTTGGGAC
Organism: Chryseobacterium indoltheticum; assembly: GCF_003815915.1. Taxonomy (NCBI): domain Bacteria; kingdom Pseudomonadati; phylum Bacteroidota; class Flavobacteriia; order Flavobacteriales; family Weeksellaceae; genus Chryseobacterium; species Chryseobacterium indoltheticum. The sequence continues at coordinate 3,467,660 of NZ_CP033929.1, forward strand.
GGTGGGGAGTAGTAGATCCACTGGCGGAAGTCACCCCGAATTTCTCTCCTTATCATTATGTCAACAATAATCCTATAATGTTTATTGATCCTGATGGGATGCTTTCACAGTCTTTTATAGATGAAGTCTGGGGCTCTCCTTCAGGTACGACATGGACTAACACAGGTGATGGATTTACCAATAACTGGGGCGGAACGATGGACTATTCAGGATCTTCCATGAACTACAAAAGCTACAGTTCGTTAATAAACAACATGTCTACAGGCGATGGCGGAGGCAGCACAGCAGATGTATTGCTTGAACAAATTTTGATACCTTGGAAAAATGATGGAGGCAAAGGAGCTGGCTCTTATAACGGTCTGATGATGGACAGCGGAATTTTAAGCGCTTTACAGAACTGGAACTTTGAACAAAACTGGAGTAACTATTATCAAGCGGAAGCGAATTGTAAAATCTGTCAGGAGACAAAAGCTGTTGAACAATTTATATTTTTGGAACTGCCAATGCAGTTTGCGGGTGGAAGTTTGGTTTCTGCAGGTTGGAGAGCCATTGGGGCAGGTAGATATTTATCAGGAGTTGCTGGTAATTTGTATGGCAGAATTGCACCAAGAATTTTAGCTAATTTTAGCAAAACAGGAACGTATTCTGTTTATCATGGTCTTGATGCAGCAGGTAATATTAGATATGCAGGAATTACAAGCCGTGACCCAGCTTTACGATTTGCAGAACATATGGCAGCAGGTGGTGAAAAAGGATCTCTATTTTTTAGAACAATAGAAGGAGCTTCTGGTTTAACCAAATCACAAGCTCGAGTAATGGAACAGAACCTTATCAATCAATGGGGATTACAGAAAAACGGAGGTGTTTTATTAAACAAAATAAATTCTATCTCTCCAAAAAAATGGGGTTTTTATGGTGTAACGCCACCTTAATCAGATAATTATGGCAAAAAGAGTAATAACAAAAATAGGAGATATTTTCTCCGTAGAATTAGATAACGGGAATAAAAAATATTTTCAATATATCGCAAATGATTTAACACAGCTTAACAGCGATGTGATTCGTTCCTATAAAAAGGAATATTCTAAAGAGGTGCAACCCGATTATAGTGAATTGCTTTCAGGAGAAATCGACTTTCACGCTCATACAATGATAAATGTGGGTGTAAAACAAAATCTTTTTATACAAGAGGGTAAGCATTCCGTCTACCCAGAATCTGGAAATATACTTTTTAGAGATACAAATGATGCTGGACACGCTCCTGGAAAACACCAAGTCTACATTTCTGAAGACTGGTTCGTTTGGAAAATAAGCGATGATAATTTTAAAAAAGTTGGAAAACTAAAAGGAGAAAACCGTAATGCAGAAATTGGAATTGTAATGCCTCCTTTCGCAATAGCTGAACGAATAAAAACGGGAAAATTTAACTTTGTGTATCCTGATTTCGAATGATGGCAAAAAAATTAAAGACAAAAATAGGTGATATATTTTCAGTGCCTATTAACGACGAAGAAAAAAGGTATATGCAATTAATAGCATTTGACTTAACACAGCTAAATAGTGATGTTGTAAGGATTTTTGAAAAAAAATATTTCTTAGGGGAAAATCCTGATATGGAAAACATCATAAAGGATAATGTAAAAGTATATGCTCATTGCGGATGTGATTTTGGTTTAAAACTTAATCTTTGGAAGAAAGAAGGTGAAAGTTCCAATGTAGGAAATATAAAAGATGTATTATTTAAGGGTACTTCAGAATATGCAAGAAAAGAAGGTGAAGAACCTACTAAAATTTCTAATAAATGGTATATATGGAGGATCAATGATGAAAATTTTACTCAAGTAGGTAAATTAGAAGGAGAGAACCGAAATGCATTTATAGGATTGGTAATAAATCCTCTAGGAATTGTTGAGTTAGCGAAAGGAAATAAATATCCTGACAATTATCCTGATTTTGAATAACAAAAGCTAACTAATTGATGGCTTATCTGCAGGTTGGAAAGCGGCTGGTGCAGGGAAATATTTATCAGGAATTGCAAATAATTTGTATGGCAGAATTGCTCCGAGAGTATTGGCGAATTTTAGTGAAACAGCTGTAGTACATGGTAACTCTTTAAAAAGTCTTAGACCTACTTGGGGATATAAACTCCATCACGTAGATGGTACTTTTTTAAAAAATGGTATCACTTCAGCTTTAAAAGCAGAATCAAGATATACAAAAGCTTTTATGTCTGATAAAGTTATGGTAGAAAAAATATTATTTCCAAATAGAGCTGCTGCCTATCAATGGGAGTTTCAACAGAATCAAATTTTACGTGGACCTTTAAATTTTAATATGCATTAATTATGACTAATGATAAAAATATTTTTGGTTGTTTTGTCTCTTATCCATCGTTGATGTACGATGCAACTGAAGACCAAAAATCAACTGCAAAACATCAAGGTGATTTATTTCATACATACATTTATGGAGATAATCGAATTTGTAATACATTAAAAACACTGAATAGTGAAGATTATGGAAAAGATTTGAAATTAGCTTTATTTCAATTTTATGTAAACCCAATGAAATATGAAGTAGATATGCTGAAGGAAATAGAATCATACAGAAAGAATGAAAAATCAATCGGGATACCGATAATCATAACTGATGAAAATTTCTTTAGTAAATCAGAGGAAGGTCGTTTTAATTATTTAAAACAAACTATTTTGCAAAAGATAGACTTACTTAAAGAAGTTGTCAAGAAGAAAAAATTGGATACAAATATGGAATTATTGAAATCTGATTTGAATAAAGTTTTTCAATAATTTTAATTACTAAACACAGCGCTAGATGCATACTCCTTTAAAATAGAGCATCTTAAGGATATGTATTAGAAATAGAAAAGCTTCTTGTTTTGAATCTCCCAATGCAGTTACAGGCTGTGGTACCTTTTTATCAGGAATTGCAAATAATTTGTATGGCAGAATTGCACCGAGAATATTAGCGAATCTTGAGCATGTTCCATTAGTACAAGCAAATAGAACGGCAGGTAATTTATTTAGAGATGAGCTAGCTACTGCATTGAGAGCAGAAGGACGAACGGTTTATACTGAAGTGTATAAAAAAACTCCATTTGGAGCTCGCTATATGGATTTAGAAGTTTGGCATAAGGGCGTTAACTTGGGAGGTATTGAAGCAAAGGTGGGAGGTTCTCGTTATCTACCTCTTCAAAAACTAAAAGATGCTTGGCTCGGTACTCAGGGCTATCCTGTACAATTAATAAGAAAACCAGGAAATTGGTAAATATGGATATTTTTAAAGAACTTATAAAAAAACTCACACCCTTTCTCAAAAGTTTAGGGTTTAGTAAGAAAGGAAATAGTTTTCACTTAGAACTTGACAAAAACTATGGAATTATAAACTTTCAAAAAAGTAGAGAAAGTACTGAAGACGTACTAAAATTTACAATTAATTTTGGAATTTATTCTAATGTTTTAGGACAATCAGAATACGATTATAATAATCTATCAAAACCAGAAATAGAGCAATGCCAATGGAATTCGAGAGTTGGTGCATTTATGCCTAACAGTCCAGATTATTGGTGGATAATCAACTTCACGGATGACTTGAATACTTATACTCAGGATCTGGTAGATAACATCCAGAATATAATAATTCCTGAAATTAATAAACGTCTGTCTGATGAGGGTTTAATTAATTCCTGGCTCAATGAAAATAATGCAGGCACTACTGAGATAGGGAGATTTAAATATTTAACTACACTTCTAAAAATAAAGGGAGATTTTAATACTTTAAATCATATTATCGAAACGTCTATGCAACAAATGAAAGGAAAACCAAATGCTAAACTTGCTATAGAGCATCTAAAAGAAATAGATGTGACATATCAAAGTTAGTTTTCTTCCTCGTTGCCCTCGCTACCGCACGATTTTATCGTGTGGCAGATATGAAAAAACCCAATAAGATTTACCGACCCCGATGGAATGGGATCATACGATGAAAATGGAGAATGGCACAGTGAAATGGAGGATTTTTGGAATTATCATGGCTATGCGAACGGACCTACACAAAATTCTTATTCATCTTATAGCTCATTAACTTATAATAGTGGAACTAATCCGGATAGTGGCGGCGGAGGTGGTTCGGTAACAGTGGGGGATCTTTTGGATGCTTTGTTAGCGGAAATGGGTAACAGTTCAACTGATTATTTTGCTGGTATTGATTTTACACAGTTTGGAACAGACGAAGAACCAGTTAATTTTTTTAGTAGTAAGGAGCCCAAAATGTTTCATAGAGTTTTTGAAGAATCTTTGAAGAAAAATATAAATACAGATGGAGATGGTATTTTCAGGGTATTTGGACATGGAAACGTTGGTCTTCTACAAGATGAAAAAACTAAAATAGTGACAGCCGATAAATTTGATATTCAAATGAACAAAAAAAATAAAAATTGGTCTAAAGTTGATTCTATGAAGAACAGTATACTTATACTTTATGCTTGTATGTCCGGATCAGAATTAAATGGAGAAACATCAATTGCAAGGCTTATATCACAAAAACATACAAATACTTTAGTTATAGGATTTGATGGATATGTAGGATTTGGTAAAAATGTAATTAATGGAAATGGAGTAATTAAAAAAGTTAACGTTAACTTGGATTTTCCTGATAATTTTGGTTCTGCTGTTTTTTACAAAAATGGAAAAGAAATTAACAGATTACCATTCAACTATTTTCAATTATTAAAATACTAACTAAATTATTATGAAAAAATTTTTAATAATATTCTTAATTGTCAAATTATTCATTTCTTGTTCTAAAAAAGAAAAAAATATTAATGACTTGCAAACTTCTTTAATAAATAAAAATGACTCAATTACTAAAGAAGAAAATCCATATATAGCGAATTATGATGATAAAAAAAGAAAAAAAAAATTATTAGATAGCGCAATTATATATGGTGACACATTGTCTTATCAAGAGGCTTTCAAAGATTTTCTTATTGCCGAACGGTCGCAAGAATTTTTGTATTATTCAATAAAAATGGGTAAAATACATAATTATGGTGAAGCATATTTTGATACTTATTATATTATGAATTTATTAGATAATCGAAATAAGTATATATCTGAAAAAGATAAAAAAGTATCGTTATATTATTTATTAAAAGCCTATGAAATGAATAACTCAACTGCCAAAGACAAATTAAATGATTTGTACTTAAAAAAGAATAAAAAAATTCCAACTTCTGCATCAATATTAGGTGAATAGATATTTGTAATCTATCAGAATTAGTGATGAAGCCTTTGTAACTTTAATAACTAATTTTCAAAACTAATTAAAAATAAATATTTAAAAACGAGAGTGGGAACTCCCTACTCTCGTTTATTTTGAAGATAAAACATATCAAATGATTGAGAATCATTCCTTGTGTATAAGATTTAGTGATGGAAGAAATTGTTTTAATTTTTAAAAATTTACCGAAGTAGATTACGGAAATGCTAAGGTAACCCAGAATGTTTACCGTGCAGACGGAACAAAAGTGAAGAAGATCTTTGGAGATATAGAAACCAATTATCTGGACGGGTTTCAGTATAAATCTACCAGAACCTCGGAATCAGTTGACGGATCAATAGGAGACCCCAATGAAGTGGCTGAAATGAAGCTCAGGATCATTCCGACCTCGGAAGGATATTATGATGCATGGCTTAACCAATATATTTACCAGTTTACCGATCATCTGGGAAATGTAAGACTTAGCTATTCTGATACCAATAAAGACGGAATTATCCAGCCCAGACAGTTTGCAACGGCCAAATGTACACCCGGAAAACCGCCCTTTAACATCCCTACGTGTATCGTATCATGGCAGCCGGGAGAGATTGTAGAGAGTAACACATACTATCCGTTTGGGTTACTGCATAATTACACGGCTACTACACAGAATGCCTACCAATATAAATATAACGGAAAGGAATTGCAGGAGACCGGAATGTATGATTACGGTGCAAGAATGTATATGCCGGATCTTGGAAGATGGGGAGTTGTAGATCCGTTGGCAGAGAGTTATCGAAGATGGTCACCATATCATTATGCGATGAACAATCCTGTCAAGTTTACCGACCCCGATGGAATGGGATCATACGATGAAAATGGAGAATGGCACAGTGAAATGGAGGATTTCTGGAATTATCATGGCTATGCGAACGGACCTACACAGAATTCTTATTCATCTTATAGCTCACTAACTTATAATAGTGGAACTAATCCGGATGGCGGCGGAGGCGGTTCGGTAACAGTGGGTGATCTTTTGGATGCTTTGTTAGCTTCTTCTAATGAAAGCTCATTGAGCTCTTGGATGAAGGCAAATATTGGTAATGGATTTAGTTTTATACAAGAAGAGCCAAACCCTATTAGAAAATATTTAAAAAATAAAACTAATTTTAATAGTTGGGGTATTGAAACAACTGAGATACAATATCAATTAGATCATGAAAATACTATTTTAGAATTAAACAGATAATTAAGCAAACAGAAGAACTTACAAATAATGTAGATAGTGTGATGGACTGGACGCCAGGAATAAGTGGATTGAAGGGTGTTTATGATTTTGTTAAGGAGGGCACTAAATCTCTGAATCCTGCAACACTTATATTTGTGTTGGGGTCTACAACAATTATGATTGAGAGTTCTAACGCTAAAAACTTTACAGAAATGTATAGAGATGTTCAAAGCAATTACAATGATATGCATGCTAAAAACGCAGCCAATATGAAAGGAATTACGGTAAACATTGATATGATTAAAGGTCCTCAAAATCATATTTGGTCAAGATATAGTTTTTATGATATAAGTACACATCGATATTTAGGAGGAAGAACTTTTGAATAAATTAAAAATATGAAACTAAAAGTAACTGTATTAGTATTAACTATTCTTATATTTTTTATTAGAATATTTTACAAAGAATCAACAAATTTGCTTGATAAGAATTTTAATCATTTTTTTGCAATAAGTTTTGACAGAGTTGTAATATATGTTTATCAAATATTTGTATTTCTCTTTATTACATCTGTTAAGAAAATTAATATAATAATAGTTTTAATTTTATTATTAATCAATCTCTTTTTAATTATTTGCTATACGATTCCTCTTAGCGATTTGGGGTAATGATATTATATAAAAGTGGCAATGTATTAGAACTGTTGGTTTCCAATAGTGATTGATATTTAAGGTAATGAATTAGAGTTAGTGATGAAGCTTTTATAAAACTTAAATCACTAATTTTCATAATTAATTAAAAATAAATATTTAAAAACAAGAGTAGACATTCCCTACTGTTGTTTATTTTGAAGATAAAAACATTTTTAATCTAATTATTTAAATTTACCGAACCAAGTTACCCAGAACGGTACCGTATCAAAATATACCTACCGTGCAGACGGGGTAAAAGTGAAGAAGATCTTTGGAGATATAGAAACCAATTATCTGGACGGGTTTCAGTATAAATCTACCAGAACCTCGGAATCAGTTGACGGATCAATAGGAGACCCCAATGAAGTGGCTGAAATGCAGCTCAGGATCATTCCGACCTCGGAGGGATATTATGATGCATGGCTTAACCAATATATTTACCAGTTTACCGATCATCTGGGAAATGTAAGACTTAGCTATTCTGATACCAATAAAGACGGTATTATCCAGCCAAGACAGTTTGCAACGGCCAAATGTACACCCGGAAAACCGCCCTTTAACATCCCTACGTGTATCGTATCATGGCAGCCGGGAGAGATTGTAGAGAGTAACACATACTATCCGTTTGGGTTACTGCATAATTACACGGCTACTACACAGAATGCCTACCAATACAAGTACAACGGAAAGGAACTGCAAGAGTCTGGCATGTATGACTATGGTGCGAGAATGTATATGCCGGATCTTGGAAGATGGGGTGTGGTGGATCCACTGGCAGAAAGCTATAGAAGATGGTCACCATATCATTATGCAATGAACAATCCTGTCAAGTTTACCGACCCCGATGGAATGGGATCATACGATGAAAATGGAGAATGGCACAGTGAAATGGAGGATTTCTGGGAATTATCATGGCTATGCGAACGGACCTACACAGAATTCTTATTCATCTTATAGCTCATTAACTTATAATAGTGGAAGTAATCCGGATGGCGGCGGCGGAGGTGGTTCGGTAACAGTGGGGGATCTTTTGGATGCTTTGTTAGCTTCTTCTAATGAAAGCTCATTGAGCCCTTGGATGCAAAATTATCTTGATGGAAATGATTTTACAGACTGTTGCCCTGGAGAAAATGACTTATTAAAAGGAGTTGTTAATGGAGCAATAGGTACTTTGGAAGACAGCTTTGGATTGGTAGGATTAGGTATTAAGATGATTGGCGGAAAAGAAGACCTAATCCCAAGATTATCAACAAAAGACAAAACTGCCGAACTTACCGGGATTCTACTTTTCGCTGCAATGGAACCAACTCCAGGAGGAGAAATAAGTGCAGGAGGAAAAGCCTTAAAAAATTTACATAAAACTTCTGGATGGGTAAAAAAATCAATATTTAATTCCTTAGATCCGGTCATACAAAAAAAAGTTATAAAAGCAATTGATAAAGGCATAGTCTCGCCTGTAAATAATAGTGGAATAGTTAAACTTACAGCTACAGAAGCTAAAGCAACAGGCTATGCATATAAAATTAAAATCTTAGGTAAGGGTGGAGACATAAGAATATATGGAAATGCAAATGCAAAGGGACATATATTTTTTGAAAAAATATCGGGACATTAATAATATATAAAAAATGAATTATAAAAAAGACATAGAAGATATTTTTGAACTTAGTAAATCATATCTTAATAAATGTTTAGGGGATGATGAATTAGCTAATGAAATAATTGATACATATGGCGAACTTAATTTTATGTTTATTATAAATGAGGTTCAATATATTTTTTATAATAAAAATGAATGGTTAAATAACTGTTATAGAGTTAATATAGATATTGAACATCTTGAAAAAAAGGTAGGACACTACATTTTATATCTTGATGATAATCGAAACTTTGTAGATGAGTTTTTTCATTTGGATTAAATAAGGCTAATCAATAACAAGTAATTAATAGAATTTTAAAAATTTATAAATAATGGAAAACTTTAAGATTTTATTTCCAGCGGGATATAATATTACGGAAATAAGTGCTGATAATATAGATGTTAATGTACTTTTATCAAATGGATTTTTTTTATTTTGCTACATTTTTACTATTTCAAACATAAAAAATCTAATGAATACTGCTGATCTTTTATAATAATACAAACGGAAATACTGTTGAGGTAATAGTCTTCAGGGGGAACAATATCAAAACAAGCTTTCTATAATAGAGCAATTAATTTAGCAGATAACCAGATTGGACGAAATATTTATGGATTTACATCTAAACAAGGATGGATGTTTAAATTTAATTCTAAAACTGGAGAGTTTTTAAAAATACATCGAAAGGGCTACATTGAAACATTTTTTCGTCTCTCTCAAGGACTAGATTATTATCGTAAACAAGTACAATTATATGGTAAATAATAAACACAAAAAACATCAATGTCCATGTTGTGAATATTTCACATTAAACAATAAAGCCAATAATACTTTTCAAATTTGTCCAGTCTGCTATTAGGAGGATGACGGGGTACAAATGTTAGACCCAACATATATAGGAGGAGCAAATGCTGTGAGCTTAATACAAGCTAAAGAAAATTTAAAAAAAATTGGAGCTGTAGAACAACGATTCATTTATCTTGTTCGCCCACCTTTAGAGGAAGAAAAAGATATTTCTTAAGTAATTTGGGTAATATTTCACAGCTAGTAATGATTATGAATAAATTTAAAATACATCTTGAAACTGACACTATTATTAAACATAAAAATAGTATTACAGGTATTATATATTTTGATTTTAATGGTATTTTATTTCCCGAAAAAAGACTGGAACGACTTCATCATTGTTCTTCTAAATAATTGGATGCAATCATCTTATAATAACCTAAGTTCGGGTTAAGGACAGCTTTAAAATAATTGACCATCATTTACTTTTTTCAAGTTTAATGATGGTTTACCGTCCTAAATAAGACATCTAAATAATTGGTGCCAACTTGCAAAACCATTAAGATAATTTTATATGATAGAATTTAAGGAATTAATTAATAAAAAGGTTTCCAGATTATTTCTTGTTATCTGGACGCCGTGGGGAGAAGAAAATGAATGTGATATTGATATATCTTTTGGTTTCGTTTTCAAAGATGAACCCAATAAATTATGCATTATAAGTGTAGATAAGGATGAATTATGGTCTCCTTACATTTTTGATGAATCATTACCGCAGTATATATATACTTGGGATGAATTTTATCCTCGAATGAAAACATGGATGAAAGCCGAAGACGACAGCTTAATTATAGGGAGGGAATATTACGATGTGACTAAATCTGAAAAATTTAAAGCAATTATTAATGCTGAAATTGAGGAAATAGATGTTTTAAATATAGAAGGTAATCCTGAACCATTTGGTTTAAGAATTCTTTTTAAGGATGATTATATTATTTCTATACCAAATTCTGATGGCAATACAGTCGAAACAAAAGCGTTTAATAAGAATGATTGTATTAGTAATTTTAAACAATTAGGAAATATAATATACTCAAAAGTGTAGGAAGATCTAAGCAATTAATAATTATTAAATAAGATAATGTTTCAGAGTTAGTGATATTGACTTTTAAAAATTCAAAAAACTGATTTTCAGCATAATTAAAATACAAATAACCAAATCAAGAGTAGGTATTCCCCTACTCTTGATTATTTTTGGAGAAAAAACAAACTGACGCTTTTAGAACGACACAATATATTGATGGATTTCAGTACAGAACAAAAACAGGTATTGCCGGAGGCACTATTGGTCTACAGTTTTTTGCAACCTCAGAAGGCTATTTTGATTTTGTAAATAATCCTCGCTTCCGCACTACTGTATCGTGTGACATATAAACAAAAACCCTCGCAAAATGCGAGGATTTTTTTATCTAATGTTCTGTTTTGTATACGAAAACAGACTAAAGCATCGGCAATATTTTTAAATTTACCTTTATTCCATATTTCTCAACTTCACCTCTTTCTTCAGATAGGTTTTAAAATCTTCGGCAAACATTCCGATATAAGTGCCTTTTTTAAGATCTCTGTTGACCCCTGTTTTGCCTAAAATTACAGATCCGCTTTCAATCGTATTTCCGGAAGCAATACCAGCCTGCCCCCACAAAGTGACCTCATCACCAATGATACAGCATCCTGCAATGCCAACTTGAGATGCAATCAGACATCTTTTACCAATCACGGTGTCGTGGCCAATCTGAATTTGATTATCTAAAACTGAACCTTCACCAATGATCGTAGAATCTGTCACTCCCCTATCGATGGTACAACCATTGCCTATTTCTACATTGTTTTCGATAATTACATTTCCTACAGAGATTAGGCGGTCGAAATTCCCGTTGAGTTTTCTGTAATAAAATGCATCACCTCCCAAAACGGTGTTGGATTGAATAACGACATTATCGCCAATCACTGTTCTGTCACCAATCACAACGTTTGGAAAAATCAAAGTATTTTTTCCGATAGTAATATTGTTTCCTAAAACTGCTGAAGGATGAATTTTTGTACCCTCGCCAATTTCAACATCATGAAGTGTTTCGGTGAAGTTATAAATTCTTGTGAAATGGGTATTGATCTTATTAAAATCTCTGAAAGGATCATCCGAGATCAAAAGCGCCTTGCCTTCCGGACAGTCTACTTCTTTATCGATCAAGATAATGGTTGCTGCAGAATTTAAAGCTTTATCGTAATATTTGGGGTGGTTCACGAATACAATTTCGCCAGATTTTACTCTGTGAATTTCATTTGTTCCCAATACTTCAAAATCTTCAGAGCCAATAAATTTTGCTCCGATGAGATCTGCAATGGTTTTAAGCTGCTGTGGCTGATGAAACGTCATATTTTTAAATGATGTTTTAATTTTCAACCGTGTCAAGGTCTGAAACCTTGACACGGTTTTTATGATCTTTTAATTTCGTCAAAATCTGATGTTCTGACAAATTTTATTTTTCTGTCTACATTGCAGCCCGACCTGAGTGGAGCTCTTTTTGCCGAAGCGAAGCGGAGGCAAAAAAGCGGGAACGGAGGGCGGAAAAAGCTGCCATAAAAGATAAAAAAGGCTCTTGAACACCGCCAAAAAGCTTTTATAATAAGAAAGCTGAAAACTTCACGCTTCCAGCTTTCTGCAATATTTATTTTACTCTTTCTAAGTAAGAACCGTCTTCTGTGCTTACTTTGATTTTGTCACCCGGCTCGATAAACAAAGGAACCATTACTCGAGCTCCTGTTTCAACGATTGCGTTTTTCAGGGCATTGGTAGCAGTGTTTCCTTTCACTCCCGGATCAGCTTCTATAACTTCTAAATAAACTGATTGTGGCAGCTCGGCAGAAAGCGGAGTTTCGTCAGCTTCTTTCAAGATGATCGTCACTTCTTCACCTGCTTTCATCAAGTTTGAGTTTTCAATCATTTCTTTGTTTAAGTATAACTGAGAGAAATCTTCGTTATTCATAAAGTGGAAACCATTCTCGTCATCATAAAGATATTGGAATTTTCTGGTAATTACCTTTACCTCATCAATTTTGTGACCTGCAGAAAAAGTGTTATCAAGAACTTTTCCGTTGGTTACTGATTTCATTTTTGTTCTTACGAAAGCAGGACCTTTCCCTGGTTTTACGTGAAGAAACTCAATAATTTTGAAAATATCATTGCTGAATTCGATGCAAAGACCTTTTCTGATATCGTTACTTGTTGCCATTAATTTTTATGTATGTTATTTATTATTTTCGTTGTTCACCAAAGCTATAATATCTTCTAAATAGTATTGATCATTCTTCAATTTAGAAATAACTTCAGGATCATTATTTGTAATCTTTAAAATTTTCTTTGTATCAACAATATGTCCAAAGCTTACATCTCTGTCATCACTTGTATTGTTTGATTTATCAATATCTATTAAAAGTACCTTATAGGAATTTCCTTTTTTATCTTTCCAAGAAAATTTTGGCTTCGTATTGAATATAACTTCTGTCAAAACGCCTCCAGAATTCGTATTATTATAGGAGATTGCTTTTTTGTCTTTAATTTCATCTAAATACAACAAAATGTGTTTTTTTCCGATAATATCAACTTTACAAAAAGTATCATAGGAGAAAATATAAGCTGCATAGGTCATATTAAAATATAATTTATCATTATATTTCATAAGCCAAGCCCTATTCTCTTTCCTCGCTTTTTTATCTGTATCTGCAAATCTAAAAGATGAAATCTGAACATAGTTTTCATTTTGGCTTTTGATTTCGGCATAAACATCAGACTTTGATAAATTTCTGCTTTTGTAATCCGTAAAACCATAATAGAATTCTACATCATTTAATTTTTCATTCTGAGCAAAAACAAATGCTGATAAAGCTGTAAAAACCAAAACTAAAGCTTTCATCATCTTAAATTATTCTTTACCGGTTCCGTATCCTTTTACGATACCTCTTGGTGAGTTTTGGATAAACTGAAGAATTTCGTCTCTTTCAGCAGTAGGGAGCATCTCTTTTTCGATGTGTGAAACGGCTTGAGAAACATTCATTTTCATCTGGAAAATAGCTCTGTAAATTTTTTGAATTTCGAAGATTTTCTCATTTGTAAATCCTCTTCTTCGTAACCCTACAGAATTGATCCCCGCATATGACATCGGTTCTCTTGCTACTTTTACATAAGGCGGAATATCTTTTCTCACCAAAGTACCACCCGAAATCATTACATGTTTTCCGATTTTACCAAACTGATGCACGGCAGATAAGCCTCCCATAACCGTGTAATCGCCAATCTCAACATGTCCTGCAATACCGCAACCGTTTACGATGATTACATGATCGCCAATTACACAGTCGTGTGCAATGTGAGATGTTGCCATAATCAGACAATTGGCTCCAATTTTTGTAAAACCTAAAGCTTTGGTACCTCTGTTAACCGTTACACATTCTCTGATTGTTGTATCATCTCCAATGATGGTCTGGGTATCTTCACCGTCGAATTTTAAATCCTGAGGAATTGCAGAAATTACAGTTCCAGGGAAAATTCTACAGTTTTTACCGATTCTGGCGCCATCCATAATGGTTACGTTTGAGCCAATCCAGGTTCCCTCTCCTATCTCAACATCACCAGCAATGGTAGTGAATGGTTCTACTACAACATTTTTGCTGATTTTTGCACGCTTATCAACGGCCGCTAATTGATGAATCATTTAATCAATTTTATTTTTTGCAACTTGAGCCATCAATTCTGCTTCTACTGCTACAGTATCACCAACATATCCGTATCCCTGCATATGAACAATACCTCTTCTGATTGGCTCTATTAACTCAATTTTGAAAATCATTGTATCACCGGGAACAACTTTTCTTTTGAATTTCACCTTATCTATTTTGATGAAGTATGTAGAGTAATTTTCAGGATCCGGAACGCTTGCCAAAACCAGGATTCCTCCTGTTTGTGCTAAAGCTTCCACTTGTAAAACTCCAGGCATTACTGGCTCTTTTGGAAAATGCCCAACGAAGAAAGGTTCATTCATTGTTACATTTTTCAAACCAACCACATGAGAATCAGAAAGCTCAAGAATTTTATCGATCAATAAAAAAGGAGGTCTGTGAGGCATCAACTTCATGATTCCGTTGATGTCGAAAACAGGCTCTTTCGTTAAATCAAACTCAGGAACGTTTTTCTTTTTCTGTAGTTTCCACTGGCGGTTTAGCTTTTTCGCAAACTGAGTATTTACAAAATGTCCGGGCTTATTGGCAATAACTTTTCCTTTAATCTTCACACCCGTTAACGCTAGATCACCAATTACATCTAATAATTTGTGTCTTGCCGCTTCGTTTGGATAGTTTAAAGTTAAATTATCTAAAATACCATTAGGTCTAATTGATACGTGATCTTTACCAAAAGCTTTCTTCAGCTTTTCTGTAGTTTCAGGAGTCAAATCCTTATCAACGTATACAATTGCATTTGAAATATCTCCACCTTTAATCAAACCATGATCAAGAAGCATTTCTAATTCGTGCAAAAAGCTGAACGTTCTTGCAGAAGAAATTTCTTCTTTAAATTCTGAAATATTTTTAAGAGTAGCATTCTGAGTTCCTAAAACTTTAGTTCCAAAATCTACCATTGTCGTCACCTCATAAGTATCTGAAGGGATAATTGTAATTTCTGAACCGGTTGCAGGGTCGCTGTAGCTCAATACTTCTTTTACAACAAGATATTCTCTTGCGACAGTTTGCTCTACGATACCTACACTTTCGATTGCTTCAACAAAAAACTTTGAAGAGCCGTCTAAAATAGGAGGTTCTGAAGCATCCATTTCTAAAACAGCATTGTCGATATCACAACCCACCAAAGCAGCCAAAAGATGCTCACAAGTATTGATTTTAACGCCCAATTTTTCCAAAGTAGTTCCTCTTTCTGTAGCCACCACGTAATTTACGTCTGCTTCTACATGAGGTCGCCCTTCAAGATCTGTTCGTACGAAAACAAAACCTGTATTTTCTTTTGCAGGTTTAATGGTTAATTTTACTTCTTTACCAGTATGAAGACCTATTCCAGAAAGAGTAACCTCTTCCTGAAGGGTTTTTTGCATATCACTCATTAGTATGATCTTTTGAGTTATTCTCAAGATTATTTATTCTTTTCGCAAGTTCAGGAAGGTTCCTGAAATGCACGTAGCTTCGAAGATAGTCATTATAACTGATCGCAGGAGAACCATAAACGGTATCTTTATCATTAACGCTGGAATTCACTCCACTCTGCGCCTGAATTTTCACCTGGCTTCCTATCTTTATATGACCAACGATGCCAACCTGACCGCCAATCTGGTTCCAATCTCCAATAGTGGTAGAACCGGCAATTCCCGCTTGTGCAGCAATTACATTGTTTGCACCAATCTTTACGTTGTGTGCAATCTGAATCAGATTATCGATTTTTGTACCTTTTCCGATGGTTGTAGAGCCTATTGTAGCTCTGTCGATACTGCAGTTAGAACCTATTTCCACATTATCTTCAATAATAACATTTCCTAATTGAGGAATTTTTTGAAAGCCTTCCGGAGTCGGCTGAAAACCAAATCCGTCGCCACCGATTACGGTATTGGAATGTATTACACAGTTATCACCAATAATGCAGTAATCATAGATTCTTGCACCACTGTCTATCTTACAGTTTTTACCGACTTTCACGCCTTTACCAATATAGACTTGCGGAAATATCTGTGAACCTTCACCGATTTTTGCCTTTTCTGAAACATAGGTAAAAGCGCCGATATATACTTTATCTCCTATTACAGCAGTGTCGTGAATGGAAGATCCATCTTCTACCCCTTCTTTTTTGCCTTGCATTTCCTGGTACAGATTCATTAAAACCTGAAAAGAAAGATAGGCATCTTTTACAGCTATAATTGTAGGATTATATTGATCTTTGTTGATAAGGGTCTCGGTAACAATAAGAACCGAACATTGCGAAGTCTCTAAGTGATGCGCAAAACGATCTTGCGCAACAAAAGAAAGATGGCCGGATTCTCCGCTCTCAATCGGTGAAACTCCGGTAATAAGTGCGTTTTCGTCACCTATAATTTTTCCGTCAATAAAACTTGCAATTTGCGAAGCTGTAAATTCCATATTCTGCAAAGATAAGAAATTCTGTTATTCGCAAACATTTTTTAGTTTATGGAATATCGATTTTAATATTATTTAAGAAAATTTAGTGTCACATTCTCGGAAATGCGAGGATATATCTTTTCGTCTTGTGAACGATGAGGCCAGACAAAAGCTGATCCTCCGACTCATCCAATTTTAAGACTTTTCCGCTTTTTTGAAGAAGGTAAATCGGCTGTTTTTCTGTATCATACGGAAGCAGACTTCTTGTAATTTGATGTACCAATTCGTCACCATTATCAATTCCAAAAAAATCGTTGGTGTTTTGTATCTTTTCATCAATAAACTTTTCGTCAAAAGGATGAGATGAGATAATAGTTTTTGGAAAATTACGCTGAATGACGCATTTGCACCAGTAAGAAAGAACAAAATCTTCTGACTTCTGCCATAATTTCATCGCCTGAACAACATCATTATCGTCAAGCTGTGTAAAACGCTCAACATCTTCGTCGGTAGCTGCACTTTTTCCTCTGTGTAAAAAATATTTCAAATTTTCTGTGGCCGGTAAATCGACACCTTCTGAAACCAGATATTTTGCTCTTTCAAGGATTTTTACCAAAATAAATTCTGCCAACGCCGAAGTTTTATGGTAATAAACCTGCCAATACATAAACATTCTTGCCGTCAAGAAGTTTTCAATAGAATAAACACCTTTCGCATCGATTACCAATTCTTCCTCGCAGACATTCATCATTGAAATAATCCTTTGCGTATTGATATTTCCTTCTGAAACTCCCGTGAAAAAACTGTCCCTGTTCAAATAATCTAAACGATCAACATCCAGTTGTGAGCTGATGAGCTGATTAAAGAATTTTCTGTGGTACTTCCCCTGAAACATTTCTATCGCTGTCGATAATTGTCCGCCAAATTCATCATTCAGTCTATTCATTAATAATAATGAAAGGTTTTCGTGATGCCAGTCATCCATCAACATACTTTCCAGGGC
Source organism: Chryseobacterium indoltheticum (assembly GCF_003815915.1). NCBI lineage: Bacteria > Pseudomonadati > Bacteroidota > Flavobacteriia > Flavobacteriales > Weeksellaceae > Chryseobacterium > Chryseobacterium indoltheticum. The sequence goes on from NZ_CP033929.1 coordinate 3,485,456, forward strand.
ATGAGAAAACGGGCCGTGACCGATATCGTGCATCAGAATTGCTAACATCGCTCCTTTTTCCTCTTCAACAGAAATAGCAACTCCTTTCTGCTTTAAGGTTTCCAAAGCAGTAAACATCAGATGCATCGCACCAATAGCGTGATGAAATCGTGTATGGGTTGCTCCGGGGAAAATTAAATTCAAAAGTCCGGTTTGTGAAATCCTTCTTAATCTTTGAAAATATGGATGTTCGATAACATCAAATAAGATTTCGTGAGGGATTTTTATGAAACCGTGTACAGGGTCGTTGATAATTTTAAGCTTATTCTGCATGGAAAAATTCTGAGACTATTGCAAAATTAGGTTTTTAAAGTCAATTCTAAGAAAACAGGCGATTATTATTTAGAATATAAACATTAAAATTTGTTTATAAATCGTTGTATTTATCTTATCTTCATGAAATAATTTGAGATAAAAATCTTTAACGAAGATTTAACTTTTAAGTCTCTTAATTTGTGAGGTTTTATAAAGTTTTGGTCACAGTTTTGATACATATCCCGCATAAAAAATAAACTTGTATGTCAAACAAAATATTATGGATTGATGATGAAATAGATTTACTAAAACCTCATATCGTTTTTCTGGAAAAGAAGGGTTACATCGTAACTCCTGTGAACAATGTGAATGAAGCTTTAGAACTTATTGATTCTGAAAAATTCGATTTAACCTTAATCGATGAAAATATGCCGGGAATCTCCGGTCTTGAAGCTATCCCGATGATTAAAGATAAAGATAATTCTTTGAAAATCGTGATGGTAACCAAAAGTGAGGAAGAGCACATCATGGAAGAAGCGATCGGCTCGCAGATTGCAGATTATATTTTAAAACCTGTAAACCCAAATCAGATTTTACTTTCGTTGAAGAAAAACCTTCAGGAAGATAACTTGGTAGAGCAGAAAACTATTTTGCAGTATCAGCAGGAATTCCGAAACCTTTCGATGGAACTTTCTTACCTGAGAACATATCAGGATTGGGCAGAATATTATAAAAAAATCGTGAATTGGGAACTTAAATTTGATAAAGTTGCTGATAACGAATTTGCAGACCTTCTGCAGTCACAGAAAGAGGAAGCCAATATTCAGTTTGCTAAATTTATCGAAAATAATTACGAAGACTGGTTGAACGGTTCGGATAAGCCAATGATGAGCCACACCTTATTTAAAGATAAAATAAAGACTGAGGTTGAGAAAGACAAAGTGCTTCTTTTAATGGTCGACAATCTTAGATACGACCAATGGAAAGTAATTGAGCCTCTTTTCACCAAATATTACAATAAAGTTTCAGAAGATTATTATTACAGTATTCTTCCTACCGCCACACAATATGCGAGAAACTCATTTTTCGCAGGTCTGTTGCCTTCAGAAATCGAAAAACGTTTCCCGGACAAATGGTTTAACGATAATGAGGAAGGAAATAAAAATGAATTTGAGCGTGACTTCCTAGAAGATCAGATGAAAAGAGTTGGTTTAAGTTCTAAATCGATGAAATATCTTAAAGTTCTGAATGCTGATTTTGAAAGAAAAATCTATGATGACTTTAATCAGCACAAAAACAATGATCTTTTGGTGATCGTTTACAACTTTATCGATATTCTTTCGCATGCAAAAACCGATAATCATATTGTTGATCAGTTGATCAGAGATGATAAAACGTTTAGATCGTTAACATCGAATTGGTTTGAGAATTCATCTTTAATTAAAATTATTAAACTAGCTGCAGAAAACGGATTCAAACTGGTGATTACAACCGATCATGGAACTGTTTATGTGAAAAAACCCAGCCGCGTCGTTGGTGACAGAGAAACCTCAACAAACATCCGTTACAAAACAGGAAAAAGCTTAACGTACGATGACAAAGATGTCTGGGCAGTGAGCAATCCTGAAAAACTGTTTTTACCTAAAGGAAACCTAAGCTCTAAATATATTTTTGCCAAAAACAATACATTTCTAGCCTATCCCAAAAACTACAATCACTTTGTAAATTACTATAAAGAGACTTATCAGCACGGTGGAATTTCTTTGGAAGAATGCATCATTCCTATCAGTATTCTGGAACCTAAATAAAGTTTTAAGTATAAAAATAATAAAAGCCTCTTCATAATTTGAAGAGGCTAAAACCATTATATGGATTAGTAATAATGATTTATGAAAAAAAAACTACTTTTTAATTATTTTATAAACTCTCGCTTGTTGCTTTGAGATTACCTTCACCAAATACACCCCTGCTTTCAACTGTGATATATTGAGTTCTGCATTCGCAGAATTTGGCTGAAAATCTATTAATCTCTGACCTGCAAAATTTGTAATTTCTACTTTTTCGATTGCATTTTTGGCAGTGATATTTAGAATCCCGTTGGTAGGATTTGGTGATAAAGTCAATTCAGGAATTGCTTCAACATCATGTACTCCCAAAGTTACCGACTGACAAGAAGACGTTTGTGTACAACCTGCAAGCGTAACAATTACGGCATAGTTTCCTGCAACAGCAGGTGTGAAAGACTGCGTAGTCACCCCAACCGGAGCATTTCCGTTGCTACAATTGATCCACTGATAAGTTGCGCCCGCTTGTGCAGCAGTTAATGTAGATCCTGAAACAGTAACTGTATTATTGATATTTACCGCTCCAAGCGTTGATGATCCTGCAATATAATTTGAAGCAGTTCCGTTTAAAGCAAAACTATTTAAAGTACCGGTATAAGAACCGACAGCACTGGCAATAGAAGTTACAGTACCATTATTTGAGTTAACCGTTCCTTCATTCATTTTAAAATAGGCTTTCAGATTTGCTGGCGGCGTACAAAATTCATAATTTTTATTAGCCTGAATTTCCGCTAGTGTAAGAGCTTTATCCCAAACACGCACTTCATCGATACTTCCATTAAAAAAACCACCAAGACTTGGCATAATCCTTCTACCAATAATCATATTGGTAAGTGCCACAGTATTCGTTGTTGTACTAATATTTCCTTCGGTGTCTAAATTACCGTCTACATACAATTTATATTTATTGGTAGATAAGCTGTTATCATAAGTTACGGCAATGTGATGCCAGTTTCCGTCATTAAGAGTAACTGTACCGTTTACTCCGCCGCCTTTGTTTTCAATCCTTAACTTATACAATCCGCTCACATTATTAATTCTTACCGTAAATCTTCCTCCGTTTACATTATCGGATCCCCAAGTTGCTACCAGATTTTCTCCAGCAGTAGTTGTGGGTAATTTTATCCACGCTTCTACTGTACGGGGTGCATTTCCTAAAACGCCGGGATAGTTGGTTTGGATATAATCATCTGTTCCGTCAAAATTAAGAGCATTTTGTTGAGCATTCAGTCCCGAAGCCGATCCTAATAAGACAGTAAATAATGTTGCAAATTTTAATTTGCTCGTAAGTAGATTTTTATGCATACTGAAATAATTTTGTTTTGCTAAAGTACATCTCGTGGGAAAAGCAGAAAAGCACTCTCGTTGCAAAAACTATCAATTTCGTTGCAAACGTCTGTTTCAGTGGTATGTATTGGGTGTTTTACCAAAATACTCTTTAAAACATTTGGTAAAATAAGACGGACTATTAAATCCTGTCATGTAAGCAACTTCAGAAATACTGTAATTTTGCTTTAATAATTCTGCAGCTCTCTTAAGCCTGTAAATTTTAATGATTTCTCCTGTCGGAATATTAAACATCATTTTTACTTTACGGTGAAGGCTCGTTCTGCTCATCGATAATTCGGAAGCTAACTCGTCTACGCTAAAATCGCTATTATCTAAATTTTCGGCTATGATTTCATAAATTCTGTTGAGAAATTCTTTGTGCAGATTATTTGTAGAATCAGGTTGCTTTGTTTCGGATTCTGCAATATTTGTTTCAGGCTGCAAAAGCTGTTTGTGAAAATTTTCATATTGACGATTTTGTAAATTCAGCAGATTTTCTATTCTCAATTTCAACTCTTCTACGCTGAACGGTTTTACAACATAATCGTTGGCTCCGTAAGAAAGACCTTCAAGTCTACTTTCGGCATCAGCTTTTGCGGTGAGCATAATAATAGGAATGTGATTGATGGTAACATCAGATTTTAAGGCTTTGCAAAATTCAAAACCATCCATTTCGCTCATTGCAACATCACTTACAATAAGATTCGGCATTTTTTCCAGAGTAATTTCCAACGCTTTTTTTCCGTTTTCTGCAGTTAAAACATGATACGATCCAGCTAAATTTCCTGCAATAAACTGCGCCAATTCTTCATGATCTTCCACAATAAGAATCGTCGCTTTTTCTTCTGAATTTTCTTGATGCTCTGCTTTTTCAGCTAAATGATCTTTTTGAGCCTCAAAAGGAAGCCAAACCGAAAATGTAGTTCCGGAAGGATTTTGCGTAGAACTTGTCATATTAATTGTTCCGTGATGCAGATCTACCAATTCTTTCACAAGCGAAAGCCCCAAACCATTTCCCTGCAATTGATCCTGATTAGAACCTTTAAAATATCTTTCAAAAATCTCTGTCTGTTCATCTTCCGGAATTCCCGCCCCGGAATCAATAACCTGAATGGATAAACCATTGATCTCTTTATCTACTTTCACCGTAATTGTATCGCCATTTTCACAAAACTTAATAGAATTCGAAATCAAATTATATAAAATTCGGTCTAAAGTGTTGATTGAAAACAAAAATTCGGCTTTATCCGGAGATTCTAAACTGAGCGCAATTCCTTTTTCGAAAGCCGTTTCCAAAAAGGCATTTACAATATTAGAAATAACAGGAACTACATCTCCCCAGACAAAATGAGGTTTCAAAACGCCTGCTTCAAGCTTTGCAACGTCAATCAACTGATCTGTAAGCTGTATAAGGCTGTTTGTATTTTTCTTTATCGTTCCAAATAATATTTCTTTCTCGTGCTGAGATTCTACAGATTTCAACTGTTCTGCCGGACCCACGATAAGAGACAGCGGAGTTCGGAATTCGTGAGCAATATTGGCGAAAAATTTCGTTTTTATTTTATCTAGCCTACGCAACTCGTGCGCTTCTTTCTGCTTTAGCTTTATTGAGTTTTTAATAATTTCCTGATTGATTTTGAATCTTATCAGCCAAAAAATTCCTCCAATCAATAGTATCACATACAATGTTATTGCCCACCAAGTTTTCCACCAAGGCGGCGTCACTTTTATGGTCAAAGATTTGATGAGGTTACTCCAGTTTCCGGTTGTGTTGGTTGCATTGACCTGAAAAATATAATTTCCGGGAGGAAGTTTTGTAAAAACGGCTTCTGCATTGTTTCCTGCAAAAATCCATTCATCCTGATACCCTTTCAACCGATAACGATACCAAATTTGTTTTGAGTCATCATACTGAAGTGCTGCAAAATTTATAGAAACCGTATTCTCAAAATAATCTACAGAAAGTTCTTCAATTTGATTTAAAGGTTTCAGGTTTCTTTCAACAAGATCGATATTCTCATTATTGAGAGCAATTTGGGTAATAACAGTCGGAGGTGAAAAATGATCACTTTTAATATCTTCCGGACTGAAAACCACTCCGCTTTTTGCACCGCCAAATGCCATTTTTCCGTTGGGAAGCATTAATTGATGAAACCTGTTGAACTCAATATTTTCCAAACCGTGAGAACGTGTAAAAGTTCTTACTTTATATGTTGTAGGATCAAATTTCAAAAGACCTTTATTGGTTCCCATCCAAAGGTTTCCAGATTTATCCGGAAGAATCGAATAGATAACATTATCCGGAAAACCATCTTTTCCTGAAAAGATTTTACCCTTATTGTTTTTTTTACTGTACTGTATTAGTCCATCATTACTTCCAATCCACAAAATATCATCATTTTTCTGATCAGGAACGAGAGAAATTAAATGATTAACGGGAAGACTTTTTGTGTTGTTTTTAATATGATAGATTTTTTGGGTTTCAAGATTCACTTTCAATATCCCGTGAGATTCCGTTATAACCCAAAGTATTTTAGTTTTAAAGTCAAAATAAATATTTGCCGTTTTTATATTAGCATTAAAATTCTTTAAAGAAAATAAAAATTTCCATCTTGACTGCTGAAATAGATAAATATTGTTCAGCTCATCAATCACAATCGGAGATTCATCGTACAGACTTATTCCTTTTATCGGAGCAAAAGGTTCGCTTTTTATCTTTGGTAATTCGGGTAAACGGAAAATTTTCTTCTGTAGATGATCATAGTAAGAAACAATACGGTTTAGCGCGATCCAGTTTTTATTTGGAGTTGTCGCAGATCTTAGAAAATAGGAAGCCGGTAAAATACCGTTCACCTCTGGCCAATTAAAAAAATCATTAAGGGAAACGCCATAATAGTTTTTCAACAGATCTGTCGCAAAATCTTTTTCAAAAGAAAAGGACCGAAAATTGAGTTTTGGATCTACTGTATAAATTCCTTCGGCATCACCACCAATCCACAGCAACCCGGAATTATCTACAAGAAAAGCTTGCGGCGGTCTGTTTTGTTCTAAGTTGACAGCCGCAATTTTCCTAAAACCTAAAGCCTTATCGTAGCGATAAATAGCATTGTCTGCAACAAAATATTCTTTACCATGAATATCTGTACTCAACAATTTAATAGTATAAATAGAAGAAAATGGCAGCTTTTCGTTTTTAAATGTTTTTTTCACAGGATCAAAAAAGTAAAACCTGTCTTTATCTGCCCACATCAATTCTCCATTTTTTGACTGATGAAATAGTACTGCCTCGATATTATTCTGATACAGCTTATTTGTAAACATCTTATAAGGAATATGAATGTCTGTAAAGCTGTTCTTTTTTTTGTCAAAAAACTTTAGGTTTTTCTGTGTTAATACCCAAATATTTTTGTTTTTGTCTTCGAGAATGTTGTAAATAATCTCGTCAGAATTAAAATTCAGATTTCTGCGGCTCAGAATTTTCTTTTGAATATCAAAACTGAAGAGTTCATTTTTTATGGTTTTAAACCACAGATAACCGTCTTGTGTTACCAACCATGATTTCCGATGAATATCAATGTTATTTTTTTCTAAAAATGCTGTATTGATAATATGTGTTATTTTACCCGAACTTGTATCAAAGTAATCGATTCCTGCAGTTTCGTACTTTATCCAAAGACCATTTTGTCTGCCTTTTCTTAAATAATCTATGGTATTTGAAGCCAGAGAATTATTGGTATTAAAATGATGTTGAAAAGTTTTAAAATTTTGTCCGTCATATCGGGAAAGTCCGTTCCGGGTTCCAATCCATACAAAGCCTTCCTCATCTTGTTCCAAAGCAGAAACAAAAGATTGCGGAAGACCATCATCTACCGACAAATGTCTTATATTTTGAGAAAAAAATAGTTGTAGACCGAAAAGATATAAAGATATAGAGAGTAAAAATTTAATCATAAATAGATTTCGTCTTTGGATCTGCAATATACTATTTTGAAAAATGCAATTCCAATAATGGAAAATCATTTTTTTCACAGCTGAATATCAATATTTTTAGTTTTCATCAACATTAAAATTTCAAATAATTTAGCTTTTTTAATACTTTTGAATTATGAAATTAATCACATACAACGTTAACGGAATAAGAGCTGCTTTCACAAAAGATTTTTTAGGATGGCTGAAAACTGCCGATCCGGATATTATCTGCATTCAGGAAAGTAAAGCAGGAAACGATCAGATTGATATTGAAAGTCTTGAAAAAGCGGGCTATCACAGTTTTTGGCATTCTGCACAGAGAAAAGGATATAGCGGAGTCGGAATTGCGTCTAAAATAAAACCGAATCATGTAGAATATGGTTGCGGAATTGAGAGCTATGATAATGAAGGGAGAATCATCCGTGCAGACTTTGATGAGTTCTCTGTGATTTCTGTTTATGTACCTTCAGCGTCTAATATTGAAAGGCTGGGATTTAAGATGCAGTTTTGCCACGACTTTTTAGAATATATTAAAAATTTAAAGAAAGAAATTCCGAATCTTATTATTTCCGGAGATTTTAATATCTGTCATCAGGCGATCGATATTCACAATCCTGTAGGTTTAAAAAACACTTCAGGCTTTTTACCGATGGAAAGAGAATGGATGACCAATTTTATTAAAGAATGCGAATTGATTGACAGTTTCAGGTTTTTTAACAGTGAACCCGACAATTATACCTGGTGGAGTTACCGTCAAAATGCAAGAGCCAATAACAAAGGATGGCGATTGGATTATAACTTCGCTTCCTATTCTTTAAAAGACAAACTCAGCAGAGCCGTTATTTTGAAAGAAGCGGTACATTCTGATCATTGCCCCGCCTTGATTGAGTTTAACCTCTAAAAACATAAAAGCCAGCTAAAAATTTAGCTGGCTTTCTAATTTAAATCATAAATTAATCGACAATTTCATATTCCACCGGAATGGTACCGCGATCGGTATTTCCGATTTCATCGAACGCTGCTCTAGACATATCTAAAGCTCTTGATGAATGGAAAGGCCCTCTATCATTAATCGTTACAATCACCTCTTTTCCATTGTTCAGATTGGTAACCTTAACTTCGGTTCCAAAAGGAAGCGTTCTGTGCGCTGCAGTAAGTTTTGAATTATCAAAAACCTCACCGCTTGCTGTTTTTCTACCGTTAAATTTATCGTGGTAGTACGATGCATAACTTGTTTTCTTCGCATCTACAGTATTATTCGTAAATGAATAAATACCTAGTGTTGAAATCATCATTATGATTACGAGAATGAATCTTTTCATCATTTTGAACTTTTACTTGTTTGACGAGGCAAAAGTATATGTAAACTTATTACCTGCCTATTTTAAAAGTTAAGAAACGTTAAAGAAAACATAAATAAAATATAATTATTACCGTAAGTTCCTATAAATAGGGATTTTAGACCGTGGTGTTAAAAAACGTTAAAAAAAAGACCTAAAAGTTAATTTAATTAACTAATTGCTGTATAATTCAGTATTCATAAAAACACAACTATTTGAATACCAATATATTACTAAAAATAAATAATTCCAAAAACGGCTGTAATTTATTAAAGTAATCCTCTACAAATCATTAAATCATAAAACACAATGCAAAAATTAAAAAACAATAAAATCGTGTTTATTCTAGCTTTGATGGTGCTTTTAACAGGAATATTTTCAGCAGGAAAAGAATTTGAACATTATATTATTAAAAAATTTAACTAAAAATTAAAATTAAATTTTCATTAAAATAAAAAACCAATGAAAAATCATTGGTTTTTACTTTTTTATCTTTAAACTTAAACAAGTTCTCCGTACAAATCAAACTCTTCTGCGGAGGTAATTTTTACATTCGCAAAATCTCCAATTGAAATATAGGTGTTTTCGGCAGAAACCAAAACGGTATTGTCTACATCGGGAGAATCGTATTCAGTACGACCCACAAAATAATTACCTTCTTTTCTGTCGAAGACGCATTTATAAACCTCACCGATTCTCTTTTGATTTTTATCCCACGAAATCTGCGACTGCAGCTCCATGATCTCTTCTACTCTAGCTTCTTTTACTTCCTGCGGGATATCATCTTCCAAAACGTAAGCTCCTGTATTTTCTTCGTGCGAATAAGTGAAACATCCTAACCGGTCGAACTTCTGCTCTCTTACCCATTCTTTCAGCTCTTGGAATCTTTCTTCCGTTTCACCAGGATAACCTACAATTAACGTAGTTCTTATCGCCATATCCGGCACTTTTTCTCTGAATTTATCTAATAATGCATTTGTTTTTTCGTGCGTTGTACCACGTTTCATAGATTTCAACAAATCAGAATTAATATGCTGAAGCGGAATATCTATATAGTTACAAACTTTCGGTTCTTCACGTATAATATCTAAAACATCTTCCGGAAAACCACTTGGAAATGCATAATGAAGACGAATCCATTCGATTCCTTCTACTTTTACCAACTCTTTCAATAGTTCACCTAAAGCTCTCTTTTTATAAATATCTAAACCGTAATAGGTCAAATCCTGAGCAATCAAAATCAATTCCTTCACCCCTACTTTCGCCAGTTTCTGAGCTTCTTTCACCAATTTCTCAATCGGTGTAGAAACGTGGCCACCTCTCATCAAAGGAATGGCACAGAATGAGCAAGGTCTGTCGCAACCTTCAGAAATTTTAAGGTAAGCATAATGCTTTGGTGTGGTGGTTAATCTTTCACCAACCAATTCGTGTTTATAGTCTGCGCCCAAATGTTTCAGTAAAATAGGAAGATCTCTCGTTCCGAAATACTGGTCAACATCAGGAATTTCTTTTATTAAATCTGGTTTATATCTTTCTGAAAGACATCCAGTAACGAAGACTTTCTCAACTTCACCTCTGTTTTTTGCCTCAACAAAATCTAGAATAGTATTGATAGATTCTTCTTTTGCATTATCGATAAAACCGCAGGTATTGATGACTACGATATCCCCTCTATCTTCGTGCACAACTTCTTTTCCGTTGGCTTTCAGCTGGCTCATCAGCACTTCCGAATCGTAAACATTTTTGGAACATCCAAGCGTTACGATATTAATTTTCTTTTTACCTACAGATTTGGTTCTCATAAATTGATGAATAAATTTCAGGCTGCAAATTTAGTGATAAAAAAAAGAACCATAATCGGTTCTTATATTTTATATTTTGGGATGCTCATCAGCAAGCTGTTCTTCGACCTTTTTGATTTCTTTGTTGCTAAATAAAACTCCGATCATCATGATAAGCGTTGAGATAATAATAACCTGAACGATCACCGACTGATTGATAAACGGAATTCTCTGTTCGGGAGCAATGGCCAAAAACAACAAAATGGTAATCAAGCCCCTTGGCGCAATCAAAAGCAAGGGAGACATCTCCATTTTTGCTAATTTCAACATGATATATCGTATCAGATACACAAAGAAAAGTATAGAAACGGACCAAACCAAAGATTCGGGGTTTATAATATCCTCCGTTTGGATAACGAAGCCAAAAACTAAAAAGAAAATAGATCTTACGATAAATGTAGCTTCCACAACAACGTCTTTAAAATGCTTCACCTCACGGTTCATTTTTGTTAATCTAAAGCTTTTTAAAATCTTTAAATGCTTCATTTCGTCGATATTCCCAAGTACTAATCCGAAAAACAAGATGAAAATAAGCGCAGGAAGATGATATATTTTTGAGATTTCATAAATTAAAATCGTTAAAATAATAATTGGCCCATATTTTATATGATGATCTATTTTGCCTAGTAAAAATGCTAAAATAAGCGATGCGACAACCGAAATAATTAACATTAAAAAAAACTGCCAAGTAAAAACCATTACACTTGACAGTGTAATTGCAGTTCCAAAAGTGGCAAAATTGAAAAATATAACTCCTAATATATCCGACAAGCTGCTTTCATAAATTACAAATTCTCTCTTGGATGCCGATAAATTTATAGAACTCGGTATTGCAATCGCACTTGAAATAATACAAAACGGAATGATATTCTCTAAGGATTGTTTGAAAGGGAAGCCCCATTCATAATGCACATAAGTAGCAAAACCAATCCCGATAATGAGTACGGGAATAAGAGCAACTATAATTGTTTTATTAATCAGGGATTTTTTGGAACGGTTGAGCTCTAATTCTAAAGAGCCGTCTAACACAATCAAAATTAAACCTATAGTCCCCAAAATTGGGAGCAAACTGTTGAGATTGGGGATTATAAAATCAAAAAGCCCGCTGATCTGATTAAGAAACCACCCGGTCAGTAACAATAGAATTACAGACGGAACCTTCGAAAACCTTGTGGTAATATCAAAAAAATAAGATACCAGCAACAGTACACTAATACCAATAATTATCATTTCCGCCATACTACAAATATATAGTAAACGATTCGTAAAAAAATTATTTTAGTTAGTTAAAAACTGTTTTTCTTTAAAATTTGGGGCGTTTTCTTTCATTTACAGCAATTAATATGCTTGTTCATCTCCTTTTATGATATTATACAAGGTTAGAAATATAATTTTCATATCTAAAAAGAAAGACCAGTTTTGTATATACCAAACATCTTTTTCTATTCTTTTTTCCATATCTCTATGCGAAAATATCTCACCTCTTGCACCCATCACTTGAGCCCAGCCTGTAATACCCGGCTTTACGATATGTCGGGTCATATATTTTTTTGTAATCTTAGAGTACATCTCTGTTTGAGACAACATGTGAGGTCTTGGACCAACAATTGACATCTCACCAAGAAAAACATTAATAAATTGAGGCAATTCATCAATACTTGTTTTTCGCATAAATGCTCCAAATTTGGTTACCCTTGAATCATCCTTTCTTGCAGTCTGAATGTCAGCATGTTTATTGCTCATCATACTTCTGAATTTAATACAATTGAATGGCTCGTTATTAAGACCTGATCTTTTTTGTAGAAAAAATGCGGATTCGTTACTCTCTATTTTTACAATTAAAGCAACAATCGGAACCAACCACGATAGTAAAAACACTATTACGAACAGTGAGAAACCCACATCAAATGCTCTTTTCAAAAGCTGTTTTTTAGCATTCGAAAGAGGCTCTCTTATAAGCCTCAAAAATGGAATTTCATGAATTACATCAAAATAATTAGGACCTAAATTACCATATTTAAAATCGGGAACCATATAGATTCTTATCATTTTATATTCTGCAATTTCAACGATTTGTTTATAAATTTCAACGTCAATATTATCATCACAGAAAATAATACTACTTATTTTAGAATGTTCCAAATCATAAAATAATTTATCAATTCTACCCAAATACTTATTTTTGGTTTCGGTACTAATAATTGTATAGGTTCCTCTTATCCCAAGAGCTCTTCTCAGATTATTATTAGATAGTAATGTTGTAGACAATTTATTTTCACCGACTAATACAGTATTAAAAGAATAAAGCTTTCTTCCTAATTTTACTCTATTTTTTTTTCTGTACAGAAAAAGTAAAAACCGAGTAAAAGCCATAAAAAAACCAACAAAAATGAAATAGAGAATTACATTTCTATAGTTGATTTTAATAGAAAAGATAAGAAACAGAAAAACAATGGTAGTAAGTATGAATAATGCAAAAGCCTTCGTTAACGAATTAAAATGCAAGGATGATTCTTTAACTTTTAAATTTTTATAAGGTTTAATTATTATGGTTATTACAAACCAAAATATATTGAGAAGAATTAACTGGATTCTATATTCTTGAGTAAAATCTTTTTGGTCAAATTCAAAAAAAAATGGCCTCCCAAATATGAATAGGAAATTGATAATGATATAATCTATTATCAAAAAAATCCGGGATAAATGTTTAAAAAAATAAACTAACATACAATATTCCAACCATTTGTGACAGTATTTACTTTTAAATGAAGTACTATTTATTTCAGCTTTTAATGAACTTCTAATATATTAAAAATTTTTCAATGCAAACGTCGGTAAAACTTGATCTTTATCTGATAAAATAATATCTGCTAAGGGAAGTTGCCAATCGATATTAAGGTCGGTATCATTCCAAAGAACTCCCCCTTCTGATTGTTTATCGTAAAAATTATCACACTTATAAGAAAATATGGCTGTTTCGCTAAGCACAGAAAATCCATGACCAAAACCTCTGGGAACATAAAGTTGTAATTTATTTTCGCCTGTCAATTCAAGAGAAAACCATTGACCAAAAGTAGGAGAATCCTCTCTTAAATCTACTGCAACATCAAGAACTTTACCTTCTAAACAAGAAACTAATTTTGCCTGTGCTTTATCCCCTTTTTGTAAATGCAGACCTCTTAAAACTCCATATGAAGATTTAGAAATATTATCCTGAACAAAATGACCGTTCATACCAGTCAATTCTTCAAATTTTTGTTCATTAAATTTTTCGTAAAAGTAGCCTCTGTCATCTTCGAAAATAGTTGGTTCTATAATGTAACAGTCTTTTAGCGGCGTTTGTTTTATTTTCATTTTTTTATTATAAATCTTTTCCCTTAAATATATATGGACTAATTTAACGATATTATCATCGTTATTTACCACAAAATTAAGTCTTATTTTTAATTTACTATTACGATTTATTTGTAAACGTTCTTTTTTAGAAATACTCTTAAATTTTCAGCAAATGCTTCTTCACTGAAATTTTGAGCATTTTCACGAATCAATACTGAATCAAAATTGCTCAAAATGTTTTCAAAATGTTTTACAGCATCTTGAATTGCATTTACATCCTGACTTTTAAAAAAAACTCCTGTTTTATTTTCAACAACGGTTTCCAAGACTCCACCTTTAGCATATGCAATTACAGGGGTACCACAAGACTGAGCTTCCACAGGAGCTATACCAAAATCTTCAATTGATGAAAAAACAAACGCACGTGCATTACTAATATAACTACTGATTTCGTTTGAGCTCAAAAATCCCGTAAAAATAATATTATCATTATTTTTAGCCTTTTTTTCTAAATTCGTTCTTTCTGCTCCATCTCCAATTACAATTAATTTTTTATTTAGTTTAATAAAAGCATCAATCAGGAGATCAAAGCGTTTATATTTTACTAATCTACCTACTGTAACATAATATTTTGAATCGGAAATTTTTGTTTTACGTAAACTGAAATCTTCGACAGAAACAGGTGGATATATTACCGTAGAATCTAATTTATAATGCTCTTTAATCCATTTCTGTACAAATTTAGAATTTGCAATTATATGATCTGGATTTTTTGACATTTTTATATCAAAATTTTGAAGGTATTTTCTAAAAGGGATGAAAATATATCCTAATATCCCCGGGAAATAGTTTTTATATTCATCCCAAATATATTTGAAATTTCTTGCTTGAATGTAACAAATATGAAATTCACTATTGATTCTAAAGCCCTTTGACAAACACCAAGAGGAACTTATAAGCAAATCTACCGAATATTTATTATGAACCTGACTGTTAAAGCATTTTGTAATAAAAGGAAAAAGTGGAAATGCAAAGCGGAAATAAGTCCCTAAAATCTTCATCAAATCACTTTTGATAATTGTTGGATTTTTTCCATTAAACATTTTAAGTTTATCACTATCATTCATTACGTCAGCATAAGCAAAATAATAATCAAATGATATTATTTTATCAAAGGATGTCACTACTCTTTCTGCACCACCATATTTATCTAACCAGTCGTGAATTATCGCTATTTTCATTTCAAATTTTCAAAGATATATTAATTTAATTTGATTATATAGACATCTTCACTATTAATATTTTTCATCGAAAAATTTATTTGTTTGTAATTTTTAATTGAATAATTGCTGATTTTTTCGGGCAATTGTTTCATATTAAGTTTTTTTTCTGATATGCGGAAAATTTCAACATTAACCTTACTTTTATTTTTAAACTTGTAGTTTAGTTCATTTTTGATAAAATTGAAATTAACATTTTTTTCTTTTCCAATATTCCCTAAAATAATATTTACTGAAGATTTATCGTCATCTAAATATGGAATTATCATTAATTCCTTATTCTGCGTGAACCAAGCTAGTCTTGATTTTAGGCTCTCTGCATAATACTTGTAAACCCACCACACAGATCTTCTTTCTCCATTAGCAGACAATATTCCATCAAGTGAATTATTCCAACAGCTATTTTCACCTTTAATATCAGGATTATCCCAACAAGCTTTGCAACCTCCTTGTGCATTTTCTTTTTCTAATGAGTAAAGATAGGTGAATAATGTAAGAGGGTTAAATTGCTCATCCACTCCTACAATTTCAGGAATATAAATACTTTTTATACTTAAATTGGGGTACTTTTTTATAAGTTCTTTTGCTTTTTTAATATTATTCTGTAATTCTATTGCATTTTTTTGGTTTCCTAAGTCATGCCAATTTAAAATATCTAATTTTAGATTATGTCTACTACAATAATCTAAAAAAGCTTTTATATATTCAAGATTAAATTCACTGATAGACGGTCCTGTTATTAAAGCATTATTGCCATTTGGTGATGATCTTAAAGCATCATGTGCAACTTTGAATGTTTTAAAATATTCTTCTCTAGTTCCACCCCAAACTTCTTTTCCATTAGGCTCGTTCCAAACATCAAAAACTACCTTTTGTCCTAAATCTTCATATAGACTTTTTATCATTGTGGCAAATTTTCGTGGATCATCAGAAGGTCTAATCCAACCACCTTTTTCCTTATACCAATGTTCTTCATCATAAATGTCGCTCAAAACAATTATGGGTACTATATCATATTTTAACAAAATATTTACTTGCTCTTTTCTTTTTACAGGATTATCTTTCAGCTTTGCACCAAACCTCCAATATTTTGGCTTTAATTCTACAATATCCTTTTCAAGAGGCTCTAATTCGTTAAAATGCAAGAAACCAACTACAGACTCTCTTTTTTTACCTTTTACAGATAAATCTATGATTACTTTATCAGTATCATTGGAAAGAATCTGACTTTTTATATTAATAAAAACACTTAGAATTATGATACAAATTATTAACTTTTTACTTATCATATAATTGTTTTATAACAAATTATTAAAATCTGACTATTTCTTGAAGAATCTTCGCAGAACTTTTCCAATCGAATCTTTTTATATTTTTTAATCCACTTTCGGTAAACTGCTGCTTTAATTGAGGATTATTGTAAAAATATAAAATTTTTTCTTCCAAATCTTTTTTTAAATATGGATTAAAATACAATACAGAATTACCCAAAATTTCTGGCATACTCGCCTGATCAGATGCTATTACAGGACAACCACAAGCCTGAGCTTCCAAAGGAGGAATGCCAAAACCTTCATAAAAAGAAGGAAAGATGAAAAGTGATGCATTTTGATATAATGAAATCAATTCTTGATCATCTATTCTACCAAAAAAACGAATTCTGCCTTGTTTTTCTAAATCTTCAACATCTAATTTGATCTCATTAAATGATTTTAACGAAGAATACCCCACAATAAATAAATCTACATCTTGTTGTATATGCTGTATATTCTTAAAAGCATCAACTAATCCCTGAAAATTTTTATGATAGTTTCTCGAAGACACAGCCAAGATATATTTCCGTTTCGAAACATTTTTTGCTTCAGTATTGGTAAATTCATTAGTATCAACACCGTTATATATTACTGTAAATTTATATTTAGAAACATTATAATAATTTGAAATTTCACTTTTAGAAAACTCACTTACTGTAATAATTTTTTTAGAATTTCTAAGCATTAATGGTACAATTAATTTATAGAATTCCACAAATTTTTTCGAAAAACTTTCAGGATGTCTTATGTACGTAATATCATGATGTGTAACAATCTGATTTTTATAAAAACTTGGAGCTGTACTGCAGAGATTAACTAGTAATGGTGATTTATTTTTTTTTAAGTAGATAGGAAGGTCGATCTGCTCCCAAAGATGCCCTTGAAATTGGCCGATTACTTTCACATCAAGCTCTTTTGCAAGATCCGAATGAATAATTCCTTTTGACGAAACAAACTCTATCTGAATATGTGGAGTGCTTTCAAGTCGTTTTGACAACTCAATAGCAAATCTTTGAACGCCGGTAATAGCTTGTGTCAAGAAACGAGCGTTTACAATTACTTTCATTCTGTTTCGCTTATAAGATTATCTTCTTCATTCTCATCCGGCTCAATTCCATTCAACTCATTCCACTTATCAATATTCAAGACTGCTGCGATTATAAACCATGTAATAAAAACGGCATTTGCCTCTTGTAAAACAGGGAAAATTGAAGAATATGCCATCCACGGTATTATGTAAAACATCAGATACTTATTATTTGTGGTGAAAATAAGCTTATTGAAAAGTAAAATCAATAAGAAAATTCCTACCATTCCGAAACATACAATTAAAGATAGCCATGAGTTTTCAAAATCATACCAATCTTCGGCTCTTGGTGAAAAATAATGTCCCGAAACTCCGAGTAAAAAACTTTCTTTGGACTTTTCAATACCATCTAAAAGCAAAATCATTCTTAACCCATCAGACAGCGTTTCATTATCATGATTAGCTGTTTGTCCTGAAATAACATTTTTAAAAATTACAATTACAGAAATTGCTACAATTACAAGAAAATTGTATATTTTAATTTTGTGAAGATTAAATTTTGTATAGAAATAAACTCCTATTGTAATTATTGTCAAGAAGATACCGGCTCTAGTATTACAATAAAAGATAGAGATAAGCATCAATACAATGAAAATAATCCGAATAATTTTGCTAACGTTTTTATTAAACAAAACCGTTAGGGCAATAAACCAAGAATATTGACTAAATGCCATCGGGCTCACAAAACTAAATCTTGCACGTACTTCATCACCTCTAAGAAAGAAACCGGATGACCCTTTTTCACCACTAATTTCAAAAAACATGGAGTCTCTCGCCGGAATTTCGTAGAAGAAAACAAATACAAAACCCGCTGTCATAATCCCTATAAGAATGAAGAGATCTGTCTTAAATGATTCTGCACTTATGTACCGAAAATAGAGATAAAGAGGTGGTCCCATCAAAAACCATGTTAAATATTCCAAATAATCGTATCCTTGTACAATTTGGAAAAGAATGGTAAGAAATAATCCTAAAAAATACCAGATTAAAAATTTATTTTTAATAAAAACGGTAAAACCAGTGAGGCAAAAGAAAATATAAAGCCCATCTTTCCATAGAGAAGTTCCTACAAATTTTGAAAGTAAGGGATACATTGGGAAAAAGATAAAATAAAATCTCAACAATAGCAGATAAATCTTGTTACAGCTATGCTCTGGAACAACATTATTTATTTCTTCATTTTCTAATGATATCGAACTCATATTTCTTTTTTAGAAAGATTATTAATAGATTGTATTTAAAAATTTCCAGATAGGGTCTGAAAGATTATATTGATTGTAAAAAATCGCAAAGCTTTTTTATACTTATCTCCGGATTTATACTTGCTTTTCTTACATTTTTCTCATCAATATATTTAATTACATGTTTTTTAAAATTTTTAGCATCAGCTGGATCTACATATACTACCATGTCAGAATGCAAAGCAATACTACCCGCTTCCCGAAGTTCAGGTATGTCTGAGGTAATTACCGGTGTTCCAGAAAGAAGCGCTTCTCTTACTGGAATTCCAAAACCTTCATATAATGATGGGAATACAAATACTTTTGCACCAGAGTATAATACCGGCAAATCTAGTTCGCTCACATATCCCAATGCTCTTACATTATCCGAATATTTGTTTAATAATACCTGAATTTTTGTATCATTCCATCCTTTAAGGCCTACAATCACTAATTCTACATTGCTTATTTTTTTTTGCTCTAATAATTCTATGAAATTATTCAGAACAAAAGTTAAATTTTTTCGGGGCTCAAGATTACCGACAAAAAGTATATAATCTCTTTTTATTTTATACCTATTTAAGACTTCATCAATCTTGTTCTGTGGTTTTTGATGATATATTGCAGATACAGGAGGATTGATAATTTCATCTGTTTTCTTTTTAAAATAATGAAATAGTTTATCTGCAGTTCCCAAGCTATTCGATATTACAAAATCTGCACTCAAAACATCTTTTTCAAAATATATCAGATGAGTTAAATAATGCATTTTTCCCATTGTTTTTGGAACTAATTTGGCATTAAAATCATGCAGCATTACTATTCTTTTGACGTTAGAAGGTAATATGGGAAAGAAACCTGTTGTAGAAATAAAAAAATCTAAATTATCATTTTTTATATGTTTGCCTGCAAAAGCCTTCAGCCATACTTTCCCTGGCATTTTACCATATAATCCATTATAAAATTCTCTTTTTTTTACTTTAGGATTGCAATAATCGGATAAGATAACTTCTCGATTCGAATAGGCAAAATAATTTGAATCGGGGATATTTTTTATAATTTCCTCGATTATATTCATTACATACTTCCCAATTCCACTGGGATTTTTCTGTAAAGGAAAAGCATCAAAACCTATTCTCATATTTAAAATTAATAAACAATATTCCTTAAATATAATCTTATTAAATAAATTATTTATCAATTAAAAAAACTTGGCTTTCAAGCCTTGTTTTCATTCTCACATATTTAATAAGAAAGTAATAACGTTTTACACCGAAAACCAAGATGAAAATTTTTATTAATGCATTATATATTTTGTCTATTCCTGATATATTAATGTTTCTTTCTTTAGTAATGCCTGAATTATAATCTATCGTTTTATCTTTTAGAATTAGTCTTTTTGATTTTAGTATTTTATAAAATGAATTATCAGTATTGAAAGGATCCAAGCTAATATTATGATTTTCCAAATATATTCTAAATAATCTTCGATGTAATGGAATAATGACTTCTCCGTTATTGAAATTATTAAAAGAGTATTTCAATTTTGAAAAACATTCATAATTCATTTTATTTACAAAATCTGAATAGGTATTGATAATTGTTATAAATGAGGGGAAAACATTGACGTTATATTTGGGATGCCTTCTGTTGATAACCGTTCTGTTGTAAGGGTCAAAACCAGAAAAATGAAAAAATAAAAGTGGATATTTTTCCTTGGTTCTTAAATCTTCAATAATATATTTCTCATTCTCTATTTTAAGTTCTCTTTCGTGAAGGTTCCAAATGGCAATATTAATTCCGGGATGATGGGATATTTTTATATCCTTCGGAAAAAAACCAGGTAAAAAATCTATCCATCTTTGATCTACATGCAAAGCATCTTCCTTATCTGCAAAACATTTATTAGAAAGTCTGTCCATCCACCATTCCACGATTTGTCTGCCAACATCATTATTTTTTATGGCACCGAATCCTAAATTGTAAATTCCTACAAATAAAAGCTCTTCTTCTGTAACTGCGCCAGTATAGTTAGTTTCAATATGATTGTAATGAGGTGTAACAACCATCGAATATTTTTGCAAATCATCATAAATACTTCTCAGATCATCTGTAACAAAAATATCAGGATCGAGATAAATAACTTTATTGTACCCTTCATTAAATAATTTATTAAAGCAAAAAGGTTTTATAGAAGTCGCAAATTCTATAACATTGTATTTGAATGCCATCCCCTTCCAATCAGAAATCCAAGAATCATCAAGCTCTACTACATCAACATCCTTAATATCTTTCGTTTTTTCATCAGCCAAAAAAAGATAAAAATCAATTTCGGGATTATGTTTTAAAACAGATTCTTTTAGTGTAAGAGCCTGTGCCAAATAATTTTTTGCGCATATGGTGAATATTGCATTCTTCTCACTCATTTTTCAGTTTTTTTTACATTGATATTATAGTATCCAGATTTTTTTGTCACGTGATGCAGTATTCCTAAAAATATTGATTTTAATTTAATAATTTTATTTTTCTCCGCTAAAATTATTTTAACTGTTCGGAATAAAATATGGTCTTTTAATAATACTACTTTGTATTTATATGGAAAAAGGGATGGATATCTTCTCCAAATAGAAAGTTGATTCCTAACAATAAAATATGTACGAAATGCAGAATAATTATTAATTTTAAAACCAAGCTTTGTCTTTTCTACATATCCTACTGTGTGATTCAATATTATATCTGTAAAAACAATTGTATTTTGGTTATGATATTTTTTTAAACGGTAACAATATTCATAATCTACAGCATCAATAAATAATTCTTCTTCAAAATATCCATATTTTTTAAAATTATCAATAATAAAAATAGATCCTGAAGTAATTGTATCGGTGACATTAAGTTTATCGCCAGTATTTTCATAAAGTGTTTTTCCGTCCTGTAAGGGGTTAACGCCATATATAGCAATATCTTTTTCTGTAACATTTATAATCTTTAATTTATATTTTGAAATCATATCTTGATCAAAATAACTATCCTGATCCATCGACAAAATATGAGTAAAATCTCGGAATTTTGCAATTTTAACACACTCATTAAGAGCTTTTGCAATCCCAACATTTTCTTCATTTCCCAAAACTTGTATATTTGAATATAAATTTATGACTGCTAAACATTTATCATTGATTGCAGAGTTTTTCCAGCAAAAAACATAATCTGTCTCTTTACTAAATGACAAAAGAGATTTTTCAAGATTTTCTTTTTCAGGATGATATAATATTATAATGGTACAAAGTCTCATTAATTAAATTATTTTTCGTAGCACAGCAAACTAACTGGAAGGTTCTCTTTTATAAATCAAACTTATGTAAATTATAGAGGCTGACAAACATATATTAATTATAAAAAAGACATATGCAGAATCATTGTATAACCAAGATAAAGCAACATTTAAAATACACGTTGTAAACAGAAAAAATACTGATGTACGATATTTTTGTAAAAAACTAAATGTATTTTTGAAACCTACAGAGTTTAAAAGATATAGAGAACCCACAATTACTACAATCATCCATACAAAAACAATCCCGTAACCTTTGAATATATTACCTAAAATAAATCCTAAAGTAATATTGATAATTGCCATTAATAATTGTGATTGAATAACAGGATTTAATTTGCTTGTAGAAATTAATGAAAAATATGTTGGTGCAGATAATAGGTTTATAAACATACAGATGGACAAAAACAAAAGTATATTAATAAAAATAGTTTCATGCTTTCCAATCCATATTTCTGAAATAAAAACACTGATAATATTTATAGATGACAATGATATTAATGCAACTACAAAAACTGCTGCAAAACTAATACTCAATACTGAAAAATAAGTTTTATTTTTACTTTCCACGCTTTCCTTAACTAATAATGGAATCAAACTCTGATTTGCGCTTACGATAACACCTCTGATTTGCATTATCAGCTTATTTGCCATTTCATAATAACCTGTAAAGGCCAAACCTCCGAACTTTGCTAAAAGAATTTTCGTCACAGGTTCATTTAAAATACCAGTAATTGAAGTAACCTGAAATTTAATTCCATAGCTGAAAATTTCCTTGAAAATATAAGAGTTCCATCTCCATTTTAAAGGATTAAACTTGAACAATTTCGCTGACACCAATATACATAAAACAAGAGATACTAAAGATTGAATCACTTGAGACCATACGACCCCGATTAACCCATATTTTTTAACACTCCAGAACGAAAGTAGAAAGAATATTACAGAAGAAAGAGTAAAAATAAAATTTCTTAAATAGTTTTTTCTAAAACCATCTAAGAGCGACCCATATACTCCTGCTAAAGAATTTAGTAATACACATATTAATGAGAATGGTAGTAATTCATGGGCAAGATCAATGTAATCTTTTTCAATAATATTCTCTAATATAAAATAAGCAGAAGGCCAAATAATTAAACATATAGGAATAAAAATAATTAAATTCAACATTACACCTGTAAATATAAGATGTGGAATCCTTTTCATATTTTTTTGATAGTCATACAATGCTACAAATCTTACCATCGAAGTCGCTATTCCTAGATCAGCAAGATTCGCTAATGATGATGCAGACATTACAACAGACCAAACTCCTAAGCGTTTAATACCTAACTCATCCAAAAGAAATTTATATAAAAAATAATAAATCAATCCCACCAACGCAACTTGTCCGCCTGATGTAATAACGTTTATTAGTGTTTTTTTTGTTGAATCCATTATTTTCGACGTTGTAAAGAAAGTGAATTAAAGTTTTCAATATTAGAAAACTTCTATATACATCTAAAACAACTTATCTTTTAGTTTCTGGAGCCATTTTTTTTCCATAGCACTATACCCATAACCATATTTATTCCCATAACCAAAATTGTTAGCACTTACATCGTTAATTACGAAACCAACATTTTTAAGTTGCTGCTCTGCAATTAGGTTATTCGAAAACTCTATAAAATCTTTTCGAGTAACCTCGGATCTCACGACATACAAGACTAAATCAGAATATTCAGAATATAGCAAAGTATCTGTAACCAACATTATAGGAGCTGTATCTATAATGATATAATCATATTGATTTCCAAAAATATCCAAAAGCTTTTTAAAGTTTCCATTCGATAAAAGCTCTGTGGGGTTTGGTGGTATAGTTCCGGAAAAAATAACATCACAATTATTGTTTCTTTTAGACTGATGAATGATTTCGCTAAGTTCTATTTCCGGGTCGTAAAGAAAATCTGTAAGACCTTTAGCATTTTTTTTCTCTATATTATATCTCTGTAACTGTGGATTTCTAATATCAGCACCAATCAACAAAACTTTATGTTTCGGGGTAGCCAAAGTAAGTGCAAGATTTACAGAAACAAACGTTTTACCTTCACCTTTTACTGTAGAAGTTACATAAATAATCTTTGAAGAGTCTTTTTTAGGCAATAAGAATTTAAAATTGGTAATAAGAATCCTAAAAGCTTCTGCCAATGGAGATAGGTCATTAAGCTGTACTGTATCATTATCGCCTTTATTTATATGGGGCAATTCTACAAGAACTTTCGTTGAAGATAATTTTGCCACATCGTTTTTATTCGTAATTGTAGTATTAAGTAATATTTTAAGGTAAATGTAAACAGCCGGAATCAAAAGCCCGATTAATACAGCAATAAGCAAAATAACCTTTGTTTGAGGAGCAACAAGTTTCTTAAGAACATAAGCTGAATCTACAATTCTCGCTTTTTCGACTGTTATTGCCATTGAAATTGCTGCTTCCTCTCTTTTTTGAAGAAGGAGTAAATACAAACTTTCTTTAAGCTGCTGTTGTCTTTCAATATTCCTGAAAACCTTTTCTTGCGCAGGAATACTGCCAATTTTTACTTCAGAATTATTAAGTTCAGATTCAGCTGCATTTTTTGCTAAATTTATAGCAGTAATACTTTTAGATAAAGACTGGCGAATAGAAGACTTCATAGCCTGTAGCTGCGCATCTGCTTCTTTTACCATCGGGTTCTCTGGAGTAGCATTTTGAAGAAGATTATTTCTTCTCATTACTAAAGTATTATACTCTAAAATACTTTTTGCAGCATCGCCATTTTCTATTCCTATATTTACAGGTAAGACTTCTTTTAAATCCTTATTGTTTAAAAAGTTGAGCAAAATATTTTGCAACTCCAATTGTGTTCCGAGTGTAAGAAGTTTAGATTTGGTAACTTCTTTAGTCTGAAGGTTAATTCTTGCTTCAGTTTGCAAATCCACAATATTATTCTGAGACTTGTAGTTTTCTTTTTTATCTTCTACGTCTCCTAACTCTTTAGAAATAATTACAATACGATCGTCTATAAACTGTGTTGTTTTTTCCGACTCTTTGTTTTTATCTTTTACAGCGTCATGGTTGTACTCGTAAACTAAATTATTTAAAAAGTCTTTCCCTTTTTCTTTATTTTGACTTGCAATAGACAAAGCAATTACTGTAGCCTCTCTTTCCACTAAATTAACCTGTAAGGCTTCTTGGTAACTATCTACTGTTGCTTCAAAAGTACTATAATTAAGAAATAAATGATTTTTATCTAGTTTATTTAATGTAGATGGTTTAAAATCTGGATTTTTAGTAACAATAATATTTGCGAACGGAAGATTAATGGTGCGATTATACTCTCCTTTGATTTCCTGATCCCATTCTTTTGAAGACAAAACAAAACTATTACCTTTCAAATTAATTTCTATAGGCTTTTTAGGCCCTTGCTCTACTTCTTTTTCATTAACAACAATCACCTTAATAGGCGCAGATGATTTGTATAATTCTAAATGATGAAGACCTTGTTTTACATACAGGCTAGTTTGTAAATTTTGTTTTTTTAGAACATCTGATACAATCTGCTTTGATTTAAAAATTTCTATCTCATTTTCGATACTGTTCGTTCCCATTGAAGACAGACCTCCGAGACTTTGCAAAACACTAAAGTCACCAGAAGCAGAGGACATCTTTTTTGCATCTTTTATAAGAACAGAAGACTGAATATTATATACAGGAGCAACAGTTTTTATATAAAATATCCCGAACAGTATCATTAACAAGACACTTAGTAAAAACCACCACCATTTAGAAATGTAGGGTTTTATAATTTCGCCAACATTTATTTCTTTTTGCTTTGCTTTGTACATATTTATAGCAATAAACTTATTTTTTTATAAAGAATTTTTACTTTTCTGAAAGAATTGCAAATATATTGATTATTTTAACTTATTCTAATATAAAAGCACCTGTAAAATATATATTTCTTATCTAAATATTATTTGTTATTATTTGAGCTATCGAATATCCTTAATTAAACATATTAAAATTAAAAAATTCAATAAAACTCTTGAATTTCAGATTTTTAAAAATACCTGAATATTACTTCAATTTATAAGTTAGCATTACCCCACCTCTTGTCGGGATCACTTCTCCACTTTTATTCCAACCTTCTGCACCGTCGTAGCGTACATTATTATCTTTAAAATAGCCTTTGTATAATGATTGCGTTGCTCCTATTCCTGCATAAATATCTAATCCCCACTGATCATTAATACTATAATGATAACCGCCACTAATCCCGAAAATAAAAGCTAACCCTTTTTGATAACGCTCTGTCACGCGGACATTTCCATTTGACAAGAGCTCAGGGTTACCATCAGCATCATACACTACAGTAGATCTTAAGTAATTCCACTTCTGGATATTGAAAGCAGCGATAGAACCGTAAGCTCCAATATACCATTTTTTCATTACTTCATCAAAATAATAACGCCCTTCCAGTGTTCCCATATAGAACTGCATATTTTTACCGTAAAGTGATTTCCAAGGGGATATAAAACCCTCAGCCTGTATAGAAAACTTTTTATTTAGTGGCTTTTCTATAGCAACATTCAACATTGTTAATGGAACAAACGCTGCATTTAGCTTAATCTCGGTTTGTTGTGCCTTTATTTTTATCAATAAAAAAACAAAAGCTATCAAAAGAGTTTTTGACAAGAATTTTTCTGTGAACTTCATAATTATTTTCAGCATCATTATCTTAAAACAGAGAAAGTTTTAAGTAAAATATACATATCATTTTTAAAAGAAAGAGTATGGTAATAATTAAGATTCATTTTCACTTTTTCAGGAAAAAGAACCCTGTCATTATACAGTAACGGATCTTTCTGTTGTTTTAAAATTTCTTCTTCATTTTTATATTTAATTCCGGCTTCACTTGTTAATCCGGGCTTTAGTTCTAAAATTAATCGTTCTTCTCCCTGAAGAACATCATAATATCCTGCAATATCCGGTCTAGGGCCAACCAGTGACATATCTCCCTTAAGGATATTAAACAGCTGTGGTAGTTCATCCAGTTTGGTTTTTCTCATCCATCGTCCAATAGAGGATTTTGTAAATGTTTTAGTATGATAGGTTCTGAACTTATAAATAATAAATGTTTTTCCAAATCTTCCAATTCTTTGCTGCATAAAAATACCCGGAAACCCCGTATCAAATGATGCGATTATCATTAAAATAAAAAAAACAGGCAGCAAACTAACAATGCCGATAAAACCAAGAGTAAAATCCATTATTGCTTTCCACCAGGGATATTTCTTTTTCACTTAATCAAATTGGGCTGTAAATATAATGAAAGAAGTTGATTTTTTATAAATGAGAATTTTAAAACAGGGTTATAAGTGGATTCTATGGGGTAAGAATTCCTCTCAAAAACATTATAAACCATTGATAAACATTACACTGCTTATTTCCGGGAGAAATAAAGCAGTGTAATTTTACTAAAGTATTAATTTTATTTAATTTTGAAAAGCGTCATTTCTGATCGTTAAGAGAAAAACTTTCTGATTATCTTTTCGATTCGTTCTCTATCAGCATCAGAAAGATTCGATCCTGAAGGCATGCATAGACCATTATCAAATAATTTTTCAGATATATCTGTTCCATAATAAGGAGCATCTGCAAAAACAGGTTGTAGATGCATAGGTTTCCAAAGTGGTCTTGATTCGATATTATCCTCAAGAAAAGCCAATCTTAAATCTTCACGATTTTTTCCAGCTATTTTTTCATCAATTACAATTGCTGACAACCAATGGTTGGAGTAATAATCTTCAGTCGGCTCTGAAAAAACGTTTACGCCTTCAATATCTTTAAAAACATCAACATAAAAATCGTGCATTTTTCTGCGTGCATTTACTCTGTCGTTTAAAACTTCCATCTGTCCGCGGCCGATACCAGCCACAATATTGCTCATCCGATAATTATATCCAATATGCGAATGTTGATAGTGAGGAGCATTATCTCTGGCCTGAGTCGAAAGAAAAACAGCCTTATCTTTATCTTCTTGACTGTGACAAACCAAAGCACCTCCGCCGGAAGTGGTAATGATTTTGTTTCCATTAAAAGACAAAATACCGAAGCGGCCGAACGTTCCGCAAGCTTTTCCTTTGTAAGTGGAGCCTAATGCTTCTGCTGCATCTTCAATTAAGGGAATTTTATATTTTTTAGCAATAGCAGTGATCTCATCCATTTTCGCAGGCATTCCGTACAAATGAACAACAATAATAGCCTTTGGCTTTTTGCCTTTTGTAATTCTATCTTGAATTGCCTGTTCCAGAGCTATTGGACACATATTCCAGGTATCTTTTTCTGAGTCTATGAAAACCGGTGTCGCACCGCAGTAAGCGATTGGGTTGGCAGAAGCAACAAACGAAAAAGAAGGAGTGACAACTTCATCTTCTCTTGTGACACCTAACATTATTAATGACAAATGAATAGCCGAAGTTGCAGAGTTTAAAACGCAAACCTCACTATCATTTTTCAGAAATGACTGAAGACTGTATTCAAACTCATTAATATTATTTCCTAATGAAGTTATCCAGTTTTTTTCAAAGGCATCTTCAATAAAGTAAAGTTCATTCCCCGACAAATGAGGAGGTGAAAGCCAAATTTTTTTTTTCATCATACTTTGTTTTTTATTGAACCCAAATTTAATCTTAATTGTATAAATACTGCACAATTTTTTCTTTAAATAAATTTCTAATTTTCACTTGTCAATTACCGGTTGTCAATGTTAAAAGAAATTTACCTGCCGTACCTGAAAGCTTATCTGTATACTTAACAAAATCACCTGATTATTGCGTAAATGCATTTGCCCTACTCTCAAACTTCTCGGTATCATTCTCAACGAAAACCGTGCGCTTTGTCAACTTGTCTGTCAGTTGTGCAAATACATCTGCCTGAGTCGCAAACTAATCTATACCCTTGACAAAATCATCTGTCTATTGAATAAAGACATCCGCCCTCATCGCAAATGTATCTGTACATTTATCAACACAAGATACCCGCTTTATTAATTGATCTCTTAGTTATGCAAATGCATCTGTCTTAGTCGCAAAAATATCTTTACCCTTTGCAATGTTATCTCTATGTTATACATAGTAAAATAACCAAATTACGATAGCTTCTAACCTATTAACTTCGGTTTACCAATAAAGTACTTACTTTCTGGCACTCAATCGAAGGCTGAGTGACTAATTTCATTACCAAGTCAGTTCGCTTAATTTCATTTGCTTACAATACAATACCTCGGCTGAAACCTAGGTATTGTATTGCCGAATTCGTACTGATTGATATCTATGATATTATCAGATAATGTTTTAGGTTTATCTTATAACTGTTCAGGAGGAAGGTCATTTTTGTGACGGGTACCAAGGTCTGAAATTTTTCTTGATATTTTATATTTTCCGTAAAATGACAAATTCAGTACATCATATTTTTTCATAAGCCTGTCAATTTTTGTAATACACTGTTTCAGCTTCTTAAACTCTTCATCAAGCTCCCGAGTGGCATTTTGTGTTGTATCTATGGTGAGACCGGCATCATAGGCTTTGGCATCAAAATTTGTGATCGCGTTCTGCCACTCCTGCAGTTCTGCAGCAGTAACGTAATCTGGGCTAAGGCTTACCTTATTATCTGCCACCAGCTTGTACAACTTATCGCAATAGATTTTTGCCTCTACGCCGCTCAGACGCTGTATTTTAGATTTATTGGTAGTGAGCTGTTTACTAAGAGGGCTGTCTTTCCCGTCAAAAAAATCTGCTGCGGTATTGGCATAAGCTACAGTAAGATTAATCATCAATGCTTTAGCATTGGTCTTGAGAGCGGTATTTGCAGTAGTATCGATGTTCTGAACTCCTGCTATTACATCAATATTTTCAATGAAAGTATTGAGCTCTGATACTCTGACGATAAGAGGATTATTTTCTGCATATGCTGCCTGCTCAACAGAAAAAAGTTGTTTTAATGTTTTGGCCATCTCCAGCCGATTGGTTTGTTTTGTCGTCATTGTGTTTTTATTTAAATTTTATCAAATGTATAAAATTTTCACACAAAACAGTAATTAAAATCAACAAACACTACTATTTACAATAAATACATCAAACGAAAACAAGCATTAGTAATGAATGTATTGCATGGATTGCAGAACTAGAAGAAATTAAGATTTATATCATTCTTTAAAAACACTGAAATTGACTATTTAAACTCATCAATCTTTTCACCTTGTGATGTACCCACCTTTTTTGTAAAGTGTCTTCAATAAAATAGAACTCATTCCAAGATTTATGAGGTAGTGAAAGCCAAATTTTGTCATTCATTATCTGACTTTTAATTCTATTACGAATAAACTATTTTTTTATTCTATCCCCTTGTCCTTTCCCACCTACGGTAGCAAAAATATATTTAATATAATCTGAAACCGTTAAATTCTGCAGCATTTCAGCATCTTTTTCTGCCAATTTTACAGGAGTAGACATATCAATTTCGTTAATTTGGGCAAGCCCCGTAATTCCAGGAACAGCATTATAAACGCCTCTTTTATCTCTTTCTTTAATCAATTCCGTTTGATTATACAAATTTGGTCTAGGTCCTACCAAACTCATATCTCCTGTTAAAACATTTATCAGTTGTGGAAGTTCATCCAATTTAGATTTACGCAGAAAACTTCCAAATTTAGTAATTGAAATATCCTTTGAAAGATGCGTTGCTACAGATTTTGTATTCACAGGCATCGTACGGAATTTTATTAATTTAAAAGGTTTTTTAAAGCGCCCTACTCTTTCCTGGACAAAAATCGGTGAACCTGTATCAAACAAACCGATGATATAGAGGATAATTAAAATTGGCCATAAGAACAGTAAACCAAAGAATGCAAAAAGGAAATCAAATATGCGTATCATATGCTTAAATTCAGTTATTAATATTTTATTTGGTTTTAAAACTTTTTATTGTTTTTATTAATCCTTCTTCTGCAGAAAAAGGAAGTTTGTCAATTCCTAATGCAGATTTTATTTTTTGGTTGGAAACCACATAAGATTCAGTTAATTTTTTCAATCTTTCTGTGTTTAAAGGTAGATGCAATTTATCTCCAAAGCCAGCAATTCCTTCAATTAAATCTTTTGAAATCTTCCACAATTTGGCTGTTTTGCCTAGCGCTATGTTTATTGTTAAGATGAGTTCATTTGTAGAGATTGACTTGTCATCCGCAAAGTTATAAATCCCAGACGGTATATTTTTTTTGAGCATTTGATGAATCAGAAAATTAAGATTATCAATACTTAAAAACGATCTCTTATTTTCAAAAGCCGCCAAAGGCCAAGGAATTCCTTTTTCCACTAACTTGTACAAAAGGTTGAGGTTTCCTTTGTTACCCGGACCGTGAATCATACATGGACGAATAATGTATACTTTTTTACCTTCTGGCAACTTCTGATTGGTAATGTAATTTTCCGCTTCTATTTTAGATTTCCCATAGTGAGTGATTGGATTTGGCTCTACATCTTCTGTTAAACTATCTACTACTGTATCAGCTGCTGCTTTTACAGAACTGAAATAAAAAAACTTTTTAATATCCGAAACTAAAAATTCATTAAATAATTCTATGGTCAAGTCACGGTTTACTTTATAATATTCATCAGGATTTGAAACATCTGAGGTATCGTGTGCTTTACCAGCCAGGTGGATTACTGCATCTGAATTCTGATCAATTTTGCTTTTCCATTCATCATTACGTAATGATACATTAGATATATTTACATTTTGATTATCTAAATAATATGATAAATTTGTTCCTACAAAACCACTGTGGCCTGTTATGATTACTTTCATAATTTTTTTAGCTACTAATTATTTAGATATTATACTTTCTAAGTTTGAAATACACGCCGACATTTTAAAATATCTTTCATAATATGCCCTACTGTTTTCACCTACTACTCTAAGCTCGTCAGCAGATAAAGAAGATGCTTTAAGTATCGTTTCAGATAAACCCACGTAATCTCCTGCAGGAACTGTAAAACCACATTCTGCATCAATTATATTTTCGCTACCTTCTCCATTTAGCATTGCCACAATAGGTTTTGATGCACTCATGTAAGCCTGTAATTTCGCAGGTACCGTAAGGTTAAATATTGGATCATCCTTCAAGGTAACCAACATTACATCTGCCTTATCAAAAAAACTGGACATTGCTTCAACCGGAAATCTCCCCATAATACTTATAGTATCATTGAGATTATTATGATCTACGAAGTCTTTAACAAACGGCATTTTTCGGCCATCTCCAACTAAAATAAACTGAATATGTTTTTTATCTTTCAATTCAAGAGCGGCTTTCATTATACTATCTAAATCTTGAGCTTCTCCTATATTACCAGCAAACATTACCTTGAATCCTTCAGGTAATTCCGGAATAGGAAAATTCTTATTCCCTTCAGAAATTGCATCTTCAGCCCAATTGGGAAAGTATACTATCTTATCATCAAAGTTTCCTTTTTCATTAATTGCCCCCCTAAAACCTTTAGATGTTATTAAAATTTTCTCTGCATTTTCATAGAACTTTTTAATGACATTGGTATAATAATTCAGAACAAATTTATTTTTAACTCCTCCAGCAATAGATAAGCTCTCCGGCCATAAATCCATTACCCAGAAATAAACAGGAGTTTTCCAGATTTTATTTATTAATAAAGCGGGATAGTATTGTGTAATCGGAGATGGCTCGTGAACAATTACAGCATCAAAACGATTGTTTAAACCCAAAAAGAAGGCTTTAATAGATGCAAAAAAAGCAAAGCTATAATAATTAGCAAATAATCTTATACCACTACCTTTTCCTCTGGGCAATAATATTGATCTGATTATTTTAACTCCATTAATTACTTGTTTTCTATTTTTGAAAATGCCATACCCTTCAAATATTTCACCTTCTGGATAATTCGGCAGACCCGTAAGTACTGTAACATCATGACCGCGGTTTTGCATTTCAAAAGCCAAATCATTACTTTTAAAATTTTCGGGATAAAAATATTGGGTAACTATTAAAATTTTCACGTTCCTAAATTTCTTCTGACCAAACAGTTCTTTTAATATAATCAGTATATGAAATAATAATTCTCACCACTTTTTCAGAAACATTCGGCATTGAATAATCAGAAACAGGTCTGAAATTTCTTTCTGTTCCTATTTTTTGTTGTAAAACCTGAGTTAACCCCTGCAAAATACGTTCTGGAGACAAGCCCACCATCATTACACTTGCTTCTTCCATTGCTTCCGGTCTTTCATGCGCCTGACGAATATTCAAAGCTCTGAAATTTAATATTGATGACTCTTCAGAAATAGTTCCTGAATCAGAAAGTACGGCATACGCTCTCTTTTGCAAAGCATTATAATCGTGAAAACCTAGTGGCTTCAAAAACTGAATCTCTGGACGCATCTCAATCTGCATCTTGTCAATCATATTTTGAGTACGTGGATGCGTAGAAACAATAATAGTATATTGATATTTTTCAGCAATCGCATTTAAAGAAGCCATTAATCCTTTAAAATTCTTTTCAGAATTGATATTTTCTTCACGGTGAGCAGATACTACAAAGAATTTACCTTCTTCTAAATTTAATTTTTCAAGGACATTCGAAGCATCAATTTGTGGTAGGTAATGATTCAGAACTTCAAACATTGGAGACCCTGTTTTGATGATTCTATCCGCAGGCAATCCTTCTCTTAAAAGATATTCTCTTGCAATGTCTGAATACGTTAAATTGATATCTGAGGTATGATCTACTATTTTACGGTTCGTTTCTTCAGGAACCCTTTGGTCAAAACATCTGTTTCCTGCCTCCATATGGAAAATAGGAATATGTCTTTTCTTCGCCGGAATCGCACACAAACATGAATTGGTATCTCCTAAAACCAAAAACGCATCGGGTTTTAGCTCTTCCAACAAAGGATCTATTTTAATTAAAATATTTCCTACCGTTTCTGTGGCTGTCTTTCCTGCTGCTTCTAAGAAATAATCCGGCTTACGAAGTCCTAAATCTTCAAAAAAGATCTGATTTAGTTCGTAGTCGTAGTTTTGTCCTGTATGAACGATGATATGTTCTACTGCTTCAGAAGCATCTAAAGCATCTAAAACTCTTGATAATCTAATAATTTCTGGACGGGTTCCTACGACCGTCATTACTTTTAGTTTTTTCATATAGCTAATGGCTGTTGGCATTTGGCGATTCGCTTCTGCCTTTCAGCTGTTGATTTATTTAAATTGATATTCTTAAACTTCAAGAAAATACGTATCTGCATCTTCTGGATTGAATGCTTCGTTGATCCAGAAAATAGTGTACAGTTCTTCGTTTCCGATATTTTTAATATTATGGGTATACCAGATTGGCATATCTACATAAGCAGGTTCGTTACCATCAAGATAAAAATCTAATACTTCGTCAGTATCAATTTTTCTCAGTTGAATTAAAGCTTTTCCTTTAATTACGGCAAAACGCTCGATCTTTCTGGTGTGATAATGGTTTCCTCTGGTAATTCCGGGAACAGTGGTTGAAAATGAGCATTGTCCCCCGATCCCTAATCGAATTACTTCCACAAAAGCTCCGCGAGGATCTGTGTGTTGGGTGAATTTTACCGGATAATGGGTTTTGTAATCGATGTATGATCGAAATGTATTGAATAAATTATGTTCAAATGTATTATTGATCACAGGAATTTCTCCGCCATCAAAATATTTTGTTTTATAATCATTTAATAATACTAGAACTTCTGAAACTTTTTTTGTTGCTGTAGCATCTATAACGAATTCCGGTTTGCTGTTGCCTTCTCTTATTTCGTTAACAATCGTATCTACCAATTCCTGAACATAAATTAATTTCACCTCACCATCGTTGGCAATTGTTGGTGTTTCACCATGCGTCAGCTGATGACAGAACGTAGCAACAAATGAATTATAGAATGGTTTTCCGAAAGCACCGAAAACATTAGGAATAATTAATCCTGTAATTTTACCGCCATTCTCTTCTGCCCAATTGGCTAAAGCTTGTCTTCCTTCTTTTTTTGATTTTCCGTATAGATTATCTCTTTCTTCCTGTGTTGAAGAAGAAATCATAACATGAGCTTTTGAATTGGCTCTTTTCAGGGAATCAACTAGTTTTTGAGCTAATCCAACATTAGTTTCATAGATAAATTGCTCATTTTCGTGACGGTTCATTGCAGCCAAATGGATAATAACATCACAATTTGCAACAAATTGATCTAGTTCATTTTCGTTTTCAAAATATTCTTTTTGAAAATCTATTCTTTGAAATTCCTCAGGAAACAGTCCTAAAGTGTTGTACAAATGTTTTCCAACAAAACCATTTTGACCGGTAATTCCGATTTTTTTCATATTTAAATTGCTTTTAGCTTTTGGCTTCTAGCTCTGGTTATTACAACCATCTGCTACAATATAATTTTTATAATTTAGATATTGTCAAAGTAATCTAAACTGTATCTAAACTCATCATTGATTTCTCCTAAATCAAAATCAGCTAAGACCAGAAGTTTACTGTTATCTTCCTTCGCCTGAATCGCAGTAATATAACCTGACGGAATATGAAGGTAAGTTAAGACATCATCTGTTAAAAGATATTTCTGTACTGTTAAATTTTTCGAAGGATTTGTAAAATCATCTACAGCAATCACAGAAATACTAAAACTTCCTTTCATACAAGCAAACCATCTCTGTTCAACCATATGCCCCTGCCAACCACGAATAAAATCTGTCGAATGATTTTCAATCGTATAGATTCTTTTGATCTGTGAGGCATTAAAATCATTGTTGTACGTAATGATTCCTCTCTCGTCCTGATGTTTTTTACCTTCTAACAGCATCGATTTCCTTTTAACTTTTAACTTGGCTCTTTTACCTTTTACTTTCTAATAAGGATACTGCATTACATCTTCCCCAAAAACTTCTTTTCGGATAAGGGGTAAAGTAGAAATCAGTTTTTTCAAGCCTTCTACACCTTGCTGCTCAGTATTATGTGAATGATAATCTTCAATTTGCGCAACTTCTTCCTCACCTTCAGAAAAATATTGAGCATAATTCAAGTCTCTATTATCTGCAGGAACACGGTAAAAATCGCCCATATCTTCTGCTTTGGCCATTTCTTCACGAGTACACAAAGTTTCGTATAATTTTTCTCCGTGACGTGTTCCGATTACCTGCACAGGAACTTCTTTACCTGTTAATTCAATTAATGCTTTTGCCAAATCACCAATACTTCCCGCCGGAGCTTTGTTTACAAATAAATCTCCAGGATTTGCATGTTCGAAAGCAAATAAAACCAAGTCAACAGCATCTTCCAATGACATAAAAAATCTTGACATATTAGGATCTGTAATTGTAATAGGCTCTCCTTTTTGAATCTGATTTAAAAACAATGGAATTACAGAGCCTCGTGAAGCCATCACATTTCCGTAACGGGTAAGGCAAACCACGGTTTCAGATGTATTCCTAGATTCTGCAACGGCTACCTTTTCCATCATCGCTTTGGAAATCCCCATTGCATTGATCGGATATGCGGCTTTATCGGTTGAAAGACAAATTACTTTCTGTACTTTATTCGCAGTAGCTGCACGAATTACATTTTGAGTTCCCTCAACATTAGTCTTCACAGCCTGCATTGGAAAAAATTCGCAAGATGGAACTTGTTTTAATGCTGCTGCATGAAAAATATAGTCAACACCTCTTGTTGCTGGCTCTACACTAGCATAGTCTCTTACATCACCGATATAATATTTTATTTTATCGTTTTTGTATAAGTTTCTCATATCATCCTGCTTTTTCTCATCACGAGAAAAAATACGGATTTCTTTGAAGTGATCGGTTTGTAAGAATCTGTTGAGAACGGCTGTTCCGAAAGAGCCGGTTCCACCTGTAATTAAAAGGGTTTTATTTTTTATTGAGTTCATTTTATTGAGCGTGTTTTTTTAGTATCTCTAAATATTTTTTTGTACGATCCATACTTGTTCCAAATCGTTTTAAATTTTCTGTTCCTTTTGTAATAAGACTTTCATTTAGTTCTTTATTACAATGTATTTTTATTACAGCCGTAGCATATTCTTTTGGATTTAAAGCTGAGCAGTACAACGCTGCGTCTCCACAAATATCTCTTGCAAAACTCATATCTGAACAAACCATTGGTACTTTCATAAACATTGCTTCTAAGTAGGTCGTGGAAAAAATCTCTAATAATGTTGGCATAAAAAGAATGTTCATTTTAGTATATAATGATGGTAAATTTACCAATTCTACTTTTCCCAAATAATTAATATACATATTGTATTTCTCATCAAAATTAAAATCTTTTTTACTTGCTGAAATATGAAATTTAAAATATAAATTGCTATTAATTTTTAACATTTCATCAATTACCGAAGGAATAATATCTAAATTTTTGTGAGGATAATTAGCAGATAAACACAATATATCTAATTCTGTCTTTTGAAAAAACTCTAACTCCTGCCATCTTTTACGATTGTCAAATATGCTATTTAGGGTATTACTAACAACATATTTTTTTATTTTTTGGGAAACAAAAAATCTTTTGGCAGCGTCCTCAGTTTCAAAAATTAGAGAATCACTATTTTTCTTAAAAAGGTAAGTTTTAAGAGTGTTTATTAATTGATGTTTAACTCTTTCTTTTATACTCAATATTTTATAAAAAATACTGTCTCTGTATAAAATATAACCATAAGCAAAACCAACTACTTTTGGGAAGTTACTTTTATGATAAGAAGGACCGAATGTTGTAAAAATAACATCAGGTTTAATTGTATTTTCTATTTTTTTTACCTCTCGTTTTCTTTTTAAAATACTCAAATACTCTTTTGAATTAAGCTCATAAAATTTAAAATTAGCTGGAAAATGTTTTTTATCAATTTGAGCAGAACTATTTGGAGATTGGATAATATGATATTCGTTAGCAAGTTCCAACACAAACAAATCGTTTAAAAACGATATCGCAACTTGCAAGCCCCCGCCAGCAAATAAATTAGAATTATCAATAATTATTTTCATAAAATATTTTCTAATATTCTTACCTGATTATTTACATTCCATTTTTCATCAATCACTTTGTAGCAGTCTTCTCTTTGTACTGGATTATTAATTAAATAAGATATTTTATCTGCTAAATCTTCAATATTATTTTCTTTAAAAAACATTCCTGTTTTTTCTTCTATTATCGTTTCAAATTCTGGACCTTGGTTTGGAAAATTATTGTGAGTAATCACAGGGGTTCCATACATTAAGCTATGAATAGCTGTAAGACCAACATTTCCAGGAGAAACACATATATTCGCATTAAAAATATAATTGCCTATCTGTTCTTCATCATAACAGGCACCGACTAACCAAATAAAATCTTTTAATCCATAGCGTTCTATTTCATTTTTAAAGTCATAATCTTTGGATTCACCCAAAATCACAAAATTAACATACAGATTTTGTTGCTGTAATAAAAGCATTGCTTCAATTGCTAATTCTATTTTTTTACTTCTTTGAATTCTTCCAATATAAATAATCACCGGGTGATTGTTTTTAAAATGATCTCTATAGATATCCGATGACTTTAAACTATCTCTGACTAAAATTTGCTTTTCATAATCCAAAGAATTATAAATAGTATGTAATTTATTTTCGTCAAAACCTTCTTTTATCATTAATTCTTTAGCGTATTCTCCATATAAAAAAATTTCCGTAGCTAACCCAAAATAACATTTTTTTATTAGTTTCTTTATTGTAGTTTCTCTACCATACCACCCGTGTGTCCAGAAATAAGTTTTTTTTCCTGAAATTTTTGCCCAAACTAGAATAATCCAATTGGACAAAATCAATGGATCTCCTGTAAGAATATAATTTTCATATGGTTTAAACAATAATTTTAAACTGCCAATATACCAATAACAATTCTTGAATTTTAATGTTTTAAACTCTTTTTTAAAATTATGTAAATCTTGATAATTAAACTTTTTTATTGTGCAGCCCGGAATAGTACCAAAATAAAAATCAGCGTTCAATTCCTCGTCTATTTTTTTGTAAATAGGTAATCTATAGTGAGATGCATAGTTAAACAGACAACAGGTATTATTATTTTGCATATTCTTACTCTTCATTTACAATAAATTTAGATTCAAACTCTTTTCCATATTTTTTTATAAGGTTACTTATTTGTTGGGTATTCTGGTTTTCACCATTATTTACGCTATGTAAAGTATCATTATCCTTATACAAAATTGGCATTTGCCAATAACCGTAATCCGTTATTACAATTTTTTTATCATTAAGAACTGTCATGGCATTAAGCCAAATATCGTCTGCTAAAGGACAAGTTTCTAAAAAAATATCTTTTCTAAAAACATCTTTATATAATGAGTGTGGTGGATATAACGTCCCTGTCCCTCCCAATTGCATAACATTAAACGCTGGTTGAGTTGGTTGAAAAAATAGGCGTTTCCAATTAAGATAATTTTCTCCTATTTTTAATGCCCCTGAGTTACATAAAATATAATTCGGATATTTTTGATGAAATTCAATTAGTTTTTCAATCAAACTTTTTTCATATAAAATATCATCGTCAGCAGTAATTACAATCGAATTTGGATATTTCTGCATCGTATAATAATACTTTTTGTGAGAGCGTATATCATCTTTTGTCCAAATAATTTCAAGCCCTCTTTGCGTTTGTTCTAACAGTTTCTGTGGGAGTTTTTTGTCTGGAAACTGCAATTCGGATAGTGTTAAAACGATTTTATCCGGTTTGTGTGTTTGATTGAACATTGTTTCTATAACCATCCAAACTTTATTTATTCTTTTGGGAAAAGATGTGAGAGAAACAATAATTTTATCATCATTAGAAAGGCTATGTTTTTTCTTCAACTGAACATGTAAAGGAAAAATAAAGTTGTAGTAATTTCTTAACAAAAATCTTATCAAGGAATAAATTTTACCATACTTTCCTATTGTGTTTGCGTATAGTTTTTGTATCATTTTGAAGTATGTTTTAATTTCCGAATATTAATTATCAAAAGAACTGTTAAAAAAATCCAGATATTAACACCTAATAAATAACTACTGTTAACCACAATTACGAAAGGAAAACCTATCAATGAAAAAACAATCACAGGATTATATCGG
The DNA here is from genome assembly GCF_003815915.1 of Chryseobacterium indoltheticum. NCBI lineage: Bacteria > Pseudomonadati > Bacteroidota > Flavobacteriia > Flavobacteriales > Weeksellaceae > Chryseobacterium > Chryseobacterium indoltheticum. The sequence continues at coordinate 3,525,876 of NZ_CP033929.1, forward strand.
ATATTAGCATAAAATTTTCTAAAAGTTCGTATCAAAATATATACAAAATATAAAAAAATGAAGAGACCATATTGACTCAGTATTTCAGATAATAAATTATGATTTGCCCCAATGTAATTTGGAAATTTCTCTGCAACATAATTACTAAACGCATTAGGACCTATTCCTAAAAAGTAACTATCAAGAAAAGCCTGAATACTTATTCCAATCAAATCAGAACGTTCTTTATCTTCAACTCCTAATACCTCAAATCTTTTAAAAATAATAAGAGAATCTAAATCTATTGTGGGTATATAGAAAAAAAGAATCGGTATTACAAAAAATAAAAATTTTATTTTTTTTGATAAAATTAAAAATAATAGCAGTTGAATCAAAAACATTATAACCCCAGAGCGTGTACCGTTTACACTAAAAATATAAAGTATTGCTGCTAAAAAAATTAATGGAAACCACTTTTTATACAATAACATATAACTAAATAGAAATGGAGTCATCATCATTAATACCATATTATAGTTGTTATAATTTCCAAAAAACAACGAGGTATAAATGCGGAGAATATCTGTTCCTCCAACCTGAGTTCCATCTACAATGACCGTAATAAAATGTACATTTGTTTGTATCTCCCAAAACGAAAGAGGAATAGCAACAATCAGAAATAAAAAAATGCCCAAACAAACACTTTTGAAAAAATCATTACATTTTGAAGAAAGTATTATCAAATTCAAACATATCGTAATATTTATAATCCCATAAACAATTGCCAACAGAGTCTTTGTTTCAACATATTTCCCAAACACTAAAAAAAACATACTATAAATAATAAATACAATATGGAAATAGATATAAAATCTAAACGTTCTGAAATTTTTTATAGAAAGTGAATGAAATAAAAAAGAAAAAAGTATTAAACTAAAAACCCTTGTTATTTGAAAAAAACCACCATAAGCTCCTAATATTTGCGAAAAAATTAGCAGCATAAGATAAATATCAAAACGATTAAGTTTTTGAAAGTAGTTGCTTCTAGTTATTCTCATTAATCATTTTTTTAAACATTTCATGTAATAAGCTTTACCATCACTAAATTCTAGTTTTAATTATTCTTGATGGATTACCACCAATAATACTATACTCAGAGAAATTTTTACTTAAAACACATCCAGCAGCTATTATAGAACCTTTTTTAACAATTCTACCGGGTGTAAAAATTACCTGTCTACCAATCCATACATCATCTTCTATAATTGTATCTAGCTGAACTGTATTTCCTTGCTCTATCATCGGTACATCGACTCTATCAAATGAATGATTTGTAGACAAAATATAACATTCTGGTCCCATCATTACATTTTTGCCTATCAAAATATTTCCGGGAACCGTGCAATTGATTCCAATTCCAGAATTATCTCCAATTCTGAGTCTGAAACCTGAACCAAAATTGGCACCTCGTTCAATATTAACATTCTTACCACACTGTAAAAAAATTTTCCTACAGCATAAAAATCTTAGTTTTCGAAAAACACTTCCAACTATTGGACATGTTGAGCTTGGCATCCAAACTAAAAAAACTTTATATATAATAAGAAATAGCAGCTGGGATAAGCTAAACTCAATATTTCTATACTTCATATCACAAAAATTTAAATTTTATTTGATAGTAATTTTTCTAAGTCGGCATTCAGATTATCAATTACATTCTCCAATTGAAATAATTTTATAAGTGGGAACCGACCTTCATAGTTCACGTTATTTTTAATAAGAATTGCTTTCTCCATTGCATCACATATCGCATCTTGATTATGTGAACACTGCAAAATCGAATCTATATTTTTAAAAAGATGTCTCGATGGACTATTAAAACCTGTTTCTGAAATAATAATTCTGTCAACCATTAAATAATTCATGATCTTGCTTGACAAAAAGATATCATTTTCAACATCAGAATCGATATCTAAAAGTGCCGTTGCCATAGAATAATATGGTACAAGATCTACTGTAAAAGGTAAAAATAAAATCTTGTCTATAACTTCTTCTGAAAACTTATTTAAGGTTTTATTTGGTAGTGAGGAACCCACAAAAATTAGTTGCGATTCTGGATATTTTTTTAAAAGTTTATTAAATCCTTCCAACAAGTATTCAGGATTTCTAGCTCCATAGATACCTCCGGTATAAAGAAAAATATTTTTATCTGTATTACTCTTAACAGGAAGTACTTGAAACGATCCAAATGCAGGTGTAAATATTACCCCAGAAAAAATTTTCTTTTTACTTGACACTATATTTATCTGATAATTGAGCATTTCTCTATTTGAAGAAAATAATGCATCAGCTTTTGACAAATATTTCTTTATCATTTTTTTTAATGCAATGTAGAATAAATCTTCAGGCATCCAGCTCGTTGGGGCAGGAATTGCATCCACAGTGTATACCGCAAGTTTTGTCTTCAATAGTTTGCTAATGACTGAACCAGCTATTAATCCCTCATAGTGCCCAAATGAAACTAATCCTAAAACAAGGTCATATTTTTCTCTTTCTTTTAGAATTCTTCTTTTCGCTCTTAATGCCCAAATAAAATTGATAGGATTAACTTTAAAGATTATCATAAAAATCTTTAATAATTTACCGCTTAAAATTGGGTTAGTAATTTTAATAATTTTTTTTATATTCGATAAATCTATAGAGGGTGCATAATCACTTACAATTAAGTCGACATCATGACAGGACGAAAGTCCAAAGAGTAATCTTTCAAATACAATTCCAGGTGCTGTCTTACCTACATTCTTCGTAATTATTAAAATCTTCATAATTGTTTATTCAAAAAAGTACGAATTTTTGAGAATACAAATTTCTTCTCAACCGAATCAAGACCTAAAGAAAGTACAGAAATTAGAATACTGATTACTGCAATGATAAAAATTATTAAAAAATTAAAAATCCCTTCTTGCAAATAAACACTAACATAGTAAGGAATTATCCACGAAAATATCGCCACTATTAATATTCTAAAAACTACTTTTTTAAGATATTCGGTAACAGGAAACTTCATGTTAAGATGCAGAATAAACAGTCGTGCAAACAAAGCAAGAGCTGAAAAGAATATGGATATTGATATTGTGATTTCCGGAGAATATCCTAATCTTAAAAATAGATATGAAAAAGGCACATTCAAAAGCAGAATTCCGCTTACAAGAATTTGATAGCGCTTAATATTGCCCGTCGCCTGTACTAAAATATGCAAAGGTCCGGATAACGAGGATATCAGCAAATCTACGATTATTAGTTGTGTAAAAATAACACTGTATGGTGGTACAACCTTTAACCACCACATCAATATAGATTCTGTCTCAATAATTAAAGGTATTGAAAAGATTAATAATAGGTATATTGATAATTTTGATGATGAAAAAACTAAATCGAATGCTTGTTTATATTCATTTCTAGCGTAGTTTTTTGTTATTACAGGTGCTAGAACTATCTGAAAATTTGTAATAAGGCTGCTTACGGCTCCTTGTATCTGAAAGGCGATACCACGAGATGCATTCACAACAGTTCCAAAAAAAATATTGAGAAATATGTTTATACCTTGTGAATATCCTACACCGGCAACCACACCAAAAAGATTCCATCCTGCAAAATCACCCATTTCTTTCATTAGATCAGAATCCCATTCAAATCTATTTTTTTTACTTTCATCAAAAGATAGACTACAGTAGATTTTTTCCGATATTTTTATTAATACAGAAACTATTAACAATAGACATGAGTACACAATTAGTTTATCATAATCTATCAATAATAACATAAAAACCACTACTAACTTTAAAGCTACTTCAGCAATACCTAACAATGCAAAAACATTCATTTTTTCATTAGCAATTATCACTGCATTATAAGGAACAAAATATACAGAAACAACGAATGAGATGACAGAAAATTGATATACCCAATTTGAAGCAATCATTCTATCATCTGGAATATTAAGTTGTGTATTTAGGAACCATAATCCAATAGATTCAGCAAGTAATAAAATTACAACTGCGATAATTAGATGAATTGTAATGCTGATATTAAAAATTTTCTTAAGGCCGGCAAGATTATCTTTCGCCTTTTCGTACGTTAAAAATCTTTGGGTAGAGGCAGTCATGGCATTATTTAAAAAACCAAACATAACAATAACGCCGGCAACTATATTGTATACACCAAAATCTACAATTCCCAAGGTATTAAGAACTATTCTAGATGTGTATAATGTCACTACCATCGATAGTAACATTCTAAAATAAAGCATTAAAGTGTTTTTGGCAATTTTACCCTGCATCTTCTTAAATTAAAATTGCTGAATAACAATCTTGTAGTATTATATATTATAATTTGGTATTGCTTATAATTTATTAAATAAACTATTCATCAAATTAAAATCATTATAGTCTAGCATCTACCAGACTTCTATCAATACAAGCTTTAGTATCAAAGACCACTGAATTATTATTTTTAATGGTATTTAAGTCCATTTTCAAAAACTCGTCATGCGCAACTGCTATAATTACAGAATCATACTTTTTGCCTACTGTAAGAGCATCAAGTATATCAATTCCGTATTCATGCTTTACTTCTTCCTTACTTGCCCACGGATCATATATATCTACATTTACTCCATAGTCTTTCAATTCATTATAAATGTCTACAACTTTGGTATTTCTTACGTCCGGACAGTTTTCTTTAAAGGTAATTCCTAAGATTATTGCATTTGAATTCTTGATAACACCACCTTTAGCAATTTGAAGCTTAACAACTTTAGAAGCTACAAACTTTGCAATAGAATCATTGACGCGACGTCCTGATAAGATGACATCAGGATGATATCCAAGTTGCTCTGCTTTATGAGCTAAATAATATGGGTCAACAGAAATGCAATGCCCACCGACCAAGCCTGGCTTATACTTTAGAAAGTTATATTTTGTACCTGCAGCCTCTAGCACATCATGGGTATCGATACCAATTCGGTCAAAAATTAAGGCTAATTCATTCACAAAAGATATATTAACATCGCGCTGTGCATTTTCAATAGCTTTTGATGCCTCTGCTACTTTAAGGCTTGGAGCTTTATGAGTACCCGCAGTTATAATTTTTTTGTATAGTTGATCTACTTCCTCAGCAATTTCTTCAGTTGATCCAGATGTAACCTTTTTCACACTTGTGAGTGTATTTATTTTATCTCCTGGATTGATTCTTTCGGGAGAATATCCAACAAAAAAATCTTCATTATACTTTAATCCTGAATATTGTTCAAGAATCGGCACACATTCTTCCTCTGTACAACCAGGAAAAACTGTAGATTCATAAATAATTATATCTCCTTTTTTAATGATTTTCCCGAGCATCCTGGATGCCGATATCAATGGTACTAAATCAGGAGCATTATATTTATCTATTGGTGTAGGAACTGTGACAATATACACATTGGAATCTGAAATATCTGATATTTCACTCGTAGCTCTATATCCAAGTTTACCGTTGGATTTTGAATATGTACTAAGACTATTATTAAGCTTGCTTAAGTCAGCTTCCAAAGTTATATCATTTCCATTATTAAGCTGTTCAACTCTTTGAGGATTAATATCATATCCTAATACAGAATAATGATCTGAAAATTCCAAAGACAATGGTAGACCAACATATCCCTGTCCAATAACAGCTATTTTATACAATTTCATGTTCTATTTAGAATTAATTATTTTTTTAAAAATCTCGCTAAAAATCCTTTTTTTGAATCTGCCACATATCCATAGCCATATTTATAACCATAACCATAACCACTATTCATCTTACTCACATCGTTGAGCACCATCCCCACATTTTTAATTTTCTTATCTTTAATTTGTTTATTGATAAAACTTATCAGTTCTTTTTCAGTATAACCAGAACGGGTAACATATACTGTAATATCTGCTACATCAGCAATTAAAAATGAATCTGTTACCAACATTAATGGAGCAGTATCCAATATTATATAGTCATACATTGGTTTTAAACTCTCAACGAGTTCCTGATATCTTCCGTTTGATAATAATTCTGTAGGATTTGGAGTAATAGCACCTGAATAAATCACATCGCAATACGGATTGAATGAAGTGGGATGAATAATTTCTGAAACATTCATCTGGTCATCATACATAAATTCTGAAAGACCAATCAATCCTCTTCTGCTTTCATTATATCTCTGTAACTGTGGATTTCGAATATCTGACCCAATAATAATTACCTTTTTCCGCGGTGTTGCCAATGTAAGCGCTAAATTAACAGAGGTAAATGTTTTTCCCTCACCTTTAACTGTAGAGGTAACAAAAATCACATTGCCTTTTTTGTTTTTTGGCAACATAAAATTAATGTTGGTAATTAAAATTCTGAACGCTTCTGCTAAAGGAGATAAATCATTAAGTTGAACAATTTCAGGATCGCCTTTTTGTAAAGACGGAAGCTCTCCAACTACAGTTCCTCCATCAAGCAGTTTTTCAAGATCTTGTTTAGTTTTAATTTTATTGTTAAATAATTCTAGAAGATAAATAATGGCAAAAGGAATTAGCAACCCTATAATCAATGCTCCGAGATAAATAATCATTTTTTTCGGAGAGACCGGAACAGGGTTCGTTAAAGCATCGTCAACAATTCTAGCTTTTGGAGCAGCAATTGCCAATGATATAGCAGCTTCCTCTCTTTTTTGAAGTAATAATAAATAAAGCTGTTCTTTAATATTTTGCTGTCTTTCAATACTACGGAACATTTTTTCCTGAACCGGAATTTTAGAGATTCTATTTGATAATCTATTTTGCTCACCCGTAATTGTTCCAATTGAAATCTGAAATGCAGATTGACTTTTTTGTAAGCTCTGAATTACTGAGCTACGCATGCTGTTTATCTGACTGGTAATATTCTGAACAACCGGATTGACTGTCGTGGAACTCTCAAGTAATCTGTTTCTATCAATGACCAACTGATTGTACATTGCAATATTAGATGTGATATTCTGATCTGTAAGACCTACATTAAGCGGTAAAACCTGATATGTTCCCTGTTTGCTGATAGAATTCAATAAACTATTTATCAACTCAAGCTGAGATTCATTCTCCAATTGTTTTTGACGGGTATCTACTGCTGTTTTCAAAGATAATTCAGCTTCAGTCTGAATATCTGCGATATTGTTCCGAAGCTTAAAATCTTCTTTCTGAGACTCTACGGTACCTAATTCTTTACTGATGAGGTTAATACGCTCATCAATAAAACTAGCTGTTTTTTGTGCTTCAGAGTTCTTATCTAAAATTGCTTCACGGTTATAATTTACAGCAAGCTTATTTAAAATATCGACCGATTTGTCAGAAATAGGATCACTGATTGAAATTTTAAGAACTGTAGCCTCCTTTTGTACCAAATTTACATTGAGTTTCGCAAGATAGTATATTGCCCTGTCCATTCCTGACATAAATTGCAGTCTGAACTGTGCAGTTGATTTTTCTGATGTAGTTGATTTAAATTTGGGATTTTTCTGGAACATTACCACACCAAAAGGCATTGTAACCGATTTATTGAATTCAGTTTGAATATCTTTCTTGAAACTCTCAGATTCAATGATGATTTTATTGCCTTTTACTTTAGCGATAACTTCTGTTTTCGGATATTTAGCTTTTTTCTTTTCGCTGATAATCCTTACTAGAAAAGGAGAAGTTTCTTTATATAATTCGCTATCTTTTATATTTCCTTTAGAATAAATATTAGTTTCTAGTGCTAATTCTCTTACTACTGAGAGCATCAGTTTTTTAGACTTCAGAATCTCAATTTCATTGTCTACTGAGTTGGTACCCATCCCTCCAATACCACTTAATTCTGAAATCACAGACATATCAGGCTGGCCTGCTGCTGATTTTTTAACTTCTTTAATTAATAAGGTTGATTCTGTGCTATACACCGGAATGCTGTATCTTAAAAAGAACCATGCGACAATAACGGCTACAATAGCACCTATGATAAACCAATACCACCGATGAATGTAAGGTTTAACAATTTCCCTGATATTTAAAGACTCTTCCTGAATCTCATTTTGCATTTGATTATAATCCACTATAAAGAATTCTCTTAAATTAATTTTTTGTAAGAGCCAAAACCCCAATCACTAAAGAAGCAATAACTGATGCAACCGAAATGTACAATCCTGTATTTGGATCAATTCGTGCTGCCTTTTCTCTATTCGCATTAGGCTGCACATAGATCATATCATTTTGCTTAAGGTAATAGTATGGTGAATTTATAAACTGCGCACTCGTCAAATCTATCCTTTCTTTTGTGATCTTTCCATCGACATTTCTTACGACCAATACATTTGTTCTGACACCATATACAGTAAGGTCTCCAGCTAGACCCAAAGCTCCCAAAAGTGTTGTACTTCCGTCGGGAATAACATAAGTTCCTGGTCTTGTAACCTCTCCTAAAACAGCAACTTTAAAATTTATTAATTTTAAATCTACATCTGGATTTTTGACATATTGTGAAATGAGATTAGTTAATTTGGCCTTCATCGTTTCTACATCTTCATTTTTTGTACTTACAGTACCAATTTGCGGAAATGTAATATTCCCATCTGTATCTACAATATATGTAGGTCCTGAAACAGGAAGCTGCTGAGGAAGATTATTTGAACTTGGATTAGAATACTGTGTTATTGTTGCACTTGAAGAATAAGTTTGGTTAAATGGCTTTACCACGTCCATATCTTTAGCTGTCACAGTAATAATTAATTTATCACCAGGCTGTAATGTACTCCTACTGTTTTTAATCGAATTATCTAATGCGACACTTTCAATATCTTGCATATAGTTAATTTCCTGTCTTGGTGTACATGAGGCTATCGCTAAGCCAACTACACTGTAAATAAAATATTTTTTTAAAATCATTTCTGAAAATTTTTCACAAAAATAGGTTTATTATTTTTTAAATAGATTTTTTAAACTATTGTTTAATTCGTTTTAACGATTATTAACAAATATGATTCAATTATTACTCAATTGAATGCTTGGGCTTTGGTCACTCATCACAATAATGTCATTGTCTTTTATGTCTAAAAGCTCAAACTCTGAATTATTACTTATAAATTCCGGAACAATTGCTTTCAAAAGGGTGACTACCTGTATCTTATCTCTTTTAACTGCAGATTTTATAATTTGTTTGCATAATAAATCAATCTCTTCAAATCCCAAATAAGGATCTTTAGAAATCATAATTTTCTCATGATGTGTAGGAACTGTAGTTGCATTATTACTCAATAGTTCCTCATAAAGTTTCTCGCCGGGTCTTAAGCCAATAAATTTAATTTTAATCTCTTCATCGGGAATATATCCTGATAACTTTATCATTCTTCTTGCAAGATCTAATATTTTCACAGGCTCGCCCATATCAAAAACATAAATTTCACCACCATCTCCCATAGTCCCTGCCTGAAGTACCAGCTCGCACGCTTCAGGTATCGTCATAAAATAACGTATAATATCGGGATGCGTGATAGTAACGGGACCACCCTTTTCGATTTGTTTTCTAAAATGCGGAATCACTGATCCATTTGATCCTAACACATTTCCAAAACGCGTAGTAATGAATTTTGTTGTATTGCCTTCCGTATTCTGTAAAGACTGCACAAAAAGCTCAGCCGTTCTCTTTGAGGCACCCATTACATTGGTAGGGTTTACGGCTTTATCTGTAGAAACCATTACGAAACGGTTTACTTTATATTTTTTTGAGAGCAGTGCGACATTCTTTGTCCCTAATACGTTTACGAAAATGGCTTCATGCGGATTTTCTTCTATTAAAGGCACATGTTTATAAGCCGCTGCATGATAAACCATTGAGAAATGATAGAGTTCAAATATTTTTTCAAGCCTGTAGGAATTGGAAATATCCGCTAAGACAAATTTGAATTTCTGATCAGGGAATTTTTCGAGCAATTCAAGTTCCAATTCGTATAAAGGAGATTCTGCCTGATCAAGCACAATAATCAGCGAAGGACTAAACTGAGCGACCTGACGCACAATTTCGCTACCGATAGAACCTGCTCCACCTGTTACCAGCACGCTTTTCCCAGCATGCCTTCTTGTAACCTCTTCGTTTTCTATTTTTATAGGTCTCCGATTCAACAGGTCTTCTATTTGCAGCTGACGAATTCCACCGACCAAATCAGAATCACGCATTTTACTCAATGTAGGAGCTTTCAAAACTTTCAGTCCGTGGTCTAAAGCCAACGTCATCCATTCTTCGAGCTCTTGTTTTGACATAATCTCTTTAATAATCAAAACTGCATCAAATTTGTCGGTTATATTTTTATTCTTAAAAAAATAGTCACTATTATAGATTTTATGTCCCAGCAGAACTGCTTTGTTAGAATCTGATCTTTTCGTTACGAAACCCTCTAACCTATAAGGATAATTAGGATTATGAAGTATTGCTCTTGCTAAAGAAACAGATGCATCACTTATCCCCACAACTGCCACTCTGGTTTTTGACGAAGCCCCTTTAATATCAATTAAAATATTAAAAAATTGCTTGGTAACCATTCTGAAGAAGAACATCAGCGAAATCGAAATAAAAAAGTAAAGAAATAAAGTAGGATATAAATAAAGTGGTTTATCAAACAGAAGCTCTATAAAAAAATTTAAAAATATTAATGTTACTAAAGTGCTGCCTGAAGATAAAACAATCTTAAATAAATCAAAAAAAGTAGAATGTCTTATTATACCTGCGTATGTTCTAAAAACAAACATAAACAATAAATTAACCGCAATAAGTATTATTCTTTTTTCTAAACGATGATTGGGGAAATTGACCTGTACGCGCAGTCTATCTAGAAGTATATATGCCAAAAATATTGATAGAAGTATAATTGAAATATCAATAATAATGACAATCCATCGCGGTATATATCTTAGCTCTGTGAGTTTTACAATATTATCCCCTTTATACAACGCACTAAAAGCATCATCCAGCTTTTTCATCCAACATTTTGATATTTTGATTATTCCGCAAATATAATGATATTATTTTTATAAAAAAATCAGTTTAAAAATATATTTTCATTTACTTAATACCCATATACTTAAAATTTAAAAGAATAATCTACCACATTCAAAATGAAATAGATAAATATTTAACACAGTTTCTTATCTTAAAACTATTTTTAGTTTGAAATTTAAGATAAATGAGACTTAATTTAATTTATTGTTATAAATAAGAAAATCTTCCGGAAGTAATTCCGGAAGATTAAATTAATAATAAAATGACTATTCTTAAGCTGTCTTCTTCTTATTTGCACACGCTATTGCTAAGCCAACTGCAATTATTAAAAGTACCGGAATATAATCATCGATAGGTGCTAATCCCGGATCACCCGGATTTGCAGGCAAAATATCTTCTTCTTGCAGCTCGGTAGTATCAGTACCATTATCATATATAAATGGATTATCCGAAGATTCCTGTGCAAAAACAAATCCTGACAATACCATCACAAACATTATTATAATCTTTTTCATAATTCTTTCTTATTTAATTATTTTTTTTGTGTACTCTTTACCTTGTGATAATGCCTTCAAGATATAAACACCTTTAGAAGAAAGCTGTACACGAATTACTTTAGAATTCTCATTAATTGTCTGGATTTTTCTTCCAGCTGCATCAAAGATTTCTACTTTTTCAACATTTTTATCGTTTCTTACAACGAAATCCTGACCGTCTCTGAAAACTTCAAAAGCATCTTTTTTAATTTCTGCAGTTGCCAAAACATTGAGCTTATAAACAATCTCGAATCTATCAGCAGTTTCTCCTGCGTTTGCACTAAATGTATAGGCACTATTCTGAAGGTCTGTGTAGGCACCTGTTATTTTATCATGCAGATAAACTGCCTGTCCGTTATTAAACAATCCTTCTTTCTGTACTAAAGCAATCGTAAAGTTTCCGTTTTGGAAATGCTTAAGTCCTACAGGAACTACATCATTGATATCAAAACTTGCTTTCCCTTGAATAATTAATTTTTGTGAATCTGCTAAGGTATAGAACCCGTCAGAACCCATTCCTATCGCTTTAGAATCATAATTATCGAATGAATCTGAAGCTCCGTCTGTATAATCTACTGCAAAAGTATTGTTGGTATTGTATTCAGAATTTAGTCTTAACCAGAATTTGCCTTCGGTTGCAGAATTATTTTTATTGAAGAAAGTACCATTTGTAGCACCTCTCATTTCATTATTAAATGTCAAAGAAGTATCAACAGATGTATTTAAAGTTTTAACAATAAATCCCTGACCAATATTTGCAACCGCACCTGTCGGAACAACGGCAGTTCCTCCATTACCATTTGGAGCAGGCACCCAGGTAGGATTTGCACCGTTAGCAGCATTGAATGTAGCATATCCATAATTTGTAGTGGTAGCACCGTTTTGAAGCGTTACATTCGTGCTTTTGTTATCCCAGAAATAGAATGTGCTTGAAATTCTTGCTGCGTTAGCGGTATAGAAAGCACCTAAACTTAAGCTTGAAGGATACGGGTTACCAATTAAGTTAAAGCCGTTCCCAGAAGTCGCTAATGTATAAGTCTGCGTTCCGGTATTTGGAGTTCCTTCAAAAACTAAAGCAGCATTGGCAACCGGAGTTTTAATCGAGTAAGCTTTCGCAAATACAGAAGTTGTAGAAGCTGCATTTACATAAGAATCTGTAGCCGTATCATATACTGTAATAAACGCTGGTGTTCCAGTTGTATACATATTAGTTAAATTTTGATCAACGACAGGTGAAGACCAAAATGCATATTTATTAACTTCGCTTGTTCCGTTTTTCAATGCTTTGAAAGCCCCTGTATAAGATAAAACAGAGCCGTCTTTCTGAATTAGGTTACCGCCATCTTCTACCGTTACATCTACAGCTGAAATTGTATTATTTGAAGTAAGTTCTAAAACTCCACCGTTTTTAATGGTGATATTTTTAGCTGTGAAAGATGGTTGTGACACAGTAGAATAAGAACCTGTAATAATTACATCTTTAGCATCTGGAGCTCCGTTTGACCAAGAAGTACCGTTCCAAATTGTGGTTTCTATTCTTTTGAAAAGTTCCAAATCATAATAACCTGAAATATTTGTAGTTGAATATTGTCCAAATACTGAACCGTTATACCACAAAGCTCTTCCTGTTTGACTTACGTTAGTAAATCTAAATAAATTACTTACAGTGTTCGCTTGCCATTTTTGTCCACTTCCTGAAACACTTGTTGCTAATGAAATATTTGTATTACTTCCACCTCCAGAAACGTATCTATCAATTGATTCGTTGTAAATAGTTTTAATATTTCCAGCATCTGTTTGTATTTTCCAAACAATATTTACAGAAGGATTTGTAATAACATTGTTAATTGCCGAAACATTTGATGCTGACAGCTTACTGCTGGAAATACTATTTAACATTGCATTACTTGTATCTCCAACAAAAACGTAATAACCATCTGTTAAATCTAATAATGATGTAATTTTTTCAAATCTTCCTACACCGTTATATGTTATCGGATCTGCTGCAACTGTTAAAATAATTTGTTGACTGAAAGAATTCCAGTCATTATTTCCAGGTTGCGTAGCAGTTATATTTGTTGTTCCAACTCCAGCTATTGTTATTGTATTTCCTGATATTGTCGCTACAGAAGGATTTGAGCTCATATATGTTATCGGTAAATTTGCTCCATCTGTATTTGCAGAAAAAGTAAAAGATGGGCTACTGACAAACTTTGTTTGATTTGCAAAACCATTAATTGTTTGGTTTCCTTTATTTATTGTAAAAGAAATAGCAGCTGGATTCGAAGTTCCAATTGAATTTGTGGCTGTAATATTAGTTGTAAAAGAGCCTGCAGAAGTTGGTGTACCAGAAATTTCACCTGTTACTGTATTTAAAGTCAATCCCGAAGGTAAGTTACTTCCACTTATTAATGTATAAGATGTTGGACCTTCTGTTGCTTGAATCAATTCTGTAAAAACTGTTCCAACCGATCCTGTAAATGAAGACGCAGTAACTATTGGAGGATTACTTGTAGGTGTTTGATAAGTAACTTCTACACCAGATAATCTAAGCTGGTTTGCACCTCCACCTGTACCTGTGTTCGCATTATTCAATCTTAAACTCGAAGAAATTGTTCCAGTTATTTCATAAGTAGAAGAAGAAGCCATTGAAACAGCAGTTCCTCCATTAATTGAATATCTGATAGGTTGTGTTTGAGTGGCAAAAAATTTAACTTTTGTAATAACAATTCCATTTGTTGGGGTTATTGTTACTGAACCACCACCATTTGCCCCACCAGGATAAAGACGTAAACCATCAGTAAAAATTGCTGGCGCCGTGCTTGAACTATTCTGAGCCGATGCGAACGAAATATTAGAAGTTATATTTCCCGATGTTGCAGCAAAGGTGTGCTGAATCACTTGCCCCCATCCCCACACCGAGAAAAGAGCCATCAAAAACGCATATATCGCTTTTGATTTACATTGTAATTTTAAATCCATAAATTATTTTTTTTTCGTCAGACAAAACTATGTCTTTAAGAAAAACTCAATAAAAACTTAAAATTACGATTACATTAATTTTCAATTATCTGTAAAATACTTTCATATTCAAAGCCTCTACTTAATAGATATTTAATAGTTTTTGATTTTTTTTGATAATTCTGCAAACCGCTTAACTTTGAACTATAATTATCATAAATTCTATGAAGTGTCTTTTGGTAATCTTCTTCATCAATTTCATCAAAACAGGTAGAGATTAGTCTATCATTAATCCCTTTTTGCTTTAAATGCATTTTAATTTTTGTTTTTCCCCAGCTTTTAATATAAAATTTTCCTCGAATATAACTTCGGGTGAATCTTTCTTCATTCAAGTAATTTTCTTTCATCAAGTATAGAAGAATCTCCTCTTTCGCTTCGGGAATTAAAACAAATTCCCGCATTTTTTGCTCAACCTCAGCATGACAACGATCCTGATACACACAATAGTTGACCAGTTTCTGTTTGGTTTCTTCAAATGTAAAAAGCTTTTTATCGGGCTGCATAGTTTGGTTGATAGTTGATAGTTGATAGTTGATAGTTGATAGTTGATAGTTCAAAATTACAATTTGCAAAAAAGAGGCACAAAATATTTGCACCTCTTTTTGTTTTATATTGAAAAGCCAAAAGCAAATTGCTATCAGCTTAAAGCAATTCTTAATAATTGAACAAAGCTTTACCTTCCATCAATCCGTTTACTTTTTTTCTAACGTCTGCGATTACTTCTTCATTTTTGATGTTGTCTACTACTTCAGAAATTAATTCTGCAATGGTATTCATATCATTTTCTTTAAGACCTCTTGTCGTGATCGCTGCAGTTCCTAATCTGATACCAGAAGTAGTGAACGGAGATTTATCATCAAACGGAACCATATTTTTATTACAAGTAATATCCGCTTTTACTAAAGCTTTTTCAGTTTCTTTTCCGTTTACGCCCTTGTTTCTAAGGTCAACCAACATCAGGTGATTGTCTGTACCTCCACTTACAATATCAAAACCTAAATCTACCATCGCTTTTGATAAAGCCTGAGCATTAGATTTAACCTGTTTTGCATAAGTTAAGAACTTATCGTCTATAGCTTCACCAAAAGCAATTGCTTTACCAGCAATCACATGCTCCAACGGCCCACCCTGAATTCCTGGGAAAACAGCTCCGTCAAGAACCTGACTCATTTGCTTGATTTCTCCTTTTGGAGTTTTGTGTCCGTACGTATTTTCAAAATCTTTACCCATCATGATCATCCCTCCTCTTGGACCTCTTAAAGTCTTGTGAGTCGTCGTGGTAACAACATGACAGTGTTCGAATGGAGAATTTAATAATCCTTTTGCAACCAAACCTGCAGGATGTGCAATATCTGCCCAAAGTGTCGCACCGATCTCGTCTGCAACCTCTCTGAATTTTGCATAATCTAAATCTCTTGAATACGCCGAGAAACCAGCAATTAACATTTTTGGTCTTTCTCTCAACGCTACTTCTCTCATTTGGTCATAATCGATTAAACCAGTTTCCTGCTGTACTCCGTAAGAAACTACGTCATACTGAATTCCTGAAAAGTTAACTGCAGAACCATGAGTAAGGTGACCTCCCATAGAAAGATCCATCCCCATGATTTTATCTCCAGGTTTCAACACTGCCAAATAAATTGCTGCATTTGCCTGAGAACCAGAATGCGGCTGAACATTTACATAATCAACCCCGAAAAGCTGTTTTGCTCTGTCGATTGCCAATGTTTCAACCTCATCTACTACTTCACAACCTCCGTAATATCTTTTTCCCGGATATCCTTCTGCATATTTATTCGTCAATACACTTCCCATTGCTTTCATTACATTTTCAGAAACAAAGTTTTCTGAAGCAATAAGCTCTAATCCGTGGGATTGTCTTTCTCTTTCTTTTTCGATAAGGTCAAAAATAATGTCCATTTATTCTTAGATTTTTAGATTTTGAACCCCAAAAATACGGAATTTAGTATAGATTTAAGTATTTACTACAATGATTTTTACACTTAAATCTTTACTTTTTCAATTTAATTTTAATAGAATTTTCTCTTTAACCACAAACTGGCTCTTACCAATAAAATCAACACCGGAACTTCTATCAAAGGACCTATAACGCCAACGAAAGCTTGTGCAGAATGAATTCCGAAGACAGAAATGGCAACGGCAATCGCCAATTCAAAATTATTTCCTGTAGCTGTAAATGATATTGAAGCATTTTTATCATAAGAAACATTCATCACTTTATTAATTAAAAAACTTACTAAAAACATCAATACAAAATAGATAACAAGAGGAATTGCTACTTTCAAAACATCCATCGGAAGTTCAACAATTTTATCACCTTTTAAGCTAAACATCAATACAATGGTGAATAATAAAGCATACAATGTAATCGGAGAAATCTTTGGTACAAATTTCCTGTTGTACCATTCTACACCTTTTAATTTTACTAAAAAATAACGTGTTAAAAATCCTGCCAAAAATGGAATCCCAAGATAAATTAAAACACTTTGCGTTACATCTTTCATGGGTACAGAAACATTGAAACTACCCAATCCTAATTTTTGTGGTAAAACATTGATGAACAACCATACAAAAAAGCTGTAAGAAAAAATTTGAAACACACTGTTCAAGGCGACCAAAAGTGCAGCATATTCCCGGTTTCCTTTCGCTAAATCATTCCAGACGATTACCATTGCAATGCATCTTGCTAAGCCAATCAAGATTAATCCAATCATATAATCCGGTTCATTTTTCAGGAAAATAATGGCTAGAATAAACATTATAATTGGACCAATAATCCAATTGAGCAGCAATGAAAGTGATAATACTTTCTTATCTTTAAAAGCTATTGGCAATAGCGAATAATCTACTTTTGCAAGCGGTGCGTACATCATCAAAATTAAACCGATTGCTAACGGAATATTGGTACTTCCGACCGAAAGCGAATTCGTAACGGATGAAATATTAGGAAATAAAAAGCCTAAACCTACTCCGATTGCCATCGCCAGAAAAATCCACAGAGTAAGATACCGGTCGAGAAACCTGAGTTTGGGTTGCATTCAATTATTTTTTAATTAAAGAAAAAACATACAGACATTCCATCGCAATTTGGTTGCTTTTTTCGGTATATTTTTCATCCTGAAGAATAGAATTGTCGTAAGATTTTGGGTCAAAGTAAGTCGTCCCGATTCTTAAATCACACCCGGGAATAAACGGGCAGTTTTCATCTGCATCTCCGCACATCATTACTGCCGCAAAATTTTCTTTAGGCAAGGTTTCATCGTCAATGGTTTTTGAAAAACAAAGATTCGATTTATTCTCTCCAAAAATAACTTTGTATTTAGGATTGAGAGTTTCGTCCATTTTTTTTACTTCAAGCCCTGATGAAATCAATGCATTAATAGCATTTTTATTAAAAGATGTCGCTTCTGTACCTGCAGAAAAAGTGTTAACATTAAAACCATAAAAATCGGCAGCGACTTTTGCCCAAACTTGCCCCAAATGACTACGGCGGGAATTATGCGTGCAAACGTATACCAAGTTGATTTCTTTGCCTGAATTTAATTTCTCCTGAATATGACTCGCTAGTTTTTCTAACAGAACTTTTCTTTCAGGATTAATTTCTTTAAAATTTTTGCTGATGATTTCGCAACGTTCTTTAATTTCTTGTTTCATTTCGAATTTAAATTATATTGTTATGCCACGAATACACGAATCCTTCTAATATTCGTGCATTCGTGGCTGGAAAAAACTAGCAACATCCACTTCCGGGTTCACAAGAATTACCTGAATCTGAAGTTAATTCTGACAAATTTTTCTTTTGTTTTTCTGAAGGAATTCCGCAAGCATCCTGAGCCAGACAAGCTGTAGTTTTATTTACTAAAACAAAGTGATTACCGTTGAACTCTAAATCATATTTTCCTATCGTTTGAGATTGATATTCTACTTCAATTTCTAAATCTTCAATACCTAATTTTTCTTCGGAAAGGTTTATGATATGTAAAAGTTTTATCGGCTTTAGACGGTGTTCAAAATCATCAGCATTCCATAGCTGGAAATTGACTACTTTTTCTGTACGAATCACTCCGCCACAGTCGATAAAGTTTTTGGTAATCTGCCCGACTTCTGTTACGTGAAAATGTTCGGGTACAAAATTTCCGTTTTCCAGTTGAAATTCTACATTTTTTAATGATGGTAAAATTTCTTTAATCTTTGAAAGTTTCATATAAAGTATATTTAATTAAATACATATTGTAATATTGCTATATAACGATGATGATAAATAAAAAAATGTCTTTAACAGCATGATTCTGATTGAATGTCCTGAGTAAAAAACAATCCTAATTCAGTTTGCATCGTTTTCCAGACTTCGTCATCAATACAATAGCAAACCGACTTTCCTTCGATAGAGCCTTTGATGATTCCTATATTTTTCAGTTCTTTTAGATGTTGTGAAATGGTAGCCTGCGCCAAACCCAATTCCTCCACCAGATCATTGCAGATGCAAGCTTTTTGGTTGATAATATGTTGCAAAATCGCAATCCTTGCAGGATGACCCAAAACTTTGAAAAGCTTAGCTAATCTGTTTTGTTCTTCACTAAAAATTTCTGTCTTTGTAAGCCCCATATTTCATTTTTAATATTGCAATATTACGATAATAAGTTTAATATTGAAAATTTAATTTATCGTTAAATACGGAATCACATTTAATTTGCTTTGTTAAACATTGCCT
The DNA here is from genome assembly GCF_003815915.1 of Chryseobacterium indoltheticum. Classification (NCBI taxonomy): domain Bacteria; kingdom Pseudomonadati; phylum Bacteroidota; class Flavobacteriia; order Flavobacteriales; family Weeksellaceae; genus Chryseobacterium; species Chryseobacterium indoltheticum. Next base: position 3,545,214 of record NZ_CP033929.1, read on the forward strand.
TTTTAAAATATGCAAGATTGGCAAATTTGACTGGAATCGTTACAAAATAGTCTTAACTAAATGATATATTTGCATAATCTTAAAATCGAAAATCGTTTAGAGTTATGGGAAAGAAAAAATACAAAAAACACTTACTTAAGTCGTTAAAATCTCTTGGTGAATCTGAACATTTGATTCTTAAAAGCATGACCAACCTTATGCTGCATGGGGAACTTAAGAAAAGCAACATCGAATTTAAAGATGGGGACACCTTCAGTTTCAAAGACAATATTTTTGATTACAGCGAAGATAAAAATGTAAGAAAATTGGCTAAGCTTCGCAGAAAAATGTTGAAGACCGCCAATCAACTGGTGGTTAAAAATAAATTTAAGGATAAAGAAATTAATTTTTTAGGCTAAATTTCATCCAAATAAACTTTATTTGAGAATAATACATCAAAAAAGTCCCAGAAAATGTGGGACTTTTTGCATTTATTTCAGGGTAAAATTATTTTGCTTATTTCGTTTCGCTTGTGCTATTTAGCAACTCCAAGCACAATTTATCGATATTTTGTGCTTTTGGATTAAATGCTGAAACATTTGATAAAATGATAATGGCATTCTTGCTTTCAGTACTAAAAGCTAAAGACGAAGAATATCCGGCCGTTCCTCCGTTATGCCAAAAAAATTCGCTATTATTTTTATTTTTCAGAATATGCCATCCTAATCCGACTTTCATTTTTTCATTGACTATAAAAGTTGGTTTTCTTGTTAATGCAAGTTCAGTGTTTTTAGCATTAAACTGAGCCTCAACAAATTTTGCCAAATCTTCGGTCGTAGACAAAATCCCACCACCACCGAACAAAACATCAAAATCCCAATTGGAAACTTTTTCACCACTCGCATTTAGTCCGTCGACAAGTTTGTCTTGTAGATTTTTTGAGCTTAAAAAAGAATTGTTCATTTTATATTTATCGAATATCCTTCTTTGCAATAATTGCTGTAATGTAGTTTTTTGACTTATTCCCAATGTATATCCCAATAATCCGGCTCCTAAATTTGAATATTCATATTTTACTTGATCATTTTTTAATTTTAAATTATCTTTAAGATAAGCTTCAATTTCTTTTTTACCATAATTCTTGTACGGATTACTTTCGTTGGTTAAGTCCAAATTATTCGGAAGACGTGGTAAACCAGAAGTGTGATTGGCTAAGCTCTTAAAGTTTAATTTACTATTTCCTGCAAACGGAAAAGAATAATAAGAATTGATATTATCGTTTAAGTTAATCTTTTTATCTTCAACTAATGAAGCTAAAACAGTTGAAGTAAAAGTTTTTGTAATAGAGCCTATTTCAAAAACATTGTTGTGGTTTTCAATACTTTTTATCGTATCATTTTGTTTTATAATTCCGTAAAAATGAATTTTCCCACTTTCTATATATGCAATTGAAATCTGAGTATTATTCGGAAAATCTTTTGCATTTAAAAATATAGCTTCACTTACACTTTTAGGAAATTGACGCAAAGCATTTACTGTTTTACTATTTTCCTGAACTCTGTTTTCTTCTGACTTTTCGTAAGGCTTTACAAAAAAACCGTTGATTTTGTTCTGATCATTCAGAGAAATATTCACAGCCAAGACTGCTTTTTCAAATTTGGTTTTATAAGCAGCATAGGTTTCTTGATAAGCTATAAATTCCTTACTCTCTATTTTACCAAACTGCAATTTCAAATTAGACAGAAATTGCTTGGTATCTTCAAGAGGTAAAGCGTTCTGCATTTCAGGCGAGAAACTATTAAAAATATCATTATAATTTCCAGAATTGTAATTATTCTGAAAAAGATCAGCCGCAGTTTTATAATTAGCAGATTGAGCAAAGAACAGACTTGTTAAACTAACAAGTAAAAGTAAAAATATTTTTTTCATGCTTAAAGTATCAACTTTTACACTTGAATTATTTCTTAGCTTTCTCTGTCAGTTCTTCTTTATCTTTATCGGAAGGGTTCCAAACTTTTACTTCAGAATTCTGATTGATTCCTGACAGAATCTGTACATTGATTCCGTCGCTTGCACCAAGCTTCACATATACTTTTTTGAATTTGCCGTCTTTCTGTTTTACCTCAACGAAAGGAACGTCTTTACCATTCTTCTTTTCATACTGAATTAAAGATTCATCCAAAAGCAATGCATTTTTCTGTGAACTCATCACAATTTCTCCGTTGGCTGAGAAACCGGCTCTGATGTATTCGTTATTCGGATTGTTTACATCACCTTCTACCGGGAATTTTATCGTTCCGTTGGTATCTTTTCCTTTTGGTGCGATCATTGTCAGCCTTCCAGGAAAAGACTTATTCTGCAAAGCTCCGATTACGATTTTCATATCCATTCCCTGCTTCAGTTTTCCGGCTTGTGCTTCATCAATTTCACCCTGGAAAATCAATGAATTCAAATCTGCAATAGAGCATATCGTTGTTCCGGCATTGAAAGAGTTGGCTTCAATTACCTGGCTTCCTACTTTTACCGGAACTTCAAGAACAGTTCCTGCGGCTTTAGAACGAATTTGTGTTGTCGCCAGACCCTGCAATTCCGGAATAGCTCCTGTTTTTGCAATCTGCAAAGTTTTTTGTGCAGTTACCAATTGTTGGTTTGCATTTCTCAAAGCTTGTTGCTGCGTATATAATTGTTGCTGAGCCGTCAAATATTCCTGTTTTGAAACAACACCTTGCTTAAACAATTTTTCAGACATTGCAAACTGAGTCTGCATATTTGCAACATTCATTTTTGCATTATTAATCTGAAGCTGTGCGTTTTGCACATTTTGTGTTGCATTATTTACTTCCGCTATATTCGGAACAATTCTTACCGTTGCAATCAATTGTCCGGCTTCTACCCTATCTCCTTCATCTACCAAAATTTTCTCAATAATCCCTGCGATATTCGGCTTAATTTCGATTTCTTCTTTAGGAACGATTTTTCCTGTTGCCATCACTTTGTCTTCCATATTCTGAATAGAAGGTTTCCGGGTAAGAAAAGCCTCACTTTGGGTAGAATTTGATTTTACCACATAGCTGATTCCTGAAAATAATGCTACCGCAAACAAAAGCCCCAAAAATATGTAGATGCCTTTTTTCCAGGTAAATTTCTTTTTCATATATAGTTTATTTTTTTTAATTTATTTAAAATATTGATTGCTGTTCGTTATCTAAATTTTCAAATTTATTCGCTCCTCAATGCTTCGATCGGGCGTATTTTAACTGCTCTCTGTGCAGGTATCATCCCAATAATCAATCCTAAAACAACCATCACCGTCATTGCGCTGAATACATTGCTGTAATTGACTGTTGGATTGTAAAATGGAAAATCATCCTGATTTTGAGTTAGCGTATTAAAGATCATCAAAACGAAAATTCCGAAAATAAACCCGAGTAAACCCGAGCTTAATGTAATCACGACACTTTCAAGCAGAATCTGGTTTCTTACTTCTGAAGGTTTTGCGCCTAAAGCTCTTCGGATCCCTATTTCTTTTGTTCTTTCTTTTACCGTGATCAATAAGATATTCGATATTGCAATTACGCCTGCAAGAATAGTTAAAGTTCCTACAATGATGGTTAAAAGCTGCATTCCGGTTAAAAATCCTGTCAGCTTTTTAAATTCTTTTCCAAGGTTAAAACTTCCAAAAGCATTGGTATCTTCAGGAGAAACCTTGTTTTTCTTTTTCAATTCACTCTTTACTTTATCTTCCACATCATTTACGTCTGCATTTGGTTTACTTACAATCGCAAAAACATCTACATTATCGCCGTCGTTATAGATTTTCGTAAACGTGGAAAGCGGGATAAAAACAGTCTGATCATTATCCATTCCGCCACCTCTTTTCACTCTGAATACACCAATTACATTAAAGAATATACCTTTTACATTGATTGATTTACCAATAGGATTTTCATTCTTTTTAGAATCAAAAAAGTTTTTATAAACCTCTTCGCCAATGACGGCTACATTTTTATTTTGTGAAACATCAGCATCATTTAAATACCTTCCGTAAATAAGTTTTTTCTCTGAAATTTTATTTCCGATAGGATAATCTCCATTCAGACTATAGGTCGCCGTTTTTCCATTTCTAGACATTTGTTCTCCTGCACTTCCGAAGTTACCTCGTGAGTTTTTTGGCGAAATATATTCAATCTCATTGATTTTTCGCTGAAGCATATCGACATCCTGAAGTTTCAGATCCATCGCTCTCCCTTTCGGAAAGCCTTCGTAAGGAATTGATGTGTTTTGTGCCCACAGGAAAATAGAATTGGTCGCAAAACCTGAAAATAATTTATCAAAACCATTTTCCATTCCTTTTGCAGAGCCCAGTAAAACAACGTAAAGAAACATTCCCCAGCCCACGCCAATCATGGTAAGAAACGTACGAAGCTTATTATTCTTGAGTGAATAATAAATCTCCTGCCATGTATCTTTTTTAAATAAAATGTTCACTTTTGTTGAGTTATAAGTTATTAATTATGAGTTAAGAGTTAATTCATAATTTCATTTTTAAATTAACTGATTATCAAATTTTCAAATTAAATTATTCCGTTCTTAATGCTTCAATCGGTTTAATCTTTGAAGCCCTGTAAGCCGGAACGAAGCCTGCAATTAATCCTGAAATTACCAAAGCAATGAATGCGGCGATAATTTCGTACCAGCCCACGCTTGGGTTTTTAATAAAATATTCTTCTAAATTATCTCCTATTAGATGTAAGGCTAAAACCCCCAATCCAACTCCTACAAATCCTGAAACGACCGTTATTACAACGCTTTCCTGAACAATCAAAGCAACAATACTTCCCGGCTTTGCGCCAATTGCTTTTCGCACTCCGATTTCTTTGGTTCTTTCTTTAACGATGTAAACCATGATGTTACTGATTCCGATAATTCCTGCCAATAAAGTTCCCAATCCAATGAACGTTACAATTCCCGTAAGAACCGCCATAAACATGAAAGTTTCATTCATATTTTTAGCATTATTCCAAACACGAATTCCATTTTCATCGTCGGGAGAAACATTTTTTCGGGCTTTAAGACCGTCTTTCAGTTTATCACCATATTTTATTGCCTCTTCCGGAGTTAGATTTTCATTATAAGCAATGTATGCCGTACTTATCGTATCCGAACCTTTTTTCATCTGCTGTAACGTGGTAATAGGAATTGTAATATGTCGCTCATCATTATCCCCTCCATCATCAGAAAACACTCCAATAACCTTGAACATGGTTCCATTAATATCTAAATCTTTACCAACCGGGCTTCCATTTTTTATTAAATCTCGCTGTACCATTCTCCCTATCACTGCAACGTTTTGCTTCCGTACCAAATCCATTGACGAGACGTAACGCCCTTCCAACATTTTTCTGTTTTCGATGTATTTTTCTTCAGGATCGGCTCCGTTGATTTGATAAGAACCACTTTCTTTACCATACTTCACCATCAAATTGGCGGTATATCTCGGTGTTGAATACCCTACTTTTTCTTTATCATTATTTACTAAGAAATCATAATCTTCATTGTTCATCGTCACGGTACGGTCAGATTGCAAACCATTGTAAGCAATCGTTGTTTTCCCTGAATAAATGGTAATCAGGTTTTGGGCATCTCGCGCAAAGCCTTCTGTAAAAGCGTTTTTCAGACCACTTCCAATTCCGAAAAGAACAATAAAAATAAACAGCCCCAATGCCACGGTAAAGCCCGAAAGCACCGTTCGCAATACATTACTGCGAATCGAACTGAATATTTCCTGCCAACGATCTAGGTCAAACATATTTTTGTTTTTTTACTTTGTAAAAAAGTCAATTATTTTTAATGTCAATTGTCAATTTCTTCGAGTCAATTGTTAATTTTAACTCTTCTAAAAATTCACTTACGAAGAAAAATTGACCATTCACTATTTTAACATTCCACTCAAAAGGATAAATGTTGTTTTTAATTTATTTCCCGCTTTTTCTAAATCAACCAGATTAAGATATTCAGATTCAATAATTATATCAAAACAAGAATCCAATTCTATTACTGAGCCTCTTGAAATTTCAAAATATCTTTTTCTTTCAATTTCAGATTTTCTAGAGCAACCTTCGGTAATATTTAAGACTACAGAAGTTGAAGCTCTTCTTATTTGATCTGTTAAATTAAATTTTTCTTCAGTTGGAAGACTATTTAATATTTTATAACATTCAAATCTTAACTCTCTTGCCGATTTATAGACATCGAGTTTATAATGATTTAGATTTAAAAACATTTTTTCTCATTTTAAAACTCATTTGTGTTTATTTTATAATTATTGCACCTGTTTAAAAATTCACTTGCGAAGAAAAATTGACCATTCACAATTCACCCTTAAAGCACAATTTGCTTTATAAACTCGTCACTTTCTATAATTCCGTCTCGTAAAATGACGTTTCTTTTGGTCTGAGCGGCAACATCAGGCTCGTGTGTTACAACGATGATTGTTTTTCCTTCACTGTTGATGTCCTGAAGAAGTTTCATAATATCATGCGTGGTTTTTGAATCTAATGCTCCGGTTGGTTCATCGGCAAGAATTACTTTTGGATCTGTAATTAATGCTCTTGCAATGGCAACTCTTTGTTTTTGACCACCCGAAAGCTCATTTGGTAAATGATTTGCCCATTGTGCCAAGCCTACTTTCTCAAGATATTCTAATGCTTTTTGATTTCTCTCTTTCCTTGAAACATTTTGATAATATAAAGGAAGAGCTACATTTTCTATAGCTGTTTTGTAACCTATCAAATTGAAAGACTGAAACACAAATCCCAAAAATCGTGAGCGGTATTCAGCAGCTTTTACTTCATTTAAATGTTCGATAGGAATACCATCCAATTCGTAAATCCCAGAATCTTTTTCATCAAGAATTCCGATAATATTCAGTAAAGTTGATTTTCCCGAACCCGAACTTCCCATAATAGAGACAAATTCACCCTCAGAAATATTGAGGTTGATTCCTTTGAGAACGTGCAGTTTACTCTTGCCCGTGTCGTATGATTTATTGAGATCCTGAATTACTAACATTAAGCTTTGGATGTTTTTATGTCTTATAAGTAGCTACTACAATCATTTTGTTACAAGATTAAAAAATTCTTTTTAAATTACACCTGTTTAATACATTACATTTTGAAATTCAATAAGTTAAAAATTATTGTTTAACCAGAATCATTGCCAGCAATTTGTTTCTGCTGCTTAAGTTCCTCTAATCCAATGGCAAAGGGAGTTTCATGTAAATGTGGAAAACTTTTAAGGTTAAAAGTCAGTCAATTAGTGTTTACCCCTTTTAAAATCAGTCTTCATTCTCTAACTTTGTAGGTAGATTATGAAAGAAAATAGTTGAGATTCAAGATTAATCAATCACCCGATTAACTTTCAAAAAATCAAATACTTATCAATTATATGATTGTATTTTCAGAAATCTATTTATTACAAAACAAAAGACATTACAATTCAATATGGGAATTTTTGATAAAAGAGTAAGCTATAAGCCATTTGAGTATCCTGAGGTTCTTCAGTTTACAGAAGCAATCAACAAATCTTTCTGGGTACACTCGGAAGTAGATTTTACGGCAGACGTTCAGGATTTTCAGTCACAACTTGAGCCTCACGAAAAAAATGCAGTAAAAAATGCACTTTTGGCGATTGCTCAGATTGAAGTTTCTGTAAAGTCATTTTGGGGTAATCTATATCACCACTTACCAAAACCTGAACTGAATGGTTTGGGATCTACATTCGCTGAATGTGAATTCCGTCATTCTGAAGCGTATTCGCGTTTGCTGGAAGTTTTAGGATATAACGAAGAATTTACCCATGTTGTAGAAGTTCCTGCATTGAAAAAGAGAATAGATTTCTTATCAAATGTGCTGAAGCATGCTAATTCTGCAACTCCGAAAGAATATGTTTCGTCTTTGCTTTTATTCAGTATTCTGATTGAGAATGTGTCTTTATTCTCGCAGTTTGCAATTATTTTGTCTTTCACAAGATTTAAAGGTTTCATGAAAAATGTTTCCAATATTATTGCGTGGACATCTATTGATGAGCAGATTCATGCGAATGGAGGAATTTATCTGATCAATAAAATACGTGAGGAGCAACCTGATCTTTTAACTGATTCTGACATTGAAGATATTTACACTTTGGTAGACCAATCAATCGAGCTTGAAGGAGAAATTCTTGATTGGATCTTTGAAATGGGTGAGCTTGATAAATTCTCAAAACAAGATTTAATTAACTTTATGAAATACCGTGTTGACGAAAGTTTAACTAAGATCAACATGGAAAAACGTTACAACACGACAGCTGAACAGTACAGTCCGATGAAATGGTTCGAAGAGGAAGTTTTCGCCAATTCTATGGATGATTTCTTTGCAAAAAGGCCGGTGGATTATACGAAGCATGATAAGAGTATTACGGCGAATGATCTTTTCTAAATATTAAATTTAAATTTTAGATTTTAAATGATTTGGGCGCCAGTTTCCGCCTTCCACTCCCGCTTTTTGTTTACCCTCTAACTCCCTAAAGGGAGAACCAATATAAACAAAAGAGCTCCGTTCAAGTCGGGGTGCGAGCGAAGCGAGCGTAAAAACAGTTAGTATTAGCGATGTCATGCTGAGCTTGTCGAAGCATCTGCAGAAAAGATGAGATTGCTTCGTGCCTCGTAATGACGAAAATAAATGGATGCTATTAAAAAACCTCATAGGTTTTGAAAACCTATGAGGTTTGGCAGAGACATCAATAGGAACGGGCTTTAGCCCGTTTTCAAAAGAGAAGAAGTTCATGTGGCTTTAGCCAAAACTTAATGCGGTTGCTTTTGCACAAAGAACCTTGTCAAGGTTGATTCAGAAGTGGGAAGATTAAATTGATTCAAAGAGATGCTTCCTTTCTCGCAATGACAGAATTCAGTGGTAATAAAAAACAAAACGTCGTCCTAGCCCTGCAGCGACATCCTTTTTTGTGATTGCGGTGGCAGAAAAGTGAAAATGATAAATTAATGTTGTTCGCAATCACAAAAAAGATATAGCGGAAAGCAGGTAGAAAATTGAGAAGAAGCACATACAAAATGCTTCTAAATAAAAAAATAATAGTAAAACAAAAAATTGCTTCACTTCGACAAGCTCAGTGTAAACTCACTGCGACGGAAGACTCTGAAGCAACAAAAAAATATAAAGAATGGAAGAACAAAACAACAATATCTGGTGGCTCAACGAAGAATCTGAGCAAATGCTGAACAGAGGTTACCTTCTGAAAGGCGAAACCGTAGACGGTGCAATCGATAGAATCACAACTGCCGCAGCAAAAAAATTATACAAACCTGAACTGCAGCCGGCTTTCAAGGAGATGATCATGAAAGGATGGATCAGTTTTTCTTCTCCGGTGTGGGCGAATATGGGAACGCAGAGAGGTCTTCCAATCTCTTGTTTCAACGTGCATATTCCGGACAGCATTGAAGGAATTACCCACAAAATGGGTGAAGTGATCATGCAGACGAAAATCGGGGGCGGAACTTCAGGATATTTCGGGGAACTTCGTAACAGAGGAACTGCAGTAACCGATAACGGAAAATCTTCAGGAGCAGTTTCGTTTATGAAATTGTTTGACACTTCTATGGATGTGGTTTCTCAAGGTGGCGTTAGAAGAGGTGCTTTTGCGGCCTATCTTGATGTTGACCACGGTGATATTGAAGAATTTTTATCAATTAAAGACATCGGAAGTCCGATTCAGAACCTGTTTACCGGAATTTGCGTTCCGGATTACTGGATGCAGGATATGATCGACGGTGATGCCGATAAGCGTAAAATCTGGGCAAGAGTTTTGGAAAGCCGTCAGCAAAAAGGTCTTCCTTATATTTTCTTTACCGATAACGTTAACAGAAACAAACCTCAGGTTTATAAAGATCTTGGATTGACGATTAATGCAAGTAACCTTTGTTCGGAAATTATGCTTCCGTCTACAAGACAGGAATCTTTCATCTGTTGTCTGTCTTCTATGAACTTAGAATTATACGACGAGTGGAAAGATACCAACGCAGTACAGTTGGCGATCTATTTCCTTGACGCTGTCTTATCTGAATTTATTGAGAAAACTGAAGGAAATTATTATCTTCAGGGAGCACGAGATTTTGCATTGCGTCACAGAGCGCTAGGTTTGGGGGTTTTGGGATATCATTCTTATCTTCAGAAAAACATGATTCCTTTTGAGAGTTTTGAGGCGACACAGTTTAATGCAAGAGCTTTCAAACACATCAGAGCGCAGGCGGATATTGCATCTAAAGAATTAGCAAACATCTATGGAGAACCTGAATTATTGAAAGGTTACGGTATGAGAAATACAACGGTAATGGCGATTGCTCCTACGACTTCAAGTTCTGCAATCTTAGGTCAAACTTCTCCAGGAATTGAGCCTTTTGCATCAAATTACTACAAAGCAGGTTTGGCGAAAGGAAACTTCATGCGTAAGAATAAATATCTTGCTAAATTGCTTGAAGAAAAAGGTCTTGACAACGAAGAAACTTGGAGAACAATTATGCTAAACCATGGTTCTGTTCAACACCTGACTGAACTGACTGATGAAGAAAAAGCAGTATTCAAAACATTTAAAGAAATTTCTCCAATGGAAATTATTTCTCAGGCTGCACAAAGACAACAATACATCGATCAGGCTCAGTCTCTGAACTTGCAGATTCCTTCAACAATGCCTGTAAAAGATGTGAATTACCTTTACATCGAAGCTTGGAAGAAAGGTGTGAAAACTTTGTATTACCAAAGAAGTTCGTCTGTTTCTAAGGAAATGATGGTGAATTTTGTGAGCTGCTCGGCTTGTGAAGCTTAATTGAAGAGTCAAGTAAAAAGTTTAAAGAGCCAAGTTTTGGCTGTGAATATTGAAACCGCGGAAATTTTTTCTGCGGTTTTTATTTTAAATTAAATGTAAAATAAACTTTACATATTGTAAAATATTCTTTACATTTGTTTTATTAAAATTAGTCGCATGAATACATTACAACTTTTTCCGCACCATTTTAAGATGATCGGTTGGTTTATTTTTATCCCGTCATTAATTCTGGGATTAATTTCTCTATCTGGAGTGATGAACTTTGAAATTTCTCTGCCAGTCATCTATAATTCAGGATTTTTGAATAATGAAGACCAAGGTTTTCTGCAAACCGCAAACATTGATTTATTCCCCAATTTATTTGGAGTTTTAATTATTATCGGCGGAATTTTGGTCGGATTTTCCAAAGAAAAAATTGAAGATGAGTATATTTCGAGTCTACGCTTAAAGTCCGTTTTCTGGAGTTTGATTGCAACCTATTCTATTGTTCTTATTTTATTTATATCCATTTTTGGAAGCCTCTTTTTCACAGCAATGATCTTCAGTATGTTCTTACCTTTGGTTTTGTATGTTTTCAGATTTAATTATTTATTAATTAAAAAATGAAAAATAAAATTAAACTCGAAAGAGCCATAAAAAATATCACACAGGAAGATTTAGCAAAAAAAATCGGAGTTTCTCGACAAACGATTAATGCCATGGAAGCAGGAAAATATGTTCCATCGACGGTTTTAGCATTGAAAATTGCGAAATATTTTGATAAGAAAGTTGAAGATATTTTTGAGTTGGAAGATGGGGAATGAAATTGTTTTACTAAATCGAAATTTGGTTAGAGAAATTTGTTGCTCCGGCCCTAAAGGGAGAAAATTTCATATCACATTTATTTTTCACTCAAATATTTTTATCACAAATAATCTGCATCATTTCAACTTTTAACGAACGTTTGTATTTCCTAAAATCTAAAATCACTCCCTTTAGGGTTGGGGAAAATGATTTTTGATTTCTGTAGAGAATTTGTTGCCCCAGCCCTAAAGGGGGCAAATTTCATATCCCACTATTTTGCGCAATCAAAATATTTTTACCAAAAATAAATAACTCCATCTTTTCAACTTTTAACGAACGCTTGTATTTCCTAAAATCTAAAATCACTCCCTTTAGGGTTGGGGAAAATGATTTTTGATTTCTGTAGAGAATTGTTGCCCGACACTAAAGGGAGCAAATTGTGATATGTCGAAAATTTATTAGCTTTAATAAAAACACAAATGAAAAAATTAAAACCTAATTACGATGATGGAATGTGGAAAGGAGCTCCATCAAGTTCGTTTTTAAAATCACAATCTTTACGAAATAATGAAACTAAAGCAGAGAAAATTCTATGGGAAAAACTTAGAAGCAATCAGCTGAAAGGTCATAAATTCAGGAGGCAGCACCCAATTAGTTTATTTATTGCTGACTTTTATTGTCATCAATTAAAACTAATTATTGAGGTCGACGGAGAATACCATAATGCTCCGGAACAGATTAAAAAAGACGATGAGAGAACTCAAAGTTTACAAGATAATGGGATGAAAATTATCCGCTTTACTAATTGTGAAATTGAAAACAACATAGGTAAAGTAATCACTCAGATCGGTTTAATAATAGATGCAATTACACTTGAAAAGAATCCCAAGTAATTTTCTAACAATTTTAATTATCTTTGTTTAAAGCATCATTCAATAATCCTTAAAACCTCAATCTATGAAATTCGGACAAGTAGAAGATCCTTCAAAAATAGATTTTACGTTACCAAAAGACCATTCAAGAACTAAAGAAATTTTAAAGCAAAATAAAAAAGGACTTGAAAATATATCAATTGGCTGCGCAAAATGGAATAAAACTGATCTTAAAGGCTTTTATCCGAAAGGAACAAAGGACGAACTGACATATTACGCCACACAGTTCAATTCAATTGAGCTGAATGCTACTTTCTACGGAATGCCAAGCTCTGAACAGGTTTTAACGTGGAAAGAAAAAACACCGGCGAATTTTAAGTTTTTTCCAAAGATTACCAATACGGTTTCTCATTTTAGAAGGCTTCTGAATATTGATGATGTAGTTACACAGTTTGCAACGGCTGTCTTGAATTTTGATGAGAAATTAGGAATGGTTTTTCTACAGCTTCACGATAATTTTAAACCAAAAGATTACGAAAGACTAGAACAGTTTGTAAATAAATGGCCCAAAGAAGTACCTTTAGCCATCGAACTCAGAAATACCGAATGGTTTACTGATGAAGAGATTTTTGATAAAACCTGCGAGCTTTTTGAAAACAACAATATCACCAATATTATCGTAGATACTGCCGGAAGAAGAGATATGCTTCACATGCGACTAACGACTCCAAACGCATTCATCAGATATGTTGGTGCCAACGATGAAAGTGATTACCAAAGATTAGACGATTGGTTGAAACATCTTACAAAATGGAAAAAAGAAGGTCTTCAGAATCTTTATTTTTTCGTTCATCAAAACATTGAGAAAGCATCACCGCTTCTTTCAGCTTATTTTATTGAAAATCTAAACAAGGAATGGAAAACTGATCTTCTGATTCCTAAAATGGGGCAGGAAAATATGCCTAGTTTATTTTAGAATTATTTCTTTTTTACTAATAAAACAAAGTTTAGAAACAGTAAAAGAAAACAAAGCGTTACCCAAATTCCCATCAGCATATTTTGGTAATTGTCTTCCTCTATTTCCTTTTTTGCTATTGCAGAAAGCTTTTCGCTTTGGTTGATGTAATTCTGGACCTCAATCATCTGATCCATATTTTTATTGGGAACAGAATGCTGGGAAAAGTAAACCAGATTTTTTTTTCCTAAATACCCGGCAATCCAGTATTCATCAGACTTCGTCATTTTCAGATACTCTATTCTGTAATATTCGGGACGGATTTTTCCGATATGCTTGGTTTCTAAAGGTGTATTTTTATCAAGATTATTGAGATTGATGACATAAAAGTCTAAAGGCTGCGGAAGTTTATTAATAACCTGCAACGACAGAGAATTGTTTACAACACCTATTACAGATTTTTTAATAAACCAATAGGTAAAAACCGAGACCGCAAAAACCACACTTGCAATCCTGAAAAGTTTAGCCAGCTGACCCAACTTTCCTCTTTTCAGCTTTGAAAAAAAAAGTGAGAAAACAAGCGAAAGAAAAATAACAAAAATGATAAATCCCATAAGTGCAAAGATACTTATTTAAAGATTGTTGATGAGGTTCTTAATCCACATTCCACTCTTTCATAAACTGGTCGAGGAAAGTCAGCATAAACTGATGTCTTTCTTCGGCTATTTTTTCACCTTCATTCGTATTCATCAAATCTTTTAACAGCAGAAGCTTTTCATAGAAATGATTAATCGTTGTGCCGTTTGATTTTTTGTACTCCTCTTTAGACATATTCAGTTTTGGTTGAATATCCGGATGATACATCAGATTATTTTTAAAACCACCAAAATTAAAAGTTCTCGCAACACCAATGGCGCCAATCGCATCGATTCTGTCGGCATCCTGTACAATTTTAAGTTCAATCGGTAAATCAGCAGGAACCTCATTTCTATTTTTAAATGAAATATTCTGAATTATAAATAAAACCTGCTGAATAATTTCTTCTTCGGCATTCTGACTTTCTAAAAATTCTCTTGAAATTTTTAAGGCGACAGTTTCGTCTCCATTATGAAATTTAGGATCGGCAATATCGTGCAATAAAGCAGAAAGCTCAACAACCTCAAGGTTACAATCTTCAGTCAGAGCAATTTTCTTTGATAGTTTCCAGACTCTTTCGATGTGAAACCAGTCGTGACCTGCTTCTGCGCCTTCCAGTTTCTCTTTTACAAACTGTATTGTGTTTTGTATGATGTTCATTTTTGAATTTTGATATAATTTATTTTTAAACCACCCCGTCAAAAATTCTTTCGAATTTTATCCACTCCTCCAGAAGATGGGAATTTTAATTGCCTAATTTTTAATTTCATTCAGAATAATATTCCAAAGTTTTTTATTGTAGCTTCTGAAAAAGTTGACATGTCCTATTTCACCTTTTTCAGATTCTGAAGTCTGTAAAAATCTATAATCAGGTTTCAGATTAGGATAAACATCATTAAGGAGACTTTTCACTCCTTTATCGGTTAACCAAACATCGTCTTCAGCATATAATACCAATACTTTTTGGTTTAATTCTTTTGAATAATCATTCGTTTTAAGCAATAATTTTCCGGTAGATTTCCGGTTCAAAATTAAGGTTCTCCAGTCATAAGCGCAATTTTTTGGAAGACTTTCTCCCAAACCAAACCAATGTGCTGGGAAATAACCAAATAGCTCGGTAAAAAAAGGCTGGGCAAACCCAAAACCGAAAAAAGCTTCCAATTTGGTCTTCCATTTCAGGTTTCCAATAAAAGCATTTTGGGTAGCTACGAAAATAAATCTTTCAAATACTTTAGAATTTTCATTCATCCCGATAATTAGAGCACCGACAGAATGCCCTAAACAGAACTTCTGATAATCTGGAAAATTTTCTATTACAAATTCTGTAAGCCTTTTAAAATCTTCACTTCCCCAGGTTCGCATTGAGGCTTTGAAATTTCTCATTTTTTCAGGTTTTGATAATCCAATTCCTCGATAATCGTAAGTAATAACAGTAAACCCCTGTTCTGCAAAAAACTGAGCAAAAGAAAAGTAAACCTGCTGCTTTACCCCCGTTGCAGAATTAATGAGAATAATTTTCTCATTAGATTTTTCTGGTTTAAAAATATGTGCGCTAAGTTGAAATTGATCTTTTGTGGTGAGAGTCAGTTTTTCCATGGTATATAATAAAAAATCCACATCAAATGTGGAAATTTTAGTTTTAAAAATCTTTATTTAAAAGAGTTTTCAATATGCATTAAATAGAGTCTACCTAAGATCTTTAAGATATGGAAGTGCTGTTTGCGCACCCTTTCCTAGCGATACTTTAGACGACACAAGATTTCCGAATTTCACGCAGTCTTCAATGGTATTTCCGTGGCATAATGCCACTGCAAAACCCGATGTAAAAGCGTCGCCCATTCCCATTTTGTAAACCATGCTTTCATTTTCATTGCGAAAATATTTCATCTCGGTTCCGTCAAAATAAATTGTAGAATTGGTTTCGTCTCTTACAAAAAGCTTATTAAAATATTTCTTAAGTATTTCTTCCCTTTTGTCTTCTCCAAAAATAACAGAAAGCTCATTGCTTCGAGCGATGATAAAATCGACCTGGTCCAAAATCTGTTCATTTACTTTCGCTCCAGGAGAAGCATACAAACCAACTATTTTCCCAAGATTTTTGGCTTTTCTCACTGTATGTTCTACAACTTCCATTGGGATTTCCAACTGCAAAAGAACAAGGTTTGATGAGTGAATATACCTTTCAGCATTATCAATCTGCTTCACAGTTACTTTTTTATTGGCAGCGGAATCTACAACCACAGAAAATTCTCCGTTGCAGCTCGTAACATAGGCAATACCTGTAGCTTCCTGATCGGTTTCATAAACAAAACCTACATTCACGTTTTCATTGACAAGATTTCGCATTATCTGTTGCCCCAAAGGATCTATCCCGACACAACCTACAAAATAAACACCAGCTCCCAATCTTGCTGTACCAACGGCCTGATTGGCACCTTTTCCTCCAAAATAGTTTTCAGAATACGTGGCCATTACCGTTTCATTATGAGACGGTATTTTATCAGCATATAATATTAAATCTAATGAACAACTGCCTACAACGACAATCTTTGGGTGCACTGAAGAAAAATTCATCATAAATATAAATAGTCTTATTTTTAAAAAAACTACTTTTAAATGTAAGCAAATTTTAGCTGACTAATATCTCAATAAATTCAGTAATAATTTTTACCGGATTATTTCCTTCATCAAACCCTACATAGCTTGCATAAAAGCCTTCACCATAGCCCGTTTCAAAGGCAAAAATATTTCCAGCATTTTCTTCAGTAGGTTTTAAAAACGCAAATTGATCGATGGCCCCGTTTTCATCAAAAAAATGCTCATGAAAGAACTCTTCATAAATTCCCATAAAGTCATCTCCTTTTCTCTGGAAAAGTTTCTGCTCAAGAAGATTAAGCTGTTCTTGAGTCTGAACATCCATAAAACAGCCCATTCCGCTTTCTACAGGATAGCCAAACACTTCACCTTCAGCTAAATCCTTCAGGTTCTGTTCCTTGGTTGTTGCCATTTTCCATGCTGAAATTTTGGCATCACTAAAAATAATCTCGGCATAAGCAACACAATTGCTTTCTCTTTCTTTATGCAATAAAACCTGAAAATCTCCTTTTGGAAATTGAGTAGTAAAAGGTTGCATATCATTTGTAATCAAAGGGTCACAAGCAACCAGATTTCCGGTAGAAAGATATATTTTTCCCACTTCAAAACTTTCCAATAACGGACTTTCTACGAAGTCTTTGGAGAATAGTTTCTGTATATTTTCTAGATGTGTCATTTTAATTTTTTAGGTTAAGGTTGAGGCTAATATTAAGATCATTTTTCAACCTTAGCCTAAGTCTCAACCTTATTTTTTATAAACTTTTCAGCTTTTCTTCCAAGATCGCAATCTTATCCTGCGCATCTTTTTGTTTCTTGCGTTCGCTTTCTACCACTTCTGGTTTTGCGTTGGCAACAAATTTTTCGTTAGACAATTTTTTATCAACAGAAATTAAGAATCCTTTTAGATATTTTAATTCTTCTTCTGTTTTGATCTTTTCTTCTCCCAAATCTAAGTTTTCACTTAACGGGATCGAAACTTCCGTTGCTCCTACCAAAAATGTAAAACTCGGCTTCTCAGTTTTTGCTCCGAAATGAATTTCGGAAACGTTTGCCAATTTTTTAATGACAGGCTCATTTGCAAACTCTGAAGCGTTTGTATAAATTTCAGCCGCTTCTCTTGGAGAAATTCCTTTTGTCTGACGGTAATTTCTAACGCCTGAAATAATTTCTGAAGCTGTTTCAAAGTTTTTAATAATATCTTCATTAAATCCTTCTGCTTTTTTCTGTTGTGCAATCACTAAAGCTTCGTCAATACTTCTTTCCGAAATCAACTGCCAGATTTCTTCTGACTGGAAAGGCATAAACGGATGAACCAATTTCATCAATTCTTCGAAAAGAGCTACTGTTTTGTGGTAAACTTCTTTAGAAATGCCTTCACCATAATTTGGTTTAATTGCTTCTAAATAAGAACCGCAGAAATCATCCCAAATTAATTTATAAATCAAATGTAAAGCATCAGAAATTCTGAATTTCTCAAACTGATCATCAATTTCTACAATCGTTTTATTCAATTTATTTTCAAACCATTCGATCGTCTGGTTATCTGTTGCGTTTGCGGGTTTATCTTCATGATTCCACATGTTGATCAAACGGAATGCGCTCCAGATTTTTGTCATGAAATTCCTTCCCTGAAGCATTAAATCTTCATCAAAAAGAAGGTCATTGCCGGCTGCAGAACTCAATAAAATACCAACACGAACTCCATCTGCGCCGTATTTATCCATCAATTCTAACGGATCTGGTGAATTTCCTAAAGATTTTGACATCTTTCTTCTCTGCTTATCTCTTACAATTCCTGTAAAATAAACATTTTTGAAAGGAACTTCTTTTCTGTATTCCAACCCGGCCATAATCATTCTCGCAACCCAGAAGAAAATAATATCCGGACCTGTTACCAAATCTGAAGTCGGGTAATAATAATTGATGTCTTTATTATCAGGATTATTCAACCCGTCAAAAACAGACATTGGCCACAACCAAGATGAGAACCATGTATCAAGAGCGTCTTCGTCTTGTTTTAAATTGTCAGTTGTTAGTTGATCGTTGTTGGTTTTTTGCTTTGCCAGTTCTACTGCTTCTTCTTTTGTTTCAGCAACTACAAAATCATTTTCACCGTCTCCATAATAGAAAGCGGGAATTTGCTGACCCCACCAAAGCTGACGAGAGATATTCCAGTCACGGATGTTTTCCATCCAGTGTTTGTAAGTATTTTTAAATTTCTCAGGATAGAATTTTACTTCATCATCCATTACAACATCTAAAGCTGGCTTTCCAATTTCAGACATTTTCAGGAACCACTGAACAGAAACTTTAGGCTCAATAACCGCACCCGTTCTTTCTGAAGTTCCTACTTTATTTACATAATCTTCTGCTTTCAACAAAAGATCATTTTCTTCTAATTCTTTTGCGATTTGTTTTCTTACATCAAATCTGTTTTTACCTGCGTAATGTAATCCGTGCTCATTTAGATTTCCATCATCGTCTAAAGCATCAATCATTGGCAACTGATGTTTTTGTCCGATTTCGTAGTCATTAATATCGTGAGCCGGCGTAATTTTCAAAGCACCTGTTCCGAATTCTATATCAACATATTCGTCTTCAATAATCGGAATAACTCTGTTGACAATTGGTACAATTACGTTTTTACCTTTCAGATGAGCATATCTCTCATCATTAGGATTGATACAAACTGCAGTATCCCCGAAAATAGTTTCAGGACGTGTTGTCGCTACAGAAAGAAACTCTTCTGTACCTTCGATTTTATATTTAAGAAAATATAATTTTCCGTTTTGCTCTTTAAAGATTACTTCTTCATCAGAAATATTTGTTTTCGCTTCCGGATCCCAGTTGACCATTCTGTAACCACGGTAAATAAGTCCTTTGTTATATAAATCAACAAAAGATTTGATTACCTGCTTAGAAAGTGATTCTTCCATCGTGAAACGGGTTCTGTCCCAATCACAAGAACATCCTAGCTTTTTCAATTGCTCAAGAATTGTTCCGCCGTATTTGTCAGTCCATTCCCAAGCGTGTTTTAAAAATTCTTCACGGGTAATATCAGATTTATTGATTCCTTCAGACTTCAGTTTGGCAACAACTTTCGCTTCGGTAGCAATTGAAGCGTGATCTGTTCCCGGAACCCAGCAAGCATTGAAGCCCTGCATTCTTGCACGGCGGACCAAAACATCCTGAATGGTATTATTCAACATATGCCCCATGTGAAGAATTCCTGTGACGTTTGGCGGAGGAATTACAATCGTGTAAGGTGGCTTTTCGTTGGGCTCTGAGTGGAAATATTTGTTTTCCAGCCAGTAATTGTACCATTTCTGTTCTGTTTCCTGTGGATTATACTTTTCTGAAATCTGCATAAATTCTGGTTTCTTTAACTTATAATTTGCAAAAATAGTTTAAAGTAAAAAAATGTAAGCACTAATTAAAATAATTTTTAACTTTGTTTCTCAAAATTTATCTAACAAACATATTAACTTTCAAGAATATGAAAAACTTATTAGCAGGAATTGCATTATTCGGAACATTTGCATTAGCATCTGCACAAACTATTACATTTGACAAAACGACTTATGAATATGGTCAAATAAAACCAAATTCTGACGGCACAAGATTCTTTACAGTAACCAATACAGGAGATAAGCCTCTTATCATCTCGAATGTAAAGCCATCTTGCGGATGTACTACTCCAGAATTTAGCCAAGCTCCTATTGCACCTGGAAAATCAGCTAAAATTAAAGTTGGATACAACACAGCAAGTGTTTCTCCATTCAACAAAATGATTGAGGTATTTTCTAATGATCCTGTAAATAGCAGAAGCGTAATTTACATTAAAGGTGAAGTAACTCCTAATGCTCCCGAGCCAAAACCATTAACTGCTGCAGAACAAAAAGCAGCGGCTAAAGCTGAGAAAAAAGCGGCTAAAATTGCTGCTAAAAAATAATTTTTACTCAAAAAAATTTAAAACCGTCTCAATCGAGGCGGTTTTTTTATTACATTTATATTGGGTTTGGTTGATCGTTAATGGTTAATGACATCTATTAAACATAAAATTTTGATTTAATTCTAAACTTTAAATAAAAACATGGCTAATAATTTCTCAGACGACTTTTTAATTAAAGAAAAATTTTCAATAAAAAAATCATCAACAGAATACAAAGGTAAACTCACTAAAGAGGAAGGTGTACAATTACTGATTCAGGAAAAGGATAAACTCCGTGAGCTACAGGAAAAACTGTATGCCGACGGAAGCAAATCACTTTTGGTCGTTCTGCAGGCAATGGATGCTGCAGGAAAAGACAGCTTGATTGAGCACGTTTTTGGTGGTGTAAATCCTCAAGGCTGTAATGTGACAAGCTTTAAAACCCCAAGTTCAAG
The DNA here is from genome assembly GCF_003815915.1 of Chryseobacterium indoltheticum. Taxonomy (NCBI): domain Bacteria; kingdom Pseudomonadati; phylum Bacteroidota; class Flavobacteriia; order Flavobacteriales; family Weeksellaceae; genus Chryseobacterium; species Chryseobacterium indoltheticum. The sequence continues at coordinate 3,566,295 of NZ_CP033929.1, forward strand.
AGAGTATTCGCATGATTTTTTATGGAGACATTATTTAGCTTTACCCCAGAAAGGAATGATCGGTATTTTTAACCGTTCTCATTACGAAAGTGTTTTGGTCTGTAAAGTACATCCTGAATATAATTTAAGTGAAAAAACTTGGGATTCTGTAAAAGATTTTGATAAAAAGTTCTGGGAAAACCGCTATGAAAGCATAAGAAACTTCGAAAAACATCTCGCTCAAAACGGAACAACAATTATTAAAATTTTCCTGAATGTTTCTAAGGACGAACAAAAGAAAAGATTATTAGACCGCATCAACGAGCAGGAAAAAAACTGGAAATTTTCGACCGCAGACTTACCTGAAAGAGCTTTGTTTGACCAATATATGGAATGCTACGAAACGGCCATCAATGAAACCTCAAAAGATGAAGCGCCTTGGTATGTAATTCCTGCAGACAATAAATGGTTTGCAAGACTTTCTGCAGTACAGATCATCATCGATACTTTAGAAAAAATGGATTTGAAATTCCCGGAGCTTTCAAAAGAAGATAAAGCTGGTTTGGATGATGCTAAAAAACAGTTGGAAAGCGAGTAAAAGAGCCAAGGAAAAAGTAAAAAGGATCAAGTAAAGTTGCCACGAATGCACGAAATATATTTATAAAAGTCATTCGTGTATTCGTGGCAATTTAATAAAATCACGAGAAAATCTATAAGCCGGATTTTGTACTAAAAAAAGTGCCTGTTATTTATCTACGTTTTACATTGCTGCAAAACTTGAGCTGATTACCCCTCGGCTTTCAGGACGAGCCGCCCCTATTTTCATTACTGAAAAGAACCGATATACTTATCATTGCACCGCAAAGAGTTTACCTGGTTTCACTACAGCCGAACTGTACCTGCTTTCTGTTGCACTTGTCCTATCCTCACGGATGACGGATGTTATCCGCTTTGCTGCTCTATGGTGTCCGGACTTTCCTACCCTTACCGAAGTAAGAATCAACAAGCCGACTTTCTCGTGGCTGCAAAGATAATTAAATATAACAATGTATCAGTGTAACAATTTACCAATTAGAAAGAATTCCTGATTTTTTAAAATTGTTACACTGTTAAATTATTACATTGTTACATTATATTATTATCTTCGTGCAGTTATACATTTATTTTGATTTCTAAAGAGAAAGAGTTTGCACAGCTTGTAAAAGATAATCAGGGATTGATTATTAAAGTATCGCGTCTGTACACCAATTCGCTGGAAGATGAAGAAGATCTTTTCCAGGAAATTGTTTTGCAGCTTTGGCGGAGCTATGATTCTTTTAAAGGAAATTCAAAAATTTCTACATGGATGTATCGTGTTGCGCTCAACACAGCCATCACTCTTTTTAGAAAAAAAAGCAAAAGTTTACAAACAAACGAGCTAGACATCAATCACAGAGATTTTGTTGAAGATGATGATGACAGACAGCAGCAAATTTCACTTCTTTACACCGTCATAAAAACTCTTCCGAATGTAGAAAGGGCAATTGTAATGATGTATCTCGACGACTTGCCTTATAAGGATATCGCCGAAAACCTGGGTATTACGGAAGTAAATGCACGTGTGAAAATGAACAGATTAAAGAAAATCCTTAAAGAAAAAATGGAAAAACATGCCTGAATTTGATTTAGACAGCTTTAAGAAAACCTGGCAGGAACAACCTGTAAAACCGAAATACGACAATAATGAGATTCTGAAAATGCTCAATAAAAAGTCACGCAATTACATGAAATATATTTTCTGGATCAGCGTGATCGAATTTTTATTTTTCAGCGTTTTAGGAGTATTTTATCTTATACAAAGTAATGAGTCAGACAGTTTCTTGAGTATTTTGGAGAAGATGGGCGTTCACAAAGATAGCCAGCTTGTCGCTAAGCTAGATAATATTTATTTAATTGTAAAAATTTTAAGTCTTGTTGTCACCGGATTTTTTGTGCTTAAATTTTATCAAAACTACCGTAAAATTAAAATTGAAGAAGACCTTAAGCTGTTTATTATAAGAATAATCACCTTCAAAAAAACTGTGAATGCTTTTATTTTAACTAATATAGGTTTGTTATTAGTTCTAATGAGTGCATTTATAGGTTTTACTTTTTACATTATTAATATTCAAAATATTGAAGTCAGTAATTCTACTCTTATAGGTTTTTTAGTAGGAATTATTATAGGTACAATTTTATGCGTATCCTTAATTTGGGTCTATTATAGATTGGTTTATGGAATTATTATGAGCAGGCTCGATAAAAATTTAAGTCAATTAAAAGAAATAGAATCTCAAGAAAATTAAAAATATTCATGAATATTTAGCAATAAAAAAAAAGCATTTCAAATCTGAAATGCTTTTTTCTATTTTAAAGTTCTTTTCGAAGTCTTGCAACCGGAATATTGAGCTGTTCACGGTACTTTGCAATCGTTCTTCTTGCAATATTGTATCCCTGTTCTTTAAGGATCACCACTAAGGCATCATCCGTTAAAGGTTTTCTTTTATTTTCTTTGCTGATTACTTCCTGAAGATGATTTTTAATTTCTTTAGTAGAAACTTCTTCACCGTCATCATTGGTTAAACTGTCAGAAAACAAATCTTTAAGATAAAGAATTCCGTTTGGAGTATCTGCATATTTACTTTTAACAACTCTGGAAATCGTTGAAATATCGAAACCTGTAATATCAGCAATATCTTTTAAAATCATAGGCTTCAATGACTTCTCATCGCCTGTGATAAAATAATTATGCTGAAATTTCACAATAGCATTAATCGTCTGAAGCAAAGTATTCTGACGCTGATTAATAGCATCAATATACCATTTTGCGGCATCTAATTTTTGTTTAATAAATAACGCAGCCTGTTTGTGCTCAGAAGACTTTTTATCATGAGAATAAGTCGTTAAAATATCTTTATATTCCTCAGAAACTCTTAACGTCGGTGCGTTCTTGCTGTTAAGCATTGGTATAACCAGACCATCTTTCACCTGAATTACAAAATCCGGGATAATTTCCTGATTAATGGTAATTGTTTGTGTTTCGAAGTTTCCGCCTACTTTTGGTGATAATTTTGAGATTTCTTCTAAAGCATCTTTCAGATCTTCCTCTTCGATATCGTACTTCTGAATGATTTTATTGTAATGCTTATTGGTAAGCGCATCAAATTGGAATCTCAAAATATTAGCAGCCAATGAAACTGCTTTATCAGAACTTACTTTTTTCTCAATCTGAAGCAAAAGACATTCTTGCAACCCTCTAGCTCCTACACCCGACGGATCTAGTTTCTGAATATAATTTTCAAGTATATCTTCTACTTTCTCTTTGGTTGTATAAATCCCTTGCGAAAAAGCCAGATCATCAACAATCGCTTTGATCTCTCTTCTTAGATATCCATCGGTATCTAAATTACCAATGATATATTCAGCAATTTTCAAATCTTCTTCATTGATGTTGATAAGATTGATTTGCTCCATTAGATAATCATACAACGATTGTCCTTCAGTAAGGAGACTTTCATTATCAAAATCTTCATCATCGGCAGAATAGTTACTTGAAGCCGTTTTATAGCTTGGTTCATCATCATACAGATATTCATTGACGTCAAAATCTGTCTCAATACTTTCGTTACCTTCGCTTTCATAGCTTTCGTCTAAAGTAGAGTATTCATCTTCTTTAGATTCATCCTTAGCAACTTCCAGAGCTGGGTTTTCTTCAAGTTCTCTTTCGAGTTCTTCTTCAAACTCCAAAGTATGAAGCTGAATCAACTTCATCAGCTGAATTTGCTGAGGAGCAAGTTTCTGTCCTAATTTAAGTTGTAAATGTTGTTTTAGCATATTCTACTTTGTGTCTGTTAACATAACATCTACGAATTTAATATTTTTTTTTGTAAAAACCATCATTAGCACGATTTTTGTAGTATTAAATTTACAAAGCCAATAGATCATCTGTTGGCTTTTATATTTTTACAAAAATTTTCAGGATAGATTAGTCCATTTAATTGACTGCTTAATTTTTTCAGGAGCTTTATCCGGCTATCCGCTATTACTCCTCACGCCTTTCTTCGCCAAAGCTAAACCTTCAACTTTCCCATTCCGTTGCGGGGTAACCGCTGCTATGGTAAGTTTGCATTAGTAAAAATAGATTAATAATTTGGTTAAAAAATCAACTAAAGAGCAAAAGCAGCAGGATAAAGGCAGACGCTTCACTGATACTAAGATATCGCCCCGGATTTTATTCCCCTGCTGCTGTTTTCTTCCAAATCCGGATAGAACATTGTTGGTAAAACTTTTACCATGGTGGATCAGAAGAAAACCTCTTTAATAAAGAATTTGTTATGTCAAAATTATCAAAAAAAGTGATTGGTGTAGATGTAGGAGCAAAGTTTTTAACGGTAAGTTTTACGGATAATGTAAATCAAGATCAGGTTTTTAATATCCAAAACAATCAACGCTCGATTTTATCGTTTCTCAAGAAATTTCCCACAGAAGATTATTGTTTGGCTATCGAAGCCACAGGTAATTATAGTAGTCGCATACTCCATCTTTCTTTGGATAATGGTTTTGAATCAAGTTTGATTAACTGTATGTCTGTTAATATTTTTCAAGGATGAAAAATATCATCAGCAAAACTGATGCAGAAGACACCAAAGTCATCAGACTTTATGGAGAGATTTTTCGTCCGGAAGTTTATATTCCCAAAAGCATCGAGATTGAACATCTTGACCAAGAAATAAAACTTCTGAATGATCTCGAGGAAGAGAAGCGACGGTATTCGGTAAAGCTAAAGTCACTTCGTTACAATTCTCAGCTCAATCCTAACACGGAAAAGCATTATGAAAAGAGATTAAAACAATTAGATAAAGAAATACGGGAAGTAGAAATGAGGCTTCCACAACTTCAAGATGAAGAATTTAGAGAAATAAAAGGTTTGATACAAAGTGTTTCGGGAATTGGGGAGAAGACCTCCCTTCAACTGATGACCGCTACATCTGGTTTTAAAAATTTTGATTCATCGAAATCACTCGTAAAATATTTTGGATTGGCTCCACGTATTTATCAATCAGGAAAGAAATCATATTCTCCCGGTAAGTGCCGTACATCCAAAACGCACATTAGAAGTTTGCTATATGTTTGTTCCTGGACGGCAATAAAACATAATACGCAGTGCAAAGAACTTTATCTGCGACTATTGGAAAAAGGAAAGCCTAAAAAACTTGCATTAATTGCAGTTTGTAACAAGTTGCTGAGGACTTGTTTTGGTGTTGTGAAAAACAAAACTGCATATCAACAAAATTTTCAAAAAAACTTTAAAATTTTAACCTGAATAATTTGCATAGTAACATAGAACATCCGGGCTAGGGTAAGCGGCATTTTAAAGTAATATTTGTCCATTAATTACAATTAAATCTTCAAATTCATCTTTTTAGAATTCAATATTTATCATCTTTAAATGTAAAGCTCAAAACTCAAGATTTTAAGTAAGATTTACACTCAAGATAAAAGGTAAAACCTAACAAATACTCCGGAGGAGTGCAACCTTTGTAGCGCATAAAGCATCATTTTCATAAGCTCCGAAGGAGCGAAACAACAACTAACAACTAACAACTAACAACTAACAACTAACAACTAACAACTAACAACTAACAACTAACAACTAACAACTAACAACTAACAACCAACAACTAACAACTAACAACTAACAACCAACAACTAACAACTAACAACTAACAACTAACAACTATCACTTATCACTTATCAAAATTACTCATTGCTAATTACCTATTACTTATTATTTAGGTTTAGAGCAAAAAAAAGTCTCATACAAATGAATGTATGAGACTTTAAAAAAAACTGGCGGCGACCTACTCTCCCGCTTTCGCAGTACCATCGGCGCTGGTGGGCTTAACTTCTGTGTTCGGAATGGGAACAGGTGAGCCCCACCGCTAAAACCACCCTAAAGGTTGTATATAAGGTTTAGGTTGCAGATTATAGGCTTTAGGTAATAGCTTTAAACTGCTACCTGCTACCTTGTATCTATCATCCGATACCTGATTTTAATCGATAAGAATATTCACAAAGAGAGAACCTTTAATTGCGCAATTAAGCAGTTGCCAATTAGGCTATAAATCTACGGGTAATTAGTACTACTCGGCTATGCTGTTACCAACTTTACACCTATAGCCTATCAACGTTGTCATCTCCAACGACCCTTAAAAGATGTCTCATCTTGAGGCGAGTTTCGCACTTATATGCTTTCAGTGCTTATCTCTTCCAAACGTAGCTACTCAGCGGTGCTCCTGGCGGAACAACTGATACACCAGAGGTTTGTTCAAATCGGTCCTCTCGTACTAGATTCAAGCCCTCTCAAACATCTAACGCCCGCAATAGATAGAGACCGAACTGTCTCACGACGTTCTGAACCCAGCTCGCGTGCCACTTTAATGGGCGAACAGCCCAACCCTTGGGACCTTCTCCAGCCCCAGGATGTGACGAGCCGACATCGAGGTGCCGAACCTCCCCGTCGATGTGAGCTCTTGGGGGAGACTAGCCTGTTATCCCCGGAGTACCTTTTATCCTATGAGCGATGGCCCTTCCATACGGAACCACCGGATCACTATGTCCTGCTTTCGCACCTGATCGACTTGTAGGTCTCACAGTCAAGCACCCTTATGCCATTACACTCTACGCACGGTTACCAAGCGTGCTGAGGGTACCTTTGAAAGCCTCCGTTACTCTTTTGGAGGCGACCACCCCAGTCAAACTACCCACCACGCAGTGTCCTTCTAAAAGAAGTTAGGCTCCAAGTAAGTAAAGGGTGGTATTTCAACGTTGACTCCACAAACACTAGCGTGCCTGCTTCAAAGTCTCCCACCTATCCTACACATTACTTACTCAAAGTCAATACGAAGTTATAGTAAAGGTTCACAGGGTCTTTTCGTCCCATTGCGGGTACTCGGCATCTTCACCGAGACTACAATTTCACAGAGCTCATGGTTGAGACAGTGCCCAGATCGTTACACCATTCGTGCAGGTCGGAACTTACCCGACAAGGAATTTCGCTACCTTAGGACCGTTATAGTTACGGCCGCCGTTTACTGGGGCTTCAGTCAAACGCTTCGCATTGCTGCTAACGCCCTTCCTTAACCTTCCAGCACCGGGCAGGTGTCAGACCCTATACAGCATCTTTCGATTTAGCAGAGTCCTGTGTTTTTGATAAACAGTCGCCTGGGCCTCTTCACTGCGGCCAGCATTGCTGCTGGCGTCTCTTCTTCCGAAGTTACGAGACTATTTTGCCTAGTTCCTTAACCATGATTCACTCTAGCACCTTAGGATTCTCTCCTCGACTACCTGTGTCGGTTTATGGTACGGGTTGCTTCACTTCGGCTTTTCTTGGAAGCACTTTCCCTGCAGCAGCTTCGCCCGAAGGCTAGGCCTTGACTATTCCGTCAGTCTCCAGCAGGTACGGCACTCCGTCCCCTTTTTAGTGTGAGCAAGTATGGGAATATTAACCCATTGTCCATCCACTACCCCTTTCGGGTTCGCGTTAGGTCCCGACTAACCCTCAGCTGATTAGCATGGCTGAGGAAACCTTAGTCTTTCGGTGAGCGGGTTTCTCGCCCGCTTTATCGTTACTTATGCCTACATTTTCTTTTCTGTACGCTCCACAATATCTCACGATACTGCTTCTGTGCAAACAGAATGCTCCCCTACCAGATACAACCCAACGGTTGTAAATCCATAGCTTCGGTACTCTATTTATGCCCGATTATTATCCATGCCGGACCGCTCGACTAGTGAGCTGTTACGCACTCTTTAAATGAATGGCTGCTTCCAAGCCAACATCCTAGCTGTCAATGCAGTCCAACCGCGTTGCTTCAACTTAATAGAGATTTGGGGACCTTAGCTGTTGGTCTGGGTTCTTTCCCTCTCGGACACGGACCTTAGCACCCGCGCCCTCACTGCCGTGGAACATTTATTAGCATTCGGAGTTTGTCAGGAATTGGTAGGATTTGACTCCCCCGCATCCAATCAGTAGCTCTACCTCTAATAAACTTATACACGACGCTGCACCTAAATGCATTTCGGGGAGTACGAGCTATCTCCCAGTTTGATTGGCCTTTCACCCCTACCCACAGGTCATCCGAAGACTTTTCAACGTCAACCGGTTCGGTCCTCCACTTTGTGTTACCAAAGCTTCAACCTGCCCATGGGTAGATCACAAGGTTTCGCGTCTAATACTACTAACTAAGCGCCCTATTCAGACTCGCTTTCGCTCCGGCTCCGGACCTGAAGTCCTTAACCTCGCTAGTAACATTAACTCGTAGGCTCATTATGCAAAAGGCACGCCGTCACCCAACTTGTGGGCTCCGACCGCTTGTAGGCGTACGGTTTCAGGTTCTATTTCACCCTTCTATTCGAAGTGCTTTTCACCTTTCCTTCACAGTACTTGTTCACTATCGGTCTTTCAGGAGTATTTAGCCTTGGAGGATGGTCCCCCCATATTCAGACAGGATTTCACGTGTCCCGCCCTACTCATTTATCATCTAAATATACCTTTCAAATACGGGGCTATCACCCTCTACGGCTGTTCTTTCCAGAACATTCTTTTAAATATATAAAGACTTTTGGGCTAATCCGCGTTCGCTCGCCACTACTTACGGAATCTCTTCGATTTCTTTTCCTCCGGGTACTTAGATGTTTCAGTTCTCCGGGTTTGCTCTCCTTGCGGAGTGACTGGTCTTCAACCAGACGGGTTGCCCCATTCGGACATCTCGGGATCAATTCGTGTGTGCCAATCCCCCGAGCTTTTCGCAGCTTACCACGTCCTTCTTCGCCTCTGAAAGCCTAGGCATCCGCCATACGCCCTTAACGATTTCTTTCCTAATTATTAATTAGTTCAGTATTTTTTTGATTAGTATTACTACTAATCTATTTTTTGTAAACTCAAACGCTTAATTGCGCTCGGTTTTCTCTTTGTGATATTTTTACCGTTAATGTCAATGATCTTAATGTCTTTCTGCTTGTCTGATAAATGAATATTTGTTTTGGCTCTATCCATCGTACTTTTAAATCAAACTCGCAAAACTGTGGAGAATAAGGGAGTCGAACCCTTGACCTCCTGCGTGCAAGGCAGGCGCTCTAGCCAGCTGAGCTAATTCCCCCTCTAGTAGTTGTTAGTTGTCGGTGTTTGGTTGTTAGTATTTGGCTTGCGCTTTTCCTAACTCCTAATACCTATAACCTAACTCCTTAATTAGTAGTCTCGGGCAGGCTCGAACTGCCGACCTCTACATTATCAGTGTAGCGCTCTAACCAGCTGAGCTACGAGACTTCATTATTTAGATATTAGAGGCTAGATTTTAGATGTTAGACTAATTTCTAACGACTAACTTCTAATTTCTAATTCTAAAATCTCTCTTCCCTGTTACTAATTTCTAGTGGGTTTTGTATTTTTTTATATATTATATAAGTAATAGGTAATGAGTAATCTTAACGTTCCAATTACTTGGAGCTTTTTACTTCTAACTTTTTCCTTTACTTATATATCAACCAAATAAAAAACTAAAGCATGAACTTTAAGTAAGTACATTGTATCTTGCGATACGTGTTTTGTTTATCGTCTAAAGACGCTCTAAAATGAGATGTTCCAGCCGCACCTTCCGGTACGGCTACCTTGTTACGACTTAGCCCTAGTTACTTGTTTTACCCTAGGCAGCTCCTGTTACGGTCACCGACTTCAGGTACCCCAAACTTCCATGGCTTGACGGGCGGTGTGTACAAGGCCCGGGAACGTATTCACCGCGCCATGGCTGATGCGCGATTACTAGCGATTCCAGCTTCATAGAGTCGAGTTGCAGACTCCAATCCGAACTGAGACCGGCTTTCGAGATTCGCATCCTATCGCTAGGTAGCTGCCCTCTGTACCGGCCATTGTATTACGTGTGTGGCCCAAGGCGTAAGGGCCGTGATGATTTGACGTCATCCCCACCTTCCTCTCTACTTGCGTAGGCAGTCTCACTAGAGTCCCCAACTGAATGATGGCAACTAGTGACAGGGGTTGCGCTCGTTGCAGGACTTAACCTAACACCTCACGGCACGAGCTGACGACAACCATGCAGCACCTTGAAAATTGTCCGAAGAAAAGTCTATTTCTAAACCTGTCAATTCCCATTTAAGCCTTGGTAAGGTTCCTCGCGTATCATCGAATTAAACCACATAATCCACCGCTTGTGCGGGCCCCCGTCAATTCCTTTGAGTTTCATTCTTGCGAACGTACTCCCCAGGTGGCTAACTTATCACTTTCGCTTAGTCTCTGAATCCGAAAACCCAAAAACGAGTTAGCATCGTTTACGGCGTGGACTACCAGGGTATCTAATCCTGTTCGCTCCCCACGCTTTCGTCCATCAGCGTCAGTTAAAACATAGTGACCTGCCTTCGCAATTGGTGTTCTAAGTAATATCTATGCATTTCACCGCTACACTACTTATTCCAGCCACTTCTACTTTACTCAAGACCTGCAGTATCAATGGCAGTTTCATAGTTAAGCTATGAGATTTCACCACTGACTTACAGATCCGCCTACGGACCCTTTAAACCCAATAAATCCGGATAACGCTTGCACCCTCCGTATTACCGCGGCTGCTGGCACGGAGTTAGCCGGTGCTTATTCGTATAGTACCTTCAGCTTTCCACACGTGGAAAGGTTTATCCCTATACAAAAGAAGTTTACAACCCATAGGGCCGTCGTCCTTCACGCGGGATGGCTGGATCAGGCTCTCACCCATTGTCCAATATTCCTCACTGCTGCCTCCCGTAGGAGTCTGGTCCGTGTCTCAGTACCAGTGTGGGGGATCACCCTCTCAGGCCCCCTAAAGATCACTGACTTGGTAGGCCGTTACCCTACCAACTATCTAATCTTGCGCGTGCCCATCTCTATCCACCGGAGTTTTCAATAATAAGTGATGCCACTCATTATATTATGGGGTATTAATCTTCCTTTCGAAAGGCTATCCCCCTGATAAAGGCAGGTTGCACACGTGTTCCGCACCCGTACGCCGCTCTCAAAGATCCGAAGATCTTCTACCGCTCGGCTTGCATGTGTTAGGCCTCCCGCTAGCGTTCATCCTGAGCCAGGATCAAACTCTCCATTGTATGTTTGTCTGACTCACTCAAAGTTATTTTACGCTTTAGTTTTTCCTTACTTGGTTGTATATTATTTTTCAATGATCTCTTCTCTTCCGCTTTTTACGATACCTACATTTTCTGTCGTTTTCAGTACCGATTTGCGTGTGCAAAAGTAAAACTTTATTTCTAATTAGCCAAATGTTTTTTCAAGAAATTTTAAAGTTTTTTGATGACCCTAAATCCTCATCCAAACCTCTCTACTCCTGCGCTCCCGTTTTACCGGACTGCAAAGATACAAATCTTTTTATCTTTACCAAATTTTATTTCTAAAAAAATTGAAAGTCTTTATTGATCTTTATCCATCTGTAGATGACATTAGTTTTATCGTTTCCGCCTCCTTAAAAGCTCTTCTGCGCTACCGAATCACTCTCGTTTTTCAGTGGGGCAAAAGTAGAACTTTTATACAACACAATCCTAATTTATGTAACATTATGTTTAATTTTAATTCATATTTAAAGCTAAGGTATTGGTTACCTGGAAGAATAATTTTGAGGGTTTGGGTTGTTTGAGGGTTGGAGGGTTATAGAGTCGGAGGGTTGGAGAGTTGTATGGGAGGTTTAGGATCGGGCAAGGAAAAGTTTATAAAAAAGAAGGCTTCTGAGAAATATAACAGTCTGGTTTTTATCGTAACAGTAAACAAAAGCTTTTTATTTGCAACTGTATTATATTATAAGGTAGAGTAAGGCGTTTCACTTAGTAAAGAAAAGACAAAGATATAAAAGAAGATTGAAATTGAATGGCTTTTAGGTACCCCTCCGATGGAGCTTATATTCTAAAAACACATGCTTTGCTACAAAGGTAACGCTCCTACGGAGCTTAATCTCGTCTTTTTGTAATGCCTATTAACCGGTCGCCACTCTGTGGCTCTTCAAAATCATACTTATAAATAATTGGGGTTGATCAAATAAATGGATACATCCAAATTAAATTATAAAAGAATAATCTAAATCTTGGATTTTGAATTTGAAACTTTGAAATAGAAATTCTACAGATAACTAAAGGCTCTATAACGAACTGCAGTCATAGCCCGGATGTTCTATGTTACTATGCAAATTATTCAGGTTAAAATTTTAAAGTTTTTTTGAAAATTTTGTTGATATGCAGTTTTGTTTTTCACAACACCAAAACAAATCTCAGTAATTTGTTACAAACTGCAATTAATGCAAGTTTTTAGGCTTTCCTTTTTCCAATAGTCGCAGATAAAGTTCTTTGCACTGCGTATTATGTTTTATTGCCGTCCAGGAACAAACATATAGCAAACTTCTAATGTGCGTTTTGGATGTACGGCACTTACCGGGAGAATATGATTTCTTTCCTGATTGATAAATACGTGGAGCCAATCCAAAATATTTTACGAGTGATTTCGATGAATCAAAATTTTTAAAACCAGATGTAGCGGTCATCAGTTGAAGGGAGGTCTTCTCCCCAATTCCCGAAACACTTTGTATCAAACCTTTTATTTCTCTAAATTCTTCATCTTGAAGTTGTGGAAGCCTCATTTCTACTTCCCGTATTTCTTTATCTAATTGTTTTAATCTCTTTTCATAATGTTTTTCCGTGTTGGGATTGAGCTGAGGATTGTAACGAAGCCACTTTAGCTTTACCGAATACCGTCGCTTCTCTTCCTCGAGATCATTCAGAAGTTTTATTTCTTGGTCAAGATGTTCAATCTCGATGCTTTTGGGAATATAAACTTCCGGACGAAAAATCTCTCCATAAAGTCTGATGACTTTGGCGTCTTCTGCATCAGTTTTGCTGATGATATTTTTCATCCTTGAAAAATATTTAACAGACATACAGTTAATCAAACTTGATTCAAAACCATTATCCAAAGAAAGATGGAGTATGCGACTACTATAATTACCTGTGGCTTCGATAGCCAAACAATAATCTTCTGTGGGAAATTTCTTGAGAAACGATAAAATCGAGCGTTGATTGTTTTGGATATTAAAAACCTGATCTTGATTTACATTATCCGTAAAACTTACCGTTAAAAACTTTGCTCCTACATCTACACCAATCACTTTTTTTGATAATTTTGACATAACAAATTCTTTATTAAAGAGGTTTTCTTCTGATCCACCATGGTAAAAGTTTTACCAACAATGTTCTATCCGGATTTGGAAGAAAACAGCAGCAGGGGAATAAAATCCGGGGCGATATCTTAGTATCAGTGAAGCGTCTGCCTTTATCCTGCTGCTTTTGCTCTTTGGTTGATTTTTTTAACCAAATTATTAATCTATTTTTACTAATGCAAACTTACCATAGAACGGCATGTCTGAGCTCTTTTTGCTGCAAAAGGTAAAGCATGGCGCAAAAAAGCGAGTAGTGAAAGCCGGAAAGAGCTACAAGAAAAAAGTTGGAGAGTTTGAGAGTTGAAAATACTTATATTACACAAAAAAATGTCCCTGAAGATTTCAGAGACATTCTTAATATATAATGTTGAATTAAAATTCTGCGTTCTTTGGAGTTCTTGGGAAAGGAATCACGTCACGAATGTTGGTCATACCCGTTACGAAAAGAACTAATCTTTCTAAACCAAGTCCGAAACCTGCATGCGGAACTGATCCGAATCTTCTGGTATCTAAATACCACCAAAGTTCGTGCTCGTCTACGTGCATTTCTGCCATTTTAGTTTTCAGAACGTCTAATCTTGCTTCTCTTTCTGATCCGCCGATGATTTCTCCGATTCCAGGGAAAAGTACATCCATTGCAGCAACGGTTTTGTTGTCGTCGTTGAGCTTCATGTAGAATGCTTTGATCTCTTTTGGATAATCAAATAAAACTACTGGACATTCAAAATGCTTTTCTACCAAGAATCTTTCGTGCTCAGACTGAAGATCTGCACCCCACTCTTCGATTGGATAAGCAAATTTTCCTTTTTTATTTTCTTTTGAATTTAATAAAATCTCAATTGCTTCGGTGTAAGAAACTCTTTTGAAACGTTTAGCAATTACATTTTCCAGCTTTTCAATTAACCCTTCTTTTGCTCTTTCTTTTTCTGGTTTTGATTTTTGTTCTTCTGCAAAACGTTTATCTAGGAACTCTAAATCATCTTTACAGTTATCTAAAACGTACTGAATCACATATTTCAGGAAATCCTCTGCCAAATCGATGTTATCTTCCAAGTTATTGAAAGCAACTTCCGGTTCAATCATCCAGAATTCTGCTAAGTGACGCGTTGTATTTGAGTTTTCTGCACGGAAGGTTGGTCCGAAAGTATAGATTCTTCCCAATCCCATTGCTGCAGTTTCACCTTCAAGCTGTCCTGAAACCGTTAAGTTTGTTTTTTTACCGAAGAAATCCTGAGCAAAATCGATATCTCCCTGCTCGTCTCTCGGGATATTGTTTAAATCGAAGTTGGTTACGCCAAACATTTCACCCGCTCCTTCTGCATCAGCTCCTGTTACAATCGGAGTGTTGATGTAAAAGAACTGGTTTTGGTTGAAAAATGAGTGAATTGCAAAACTCACCGCATGACGTACTCTGAAAACCGCACCAAATAAATTCGTTCTGAATCTTAAATGCGCCTGATCTCTCAACACTTCCAAAGAATGTTTTTTTGGCTGAAGAATCGTTTTGTCTCTTTCTTCAGTAAAGTTATCTCCTAAAATAATGATTTTTTTAGCGATAATTTCTACAGTTTGTCCGGCTCCTTGACTTTCTACCACCTCTCCTACTACTTTCAGTGAAGAAGCTGTACTAATTTTACTAATGATTTCTTCGTCAAAATTTTCAAAATCAACTACAATCTGCAAATTATTAATTGTAGAACCATCATTTAGTGCAATAAAGCGATTTGAACGGAATGCTCTTACCCAACCGTAAACTGTAATGTCATGATGTAATACTTTTTTGTAGTCTTGAAGGACTTCTTTAATCGTCTGCTTTTTCATTTGTTGATTGATAAATTTTTGTATAAAAATTAATGTTTGCAAATTTACAAAAAACAGCGCAACTTTTAATGATTACGCCGTTTTGATTTAAAAATGATTATTTCGTTGATGATTTTTCTCCTAATTTAATTAAAAAAAGTAGTTTTTTTTCTTTGCTTTCCCTGTCTAATTTGCCATGCGCGATAAAAACTCGGTACATCGTACTGCCATTTTGGAAGAATTAAAATTATTAAGATAACATCAATATGAGAAACGATTCCTAAAATTATGGTGAGATGAAAAGCCCAACCTGCCTGTTGAAATCCGATTAAATAAGTGAAAGCAATCAGTAAACTCAATCCCCACATTTTAGATAAAAAAGCGTGAGTACAGGTTTCTTTTCCAAATTTTAAAATACTTATGATGTAACATAAGCCTTCCATAATGAAGATTAATGCAATACTTAGCCAATGACTTTTTATTAATTCGCTATTAAGAAAGTATGTTGCCAATCCTAAAGAGAGCCAAAATACCAAATCTACCTGACTGTCGAGTCTTCTTAATTTTTCTGTGGAAACTCCAACTTTTCTTGCGATGATTCCGTCAAAAATATCGGTAAGTAAACCAATAAACATTAAAGCTAAAATTACAAACCTTGATTCTTCACCTTTTACATAAGCTAAAAAGAAAATTATTGGCGCTAAAAGAAAGCGTATTGCTATTAATATATAAGGTATATTTTTCATAATTTTTCCTTTTTAGATTTAAAATTCCAGTTAATAAGAGGTAATTTTCTTTTTCCATTTTCATTCCAAAAACCTATCTGTAATCCTTTTGAATCTTTACAGACATTGATAAGAGCGACTTGCAACCCCCTGCATTTTTTACTGACGTTCGCAAATGTAGAAATCGTCACCCCATTTGTTGTGTGATGAAAATTGTACAGAGGTGAAACAGAAACTCCATTGATAACAGAAGGAGCACTAATATTACTTGATAAACTTAGCTCAAACCCATTAGTTACCGTTGGTTCCATATTTATTATCGCCAACTGCATTCCATTTATCGTATTCATTTTTTTAGGTAAATCTTCAAAATCTGCATTATTAATTTCCCAAGAATTGATACTTCCTATATTTACAAGAAGAAGAACCGGAAAAAAAATACCCAAACCATTAAAACCTAAACCAAGACCGTTTACTTTCTTAGGTGTTATTTCATTATCAATTTCATCATAATATTTTAACAACACACCGTTTACATTTTTAGTTTTTTTTGAAGGAGAAACTCCAAAAATTTTTGCCTTCTCATTTTTATGCGATAAACTATCCTGACTATGCATCAAACTACTTATTAAAATAGTCATGATTAAAAAAAATTGCTTTTTCATTTTTGTAAATTTTTAAAATTATACTTCAAAGCTAATTTTGAAAACCACTTTTACGAATGCGAAAAAAAATTAAAATAAATCTCTACATTTGTGAAAATCGCAAATACCATGAATCAGGAAGTTTTATTGAAACAAATTAGAAAGAAGATCGGCGACAAATCTCTGAATGACGAGATCGCCAATATTCTCAACATCAGCTACGATGCAGCACATCGGAGAACTTCAATGAAAGCCAAATTCAGTTTTGAAGAAGCGGTGGAACTGGCTAAGTATTACCAAATTTCAATCGACCAGTTTTTGGGAACAGAAAATCAATTGGTTGTAAAAAGAACACGTCCTGTAAAAACACAAGAAGATTTACTGCACTTTTTTGAAAGTTCGTTGAAGATTTTGGATGTTTTCCAAAGTATTAATCAGTCGAAAGTCTATTATTCTGCGAAAGATATTCCTTTTTTTTATACCATTTCAGATACTATTCTTTCCCGTTTTAAATTTTATGTATGGATGAATCTGCTGAACGAAGATAAATTTCTGTGTTCTTTTGAAGATTTTGATCTTCCTTATCATTCGCCAAAAAATGAAATGCTGAAAGATTTGTACGAAAATCAGAATGTAACTGAAGTTTGGAATGACACCACGATCATGAGTATTCTGATGCAGATTTCTTTCTACTCTGAAATGGGTCTTTTAAAATATAAAGATATTGTGTTGATTTTGGAAGAAGTGAGAAGTGTCATAGAAAATATTGAATATAAAATACAGCATAATCCTGATTTTAAATTATATGTCAACGATTTGGTGATCTTAAGCAACAATATTTTATTTAAAAATGAATATCAATCGTCGTTTTTTATTCCTTTCAATATGTTTGGATACATGATGACCAACGACGAAAATACGTGCAATGATACATTGGTTTATTTTGAACATGAACTTAAAAATTCAAAATCACTGAATACTTCCGGAAACCGGGAACGCAAAATGTTTTTCAATAAAATGTATGATCAAATTAGTGCATTGCAGGAGAAGTTGAAGGCGTGATTAGGTTGGAGCTTTTAAGAGTCGGAGAGTAATTGTGTTTAAAAATATAATTTTTACCTTTGATAAAAATCTGCGAATTATGACAGCTTTAGAAGAATCTATCTATAAAGAGATTCAACATAAATTAAAAACAGCACCAAAAGAAATTCTACAACAAGTTTTAGGATATGTAGATGGAATTTTGGAACGTAAAACTGATAATAATTTCGATGATTTAAAGATGCTTGTAAATGAAGATTATGCAGTTTACAAATCAGGAAAATCAAACTTAATAAGCATTGACGAGGCAGAAAAGGACATTGACAATTTTATTTCTGAAAATGAAAATTGAAGTAACATCTGTTTTCACAAACAAACTAAAAAGGCAAATAGAATATATCTCTTTAGATAAAAAAACTGCCGCAAGAAAATTTAATCAGTTAGTTTTTAGAAAAATTAAAGAAATTTCAAACAATCCAAAAATAAATAGAAAATCTATATTTTTCGAAGATGAAAACATACGTGATTTAATTGTAAAAGGATATCTTATTGTCTACGAAATTTCACCTGCTGAAAATAGAATTGTAGTTTTTGGATTCTATAAATGGGAAAAAGACTTGTAATCTTACTCATCCTTTTTCGAAGGTACCAAAAATACATCGATTAAACCTTCCGGAATTTGCATTTTGATGAATCTTTCTTCACGGTTTACCTCAAGAATCCAGTCTTTGATTAATGGAATTACCACTTCTTTTCCATCAAGATTGGTTACAAAATAATTCTGCGCCGTTTGGTCATTCACTGATCTGATAATACCACAGCTATTATCTTGTTCATCAAAAATTTCGTATCCGATAATTTCGTGATAATAGAATTGTTTGCCGGTAAGTACAGGCAGACTCGTCAAAGGAAGATAGACGCTTTTCCCTAAAGACTGATCTACCAAAGCTTCAGAAGAATTTTTAAAAGCAATATTCAAAGCATCAAGTTTGCTCCAAGAAGATTTTTCAATAAAAAAAGGCACCAGCAAACCGTTGATTTCTACAAAAATAGAATCTAGTTTTTTATAAAGCTCGGGTTGGTCAGTATCCAGCTTAAGGATAACATTTCCGGCAAGCCCGTGTCTGCGTGTGATTTTTCCTAATAAATAACAGTCTTCCTTTTTCATAATGACGTGAGAGTTTTAAAAATCTGTTTCAAAAAGTAAAAACAGATTATTTTGTTGTAAACAACAAAGACACGAAAAATCGTGCCTTTGCTTTGTATCTTTTTAAAAGAATTAAGCCTGAGTTTCTTCAGTTCCTTCTGCTTCAGCAGTTGGTTCTTCCGTAGCTTCTGTAACTTCTTCAGCAGGTGCGTTTGCAGCTTCTTCAGCAGCTTTTGCATCAGCTTCAGCTTGCGAAGCAGCAGCAAGTCTAGCTTCGTTTACTTTAGTTTCAGCATCAAAAGCAGCTTTTTTAGCGTCAGCTTTAGCATTTGCCAAACCGTCTACTTTACCTTGTACTTTAGATTCTTTAGACTCTACCCAAGCATTGAATCTCTTCTCAGCTTCAGCCTCATCAAAAGCTCCTTTAGCAACACCACCTTGTAAGTGTTTTTTGTAAAGAACTCCTTTATAAGAAAGAATAGCTTTTGCCGTATCAGTTGGCTGAGCTCCGTTGTTTAACCACTTTACAGCAGAATCAACGTTTAAATCTATTGTAGCAGGGTTTGTAATTGGGTTGTAAGTACCTAGTTTTTCGATGAATCTACCATCTCTTCTAGCTCTTGCATCTGCAACTACGATGTGGAAGAAAGGCTTACCTTTTTTACCGTGTCTTTGTAATCTGATTTTTACTGACATAATGTTTGAATGTTATGGGAACTCGTCCCGGTTAAATATTTAAGTGTGCAAAGATAGTAAAAAGTTTCAAGTAAAATGGCTCAAGTAAAAAGTTTTAGAAGAATATTTTTCAGGAGCCGGGAACCTGCTTTCCGCTATATCTTTTTCGCAGGCACTTTTTTCAAGCCAACGCAGAAAAAGGATGTCGCTGCAATCAGGGCTATGAAATTAGTCTAAAATTCACACACGACCTTACTACAATAATTGGTAAACTGCTACATTGTTAAATTGTTACATTATTAGATTGTTACATTGAACTAATCAACATTTCCCATGTAAAACAAACCAAGACATTTCTGGTTTTCTTCGATCGTTAAAGAATCTTTCAGATGGTCGACAATTTTTGGTGAACTCCAATAGCAGCCTACTCCATTTGCTGTACAGGTAAGATACATATTCTGCACCGCCATAGAAACCGCTGCAATCTCTTCCCACTCAGGAACCATTCCGCTGAAATTAACAACGATAGAAATTACAGCATCTGCTTTGTTGATTTTAAAACCTATATCCTGATATTTCTTTTCTAAAAAGACTTGCGGAGCTTGACTTGCTTTATAAATTTCCTGCATTTCTACAGCCAAATTTGCTTTTTCGTCCCCTTTGAAAATTTTGAAACGCCAAGGTTTTGTACGTTTATGATTGGGAGCCAATGTTGCCGAATGAAGAATCTTTTCGATTATTTCCTGAGAAATTTCTGTTTCGCTGTAATCTTTTGGAAAGATGCTTCTTCTTTGTTCTATGATTTCTTTTAAAACTTCTGCTTTATTCATGAACACAAAATTAAGGAAAAGATGGAAGCAAGTTATGAAAAGCTGGGAGTTTTTTTTTGGATGTAATATGCTTTTACTAAATTTTTGGTTGCTTTTTTGATGCCACGAATTCACGAATATAAGTTTTAAAACTTGAAAAAAATTAGTGTATTTGTGGCTATTTCACTTGCATCTTTTTACTTTTTACATGGTTCTTTTATATCACTTCCTCAATTTTCTGATGAATTTTATTTAAGGTAAACTCTTCGCCGGCTTTCATGCCGATAATTTTCTGAGCCATTGGGCTTTCGGGAGAAATAGCATAGAAACGGTCGCCTTCAAAGAAAAATTCACCCAAAGAAACAGAAATATAAAAACGGGCTTTATTGGTAATTACTAATGAACCTAACTTGGCATGTTCAGATTCAGAATTCAAAACTTTCTTCATCTGTTGCTGCATATTTCTTAAGTTGGCCATCTGCTTATCTAAATGGTAAATCTCATCCTGCATTTCTTCACGGATCGAATCGTATTTTGAAGTTTTTTTTATTTCGCGGCTTGCTTCCAAAGTAAAATTCAAATAAAACTCTAACGTTTTTACTTTTCCAGAAATCATATCTCTTACAAAAATCCGCAATTCATTTTTATTGTAAATCGCCTTCTGCATACATCGTAATCTTTACATAAAGATAATATTTAATTTAAAAAGTTGCTTATTTTTTTTAATAGAACCTTGACAGATGAGATTTTTAACATATTTAAATAAAAAACTGCTTTCAACAATTTGAAAGCAGTTTTTTAGAAATTTATTATAAGTTACATTTATTTTTCAACCAAAGCTTTTAAGTTAGTAAGACCTTCATCGTAAGATTTTCCCATTTGGTAATCCATCATCGGTCTCATAATTTTCATCCACGTTTCTTGTTCGGTATCCATACTCCAGGTCACTTTTGTAGAATTTCCTTCGGAAGTTAAAACAATATCCGAAATCGCCTGTCCTTCAAAAGGTCTTTTAAAAGTCATTTCTGTTTTTTGCTTTTCATTGGCAACCAATTCTTTAATTTCCTGACATCCGGCGCCTGCATCATCATTTTTGCTGTCCCAACAATACTTATCTCCTACTTCACCGGGAGTTCCGGTGTACACAATTTTCATGTTTTTATCTAATTTCATCCAGGGATTCCATTCATTAAAAGATTTCATTGAAGCGACCTGCTGCCAAACTTTTTCTTTCGGAGCATTCATCACCATCGATTTTTCGTAATGGTAATTTTTACCAAAAGCCAGCATTGCAATGATTGCATACACAACGATTAAGAGGACAATCCCACCAATAATTTTTAAAATTGTTTTCATATATAGATTTTTAAAGTTTTTTATTCGTTATATAGAATCACCAATCTGCATCAGTCTTTTTTGGAAATCTTTTTAATGGTGATTTCATAGTTTATAAATATTAAAGTTGCTTTTGACCGTAAACAAAAAGCTAAATACTTTGAATAACACGATATTTCATCCTTTTATCTAAAATCAAAATTAAACATTTCATCACAACGCCATCTTTTCCTATGACAAGAATATTCCTCATTAGGTACATTTGTCACAAATGAAGATCAAGGCATCTTTTTTGCGCATAAAAAATTAATTCAAATCAAATAATTAAATTTACATCAATTAAAAATACGTCAATGAATATTTTAACAGAAAAATTCAATACACCATATCATTCAGCACCTTTTGATCAAATAAAAAATGAAGATTATCTTCCTGCTTTCAAAGCATTAATTCAACAATCTGAAGAAGAAATCAATGCTCTTATTAATAATCCGGAAGAACCAACTTTTAAAAATACCATTGAAGCATTAGCCTTTTCGGGTGAACAGCTTGATGTAGCTTCGAATATATTTTTTAATTTAAATTCGGCAGAAACAAGTGATGAGCTCCAGAAAATTGCTCAGGAAGTTTCACCAATTTTAACCGAATATTCTTCAAAAATTTCTCAAAATGAAGCTCTTTTCAATAAAATCAAAAAAGTTTATGACCAAAAAGAGAAATATAATCTGAACGAAGAGCAGCAAATGCTTTTGAATGAAACGTATAAAGGTTTTGTAAGAAGCGGTGCTTTATTAAACGAAGAAGACAAAGAAAAGTTAAAGAAAATCAGCATGGATTTATCTTTAAAATCCCTTCAGTTTGGGCAAAATGTGTTGGCTTCGACCAATCAATATTTCAAACATATCACCAATAAAGAAGATTTGGCAGGAATTCCGGAAGCAATTATCGAACAATATGCTGAAGAGGCTAAAGAAAGAAATCTGGAAGGTTGGGTTGTGACATTGCAATATCCAAGCTATATTCCGTTCATGACGTATGCTGAAAACCGTGAATTGAGAAAAGAAATTGCGTTGGCAAATGGCAAAAAGTCTTTTGACGGTGGAGAATTTGACAATCAGAATTTAATAAAGGAGCTTCTCAGTCTAAAACAGCAAAAGGCAGAATTATTAGGTTATACGAATTACGCAGATTATGTTCTGGAAGAAAGAATGGCAAAATCGCCGACAAAAGTAATCGACTTTCTAAATGAATTATTGACTAAAGCAAAACCTTACGCTGAAAAAGAAATCGAAGAATTGAAAGCTTTAGCAAAAGCCGACGGAATCGATGAAATGCAAGGTTATGATCACGCATATTATGCCGAAAAACTTCGTAAAGCAAAATATGATCTGAATGATGAGGAATTAAAACCTTATTTTCCTTTAGATCAGGTTCAAAATGCTGTTTTTGGTCTGGCAAAACAACTTTTCGGATTGACTTTTAAGGAAAGAAATGACATTCCGAAATATCATGAAGATGTGAAAGTATATGAGGTTTTTGAGGCTGGAAGCGAGAAGTTGGAAGATGGAAGTCACAATCCTGAAAAAACTTTTAAATCTCTTTTATACGTCGATTATTTTCCAAGAAAAGGCAAAAGAGCCGGAGCCTGGATGACGAGCTATAAAAATCAATATCAAAAAGACGGTGAAAATTCTCGTCCGCATATTTCTATCGTCTGTAATTTTAGCAAACCGACAAAAGATACACCGAGTTTACTGACGTTTCAGGAAGTGACCACCTTATTCCACGAGTTTGGTCATGCCTTACATGGAATGTTGGCAAATACGCAATACCCAAATCTTTCAGGAACTTCTGTGAAATGGGATTTTGTAGAATTGCCTTCTCAGTTTTTGGAAAACTTCTGTTACGAACCGGAATTTTTAAAAACTTTTGCCAAACATTATAAAACAGGAGAAGTTCTTCCTGATGAAAAAATTGAGAAAATCGAACAGTCGAAAAACTTTATGGAAGGTTATCAAACGATGAGACAGCTTGGTTTTGGATTGCTCGATATGAATTATCATACCAAAGTTGCAGAGTTGGAGAATAAGAGTGTAAAAGAATTTGAAGATGATTATACGAAAGCAACGCAATTGTATCCTGCAAATCCTGAAACAGCGATGAGCCCAAGTTTTTCACATATTTTCCAGGGCGGATATTCCGCGGGATATTATTCTTACAAATGGGCGGAAGTTTTGGATGCCGATGCCTTTCAATATTTTAAGGAAACCGGAATTTTCAATCCTGAAACTGCCGCAAAATTTAAAATTTTACTTTCTTCAGGCGGAACGAAAGATCCGATGGAATTGTATAAGAATTTCAGAGGAAGTGAGCCGAAAGTGGAGAGTTTGTTGAAGAGGGCATTTGGGTAAATCATTCAAATTCAAAGTTCTCAAAATTTAATATCTAGAGGACTTTGAATTTTTCTTATGGTTAAATCTGTAATATGCGTGTAAATTTGAGTAGTCACCACACTGTTATGTCCTAAAAGCTCCTGAATATATATGATGTCGGTACCATTTTCAATAAGATGTGTTGCAAAACTGTGGCGTAGGATATGAGGTGTTACCAATTTTTGTATTTTCGCCTTTAAAGCCGCCTGCTTTACAACTTGCTGAACACTTCGGGGTGAATATTTTTCGTTTTTTCCGCCTTCGAAGAGATAGGTTTGTGGAAAATACTTTTCAAAATATTCTTTAAGCAACGGCAATACAGATTTTGGCAGCATTACATAGCGATCTTTTTTTCCTTTAGCCTGAATTATCGAGATTCTTCCAGATTTTGAATCTATATCTGTGATTTTTAAATTAATTAATTCACTTACTCTTAAACCACATCCATATAAGAGACTTATCATCGATTTATGTTTCAAATTTTCAGTTAATCCAATCATTTTTAAAATTTCTTCTTTGTTGAGATATTTTGGTAATTGGTGCTCTACTCTTTTTGGATATAAATGTGACAAAGAAAATTTTCTACTAAACATTATTTCATAAAACAGTTTAATACTTCCTAAAATATGTTTTTGAAATGATTGCGAAATATTTTTCTCCCTTATCTCATGATACAGATACTTTTCAACAATAGTTTCGTTCACCTCTTCGATGGCAGTACCATCAATTGATTTGAAAAATGAAGTTAAAGTAGAGATATAAGTTTTGATTGTGGATTCGCTGTACCTTGCAATTTCAAGTTTTTGTCTGAATATTTGAGAATATTTCATCAATGTATGTTTTAACCAAAAATACTAAACATTCGTCAATCCGAAAAATATTTTCAACAAAATTTCACATAAACAACTAAAAACCAACACATCAACTAAAAATAAAATTAATTTCAAAAATTAGCTTTGCGAATGTTATATAAATTGGATTGACGCAATGCGTAAATTTGGAAGTTGTGCGATATGCTAAACAAACATTCGCCAAAGATAGACTTACAGAAAAACAAATGAAAAAAATCTTATTACTATTTACAATTTTACCTTTTTTTGCTTCTTGCCAATCAAGTTTAGAAGATGGAAATCTTGACTTTGAAAAACTAAATTTCGGAAGATTTAACACAAAAGAATATTATTCAAAATCTTTGAGAGCGGAATGGACAGATTATCATAAAATGAGGAAGAGCGACCTAAAAGAAATTTATTTCTTTCAAGCTGATGCGGATACGATTGACGTTGATGGAAATGATTTTAGAATTGTTGAACCATATGCGATTACTTACCGCCAAACAGGTATAGGCAGAAGCAATTGGAATAAAGATTATTGTGTCGGCTTTTTTAAAAATTTAAAATTCGATGAAGTAAATGCAATAACAGATTTAAAAAACAATCTGCTTATAATTTCTGGCACAACTGACAGTATAAAGACTGAAATTATAGAAAAATTCTCAACAGAGTTAACCCAATTATATGGTAATCCAACTTTGACGAATATCTCATCAGGAATGTCGTCTTACGACATAAAAAAATGGAATTTTGAAGATAAAATAATTGCTCTTGTATCAGATGGAAAATTAGATTATAAAAATGTCATCTTAAACGAAAGTCAAAAAAAGTACATCAAGGAAATTGAAAGTAGAAATCATACTTCCGCTACGTTATTCATTTGTAGAAACGGATATTACGATGTTTTTACTAAAATGAATATGAGAACTGGGTTTATGACAAAATTCGAAAAAAAAGATTAGAAAAGCACAATCGCACAACAAGGGTTTTGCAATAGTGGGGCGAAACTGCAAAGTTCAACGGCAGTTCTTCGATTGAACTTTTGTCAAAATTGAAGATTTGTGCTTCGATTGCCCCACCATCGCAAAGCCCCAAAACGTTAGCCATAATTTTATAAAAAACAGTATATAAAATGAAAATTAGACCAATTATTTTCTTCATTCTTTTAGCAAATTCAATATTCGCACAAAAAGCAAAAATTGACTTCTTGCCAAATCTACCTTATGACAAATACGAACTTAAAATAGACAAAGACACAATAACATTTTATCTTTCTGTAACTTCTCATAAAGAAAATTTGCCCTTAATTATTTATGTTCAAGGTTCGGGAATAAATTCATTATTTGAGAACAGAAACGGGCAGATTGTTCCTACTTCCGGACATATGGCTTGGTTTAATGTTGGACAAGAAAAATACAGAGTTTTAATTGCCGAAAAACCAGGAGTTAAATATTTGCAAAAAGGAGAGTCCAAATCTTTTGACCATAAATTTTCTCTTGAAAGTTGGAGTAACACAATTGTAAATGCAATAAATTATGTTATACAAAATGAAAAAATAGATAAGCACAAAATTTTATTGGCTGGACATTCGGAAGGAGGTGTTGTCGCATCAAGAGTTGCAAATTTAATGAAAGACAAAATATCTAATGTTGCAATTATGGCTGGAGAAGGTCCTTCACAACTTTACAGTTTATATAAATTTGCAGATGACGGAACATTTTTCAATACGAAGGAACATAATATGCCGACTTCGGAAGAAAGAATAAATTATGTCAAAGAAAAATGGGCGGATATTTTAGCCGACCCAACTAATACCGAAAAGAAATTTTTGGGCTTTACGTATTTACGCTGGTCGAGTCTTTTACAAACTTCTGTTATTGATGAACTATCAAACTATAATGGGAGAATATTAATTCTTCAAGGAACTTCGGATAAAGCAGTACATCCTGAATCTGCAACAGTCGCTTATACAACTTTACTAACAAAAGGGAAAAATGTAGAATTAAAACTTATCGAAAATGCTGACCATTCTTTTAATATACTTGAGAAACCTGAAATTGACGGTTGGAAGATGGTTATTGAAAAAACAATTAACTGGTTTAATCAATAGAAAAAACCGACACCAAATGACAAGACACATTTTTACAATATTATTTATAATTATAAATTATTCTGTATTTGCAAATGACGGAGCTTTTTTCGCAAAAGGAAATCAACTCATTCCAATCAATGAAACAGAAATTACTGTCAGAAAAGAAATTTTGACGCTTAAAAAAGTCAGAAATAACTTTATAGAAGTAACTGTCTACTATGAATTTTTTAATCCAAACGAAGACAAAAAATTAACTATTGGTTTCGAAGCTTTTTCGCCTGAAGGTGATGTTGATGGAACGCCAAAAAATGGACACCATCCGTATATGAGAGATTTTACAGTAGACCTAAATAACAATATTTTAAAATACAATGTTGCTTATGTTTCTGATTCATTATATACTGAAAACGGGAAAATAAAATCTAAAGGCATTCCTAAATTCGATGATAATGCAAGTGTAAATTATGTTGACTTTTATTACGTGTATCATTTTGAAGCAAATTTCAAAAAAGGCGTCAATATTATAAAACATACCTACAACTACGACTTGTCAGGTTCAATTGACTACAATTATGATTTTGAATATGTATTAACTGCCGCCAATCGTTGGGCAAACAAACAAATAGATGATTTTACATTAATTATTGATATTGGCGAATTCGAAACGTTCTCTATCAATAAATCATTTTACAAAAACGCAAATGAATGGCTTTTAAACGGAATTGGTAAAACAGAAGACGTTAAAGGCGTTAAAAATTCATTTATTGAAAATGATGCAACAAAATTCCATTTACAAAAAGGAAATTTAATTTTCCAAAAAAAGAATTTCAAAATTAACGGAGACTTATTTCTTTACGCTCAAAATTATATTGGAATTCAAAATTTAGAATATATTCCTTTCAGTTATTATCAAGAAGAAAATATAAATGAACCAAAGAACGATTTACAAAGAAAAATTTTAAAGAATTTACCTTTCGCAAGACGTGGTTATGTTTTTCAAAATCAAGAGTTGAATACTTTTTACAAAAAAATGGATTGGTACATTTCAAATCCAAACTATGAACCAAACACAGAAATATTAACAGAAAACGAAAAGAAATGGACAGAAAAGTGGAAATAAAAACCACTGCTAACAAGGGTTTTGTATCAGGCGGGCTGAAGTGCAAAATTCAACAGTAGTTTTTCAATTAAACATTAGTAATAATACCAGCTTTTTTGCTTCGATTTCCTGCCCTAACGCAAAGCGCCTAAACATTACCTGTAAACACAGAAAAAAATCATGTATAGATTTATATTCCTTTTTATTTTTATAAGTTTATTGTCTTGCAATAAAAAAGAAATTGATATGACAGAGTATTGGAAAGAATTTCAAGAAAATAATGTTGAATACAAAAATACGATACAACCACAATCATTTTACTTTTGTGACAATAAAAAGGATGCAGATGAATGTGCCGATTTAGTAGTTAAAAAAATAAAACAAGCAACTTCACCATCCGTTTGGTGGTTTGAAAAAAATAAAGAAGAACTTCCAAAAGTTGGAGATATTGCCATTGTTACAGATTGGAATGGAAATCCCAAAGCAATAATTCGAACAACAAAGGTCGAAATTGTAAAATATAAAGATATTACATCTGAATATGCTCAACTTGAAGGTGAAGGTAATAAAACCTTAGAATATTGGAAAAAGGTTCATTGGGATTATTATACTGAAGAAATGAATAAATTTGGTGAAAAACCAAATGAAGAAATGAAAATTGTTTGTGAATATTTTGAAACTATTTGGTAAAAATAAAATAAGTACAGCTAACACTTCAATAAATCATAAATTCACATTTACTTTTCGCAATATTTTCCATTATTTTCAAGAAAAACAAACCTCAAATTACAATAGATTATGTTTCTGTTCAAAATTCGGATGAAACAAAAGCGGAAGAAAAAACTTTAATTAAAACAATCCATAAAACAAGTTTATACAACTAACTTTTTGCATTCTAATAATCTTACCAGTTATGAAATTTAAAATAATTCTTTTATTAGTTTTCACCATCCATAAAGCTTTTGCACAAAAGAAAGAATTTCGGGAAACGGAAGTTGATACGCTTACTTTTTTGAACAACAGAAAATTATTAAACAGTTTAAACACCAATGCGTTTCAAAAGAAAACATTTGCAGAAAATGAGATTACAATTCCTTATCGATTTTTAATCCCTAAAAATAACCTCATCAATCAAAAATATCCTTTGGTTATTACCTTTCATAATTCCACAAGGATCGGAAACGATAATGAAAATCAGCTTGAGCCATTTGCTAAAATATGGCTGCGGGATGAAATTTATGAAAAGTTTCCATGCTACGTTGTAGCGCCACAGTTTATTAAACGCTCTACAAATTATAAGATTAATAAAGACGGTATTCAGGTTTCAAAACCATCTGACGAAGTTTTTGCTTTACTGAAATTAATTAAAGCTCTTAAAAAAGGATATCCGAATATTGGTAAAAACAGAATCTATCTGATTGGTTATTCAATGGGAGGTTCGACTGCCCAAAATCTTATGAATCTGAGTCCTGATACATTTGCTGCGATTGTTTCCGTGGCTTCGGTTCCTGATTTTTCGAATCTTACTAAAATTAAAGAAAAAAATATCTGGTTAATTCATGGTAAAAATGATGATGAAAACCCATATATTGGCAGCGTTGAATTGTACGACAAACTTTCTTTCAATAAAAATTTGATCTTTACAACCTTCAACAATCTTAATCATAATAATATTGTGATTCCTTTTTTGGTAACCGATGAAATTCCGAAATGGCTGTTTGGAAAGCGCAGGTAAAAGGAAAATAAGTATTTACAATTTCGTAATTTTACGCCATGAATAATATTACCCACAGATTAGAAAATGTAAAAAGACTTCAGGCAAAAAGATGGGAAAATGAGGATCATTGGGATGATATCAACGATCTTTTGATTAAAGAACTTGAAGATATTTTATCTATAGAATCTGAAAACACATCTGCTTTGATTAATCTCGGAGCTATTTTATGTGATTCGGGCGAGTATGAAAATGCTCTTATAGTCTTAAAAAGAGCATTAGATTTGGGTTCGGAAGATAAAAATCTGTACACTAATCTTGCAATCGTAATGGTGGATATGGGAATAAATCCCGAAGAATATCATGAATATCTGGAAACTGCTGAAAATATGCGTGAAAATCCGCTTACTTTCAAGGCATATTTTGATCCACATTCACATTAGAAATCAATTAATTTAAAAACTTCAAACCATGTTACTTGCTATTTTACTTCCATTTTTATCCTTTATTGTGAGAGGAAAAATCATCACAGGAATTATATGTTTTATCTTGCAAATTACAATCTTGGGCTGGATTCCTGCAGCGATATGGGCTGCATTATCATTACAAAATTCACGAGCTGAAAAGAGAAATGAAAAACTGATTCGTGCAGTACGAGAAAATAGAAATTAAAATATTCTAAAGCATCATGATAAAATATATCCTATTTTTTTCTCTACTTTTTGTCCCGGGTTTTATTTATTCTCAAACAAAAGAATATGAAGCTCCGGACTATAAAGCCATTCAGACAAATATTGAGAATAAAGATTCAGAATATTATTATCCGAAATTGATGGATAAACTGAAAGCAAATGACACGCTCATTACCAGTGATCAATACAAGCATTTGTATTTTGGATATACCTTTCAGAAAGACTATCATCCGTATAAAACTTCAGAAAATGATAAAAAGCTTATCCCATATTTTCAAAGTAAGGATTTAAAAAAATCTGATTACGCAGAAATTATAAAAATATCGAATGCTTCACTAAAAGAGTTTCCTCTCAATCTGCGTGTGATGAATTTTCTTGGCTACATTTATCATTTAGATGGTAATGAAGCGATGGCAAACAAAGTTTCTCAAAATTTTTATGGTTTATTCGGCGCTATTTTCAGCTCGGGAGACGGAAGAGATTGTGCATCAGGATTTCATGTAATTGCTGTAAGTCACGAATATGTTGTGATGAATATGTTGAAGTTAGAAATTGCTTCGCAGAGCTTAACCGGCGATTGTGATTATTTAGCTCTAGAAAAAGACAAATATAAATTGCCCGGAGTTTATTTTAATATAACAAAACTCAAGGAAAAAGGGTTTGATTTTTAAAATTAAAGCTAACCAACATTTCACAAATAATGAAAAAACTATTTACTTTTTGTTCTATAATATTATCCTTCACTATATATTCTCAAAATATACAGACTGAACTTTTTTTAAATGAGAATCAAATTAACGAGTTATTTAAATCAGATTCAAGGATAGAAAAGCTATTTATCAAAAATAGTAAGGATTCAATTTTGGCATTTGCTGAGATTAAAAATGACTCGGTATTTTCTATATATGTAAAAAACAACAAGCAAGAAAATTTACACTTTATTCCTCAAGATAATAAACTAACTCTTATTCAGGAAGCTTTAACTCAAGATAAAGACTGGAAACCGATTGAGTTTTGGGTTAACTCCGATTGTGGAGTATCTTATCTCAAAAAAATTAATCTCAAATCTGGAGCAGTCATCGCTTTAAATTCAAAAAAATATAACGGAAATTTTAAAACTAAAATAAGATTTAAGTTATTAATCAACAGTAAAGTTTATTATTCAAACTCTGTCAAAGCATCAATCAACAAGTCAAAATTTGAAAAATCAGTTTGGTATAATCAAATTAAAGAGATTTACTACCCTACTAAAAGTGAAAAAGAAGCTGAAAACATTTTATTCTTAAATGAGTAATTTAATTCTGAACGAAATGAATATTTTTTTATTCGACTTAAAAAATATATTTTCGCATTACTGAAAATTAGAGCTAAAATATTCTGTTTCAGCAAAAATTAAAATTAAAAACACTATCTAATCAAAAATGAAAAGAACTTTATCACTTGTCTTTGGCTTAAGCATTGTGCTTTCTACTACATCTTGTGCGACCATTTTTACAGGAACCAAAGATTCAATCACATTTACCACAACACCGGAAGGTGCAAAAGTAATCCATAAAGGAGTTGAAAAATGTTTAACACCTTGTACAGCAGAAATCCCGAGAGGTTTGGGTAAACAAATGGTGATGTTTCAAAAAGAAGGTTTCGAGACTAAAGAAGTGAAGCTTACCAAAACTTTTAATCCGGTAACGTTACTAAACATTCTTCTTGGCGGCGCAATCGGTGTAGGAATTGATGCGGCAACCGGATCGCTTACAAAATACAGCCCTAAAAGTTATACTGTTGATTTGGAGTCTAAATAAATCAATTACTTTACAATATTATAGGGAAATCAGAATTAAAAATTTTTAGTTCTGATTTTCTTTTTTATGTAAGATGTTTTCGTAGCTATCTATTTTCACAAATTTATATTTTAATTAGCTGTCCTCACATACAATTGTAAAATATAAGATGAATCTAGAACTTACAAAATTGTTAGTTGATGGAGTTTTAAATTCTAAATAACTTGAGAAAAGATGTTAGAAAGTTATGATTTAAATTTTACTTACCAAAAAAAATATTTTTTAAGATGATTAATTGAATCTAGTATTCTAAAGTTTCGTTTTGTAACAATATTCACAAATTATTTTCAACAGTTGAATCAATAGAATTTGTCAGAAATCTTTTCCTAATAAACTTATTTATATGAAGGAGAAGTATATTCTGAAAGACTTATAATCGGCTTAAATTATGTATTCTAATTATTTAATATTATTTTTTTCAAGTTCTTTTAAATTATTCATGCTTGTCTGATTGCCACGTTCAGAGGCTTTTTTCCAATATAGTTTTGCATTCTGAATATCATTAATTTTAAAATAAGCCACTCCTAAATCATTCAGTATAATCTTATTATCTTCATGCTGAGAATCTAAATGGCTGAGATAACCTTTTAATTTTGGTATTGCTCTTTTAGGATTACCAGATTCTAAATAGATTACACCAGAGTATTTAAGCGCATCAGTATTACCTAATTTTTCAGCCATATCAAAATAAACCAAAGCTTCTTTGTATCTGTTTTCATTAAAGTATTCTATTCCTTTATCTAAATACTTTTGCTCATCTTTTTTAAATAAAAATTTATAGGACATGAAGGATAGTAGAGCAAAAACTCCAATTATTGCAATAATTTTTCTCATAATACTAAAATTAAAATACCATAAAACAGATAAACAACGATTAAAAATTCAAAAATTTTGAGTTTGAAAGTATAGATTGCATAAGCATTTAAACACATCATTAAAATACAAAAAACAAAAAAAGGAAGTTTGCCAAATTGAGAAAAATAATAGTAAAAGATGTCTATAAAAACATTCTTTTTTTGTAATCCAATATACTGGATGTCTTTTCCTTTTTTGAGCTTCAGAAAGTCTTTTTTATTTACAAAAAAAGTAATGTGCTTATCATTCTTATTATATAATATCTTTTTATCATCCTTCAAATTTGATAAAACTCCTGTTCCAGAGTTATAAAATTCATTTGTATAATCTGCTATACGAAACTTATAGAAAGGAACTCTTGTAAATGATTTTGTTACTTCAGTTAAAGCTCCATTTATACTAATAAGATTACTCTTTAAAAAAATTAATTTTAAAGGCACATATAAAATACCAGCAATTGAGATTAATATTATTATAAAAATCTTTATATTAAAATTCATTTTCTCTTACATTTATACCTTTCACAGCCTCTACTTCATGATTTAATAAAGCTTGAGCAATTTCTTCTTCACCAAAATTTGCCATTAGATTGAATGTAACAAAATCACCAATATCTTTAATAACATTTTCGATAAGACCTTTACCAACCGTTGATTTTAGCTGGTTCATAGCATTGGTCTGAATATTGAGATTGGAATTATTTGTTGTATTATTAATTTCTGTAATAGATGGCGAATGATATCCCGTTGTAGATGAACTTGATGAACTTATATTTATGTTTGTTGTACGAGGACTTGCATTGGGGTTGGTAGACGAATATATTGTTTGGGTTCCTACGGTTGTTTGCTGTACTGTAGTACTTGGTAAAATTACCTCTCCGTTAGGTGTAATTATTGTAGTTCTGTTTTGATTTATAGAAGTGTTTTGAGTAACTGATGTGTGAGTGATTTGAGTATTTACATTTTCAATTTCTGAAGCACCTCCCCAAAGTCCCCCTTCCGGAGAACTAACGTAATCATAAGTCGATGTCGCAGTTGACCCCAAACTTTCAGGATTAATTACATTACCCATACCTGTTACATCTTTTAACCAGTCATAGGTTTTACCTGCAGTATAATTTGCTCCAACAACACTTCCCGCTTGTATTAATGCAATCCAATTCTTTGCCTTTACCGCAGTAAGCAGTGCCGGTACACCTTGTGAAACCCCTTGAAATAAACTTCCCCCAAAATAAGAAAGCCCAATAATAACCACCGTATCTCTTAAAGTATCTACTCTGTTTTTATTTACAATTGCATCTGCGTACTCTTCAGAAAAGCAAATAATAATTTTACCTCCAAATAAACAATCTAATGTAGAACTTCCTATTAATGCTTTTTTATTTTCAAATTCGACATTCTGATGTACTGGTGCCCAATCATACATTAAAGTCGTCATAGCACAAATGGGAAATGATATTGCAGCGGCTAAACCTGTAGCGGCTCCAGCTGTAGCACCAATAGCCATTACAGATCCTAATGCTAATGCTGCCGCACCACCTGTAAAAAAAATCAAAGCACCAACAGCAGCACCAATTAACGCTCCGGCGATAACCATTTTCGAACATACAAAATTACCTCCAGTTCTGTCATCAATTGTTGCTAAATATTTATTCTGATTTTTTATTGATGACTGACTGTGAACTTTTATCTGTTTTTTATTCATTCCTGATGTACATACTAACCATGTTTCATCAGGTACATATACATTTCCCATATTATATTTTGGTAATTTCGTAATTGCATTTAGACACAATTGTGTCATTAATATTTTCGGTAAATTCTGATAAACACTTTTCTATATGTCCTGTCTTGTCAAGCTTATATTTAGATCTTAAACTAAAATCATATTCAAAATTATTCCCTAATAATTCTCTGTAGGTTTTATCATACAAATCTTTAAGAATATCTTTATTTTTATTTTCTAAAAAGCTCTTATTTTTTATTTCAAAGTAATCTTCTCCGTTATCAATTTTTTTTGTATTTATCTTCAACCAAATTTTATTGCCAGAAAATAAGGAAGAGTAAAGTTCTAATGAATGGCTGTTCTTTATACTATTTGTGTTTAATTTATTTTCAAAAAGTTGAGGAAATATTTGATTATATTGTATGTTTGCTACTATATGTTTTAACGAATCAGAATATATGCTTTTACTTGTTTCTATTATTTGTTTCAACATTTCCTTATCATCTGTCATTTCATTTAATTCTATTTTTACGATTTCCCATTTTTCCTCTATCTCAGTTTGATTAACTATTTTAACTATTTTCCCACTATGGTCGGTAGAAACAATTAAATTTTCAAAAGGCTTATCCAATAATGATAACAGGATTAAATAGCTATCATAATGAGGAGAGCTACATGTAATTACTTTTGATTTTTGATTTATTTCATAGGTATTACTCACAATACTTTTAATCTCTACAATACTTTCCGTTTTTGAAGTATAGATTAGTTTTTTAAAAGTATAATATTCACTTTCTGCAATAATTTTATAATCATTAATAAATAAATAATCAATCTCCCGTTTGTTATTTACTTCGGGGTTTATTATTATGGTAGATAAATGTATAGGAAGATAGTCTCCTGAAATTAGTTTTGTTAAAGAAGAGTTACTGTTATGATAATTAATAAGTTCATTTATTGATATTTTAAATTTTTCAGCAATTAGTTCTAATGTATCACCCTCCTGAATTTGGTATTCCAACAATTCCATCTTTTATTTAGTTTATATCAACTTGTTTACCTGTCACGACAGTATTACCTGTAGCATTAATTGATGTATTTGATTTACTATGTAAACTAAGATTATTTTGAGTAACAAGTAATGCGTTATCTTTTGAGTTCATATCAAGCATTCCGTTTCCTACAGAAATAGTAATTGAATCTTTTTTAATCGTTATTTTATTTTCGCCGACTTTAAGTTCGATCTGTGTTTTTCCTTCCAAAGAAATATTTCCGGCATTATCCATTGTTAAAACACTCTGATCTTTTCCGACATTAATTGTAGTCTTGGTTTTTACATTGGTGGTATGATTATTACCAATATCTTCATTATTATCATTACTCACAAGAGTGGTCACATCACCCGTTCCGCTTAATGTGACATGATTACCGTTTCTGTCTTTAATTTCAATTCCTGCTCCGTCATTCAGACAAATAATATTTCCGCTTTTACTGGATAAACTTTTAACATTATTTCCGGCTCCGCCACCGCCGCCAACTCCACCATGAAACATTCCTCCCATTACAAACGGTCGGTCAGGATGTTGATGAACGAAATTTACGATCACCTGATCACCAACTTCAGGAATCGCCATAAAACCACGGTTTTTATTTACTTTATCACTGCTTCCGGCATCCGGAGTCATTACTCGAATAAATTCTGAGGTATCCGGCCCACTCTGCCAATCGAACTGAACCTGTACTCTACCCTGATTTAAAGGATCTGCATTTGCGATAACTTTCGCAAACTGAGCCTCAGCTCTTGGATTTTCAAAAACCGGACGTGG
Organism: Chryseobacterium indoltheticum; assembly: GCF_003815915.1. Taxonomy (NCBI): domain Bacteria; kingdom Pseudomonadati; phylum Bacteroidota; class Flavobacteriia; order Flavobacteriales; family Weeksellaceae; genus Chryseobacterium; species Chryseobacterium indoltheticum. The sequence continues at coordinate 3,602,830 of NZ_CP033929.1, forward strand.
AATATATCCGCTGTCTGCAGCAATAGCCTCAAAATATCCGGTGTAATATCCTCTTGCGTCAACCTCGTGCGTTACTTCAGTCATCATTAATTTGGTGAAATAAGAGGTTTGATTGGTATCTTGTTTTCTCATTTCAACATCTGCAGTACACCCAGGATATAAAAATGGAACCGTTGTTTCTCCTGAAGTAATAAATACCTGCGAAGCATTGCTTCCGGCCGTACCTTTTTGTGAGGCATCAATATCCATAAAAGATGCTGCTTTTATCGGCGCAACTCTTAAAGATGGCGTTGTAAATGTTTTTTCTGAAATTTCGTACGCTCGCTTTGCAATATCTGAAGCGTGGGTGATTTTTGAACTTCCCGTCGTCAGCTTTTCGTTTTTACTGCTGTTGTACCCGTAAAATGAAGGATTTACATGTTGAGCTTTCATTTTGATTTTAATATCGCTCACACTGCTTCCATAAGTCAGCTTTACAGGCTGTTCGGCAGGTGGAAGCTTTCCAAAATGCAGAACTTCACCGTCGTAAAAAAATTGCTCGCCGTAAGCTTCTGCAATTCTAGCTAAATAGTTGTAATGTGTTTCTTCGTACTGAGAACTGTAAGAAACGTTTCCGTATTGAGCATCTACTCTAAAGTCAAATTTATTTCCGCCAAGTCCTTCTTTGATAACGTGATGGGCAATACTGTTTAGGCTAATCGGTTGGGCACCCCCAAAACTTTGAATATGAGGAGCCGCATCTAATAATATGGTCGGGCTGAAACCACTCAGAACAATATTTCCTAAACTGCCTTTTTCTTGGCTGAAACCTACTTCTGTAATAACTCCTACAAAATTTCTTTCAGGACCGTCGATAACGTCTTTATATTTAAAAATTACAGTTAGTCTTTTCCCTAAAAAATTCTGGGCTTCCTCAAGATTATGATTTTCTGCAGAACCAAGCGTATCATGAGCAAGAGTAATGCTGAATTCATGATGTTTTATAGCGCTTTGATTTAATTTGAAATGCTTAAAATGTTTAATTTCTTTTCCTTCGATAATCAAATCGAGCTTTACCACTCTGTTGATTCCTAAAACCTGACTTGTGGCTATTGCCAAAGCATTGTGAATTTTTGAAGTTGGTTGATTTGCCCAAACTTTTTCTTCTATAACTGCAGGATTGTTTGTCTGAGCCATCTGATTCATAAACATATTAGATTTTTGTGCTACTCCATTAATGGGTTCGCTAATCTTTGAGTTTATGTTTTTGATATTTTCGCTGGCTTTATCTGCAATTTCTTTTGACGCTTCTTCCCGAAGGTTTTGTGTCGCACCAGTCTTTATCTCGCCTGAAAGCTGTGGTTTTATTGTATTATCCTGAAACATAATATTTTTCTTTAAACTTGTGAATTTGGTTTTTTATTTTTCTTATCTCATCAGAGATGACAAAATTTTCGTATTATGTATTACGAAAATTTTTGTTTTTTCTTATTATTTTAAATTTAATCATATTATTACCAAAAGAAAAAAAATTAAGCCTAAAATTTTACTTTTTGTAGTAATACTACGATTCATTCTTTAAGTATGGTATTATTGTAACAACAATTTTTGATCTTCTTTATATCTGTTTTCGCCGTAATTTTTATTAAAGTTCACAGATTTTTTATCTTTTTCGCTCAGTTTCTCATACAATTCTATTCGCAGTTTTGCTTCTGCTTTCGGATCGTCTTTTACAGGAAATGTAATGTGATATTTCTCTTGAAGTATAGTTGAGACTTTCAATAGGTTTTCATAATAATCAACAGCTTTAGGATTTTTATTTTCCGATGTTTTCTTTTTTTCGTACTCAATATATTTTGCCATTGGAGAAAGCTCAGTTCCTTTTATTTTGGGATTTCCTCCCTTTTCTAAGAGATATAATGCGATACGGAATTGAGACAAATTACGTGCTGCTTCTTCCATAATATTGTGCCCCAAATAAGATATATGATTAATATCTGCACCATTATCCAACAAAAAATCGATCATTTTTTTCTCGATTTGTTCATTTCCCAAAGACATTGCATTGCAAAGCGGACTATTCCCTAATTCAGGATTTGGATTAGCTTTATATTTGAATAAAAGCTTTGCCATTTTGTAATTATTTAAGGCAACTGCGTGAGAAAGGGGTAAGCCTAATCCTTCATTAGGAACCACAATGTTGGGATCTGCTCCGTTTTTAAGGAGAATTTCCATTGCAGGAAGATTTTCTACAACGGAAGCATACATGAGTAACGTATATCCTTTATTATCACTCAGCTGGTTGATGATTTGCGGATCATCTTTTAAAACACTTTCTAACCCTGAATTATCTTCATCAAAAATTTTCTGTGCAGCCTCTAACTGTTTTCCTTCAAAAAGTTTTTGAGGAGGGTATTGCTCTTTGTTTTGAGTTTTTCGGGATCTTGTATCCTGACAGGAAAATAACGTCATGGTAAAAAAGATTAAAAAAATTATTTTTTTCATGGATTATGGGTTTGTTGCAATTACATTGGTATTAATGGTTGCAATCATCGCTTCTACAGCATCTGCATATGCGCTGTGACCGCTTCCGAATGTTTTAAGATTCATTCCTTCATTATCCGGAATGTACCCGAAAATTTCGTTTTGTTCGCCTAAAGCTCGTGGAACGGCACCTGTAAGACCGCCAAAAAGCGCCAGATTATTCAGTCCGGGAATTCTTGAAATTGCAAGAGTCGATAAAAGACCTTCTCTGTTATTCTGAAGTGCATTAAGAATATCATTACTGGTACTGTAATTGGTGATATTGGAAGTAGATCCTACCGCATTGTTTTCATCTAAAAAATCTAAAGTATTTTGGTGCACACCTCGCGTGTTGAAAGTATAAGCCGGTAATCCTGTGTAATAAGACGCCATTGCACTATTTCCTCCACCCAAAGAATGTCCTGTAAAAGAGACATTTCCGTTGGTTGCTTGGTTCATTTTATCTGCCAGACGCATTGTTTTTTCGATCTGTGGGGTCTGAGCACCAAAAGCCTGCCCGCCATCTTCTATAAACCAGTCATGATAAAACTGCATCCCTTTAGGTTCTGACCCTCTGAAAGCTACAAAATACTCTCCTGTAGTATTATTTTTGTATAAAGAAGCGTAAAATCCATCGTCACGATTCGTATTAAAATCTTCAGGAATAAAATTTCCGGGACCAAACATGTCGTCTAGCACTGCCTGGTCATCAGTATTCATTCTTGTATACTCACCAATTTGTGCTGCTTCATCAGAATTATCATTATAAGAATCCTGCGCCATCGATGCAGCGTTACTTAACTCTGTAATCTTAGCAGGTGTAGGAAGATGAAACTTGACCGTTCCACCCAAAAAACAATTAAGCGTAGAATTTTGAAGAAGAGGTTTTTTACCTTCAACTTTTACTTTTTGATGCGTATTCGTCCAGTCACTTCCTTTGGTAAGAAATGAACAAATATTAAGACAATCATCAATAAGTGCGCTTCCAGCCCAAGCTGCAGCAGCCAAAACAAACAATCCACCACCAAATGCAGCGGCGATTCCGACTCCGGCAATAGCTCCGGCAACCATCATCTGCGGACAGATAAAATTGTCTTTGAAACGATCATCTTCTGTCGCCATCAGTTTGGAACCATTTTTTAGATAAACGCTCGACTGAGAACTGACTCCTATCCCGATCAGCCGTCTTCCGCTTGTACACATGAGCGGAGTTTCTTGTGCGATATACAGTTGACTCATATTGTTTATGTTATTAGTTGAATATGATACCTGCAGACATACAGCATTTTTTCGTTTAGCTTTTCCTTTACATGAAATACAATTTCTGATAATACGGAATCGAGATTATAAATATATTCTCCCTCCAGCATCAAATCATATTCTAAAGGAATATTTAAAGCTTTCTGATAATTATTAGCATAAATTTCATCAAAATCGCCGGTGTGACTTTTAAGTTTTCCTCCGATATTCATCTGAAATTTATCTTTATTATCTACAAACTGATAGTTTGTATCGTACACTATTTTCTCTCCCGGAAAAAGGGTCGAAAGAAATTCTCTTTCTTTGAATTGACCTTCATTTGTGAAATTGACTCCGGTATTCGGAAACGGATAGAAAAGTATCTGGTAAATAAGATTTGCTTTAATATTATCATCAATCCTCTGAAATTCTTTATCATAAATATTGATGATTTCGTTGTAAGATTCTTTTACCAATTGCAGAAAACGAAGTTCTTTTCGTTTGATCTCTTCCCATTTCTCAATAATTTCCTCATCATTTTCAATCTTTTCAATCGTTTTATCTTCGCTGAGAAGTAAGGCAAGATTTTCAGTTGCTTTATTTACCTTATCCAGAATTTCGTAGAAAGGTTTCATCTGTGCATCGAAACGAATATATTTTTTATCTGAGATCAGAATATCAATATGCTTGTATTCTCCGGGAATAATTTCCCAGATTTCTTCTGTTTCTGTTTCGTTTGCTTTTCCGTTGCCTAAGGTAAGGTATGACTTGACGTTAACAGAATATTTTCCGTTTCTGTACCAAGCATATTTAAATGAATTTAATTCTTGAATTTCGTTTACTTCACTTTGATTCATAACCGGAAAGTTTTGAAATTAAGGATGATTTAAAACAAAAATGGTAGTATATTGAAAATGTGTATGAATAGTTTTATTCATACACATTAATCATTTCATAAGAGAGAAATTATACTCCCGGCCAGATGCCTTCGTATGCAGCTCCACCATAGTTGATTTTTTCTGCACTTACTACAAAGCTGATTAACATAGAGTTTTGATCTATTGCATCAAAATCTACTTCGTGCTGAATAACGTATCCGTTTTCCCAGTTAAGAGTAATCAAAGTACCTTCTTCGTGAGATTTGTTGAAAGTAATTTCACCAGTTGTTGGCTTATATTTACCATTAAGCAAACTTTCAAGAATTTCAGATTTCTCTGTTGCTTCGATCGTTAATTTGATGATAGCGTTGGAAGGATCTGATGCTACACGCCCTGAAACGTCTGTAGATCTAGATACGCTGTAATTAAGCTTTAGTAATTTTTGTCCTTCGCTTCCGTTGAATTTTAAGATTCCTCTTGAATTGTCTGCCATGTTTTGTAAATTTTAAACAGTTAATATTTTGTGATTTGGTTGTTATTTCTAATCCAAAGATAGAGCCATTGATTTCTTTTGGAACTATAAATATGATAAATCTCAGTTTTTGTAGTAATACTACGATTTTGTGTAGTAGTTCTACTACTTTCGATACGAACATAAGAAAACCCCTTCGTACAAAGAGGTTTTGAGCTATTTTAAATAAAATTATCTCTTGAATATGATTAATTTTAAGGAATTTTAAGAAAAAAACATTTATTCAAAGCAATTTGTTGATTAAATTATCTGGCTTAGTTGCATTTATTTAATTACAGGATGCCCAATAACCAATCTAGCACCTTTTTCCTCTTGGCTTCCTTTAAATAACGCCGCTAGTTTGTAAACATACCCTTTATCAGCATATCCCGTAGGTGTTGGTACGATAAAAAATTCTTCAATTTTTTTGGTCTTCCAGGTTTTACCCCTGTCGTCACTCCAGGCATAACTAGAATATGGTTTATCATCTATCAAAGTATAAAAAAAATCATCATATGTGTTTATATAATATTCATCTGGTAAGGAAATATACTGCCCTTTATCTAAATAACAAATACCACTTTTCGTACTATTCTGCTCTGATCCGAAATAATAAGCAATGAGTTTGCTATTTTTTTCATCTTTTCGAATATAAGCCAATTCCATATTTTGTGGTACAGCTAAATTTTCAAGTAATGTTTTTTTTCCATCTTTTAAGTTCAATTCATAGACATTAATATTATTTTCAATAAATAATACCGTTTCATCAGAAGTCATCACAGCATTGAAATCAGGATTTAGATCAAAATATATCCAATTTTCACCACCATCATTTGTATATCTATATTCATAAACAAAATCATTGCCTTTCTTGACTGAAAACACAGCAATACCCGCTTTTTGTGAGTAAAAGTTTATATTTGATATATTTCCTTCATCTTCTTTAAAAATCTCAGTCCATGAATCTCCGAAATCATTTGACTTATACAATATACTTGATCGTTCGCTTGAAGTAGGAAATCTATTAGTATCTACTATAATAAATACCTCATTATCTAAAGAAAAACCTTCTTTAACAGTACCTTTTCCGAAAGCATTTTTTTTCCAAGAATTTCCAAAATTTTTTGTGCTATAAACAATTGCATTATAATTATCATGATTTTCTTCGCTATCATCTCCTAGTAAAAAAAATACATCCTTATTATGATTAAGTATTTGATTAAAATTATATCTACTTAATGCATCAAAATAAGTATTAAATGGCTTTTCGCCTTGTATTTTATTAAAATCTATTATTTTCCAATCCATTTTTGATTCACTATTATTTTGACAAGAAACTAAACTTACACTGAGAATAATTATGCATAAAAAATATGATTTAGTTAAAAATTTCATCCCAATATTTTTTTAGATTATTTTTTGTACTCTCAACTGCCTGTTTTGTATCAGTCTTTAATTGTTCCCAAGAAGATTTTGTTACACTTCCATAATTCATATTTTTAGCCATAATCCAAGCTTGTTCCCATGTTTCTGCTCCCATCCACTCTTTCATTTCTGGTGTAAGAAGAATTCTTATTAAATCCTGGGCAGGCAGTTTTGACATCTCAAGAGGATTGTAAGCATCCGGATGTGTTGCAAATGCAAAACTCTGAAATTTAGTATTATATAGTTCTATATTTGTATAAAATTTTTCAACTTTTTTCCCAGTTTTATCAATTATTGTTTTGCCATCTTTTTTAGTAAGACTATTTTTAATGTTGTAAGATGTATTATATTTAGAAATAAAAAACTTATCAACTACTCCCATTTCCATATAATCTTGTAGCTTTTTTTTGGCCTGATTCAGCCAAGTCTGTCCATGTTTTGTTAGTTTCGGCATCAATTCATTCGTAAATGAAGTACAATATTTATAGCCATAACTCCCGTTAGGTGTAGGAATTACCGTTTTATTTGCTTTTGAATAGTGAGGAAGCATATTGTCTTTCTTTAATCTTTCTTTTTCAGCAGCCTCTATTTCTACATGTCCATCTACGTTTCCAAAGATACTAAGTCTCATCTGAGCTAAAACTTTGAGACGTATTACTGCTTTCTCATACTCAGATAATTTACCTTTTTCCTTTATATCCCTTAAAGGACCATAATAGTATACGGGAGGAGTATGTATACAATCAGTATGTCGATCCATAAAATTTTTCATACGATTTACATAATAATCACATGCTCCTTTTCCAATAGCTGCAGGAGTATAATTACAGGTTTTAACCCCTAAATTCTCCGGTTTTCCAGATATACCATAGCTTACTCCTTTGGTTTCTCCTTTTTCAGTAACCATTTCAGCAGCATTGTATATAATATTACTTTCAGAAAAAATATTATAATCTTTCTCAATAACTTCTACTATCTTCCCTTTTACAATTCGTGTTCTACTCATAATCAGATGATGTTAATAGTTTTTACTTCGTTCACCACTGTTATTCTGAACTTCTTTTTGGGCATGTTTACTTATAGAACCATTTGAAGTGGTTTCAACTCCCTGATCAGAATTAACCACAGTTTTGCCTTGCTTCACTTCACTTGTAACATCTCCTTCAATCATTTCCGTCAACTTTCCTGTAATAAACATGCTTGTATCTCCAATTACAGAAGTCATTTTCATAGCTCCCACACTTTGGGTAGCGTTTAATCCTATACTTTGGGTTCTGTTCATTCCAATAGTATCAGACTGATCCATTCCTACACTCGTTGTCATATTTTCAGATACATTAATAAACATATTCTTACAATTCAGCGTCATCGTCTCTGGAGCGGTGATATTGATATTACTTCCCGTAGTATCCAGATGAATTTCGTTGCCTGATTTATCTGTGATAATAATACTTTCATCCTCTGTGAAAACTACCTTATGACCGCTCCTTGTCATGATAGATTTTACTCGGTTGTCTGCAAATCCTCCCAGCGCCGTTCCACCATGAAACATTCCTCCCATCACGAAAGGTCGATCAGGATGATTGTGTACGAAATTCACCATTACCTGATCACCAACTTCCGGTATGGCAACATAACCTCGGTTTTGGGTGATTTGGTCGGTTCCTCCTGCATCGGGACTCATCATTCTTATAAAATGAGTAGTATCGTTTGTTTGCCAGTCAAATCTTACCTGAACTCTTCCCTGTCCTTCCGGATCGGTATTTGAAATTACAGTGGCAATTTGTGGTTGAGCAATTGGTATTGCGAATTCCGGCTTAGGTAAAAATCCTGTATCAGATGCAATTCCCTGAAAACTTCCGGTGTAATGACCGATGGTATCAATCTCATGCGTTGTTTCTGTAACCATGATTTTTGTGAAATAGGATGTTTCATTCGTATCCGGTTTCCGCATTTCGATATCGACACTGCATCCCGGATGTAAAAAAGGAACTGTTGTAGAACCTGAAACACTGAAGACATTCACGCCTTCACTTCCTGATGTGCTTTTTTGGGAGTATTCAACATCCAAATGGGTGGTTGCTTTTATCGGAGCAACTCGTAATGATGGTGTTTTAAAAATAGCATCATTGTGCTGATACGCTGTTTTTGCCAAATCTCCAACATGTTGAATCGGAGTAGAACCCGATGTCAGTTTTTCATTTTTATTGCTGTTGTAACCGTAAAATTGTGGTTTCGTATGAACTGCTTTTAATTCGACCTTTATGTCATTCGCGCTACTTCCGTAGGTTAATTTGATCGGTTGATTTTGTGGAGGTAATTTTCCAAAATGAAGAACTTCACCGTCGTAATAAAACTGCTCGCCATACGCTTCTGCCATTCTCGCCAGATAGTTATAATGGGTTTCATCATACTGACTGCTGTAAATGATTTGAGAATAATCATTTGTATCGATTCTGATATCAAAACGGCTTTTATCTAAACCCTGCCTAATCACTTCTTCAGCAATAATTCCCATATTGACAGCCTGATTTCCACCAAAGCTCTGAATATGCGGTGCCCCATCCAATAAAATAGTCGGGCTGTAACCCGATAAAATAATATTTCCCAAGCTCATTTTCTCCTGACTGAAACCTACGCCGGTGATGACACCGACAAAAGTACGTTCCGGACTGTTTTCAATGTCTTTATAAGAAATAACGGCCGTTAATCTTTTGCCTAAAAACTTATTCGCTTCTTCTAAAGTATGGGTTTGGCGGTCGCCTAAAGTATCGTGAGCTAATGTCAGCGTAAATTCGTGATGTTTCTGAGAACTTTGGGTAAGCTTGAAATGCTTGTAATATTTGATCACCTTACCTTCAATGACCAAAGATAATTTTACCAAGCGGTTGATCCCGGTATGGTGATTCTCTGAGATCCCGGCCGCATTCTGTGATGGGCGGAAAGCGGAACCTCCGTTTTTTTCTAAGGTATTCATATTGTTGTGATTATGTGGTGGATTAAAGATATTAAATTTTATTTATTCATTTAAATTTTAAGTTATAAATTTTTTATATTCAGGCTTTTAGCTATCTGTTTACTGGTAAGAGTGTGATATTTTACTGAATTCTTATAAAATAGACTCAATCGCAGCCCTGCTTGAACGGAGCTCTTTTTTATTTTTGGTAGCTAACCAATAATAAAAAAAGCGGGAGTGGAAGAAGGATCAGCTGCCATAAAAAATAAAGTTGTACAAAAATCAACACTGAAATATACGATGAACTGAAAAAGACCGTCTTTTCGGACAGTCTTTTTTTGAATCTCTAATAAACCTTGATGAATTGCTGTTATACTGTCGGCCAAACTCCTTCGTAAGCAGAGTTTCCGTAGTTGATTTTCTCAGCACTTACAACAAAGCTGATCAACATTGAGTTTTCGTCTACTGCGTCGAAGTCTACCTCATGCTGAATTACGTAACCGTTTTCCCAGTTTAAAGTAATTAGAGTTCCTTCTTCGTGAGATTTGTTGAATGTAATTTCACCAGTTGTTGGCTTGTACTTTCCGTTTAACAATGACTCAAGGATGTCAGATTTTTCTGTTGCCTCGATCGTTAGTTTGATAAGCGCATTTGATGGGTCTGATGCTACTCTACCTGAAACGTCTGTTGATCTTGAAACGCTGTAGTTCAGCTTTAATAATTTTTGACCTTCGCTGCCGTTGAATTTTAAGATTCCTCTTGAATTTGCTGCCATGATAAGTAAATTTTAATCGTTAGTATTTTTTGTGATTTCTATAACCCAAAGATAGATACACCAATAATATCTTTAAAATTTTAGAATAATTATTTCGAAAATTGTAGTAATTCTACGATTTGATGTAGTAGAACTACGACAATTTATAACCCCTACCAGTTTTTTAACAAATATTACCGAATTTTAATATAAAGTTTACACTTTTTGGAATGATAATTGGGTATGGATTAAAACACCATAAAAATAAAATATTATGAAAAAGTTAATGTTATTTGCCTTCGGAATAGGCTTAGTTGCCGCAAGCTGCGGATCAAAAGAACCACGGATGTCTTCAGAAAACAAGGACTCAATGACTGTTACAGCAGATTCTACGACAAGCATAGACTCAACCTCTACGCCAATGCAAAGCCCGGACACTATGAAAATGCCGGTAGACACAGCGGCAGCACCAATGAAATAAGAAATAGATCTTATAAAAACATAAATCTGCTGATAATTTCGGCAGATTTTTTATATTTGATTAACTAACCAATATGCTTTAAATATGAAAAAATTAGGAATAGCAATGCTTTTAGGCTTAATAACTTTAGGAAGCTGCGCAGACAAAAAAGAAAACAGGGAAGAATATAAAGAAAATCACAATAAAGATTCTTTGAGAAATATATCAGGTGATACAGCAGCAGCACATTCTGAGCCTACCCAAGCGGAAACTGATACTCCAAAACCTTTACGGGACACTGCCGCCTCGCCAACCGATTACAGCAGTAAAGAGTCAAAACCCAATACCTCGGTAGGAGGCTCAAGATAAAAAAGCAAATCCGTAGAAAATTCTATGGATTTTATTTTTTAATTATTTCTAAAATGCTTGTCTGCAATTCTCATATTTTATAACTTTTTGTATTTCTTTACTAAGTTTAAGCCTGCTTTTGCGTTAAATTGTGAATTATAAGTAAAAGCGGAGATACATAATTTCTAAAATGATCCTCTTATTTTTATTAAAAAGAGAATAATTATTTAACTTAATTATTACATTTGTATCCAACAAAAAAAATTCATGAAAAAAACAGCAATATTATCATTCCTTTTCTTTGCAGCACTTGCACTTGCACAAGGAATTAAATTTGAAGAAGGCAGTAACTTCAAAACCATTTTAGCGAAAGCAAAAAAAGAAAACAAACTTGTTTTTATTGATGCTTATGCAGTTTGGTGTGGCCCTTGTAAATTGATGGTGAAAAATATTTTCCCGTTAAAACCAGTTGGTGATTATTACAACGCCAACTTTGTCAATGCAAAAATTGACATGGAGAAAGGTGAAGGTATTGATCTGGCAAAAAAATACAATGTGAAAGTATTCCCAACCTATCTTTTCATCAATGGTGATGGTGAAGAAGTTCACAGAACCATAGGATATGTTGAAGAAAAAGATTTCATCCAGTTTGCAATGGATGCAGGAGATCCAAATAAAAGACTAACAGCTTTAAAGCAAAAATTTGAAAAAGGAGAAAAAGATTCTGAGTTCCTTTTAAATCTTGCCGGATTAACGGTTTATAATGATACAGAATTTTCTAACAAAGTTTTGGAACGTTATTTTGCTGCAAAACCTGCAATCACTCAGGATAATCTACAGCTGCTTTTACAGGCTATGAAAAGTACAGACGGTGCACCTTACAAGATTTTTACAGAAAGAAAGGCTGATATCCTGAAAATAATTCCTGAGAAAAACGTTGAAAGCATTGATAAAAACGTGAAGGTAAATACGGTAATGAGCAAAGCTTACAACACAACAACAAAAAAGTTGGATGAAGCTTATTTCCTTGCAGAAACTCAAAAGTTCATGACTAAAGATGAAGCAGAGAACCTTTTGAAAAGAGTAAAAGCAAGCAGAGCTTTGAAAGATAAAGATTTTGCAACCTATGAAAAAATCACTATTGAACTGAATAAAGATACTTCGGCTTTAAGCGCAGACCAACTTAATTCTTTAGCTTGGAATTTCTTTGAAAATGTTACCACTAAATCTTCTCTTGAAACTGCTGTAAAATGGGCACAGGAATCTGTAAATAAGAATGAAAATTATGCAAATACAGATACTTTGGCAAACCTTTACAACAAAATTGGAGACAAGAAAAATGCTAAAATCTGGGCACAGAAATCAGTAGATCTTGGAAAAGCAGCGGGTGAAGATACTGCAGACACAGAAAAATTATTGAAGAGCCTTTAATCTTTAATTTTAAAACATAGAAAATCCGAAGAACGAATAGTTTTTCGGATTTTTTTTATTTTTTTTTGCCACGAATGCACGAATAAAACCTTTATTTTAGATGAATAATTCGTGCATTCGTGGCATCTATTTTACAATTTAATACTCAAACAAAATGCTTCCCCACGTAAAACCACTTCCGAAAGCTGAAAGGAGCACTAGATCGCCTCGTTTGATTTTTCCCAGTTCAATCGCTTCATTTAAAGCAATCGGAATAGAAGCTGCTGTTGTATTTCCGTACTTCTGAATATTATTATGGATTTTTTCATCTGGCAAACCAAATTTCTGCTGTACAAACTGTGCAATCCTTAAATTTGCCTGATGCGGAATAAACATATCAACATCTTCAATTGTTTTTCCTGCCTTATCTAAAGCTTCCTTCATGGTTTCAGGAAATCTTGTCACCGCATGTTTAAAAACGAAATTCCCATTCATGATCGGGTACACTTCTTTATCGGTTACATTTTCAGGCTCTTTTCTCATTCTGTCGCTCCACCCGTATTTTGATCCCGGAAACTGCGTGCACAATTCATCGGCGTATTTCCCTTCAGAATGCATATTCATTGCTAAAATATCTCCTGCATTTGCATCTTCTGTTGCAGAAAGCACAATTGCTCCTGCTCCATCACCGAAAATGACAGAAACACCTCTTCCCTGATCAGAAAAATCAAGTCCGAAAGAATGAACTTCAGCGCCTACAACCAAAATGTTTTTATACGTTCCCGATTTTATAAATGCATTCGCAACGCTCATCGCATAGACAAATCCTGAACATTGGTTTCTCACATCCAAAGCTCCGATCGTATCACAACCCAACATATCCTGAAGCAAAACACCAGATCCCGGAAAATAATAATCCGGAGAAAGCGTGGCAAAAACAATATAATCAATATCTTTTGCCGTCAAACCAGCTTTTTCCAACGCTTTTTCAGAAGCTTTGAAACCAAGATATGCCGTCGTTTCCTGAGCATCATTTCGGTTTATTCTGTGTCTTCTTTCTTTTATTCCGGTACGCTCGGTAATCCACTCATCATTGGTGGTCATTAGTTTTGCTAAATCATCATTGGTGACCACATGATCCGGAACATGAAATCCGATCCCTTTTATTGTACTTTTAATCATATAGTTTTCTAATTTTGGTAAAGATAAAATTTATTTCATACATCATATTTCAAATTAATAGTATTTTTACTTTATGCCTATTGACACAATATACAGAGATTCGGGATGCGAATGGATAGACGTGGAAGCGCCTACACAAGAAGACATGAAGTACCTTCATGAACGCTACGAAATCAACAATCTTCTTCTGGAAGATACTTTAGACCCCAATCACTTACCCAAATACGAAGCCGACGGAAATGTCAAATTTTTTCTTTTGCGTGAAAGCACCGAGCTGGAAAGGAAAAACCTTAACACCATAAGTGATATCAGTACAAAAATCGGGATATTCCTTGTAGAAAATACTATTATCACTGTACACAGGCTGAAAACTAAAAGTATTACGGAAACCAAGAAACAGCTTTCGGCAAGCCAGGAAAACTGTTCTCCCGATAAAGTTGCGTTGATGATTGCTCTGGTCATTATGAAAAGTTTTGATGATGAATCGCTGAGCTTATTTGAAACGATGGATAATATTGAAAACGAAATTTTCCTTAAAAACACCAATCATACCAATCAAATCCGCAGGTTGTATAAGCTGAAAAGAAAATCGGGCCTAAATTCGAGGGTTTTAACGATTTCTACAGATGCTGTTGATAAATTTAAACTCCTCAATCTTCCTGATTCTGAATTTGTAGATCTAAAAGATAAACATAAAGATGTAGTTGCCGATTTTGATCACCTCAACATTCAGATTACCAACTTAATTTCGATGTTTCTGGCGCTTTCTGATCAGAAAGCCAATCAGGTAATGAAAGTTTTGGCCATCTATTCGGTTTACTTTTTACCCATTACTTTTATTGCCGGTTTATACGGAATGAACTTCGACAATATGCCCGAACTGCATACAAAACAAGGATATTTTTACACTTTAGGGACAATGGGAGTGATTGTAATCTGTACATTTATTTATGCAAGGAGAAAGCAATGGTAATTCATTTTAAACTTATTAGTCCTTTTTGTCATTCCGCAGGAATCTCAGCAGAAAAAATTTTAAGTATTTAGATTCCTACGGAATGACAAACTGAGTGTAGATTTTTTTTAATAATTAATCGAAATTCAACATCAAAAACACCACACCAAACCATGAAATCCGAAACCCTCCAAAAAATTCTTGATGAAGATATACTTTCTCAGGAATCCAAAGAAAAGCTGAAAGCACTGCACGAAAATATTTCGAAAAGAGAATTTTCTGATCTTCTGGATGCTGAAGGAAACCAGTATATAGAATTTGTACAGGAAGGAGGCGGTGTTTGGGGAAGTGCCTTGGTAGGATATCTCTACGGACTCGAAATATTCGGAATCCGTTTTCTGAAAGTGGCCGGAACCAGCGCAGGAGCAATTAATACCATGTTGATTGCAGCTTGCAAAACGAAGGAAGAAGCCAAAAGCGAAGTCATTAAAGAAATACTTTTTAACTGGAATTTTGCTGATTTTATGGATGGAAAAAGCTATGTAAAAAGTACCATTCATGCGATGCTCAACAATAAGAATTTCTTTAAAATCAATTTAATTATTACGGTTATTCTGACGGTTGGATTAATAAGTTTACCGTTTATTCTTTCCTCTGAAACAACAAGAGAAGCCAAGCTGTATTTTCTGATTCCGCTTGTTCCTCTGATTATTTTGGTCTTAATTCTAAAAAAACTATACCTGAATTTCCAGAAAAGCAACAGCGGACTCAATCCCGGAAATGTGTTTGAAGACACCATGAAAAATATACTCAACGATTTCGGAATAAAAACGGTCGCAGAACTCAATAAAAAATTCATTCAAAAGGAATATGAGCTCAATCTCAATTACCGCTACGGCAACGGAATGGAATTTTACACCAATGCGTTAAACGGAATTGAAGAAATAAAAATGAATAATCTGGAACACATTGATGAAACACAATACAGAATCTATTTTGAAGGCATCGAAAACAACGATTATTATAAAAACAATCCGTTTTATCAGTTGAAATCTGAATATATGGTTATCACAACCGACATCAACGCCAAAATAAAAGTACAGCTTCCTATTATGGCGAATCTTTACTGGTCTGAAGAAGAACTGAAACACATCAGTCCAGCTGAATTTGTGCGTGCTTCGATGTCTGTTCCTTTCTTTTTTGAGCCGATGCAAAAGCTCATCAACAAAGACGATGATTCTGTACAATACGCCTGGAAATTCTGGATGAATACCTCAAAAGAAAACATTTATTCTGTCGGGATTTTTATCGATGGCGGAAGTATTTCAAATTTTCCGATCGATCTTTTTCATGTGACCGATATTTTCTATCCAAGACTTCCACTCTTTGGAGTACAGTTAACGAGTGATTCGGCAATCAATGAAGAGAAAGGAAAAACGAGCGAGCAAATTCTTAAAACGCCCCTTTCCTACGCCGGAAATATCATCGAAACTCTTAAAGGTTTTAATGACAAATCTTTCCTGACCAAATATTCATTTTACAATCTGTACAGCATTAAAACCGTGAACTGCGGAACGAGTAGCTGGCTTAATTTTTTTATGAAAAGAGAAGAAAAAGAACAGCTGTTCAACGCCGGATTTGTTGCCGCTCTTGATTTCCTCAATCAATTTGACTGGACAGAATACAAACGTGAAAGAATGATGGTTGCGATGAAAGAGAAAAAGATTTTGAATGAAGAGGATACACCGACGGTGGGGTGATTTTTGGGTTGGAGAGTTGGAGCGTTTTAGGGAGGGAGTGAATTTGTTATGCACAAAAAACTTTGTCATTCTGAATGAAGTGAGGCGAAATGAAGAATCTCTACGATAAATCAAAGAAGTATCTCAAAATAGATTTGCAGTAATTTTACATAAATCCCCGCTCCCAATAGTGCGAGCGTCTCGCTTGTGCTCTACATTACATAAAACAGTACATGCTAAAATGTATACTGTTGTAAAAAATAAAATCATTCAGTTATTAGGAGCATCATTTCGGTTAAGAACTATACATTTTCGGTGAAATACCCAAACGATTCGGTTGTTTAGAAATATGATTCGGCTCAGAACCATAACCTTTGGGTTTAAGACGTAAACGATTCGGTGCAGAACCCAAAACGATTCGGTTCGGAACCACAAATTTTCGGTTAAAGACCTGGTCGATTAAGTCGACAACTGAAACGATGGTCAAAACAACCGCAAACAACCATTACAGAACCGAAACGGAAGTATAATTTAGATTAACGCCAACATTAATAATTATATAAGTTCTGTACAACACTTCAAAAAATCTATAAACAATCATTCCATTAAAAAAAAATCCTCAAACGATTTGTTTGAGGATCATTAATTTTAATTAGACCTATACACTTTCAGATTCTGGTGTCTCGGTATCGGGCTTTTTAGGAGCGCTACTTCTTCCGAAAAACTGTTTCAAATCTGCTTGTTTCGTTTGAAAGCCTGATGCAGAACTTCCCGCTTTATAGCTTGTAAATGCATAATCTTCGAGTGCCGCATGATAATTGTCGTAATCGTGAAGCGTCTTGGCATCTACCAGTTTTGTAACCAGACTATTGAACCTGGAAATCATTCCTTCCAGATTTCTCCGAGAGTTGTAATCATCTTCAAATTCCTGCCAATCCAGATCAGGTGCGCTGAGGTTGGGTTGGTTTTTATTGTAATCGTACACTTTGTTGACCAAAAGTTTGTTTTGCTCATTAATGCTTCCGTAGCGTTTGCGGTCTTGCGGAGAGAGATTGATATTAAAATCTTCAAGAGCTATCTCAAGAGTTGTAATTGCATCAAGAATAGATGCCAGTTTTGCATTGTCTAAATGCGTGTTGTTTAAATTTGTAATTCCCATCATTTATGATTTTAAATGTTAGTATAAAAATCGCTTTGTGTTTATTTAGGTTTGAACTAAATTAATGATTTTTTTGATATGAAAATGAGAGTGTTGTGAAATTATAAATTATTATATATGTAACCCGTTGTGCATTTTGAATCATTATCTTTAGAAAATAAGTGAAACGGCTTTGTTGCCGCACTCGATTTCCTCAATCAACTCGACTGGACAGAATACAAACCCGAAAGAATGATGGTTGCGATGAAAGAAAAAAAGATTTTGAATGAAGAAGATACACCGACGGTGGGGTGATTTTGGGTTGGATTTCAGTATTAACGTAGATTTGAAATTAGCAAAGTAAATAAATAATGAAACAAGACGTAGTAGCAATTATTATTCAATTTGAAAAAATTAGATTAGATTATAAAGAAATTTACTTCAAAAATAACTTATCTGATAAAAAATTTGATGGGCAATTTATTAATCATGTTGATAAGACAATAATATTTTTAAACCTAAATCTTCAAAACTTTGCAGATAATATACTTAATAAACAAATATTTGACAGAATACTTCCTACAGATTCAATAAATGACTATAATTCAGTACTGCAGAATTATTATACCCAAACCAAATCCTCATTCATTTACAATTTCGTATCAATAGTTGAAAATTACTTTCGCAACATTTATAATGTAATATTTCCTAATAATAAAACTCGCCAAATTACAATTTCTAAAATTTTAAAAGATATTTTCAATTATTTTGGGATAGCCGAAAGTGATGAATGGAATGCATTATCAATACTATTAAAAATTAGAAATACAATACATAATAATGGTTATTATTGCTCAAAAAATGAAGTGATTAATTATAAAAGGTATATAATAACTTTCATTAATGGTCAACCTCACACTGCTGCTCACTTTGAAATTTTAGCAGATATTCTTGTAGATATAAAAAATTTATTTTTAATAATCCATTCGAAAATAAAAATATAACTTATTATTAATAATTGAGATTCTTCCTTCGTCAGAATGACAAATTGGGTTTATATTTACTACCAGAAATTAATCTATACAACCCTATGATTACCAAAATAGACCTAAGGGAATCTTTAAATATTGTTAATTCAGAGACAACCACTGAAACAGAAGTATTTCAAAATAAAACGCTGCGTCCCATTTTGAAACTTCAGAATGATCTGTATCTGTCAATGTTTACAAACTATGCTCTGCGGCAAAAAGCAGATTTCGGATCTCTGTCAGTTTCAAAAAAACAAATATTTATCGAACAGAGTGTACAAAAAGACGCTGTGCTGAAAAACACTTTTATCGGCATGACCATCGGAATGTTTACTTTAGAGGAGATGGAAGTCTATCAATCTGACAGCAAAGTTTTTAATAAAAGAATCATTACGATGTTGATAGAACGATTGAAAAGCCAAATTGAAAAAAAATAAATAAAAATGACATACATCTGCGAATGCTGTGGCAAAGAAAAAGAAGATTGGCCTGCAATAACGTACAAATTTCCAATTCCTTACATGAAGCTTTCAGAAGAAGAATTAGGAAACACTGAAGTAAGTTCCGACTTTTGTATTATTAAATATCCTGATGAAACAAGTTATTTCATCAGAACAGTTTTAGTACAGGAAGTCAGCGATAGTTGCCAGGATTTAGACTATGGAGTTTGGGTTTCATTGAGCGAGAAAAGCTTTAATGAATATGTTGAAAATTATGATAATAAAGAATTTGAAAGTGGATGTTTTGGTTGGCTTGCCAATTATTTGCCTGACTATGAATTTAATCATCCAATACCAATGGATGTTTACATCAACAATCAACAAGGAAGACCATTAATCTATCCGCATCAAAACCATGAGCATATTTTTGTTGATGACTTCTATAAAGGAATTACAAAAGAAGAAGCTGAAAAAAGAATTAATAAAGTTTTGAATAGATCATAAAATGAAAACAAAACAACTTTACAAATATTTGCTCATTATCGGTGGCTCAATGATTCCATTGTCAATAATCATGTTTGTTTTTGGGATCTCAATGTTTACAGCACGGGGAGATTTTTCCAGCTTTGTCATTCAACTTTCACAATTCTGTTTTATTTTCTGGATACCCGTTTTTGTGTTAGGAATTATTTTATTGATAATTGGTTTTATAATTAGGAAAAGAAATTAAATTCAAAAGCCTACCCTTTCCTCCACATCGGATCATGCTTTAAGATCGCCTCATTCACAATGCAATCTTCTGCGTGCGCACCTTTTAGAAAACCAATGCTCATTAAAAACTCATTCACGATTTCACCGCCTGTAAATTTGAACGTTTTTTTGAACAATTTCATCCATTCTTGTAAAGCTTTGGGGTGATGATGCTCCAGCCATTTCTCAAAAGAGCCGAATTCTTTTTGCAGTTCTATAATGGTTTTTGCATTTTCGATGGCTGCGTTTACTTTCAATTTGTTTCTGATAATTCCGGGATCGCTTAATAATCTTTCACGGTCTTCTTGAGTGTAAGCAGCAACTTTTTCGATATTAAAATTATCGTAAGCATTTCTGAAACCTTCTTCTTTCTTTAAAATCGTTTCCCAGCTCAATCCTGCCTGATTGATTTCCATAATTAACCTTCCAAACAATTCATTATCATCATGAATCGGAAATCCGTAATGATTGTCGTGATATTTTTTGTGCAGCTCTTTTCTGCTTTCGGGCTGCATTTTTTCGACTGCTGAACAATAACTCATTAGAATAGGTTTTCTGTTTTGGTTAAAAATTTATTTAATGCGTCTTTGATATCAATTCCGGTGCGATCTGCCAAAACAATAAGCCACCAGATATTTTCACCCAATTTATGCTCAAGTTCGGCTTCAGAATTCTGTTTTGACCAGGTCTTTTCGTGCGACATCACATTTCTGCCCACCAATCCGGCATCAGTAAGATACGCCAAAGCATCTTGCTCCAGTGTCCACTCGCTTCCATTTTGCTGAACTTCTAACTCGTGATATTTTGTTCTGATTTCTAAAGAGCGTTCTATGATTTTATCTAAATTATTTTGATCCATTATTTTATTTTTGAAAAGTAAAGGTAATACAAACTGCTGACAAGTGTCTGTCAGCAGCGTTGTTTATTAATCATTATTTTTAAAATTGATCGAGAAAATCAAGATACAGTGGAACGCTTTTTTCAATCCATTCCGGAGAAATATTATGCTCCAAACCATAATAAACAAATGGTTCTTTATAATCTGCTTTCACATATTCAAAACTGAGTTCAAAAGGTCTTGTCAATTCTTTCATCGTGTATTTATATTTTCCTTCTGCACTGTAATCGTCAAGATCTACTCCTACAGATATTGCCAAAGCAATCTTTTTACCACCTACTTTGAATCCGCTTTTACTTCCGTAAGCCCAACCGTGCAAAAGCACTTCATCCATCCATTTTTTTAATAAAGGCGGGCTGCTAAACCAATAAAACGGAAACTGGAAAATAATTTTATCGTACGCTTCAATCAATTCCTGTTCTTTTTTAACATCGATATTTTCATCAGGATAACTTTCATATAACTCATGAACGGTATATTTTTCGGGAAACTTCTTCAATTCTTCCACCCATCTTTTGTTGATTAATGACTCTTCCATTTTTGGGTGAGTAACGATTACTAATGTTTTCATATTTTTAAATTTCTTTTTTTAACATATGACTTTTTTTAAACCGCAAAGAGTCAAAAGATTTTAGTCTGATTTAAGTTTTTCAAAAGCTAACAAAACAACTAATAAGTAAGGTTTTTACATTTTGTAAACTTTTGAATTTCTCTTTTTTCAATCATTTCTTTTGATGATTTTGCGGTAAAAAAGACGTTTAGTTTCTTATAAGGTTTAAATTTTCTTTTACAAAAATAATAGGTGTAACTTACATTTGGTATATTAGCAACCAATTGTATGGTACTATAAAAAATGTAAGTAATGACTAAAATAAAGGAAACTTCAACCAACTTTGCGAATAAAAAAGCACTCACCGATGAATGTCCTGAATTGTATGCTTCAAAATTAATTGGCGGACAATGGTCACTTGCCATCTGCAGTTATCTGATCAACGGAAAACTGAGATTCGGAGAACTAAGG
Organism: Chryseobacterium indoltheticum; assembly: GCF_003815915.1. Classification (NCBI taxonomy): domain Bacteria; kingdom Pseudomonadati; phylum Bacteroidota; class Flavobacteriia; order Flavobacteriales; family Weeksellaceae; genus Chryseobacterium; species Chryseobacterium indoltheticum. The sequence goes on from NZ_CP033929.1 coordinate 3,624,461, forward strand.
AAAAGTTTGGGAAATATTACAGAACGCATGCTTACGCTTCAACTTCGAAGACTGGAAGAGGATAAAATTATTACAAGAACCGTTTTTGCAGAAGTTCCGCCAAGAGTGGAATATGAATTAACAGAAATCGGATATCAGCTAAAACCCGTTATCCAGGAGTTGGAAAAATGGGGAATTATGCACAAAGAAAGCATTTAAATTGTTAGTTTGAATCTTCAGCTATCTAAACACCGCTTCTTTAGTCTTTAACCTGAAAATTTCCTTTGCATTAAAAATAATAACCGCTAAAAATATAATAGCGTAAGACAAAATCTGTAAACCTCCAAGAGCTTCGTGATACACTGCTCCTGCCAAGATAAAGGCAATGATTGGATTGATATTAAGAATCATTCCCACTTTTGAGGAGGCAATTCCTGATAAAGCATACAAATTCAGCAACAAAGGGACAATCGTGTACATCACCGCAATAATTTCAATATAAAAATAGAACGTAAAATCTGTAGGAATAGACCCTGAATATTTAGGAAAAAACGGCAACAAGATCAATGCTGATAAAATCATGTGAAAATTGAGAATCAGAAACTTATCAAATTTCTTGTTGGTACTTTGCACAATGAGGTAACACGCATAAGTAGAGCCAATCAAACTGCTGTACAACATATCAAGAAGATTCGAATACGACAGCAAAACACATCCTACTCCACTTAAAAATACCGAAAGCCATTGTAGTTTTGTCAGTTTTTCACGAAGAATAAAAAAAGCAAGAATCGTTGTAATAATCGGACATACAAGGTAAGCAACTGACGTCGCTCTCACGCTGATATGATTCATCACATAAATAAACGAAAACCAATTTCCCGTGAGCAAAATACTGCTTAAAACGTTTAAACCTATTATTCTGTATTTACTTTTCTGAGAAATACTCTTAAAATATTTTAAATTTTCTTTAAGCTTTGCTCTTCTGAAAAGAATCGTTACCAGCGACATAATCAATGCACAGCTGAAAACTCTGTAAAAAAGTATATCTAAAGATGCATAAGAATGCAACGGTTTTAAAACCAGACTGAATGTTCCCCAGGTTGCGAAAGCAAAGATGGCGGCTAAATAATATTTGAGATTCTTCAATTGAAGTAAAAGTGTTTTTATTGCTTTAAAAAGAGACAAAGATAAGAATAAGGAAGCTGCGATTAATGTTTCAATATGATGTTTAAAAATATTTTTCTACTATTAAATTCATGTATAATGGAAATATTTGCAGCCCTCTTAATTTTGAAAACCGTAGTTTTGTACGAATGTCAAATATAAAACTCCATATGAAGATATACAAAGCAGTTGTAATGTTGCTTGTGGTGGTGTTTTCGTTATCTCCCTGTTCATTAAAGAGAAATGTTTTAGATATTTTTGACATTCAGCACATCAGTGCTCTCAACAAAATAAAAACCACAGCACCCTCATTTTCCGGTTGCGAAAGTTTTAATTCTTCTTCGAAAATTTCCGTTTCAAAAGCAGATTTTAAATTTAAAGGAATTGCACTTTCAGATTTTTTACAATCGGTAAATTTAAATTCTGAGAAGCCTATTTTTTCTCAAAAATCGTATTCCGGAAACACTTCCGGGAACAGTCCTCCAAAGTATATTTTATTTAAAAGATTGAAACTGGATATGGTTTAGAATAAGTTCTAATCATTTTTAACACCAACTTTTAAATAAACTTCAATGACAAAAAATATGACCAATCAGCCCACTGACATGGCTGGTTTATATACATTATCAATCCGCCTCGTAATTGGCTGGACCTACTTTTCAGCTTTCTGGCGCAGACTTATTCTAGAAAACAAACTTATTCCTGATGAAGCCGGATATATCGGCGAAAAATTCAATCATTTCTTACCGAATGCTTTAGGAATAAAACCCATTATTGAATATCTGGTTACTCATCCTGATGCGCTTCAAACCTCAATGGTCAGCTTCACCATCATTGAAGCGATCGTAGGATTATTTATTATTTTGGGACTCTTCACAAGATTAATGGCTGCAGGAGTTTTTGCTTTGGCAATGGGAATTTTGCTAGGTTCCGGATGGATAGGAACGACCTGTTTAGATGAATGGCAAATAGGAGTTCTCGGAATCGCCTGCGGCTTTACGCTTTTTCTTACGGGTAGCGGAACTTATTCTTTAGACCAATATTTTAAAAATAAAAAATACAGCTTCACTCAGAAAAAATGGTTTCAATGGCTCGGTTCGGGTGCATTTCCTCTTAAAAATTCTAAACGCTTTGTACTTGTAGGTTCGTTGCTTATTTTTGGATTGACTTTATACACCAATCAATATTTTCATGGCGGTATTTTTGGAACTTTGCATAATAAATCTGTGAAGCCCAAAGTTGAAATTTCCAATATAAAAATGAATCAGTCGCAGGTAAAATTTGAGGTTTACAGAACAGAAGGTGTAGACGTTTATGGTTCTTTTCTTATCGGAATCGATTTATTAAATGAAGAAGGAGAAGTTATTCAGTCAATGAATGGAGCTGAACTTTCAAAATTCTCTAAAGAAAAAATCCATAATCATTATGTAGCAAAAGTAAAGCCCGGAAAACACAGTTTAATTATTCCGTTAGGCTCAAAAGCTGATTTAACGATCGATTTGAAAGATAATTCTTCTTCAATCGAAAAAATATCGCTGATAAAATTAACTGATATCAGTGGCACAGAATGGATTGCGAAAATCAAATAAATTTTGCTTAAAATTTTATGATATTTATCCGTTTTCTGAATATGATAAAATATTAATATCCAGAAAACGGTTTTATTTTGTAAATTTATATTACTAATCATTCAAAATCTTATTATGAAAAACTCAATTCTTCTCCTTTTTGTACTCACATTTTTAAGCTTCGAAAATTTTGCAAAAGCCCAGAAAATCTCTGATGGTGAAACTGCGGATGTAAACGGAATGAAAGTGAGCTTTAATATTACCAACAAAGAAAGTGTACAAGTTGGCGGAAAAACTTTTGACCGCTACAAAGTGTCGGCTTCGGTAAAAAACACGTCTGATAAATCTTACAATATCAGACTTACCTCTTACCCACAAATTGTAATGGATACCGGAATTGTAGAACTCGATTGCGTGAACGCTACAGGAGCAAAACTAACTTCAAAAAAGATTCAGCTTAAAATGAAAACTCAGTTGATAAATGCATCGTACACCGCTTACGACAAATCGGGAAAAATGGTTACCAACATCTTGCCTGTGATCGGTAGTTATTATTTTGATTCCGGAGAAACTATTACTGATAATGCTATCTTTATTGTTCCTCAAGGCGAAAAACCGGAGGTGAATGTAAGAAGTTTGAGATAATTTTTTGAAAAAAATACCAATAAAAAACACCTCTGCAGTACAGAGGTGTTTTTTCGTATAATAAAATTAATATTAATTATAATTCTAGGAAACTGTGTGCTACCGCAACTTCTTTGGTTCCGCTTCCTTGTATAGTGTCTGTTTCTGCAACCTCACCATCTATATAGATTGATATGATCAGTTTAGAATCAGCATTTAAAAGGTTGGCATTGGCAGCTAAATTTAATTGTGACTGGCTAGAGTTTACAAAAAACTCACCGCTTGTCCAAACCAAACCAGGAGAATCATACAATGTTTCCTGTTTTGTTCCTACCTGCGTAATAATCGTTTTGAAAGTACTAACAGGAGGAGTGGGAGCTGTACCACCATTAATAATTTTTGCTTCAAACTGTACCAAGTGATCCTGAAACTGGTCTTCGTCATCATCATCTTTACAAGAATTAAAAACAGAAGCTGCTGAAAATAATATCACTGCTAAAAATGAAAGTCTAAGTAAATTTTTTGATTTGTAAAATTGCTTCATTTCTCCAAATAGATTTTTTAATGGTTCAAATATAGGTTTTTTATCAATATAAAAATAATTATTATGAAAATTTTCCAACATATATTTCCAAATAATATCAAATCAACAAAAGACTCCGTATACCTTTTAGGATAGAGATTCTTTACCATATTTGATACTTTACAAGCTTTTCGGTTTAAATTATTAATTTAAAATCTCAATATTATTATCTTTGCAAGATGAATTTAGATTACATCGTAAGAGAACCCGAAAACATTAGTTCGATTACCCCCATTCTTTTCATGCTTCACGGTTATGGCAGCAATGAGCAAGATCTTTTCAGCTTCAGAGAAAGTCTTCCTGCAGACTGGATTATTGTGAGCTTCAGAGCTCCGAAACCCACTCAGTTTGAAGGATATTCTTGGTTTGATATCGATTTTAACAATCCTGAACAATTTATTGATCTCGATCAGGCAAAAGAAGTTCTTGAAAGTGTTTTAGAAAACATCATGGCAATTACCAACAAATATGGTCTCACCAGAAATAAAACCCATCTCTGCGGCTTTAGCCAAGGTGGAATTTTGTGTTACAGTTTAGCTTTAAAATATCCCGATCTTTTCAACTATGTAGCCTGTCTGAGTACCTATCCGGAAGAAAAATTACTTACTGATATTGTGAAAGATAAAAAGAAACTAGAAAATCTCCGTTTCTTTGTTTCTCATGGTACAGATGATGCCATTATCCCTATGGAATGGGGTAGAAAAGCTGCAGATCTTCTGTATGATCTGAGCTGTTACTTTACATTCAGAGAATATATGAGCGGCCATGGTGTCAATCAAAAAAACTACATCGATTTGATGGAATTTTTCTCAAAATAACAATTAACGATTCTCAAAATACCAAACATTCTTCCTAAAGAATGTTTTTTTTGTACCATATCATATATTTCACTAATTTCAATGAATGAAATTCAGGTTTTTAATATCAATCGTACTATTGGGCATTTTGATGAATGCACAGAACAGGTTTGAAATTAAAAACGGAAGTAAAGTCGTTATTCCTTTTAAATTAATCAATAATTTAATCTTCATTCCGATCAATATCAATGGAGCCGAGCTCACGTTTATGCTTGATAGCGGTGTAACAGAAAACACAATTTTCAGTCTCGAAGACAAAGAAATAAAGCTAAGCCAAATGGAAAAAATGAAGTTTTCCGGGCTGGGCGGCAACAGAAGTATTGAAGGTTTTAAATCTGATCTCAATACCGGTAAAATCGGTAAAAACTTAGTTAATGATTCTCTGATGCTCTACATTATCCAAGATGAGGAATTCAATATTTCCTCACACATCGGAATTCCTGTGAACGGATTTATGGGATATCATTTTTTTAAAGACTACCCGATCATTATAGATTACAGTTCAAAAAAAATTACCGTTTTCAAAGACCGCAAACTATTTGAAAAGAAAATTAGAAAATTTGAAGAATTCACCATTTCAATTGAAAAAAACAAACCTTACATTTTTGCTGATGTCGAAATGACCAGCGAAAAAAAACCGTCGAAAATGCTTATTGATATTGGGAATAGTGATGCGATCTGGCTATTTCCTACTTTAATAAAAGATTTTGTGTACAACAGACCCAATATTGAAGACTTTTTAGGGAGAGGATTTAATGGTGATATTTATGGGAAAAGAAGCAGAATTCATCAGCTTCATCTTGGAAATTTTAAGTTTGAAAAACCGCTGACTGCAATGCCCGATGAGTTTTCTATTCAGCATCTTAATTTAGCCAAAGACAGAAAAGGCTCCATCGGTGGAGAAATTATGAGTAGATTCACTGTTGCTTTTGATTATAAAAACGAAAAGATCTATCTTCGAAAAAATAATCGATATCAAGACCCTTTTCATTTTAATATGAGCGGGCTCGATTTTAAACAAGACGGGCTGCAATGGGAAAAAGATTATTTAACTTTCAGAACGCTAAATGAAAAATCTACATCAGGTGATATTCAAACATACAATAGTAATCTTCAGTATAAATTTATTTTAAAACCATTGTTTTCAATAGCCGGCGTACGAAAAGATTCTCCTGCAGGTAAAGCCGGTTTGAAAAAAGATGATCAACTGATCATTATCAATGGTAAAAAAACTTCAGAGATGACGCTAAATAAAATTATGGAAATGATGAAATCTGATGAAGGAAAAACTATCTATATCACTGTAAACAGAAAAGGCCTGGAACTGAAATTTTCTTTTACCTTAGAAGACCCAATTCCCTATCAAGAATAATATGGAAACAAAAGAAACAACTTTAGATAAAATAAGAACCCGCCCAAGATTTAAAATGTATACGCATCTCAGTAAGGAAACGTATGCCGAAAATCTGAAAAAATATTTGACTGAGCATCAGGACGAGTTTACAGGGAATGTAAACACCGAGGTTGCAACCATTTCTGTTTTAACCAAAGATGATAATTATTGGAAACCTTGTTTAGCCCTCCGAACCGAGCTTGATGAAGAAGTTACGGTTATAAGAGGCGTCTTTGGTCCCAGTTCTGCAGTCTGGACATTTTTTATGTTTCTTTATTTCCTGTTTTCAATTTCGTGGATGACTTTTTTCACGATGTATTATGTAGAAAACCAAATCAACAGCCACGAATATCCGTGGGCGCTACATGCTTCATTTGTAATGCTTTTCTTTATTGCCGTTACTTATGCAGCAGCAAGATTCGGACAAAGTAAGGCTAAAGCTGAAATGAAAAAACTCCGCAAATTTGCGGAGGAGTCTACTTTAAAATTCGAAAAATTAGTTTAGTTTTCTGAAAATTCTGTTTCCTGAACAGGCGCTGGTGTAGCTTTAGCCAATTTTATAGAATCGGCTACTTTTTCACGATTAGTCTGTTCGAAAATCATTTTTTCAACGTTCGGCTGAATCAGTTTTGTCATTTCTTCAACGGAAATATTGTTGGCATTGGGATCGTTCAGAAGATTTCTCCAAGGCTTTCTTTTCCCCCATCCGTAATCTCCGAAAACCATTACCGGTGTTCCTTTCGCCTTTGTGGTGGCTCCACCCGGATTTAAAATCCATGTATCGGCATAGTTATATAACCAGATTGCATCTTTCATCAATAATCTCAGACAAGAATGTGATGCCGGATAACCCGGAAGATCATATTGATGCCATCCTATTCCGTGAGTATTGTGAATATTAAAATTATAAGGAAGTTTCCATTCACTTTTTACAGTTGAAATGGCAAGTTTCTTTTTCCAATTGGCAAACATAAGGCCTCTGTCGGTCTGAGCCGACTTTTTACCCATACTTGTTGGCCCCCATTTTACCAAAGCACCATTTGAATACACTCCATACGCCTGAATAGGATATGAAAAGATGACAAACTTTTTTACATCGCTCAACACATCAAGCTGCATCGGGAAAGGTGAATATGCCATTAAAGTGGTATCTATTTTTGCAGGAACCACCAGTGTATCAGAATTCCATTTGCTTTTAGAATCTAATCGGTTTAATGCTAAAATTGCATAACGCTCTCTTTCGGTATATTTTTTACTGAAAACTGCATACAGAGAATCCCTCAGCTTTTTATCTTTGGGAATCGCAAATGCATTGTAAAATCCGTTCTCCTGCATCATTGGCGGGGCAGATTCTTCTACAGGTTTTGTTTTTATAGAATCGGGATCGGCTGTACTTTTTGCAATATCCTCTGCAGTTGAGGTCTGTTGCTGATTTTGATCTACCGCCTCTTCTTTTTTACAGGAAGCAAGGCTTAATGCGAATAATAAAGTGTAAAATATTGATTTTTTCAAAGTTAGTTTTTTCATAAATATAATAGTTCATTCAGTCTGATATAGCCTTACAAATATCAGACCTAAATTTTAAAAACCCAGGACTTTTAATTCTACAAGTCTTGAATAAATTTACAGAAAAAATTATTCCGATAATAATTTTCTGCAATCAATAATTGATTTAGAATAAATGAAGTTAGCAAAATGTAATTTTCATCCCTTCTTTTCTTGATTGCTTGACTATTTACTGATCACTTTTAAAAACTATATAGGTTTTACGAAGCACTTTTTGTAAAATATGATAGATATTCCATTGTATCTTTTAATGTTTATTTGATTTTTTCTGAGCCTATATAAAAAAGCCAGCAGCAATTAATTGCTACTGGCTGATCATTAAGTTATGAGATTAATTAATAATTAAATTTATCTTTTTATAAACTTAAATGTTTTTACATCATCTTTGGTAAATACCTGAATCAAGTAAACACCCTGAACTAATGAATGAACATTAATGCTTCTTTCATTTTTCGATAATGTTTTCTCGGTAACTTTTCTACCATCTGCAGAGTAAATAGCTAATTTTGTAATTTTCTCCTCTCCACTTATGTTAAGGATATCCATTACCGGATTAGGATAGATTTGCATCTCTGATTTTGGTTTTGTAGCGTTACCTACACTTAAACTCGCATTGTAAGCAAGAACTGCCAATGAAACTGTCGATTCACAAACTCCCACCGTTTGAGTTGCATAATAAGTTGTATTATTTACAATCACTGTGGTTGTTGGTAAACTTCCTGTATGGTTAGCAGCGTCTGTAGCTGAAGCATACCACTTGATGTTCTGCCCGGCAACTACCAAAGCACTCAAAGTATCTCCTGCATTAAAGCTTTGCGTTGCTGCACCAGTCGGAGCTGCAACTGCACTCGACTGAGTCACTGTTGCAGTTACTGTTCCTGTACATCCGTTAGCATCAGTAATGGTTACGGTGTAAGTTCCTGCTGATAATCCTGTACGATCTTCTGTGGTGATTCCTCCTCCCCAGTTGAAAGTGTAAGGTGCTGATCCACCTGTTGGTGTTAAATTGATAGTTCCTGTTGAACCTCCGTTACATGCAATATTCGTAACCACTGTAGTTCCTGAAATTGCAGTCGGTTGAGTAATCGTTACTGTTCTAGTGATTGTACATGCATTCGCATCTGTTACCGTTACAGTGTATGTTCCAGCCAATAATCCTGTTGCGGTTGCTGCTGTTCCTCCGCTTGGAGACCATGAATACGTATAAGGTGCTGTTCCGCCTGTTACAACAATTCCTGCTGTTCCGTTACTTCCACTGTTACATGAAACATTTGTTTGTGAAACCGTTGCACTCATCGCCGTTGGCTGAGTTACCGTTGCCGTTACTGTTCCTGTACATCCGTTAGCGTCAGTAATTGTTACCGTATACGTTCCTGCTGATAACCCTGTACGATCTTCTGTGGTGATTCCTCCGCCCCAGTTGAACGTGTAAGGTGCTGATCCACCTGTTGGTGTTAAATTGATAGCTCCTGTTGAACCTCCGTTACATGCAATATTCGTAACCACTGTAGTTCCTGAAATTGCAGTCGGTTGAGTAATCGTTACTGTTCTAGTGATTGTACATGCATTCGCATCTGTTACCGTTACAGTGTATGTTCCAGCCAATAATCCTGTTGCGGTTGCTGCTGTTCCTCCGCTTGGAGACCATGAATACGTATAAGGTGCTGTTCCGCCTGTTACAACAATTCCTGCCGTTCCGTTTGAACCACTGTTACATGAAACATTTGTTTGTGAAACCGTCGCAATCATCGCCGTTGGCTGAGTTACCGTTGCCGTTACTGTTCCTGTACATCCGTTGGAATCAGTAATGGTTACCGTATACGTTCCTGCTGATAACCCTGTACGATCTTCTGTGGTGATTCCTCCGCCCCAGTTGAAAGTGTAAGGTGCTGATCCACCTGTTGGTGTTAAATTGATAGTTCCTGTTGAACCTCCGTTACATGCAATATTCGTAACCACTGTAGTTCCTGAAATTGCAGTCGGTTGAGTAATCGTTACTGTTCTAGTGATTGTACATGCATTAGCATCTGTTACCGTTACAGTGTATGTTCCAGCCAATAATCCTGTTGCGGTTGCTGCTGTTCCTCCGCTTGGAGACCATGAATACGTATAAGGTGCTGTTCCGCCTGTTACAACAATTCCTGCTGTTCCGTTACTTCCACTGTTACATGAAACATTTGTTTGTGAAACCGTTGCACTCATCGCCGTTGGCTGAGTTACCGTTGCCGTTACTGTTCCTGTACATCCGTTGGAATCAGTAATGGTTACCGTATACGTTCCTGCTGATAACCCTGTACGATCTTCTGTGGTGATTCCTCCGCCCCAGTTGAACGTGTAAGGTGCTGATCCACCTGTTGGTGTTAAGTTGATAGCTCCCGTTGAACCGCCGTTACAGGCAATATTTGTAACCACTGTAGTTCCTGAAATTGCAGTCGGTTGAGTAATCGTTACTGTTCTAGTGATTGTACATGCATTAGCATCTGTTACCGTTACAGTGTATGTTCCAGCCAATAATCCTGTTGCGGTTGCTGCTGTTCCTCCGCTTGGAGACCATGAATACGTATAAGGTGCCGTGCCGCCTGTTACAACAATTCCTGCCGTTCCGTTTGAACCACTGTTACATGAAACATTTGTTTGTGAAACTGTCGCAATCATCGCCGTTGGCTGAGTTACCGTTGCCGTTACTGTTCCTGTACATCCGTTGGAATCAGTAATGGTTACGGTGTAAGTTCCTGCTGATAATCCTGTACGATCTTCTGTGGTGATTCCTCCGCCCCAGTTGAACGTGTAAGGTGCTGATCCACCTGTTGGTGTTAAATTGATAGTTCCTGTTGAACCTCCGTTACATGCAATATTCGTAACCACTGTAGTTCCTGAAATTGCAGTCGGTTGAGTAATCGTTACTGTTCTAGTGATTGTACATGCATTAGCATCTGTTACCGTTACAGTGTATGTTCCAGCCAATAATCCTGTTGCGGTTGCTGCTGTTCCTCCGCTTGGAGACCATGAATACGTATAAGGTGCTGTTCCGCCTGTTACAACAATTCCTGCTGTTCCGTTACTTCCACTGTTACATGAAACATTTGTTTGTGAAACCGTTGCACTCATCGCCGTTGGCTGAGTTACCGTTGCCGTTACTGTTCCTGTACATCCGTTGGAATCAGTAATGGTTACCGTATACGTTCCTGCTGCTAATCCTGTGCGGTCTTCTGTGGTGATTCCTCCTCCCCAGTTGAACGTGTAAGGTGCCGACCCACCTGTTGGTGTTAAGTTGATAGCTCCTGTTGAACCGCCGTTACATGCAATATTTGTAACCACTGTGGTTCCTGAAATTGCAGTCGGCTGAGTAATCGTTACTGTTCTTGTTAACGTACATGCATTAGCATCGGTTACTGTTACAGTATACGTTCCTGCAAGTAAACCTGTTGCGGTTGCTGCTGTTCCACCACTTGGAGACCATGCGTATGTATAAGGTGCTGTTCCTCCTGTTACAACAATTCCTGCCGTTCCGTTCGATCCACTGTTACATGAAACATTTGTCTGTGAAACTGTTGCACTCATTGCCGTTGGCTGAGTCACTGTTGCCGTTACTGTTCCTGTACATCCGTTGGCATCAGTAATGGTTACCGTATACGTTCCTGCTGCTAATCCTGTGCGGTCTTCTGTGGTGATTCCTCCTCCCCAGTTGAACGTGTAAGGTGCCGACCCACCTGTTGGTGTTAAGTTGATAGCTCCTGTTGAACCGCCGTTACATGCAATATTTGTAACCACTGTGGTTCCTGAAATTGCAGTCGGCTGAGTAATCGTTACTGTTCTTGTTATCGTACATGCATTAGCATCTGTTACCGTTACGGTATACGTTCCTGCTAATAATCCTGTAGCGGTTGCTGCTGTTCCACCACTTGGAGACCATGCGTATGTATAAGGTGCTGTTCCGCCCGCTACAACAATTCCTGCGGTTCCGTTTGAGCCACTGTTACATGATACATTTGTCTGTGAAACCGTTGCACTCATCGCCGTTGGCTGAGTCACTGTTGCCGTTACTGTTCCCGAACATCCGTTGGCATCAGTAATGGTTACCGTATAAGTTCCAGCAGATAATCCTGTACGGTCTTCTGTGGTGATTCCTCCGCCCCAGTTGAACGTATAAGGCGCTGATCCACCTGTTGGTGTTAAATTGATAGCTCCTGTTGAACCTCCGTTACATGCAATATTCGTAACTACTGTGGTGCCTGAAATTGCAGTCGGCTGAGTAATCGTTACTGTTCTTGTTAACGTACATGCATTAGCATCGGTTACTGTTACCGTATACGTTCCTGCAAGTAAACCTGTTGCGGTTGCTGCTGTTCCACCACTTGGAGACCATGCGTATGTATAAGGTGCTGTTCCTCCTGTTACAACAATTCCTGCCGTTCCGTTCGATCCACTGTTACATGAAACATTTGTCTGTGAAACTGTTGCACTCATTGCCGTTGGCTGAGTCACTGTTGCCGTTACTGTTCCTGTACATCCGTTGGCATCAGTAATGGTTACCGTATACGTTCCTGCTGCTAATCCTGTGCGGTCTTCTGTGGTGATTCCTCCTCCCCAGTTGAACGTGTAAGGTGCCGACCCACCTGTTGGTGTTAAGTTGATAGCTCCTGTTGAACCGCCGTTACATGCAATATTTGTAACCACTGTGGTTCCTGAAATTGCAGTCGGCTGAGTAATCGTTACTGTTCTTGTTATCGTACATGCATTAGCATCTGTTACTGTTACCGTATACGTTCCTGCTAATAATCCTGTAGCGGTTGCTGCTGTTCCACCACTTGGAGACCATGCGTATGTATAAGGTGCTGTTCCGCCCGCTACAACAATTCCTGCGGTTCCGTTTGAGCCACTGTTACATGATACATTTGTCTGTGAAACCGTTGCACTCATCGCCGTTGGCTGAGTCACCGTTGCCGTTACTGTTCCCGAACATCCGTTGGCATCAGTAATGGTTACCGTATACGTTCCTGCTGCTAATCCTGTACGGTCTTCTGTGGTGATTCCTCCGCCCCAGTTGAACGTATAAGGCGCTGATCCACCTGTTGGTGTTAAATTGATAGCTCCTGTTGAACCTCCGTTACATGCAATATTCGTAACTACTGTGGTGCCTGAAATTGCAGTCGGCTGAGTAATCGTTACTGTTCTTGTTAACGTACATGCATTAGCATCGGTTACTGTTACAGTATACGTTCCTGCAAGTAAACCTGTTGCGGTTGCTGCTGTTCCACCACTTGGAGACCATGCGTATGTATAAGGTGCTGTTCCTCCTGTTACAACAATTCCTGCCGTTCCGTTCGATCCACTGTTACATGAAACATTTGTCTGTGAAACTGTTGCACTCATTGCCGTTGGCTGAGTCACTGTTGCCGTTACTGTTCCTGTACATCCGTTGGCATCAGTAATGGTTACCGTATACGTTCCTGCTGCTAATCCTGTGCGGTCTTCTGTGGTGATTCCTCCTCCCCAGTTGAACGTGTAAGGTGCCGACCCACCTGTTGGTGTTAAGTTGATAGCTCCTGTTGAACCGCCGTTACATGCAATATTTGTAACCACTGTGGTTCCTGAAATTGCAGTCGGCTGAGTAATCGTTACTGTTCTTGTTATCGTACATGCATTAGCATCTGTTACTGTTACCGTATACGTTCCTGCTAATAATCCTGTAGCGGTTGCTGCTGTTCCACCACTTGGAGACCATGCGTATGTATAAGGTGCTGTTCCGCCCGTTACAACAATTCCTGCCGTTCCGTTTGAGCCACTGTTACATGAAACATTTGTCTGTGAAACTGTTGCACTCATTGCCGTTGGCTGAGTTACCGTTGCCGTTACTGTTCCTGTACATCCGTTGGCATCAGTAATGGTTACCGTATAAGTTCCAGCAGATAATCCTGTACGATCTTCTGTGGTGATTCCTCCGCCCCAGTTGAACGTATAAGGTGCTGATCCACCTGTTGGTGTTAAATTGATAGCTCCTGTTGAACCGCCGTTACATGCAATATTTGTAACTACTGTCGTTCCTGAAATTGCAGTCGGCTGAGTAATCGTTACTGTTCTTGTTAACGTACATGCATTAGCATCTGTTACCGTTACCGTATACGTTCCTGCAAGTAAACCTGTAGCTGTTGCTGCTGTTCCTCCGCTCGGAGACCATGAATACGTATATGGTGCTGTTCCGCCCGCTACAACAATTCCTGCGGTTCCGTTTGAGCCACTGTTACATGATACATTTGTCTGTGAAACCGTTGCACTCATCGCCGTTGGCTGAGTCACCGTTGCCGTTACTGTTCCCGAACATCCGTTGGCATCAGTAATGGTTACCGTATAAGTTCCAGCAGATAATCCTGTACGGTCTTCTGTGGTGATTCCTCCGCCCCAGTTGAACGTATAAGGCGCTGATCCACCTGTTGGTGTTAAATTGATAGCTCCTGTTGAACCTCCGTTACATGCAATATTCGTAACTACTGTGGTGCCTGAAATTGCAGTCGGCTGAGTAATCGTTACTGTTCTTGTTAACGTACATGCATTAGCATCGGTTACCGTTACGGTATACGTTCCTGCAAGTAAACCTGTAGCTGTTGCTGCTGTTCCACCACTTGGAGACCATGAATACGTATATGGTGCTGTTCCGCCCGCTACAACAATTCCTGCGGTTCCGTTTGAGCCACTGTTACATGATACATTTGTCTGTGAAACCGTTGCACTCATCGCCGTTGGCTGAGTCACCGTTGCCGTTACTGTTCCCGAACATCCGTTGGCATCAGTAATGGTTACCGTATAAGTTCCAGCAGATAATCCTGTACGGTCTTCTGTGGTGATTCCTCCGCCCCAGTTGAACGTATAAGGCGCTGATCCACCTGTTGGTGTTAAATTGATAGCTCCTGTTGAACCTCCGTTACATGCAATATTCGTAACTACTGTGGTGCCTGAAATTGCAGTCGGCTGAGTGATTGTAGCAGTTGCTGTAGTTGTACATCCAATAATGTCTGTTATTGTTACAGTATAATTTCCTGCGGCTAATCCTGTAGCCGTTGCTGCTGTTCCGCCACTTGGTGACCATGAATACGTATAAGGTCCAATTCCTCCTGACGCAGTAACTGTGGCAGTTCCGTTGGTACCTCCATTACATGAAACATTTGTTTTACTAATACTTCCAGAAATCGATGAGACCGTTAAGGTCGCCGAATTTGAAGTAGCAGATCCTGAAGAATTAGTGGCAACACAACGATATTGATATCCACTCATTGTTCCTGTTACTCCCGTTATTGTTAACGTAGTTGTGGTAACTCCTGAAAATGGCGCCCCATTAGGTATAGCAACAAAACCACTCCCTGTATTTTGTTGCCATTGATAAGAAGTTGCTCCCGTTGCAGTAATAGAAAACGTTGTGTTTCCGCCAGAACAGAGCGTTCTGTTTGGTGGGTTTCCTGTAATTACTGGGTTACTACCGATAAACTGACACCCTGAATATGCCATTGTACCTGCAGAAGCTAAAAGCGACCAGTTCCCCATAGTCATTACCGCCGAGCGTACTGAAGCCGCTGTAGAAGTTGGTGTACCTGTACAGTTAAACTTTCCTGATTGAGCAACAATATTTCCTGATTGTGCCCCTGTATAAAATGCACTTGTTCCTCCAATAAGTCCGGGAGGCATTAATGAAGAATTGGGACCTGCTGGAACTCCAACATTCCATCCTGCAGTTGTAGTTCCTCCTCCTGGATAATACAGGTAGTTAATTCCTGCAATACAGTAAGCTCCGCTTCCTGTAATAACTCCGTTACCTCCCTGAAATGCAATAATCTGATCCCCCGTATTGGCTAATGAAAGACCATTGGTGGACGAACCATCAGTAAGTGTAACAGTACCATTTGTAGCTGATGTGCAGGTTACCGGGTTATAAGTGGAAGCTACAAGTCCTACTATATGTACTTCTGTTCCCATGGGAATTGCCGTACTACTTACCCAGGTAATCGCAGATTCTGTTCCTCCAGCAGCTTGCCATCCAGAGCCATTATAGCCCCTGTCAGTAAAACTAATAGTTGTTCCTGCCGAAATATTTGTAAGCAGAACAAAAGAAAACTTGTCTCCCACTCCTGCTAAAGGAGTAGAATCATAGCTTGTAAACGCAATATCCCCTGCTAAGAGGGTTGTTTGCGCATTAGCTGTAAAGCCCAACAATGACGATCCTGCTATGAGGACCGCCTTTGTCAGCGTTTTGATTTTTGAATAAAAATTTTTCATATTTAATTCATTTTTAGGTTAAAGATTCACAAACCGGCTGCCTTTTTTCATACCAAAAGCAAACAATTTGTGACCGCTCATAAATCCTTCATCTGTGTAGATGATATCTAATCTAAGTTGAGTTTCATTATTACATTTCACAATGAGTCCATTATTTTCGTCTAACGACAGAATAGTTCCGGGAATCTCAGACTGATGTGAAGTTTCATTAATTACTGTAGCTTCCACCACTCTTATATTCCAGCCATTCCATTGTGTATATGCTCCTTTATTCCACGGATTACACGCTCTCGATAGAGCCTCGATGGTTTTAGCATCATGCTTTTGCCAAGAAATACAAACATCTGCAGCTGCAGGTTTTGCGAAATATTTAGCATTAACTTCGTCTTGTTTTATGCCTTTAGAATCATTTTTCAACAAGATTAAAAGTTCACTTAATAAATTTGCTCCCAGCCATGACAAGTTGGTACAAAGCACACCGTGAGTCATATTTATTGAAAGAGGTAAAATTTTTTTCAAAATAATTGCACCCTTATCAATTTTATTTTCAATGGCATGAACGGTAATCCCAGTTTCTTTTGCACCACTTCTTATAGATTCAAAAACAGGATCTGCGCCTCTCATTTCAGGCAATAATCCGTAGTGAAAATTGTAGAATTTACCCTGATGTTTATTTAAAACTTCTGCAGGTATCTTCCAGGGAAACGTCATGGTGAAAATAAATTGAGCATTTGTTTTAGTGATCAATTCTTCTAGCTGAGCAGAAAGATTTTCTTTTTTAATTATTAATAATGGAATTCCGGATTGTTTTGAAAGCATTAAACAAAAATCGATGACATCTGTATTTGCTTCAGGTACTCCTAAAGCACAAAGTCGACCTTGCGAAGCTAAAGCCTGCAAAGCCGGAATAGCCATGCGATTGTTGCATAAAACTGCTATTTTGGATGCTGTCATTATGATTCTAGACACGCATAAGCATTAAGCCAAGAATTAGCTTCAATACTCTGAATGTATTTAATATTATTATTTAAACTTTCACGTTCAGATTCTGTCACCGAGGCAACCTCAACGTCTTTCAGAAGGCTGTTTCCTGTATTTTCATCTTTTGAAACTGTTGCATAATAAACCGAAGCTTCCGTGAATCTATTTTCAGGGTTCATATATACTTTTCCGCGCGGCGAATTGATTGTAATTCCATCGAAATTTTCGTTTTCAAATGCAATAAAAAGAGCAGCTTCCCATCCCAATAAAGAGAAAAGATTGGCTTTACCTTCTTTAATATTATTCATTATACTTACAAAAGTTTCATTTTCAGGCGTTTTTAAAGTTTTAGACCAAGCTACGGAAGAACTCCATTCGCTTCCAGGATAAGGCATTTTAGAAAGCCAAGCTTCATCGGATGTGAAACCCGTTCCGTACACCGAGTGATTATTTACAAGATTATTCCCGGCTCTGAAAAAATCATCTGCCATATCGCCACAAAATGTTGCAAGAACTGCAGTTTCTTTTTGCTGCTCAAGATATTCGGTAAGTGGAGCCAGAGTGAAATCTTCACGGCGTAAAGACGTAACATGATTAAAGCCTATGGTACCACCTTTCTCTTCAACAGCAGCTGGATAGATATAAGATGGACGATAGCCCGCATCGTAAAAAGAGCACGTAAATGCAAAATTTCTATGCCCATCTTCAATTGCTTTATGAGTAATAACCCTTGTACACAAACCTCCCTGAAGAGAAATAAAATATGCATTAGAAAGTTTCCCCTGAAAAGCAGGAAAATGATATCCGCTGTCTAAAACAAGCAACGTTTTCCCTGAAGATTCGAAAAGCGGGTGAATAAACTCTGCTGAAATAGGATTAATATATCCAATGATAATATCCGCACCTTCCAAAAGAAATTGCTCGCAACGTTCATAGATCTCTTCATGTTTTGCGGCAACACCTATTCCCGCTGAAATGATTTCGTGATGACCTTCCAAGCCAATATTTTTTAACGCATGCTTAAAGCCATCCATCATATCAAAAGACATTGAAGGATAAATAACAGATCGTGGTAAAAGTAAAGCTATTTTCATATTTTTTCGATAAAGCCTCTAATCGAATAAACTATCAGAGGCTTTTGTATTATTAATTATGATCTTGAAGGGAAAATTCCGTATAAACAAATGATGTAGTTCATTCCTAAAAACGGCTGCTGAATACTAATAGGCTGGCTTCCTCCTGCAACGCTTAAGCTGAATGCCGTTGTAATTGGTCTTAATGCTGTATCTGCAGGTTGGCTTGAATATAAACCTGGTAATGATGCAAGTGTGGCATTTGAGGGAGAACCTGTATCACCTCCTTCAGAAAACGTTTGAATAGAAGCTGTTTCTGTTCCGGAAGCATGATTGTGCATAGGCAGATTGGGAGTAAGTAACGTCACCGTCGGTGTACCATTGATCTCTCCAAGAGTCCAGTTATCAATTCCTGCTCCACTTCCTGTTCCCATAGCAGTTCTACCCGCAAAATTGGGTAACATAAATGTTGTAACTCCATTTCCACCGTACATGGTTCCTAAAAGCGCAAAAAGAGCCTGATTTGTATTGATTGCTAATGTTTGCCCTTGACAAAAAGCCCAAGATTTTGGAGCAAAATTTCCCGCAAACATTCTTATTTCTGACATTGTTCCATCCATGATGATTAGTTTTTTAGAATTAAAAATTTACTTAATTATGGTCTGCTTGGATAAATTCCTTCGCAGCAAATAATATAATTGGCAGCCAAAACAGGTTGTAAAATTTCAAAAGGATTACCGCTACCTACGGCAGATAAAGCCCCTGAAGCTGTTGCCGGAGCAATATTTGTATCTGCAGGTTGAGTAGCATAAGCACCTTGAAGTCCTCCTAAAATTGTTCCCGAAGGGGAACCCGTTTCTCCTCCTTCTGAAAAAGCAGGAAATGCAATAGTAGCCATTGCATTATGGGTATGCATCGGCATTTGTGAAGTGTTCATTGTTACATTTTCTGTACCTCCTACCTGACCCAATGTAATATTTTGTAAACCAGCTCCCTGTCCTGTTCCTACAGCAACACGACCACGTAAATCTGGTACACCAAATGTAGTTTGCCCATTACCACCATAAGTAGTTCCTAAGATTGAAAAAAGTGTAGAGTAATTTGCTATGCTGTATTCTGTTCCGTCGCAGAA
Organism: Chryseobacterium indoltheticum; assembly: GCF_003815915.1. Lineage (NCBI taxonomy): Bacteria > Pseudomonadati > Bacteroidota > Flavobacteriia > Flavobacteriales > Weeksellaceae > Chryseobacterium > Chryseobacterium indoltheticum. The sequence continues at coordinate 3,643,646 of NZ_CP033929.1, forward strand.
AAACCATCCTTGTGGAGCGAAATTTCCCGCAAACAATCGAATTTCTCCTATATAACCTTCCATAGTATTTTAGTTTTAATTATTATTAGTTTAAAAAAATTCAGAATGACTTAAGATTAACTTCTAGATGGGAAAACTCCATACATGCAAATAATATAATTCATTCCTAATGAAGGCTGAGTAATATTAATAGGTATGCTTCCGCCAGTAACTCCCACTTGAATATTCAAAGGAGTTGCTTTGGTACTAGAATCACTTGCCTGAGATGTATACATAGATCCCTTTGAAGCCAAAACATTATTTGTAGGAGTTGCAGAATCTCCCTCTTCCGAATATGCCGGAATCACAATATTTCCTCCCGCAGTATGAGTATGCGGCGGAAGATTAGAAATTGTAAGTGTTGTAGTATTTGTCCCCGTCATCTCACCTAATGCGTAGTAAGACAATCCCGGTCCCTGCCCTGCTCCCACAGCAGATCTTCCTGCAAGATTGGGCAATCCGAAAGTGACTTTTCCATCTCCTCCATAAGTGGTTCCCAAAATAGAGAATAAAGCGGTGTTTGCGCTGATTGCAATTAATGCACCATTACAATACGACCAATCTCTAGGTGCAAAGTTTGCGGCAAAAAGGCGGATTTCTCCTATTGTTCCTTCCATAGTTATTTGTTTTTTTTTGATTGAAAATGATAAATTTTATCTTTAGTGAATAGATTAAAACTCTTGAGATCATCAAGTAGAGTTGACAGAGCTATAACTCCCGGTTTGAATTATTTCATCGGGATATAGAGAGAGTACAAAACAACAATATGCAATATGCTACATTTTCTATGTATAGAAGAGCATGCGACTGTACTGTGTTTAAATTTCACACATAAGTGATCATTAAATTAAGAGGGGAATTTTTCGCAGAATTTTTTTCATGTTAACTTAGTTTTCGGTCGGTTTATCTTTTTTATAATTATTAACAAATACAAATTATTAATTAACAATCATTAACAAATATACATTTATTTTGATTATAATAATATAATAAATCATAAATGTTTAATACTAATCTTTTAATCTATTTCAAATAAAATATTGATGAATTTATCTCTGTATTATTATGTTAAATGATTATTGTCAAAATTAGAAATTGCAACACATATACAAGTACGTATTTATACTGATTTTACTTATCGATTTATCTTCACACAAAAAAGAACAATAAAAATGTATAGCAAAGTCTTTTATTTTGACCAAACTGAATAGTTAATCCGTTATGAATTTTGACACCGATTTTAAAAAAAAATAGTTTAATTTCGAATAATTTGGTATTTATAAAGAATGATTATCCGAGAATTTGCTTAGATTTTTCAGTTAAAATTTCAAGATCCTCTTTATCGCTTATACACTGCTGACCAACATTGAGCACCTTTCTTGCATGTTTCTTTGCAGCGTCTTTATATTTTTGGTTTTTTACCATTTTATGTATAAGCACCAAAGCATCCATTAATTTGAGAACGACGGCAGTATTCCCGGAAGAATATAATCTTATCTGATTGAAAGCAACATCAGTAACCAGTTCAAAATCATATGCATTGGTAATTACGCGAAGATTTTCTTCGTCATCAAAACGATAGCTTGGCGGAAATTTTTTAGTTGACAGATAACACAGTGTGGAAGTCAGATTATCTATACAGGAAATCGCAGTATACGGATCATTTACTCCCGGAGACAACGCTCGTACCGCAATTTCTACCATCTGGTGAATAGACAATTCAATATCCTGCTGTGACGTTCTTGCGCTTCCCAAAATAAACTGCTTTTGTATTTTTTCTAAAATATCTTCTTCAATCTCATGATAATAAAAAGTACCCAAATCAATTCCTTTTACAATGTAACTTCCAGGTCTATAATTGAGTTTTATAAGGCTTTTACTCTCTGTAGCCAATTGTAATAAAGCATCAATATCGACATATTGTACATATCCATATTGAGTGGCAGGAATAGATATTTCCTTCCGATAAATTGCGGTTTCTTCTTTTAAATCAGCAATAATTGGTTCTTCCTGCTTATCATCTTCAGTTTCGGGAAATAATTTTTTGACTTCTTTGCCGATGGAAACAGAAATTTCCGAAATAACATGATCGGCCTGAATACTTATCGCAATACGATGGATAAATATAATAAGCAGCACAATATTCATCACCGCAAAAAGAATGGAGAATAAGATAGATAATGAAGGAATAAACTTGTAATCTTCGGTATCTTTTATTGTATTTAATACGATAAGGCAATAAATATATGTTGAAATATACGTTCCTAAAACTACCTGATTTAATCGTACATACATAAAATTTCTGATCAATCGGGGTCCGAATTGTGAGGAAGCAAGCGTTAAAGCGACCAAAGTCACAGAAAAAACAGTACCCGCAACCCCAATCATCGCTCCTGATATGGTAGAAAGTACGCTCCTCGCTGAAGCTGAACTTCCTATAAAAAAGAATCTTTTGATGCCTTCGTTTTTTAATGCTAAATTTCCGTCAATACTTAAAATAAGAATTGCAAAAAATATGGCTCCAACGATAATAATCACCGGAACAAACCAAAAGGTTGATTTTAACTCACTCCAAAAGAAAAGCAGTTTTTTCATAAACTGAATATACTAAAAAGATATGATTTCTAGTGGTTTAGATAATTATCTTTTTATGTTGATTACTTATTCGTAGGATAATGATGTTTAGTTTATATTGAATTTTTTTTGACAGATTGTACTCTTTCTTGTAACTTAGTGTTATAAAAATTTAATACAAATGCTTAAAAAATCAACAAAAGAAATTTTATTACAAGATTTGTTAGAAACGAAACAGCTTCTGGTGGATGCGTTTGATGATAAAGAAGTTCCATTTATCAAAGGAGGCGCAATCGATCAGTTTTTCACTGGAAAGGCTTTGGAATTTCAAAGAAATATGATCCTTTACGAGAGCCTGATGAATTCAGGAAAAATAAAGGACAACGAAGGGAATACAATAGCTTCACTGGAAAAGATAGCTCTTGACCTAGCCGATATTAAATCAAAACTTGATAATCAATATTAAATGTGGCTGGATTCTTAAAATAAAAAGAGAGCAAATAAATTATTTGCTCTCTTTATAACTATATAGTTATTAATTGAAGTTACGCTATTTTAACGTTAACTGCATTAACACCTTTGTTTCCATTTTGTAAATCGAATGTTACGACATCATTTTCACGAATATTATCAATTAGACCTGAAGTGTGTACGAAAATGTCTTGACCACCAGCTGATGGAGTAATAAAACCAAATCCTTTTGTTTCGTTAAAGAATTTTACTGTTCCTTGTTGCATTGTATTATGTATTAAAAATTGTATTCTGTTTTATAGGGATTATCCCAGTATTTTGATTATAAATCAAAACAATAATAAATTTTGAGAGAAAAAAAATGGATGAATAGAATTTAAGAGTGAAAATCGAACTTCTTAAAAGGCAGTACACCTAAAATATTAATGACAAAATTAATCGGCTATTTAAAAATCTGATTAGTATTAAATCTAATACAGATTATTCAGTTGCCTTATTATTTTACAAATGTATGCTAAATAAATGACACTCACAATATTAATTTCAATTATTTATTTATTTTAATGAAAGAGCAGTAAATAAAAACGAAGAAAAACGTTTTAATGGCAAAAAAGAGACCATTAAAATTATGAATCTATATTAATATTGATAAGAGAGATTGTAATGCAACTTAGATAATTTCTAAACTTACAAGATAAAATACATTACAAATTTTAAGATAAGATTATAAAGTAGAGCGATATTAAAACGACAATTGGCTTTGCATCGCAGACTGCAATGTTCTGATTTGCTTTCTATCAAAGAAAACCAGATCCACATGAATGCTCTTTCTTGAACTTTGGGACTGAATTTTTAGGTTTAAATGATCTTTAACGAATCCTTCTTTAATCATAAACTGTTGAATTAAAGTAATTGGAAATTCAACTTTCGGACGTACATATCCTTTTGGTGAAAATGGATGAATTTGTCTTACAGTAAAGCAACCTCCAGAATTTTCAACTTCAGTACTCCTTATTCTTATTAGAAATGTGAGAATAAGGACTATAACTCCGCAAAAAAATAAATCAAGAAAAATATGTTTATAGAGAATAATACCAAAAATCGGTAAAACAGAAATAAATAGCAGGACATAGGTCGCCGCCTTAACGAACTTACTATTTGAAATTTTCATATTGCTATTTGTTATATATTATAAGTAATAATACTTATTATATTTATCTTTATAAATGATTTGAATGCAAAAATAAATAAAATATGTTCACTATGCAATAAAAAAAAATTAACACATTAATTTAGAAGCTATTATTTTTAATCTCTCATAAAGCAATTGTTTTCTTAAAATAAGTGAGTCAAATCAATACTAACGAGCAAGTCGAATTCCTGTATATTGCCATTTAAGATCTGTTTGAAAAAAGTTTCGATATGTATTTCTACTGTGTCCATTTGGGGTTGCTTCAGATGCACCACGAAGAACCATTTGATTAACCATGAATTTTCCATTGTACTCACCTACAGCGCCTGCTTCTTTGGTAAAACCCGGATAAGGCAAATATGCAGAATTTGTCCATTCCCAGCGATTTCCCCATTCCAATTGATTAGAGGCAACTTCCCATTCTGCTTCAGTAGGCAGACGCATACCCTTCCAGGAAGCAAAAGCTGAGGCTTCATAAAAATTAATATGACAGACTGCAGAATTTAAATCTAATTCTTTCAGACCATCCAAAGTATAATTCATCCATTTGCCATCAATCAAATGCCAATACAAAGGAGATTTTGCTTCTTTCTGCTTTACCCAATCCCAGCCTTCTGCATGCCAATATCTAAAATCTTGGTAGCCGCCAGCTTCTATAAATTCTAAATACTCGTTATTGGTGACCACTTCACTTGAAATTTCAAAATCATTCAAATAAACTTTATGTCTTCCCAACTCATTATCAAAACAGAAACCTGTACCATTAAAACCAATTTCATAAACACCTTCTGAAAAACTAAGCATTTCTTTACTGCGGTAAACTTTCTTTTCTATATCAAGCTGTTTTCTGTAAGCCGGAAAAAGCGGATTGTGTCCCAAAATATATTTTATGTCAGTCAATAATAATTCCTGATGCTGCTGTTCATGATTGAGACCGAGTTCCAATAGCGGTTCTATCTCTTTTGTCAACAGACCGTTCTCAAGAAAGTTTTTCATTTTTTCGTCAACATATTCTCGGTATTTATAGACATCAGCAACAGACGGACGGCTCAGATTCCCTCGATCTGTACGTATTACTCTGGCTCCTACCGTCTCATAATAGCTGTTGAAAACAAAATTATATTGAGAATCGAAGACCTTGTAATCAGGAAAATTTGGTTGTAAAATAAAAGTTTCAAAAAACCATGTTGTATGGCCGAGATGCCATTTGGGTGGACTTACATCAACGATTGGTTGCACCACATAATCCTCAATTTCCAGAGGTTCGCAGATTTTAACTGAATGATTTCTAATATCAGAATAACGTTTCAAAAAATTGTTAACGCCAATTTCTTCTGTAAGTATAGTTGAATTTGGTTTCATATGAATTATTTAGATTAAACAACTTGCCAGATAGAGTCTACAAACCAGTTTTTGGAATCGGTAATTTCTGCAAGAACATGAAATTCTGAGCTTTCTGCCAGTTTATTGATATCAGCTTTAGAAAATTTTTGGGATATTTCCATATCGATCAACTCATCTTTTTCAAAGCTAAATATATGGTTATCTATGTGAACATCTTGTTTTTCAAGACTTACGAGATAACTTTTGCATGCTCCTGAAGCAGGGTCGTACGTTTGATAATGCTGAAATTGAGTAACATCAAAATCTGCTTCCAATTCACGATTGATTCTCAGAAGAAGATTTAGATTAAATGATGCGGTAATGCCTTCGGTATCATTATAGGCATTGAGTATAGTATGTGGATTTTTCTTTAAATCGAACCCGATCAGCAAAAGATCACCTAAGTTTAGCTTTTGGTTGAGCTCACGGCAAAAATTATAAGATTCTTCTAAATCCATATTACCGATGTTTCCCCCTAAAAAAAGAACTACTTTTCGTCTTTTTGAAATAGAAGTTGCCTTATCGAGCATATTAAAATAATCGCCTTCTAAAGTAACGATATCCATTGTCGGCAGTTCTTTACTGAATTTTTCATTGAGCACTGAAAGAATATTTCCTGAAATATCAATTGGCATATAAGTAAAATCAATATTTTTCTGTACCAGAAACTTCAGCAGATAAGATGATTTCATTGCATCACCAGCGCCCAACTCAATCAAATCGAAAGGTTCATCGTTACCTAAAATAATATCGGCTAATTCTTGGGTTTTATTTTTAAATATATCAAGTTCACAGTTGGTTAAATAATAGTCGGGCATCTTCATGATCTGTTGAAAAATCTGATCACCTGCTTTATCATAAAAATATTTTGAAAACATTTTTTTGGGATTGCTGCTTAGTCCTTCCAATACATCAGATCGAAAAGTATCGATATTACTCTTTCCAATCTGCAGATCTGTATCAAACTGTGAATTCATATATACTATTTTTGATTTGCTTTTAAAACTACAACTATCTTGCCGACAATGTTGAAACATAATACTAAGTTAAAGAAACTTTTTAGTTACCTGTCACTCTTATTGGATGTTATCCAATTGAATGGCAATTATATTTACATCTAAGATTGCATAAAAGTAAACAAATATGTCTTGTAAGATATATTTCTTAGTCATGAAAGATATTAGACAAATTATACAGAATGGAAATCTATTAATAATAGGCTTTAAAAATAGCTTAGAACAATGCAGCATTACAATGCATTTAAAGGTATAATATAATATGAAAGAGTGTGTTTTAGTGTAAATAAAATTGAGATTTATATATTAATTGAATTGCTAAAATCATCAGAATGAATCCAAAAATTACTTAATCTGAAACAAAAAAATCCCTTAAAACGTTGTTTTAAGGGATTTGAATAAATCTTAAAGATTTTTTGCGATCCGGACGGGACTCGAACCCGCGACCTCCGCCGTGACAGGGCGGCATTCTAACCAGCTGAACTACCGGATCAATTTTATTAAAGTTAAAATTGTAAAACTTATGCGATCCGGACGGGACTCGAACCCGCGACCTCCGCCGTGACAGGGCGGCATTCTAACCAGCTGAACTACCGGATCTTTTCACAATGCCTGAAGAATTACCTTCCTTTATTGTGGTTGCAAATATATAGCTTTTTTGATTATCTGCAAACTATAATTATTAATTTTCTTACAATTGGAGATAAATCACAGATTATCAATCTGATTATTTTAAATTAAGCTTAATATTAAAATAGTATCAGCACGCTGCAAGACAGACATAAGATCAATTTTCAAAGCATCTTCAGAAAATTTATTGCAATATTTCAACAAATCTTGGTGATTGGAAATATTCTTAGAATTTTTTTCTTCAAAATAATTCGTGCAATTAATTTGTATGTAATTTTAATAATTAGATTTATCGTTACCAATCCACAACATTATTACATCAAATTGAATGATTTATAAAAATTGCCTTCTCAAATACAACAATAAAAAAAGCTTTAAAACAAATGTTTTAAAGCTTTTTTATGCGATCCGGACGGGACTCGAACCCGCGACCTCCGCCGTGACAGGGCGGCATTCTAACCAGCTGAACTACCGGATCTTTTTCACAACTTTCAGAAGTATCTTCCGTTATTGTGATTGCAAAAATACAAATTTTTGGCAATTCTGCAAATCTTTAGAAACAAAAAATGCTTCCCAAACCGGAAAGCATTCATTATCAAATGATTTTTTTTATAAGTGTGCGCTTAATTTCTCAGCGATTACTTCTTTTGGCGTTACACCAACCAATTTATCTACTACCTCACCATTCTTGAAAATAAGAACTGTAGGGATATTTCTGATTCCGTATTGCATAGAAATTTCCTGGTTGTTGTCTACATCTACTTTTCCTACTAGAGCTTTACCTTCAAAATCTGTTGCAACTTCTTCGATGATCGGTCCTAAAGTTCTGCATGGTCCACACCATACTGCCCAAAAGTCTACCAATACTGGTTTATCTGATTTTAAAACCGTTTCCTGAAACGAGCTATCCGTAATTTCTAAAGCCATTTTTTTATCTTTTAATTATTAATATTCTATTTAATTTCCTGAGTCAAAATTACCATTTTAAAATGAAAAGCTTATCTATGCTCAACATTTGTATTTTCTATAACAAAATCTTTAGAAATTTCTTTCAAAGCATCTACAAAAACATCAATATCTTGTTTTGTTGTCATATGGCTGAAAGATACACGCAAAGGAGTACAGTGATCCATTTCTTCTTCCGAAAGCACCATCATCATGACCATGGAAGGTTTTGAAGCTCCAGATGAGCATGCACTCCCCTGGGAAACAGCAATCCCTTTCATATCAAGCTGCAATCCGATTAAAGGATTTTTGTAAGGCAGTAAAAGGCTTACCAAAGTGTACAAACTATTGTCCGCTTCTGAGCTTCTACCGTTAAATTTCACATCAGGAATTTCTGCAGAGATCCTCTCTATTGTATATTGTTTAATATCCTGCATATGCTGTGTATAAGCTTCCATGTTGTTTAATGAAAGCTCCAGAGCTTTACCTAAACCAGCAATACCTGCAACATTTTCGGTACCTGCTCTCAAGCTTCTTTCTTGAGGACCACCCGTGATAATACCTTTCATACCGCTAGATTTTCTGATGAAAGCAAAACCAATTCCTTTCGGACCATGAAATTTATGAGCACTGCATGATGCAAAATCCACAGGAATGTCTGAAAAATCAAGATTCATGTGTGCCATCGTCTGTACGGTATCAGAATGAAAAAGCGCATTATTTTCTTTGCAAAGCTGCGCTATTTTCTTAATATCAACGATGTTTCCAATTTCGTTATTGGCATGCATTAAGCTCACCAATGTTTTTTTATCTGAACTTTTAAGTAATTCTTCTAGTTTAGCTAAATCAATATCTCCTTTTTCATTGGGACGAATGTAAGCAACCTCAACACCTTTTCTGTTTTTCATATCCAGAATACTCTCAGAAACACATTTGTGTTCCATCGGCGAGCTGATGATTCTTTCAATACCAAGATGCTCAACGCTTGATTTGATAATCATGTTATTAGATTCTGTACCGCAAGAGGTAAAGATAATCTCAGCGGGAGTTACATGTAGATAATCTGCAACCTGCCTTCTTACATTTTCTATAAGAATTTTTGCTTCCTGACCAAAACTGTGTGTAGAAGAAGGATTCCCGAAATTCACCTTCATGGTATCAACCATTGCATCGATTACTTCTTCTGAAAGAGGCGTTGTAGCAGCGTTATCTAAATATATTTTATTCATTTTTTAGTTTGAAGATTTTAATTGTACTGAAGTGAATTGATAGTTTGAAGGGACTGAGAAAATAAACCAAGGGTTTGAAAGTACCTGAATTTGCATTCCGCCCGATTCACGCATCGGAACTTCCACATACAGCACATTATCTTTTACAGAAATATTTTTTATTTCTCTCACGGTATGATCACCTGCCCTGAATGAGCCTATATTATACAGAACTACCTTCTTATTAACAGGAAATGCGGGATACTTTACGACAGGTTCACTTCCTAGTTCTACAAGCGAAGTTCCCTGTTTAGATTTTATTACATTCTGAAATTCCTGTTCATCTTTTATAATTACAAAGCCAGCCTGCTCGGCACCACCTTGTGATTCAGACATTATAATTTCACCTTTATTCTGCATATCATCAGATTTTTGTGCAATTGTGCTTGTACAACTCATCAGGGTTGCAAAACAAAAAATCAGCAGTTTATTCATTTTACTTTTATTAATCCTTCAAAATTAATGAAAAAATTGGTAATGACCTTCATTTGCCCATTTCAGCATTGGCTTATCTCCTGAAGTATCTCCAAACGCTATGATTTTATCGTACTTATAGTCTGAAATTTCTTTTTTTATACGTTCTAATTTTTCTTTTCCATTGCAGTTTTTACCAATAAAGTTTCCTGTAAAAACCCCATTTTTGAACTCTGCCTTTGTAGAAACAAGATTCATCTGTAATTTTTCGGCAAAAGGTTTAGCCCAAATATCTAACGAGGCAGTTACCAAAAGACTTTGTGTATTTTCTCTATCTATATTTTTAATAAAATCTAAAGCATTTTCTCTGACAATTTTAGGATAATTTTCCTCAAAAAACTGTTTAGATTTTTCTTCTATTTTAGACTGAAGTTGCCCTTTCAAAACAGAACCAATGAAACTTCTTTTTACTTTTTCGGTCTCAGCCAATCTTAGTTTTAATAAAATAAAAAGTGGAATATGCTTCAAAAACTGCACGCGGAACTTGGAAGGATTGTAGAATTTAAGATACAGAAACATGGTATCTTTATAGGTAATAGTTCCGTCAAAATCAAAACAATACAATTTTTTCATGCTACAGTTAAAGCTTTAATTTTTTAAATATAAACTCAGGAATATTTCTGATGATCAACATTATAACGCCCCAAATCGGTAAAACGTATGCAACATTCTTTTGTTTTTTGAATGCGCTGTAAATACATTCTGCAGCTTGCTTTGGCGTGGCAGTCAGTTTCGGGTTTAATGGTAAACCTTCTGTCATTTTTGTTGCCATAAAACCAGGTTTTACGGTTAAAACATGCACCTTTTTTCCGAAAAGATAATTACGAAGACCACTTAAATAAGCTGTAAACGCTGCTTTTGCACTTCCATAAATAAAGTTACTCTGTCTTCCGCGATCTCCTGCAACCGACGAAAGTCCGATAATTGTCCCGGATCTTTTGCTTTCAAATTTTTGAGCAAAATAATTCATAACAGGAACCAATTTTGAATAATTAATATCAATAATCCGTTCTGTATTTTTATTGTCGTATAAACCATCTTCAGTGCTTTCTCCCAAATAACCGGTCGCACAGAACAGGACATTTGAATTGACGTGATCGAAATCAAAATAATTGATGTCTTTCGTCAAGTCGAGTTCAATAATTTCAGATTGCTGCAAAAATTTCACATCGATATGTTTTGCAAAGCGTTCCGTTGCTTCTTTGTTTGAGGTAAAAAGATAAATTCTTTCATACTTTTCGCCTTCCTGCAAAGCTTTTTCCACAAAAGCCTGTGCCACTTCCGATGTACTTCCGAGAACTATCATTTTACTTATTATTTAAGATTCTTTTGTGCTGTAAAGACACAAATTTTGAACTTTCTACGTTTTTGAGATAATCGGTAAGCGAAGATTTGCTCATGCTGTCTTTGGTAAGATAAATTCTGCCTCTGAATTCCTGCACGGTTTGATCTAATTGTTCAACCAGTTTTTTCAGCTTAGAATTTACCTTAAAATCTAACGCAAGAGTATATCCTTCGATTGGAAAAGAATTGTATGCTTCAGGATTATTTTTCCCGAATAATTTCAGAACGGCAAGAAAAGAACCGTTTCCGCTGTTGGCAATGGTTTCAAGAATTTTTTTCATTCCTTCTTTTCCATTTTCTTTCGGAATCACCATTTGATATTGGATGAAACCAGATTTACCGTAAATCTTATTCCAATCATTAACAGCATCTAAAGGATAGAAATAAGTTTCGTAATCAATAATATTCTTCACCTCTTTTTTTGTCTGTCTTTTATAATATAACAGATTGAAAAGCTTTACAGTAAGAGCATTCAAGACAAATCCGGGAAAATAGAAGGGAACAGTCGGAGAAAATTTTTTCTTTAATCTTAACGGATTTTTAGAAAACTTCTGAGGAAGCTCGTGCGCAAAAGCATGCTCGCCTCTCATCAGAATACTTCTTCCTATATCTTTTCCTTTTTGCAGACAGTCGATCCATGCAACCGTATAAGTCCAGCTTTCACTTTCATCAAATAGCCTAAATATTTCGTCTAAATTTTCAGCTTTTATACTTTCCTGACGAATGTAGGCTGTTTCAATATTTTTAAGTTTAAATCTTGCTGAAAGAATAATTCCTGTAAGTCCCATTCCGCCGATTGTAGCATAGAATTTCTCAGAATTCTCTTCTTTAGAACAGATTATGATGTCGCCATTCTCTGTCATCAGTTTAAAATCGAGCACATATTCTGAAAAGCAACCTTCAGAATGATGATTTTTTCCGTGAACATCAGAAGCAATTGCTCCGCCCACTGAAATCAATTTTGTCCCTGGAGTTACATAAAGAAAATATCCCTGCGGAACTGATATTTCTAAAACATCAGATAACAAAACACCGGACTCACATTCGACAATTCCGTTTAACCGATCAAAACTGATGAATTTATTTAATTTTTTAGTAGAAAAAATATGCTCGCCTAATGAAGCATCACCATAACATCTACCGTTTCCTCTTGCAATTACTTCGTTATTATTCAGAACAAATTCTTTAATCTTTCTGAAGCTGTCTTCCGACTTCATTTCTTTTTCTACGATGGGAAAATTGCCCCAGTTTGTAACTTTTTGTATGAAATTTTGCTTCATAATTACAGTAGATTAAAATTATGAATACTTTCTTTAAAATAGATCAATATTAAAAACGAGATAACCCACATCACCAAAGTAATCTGAATATACCGATCTCGGTACAAAATCTTCGTAGGAGATTCTGTACGATTATAAACCAATGTTTGCTGCAAATATCTTAGAAATGCAAAAACAACAAATATTACGGTATAAAAAATACTGGAATGTGATTTGAGCTGAACCTCCGGAGAAAGCGTAAACATAAGATAACACACTATCGCCAACGTCACCGAAATAGAAAGCGCAATATCTGCAAACTGCACATTGTAACCATCCAAAGATTTTCTTGTTTTCCCTGAAACCTGTGCATTAATAAGCTCGCCTCGTCGTTTTCCTATTGCAAGAACTAACGCCAGAACGAATGTCAATAAAGTTGCCCATTGCGAAATAAAGATCCCTGTAATGTAACCACCCGCCTGTACACGAAGTACAAAACCAATAGCAATGATAAAAATATCAATAATGGGAACGTGCTTTAATTTGAATGTATAAGCAAGATTCATCACGAAATAAAACACGATTATGAATGCGAATTTCCAGATTGGGGTATTAAAATAGTATTGTGCAAATAAGATCAATGCCAGATCCACAATGATTAATCCTATTAAAATGCTTATTGCCGTTTTCTTCGAAACAGCTCCACTTGCAAGCGGGCGCCGTCTTTTTTCGGGATGCTTTTGATCTGCCTCGATGTCGTTATAATCATTAAGAATATAAACAACGCCTGCAGCGAGAGAGAATATGATGAATGCAAAAATACTTTTACTAAGTAAATCTAAATTTTTAACATTACCAGAGAAAAAAAGCGGAACGAAAACAAAAAGATTCTTCACCCATTGTTCTACCCGAAGTAATTTTAAATATTTCTTCATTTATGTGGTTTCGATTGCAAAAATAGTGATTTTACGACAAAAAAATCAGGTATAAAAATACAAAAAAACCGCCAAAGCGGTTTAAGAAATAATATTTATATGTTAAATGACTATTGACCCTGTTGAGCGTCGTTAATCATTTTCTCATTTGCTGTGATCGCAAACTCAACTCTTCTGTTTTTTGCTCTGCCTGCATCAGTATCATTAGAAGCAACAGGCATTGCCTCTCCTTCTCCTAAAGCAAATAATCTGCTTGATGCAATCCCTTTAGACATTAAATAAGATTTTACAGAATTTGCTCTCCTTTCTGATAGCTTTTGATTGTAATCATCTGCTCCCTTGCTATCAGTATGTCCGTAAATATTGATGTTGGTATCTGGATTATCAACTAAAACTTTAGTCAATTTATCAAGATTTGTTTTAGCAAGAGCCGTAAGGTCTGATGAATCAAATGCGAAAGTAACAATACTTTCATTCATTGTGATTTTAATACCATCTCCTACTCTTTCTACCTCTGCACCAGGCAAAGTTTCTTTGATATCTTTTGCTTGTTTATCCATTTTATTACCGATAACGTTACCTGCAACACCACCGATAATACCACCTAAAACAGCTCCTAATGCAGCATTTTTACCTTTACCTACATTGTTCCCCAATACACCACCAATTACAGCTCCTGAAGCAACTCCTACTGCAGTACCTCTCTGTTGGTGATTTGAATTTTGTACGGCTTCACAACTCGTTAATAACAAAGCTGATGATAAAAATAATCCTGCGATATATGTTTTATTAAATTTCATTTTAAAATATTTTATTTATTATTTAGTATAGTCCATTCCTGTTCTTTCGAAGTTGTAAACAACTTTTACAGAACTTCCTTCAAATGGAACATTTTGCTCTAAAGAAAACTGGTCAGTCATAGAATTAACTACGTTTAGAGTATATCCAGCTGTATTTTGTTTTGCTTTTGTACCGTCTACAATTTTTTTGAAAGTGAAAACATCACCTTTAATATCTACCTTAATCGGCTGTATAAATTTAGGGCAAGATCCTCCGCCATTTAATGTATAAGAACCTGAGTAATTGTTTGGAATAAATCTCCAGTGACTTCCTACAAAGCATTGTGCATCTGCTCCTTCGTCGAAAGGTTTAATTTTATAAGCCTTATCGTAGTCGATACTTACAATCTGCCAATCACCTTTCATTTTTAGAAATTCTGATCTTACGGCTTGTGCATTTTTAGCTTTATTCACTGTGGAACAAGACACTGCAAAAAGTGAGGTTCCCACTATACTTGCAAGTAATAGCTTTTTCATATTGTAGTTTTATTATTTTAACATTAAAGATAATACAAAAAACCGTGCCAAATTTTATTTATTCAAAAAAACAAGCCTGAAAAACTCAGGCTTATTTATAAATTATTTCTTAAATGTATTTGATTACTATTTCTTTACAGATTTCTTAACCGGTCTCGATTTTTTAACAGTTTTTGTTTTAACAGTATTCGATTTTCCGTCGTAGAAATTAGTATAAGCGTATTCTGCTGCTTTTTTCACATCGATTACACCGCCTGCCTGAGATTTTTCTCCGAATTCATTTTCTGTACT
Source organism: Chryseobacterium indoltheticum (assembly GCF_003815915.1). Lineage (NCBI taxonomy): Bacteria > Pseudomonadati > Bacteroidota > Flavobacteriia > Flavobacteriales > Weeksellaceae > Chryseobacterium > Chryseobacterium indoltheticum. The sequence continues at coordinate 3,658,783 of NZ_CP033929.1, forward strand.
TGAATTGCTTGTTTTTACTAAAGCTTCAATAATCTGTGCAGGTTTAAGATTTGGCATATAAGCAAGCAATACCGCCGCTGCTCCTGCTGCTACAGGTGATGCCATAGACGTTCCTTGCTGATAACTGTAATCGTTGGTAGGAATCGTAGAATAAATTTCTTCTCCCGGAGCAAATACATTCACCATTTTTTTATTGTAATTTGAGAAGCTGGCTCTCAATTCGTTATTTCTGTTGGTACTTGCGCCTACCACCATTACATTATTCACAAAAGGTGCTTCGTCTGTAACATTTTTAAAGTTGGTAGGATAAGCCAGATGTTCCGCAACATCTTCATTTTCGTTTCCGGCAGCTTTCACTAACAAAACACCTTTATCCTGAGCGTATTGAAACGCATCCCAAACTACATTTTTACCTGGCGAAACTGGTTTTCCGAAGCTCATATTTAAAATTTTTGCTCCGTTGTCTACTGCATATCTTATCGCATTGGCAACATCTTTATCTCTTTCATCACCGTTGGGAACTGTTCTTACCGACATTATTTTTGCAACTCTTGATGCCACACCATATTGTACTTCTTTTCCTTGTGGCAGACCAGCAATAATTCCTGAAACGTGTGTTCCATGTTCTGCATCTGGGCCTTGGTAATGATTATTTCCATAAATTCTTTCAGAATAATCATTATAATTGTCGCCTACAATTTCTGCTCTAGGATCATAATTAAGATCATATTGCTTTGCCATTGGACCAAAATGATCTAGCGCACCCTTCATTTCAGTTTTCATTAATGTTTCAATCTCAGCAGGTGTTTTTCCGGCGAATGCAGGATCTTTGGCAACATTGGTAAGAACTTCCAATGCGACCGCTTCAAGCTGGGTTGATGGCTTTCTGTTTTTTATATTTTCAGCCGTTAATGGTTTACCGTCTAAAACAGCTACCATTGAAGGAATAGCATCATTGATCATTGAATAACGCTGAAAACTCTGTCTTGCATCAATACTTTTTTTAGTAAAAAGCTCTTTAGACTTCATATACATGGCAAACTCTTCCGGCATTTTTGCCTGATTTGCTTTATTCTGAGTCGAATTATCTCCTTCAAAAACAGGTTTGTATTTTGCAACAACTCTGGTAACTTCCATGTTATCAATGCCGATGTCACCATTTTTTCCACCGATAAAATTCCATCCATGAACGTCGTCTATGTATCCATTTCCGTCATCATCTTTACCATTGTTTGGAACTTCATTAGGGTTTTTCCACATATTTTTCACCAAGCCAGGGTGATCTACCTGAACTCCGCTATCCAAAACACCAACAACTACTGTTTTAGGTTTTAAACCTTTTGATTCTAAAAACTTGTATGCATTTTCTGTATTAACACCATAAACTTTTGTCGTCGCAAAATCTTTATGATACCAAGTCATTAAATCTTTATTTTCTTTTGGATCAACTGCAGGAGTCTGCTGAGCTGATGAATAAGTAAAGCCTGCTAAAAAAACAGCGGCTAACATTACCTTTTTCATATGTAGAATTTATTTATTAATTTAATAATCATCCACAAAAGCAATATCTATCGGCATTTTACCAATTATACAGCTTTCTCTGATTATAATTTTTTAATATGTTTAATATAAGTCATCGATTCCGGGCCTTTGTTACAAATAAGATCCACAATCGACAAATCATTCAAAAATCCCATTTTATCTGAGAACGTCTGATAATATTCATCCATCTCATATTCTGAAGGTGTTTTCGCAGAAAATTTTTCTCTAAAATTAACCTCTTCCGGATTTTTGATATATTCTTTATTCAAAGAGTATGCCTTTTCTGTTTTTAAAATATCTAAAATAATCTTAATGCTTTTGATATTAAAATCTAATAGAAATTTTTCTTTGTTTTCGAAAAGCTTTATCAGCTTATCTTCATAATATTCGAAATACGGAGAACTTTGATAGGCTGTTTTAATAGATTTCCAATGAAGCTTCTGCCAATCTTCGCGATAAGACATTTCAGTATTTTTAAATTCACGGCTTCCATTGTGATTGATCGGAATAATTAATGAAAGCTTTCCATTAGCACCATAAATATTGGTACGGTTTCTAAAGGTCTGCTTCGGAAAAGTTTCAAACTGTTCGAATACAACTTCATTTTCAGGATTCAAAAATTCTGAAAACCATGAAATTGGCGGTAAATAAAACACCGGTAATAATATATTCTGCATAACTATTATATAGAAAAATGAAGCATTTTTTCAAACACTTCATTTTATTTATTTTTAATTTTAATTATATCTCGTCTTCTTTTTTCTTCTTTCCGAATAATTTCATAAGATATTCCCAGCCAAAGAAAAGAACAAGAATCATTGCTGCAATCCACCAATAAGAAGTTTTGTCGGCTTCTCCGGTATTGGTTGCTTTAAACATTCTGTCCCAACGAACTTTAAATGGTGCCTGATACGATGATCCATTATCACTAAACGCCCCTTGCAAACTCATCCAAGTAAACATCGGTTTTCCAACGATATTTTCTTCAGGAACAAAACCAAAGAATCTCGCATCAAGAGAAGCATCTCTGTTATCCCCCACCATCATATAATAATCCTGTTGGATTGTATATTGATTCGTTTCTTTTCCATTGATGAATATTTTACCGTTTTTGTTTTCTAATGAATTATGCTCGTAATTTTTAATAATCCATTGATATTCAGGGAATGTCTGTTGGTTTATTGTAACCACATCTCCTTTTTTTGGAATTTTTAACGGACCATACTGATCCTGATTCCATCCACTGTTAATCGGAAATATAGAATTCGTAGTATCAATTTTGGTTCTTGTCTCATCACGGTATGCAATAGCTGATTCACCTTTCGGCTGAATATGTTCCTGCATATCAATTACCTGAGGAAGTTTTTTAATTTCAGCAGCTGTCTTTGCAGTTAAGCCCTGAAAATAATATACAAATCCGCCTTTTTCATTTTGCCCTTCCTGAACAGGTAAAAATCCAAACGTGTTATATAAACTTGGAATATCTAACTGACTTCCTGTGTTTACAATATATCTGTGCTGAACTTCCTGATCTCCTAAAACAGTTTCAGGTTTTCCGTTGACGAAAAGTCTACCGTCTCTCATCTCAAAAGTATCTCCTGCAACAGCAACCAATCTTTTTACATAAGGATCTGCTCTGTCTAGTGAAGCATGCACAGAATCTCTCGGATAGTTGAAAACGACAATATCATTTCTCTGAGGCTTACTGAATTGGAAAATTCTTTCGTATGGTAATTTTATTCCTTCAACATATGATTTTGGATCATCTTTAGGATTTCCAGGTTCACCGGTATCCATTATTGTTCCCTGTAGGAAAGGAATGGCTACAGGACGCATTGGCAATCTGTAACCGTAGCTCCATTTATTTACAAAAAGGAAATCTCCAACCAGTAAAGTTCGTTCCATTGAACCGGTCGGAATCCCGAAAGGCTGTGTAACAAAAACGTGGATGATGGTTGCAAAAACTACCGCAAAAGTGATTGATCCCATAAAGGTATCTTTCTTTTTTGCGTTTTTTTCTTCTTCCGTTAAATACAAATCATTTTCATCCTCAAGCTCGGTTTCTTTAGAATAGTTTACCGTTGCCATATAGATAAACGGCAAAATTACCGTCAATAACTGATCTTTAAATAGGCTTTTCCCGAACTTTTTCATTAAATACAAATGAAAAACACTCATCATAATAGGACCTACAATCGGTAAATATGATAAAATCGCCCACCATTTCGGGTGTTTCGTTTCTTTAAGTATAATGAAATAATTATAGAAAGGTATAAATGCGAATAACGGACTATACCCCAATTTCTTAAACAGCTTCCAAGTGGAAAGTCCCATCAATACTGATAAAATGAGAACATAAACTGTATACGTTAAAAAATAATTCATAAATTTTTGTGCCTAATCTGTAATTATGATTAATGAGCAATGTGTAATAAGTAATAGATTCTTATACAAATTCTCTATTATTAGTTTGCAATGTAGAAATTTTGTTACAAATCTAGAGTCCTAAAACATCTTTCATTGTAAAGTTTCCTTTTTTATCTTTAATCCATTCAGCAGCAACTACCGCTCCCAAAGCAAAGCCGTTTCTGTTGTATGCTGTATGTTTTATTTCGATCTCGTCTACTTCACTTCTGTAATAAACAGAGTGAGTTCCCGGAACTTCATTTTCACGGATGGCAAAAATACCCAATTGTTTTTCCTGAGTTTCTTCCAGCTTCCATGCATCAAATTTATCATTGTTCTTAATGATTCCTTCAGCAAGAGAAATTGCGGTTCCACTTGGGGCATCTAGTTTGTGAATATGATGAATCTCTTCCAGCTGACAAGAATATTCATCAACATTCTTCATCAAACCAGCTAATTTTTCATTTAAAGCAAAAAATAAATTCACCCCTAAACTAAAATTTGAACCATATAAAAACGCCGTTTCATTTTCAACAGCTAATTGTTCAACTTCAGATTTTCTTTCCAGCCAGCCTGTAGTTCCACAGATCACCGGAATTTTATTTTCAAGACAAGCTTTAATATTATCAAAAGCCACTTCAGGAAGTGAAAATTCAATCACGACATCCGGGTTGTTAAGATTTTCAGCAGTCGGAGTTTCTTTCAGTCGGGCAACAACTTCATGTCCTCTTTTTAAGGCAATCTCATCGATAATCTTCCCCATTCTTCCGTATCCAACTAATGCTATTTTCATAAAATTTTGAAACTTATTATCTTACTATTTATTATTTTCCTAGAATCTGAAACTTAAAGCCAAGCCTGTTTTCGGAGGATTTGTATTAAGATCATCATAGATTACCGCAGGAGCTAATGTTAAATCAGGATCTTTACGACCTTCATATAAATGGGCATCTACAACAGCATCTACAATATTTAAAATATAAATTAAACCTGTAATCGCAATTGCATAATCTCTCTGCCTCTTCACTCTGTCTTGCGCATTTCCTAACGCCACTTTATCAAGAGTTGGGTTTCTGTCTAAGAAGTCATTTTGAGCACCATTAAGTTTTGCAATATAATATTCACGATACTTTTTATATTGATTTTGGTTCCAGACTGCGATACCTACTCCGGTTCCTACTGCTCCCAAAACAACGGGAACTTTCCAGTATTTTTTATTGTAAACCTGTCCCAAACCCGGTAATACAGCAGAATATAGACCTGCTTTTGTGGGATTCAGTTTTTTTATTTTCAGAGATGCGGGTGCGTTTGCTTTTTCTATATCATCAACGACTTGAGCTTCAGCCTGAGCCTGAGGTTTTGCAGCAGGAATAGTATCAGTCGCATAATGCTCTAATCTGATAGTATCTCTCGGATTGGTTTGTGAGAAAGCTAATCCTGATAAAAAAAGAAAAAAGGTGAAAACTATTTTTTTCATTTATTTAATATGAGATAAAATATATTCCAGCTCATCTTCATTTTTAAAATCTAAAACAATCTTGCCTTTTTTGCCGGTACCTGTTGTTTTTATCTCCACTTTCACATCAAGAATATCTGAAATTGCTTTCTGCGCTCTTTTATAATTATTAGAAAGCTCAGCTTTTGCTCTTTTAGCAGCCGGAGATTTTGGATTTTTCAAAGCAGTCGCCGCTTGTTCAGACTGACGTACATTCAGTTTTTCTTTGATAATTAAATCAAATAAAACTTGCTGATGCTCTTCATTTTCAAGACTGATGATTGCTCTTCCGTGACCGGCAGAAATTTCTCCGCTTCGGATTGCATTCTGAATATCCGGACTCAATCTCAACAATCTCATCGAATTGGTGATCGTACTTCTGTCTTTTCCTATTCTTTGGCTTAAATTTTCCTGAGTAAGGCCGATTTCTTCCAAAAGTCTGTGATAGGTAAGCGCAATTTCGATAGCATCAAGATCTTCACGCTGAATATTTTCCACAAGAGCCATTTCCAAAAGCTCCTGATCATTCACCAAACGAATATATGCCGGAATAGTCGTTAATCCTGCAATTTTACTCGCTCTGAAACGTCTTTCCCCGGAAATAATCTCAAACTTCTCACCGTCTTTTCTTAACGTAATAGGCTGTATAACACCTAAGTTCGTAATCGACTGTGCAAGTTCGTTTAATGCTTTTTCATCAAAATAAGTTCTTGGCTGTGTCGGGTTCGGATAAATATCTTCAATGGAAACTTCCATGATATTTCCTACAAATTTATCTGCTCCCTCATCAGTTGCTGTATTGACCGTAGCTTTGGATTCTGCACTTAGAATTGCTCCCAAACCACGTCCCATCGCTCTTTTTTTGTCCTTCATTTTTGTATAAATGATTATTGATTAATGATAATTGTTTAATTATTAAATACAAAAATCATTTTAATTTTTTACTAAATTTTCGTTTCTCAGCAACACTTCTTCTGCAAGCTGAATATACTGGATGGCGCCTTTACTTTCAGCATCATAATTAAGGATACTTTCACCGAAACTTGGCGCTTCACTCAATCTTACATTTCTGCTGATGATGGTTTCAAAAACCATTTCCGGAAAGTGTGCATTTACCTCTTCCACTACCTGATTTGAAAGTCTTAAACGGCTGTCATACATCGTCAACAACAATCCTTCGATATCTAAATCTTTATTGTGAATTTTCTGAACGTTTTTAATCGTATTCAAAAGCTTACCAAGACCTTCCAAAGCAAAATATTCACACTGAATCGGGATAATCACAGAATCTGCAGCTGTTAATGCATTTACCGTAATCAAACCTAAACTCGGTGCGCAGTCGATGATGATATAATCATAATCGTCTCTCACTTCCTGCAATGCTTTTTTCAGCATATACTCACGGTTATCTTTGTCTACCAATTCAATTTCGGCAGCTACCAAATCGATATGAGAAGGTACGATATCAAGATTCGGAGTCGTTGTTTTCTGAATGCAATTTCTTGTTTCAACACTGTGCTCCAAAAGATTATAGGTAGAATACGGCACTTCTTCCACACCAAGACCGGATGTTGCATTTGCCTGTGGATCTGCATCAATGATCAGTATTTTCTTTTCTAAAACTCCTAATGCTGCAGCTAAATTTACGGCAGTAGTAGTCTTTCCTACTCCACCTTTCTGATTAGCGATACCTATAATTTTTGCCATTGCTCAAACTTTAAGCCTCAAAAATACACTTTTTTCTCTGCTCTTGGGGAATGACTAAAACGAAAATAGAGTTAAAATATTGTTAACAAGCATTTTAGACATTAAAAAAATTATCCACAAAAATAAATCTTTGTGGATAACTATTGAGATTTGTGTTTAAGATATTAATTATCAAATTTCATTGAAATAGGAAACTTGAAATAACTTCTTACAGATTCTCCTTTTTTATTTTTACCCGGAATCCATTTTCCTTTTACCGCTTTAATGGTTCTGATTGCTTCAGCATTGAAAGAAGCATCTTTTCCGTTGGTTTTAATATCTGAAATGGTACCGTCTTTTTCTACAATAAAGGTAACCGTTGTATTTACACTTCCTTCATCTTCAAAAGCAGAAACATCAAATCTGTTCATCACCTTATTTCTGAAAGCATCAATCCCTCCTTCGAATTTTGCAGTTACACTTAGTTCATTTGCATCTTTTACAGAATTATCCGGTCCTGGATCTACCGTCGGAACCACTTTTGGAGGAACAACTGTTCCCGGACCTGAGATTACACTTGTAGGCACATTAATTCTTGGAGCAGGTGGTGCTACAAAATCATTTTTCACTCCTGCAATTGCATCTTTCGGAATATCTTTTACAATCTTACTCTCATCTGCATTTCTTGTTGGTGTTACCACTTGTGAATCGTATTGTCTCACACTTGGAGGTGGTGGCGTTACAGTTTGTGGTGGTAAAACTTCAGCAGGCGGATCATTCGGTTTATCCACATTAATCATTACTGGTGGATCTGGAGTAAAGCTTGTATCAGTAACTTCTGCAGAATTAAACGCAGAAATAACGACCGGAATAATAGAAACCGCAGCCAATAAACCAACACCTATAAAAAATGCTTTGGTTAAAATTCTGTCTGATTCTGTTCTTAATACATACGCACCATACGCTTTGTTACGGTTTTCGAAAAGGATTTCGTTCAGTCGAAATTCCTGATTGTGTTCTAGGTGTTTCATCACTATAAAATTAAATTGTTAATATATAGATTATCAGTTTTCAATATGATTGTTAATAATCTTTGAAACAATATCAAAATTTCTGCCAAAAACTTAACAAAAACCCAACCCTATATCAAAATCAGTGTTAAACTTCAAAATTTAACTATTTTACGAATAAGGTTTTTGAGGTTGGGTGAAGGAAGCTTGATGTTGGAGGTATTGAATTACCCTCCTTTGGAGGGGTGGCGAAAATTCGGAAGAATTTTTGACGGGATGGTTCAGAATACGAAAAAAAACTCGCTACAACTTTATTTGAAACAGAGAACCGCTTTCTTAGCCCCGATGGGAACGGCATCCTTTTTTGTTTTTTTTGGTGAAGGAAATCAGGTTCGGGAAAAACAAAAAAGATATAGTGGACAGCGGGAAATAGCTTCTTATTTAAGTTGGAGAGTTTGAGGGTTTGAGAGTGAGAGAGTTTGAGTATATAGAGATTCTTCACTGCGCTTTCGCTTCGCTCTGAATGACTGGATTTATTTATTCTTGCTCGTTTAAGATTGCTTCGTAGCTTTCGCTTCTCGCAATGATACAAAAAAAGAGACCATCAAATTGATAGTCTCTTTTAATTTATTTCAAATATTCCTTAGAATAATTCTTTTCTGATAATGTTTTGGCTTCTTTCAGGGCCTACAGAAACTAAATATACGTTGATTCCTAAATATTTTTCGATAAACTCGATGTATTTCTGAGCCGTATCAGGAAGTTCGTCGTAGCTTCTTACTTTTGTCAAATCTTCGTTCCAACCCGGTAAATCTTGATAGATTGGTTCGTAATTGTACAATTTTTCTGTTGAAGAAGTGAAATAATCGATGATTTTTCCGTCTTCAGTTTTGTAATGCGTAACGATTTTAAGGTTTTCAATTCCTGTAAGAACGTCTAATTTCGTAATTACCAAGTTATTGATCCCATTAATCATACAAGCATGCTTCAAAGAAACAAGGTCTAACCAACCTGTTCTTCTCGGTCTTCCAGTAGTTGCTCCAAATTCACCACCGATTTGTCTGATTTTCTCACCCAATTCGTTGTCTAATTCAGAAGGGAAAGGTCCGTTTCCTACTCTTGTACAATATGCTTTGGCAACACCAATAAGGTTTTGAAGTGATGTTGGCGGAACTCCTGCTCCTGTACAAACTCCTCCTGTTGACGGAGAAGATGAAGTTACGTATGGATATGTTCCGAAGTCGATGTCTAACATCAAAGCTTGCGCTCCTTCGAACAATACATTTTTACCGTCTCTGATGGCTTCGTTTAATTCTAATTCAGTATCTACAATTCTGTCTTGAAGCTGCTTTCCGATCTCTAAATATTCATTGTAGATTTCTTCGACATCTAAAGTCGGCTTATCGTAATATTTTTCGAAAAGAGAGTTTTTAACTTTTAAGTTTTTCTCAATTTTGTCTCTTAAAATCTCAGGATTCAAAAGATCTACCATTCTGATACCGATTCTTGCGATCTTATCTTCATAACATGGTCCGATTCCTTTTTTCGTCGTTCCGATTTGTGTTCCTCCGTGCTCTTCTTCACGGTAAGTATCCAAAAGAATGTGGTAAGGCATGATGACATGCGCTCTTCTGCTGATAAAAATGTGATCAGTTCTCATGTTTTTGCTTTCGATCTGATTCACCTCCTTAATGAAAGATTTAGGATTTACCACTACACCATTGGCAATGATACACTTCCCTTTGCACTGAAGAACTCCCGATGGAAGAAGGTGCAAAACAAACTTTTCATCGCCTACATAAACCGTGTGACCAGCGTTGTCGCCCCCTTGGAAACGCACCACATAATCTGATTTTGCCGATAAAACATCTGTTATTTTTCCTTTACCTTCATCTCCATACTGAAGACCTACAACTACGTAAGTTGACATATTTTACTTTTATTTTAGATTCATGCAAAATTACTTTTAAAAAATTGGGTGGGCAAATTTGCGGTGGATTTTATTTTTTCGTGGGGTGGAAATCATGTGGTTGGATTTAGAAATCCACCATTTAATTAGATTATATTTGAAAATAAATTCTTTAGAAACACCTTATGAAAAATCAATCACAATTACAAACTGAATTGCGAAAAGGCGAAAACTCAGGATTCATAAAAAACTTTAACCGAAAAAATTTCTTAAACAATCTTCACAAAAAACACTTAAAATAAAATGCAGGAAAACTCAAAAGATGAATTTCTAAAAATAGCCGAAGAATATGTACTAAATAATGCTGGAGATCATGTTGAAGTCAGTTACACAGAAGATTACGATGAACTTTTCGTTTTTGGTTACCAAGCAAGAGATAAAAAGGTATGTCTAATAGGTCAAGGTCCAATACTTCTTGTAAAAAAAGACGGAAGAATATTTGAATTTGGAAGTGCTACAGGGCATAAACATGCTATTGTTAAAGTAATCAGCAAATTAAACAAGGAAAGATTAATTAGACTTTTTCAAGAAGATTACAATATCCAAAAAAATAATTATGATCTAATAATTAATGATATATATAAAGATGATGAAAATGAAGAACTTGATGAATTAATATCTGTTCTATTAAGAAATAAGATTTATTATCTTGTACGTGACGAAAATAATGAAGTGAAAAGTCATGATTACACAAAAGAAAAACTCGAAGAGGTTTTAAAAAAGACACCAGCGAATTTAGGTGACAACTTTATTAAAAATTTAGAAGATGTTCTTATTGATCTCATCAATACTAATATTTATTTTAGATGGACACTTTCAGAAATTAAATAAATACCATTCCGCAGAAACCTTTCAACCGCTTAGATTCCTGCGGAATGATGACAACATTATTGGTATTTTTTACTGCAACAAAACCTCACTCATCGCCCCAATCTCATCCAAAAAAACTTCATCATGCGAAATCACCAGCAAAGTTCCATGATAATCTTTAATGGAATTCGTCAAAATTTCTACATTTTGAAGGTCTAAATTATTCGTTGGTTCATCGAGAATAATCATATCGGGAGCTTTATTGCTGATGGAAAGTCCACACAAAAGAAGTCGAAGACGTTCTCCACCACTCAAAAAATCACATTTTTTATCCCAGGTTTCCTTTCCAAATAAAAATCTTGAAAGCAAAGTTTTAACTTCAGATTCCGGCATTGCATTATCATTGAACTGTTCGGCAAAAGCATAAACCGTTGCATTTGTATCAATCAAAGAATATTCCTGGTCAATATAAATCGTCTGAAAATCGGACTTCAAAATAGTTCCGACAGAAGGTTGTAAATCTCCTAATAATAGTTTTATCAACGTCGTTTTCCCCGAACCGTTTGAGCCTTTGATAGAAATTCGGTCTCCACTTCGGATTTCAAGATTGAGATTCTCTTTCCAAAGATTTTCTTTGTGATATTTAAAATTAATTTCTTCCACCGAAATCAAAATTTTCCCCGAATGTAGTTCTGAATCATTAAAATTTACTTTCATCTGATCTGCATTTCTCACCGACGAACGCAAATCCCGCAAATCCCCCGAAATATCATTGATTTTCTCGGCATGAACAGATTTTAATTTTGAAGAATTTTTCTCCGCATTATTTCGCAACGTATTCATCATAATTCTTGCAACCCCCGATTTTTCCTGCTTTCCTTTTCCTCGCGCATCAAGTTTTTGTTTTCGCTCCAAAGTTTCACGTTCCTTTTCTTTAGCTCTTTTCAGCGCTCGTTCTTTAGAATGAATATCGTTTTGCAAAGCTTCATTTTCGATTGCTTTTTGTTCGGCATAAAAATCATAATTTCCTCCATACGTTGAAATTCCCTGATTGCTTAATTCAAAAATAGTATCAACTAAATTCAGCAAAGTTCGGTCATGACTCACAATCACAACCGTTGAATTTGTTTTTTCAATAAAATCATACAAAAGATTTCTACCTTCCAAATCGAGATGATTTGTGGGTTCGTCGAGTAAAATAATTTCAGGCTGATTGATTTGAATTCCGGCAAGAAAAACCTTTGTTTTTTGTCCGCCACTCAAGCTTTCTAAGGTTTGATTTAAATTTAAATCTTCAAGTTTCCAGTCTTGTAAAGCGGTTTGACAGCGTTCTTCGATGTCCCAATCGTCATTTAAAGTTTCAAAATAAATTTCATCCACTTCGCCATCGGTAATTTTTTGAAGTGCATTGAGTTTTTTATCTATTTTCAAACATTCCGCAACCGTCAAATCATTAAAATTTCCAAACATTTGCGGAACATAAAATAGATCACCCTGAATATTGACATTTCCTGCCAAAGGTTCAATTTCGTTGGCAATAATTTTCAGCAAGGTAGATTTCCCCATGCCGTTACTTCCGACCAAAGCCGATTTTGAGTGAGAAAGTATCGTTAAATTGATAGAATTAAAAAGCAGATTTCCCGCAGGAAACCCAAAGGATATATTGTGTAGAAAAAGCATAATTTCTTTCTTTTAGTAAGGTTAAACTGCAATAACATTTTCCGTTATTGTTTATTAAATCTGAAAGAAATTAAATTCTACATGTCTGATGTTTTGGGTTTTGTGTGATGCAAAGATAGTATATTCTTCTTTGTTTTAAAACAAAAGAAGCAAAAATTCAAGGTTTGGAATCCTTCGCTAAAAATTAAAATTTAATCCTAAAATTCCCAAAACTCGCATGAATTTATAATTTATCATTAATTTCAAAATTGTAAGATGCTCAAACAGTGGGAATTTTTTAACGGATTAAATTTAAATTTTCTTAACGCTCATGCTTCCTATACCATTTCAAATAACGATTCTTTAATTTCATGCCTCAACTCCACTCATCACCTGTCTGAAAAGTCCTTTGATGTGGTCGATTTCAGATTGATACATTGTCTTTTTTCGGCAGCCAAAGTAAAGAGTGTTTTCCAATTTTTTATCGCCTTCCCAAATCAGTTGTATTTCGCCGCTTTCAATTTCATTCTTACATAAAAAATCAGGAACGACAGCTAATCCGGTTCCTCCTTTCAGACAACGGATAATCGAATTTAAGTTCGGAACAATATAATTGGGTCTGAAATTAGGTTTATGCCCGAAATTCATTAGCCAAAACTGAAAAAGATGTTCCATATCGCCGGTTGTACCGTACCATTTTTCATTTTTCAGCCAGCTTTCAATTTTTTGAAAATCTTTGGTTTTTAAAACTTCACCAAAACTCTCTGTATCAATATCTTTTCCACCTACCAAAATAATCTGCTCAGAAGAAAATGCTTCATGCAGAATATTGGGCGACGTTCCTTTTTTGGGAGTGATAATTAAGTCTAAAATTCCTTTATCCAGCTGATCCAGCATTTCGGGATACTCACCAAAACTGATAATTAAATTAAAATCCAGCGTCGAAACATACTGTTCCAAAGTAGTTTGAAAAGTCTCAAAACACATTCCGACACTGATGGTTGGTGTATGTTTTTCAGTAGATTTCTGAAAGTTCTTTTCAACTTCTTCAAGCTTGGTCAAAGGTTCTGAGACGGCATTAAATAAAACCTTTCCTCTCTCGGTCGGAATCATTTTTCTTCCGGTTCTGTCAAATAATTTGTACCCAACATATGCTTCCAATGAGCCTAAATGCAAACTTACTCCGGGTTGCGAAATAAACAGAGAATCTGCAGCTCCGGTTAATGTTCCGGTTTTATAGATTGCTTTAAAAGTGCGGTACCATTCAAGATTTACCATAATTTTTTGTTTTTCAATTACTAATTTGCTTTGGAGTTAATCATCAATTTAAATATGATAAATTCACCAGCGGAGCAAATTGACTATTCACTATTCACTTCACGATTTATCAGAATTATAATACAAAGGTATGATTTATATTATTTTAATTATACAAAATCCCAGCATAACTTTGCAGAGTAAAATTTGAACAATCATACAAAATGAAAAAAGTATTAATCATCAACGGTGGACAAAACTTCGGACATTCAGGAGGAAAATATAATCAGACAATTGCAGAAAACACATTGGAAGTTTTAAAAAGATTTGAAAATGTAGAAGTGCAAATCACCAACGCAAGTGATAATTACAACAAACACGAAGAAGTAGAAAAATTTGTCTGGGCAGATTATATCATTTACCACACTCCGATTTGGTGGTTTCAGTTACCGAATGGTTTGAAAAAATATATTGATGAAGTTTTCACAGCCGGTCATGCAAAAGGAATTTACATGAGCGACGGAAGAACTTCTGAAAATCCGAAAATCAACTACGGAACAGGTGGAATGTTGGGCGGCAGGAAATATATGGTAACCACAAGCTGGAATGCTCCCGAAACAGCCTTCACGCTTCCCGGAGAATTTTTCAACGAAACAAGTGTAGACAATGGACCATTATTTGGTTTTCACAGAATGAATGCATTCGTTTCTTTAGAAAAAATGGAGAGCTTCCACTTCCATGATGTAGAGAAAAATGCAAATATCGAACGCGATATGAAATTATACAGAGAGCATCTTACAAACGTTTTTGAAAAAGAATTAAAACCACAATTACTCTAATGAAAATCTATCTTACCGCAATAATAAAAGCAAAAGAAGAGCACAAAGCCGAAGTTTTGGAAGTTCTTCAAAATATGGTAACAGAAACCAGAAAAGAAGAAGCCAACGAATTGTACACACTTCATCAAGGAATTGAAGATAAAAATCATTTTGTTTTCTACGAAATCTGGAAAAGCGAAGAAGGATTGAAACAGCATAACGAACAGCCTTACATAAAAGCTTTTGGAAATTTGGTTGATGAAAAGCTGCAGGAAAAACCTCAAATTTATTTAACTGAAATTATTTAAATATGAAAAAATTAGCATTATTAATTCTTGCATTATTTACAGTAGGATTCGTACAATCACAAACCAAAAAATCAAAAAATATGAAAAAGAAAATTTTATTTGTCGTGACCAGTCATGACAAAAAAGGTGACACCGGCGAAGAAACCGGATATTATCTGGGTGAAGTTTCGCATCCTTGGGAAGTTCTTCACAAAGCCGGTTACGAAATTGATTTTGTAAGTCCGAAAGGCGGAACTCCTCCTGTTGATGGATTTGATTTAAAAGACCCTGTCAACAAAGAGTTTTGGGAAAGTAAAGACAAAAGTAAAATCGACCAATCTTTACAGCCTTCACAAGTAAATCCAAATGATTATTCTACCATTTTTTATGCAGGCGGTCACGGCGCAATGTGGGATTTTGCAGACAATACAGAATTATCAAAAATTGCTTCAAAAATTTATGAAAACGGAGGAATTGTAGCCGCAGTTTGTCACGGTCCGGCTGGTTTGGTGAATATTAAACTCGATAACGGAAAGTATTTGGTGGATGGTAAAAAAAATCAACGCTTTTACGAATGAAGAGGAAGCTGAAGTAAAATTAACAAACGTAGTTCCTTTTCTTTTGGAAGATAAGTTGAAGGAAAGAGGTGCGAAATTTGAAAAATCAGGGCTTTGGCAAAATTATGTCGTAAGCGACCAAAGAGTCATTACAGGCCAAAATCCTCAGTCTGCAAAAAGTGTAGGTGAAGCTATTTTAAAGGAATTAAAAAAATAATACATAGTTATTTAACCATCCTTTTTGTCATTCCGCAGACATCTAAACTCTTAGAATTAAATTGATTTTGCTGAGATTCCTACGGAATGACAAACGAAATAGAAAATTTTTGCGGTTAAATAAATTTAAAAATTAGAACAAAAATGCAATATAGAAAATTAGGAAACACAGATCTAGAACTTTCAGTGATTACTCACGGAGCGTTTGCTATCGGTGGAAATATGTGGGGTGGAAATGAAAAACAGGATTCTATTAACTCAATTCATGCATCTTTGGATCATGGTGTAACTTCCATTGATACTGCACCTTTTTATGGTTTCGGATTGAGTGAAGAAATGATTGGTGAAGCTATCAAAGGAAAAGACCGTTCGAAAATTCAGTTGTTGACAAAATTCGGATTGGTTTGGGATGGAAGCAATAATGGAAAAGGTGAATTTTTCTTTGATGCAAATGATGACGGCAAAATACTTCCCGTGTATAAATTTGCTTCAAAAGAAAATGTTATTAAGGAAGTTGAGGAAAGTTTAAAAAGATTAGGAACAGATTACATCGATCTTTTACAATTGCACTGGCCAGATTCTACATCGCCAATTAGTGAAACCATGGAAGCGATGGAACTGTTGATTCAACAAGGAAAAATCCGTGCAGCAGGTGTGAGCAATTATTCTGTTGAACAAATGGAAGAAGCCAATAAAAGACTGAAATCAGCAAGCAATCAGGTTCCTTACAGCATGTTGAACCGTGCGATTGAAAATGATTTAGTTTCCTATTCTTTAGAAAATAATTCAGGAATTATCGTTTACAGTCCGATGGAAAGAGGTCTTCTGACAGGAAAATATTTTAAAGAAGATCAATTAAAAGAAAACGATCACAGAAACGGCTATTTTTCACAATTTGATTTAGATAAAGTAAAAAATTTCTTAGAAAAAATAGAACCAATTGCCAAGGAAAAAGGAATTACTCTTTCTCAATTAGTTTTACGTTGGACAACTTTACAACCAGCAATTACAGTGGTTTTAGCCGGAGCAAGAAATGCACAGCAAGCGATTGAAAATGCAAAAACAATATCTTTTGATCTATCACAGGAAGAATTGAATTTTATTAATTCTGAACTAAAAGAAATTTAATTTCCAAGCAAACATATTGTTGATTTGGTGTGAAAATTTCATTCTAAAAATTTAAATTCAATTGATTATGAAGGCATTAAAAACTATTATATTACTATTTACAGTTTTAATTACGAATACTTTTTCAGCACAACAAAAAGACAATTGTCGTTACATCAAAACGCCGACAGGTTATCTGATGGTATTGCGACAAGGTGATGACGTAATTTCCAATATTGAAAATCTGGCGAAAACAGAAAATATTTCGTCTGCAAGCTTCACGGGAATTGGCTTTGCATCAGAAGTAACTTTTGGATTTTATGATTTTAATGCTAAAAAATTTAATCCTAAAACATTCAGTAAAGTGGAAATGGGAAATTTGACGGGTTCAATCGCATGGAACGAAAAAGGTCCGTCAATTCACGTTCACGGTGTAGCGACTGATGATCAATTCAATGCTTTTGGCGGACACATTTTGTCTCTGCATGTCGGAACAGGTTCTATGGAAGTGTATGTAACTTTGAATGATCAAAAATTAGATCGAAAAATCGAACAGCCTTTAAATGCAAATGTTCTGCAGCTCAATTGCAAACAGTAAAATTAATTCCTTCAAAGGAAAATCGCTTCTCAATAATTGGGAAGCGATTTTTATTAGTTATTTTAAATAAATCTAAAATTTACTTTGCAATCGGCAAATGGGTAGAAATTGCAATTCTGTTCCAAGCATTTATGGTGACAATTGCCATAATAATTTGAGGAATCTGAGCTTCATCAAACAATTGTTTAGCTTTATAATACGTTTCTTCAGTCAGACCTTTTTGGCTGATCAAAGTAATTTCTTCCGTCATTGCCAAAAGCACTTGTTCCTCTTCTGTATAAAGTTCCAACGCTTCTCTCCATGCGTTTAGAAGATAAATTCTTTGAGGAGTTTCACCATATTTCATTGCGTCTTTTGTATGCATATCCAGACAGAAAGCACATCCGTTGATTTGCGACGCTCTGATCTTGATCAATTCTTTCTGAATATGGTTTAAAGAAATGGTTTGAAGATATCCTTCCAATCCCATCATTGCTTTGTAAGCGGCAGCATCTGCAGTTGCCATGTTGATTCTTGCACTCATAACGTTTATGATTTTTTAGTTAATGTATCTAATGAAAAATAAAATTCTTTTTGTGTTGCCAATAAAAAAGCCGCCGCGCTTCCTACCCAAACCGAATAATCTAAAGGTGCTTTTATTCCTAAAGCAATGGCCATTGATAAAGCGAAAACAAGCAGTAAAAATCCGGATCCGTAAGCTGCTATTTTTGTTTTAAACCCTAAAATCAACATCAATGGAAAAAGTATTTCAAAAAATGTAGCGGCATAAGCAGAAAATGTGCTTAACATTTCGGGTAGAAAAAACGTCAATTGTTGGGTATACTTTTCAAAGTTTTCCCAGTTTCCCCAAGCTGAGTTGTCACCCCACAAACCGAATCTGTCTGCCACTGCAGAAAGCATCGTCATCGAAATCGCTAACCTTAAAAATAACTGTGGAAATATGGAATCTTTGCCTGTCATTGCATTTGTTTTTATGAACAGGACAAAGTTGCGAATTAGGAATTGTAAAAATCTTAAACTGGTTTAAGAACGTAATTTTGCTCTTATTTCACTTAAATATTCCGGGGTAAAACCTAAAAAAGAAGCCAGTAAATATTGTGGAATTCTTTGGATAAACCAAGGATACAGAGTGCTGAAATGCACATAATATTCTTCCTTCGTCATCTCATAAATATAGCGAATTCTTTTTTCGGCAGCTGCATAAGCGGTTTGGTAAACCATTCTAAAATAACGTTCCATCACCGGATGTTTTTGAAGCAACAGTTCCTGAGATTGGAAATCAATCGCTAAAATCGTAGAATGCTCAACAGACTGAATATTAAAATCTGTTTTCACTTGTTTTTCAAAAGCAAAAGTATCAGAAATCCACCAGTTTTCGATGGCAAATTCTGTGGTTTGTTCCACCCCTTTTTCATTCACGAAAAATTTTCTCAGACAGCCTTTTAAAACAAAATATTTGAATTTGCAAAGATCACCTTCAAGCATCAAATTCTCTTTCTTCTTCACTTCCAAAACCTGAAAGAAAGAAAATATCGAAGTAAATTCTTCATCACTGATTGTAATAAATTTATCTAAATGTGCTTTGAAAGTTTCCATTTTTGAAATTATGTAACCAAACTTAACTTTATTTTTTTAGTTTTACAATAACAAACAATAAATCATGGAAATCGTTGCCAAAATCTTAATCGCAGTTGTCGCATTAGAACACCTTTACATTCTTTGGATGGAAATGTTTGCATGGGAAACCAAAGGGAAAGAAGTTTTCAAAGCAGCTTTACCACCCGAAATGTTTAAACCCACAAAAGGGTTGGCCGCCAATCAGGGATTGTACAACGGGTTTTTGGCAGCAGGATTGATCTGGTCTTTTTTTATAGAAGATGAAAAATGGCAAACCAATATTGCATTATTTTTCTTGAGCTGTGTAGCGATTGCAGGAATTTACGGCGCCATTTCAGCAACAAAGAAGATTTTTTTCGTTCAGGCTTTGCCGGCAATTTTGGCGATTGTTGCTGTGCTTTTGAAATAATTTAGTTCAAAAATACTTATTATTGAGAACACAATTTTTTCTATCATTTATTTTTAAATTCACTTTTTTAAGCAAAAAATAAAAAAAAAAAAAAAACAATCACCTATAATTCAATACATTACATCCTTAAATTTCGTTTAAATATAAAATCCGTAAATTTGCACCGTCATAAGAAATTGATGTACAGCTTTTTTTATGCTTTTAGCATGATTATAAATTAAAGTTGTTCTGGCAAATATCTTTAATTATCGTGATGATAATTATTCTTTGATTCAATTTAAAAAAGATTGATTTCTTTTTTTGACGTAATACATTCTTTGTCAAAATAAAACCTTTTGAAACAGTTAACATAATCACAAAGTGGATATGTTTTTGTATATATTTTGTGATTCAATGTGATTATAAAAATTTATACTAAACATTTTGCTTGTATGTACATTCATTAAAGCAGCATTGTTTCAATTTCTTATTTCAAATACATTAACAAACTCTGAATATGGATACAATTGATACTAATCGAAAAGTAAAACTTAAAGTTGAAGATCTCACGATCATTTTCGGAAAAAATAAAGAAAAGGCGCTAGAACTTCTGGATAAAGGTTTTTCTAAAAAAGAGATTCTTGAAAAAACAGGATGCACCGTTGGAATCAACAAAGCCAGCTTCGAAATCTATGAAGGTGAATTTTTTGTCATTATGGGACTTTCAGGAAGTGGAAAATCAACTTTACTGCGTTGTCTGAACAGACTGAATGAACCGACTGCAGGAAAAGTATATATCAATAACGATAATATTACCGATAAAAACAACAAAGATCTTCTTGAAGTAAGAAGAACGGAAATGAGTATGGTGTTTCAGAAATTCGGATTACTACCTCATCATACTGTTTTAAGCAATGCTGCTTTCGGACTTGAAATACGGGGAGAAAGCAAAGCCATTCGTGAAGAAAAAGCGCAAAAAGCATTAGACATTGTAGGTTTAAATGGTTTCGAAAATCAATTACCTTCACAGTTATCCGGAGGTATGCAGCAAAGAGTCGGCTTAGCAAGAGCTCTAGCAAACAATCCCGAAGTTTTGTTGATGGACGAAGCTTTCTCAGCTCTCGATCCGTTGATAAAATCTGAAATGCAGGATCAGCTGCTAGAATTACAGGAAACTTTACAGAAAACTATCGTCTTTATTACTCACGATTTGGATGAAGC
This sequence comes from Chryseobacterium indoltheticum, assembly GCF_003815915.1. NCBI lineage: Bacteria > Pseudomonadati > Bacteroidota > Flavobacteriia > Flavobacteriales > Weeksellaceae > Chryseobacterium > Chryseobacterium indoltheticum. The sequence goes on from NZ_CP033929.1 coordinate 3,679,426, forward strand.
CATTAAAATCGGAGACCGAATTGTCATTATGAAAGACGGTGTCATCGAACAAATAGGAACTGCAGAAGACATCTTAACCAATCCGGCGAGCGATTATGTGAAAGCTTTTGTAGAAAAAGTTGACCGTAAAACGATTATTACAGCGAAATCTTTAATGTTCGATAAGCCAACTGTTGTTCGTTTCAGAAAAGATGGTCCCGAAGGTGCTCTTAGAAAAATGAGAACGACAGGTCTGGAAAATTTACCAGTTGTAGATTTTCAAAATAAATTTCTGGGTTTTGTAACGCTTAGTGATATTGTTCAAATCGCAAAGAAAAAAGAACCAACTGTTGAATCTGTGATTAATAGTAATGTTCCGTCGGTATATCCGGAAGCCACCGTCGAAGAAATGCTGCCTTTGATTTCGGGAAGCAAATCAGCAATTGCTGTGGTTGATGAAACCAATAAATTTTTAGGCCTTGTCACTCAATTGTCACTCATTATCGAGGCTACCAAGTTTAATGAAGAAGAGATTATAGAATTAAAAGAAATCGCAAACAACCAATAAGATGAATAAAACTATAGATATTGGCCAATATGTAGAAACCGCTATCAATTGGCTTACAGATAACGCAAAACCTGTATTTGATGTCATAAAAAATGTCGGTAACTCTTCAATCTTAGGAATTGAATGGGCTTTAGTCAACACGCCTTTTTACATCATCATTCTACTTTTCACATTATTAGCTTTATGGAAAGCAGGAAAAGGAACCGCAATTATGACGGCAGCCGGACTTACTTTAATATTTTTGATGGGATTCTGGAAAGAAACCATGGAAACATTAGCACTTATTTTTGTTGCAACACTTACCGCATTAATTCTGTCTGTCCCACTCGGAATATGGGCGGCAAAAAATCAATTTGCGGCAAAAATTATTCGTCCGTTATTAGATTTAATGCAGACCATGCCTGCTTTTGTTTACTTAATTCCTGCTGTATTATTTTTCAGTATCGGTAAAGTTCCTGGTGCATTTGCAACGATTATTTTTGCTATGCCACCTGCAGTACGTTTAACGACTTTGGGAATTGAATCTGTTCCTAAAGATATCGTAGAAGCAGCCCGAGCTTTCGGAGCCACCAATCGACAGATCTTATTTAAAGTAGAACTTCCTTTGGCAACCAACACTATTTTGGCAGGAATCAATCAAACTATTTTATTATCATTATCAATGGTTGTAATCGCCGGAATGATTGCGGCAGGCGGTTTGGGTGAAAAAGTTTTGGAAGGAATTAATAATCTGGATATCGGTTTAGGATTTGAAAGCGGTTTATCTGTCGTGATTTTAGCCATTATTCTCGACCGGATTACTCAGGGATTTGTAAAGAAAAAAACAGCAAAATGAAAAGAATAAATTATTTATTATTAATTACTTCTGTTATTATTTTTGGAATATTTATTTCTTGTAAAAACTTAAAAAATTCCAAATACATCAACATCGGAATGGTAGATGGCTGGGCAGAAGATGTTGCAATGACACACGTTGTAAAAGCTATTTTGGATGAAAAGGGATATCATGTTGTGATTCAAAAAGCTTCCACAGATATGATTCTCGCTTCTATGAATAACGAAGACACAGACCTCTTTCTGGGAGTTTGGCTACCTTACACTCACGCAAATAAAATAGCTAAATTTCCGGAGCTGATGAACATTGGAACAAATTACGACAACGGAAAAATTGGTTTGGTAGTTCCTGATTATGTACCTATAAATTCTATTGAAGAATTGCCGAAATATGAGGAGAAATTTAAGCACAGAATCATCGGTATCGAAAAAGGAGCAGGATTAACCTCTGCAACAGACCGAGCTATCGTTGATTACAAATTGAATTATCGACAGATCAATTCTTCTACAATTGCCATGATTACCGAGCTTCAAAATGCAATAAAACGTAAGGAATGGATTGTTGCAGCAGCATGGCAACCTCACTGGATGTTTGGTAAAATGAAACTTAAATTTTTAGAAGACCCGAAAAAAACATTTGGAGAAGCAGAAAAAATCAAAACCTACAGCAGAAAAAGCTTTGGAGAAGACCATCCTGAATTGATAAAATTCTTTTCTAAGATGTATTTTGATGACCAAACCATGACCGATCTTTTGACTAAAATGGAAAACAGCAAAGACAAAGAATCTACGGCTAAGCAATGGGTGAAGGCTCATCCTACGCTTGTGAATTCCTGGCTGGATAAAAATTGATTTTATTCTATTTTCTGTACAGATATAATCTTCAGCTTTTAAGCTTGGGGATTTTTTGTTGATATAAAAGATTACAAAGCTAAAATCTCCAACAATTTCTGTTTCATTTTTTCAGGTTTGAATTGCCCTTCATGATAATAAATAAGTTCCTGGTTTTCATTTAAAATAATCCACAACGGATAAACGGGTTGAGTTTGATTTTGAGATAAAGCTAAAGCCAGCTCATGAATTCCAGAGTTCCCGTTGGGTAAATAGCTGAATTCTTTTCCCTGAAAGTTGATTTTTTCTTTTGTTTTTTCAGCTTCAAAATTGATGAAATAAAAATTATCATTCATCATTTCGACCAATTCTTTGTCTTTATTTAAATGAAAAGATTCGATTTTGCAGACCGCACACCAATCGGTATAAATATGAATAATTGTACGTTTTACTTTTTTCTGTTGCTGAATTTCCCAATCCGAAAAAGTGCCTGTTTTTATCTGTGAAAGACAAAAACTCGGCACTAACATTAAAAATAAAAATATCGTTAGGTTTTTCATTTATCAAATTTTTAACCTTCATTATTTCAGAATTCATTTGACGCAAAGATTTATTTAGGATAGCATATTATTTTAAGAGGCAAAGGCAAAGGCAAATAAATTTGCTTCGCTAAGCTTGAAAATATAGCTTAATCAAATCACTTGTTGATTCATCTTTGCTCCTTAAATATTTATATCTAAAAAATAAATCTTTGCGTTAAAACATATACAGATCAATCTTACTTTAAAATATATTTCACGCCTAAAAAACCTCTGATTTTCTGCATCGGAGCATATCCATACGTGGTATCAAAAGTATAACGATTCGGATTAGAGATTGGGTCGTCAACATTTTTATCAAACGGATCAAAAGGTCGCATCAATGGATCTTTTGGTGTGAAATTGAACAGATTTTTAATTCCACAATACACTTCAAATCCCGATTTGAAGCTTTTCGAAACCTGAATATTGGCAAGATTATAGAACGGTGAATATTCAGATCGGTAATCGTTTGGTAAAACCGGCAATCGCATCGATCCGTAGAATTGTCCTGTAAAATCAATTGTTAAATTACTCGGAAATTTATACGTCAGGCTGTATGTTCCACTCCATTTTGGGGCATGAAGTTGTTGGGATTTTTCAGTTTCACCATCAAATTTTTGATACACATCCAAATAGGTGACCCCAAGATTTACACTTAACGGAAAATTAAAACTATAATCTACATTCATCGAAGCACCTCTTGAAATTCCGTAACCATTAAGATTATCATAAATAATCTTCTCAGGATCCGTATCAAAATCTCCGACAATTTTATTGCTGAAATAAGTATAAAACGCAGAAGTATCCAAATTAATCAACTTGTCACCAACAGGAATTTTCCAGACATAATTCAGATTTCCGTTAACTGATTTTTCCGGTTTTAAATTAGACTGGATTACAACATCTCGAGAGCCCGTCAACGCTGCATGATCTTCTGTAAATAAATTGACAACCCTGAAACCCGTTCCGAAATTGAAGCGCAAAGTATGATAAGGATTCGGAGAAAATTTCCATGCAAAACGAGGCGAATGCACAGCGTGATGTATTTTATCATAATCAAATCGGTATCCTAACAACAAAGTATTTTTATGATTAATTTCCCATTGATCCTGAATAAAAGCTCCTAAAATCGGTGATTTCATCGGTTCGTTGGTCAATCCATCGCTGGATAAAGTTCCGGGCGTGTTGTCATCATAAAAAGTTCTTTTGAAAGTAACGCCTAAAATCAAATCATGATTTCCTAGTTTTTTGTCCCAATACGTTTGAGCAAAGGCTACTTTTTGAGTCGCCTCAAAAGGATTGGTTCCGTAAAAAGAGTTTTGATCGTGAAAATTGTAAGAAAACTGCGTCACAATATTTTCTTTCATCGGCCATTGATAGGCTCCAAAAGCTTCTACCCGATTTGTGTAAATACTTTCACCATACACCTCATCACTTCCACGATACGATTTATTCCACTGCATTTCTCCGCCAAAACGGTCTTCATATAAATACCTTAATGCAAAACTTGCCTGTCGGTTTTCCTTTCTTTTAAAATTCCATTTATTGAAAACTGAAATTGTGTTTTGTAATGCTGCATCAGTAAAATTGTCTCTATTTTCATCAAATCTTTTGGTTGAATTAAAATAATTTAAACTTAAAAGTGAAGCTATATTTTCAGATACATTAAATTTCGTAGACAAATCGACATTATTTTCTGCCCAGCTTGTTGTCATCAGATCAATACTCAATTTCGGAGCTGTCAAAGCATTTTTTGTGATAATATTGATAACTCCGCCCATCGCTTCAGATCCGTAAAGTGACGAAGCCGGACCTTTTACCACTTCAATTCTGTCAATTAAACTATTTGGAATTCCACTCAAACCATACACTGTGGAAAGTGAACTTACAATTGGCATTCCATCAATCAGAATCATCGTGTAAGGCCCTTCCAAACCGTTGATGTGAATATCTCCCGTGTTACAAACCGAGCAATTCAGCTGAGGTTTTACACCATTTACCATTGCAATCGCTTCAAAAACATTTGGAGTCGGATTTTTTTGAAAAAATTTCTGACTGTAAATTTCTACAGCAACCGGACTTTTCGACCTGCTAATTGGTTTTATGGTTCCGGTAATTACAACATCTTCGATATCATTTGTTCTCATTTCTTTTTTCTCAGAAACTTTAACAGAATCGGTTTTTTGAGTTCTATTCAAACCTAAACTGTCTGTTTTCTGAGCAAAACAAAATGATGATAGTAAAACGGCAGAAAGTAATATTCGTTTCATGAAATAAAATTGTTAGACAAAACTAACATTTATTTTTAGAACAACAAAACTTAAATAAAATTTGTTTTTAATTTCAATTCATTAAAAAATATTAAATTTGAGATTCAACATATAAAAGTAAAATGAGATACCATCAGTCGGGAAATATCCCTCAAAAAAGGCATACAGTTTTCAAATCTCCAGAAGATAAATTCTATTACGAACAGCTTTTCGGAACGGAAGGTTTTCATGGAATTTCTTCTTTGCTATATCACACTCATCGCCCCACTCAAATAAAATCGATTGGCGAACCTAAAGATGTGACTCCGAAAATTGCCGTAGACAAAAACGTGACTCCAAGAATGTTTAAAGGAATGAATGTCACTCCCGAAGACGATTTTATGGACAGCCGAAAATTTCTTTTGGTGAACAATGATCTCAAAATGGGATTGGCAAAACCAAGGAAATCAATGGATTATTTTTACAAAAACGCCGAATGTGATGAGCTTTTATATGTTCACAACGGAAGCGGTATTTTGAAAACTTTTGTTGGAAATCTTGAATTTTCTTTTGGCGATTATCTGATCATTCCGAGAGGAACAATTTATCAGGTTGAATTACAGTCTGAAGACACCGTATTTTTCGTAGTTGAAAGCCACTCACCGATTTACACTCCAAAAAGATACAGAAACGAATTCGGACAACTTTTGGAACATTCTCCATTTTGCGAAAGAGACATCATCGCGCCTACTTTTATTGAGCCCAAAGACGAAAAAGGAGAATTTTTAATTAAAGTAAAAAAAGAAAACCAGATTACCGATTTCATTTATGCAACGCATCCATTTGATGTTGTAGGTTGGGATGGTTATTTTTATCCTTATAAATTTAATATCAAAAATTTCGAACCGATTACAGGAAGAATACACCAACCGCCGCCAGTTCACCAGACTTTTGAGGCACATAATTTTGTAGTTTGTTCGTTTTGTGCAAGAATGTATGATTATCATCCGATGGCAATTCCTGCACCTTATAACCACTCGAATATTGATTCTGACGAAGTTTTATTCTACACAGAAGGTGATTTTATGAGCCGTAATCATATTGATTTAATGGATTTTACACTTCACCCTGGAGGAATCGTTCACGGGCCTCATCCCGGAGCAATGGAAAGAAGCATCGGTAAAAAATTCACTGAAGAATATGCTGTAATGGTAGACCCTTTCCGTCCTTTAAAAATTACCGAAGAGGCAATGAAAGTGGAAGATCCTTCTTATAAAACTTCTTGGCTGGAAAGCGAAGATCATAGTCTGGAAGATCGTTCGCAGGAATAATACAGCTTTTGGCAATTAGCTTTAAGCTCTAAACTTGTTAAAAAAAATTGAGGACTGGATTTACACATTCAGTCCTTTATTTTTAGTAATTTCACTAAAACATGATAAATATTTTCTCTTATTTATTTCCGGTGCTAACAATATGAAGTAACTTTAAACAATCAACGAAAACCGTAGAATTATAACTGTAAAATTTTAGAAAATGTACAATTATATAAGTGCAGAAGAAGCTGTATATACTGTAAAGAGCGGAAACCGCGTGTTTTTTCACGGCAGCGCATGTACTCCGAATCATTTAATTGACGAATTGGCAAGACAGTCTCACCGACTTGATAACGTAGAAATGGTTTCTATTACCCAACAGGGAAATGTAGAAATTGCCAAACCAGAATACAAAGACAAATTTTTTGTGAACTCATTATTTGTTTCAACGCCGGTGCGTGATGCCGTGAATTCTGACAGAGGAGATTTTGTACCTGTATTTTTAAGTGAAATCCCAATTCTTTTCAGAAAAAATATTTTACCGCTTGATGTAGCTTTCATCACTGTATCTCCGCCAGACAAACATGGTTTCTGTACATTGGGAACCTCTGTGGATATTGCACGAGCAGCTGTAGACACCGCTCAAACTATTGTCGCTATCGTAAATCCTTTGATGCCGAGAACTCATGGTGACGGAATGATCCATATCAGTAAAATTAATAAACTGGTTTGGCATGAGGAAGAACTTCCAACCGTTGATTACGGTGCTAAAGTAGGTCCCGATGAAATGCTGGTTGGAAAAAATGTTGCCGAACTTATTGATGACAGATCAACTCTTCAGATGGGAATCGGAACCATTCCGGATGCGGTTTTAAAATGTCTCGGAAATCACAAAGACTTGGGTGTTCACACCGAAATGTTAAGTGATGGAGTGATCGATTTGATTCAAAACGATGTCATCAATAATAAATATAAAGGCTACAACGATAACAAAACCATTACGAGTTTCTGTTTCGGAACGAGAAAATTATATGATTACGTAGATGATAATACCGTTTTTTCATTTGATGATGTAAGTAATGTTAATTTCCCGATTAATATTATGAGAAACAAAAAAATGGTTGCTATCAATTCGGCTATCGAAATCGACTTAACCGGACAAGTTTGTGCAGATTCTATCGGAACAATGCAATACAGCGGAATTGGCGGACAAATGGATTTCATGAGAGGAGCTGCATTAAGCGAAGACGGAAAACCAATTATTGCCATTACCTCAAGAACAAAAAGAGGAGTTTCCAGAATTGTACCTTTTTTAAAACAGGGAGCCGGAGTAGTGACGACACGAGGCCATATTCATTGGGTGGTAACCGAATACGGAACGGCTTATTTATACGGTAAAAATCTTCGTCAGCGAGCACAAGAATTAATCAGCATTGCACATCCTGATGACCGGGAAATGCTGGAAAGAGCAGCTTATGAGAGGTTTAAACATTAAAAAAATAAAAAACATAGCTTTTCAAACAAAAAAAGTTCTTACATTAGTTAAATAACCATGAAGTTTTTGGCAATCCTTTGTCAAAAACTTTTGTTGTTTAAATATTACATTAATGAAGACGATTTATAATTCTATAAAAGAAAAGGTTGCCAAGCATCCAAAAATTAAAGATTCAGTTTTAGGAACAGTAGGGGAATGGAAAAGAAGTCATTACATCATTCTGTCAGAAATCATTAAAGAAGAATTAGCTTCATCTGAAGAACTCAAAAATGATAAAATATTTGAGTTAGGAAATACAATTTCACACATCACCTTACAGCGTTTTTTCGAAAATGATTATCAAGATAAAACCCACAATGATTTGCGTTTTTTAAAAACACTTGATAAAATATGCATCTTTTTGGGGTTCAAAGATCTCAACTCATACATTCATGATATTAAAGAAAACAAGATACTCGAAGAAAAAGCAAGCAGCGATGTTTTTTCAACAGATATTGTTTATCAGTATTGCGAAGCCGTTTTCAAATTATATAAAAATTTCCCCACATTAAAATTAGACTTATTCGAGGATTGGGTATTTGACAATTCTCCGTTTCTTGAAAGAGCATCAGCGTTCAGTAAAGAACTTTGTGAAAAACAGTTTGAACTTGTCACTAAAAACAATCGTTCAAATTTTGAAATATTTGATGTGAACATTATAACAGACGATCCCGATAAAAAGATTCTTGAGACCCAGGAATTTTGGAATCTTCTCTTCAAGGTAGGAGAAACCGGAGAAGAGCACTTTGTCAACCAGCTCAACACACAAATTTATTTTATCCGCAAAATAAATAATGAGTGGAAAATATGGGATAATTATAATCCCGATGCGGGAAGGTTAAATAATAAAAAGTAAAAGCCGTAAATAATTACGGCTTTCTTTGTTTGAAATAATTTTGTTTTCAACATCCTGTATCTTTAACAAATATAAAGTAAATGACAAAATAACAATAAACTTAAACATACTTAAACAAACTTTAATATTCCTTACGAATAAGACAATCGATTGCATAACAATTTTGTTTTTAATTATTTACAGGAATTTTGTAATTTGCAACCGTTAAATAAAAGTAAAAATAGAAAATATGTCAACACTAACATTTGCCGAAAAAATTGCTCAAGCTGAGAATTTTTTACCAATTAATGGTACAGATTACATTGAATTTTATGTAGGTAACGCTAAGCAGGCTGCACATTATTATAAAACCGCATTCGGTTTTCAGTCAGTTGCTTATGCAGGTCCTGAAACAGGTGTAAGAGATCGTGCATCTTACGTTCTACAGCAGGGGAAAATCAGATTGATTCTTACAACAGGTCTTAAGTCTGACTCTCCAATCAATGAGCATGTAAAAAGACACGGTGATGGTGTTAAAATTTTGGCACTTTGGGTAGATGATGCCTATTCTGCTTTCGAAGAAACAACAAAAAGAGGTGGAAAACCATATTTAGAGCCAGTAACTTTAACTGATGAGCACGGTGAAGTAAGAATGTCAGGAATTTACACGTACGGAGAAACTGTTCACATGTTTATCGAAAGAAAAAATTATACAGGTCCTTTCATGCCTGGTTACGAAAAATGGGAAAGCGCTTACCAACCGGAAGAAGCTGGTCTATTATACGTTGACCACTGTGTAGGAAACGTAGATTGGGACAGAATGATTCCTACCGTTGAATGGTACGAAAAAGTAATGGGATTTGTAAACATCCTTTCTTTTGACGATAAGCAAATCAACACAGAATATTCTGCTTTGATGTCTAAAGTAATGTCGAACGGTAACGGTTTCGCAAAATTCCCGATCAATGAGCCTGCAGAAGGTAAAAAGAAATCTCAGGTTGAAGAATATCTAGATTTCTACGAAGGTGAAGGTGTACAGCACATCGCTGTGGCAACAAAAGATATCATTCATACAGTAACTGAGCTTAAAAAGCGTGGTGTAGAATTTCTTTCAGCTCCGCCGGAAGCTTATTACGAATTGGTTCCTGAAAGAGTTGGGCACATTGACGAAGATCTTAAAAAACTTCAGTCTTTAGGTATACTTATTGATCATGATGAGGAAGGATATCTGCTTCAGATCTTCACAAAACCTGTAGAAGACCGTCCTACTCTATTCTTCGAAATCATTGAAAGACACGGTGCACAAAGTTTTGGTGCAGGTAACTTCAAAGCATTGTTCGAAGCATTAGAAAGAGAGCAGGAAAAAAGAGGAAATCTTTAATATAAAATAATAAATACAGAGTTTTGTCAGGATGCAGATCTTGACAAAACTTTTTTATAAAACACAGTATTATGAGAAAACTTTTGATAGGAATCTTTTTTTTGGGAGCCACTTTTGGCTTTAAAGCCCAATATGGAACATTAAACGGAATTCTTACCCGTCTTGAAGAGAGAAAAGGTATTAATCAAAATCTGGAATCTGTCAATATAGATAATAAGAAGTTTGTTCTCATTAAAGATCTGGCAGATCATACAGAAAGAAATTTCATTGTTATAAAAGGCCAGCAAGCTACTTATGTTGAAATATTTGACGATAAAGCTACCGGAGAAAGTACTTCTAATGTATTTTCCGGTGATATTATAAGAAGCCGAAAAAACATCATTTCGCTGAGAGCAGATTTGCTCGAAGGCAAAAAAGTTCCGATTCCGGTTACCAAAACCCTGTTACTTACCAGACAGGATGGTATTTTGTACCTTATCGACGTCAACAACAAAGACAGATGGATCGATGAAGAATCTTTTTCTAACCCAAAGATTAAAGCTAAAAAGTAAAATCATTATTGATTTATTCTAATCTAAATTAAATTACAAAAATTATGAAATCATTTGTAGAATATTCATCAAATTCAGACTTTTCAATCCACAATATTCCTTTTGGAGTAGCTGTTTTCAATAAAGAATTCATTGGATGCTGTACAAGAATCGGAGACCAGGTCGTAGATCTGGCAACCCTATATGATTTAGCGTATTTTGAAGAAATCGAAGGTCTTGATGACAATATTTTTGAAGCTTACACTTTAAACGAATTTATCGAACTTGGGAAACCAGTTACCAACGCCGTACGTCTTAAAATACAGGAGTTATTACTTGAAGGTTCTATTTTATCTAAGGATGAAAAAACGATAGAAGCAGCATTCTACGATCTGGATCAGGTAAAAATGATGATGCCTGTTCACATTCCAAATTACACCGATTTTTACAGCAGCATTGAGCATGCTACCAATGTCGGAAAAATGTTCAGAGATCCGGCAAACGCATTACTTCCAAACTGGAAACATTTGCCTGTCGGTTATCACGGAAGAGCTTCATCAATCGTTGTTTCGGGAACTGATATCAATCGTCCGAAAGGTCAGATGAAACCTGCAGATGCAGACAAACCGGTTTTCGGACCATGCAAACAATTAGATTTTGAGCTTGAAATAGCATTCATCGTCAACAAAAACACCGAAATGGGCGAAAGCATTTCTACAAAAGAAGCTGAAGACGCAATTTTCGGGATGGTTGTTTTCAACGACTGGTCGGCAAGAGACATCCAATCTTGGGAATATGTTCCGTTGGGACCGTTTTTGGCAAAAAATTTCGGCTCATCAGTTTCTCCTTGGGTAGTTACTCTGGAAGCTTTAGAACCATTCAAAACAACTTCTCCAACACAAGATCCTGAAGTTTTAGATTATTTAAAATTTGAAGGGGATAAAAATTACGATATCAATTTAGAAGTTTATTTACAGCCTGAAAATGGTGAAGCTAACTTAATTTCTGAAAGCAACTACAAACACATGTACTGGAACATGACTCAGCAACTGGCTCATCACACGGTAAATGGCTGTAACGTAGAAGTTGGTGATATGTACGCAAGCGGAACGATTTCAGGAAGTGATCCAAAATCTTTCGGCTCTATGCTGGAATTAACTTGGAGAGGGCAAAACCCGATTACGTTAAGCAATGGTGAGGAAAGAAAATTCATCGATGACAATGATACTGTAACGATGAAAGCTTGGGCTGAAAAAGATGGAATGAGAGTTGGTTTCGGTGAGGTTTCTGGAAAAATTATTCCGACTAAATAATTATATTTTTAAATAAGAATATTTAGATGCTTCGACAGGCTCAGCATAACACCGCTAAAACATTCTGCAAAACAGTTAGTATTAGAAATGTCATGCTGAGCGAATTCGAAGCATCTTTTTTTAACATAATTTGAATACTTAAGCCTAATTAAGTGTAAAATAATAAAAATGAAAACAGTAATCCCATCCGAAATAACTCCTGTACAATTACAAACAATAATGCAGACTGCTGTTTCACCGAGGCCGATTGCGTTGGCTTCTACGGTTGATAAAAATGGTGAAAGCAATTTGTCGCCGTTTAGTTTCTTTAATATGTTCAGTACCGTTCCTCCGATTTTGATTTTTTCACCATCGAGAAGAGTGCGAGACAATACCACAAAACATACTTTAGAAAATGTTTTAGAAACTTCTGAAGTAGTTATTGGAACCGTAAACTTTCCGATCGTACAGCAGATTTCATTAGCTTCAACAGAATATGGTGACGGAGTTAACGAATTTATTAAATCTGGTTTGACGATGAAAGATGCTGATCTGGTTAAACCAAAATTAATAGAAGAATGTCCTGTTAATTTTGAATGTAAAGTTTTAGAAGTAAAATCTTTAGGAGATCAAGGTGGCGCTGGTAATTTGGTTATTTGTGAAGTACAGAAAATTCATATTAGAGAAGAATATCTGAATGAAGAAGGAAATCTGGATCAGAAAAAACTGGATATGGTTGCACGCCTTGGAGGAAACTGGTATTCTAGAAACAATGAAAATAATCTTTTTGAAGTCCCAAAACCATTAGTAACTAAAGGAATTGGTTTTGATCTTCTTCCTGATTCTATAAAATACAGCAAAATTTTTACAGGAAACGATTTGGGAATGTTGGCCAATGTGGAAGTTTTACCTTCTGAAAACTGTCATGATGATGAAAAAATTCATCTTGAAGCTCAGAAATTTTTACTTGAAAGTAAAATTGAAGAAGCCTGGAAAATTTTGATTAAATCAATTTAGATTCAAATTAAAAGGAGTGAAAATTTTCACTCCTTTTTTAGTCAATTACAATTTTAGTATTAACAAATTCAATACATTTTTCTACAACTTCTTTCAGATCTTTTGGTAAATCATCTTCTTCCCAAGGTTCTTTTGCTCCAAAAGTATGATTTGCATTTTCGATTAAATATAATTCAGAAGTTGGATTTAAAATATGAAGATGTTCAGCATTTTTTACACTTACGCTTTCATCAGAAGTCCCATGAATAATTAAAACGTGTGCTTTTGCCATTTCCATTGACCGCTCTACATCGAAGCGGTGCTCATCATTTTTAAAATCTTCAAAAAATTGGTAATAATGCGGCATTTGTTGTTTCGTTCTCCCATTTTCTACATAATACACACCAGTTTCTTTCCACTCTTCAAATTTTTCTTTTGTAGGAAATCTTTCTAAAGTATCTACACTTGCCAAAGTAACCAACCCGTTAATTCTTTCATCTTCACAGGTTTTAATAATAGAAATTCCACCGCCGCGGCTATGCCCGATTAAAACTATTTTCTGATTGTCTATTTTTGAATCTTTAGCAAAATGATCTATCACAAAATTTAAATCTGAAAGTTCTTTCGAATAATTATTGTTTCCGAATGCTTCCAGATCTGCAAAATTTTCAGGATTGTCAACAGTAGTTCCATTATGGGAAAAATTAAATTTAACAAAGAAAAAACCAGCTTCTGCAAAATTTTCTGCCATCAAATTCCACGCTCCCCAATCTTTATACCCTTTATAGCCGTGCACAAAAATCACTAAAGGCAATTTCTTATCGGTTTCAGCATAAAAAGCATCGGCTAAAAACGTTTTGGTTTCCGGATTTGAGAGAATGATATTTTTACTTTTTGTGATTTTCATATTTTTAAACCTAAAAATAATACAAATACTATTAAACACAAAGGAAAACCTTAATTTTGCATCATGTTGGATTTAAGAACAGTTACCGTACAGCGCTATATTCTTCCGCTTCGCGAAGGCGGCTCACTTCCTGCTTTAGCAGAAGCCGATGATGATTTTAAATATGTTTTAAAATTTCGCGGAGCCGGTCATGGTGTAAAAATGTTGATTTCAGAACTTTTAGGAGGAAAAATCACAGAAGCTTTAGGTTTACCTATTCCAGAGCTTGTTTTCGCCAATCTCGATGTCGATTTTGGACGAACAGAAGCTGATGAAGAAATTCAGGATTTATTGAAATTCTCTGAAGGTCTCAATCTAGGACTTCATTATCTTTCAGAGTCGATTGCATTTGACCCGAGTATTAAAGTCGATCCATTTTTGGCTTCAAAAATTGTCTGGCTCGATGCGTTTATTACGAATATCGACCGTACTTTCAGGAATACCAACCTTTTGATGTGGCATAAAGAATTGTGGGTGATTGATAATGGTGCTTCATTTTACTTTCACCATTCTTGGCAGAATTTTGACACTGCGGCAAAAACTCCTTTTAAGTATGTGAAAGATCACGTTTTGCTTCCTCAGGCAACCATGTTGGATGAAGCCGATAAATTTGCTCATGAGGTGTTGAATGATGAGGTTTTCAGAGCAATTATCAATCTAATACCGCAAGATTGGCTGCATTGGGATGACGCCGAAGAGAGCCCGGATGAAATACGAGAAGTCTATTTCAACTTTATGAAAACCCGATTAGAAAATTCTGAAATCTTTGTAAACGAAGCAAAAAATGCAAGAGGATAAAATATACGAATACGCCATAATACGTTTGGTACCAAAGGTTGAAAGAGAAGAATTTTTCAATATTGGCCTGGTTATGTTTTCGAAGAGAGAAAAATTTATCCGAATGGCATTTTATTTGTGTCCAGATAAATTCAAACTGATGCATAGCAAATTGGATTATGAAGATGTCTATCAGAATCTTGAAGCTTTCAAAAAAATAGCAGACGGAACAAAAGATGGCGGTCCCATTGCATCATTAGAAATCCCTGAACGTTTCCGGTGGCTCACTGCGGTAAGAAGTTTGGTGGTACAGACTTCAAGACCTCATCCCGGAAAATCAAAAGATCTGGACAAAACTTTTGAAAAACTATTTGAGGAATTGGTGAAATAACAAACCATTTACAATAGAATATGAACTTTTACACTTTACATAAACATACAGATAGGTTTTTTACAAACCTATTTTTTGTGCTTATAATTACCATCTCTACATTTGGGTTTTCACAGAAACAGAAAAGCCAAGTCCTTTTTCAGGCAGCCAATGTTTCAGAAAATATTGCGTATAAAACTGACGAAAGTGGTAAAAAAATACAGCTCGATATTTACCGCCCAAAAAATACGGATGATAAAAAAATTCCCGTTGTGGTTTATGTTCATGGCGGAGCTTGGGTGGAAGGTGACAAAATAATTACTGCAGATAATTATGTTGAAAATACCATTTTGAAACTTTTAGAAAAAAACTATACTGTCATCAGCATCAATTACCGTTTGGTTTCCGAGAATCTGCACTTCCCGGCGCCCATTCAGGATACCAAGGATGCGATAAGATGGATTCGTAAAAACGCAGATCAATATCACCTTGATGAAAACAACATCGGAATGTGGGGCGTTTCTGCAGGGGCTCACTTATCACTTTTGAGCGCCTACACGCAGGATAATGAGTTTTTGGGAGATCCTGAGCTTTCAGAATATTCGGCGAAAGTAAATTATGTAGTTGATAATTTCGGACCGACTGATATGAACACACTGCTTCATACAAGAGCTCCCAAACCAATGCTTTTTATTGTAGGTTTAATTTCGCAAAAAATCATCGACATAAGAACCAATCTTGCGCATGGACTTACCGGATATGATATTAAAACAAACAGACAAAAAGTGATTGAGGTCTGCAAAACTATATCTCCGCTTAATTATACTCAAAATACAGTTCCTACACTGATGCTTCACGGGAATAAAGATAAAGTAGCACCATTAAGACATTCGAAGAGACTCAACAGAATGCTGAAAAAAGCAGGAACCGAACATTCATTAATCGTTGTGAAAAAAGGCAACCATGGCTTTAAAAATACAGATAAAACCTATCAGGACGAGCTTAACGATGAAATGATTAAGTTCATTCTTTCACATGAAAAAACAACAGTTGTTCATCATTAATTACATTATTAAATTATATACTTTTTCAAATTGAAGCAATAATCTAAACAATTATTAATCAATTATTTAAATTCAAATCCACTTTCTAAAACAGTACAAATTTGCTAGATTGATATACATATCGTTCTATTTTATATGAAAAACAGGTAACTTGGCCAAATGCTTAAATTACTAATAGTAAAAAAGCAATAACCTTAATTATTTAATCATATAAAATTGAAATAATATGGAATTTCTAAATGGAATCAATGCACTGACTTTAGTATTTACCTCACTGCTCATTTTTGCGATTGCCTACCGTTTTTACGGAATCTATTTAGCCAATAAAGTACTCCGTCTGAATGACAAAAATACTACTCCCGCTGTAGAATTTGCAGACGGAAAAGACTATGTAGCCACCAACAAAAATGTTCTTTTTGGGCATCACTTTGCAGCAATTGCAGCAGCAGGACCATTGGTAGGACCTGTTTTGGCTGCTCAATTCGGTTATCTTCCCGGTGCCATCTGGATCTTAATTGGCTGTGTATTGGGAGGCGGCGTTCACGATATGGTCGTACTTTTTGCCTCTGTAAGACACAAAGGACAAAGTTTAGCAACTATCGCATCCAAAGAAATTGGTAAAACAACCGGAACTGTTGCAGGTTTTGCGATTTTATTCATCTTAATTTTAACGTTGGCAGGACTTTCATTAGCCTGTATCAATGCGATGCATGAAGCTTCGTGGTCATTGTTTACCGTGGTTATCACAATGCCGATTGCTATTATCATGGGATTGATCATGCGATACAGAAAAAACTCTGTGACTTTTGCAAGTATTCTGGGCGGTATTCTTTTGATCGCCGGAATTATTGGCGGACATAATTTAATGCAAAATGAAACGATAAATAATATGTTCTCATGGGATATTACAACGATTTCTATTGCAATTCCTCTGTATGGATTTTTAGCTTCTGTGCTTCCGGTCTGGCTGCTTTTGGTACCAAGAGATTATCTATCAACTTACTTAAAAATAGGAACAATTATCATGTTGGCCATTGGGGTTATAGTCATTCACCCAACCATTCAAATGCCGGCCTTAACAGAATTTGTGAACGGCGGTGGCCCCGTAATCGGCGGTCCGGTTTTACCTTTTATTTTTATTGTCATTGCGTGTGGGGCGATTTCAGGTTTCCATGCAGTAATTGCGACAGGAACGACTCCGAAAATGCTGAACCGAGAAAAGGAAATTCTATTTGTAGGTTACGGAGCAATGCTTGTAGAGGGATTTGTTGCATTAATGGCATTAATCGCTGCTTGTACTTTGATGCCCGGAGATTATTTTGCCATCAACACACCAAAAGATACCTATGACGCTTTCTTAGCAACACATCCTAGTTTACACGGTGTTGATATTGATTATTTTTCAGAAAGAATAGGAATTGATCTGCACGGAAGAACCGGAGGAGCCGTTTCTCTAGCAGTCGGAATGGCTCATATTTTCAATAAAATCCCTTACATGGATCAGCTGATGGCGTATTGGTATAATTTCGCAATTATGTTTGAAGCCGTATTTATTTTGACCGCTATTGATGCAGGCACAAGAGTCGGAAGATTTTTCTTACAGGAAATGCTGGGATCTGTAATACCTAAATTTAATGATAAAAACTGGACTCCCGGAATTATCATCAGCAGTTTGCTTTTCACTTTTGCGTGGGGATATTTAGTGTTTACCGGAAACGTAAGCAGCATCTGGCCACTCTTCGGAATCAGTAATCAGTTGCTCGCAGCCTGCGGATTGATTGTCTGTACAACGATGCTTATTAGATTAAATCGAGGAAAATATGCACTTTGCTCGGCGATCCCAGGAGTTTTTATGGCGATTATCACATTTTGGGCAGGATATATTCAGGTAATGGATATTTACATTCCCAAACAGCAATATTTATTGGCAACGTTAGCAGTCGTGGCAATGGTACTGATGCTTGTGGTTTTTGTTGGTGCATTTAGAAAATGGTACCAGCTGCTTCAAGTTAAAACTTCACATACCGATTTCTATGGCGAGACGGTGAAAGAATTAGTCGAGAGATAATTTTTAGATTATAAAAGAGACGCAATTTGATTTTGCGTCTCTTTTATTTTTTGATTTTTACGAAAATTTTTGAACAACCTTCATCGCAAATAAAACTTCCTTTCAAATCTATTTCATCTAAAATTAATCTTTCCTTTTCAAATCTGTAAGAATATAAAACAGTATCATTTATCACAGGGTCAATTAATTCCAAAATATTTTTATGGCTGATTTTATATATCCCAGAAAATATTTTACCATTTAAACTTTGGGTATACATACTATCTTTACTAAATGAAATAAGGTATTCAAAATCATCATTTTTAACAAATTTTGCCCCATTATCTGTTGTAGATTCGCTTAATTCCCACACACCAATTACTGTATACCTTTCCTTATTTTCACATGAAATATTCAGAAAAAATAAGATAGCCAGAAACATTCTCATTACTGTACATTCTTAAGTTTCTCAATCCTGTTAATTTCATTTAAAAGCAATGGAAAAGCAGGATGAGCCATTCCGCCATGATCGAAGCCATCAAGTTCGTACAGTGTGGTTTCTTTATGCCCTTTCAGTTTCATCATTCGCCACATGTAAGCATTTTCTTCGTATCTCCCTAATAGTTCTTTTTCACGATCACCAGTTATTAAAAGCAATGGCGGTGCGTCTGTGCGGATGAAGTGGAGCGGTGCCATATCATCAATTCGTGCATCAAGTTCATCAATTCCTTTTTCTTTTCTGGTGGTAAAATGACTGATCATCTGTCCACTGAAAGGAATAATTCCGGCCAATTGATTGGCGTCTATTTTATATTTATGTAAATAAGATTTATCTAAACCTACCATCGAAGCGAGATAACCACCCGCCGAATGTCCGGAGATGAAAATTAAATCCTCACTTCCGCCAGATTTTTTGATATTATTAAAAACCCAGGCTGTTGCCGCCGCTGCGTCTTCGATATATTTTGGAGCATTTACTTTAGGTGACAGTCTGTAGTTGACAGCGATGATCGCAATTCCTTTATTTTTTAGTTCTTCGGGAATATGTTTTTCTCCACCCGTTATTCCGCCACCATGAAACCAAATGACTGTTGAAAAATTCTTTATATTTTTTGGAACATACACATCCAAAACACATCTTTCGTTAATATAAACATCAGATTTATTTGTTTTCTCATCGTAATAATGAACATTGGAAATGGTTTGATATTCCTGAGAAAATATTGATATTGAAGTGATTGTTATGAATAAAAATATAAGAAGTTTTTTCATTTTAAATTTTTAGGAATTTAAAGATAACAATTTATAAAAAAACAGACCTTCTAAGAAAGTCTGTTTAATAATTTATAATGAAATTTCGTTTTTAAATCTTAGTCAGCTTAGCATATTTCAAGATCAAATTCTTTTCTCCTTCGTGTAAGAAAACAACTTTTGCTTTGATATTCTGAGGATCAGTTCCATCCAGGAATTTTACTTCACCTATTCCGAAACGGTCGTGTCTCACTTTGTCACCCACTTCAATATCCTGCGAAGAAGCTCCGCTTGGATTGATAATTTTTGCAGTACTTACCGGTTTCAATTTTCTCGGCTCAGCAATCGGCTTATCATTTTCAGTCTTAGATATTGTTTTCTTTTCAACTTTTTTAAAGCTTCTCATTTCTGAAGGATGCTCATCAAAAATATTTGAAGTGATGCCTGCATTGTTGATGAATCTCTTTTCGATCGCAGGATTCAAAAATTCAATATATTCTTCATCTACTTCACTCAAAAACCTTGACGGCTCGGCATCGGTAATTTTTCCCCATTGAAAACGGGAAACGGCATATGAGAAAAATGCCTGTTTTTCAGCTCTTGTCAAGGCAACGTAAAATAAACGTCTTTCTTCTTCCAAATCTTCACGGGTTGCCGAACTCATAAAACTTGGGAATAGATTTTCCTCTAATCCAACCAAATGGACTACCGGAAATTCAAGACCTTTTGAAAGGTGAATCGTCATCAGCGAAACCATATCTTCATCGTCATCTTTTCGCTGGGTATCGGCAGAAAGTGCAATGTTTTCAAGGAAATTTGGTAAGCTTGGATCTCCGTCTTCAATTTGTTGTTGCTCTTCAATGAAACCCTGCATAGAGTTCATCAATTCCTGAACGTTCTCTACACGTGAAATTCCTTCAGGAGTTTGATCATCTTTTAAAAACTTAATCAAACCGCTTCGTTTTGCCACTTCCATTGCAACGCTGTATGCGGTTTCAGTTTTAAGCAAAACCTGAAATGCTTTGATCATTGACCAGAAATCGCTCAGTTTTGTTAAAACGCCATTGTTGAATTTCAATTGTGGCGCATATATTCCCAGATTGTCTAAAACTTTAGACACCGGAAGATTTTGCGAATCCGCAAAAACAATTAATTTATTTTGAGTCGTCTCACCAATTCCTCTTGTCGGATAGTTGATTACTCTCATTAAAGCTTCAGAATCATTTTCATTGACTAAAAGACGGAGGTAACCGATCAAATCTTTCACCTCTTTCCTTTGGTAGAAAGACAAACCTCCATATACTTTATACGGAATATTTTTTCGTCTCAAAGAGTCTTCAAAAGCTCGTGTCTGAGAGTTTGTACGGTATAAAATTGCAAAATCGCTGAATTTTTTCTGTTCTCGATTGCTCAGTTCCCAAATATTTCCGGCGACGAAATTGGCTTCATCTGCATCAGAAAGCGAGCGGTAAACCTTGATTTTTTCACCGACTTCATTTTCACTGAAGACATTTTTCTTAAACTGCTGCAAATTTTTAGCAATCACCACATTCGCCGCATTGACGATATTTTGTGTCGAACGGTAATTTTGCTCCAAAGAAACCGTCACGGCATCCGGATAATCTTTTTTGAAATTTAAAATATTATAAATATTGGCACCACGGAAAGAGTAAATTGACTGCGCATCATCTCCAACCACACAAATATTCTCAAACTTTGATGCTAAAGCTTTTACAATCAAATACTGAGAATGATTCGTATCCTGGTACTCATCCACAAGAATATATCTGAATCTATCCTGATATTTTGCTAAAACCTCCGGAAACCTTGTTAAAAGTTCATTGGTTTTCAATAATAAATCATCAAAGTCCATTGAGCCATTTTTGAAACAGGCTTCTACGTATTTTTCATAAATCTTCCCGATAAATTTCATGTTGGCTTTTTCGTCAGCCTCCATTAATTCAGGATTGTTGTAATATGCTTTTACGGTAATCAGGTTATTTTTGTAATTGGAAATTCTCGCCTGAACTTTTTTAGGTTTGTATAAATCGGCATCAATATTCATGTCTTTCAACACTTTTCTGATGACATTCAAAGCATCCTGCTGATCGTAAATCGTAAAATTGGACGGATAACCCAAATAATGCGCCTCACTTCGTAGAATTCTTGCAAAAACTGAGTGAAAAGTTCCCATCCAAAGGCTTCGTGCATTGCTTTGCCCAACCACTTTGGCGATACGTTCCTTCATTTCCTTTGCCGCTTTATTGGTAAAGGTTAATGCCAGAATATTGAAAGGATCCACGCCATTGGTAATCAAATGCGCAATACGCATTGTAAGTACACGCGTTTTTCCGGAACCGGCTCCTGCAAGCACCATCAAAGGTCCTTGTAAAGTGGTAACAGCTTCATATTGTGATTCGTTGAGTCCTTTCAGATAATCCATACTGCAAAAAAATTTGGGAACACAAAATTAGTGTATTATAAGGAGAATTCAAATTTGAATTTTGCTGTGGTATTTTACTGCTTCATAATGAAATTTGAGAATAATTAAAATTTTAAAACCTTTTTATTCCCAATTTAACTCCTGTAAAATTCTTAAAAAAATATTAAAAAACTTGTAACAATTAATTTAAATTTGACACTAATTGACAAAACAATTTCTATTTTATGAAAAAACGACTTCTTAGTGTTGCAGCAGCTGCCTTTTTTGGAGCAATGCTGAATGCACAACAAATCAAGTTTGAAGAGTATGATTTACCAAATGGTTTACACGTAATCTTACATCAGGATAATTCTGCACCGGTGGTAACAACAGGTGTAATGTATCATGTGGGAGCAAAAGATGAAGTAGTTGGAAGAACAGGTTTTGCCCATTTTTTTGAGCACCTTTTATTTGAAGGTACACCAAATATCAAAAGAGGAGAATGGTTTAAAATAGTTTCTTCAAATGGTGGACAAAATAACGCAAACACAACGAACGACAGAACATATTACTACGAAACTTTCCCTTCAAACAATGAGCAATTAGGTCTTTGGATGGAGTCTGAAAGACTTCGTCATGCAGAGATCAACCAGATAGGTGTAGATACCCAGAGAGAAGTTGTAAAAGAAGAAAAGAGAATGAGAATGGATAACCAGCCTTATGGAAATCTTTTCACAAACGTACAGAAAAATCTTTTCACCAAACATCCATATACATGGTCTACAATTGGATCTATGGATGATTTGAATTCTGCAAAATTGGATGAATTCAAGGCGTTTTACAAAAAATATTACGTTCCAAACAACGCAACTTTAGTTGTAGCTGGTGATATCAAGCCTGAGCAGACCAAAAAATGGATTAAAGAATATTACGGAGCTATTCCTAAAGGAACCGTATATCCTAAAAACTTCCCGAAAGATGAGCCTATCACAAAAGAAAAAGAAGTAACGGCATACGACCCAAACATCCAGCTTCCTGCTTATGTTTTTGCATATAGAACGCCGGGTAACAAAGAAAAAGATGCTTATGTTTTAGATATGCTTTCATCTTATTTAAGCAACGGTAAGTCTTCAGTTTTATACAAAAAATTGGTAGATCAGGAGAAAAAAGCACTTCAGGTAGCAGCTTTCAACCAAGGTCTTGAAGATTACGGTATTTTCGCATTCTTTGCAATCCCGATGGGAGCAACTACGAAGCAGACTTTACAGTCAGACATTGATGCCGAAATCAAAAAACTTCAGACTACTTTAATTTCTGATGAAGATTATCAAAAACTTCAGAATCAGTATGAAAATCAGTTTGTAAATGCTAACTCAAGCATTCAGGGGATTGCAGCTTCTTTAGCTACAAACCACGTATTGATGGGAGATACTAACCTGATTAATAAAGAAATCGA
Source organism: Chryseobacterium indoltheticum (assembly GCF_003815915.1). Lineage (NCBI taxonomy): Bacteria > Pseudomonadati > Bacteroidota > Flavobacteriia > Flavobacteriales > Weeksellaceae > Chryseobacterium > Chryseobacterium indoltheticum. The sequence continues at coordinate 3,702,682 of NZ_CP033929.1, forward strand.
CATTTACAAATCGATTACTAAGCAGGACTTACAGAATGCGGCTAAAAAGTATTTGAATTCTAACCAAAGAGTTGTCCTTAATTACTTACCTGAGAAAAAGTAATCATATAAAAACCTCGTGTTTTAAAATATGATTATACAATTTAAATTTTTTACAATGAAAAAACAATTTACCTATATAGCCGTAGCATTTTTATTTTCAGGAATGCTTTCTGCACAAAAAATTGATATCAATGCAATGCCAAAGCCGGGACCAACTCCTGCAATCAACATTGCGAAACCAAAAACTTTTCAGCTTAAAAACGGAATGACCGTAATGGTGGTTGAAAACAACAAATTGCCAAGAGTAAATGTAAGTCTTTCTATGGACAGACAACCTTACTTCGAAGGTGATGTAGCTGGAGTAAGCGAGATCATGGCAGATCAGCTTGGTAACGGAACAACTACTTTAAGCAAAGATGCATTCAATAAAAAAATTGATTTCTTAGGAGCTAACTTAAACTTCTCTTCTGCAGGAGCTTCTTCAAACTCTCTTTCAAAATACTTCCCTGAAGTTTTAGGTTTAATGGCTGATGCAATCATCAATCCTAAATTTTCTGCTGACGAAATTCAAAAGTCTAAAGACAGAGCTGTTGAAGGTCTGAAATCTTCAGAAAAAAGCGCAGATGCAATCGCTTCAAGAGTTTCAAACGCATTAGCGTACGGAAAAAACACTTCAAGAGGTGAATTTGAAACTGAAGAATCGATCAAAAAAATTCAGTTAGCTGACGTTCAGAATGTTTATAAAAAATATTACGCTCCAGACAATGCATATCTTGTAATTGTAGGGGATGTAAAATATGATCAGGTGAAACCAATGGTTGAAAAAGCTTTCAGCAACTGGAAAAAAGCCAATACAAAATTCGCTGCATTAGAACCAGCTTCTAATGTTGCAAAAACCGAGATCAATGTAGTAGACGTTCCTTCTGCAGTACAATCTGTAGTGTCTGTAGGAAACCTAAACACATTGAAAATGAAAGATCCTAGTTACTTCCCTGCAACAATCGCCAACTATATTCTTGGTGGTGGTGGAGAAGCCAGACTTTTCATGAATCTTCGTGAGAAAAACGGATTTACATACGGAGCTTATTCCGATATGAGCGCAAGCAAATACTCACCTTCTTTCTCTGCAGAAGCAAGTGTAAGAAATGAGGTAACTGATAAAGCTGTAAAAGAGTTTTTAAATGAAATTAATGCAATCTCTACGGTAAAAGCTGACGAACTTGAAAATGCTAAAGCTAAATTGAAAGGAAGCTTTATTATGGCATTAGAGCAACCTGCAACCATTGCAAGATTTGCTGTAAACCAAAAAGTTCAGGATCTTCCGGATGATTTCTACACCAATTATTTAAAGTCTATTGATAAAGTAACATCAGCTGATGTTTCTAATGCAGTAAAAACAACTATTTTACCCAACCAAAGCAGAATTTTCATTGCTGGTAAAGCATCTGATATTTCTGAAGGATTAGAAAAATTAGGTTACCCTGTAAAATATTATGATGCGTATGCAAATCCTGTTGCTAAACCGACAGCACAAAAAGTTGACCCAAGTGTAACTGTAGCTTCTGTTGTTGATAAGTACATTAATGCAATTGGTGGAAAAGCTAATTTGTCGAAAGTGAATTCTTACACAATGACTGGTTCAATGTCTATGCAAGGACAAAACATCGATATAAAAACAACAAAAGCTCAAGGAGGAAAAGAAATACAAATCGTTTCTATGGGGGCAATGACTCTTCAGAAACAGGTTTTTGATGGTAAAACAGGATACTCGGAGCAAGGTGGACAAAAAGTTCAGATGACTAAGGAACAAATTGCTGATAACCTGAAAACCACAGAGCTTTTCGAAGAATTAGGTTTTTCTAAATCTGGAGATTACAAGTTGACAGGAATTGAAAAAATCAACGGTGAAGATTCTTATGCAATCAAATCTGGTGATAAGGCATATTATTATAGCGTAAAAACTGGTCTTAAAACTGGTGAAACTGAAACTGTATCAACGCAGGGACAAACATTTACAGTTCCTACAACTTTTGCAGATTACAAGGACGTTGCTGGTGTGAAAATGCCTTATACGATTACAGTTAATCAAATGGGTGCGGAAATGGTGATGAAAGTAAAATCATACGAAGTAAACCAGGCTAAAGATTCTGACTTCAAATAAGAATTAATATATTTTAATAAAAACGGTAGCAATCGCTGCCGTTTTTATTTTAGCTTAAATCTTATTTTGCAGTTCGGTAAAAAAACATTAAATTTGCCCATTCAAAAAGATATTAAAATTAATGGATACTATATTTACACTATTAATGATTCTTATTATGATTGCCAGCGTTTTATTGGTAATCGTTGTTATGGCTCAAAACCCAAAAGGTGGCGGTCTTTCTAGTACATTCGGAGGTGCATCTCCTGCACAGTTTGGAGTACAGAGAACGAATGACTTTATGGAAAAGTCAACCTGGACTTTAGGAGCGGTAATCATCGTTCTTATTTTGATAAGCGTTGTTGTTACAGGGAAACCTAAACAAGCAGCACCGACTATTCCACAAGCTCCAACTAAATCTGAAGCTCCTGTAGAGAAAGCTCCGGCTTCTCAATCTACGGCTCCGGTAAGTGTTCCGGCAAATAAATAAGAAGTACTTTATTTAAGATAAAAAAAGCAACTCAATTCATTGAGTTGCTTTTTTATTTGAGTTTTATTTTTTCTATTTTGTGCCTTAGCCTTAGACCGGCTTTCATAAATGAATATTGCAGAGGTTTATTCACTTTATAATATTTATCAATAAAAATCTGCATCGCTCCGTAAAATCGCTCAAGATACAACTCATCTTTCACCGTACTTTCACCTTTATGATGAAGGATAGATGCTTTTCCGTAATAATAGTTTTTATAATTGTTATTCAATAAAGTATAGCACAGATCAATATCTTCACCGTACATAAAATATCTTTCGTCAAGACCACCAACTTTCTCGTAAACCTCTTTTTTTACCAGGAAAAATGCTCCGGTGATAACTTCTACTTCTGCAACACCATATTCATCTACATCATTTCGATAATATGATTTTGAATTTTTCTTTTTGAAATTGGTAAATAATTTTTCGAAAGAATTGATCATATCAGGAACCGAACGTTTACTTTCCGGAAGGAAATTTCCGTTTGCATCATGCATTCTCACGCCCAGACATCCGAAATTGGTTTTAGAATCAGCAAAATTTAAAATTTCGTTTAAATAAAAACCTTCCAGTTCTGTATCCGGATTTAAAATCAACAGATATTCTCCTGCTGCCGTTTCTATTGCTCTGTTATTAGCTTTGGAAAAACCTTCGTTCTTTTCAGAAGCAATAAAATGTACTTCCGGAAATTCGGGAATCAGGTCACCCCAAGAACTATCAGTAGACTTATTATCAATCACAATAACCTCGTAATCGATTCCTTCACAATATTTTTGAATAGAAAGAAGGCAGTTTCTCAGAAGCTGAGTCACATTATAATTAACGATAATGATTGAAAGTTTCTTATTCATTTTTAATCCTTTTCGTTATATGGAAGCCTGTTGGTGATCGACCTACCCAAAGATATTTCATCTGCGTACTCCAATTCATCACCTACGGAAATCCCTCTTGCAATACTTGAAAACTGAACCCCCGAGTTCTTGAATTTTTTGTAAATATAATACGCTGTAGTATCGCCTTCCATTGTTGCGCTTAAAGCAAAGATAAATTCTTTTGCCAAACCTTGCTGCAACTTCTTTTCAATACTAGGAATATTTAATTGGTGAGGACCAACCCCTTCCATCGGAGAAATCTTTCCGCCCAAAATAAGGTATTTCCCTCTGTATTTTCCGGTATTTTCGATAGCAATCACGTCACGTACATCTTCCACAATACAAATCAGCTCATTACTGCGTTTATCATTACTGCAAATTTCACAAATCTCAAAATCTGAAAAATTGTGGCATTCTTTGCAATATTTAATTTCATTGACCAGATTGATAATTGAAGTCCCCAAACTTGTCGCTCTGGAATTGGGCTGTTTTAGTAAATGAAGCGCAAGACGCAAAGCAGTTTTCTTCCCAATACCCGGAAGCCCGGAAATCTCTTCAACTGCTTTTGCCAATACTTTACTTGGGTAATCCATAGCACAAAAATAAGAATTATAGTTGTAAAATGTAATAGTCAAAATTCAATTAGGCCGATAAGTTTACAGGTTAAAATTGAAGTGATAGTTTCACCTTGCAGAATTAGTCACTTATCAACCATAAATCTGAAAAAACCACTATCTTTGATCATCAAAATATTAAACAGAAATAAACTAAATGGTACTTAACAATCTCAACTATCCGCTGGATTTTAAATTTAAAATCACAACGCTTGCCAGCGATTTCAACATTACAGACAGACAAGGAAATTATGTAGCTTACGTTCGTCAGAAGATGTTTAAACTAAAAGAAGATGTTATCGTTTTCAATGACGAAAGCAAAACCAAAGAACTTTTCAGAATTCAGGCGAACCAATGGATTGATTTTAATGCATCTTATTCTATTAAAGATACGATCGGAAAAAATTTCGGGAGATTGGCAAGAAAAGGAATGCGTTCTATCTGGAAATCTTCTTACAATGTTTTAGACGAGGCTGATCAGCAAAAATTTACCATCACGGAAGATAATGCTTGGGTAAAATTTTTCGACGGAATGGTTGGTGAAATCCCAATCATCGGAATGTTTACCGGATATTTCCTTAACCCGTCTTACACCGTAAAAGGAATCGACGGAAAAGAATATTTTAAGCTAAAAAAAATGCCTTCGATGTTTGGAAGAAGATTTCAGCTTGACAGACTGATTGATATTGATGATGAAGACGAAAGTTTAGTCGTTTTATCTCTATTAATGATGGTTTTACTTGAAAGAGCAAGAGGATAATACCAAGATTGCAATTAACTATTGATGATGGCTTACATTTTGAAGCAGTTATTCATTAAATTAGTTACAATCTTTATAGACAAAAACTTAAACACATGAAATATTTTATCATTCTCTTTTCAGCATTAATTTTAGTTGCCTGTAAAAAGGAAAAAGAAGCCGTTACAGATTCAAAACCTTCAGACTCTTTGAATGTGGTTCAGGATTCTACTAAAACAGATTCTGCACCTGAGAAAGTTTTAGTTGATGTATTTCCTTTCCCGAAAGAAATCAAAGAATGCTCTTGCTATTTTGCAAAAAACAAAGCAGATTTTGAAAACGAACAGTACATTTACGCCGATGATGCAGGAAAAACAGCTTACATGAAGCTCGACGGAAAAAGAATCGCCATGAATTTGATTTCTTCAAGCGATATGGAAACTGGCGAAGAGCTGACCAAGGAAATTGAAAATGAGAATTATAAAATCTCTGTGAAAGGAAAAAAAATAAAACAAGAAGAAGCTTTAATTTTTGAAGGTACTTTAACCATTGAAAAACCGGACGGAAGCATTACCAAAACACCTATTTATGGTGAATGCGGATGCTAACCCTCTTTTTGCTTCTAAAAATACTGCTCCTGAATTTCGGGAGCATTTTTTATTTCATATGTATTTATTTATGTTTTTATTTATCATATGCAATCGCCGAGTTTTAGTTGGTATTTTTGTTTCTAAATCATAGCGATTTCGTAATTTTGATAAAAATAAATTTTTATGGAACTATCCAATATAGAACCGCAAATTATCTGGAAGAATTTTTCCAAATTAAATGCAGTTCCGAGACCGTCGAAAAAAGAAGAAAAAGTAATCGCTTTCATCAAAGAATTTGGTGAAAATTTAGGACTGGAAACCACTGTAGATGAAGTAGGAAATGTGATTATTAAAAAACCGGCTACTCCGGGAATGGAAAACCGTAAATCAATCGTTATGCAGTCGCATTTGGATATGGTTTGCCAGAAAAACAACGACGTGAATTTTGATTTTGAAACTCAAGGGATTCAGATGGAAGTCGACGGAGACTGGGTAAAAGCAAAAGGTACAACTTTAGGTGCAGATAACGGTTTAGGCGTTGCAACCATTATGTCGGTTCTTGAAAGTTCAGACATTCCACATCCGGATTTGGAGGCTCTTTTCACTATTGATGAAGAAACCGGAATGACCGGAGCTTTAGGTTTAAAACCCGGACAATTGACCGGACAAATCCTTTTAAATTTAGACACAGAAGAAGATGACGAAATCGACATCGGATGTGCAGGTGGAATTGATGTTACGGTAACCCAAAACTATCCAACAGAAGCTTCTAACGGACAAATCGTGAGAATCGAAGTAAAAGGTTTGCAAGGCGGTCACTCAGGAATGGATATTCATAAAGGTTTTGGAAATGCCAATATCATCATGGGAAGAATTCTTTACAAAGCTTTGGAAAATCAAAACGTTCAATTGATCTCTATTGACGGTGGAAGTTTGAGAAATGCAATACCAAGAGAATCTGTAGCTTTAATTTCTGTGCGAAATGCTGGTGAATTTATTGAAAACGTAACCAACGGAATCAAAAAAGAAATTTTAGAAGAATTTGCATCTGTTGAAGCTCATCTTCAAATTAATATTGAAAACTCTACAAGTTCTGATAAAGCACTTTCTGTGGATGATTCAAAGAAGATTATTTTAGTCTTAAAATCTCTTCACAACGGCGTTTACAGAATGAGCTCGGATGTACAGGATTTGGTAGAGTCGTCAAACAACATTGCAAGAGTAGAATTAAAAGAAGGTGGTTTGAAAATATTGAATCTTTCAAGATCATCGGTAGATTCGTCTAAAGATTCTGTTGCAGAACAATTAAAATCGGTATCAGAATTAGCCGGAATGAACGTTGAATTCAGCGGTTCTTATCCGGGATGGAAACCAAAACCAGGTTCTGAAATTGTACAAGTTTTAGAAAAAATATACACCGAAAAATTTGCAGAAAAACCACACGTTGTTGCTTGTCATGCAGGTTTGGAATGCGGAATTATCGGTGCAAATTATCCTGAAATGGAAATGGTAAGTTACGGACCAACCATTAGAGGAGCTCACTCTCCGGATGAGAAGGCAAATATCTCTTCAACCCAGAAATTCTGGAGTTTCACGAAAGATATTTTAGCAAACATTCCGTTAAAATAAGAATGTGATTTTTATATTGAAAATATCCAAAGTCGATTGATTTTGGATATTTTTTTGTTTTTAATACTCTAGGTTTTGGCTGAAGCCGAAGGAAGAATCATATTTTGTAGGTGGGGTAAAGCCTACCTCTATTGAATGACAAAAATACGTTCAAATCAAAAATTCACAATATGATGTTATTCAATAGGAACGGGCTTTAGCCCGTTTGTGATAAAAAAACATTCCTTTGGCTTTAGCCAAAACTTAAAAAATTAATTTCTAATTTTGAGAAAACAACACAAATGTCTTATCTCAAAATTTATATCCATATTGTCTTTTCAACAAAAAATAGAATTCCATACTTTAGCACATTAGAAAAGCGTATTAAAGTTTGGAGACATATTAAAGAAAACGCAACAGAAAAAGGAATTTTCATGGATATAGTCAATGGATATTCTGATCATTGTCATTGCTTAATTTCTTTAAGCTCAAATCAAAACATTGAAAATATTGTTCAGTTAATAAAAGGTGAGTCTTCTTATTGGATTAATAAAAATTGTTTGACGAAAGAAAAATTTGCATGGCAAGAAGAATATTTTGCGGTTTCTGTTTCAGAATCAATGGTTGAACAAGTTCGAAATTATATTAAAAACCAACATATTCATCATCAGAAGAAAACCTTTGAAGAAGAATATCAAGAGTTTAGAGAAAAATATAATTTTATGTAGGTTTTGGCTAAAGCCAATGGAAAATTTAATTTTATAGGTGGGCTGAAGCCCACCCCTATTGAATGATAAAATGAAAATTTGTGTTAGAGTTTATCTCAAAAATGATAAAACATTATTATGAAAATCACAACCACCCATCAACTTAATCTAGTACAAAAAGAACAGGTTTTACAATTGTGGAATAATGAATATCCGGAAAAACTTGCTTATAAAAATATGGGCGGTTTCGAAAGTTATCTTGAAAAGCTCAATGAAGTCAAGCATTTTCTTTTAGCAAATAATGATGAAAAAATTCAAGGCTGGGCAATTACTTTTAAAAGAGAAAATGAAACATGGTTTGCAATTATTCTTTCAGAAAATCTTCATGGTAAAGGTTGGGGAACAAAAGTTCTGAATGAGCTTAAACAAAATAAAAAAGAGATGAACGGCTGGGTTATCGACCATAGCGATGACAAAAAACGAAACGGTAGTTTTTACAAATCACCACTCGAATTCTATTTAAAAAACGGATTTGAAGTTTTATCAGACACAAGACTAGAATTGGAAATCATGTCTGCCGTAAAAATAAAATGGAAAAAATAATTGAAAAATTAAAATAATGAAAAGCATCACAGTATTCTGCGGATCAAGTTTTGGTTCTGATGAAATATATAAAGAACAGGCAATTTTGCTAGGACAGACTTTGGCAAAACAAAATATTCAACTCATTTATGGCGGTGCCAATGTCGGATTGATGGGTGCAGTCGCTGACGGAGTTTTACAGGAGGGCGGAAAAGCAATAGGAGTTCTACCCCACTTTTTGCAATCTAAAGAAATCGCTCATCAAGACCTTACCGAACTTATTTTGGTAGAAACCATGCACGAAAGAAAAACCAAAATGAATGATCTTTGTGACGGCGTGATTGTACTTCCCGGCGGTTATGGTACTTTAGAAGAGTTTTTTGAAATGATAACCTGGGCGCAACTCGGACTTCATAAAAAACCGATTGCCATTCTGAACATCAATGGTTTTTATGATGATTTGATCAAGCTGGTACAGAATATGGTTGATAAAGGATTCTTAAAACAAATCAATCAGGAAATGCTTCTGGTGAGTGATTCTATTGATGAATTATTGGAGAAAATGAAAAATTACCGGGCTCCGTCTGTCGGAAAATGGATTTCAAAGGAGGAAGTTTAGAAAAAACCTAGGCTTTAAAAGTAACTAATAAATGATTATAATTAAAAGTTTGTAAATTTAAATAATGGCTAATTATTATGATAAACGAGGATTTAAATAAAATACTAATTCAATATGAGGAAAAATCTCACTTGTATTCTTCCTTTAGTTTCAAAGTCGAAAAAATTTTAAGGAAATTATGTAAAAATTATTCAATCCATCAAATCATAAGCCGGATAAAAACCAAAGAAAGCCTTGCTCAAAAAGTCATTAAAAAGAATAAATATGAAAAGCTGGAGGATATTACAGATATTTTGGCATTGCGAATTATTACTTATTTTGAAGACGATATTTCAAAAATAGAGGAAATCCTAAATAAAGAATTTAAAATCGATTGGGAAAACTCAATTGATAAAAGAAATATTGAGATTGATAAATTCGGGTACAGAAGCGTTCATTATATTTTACAACTAAATGATCATAAAGCACAAACAGCAGGATATGAGGAGTATAAAGATATTAAATTTGAAATTCAGATAAGGAGTATACTTCAACATTCGTGGGCAGAGATAGAACATGATCTGGGCTATAAATCTTTTACTCAGATTCCTCAAAAAGCAAAGCGAACATTCTACAGAGTAGCCGCATTACTTGAACAAGCGGATATTGAATTTACGAAGCTAAAAAAAGAAATTCAGGACTTTGAAAATACGGTCAGTAAAAATTTAAAAAGCAAAGAGAAATCCATAGAAATTAATGAATCTACGATTATTGCGTTCGTGAAAAAGAATCAGCTTTTACGTGAAATTGAAAATGAGATCAAGAAAGCTCTAAAGCTTACCGAAAATCCTAAGTTTGATTCTACCTATATTTCATCAAACAATTTCTCGTCACAGCTTAAAGATTTACAGATATTTGATTTAACCCAACTGGAAGAAAATCTGGTCAAGCACAAGGAAGAAATTACTGCAAGACAAGTAGACTATTTAAAATCTTTAAATGAAAATGTGACTAATAGTAAAATAAAGATTTCCTTGATACAAGGTGCGCCGATACTTTGGTTAATTAATTATTTGGAAAGCAAAACATAAAGTTTATCAACAAAAAACTCCCGAAGAAAACCTTCGGGAGTTTTTTTATTATGTATAAAATGTTCTAAGGATACGGAGCAATCTCCACTTCAAGACCTTCCATCTCCATCGCCATGTGTAGCTGGCAACCCAATCTGCTGTTTTCTTTCACATGGAAAGCTTCACCAAGCATTGCATCTTCTTCATCGCCCATTGGCTCTAGTCCGGGATCGCTTATCACATAAACCTGACATGAAGCACACATCGCCATACCGCCACAAACTCCGATGGTACCTTCTTCTGCCAATTCATACGAACGGATAATTTCCATCAAATTCATCGACATATCCGTTGGAGCAACCACTTCGTGAGTAACACCTTCTCTATCGGTGATTTTTATATTTATATCGCTCATTATTATAAATGTTGTTAGTTGATGGTTGTTGGTTGTTGGTTTTCAGAAATGCATTAACTAACAACCATCAACCAAAACCTAAAAACCAAATTAATCTATTTTCTTTACAACTGCTTTCTCAGCTTCCTTACGGCTTCCGTCAAAACCATCTACTCCACTTACTGTCGTATATTTTAAAACGAATTTTTTACCAGGATTTAATCTGTTATAAACACTCTGACACATCAAAGTAGCTTCGTGGAAACCACAAAGAATCAGCTTTAATTTCCCCGGATATGTATTGATATCACCAATTGCATAAATTCCGCTGATATTAGTCTGATAGTCTAAAGCATTGTTTACCACAATTGCATTTTTCTCAATATTCAATCCCCAATTTCCAATTTCACCCAATTTTGGAGTCAAACCGAATAATGGAATGAAATAATCTGTTTCTATATCATAAGGATCTTGCCCGTCAACTGCTACAGTAATCGCTTCTACTTTTCCGTCACCTTTAATCGCAGTAACTTCAGCAGGAGTAATCAATTTAATTTTACCCTGATTTTTCAGTTCCTGAACTTTCTCTACAGAATCCAGAGCGCCACGGAATTCATTTCTTCTGTGAATCAAAGTCACTTCACTTGCCACATTAGATAAGAAAACACTCCAGTCTAAAGCAGAATCTCCACCTCCGGCGATAACCACTTTTTTATTTCTGAAATGCTCAGGCTCTTTTACAAAATATTCCAAGCCTTTTTCTTCGTAGTCTGCAATGTTCTCCATCGTAGGCTTTCTCGGCTCGAAAGTTCCCAAACCTCCTGCAATTGCAATAGCCTTACATCTGTGAACGGTGCCTTTATTAGTAATTACTTCAAACCACTCGTCATCTACTTTTGTGTAAGAAACAGCGGTTTCTCCCAAAGTGAATCCCGGCTGAAACTGTTTGATCTGTTCAATTAAATTATCGACCAACTCACCTGCATTTACAGACGGATAACCCGGAATATCAAAAATCGGCTTTTTAGGATATAATTCTGCTAACTGACCTCCCGGTTGAGGAAGTGCGTCGATGATGTGACATTTCATTTTAAGCAAACCAGCCTCAAACACAGCAAATAGTCCCGTTGGTCCTGCTCCGATAATCAATATATCTGTAGTGATCATAATATGATGATAATTTAATAATTTGTAGCTGCAAATTTACTAATTTTAATGCGAAGCATATTTAATTATGCTCAAATAAAAAACTGAGATTTATCAAAAAGACGCAATAAGCTGATAATGAAAAAATTGGCAGTGTTTTTGCAAAATTTAAATTATGAAGAAGTTACTTACCATTACAGCAATATTTGCTTTCTTTTTGGGCTATTCACAACTTAACAATGTGGCAGACGGCGAATCGATCACCTTAAGAATACACTATGGGTTTTTAAACGCCGGATCGGCCAATCTCACGACCAAAAAAGTTAATTATAAAGGCGCCCCACACTTATACGTAAAAGGAACCGGGCAAACAACAGGTGCTGTAAAAGCTTTTTTTAAAGTTGAAGATTTATATGAAAGCTATATCAATATCGCTACAGAATTGCCTAGTTTTTATGTAAGAAATGTGAAAGAAGGTAGCTACAGACAACACTTGCAAACTGTTTTTAACCACGACAGTCACACATTGGTTTTAACTGATAAAAAAACGCCTGCCAATGGTTCAAAAACCATAAAATCTGTAAAAGGTGTGCAAGATATGCTCTCATGTTTTTACTATCTCAGAAGCAAAACTCCTGCTGAACTAAAAGTAGGAACTATTATTAATATGAATGTGTGGATTGATGACGAAATGTTTCCTTTCCAGCTTAAAGTGACCGGAACTGAAAATTTAAAGACAAAATACGGAACCATCAGTGCTTTAAAGATCATTCCTTCGGTAAAGAGCGGAAGAGTTTTTAAAGAAAAAGAAGGTGTTACAATGTGGGTAAGTAATGATTACAACCATATTCCGTTGCTGCTAAAAGCTGAATTGGCAGTTGGTTCTTTAAAGGCAAGTATTGATGATTATAAAAATGTGAAATTTCCGTTGAAGTTTACAAAATAGAAAAAGTCTCCGGAACTTTTCCGGAGACTTATCAACCTAAATTAACAAACTTGTAGAATACTATTCAAAGTATTTATGAAAAACTCCACCCTTTCACTTATTATAAAGTTTTAACTTTATAAGTAACCTAAGGGGCATTTATTATTTGAATAAATTATTTAAAATTGATTTAAGGCACCTGTTACAGAGCCTTTCAGCTCTGTAAAGATGACACTTAGGTTAATCAATTGTGTTTTTATAAGTTGTAATGAACTCGGCATACTTTTTTTCTCATCATTCGTGTTTTCAACCAATTTCAAAATTTTAAATTTATTTTAATAAATATTTTTAAAATCTCAACTTATTTAGATAACAAATAAAAAACGTTCTAAAGAACTTTTTCGTTCGTTTCTATAATGTAAAAATAGGAAGATATGACAGTAATTACACTATAGACATTGTAGATGTATTTCGATCCACATGTAGATATTTATCTACAAAAAACTATTGAGTAAATCTTTATTTTACTGAAAGCAGATTGTAAATTCTGATTTTTAATACATAATGTTGAAAACTAAAAATTGGAGCTCTGCTAAATAAACAAAAAGCCTCCGAAAAACTCCGAAGACCTTACATCCTAAATTTACATATTTTTGAAATCATTTTCTAGGACTATTATAAAAAAACTTTATCGTTTCCATTATCACAATTTTTTTTTAACTCTGCAATAAACATTTAGAAGATTATATTTCTCTTAAAATCAATCTGTATTTTTAGTATAAAAAAAATTAATTTTAATGTTTAGTCGCTAATTATTTTTCATCCTTCACCCTTTTAAACTAAGTTTAAAACTTAATTAATTATTATTTAAATAATCTGAAAATTCTGAGTTTATTTTGGATTAGCGACTTAAAAATTCTTCCATTCATCTTTATAATGTAAAAATAAGAAAATATTGAGTTTTATTCAGCCAATTTATTGTAGATGTATTTCGATGTTCTTATAGATATTTATCGACAACATAATTAAGTTGCATTCACATCTCTTACGTCGAGCTCTGCAAAAAAACAACTATTTAAATGCAAAAACCTCCGAAAAAATCCGAAGGTTCCATAACCTAAATTAACATGCTTTTTGAAATCATTTTCTAGGATTATTATAAAACTTTCTTTTCCGGTATATAGGACAAAGCCTTTCAGTTCCGTGATTATATTTACTGTTTTATTATTTCTTTTTGATTAAAGGCATCTTTCGTAGAGCTTTTCAGCTGTAATGATGACAATTATTTATTTAGTATTTTCAAAACCTGAACTTATTTTAGATTTACAAATTAAAAATCATTCCTAAAGAGATAATTTTTCCCGTATTTCTATAGTGTAAAAATAGGGAGATACAGGGGAATCTCCACAATATGTATTGTAGATGTATTATGACATGATTGTCGATATTTATCTATAAAATTAATAGTAAAAGGATAAAAACTAATGTTGATTTTTGATCAGTTCAGCCAAATCAACAATGTTCTCGATATGTAGTTTATCAAAAATCCTTTTTTTAATCGTGCTTATCGTGTTTTGTTTTACGTTCAGATTATTTGCAATTTCGAGATTACCATATCCTTTTGCGTACATTTCCGCGATTTCCAGCTCCCTTTCCGTAAGCTTTTGCAAAGGATTAATGATGCTTCGGTTGTGTAAAGAATCAATCAGTAAATTCTGTGTAATTGAGGAAATATATTTTCCGGTTTCATGAATTTTAAGAATTGCTTCTTTTATCTCTTTTTCTTCACTCATTTTACTGAGGAAGCCGTTTGCTCCGGCATTAATATATTTTATAGACTGTATATTTTCATCAACTCCGGAAAAAACCAGAATTTTAATTTCTGGTTTCAGCGCTTTGATTTCAGCAATTATATTTAAGCTGTTTCCGTCCGGGAAAATAGCGTCTATTACTACAATTTCTATTTGCTGCACCCCTACCGTTTCTAAAACTTTCTTTAGAGTGGATGCGTGAAAAATTTCGCCTTCAAAACCAATTTCTTCGATAAGAAATTCTATACCTTGCCTTATGAGACTATGATCATCGGCAAGTAAAAAATTAATGGTTTTAGTTTCTAAATTATTCATTTATTGATATTCAAATTAATAGTAAAACGTACTGTTGTACCGACATTTTGTTCGCTGTCTACCGAGATATTTCCAGAATACAATTCTACAATCTCCTTACATAAGCTTAAACCTAAACCTGCGCCCAAATTTTCAACCCCTTCAGATAAAACTCCCTGATAATAAGGCTCGAATATTTTTTCGAGATCAGATTTAGAAATACCAACCCCTGTGTCACTTATTGTAGTCATCAGAGAAACATAGCTTTCATCAACAGATTCAGCTTTGGTTACGACCTTAATCTCTCCGTTCTCAGTAAATTTATTTGCATTGGCAAGTATATTCATAAAGATCTGATTAATCTTCGTATTATCAGAATACACTTCAATTTCCGGATCAATATTTTCTTCAACAATAAATTTATTATTTCTTGTTTCAATGTATGGTTCTATTGAGTTTAAAATAGAGGTCACTTCGTTTTTAAGATTAAAAACTACAGGAACAAGATGGTTTTCTACATGTTGATTTTTGGTATATTCTAAAATCTGATTTGCCTGCATCAATAAAGTTTTGTTGGTAAAACTAATTGACTTTAAATATTCTTTAATACTATCGTCATTGGTTTTTTTATCAATCTTTCTGATAAAAATGCCGATAATCTTCAGAGGCGAGCGCAATTCGTGGCTCAGCATTCCTAGAATTCTGTTTTTAAAATTAAGGTTTTCTTTAATTTGCTTATTGGCTGCTTTCAGCTGATTCTCGTATACAAATGCAATTCTTGTCAGATACATAATTAATATGGAAACGATAAACATCAAAGCCATTGCCCCCAAAATCAGATTTGTTCTAATCTTATTATTTTCAGAATTTAGGAGAGCATATTGCTTTTCAAGATCAGCTTTAGAATCTTTAATCGCAAAATCATAGATATTCATTACGCCATTACTATACACCAGAAGATTATTAAAAATGGTATAAAACTTATTGGCGTCATTTTGTTTTCCAGCAACCTGCACCTGCATTTTTTTTATTTCACCAGAATAGTGATTTTGAACAAGGCTCATAATACTGTCCATATCTGCTTTTATGGCAGCGGCTTCAGGTATTTTACCTTTATTTACAGTAATGATCGTACTTTCTTTACGCACTCTTTGCTTTCCTGTGATGGCGTCTCCCAAACGACCAAAAAGTCCTTTTTTCTTAATAGTATCTGTAATCGTTTTTGTTTCTACTTGAAAATCATATTTATCCAGATTGTAATTGCCATCATATTTTTTAATAGAAGGTATAGAAGTTGGAGCCCTAAAATTTGATTTTGTAGAATACTGATAAGTAGAATCAATCAACGTCTTTAGGTTTTTACTTCCTAGAGAATCATTTTTTTTAAATTTTAATATATTTTTTAGCCTCGGATATTTAGACTCATATCGATTGATGTTATCTAAATTTTTACCAAGTTTATCTAAGGACACAAAATAGGAATTCAAATATTTTTCGTCAGCCTTAGTTAAATATTGCTGAAGAAAATCCTGAGCATTCAAAAGCTCTTTTCGAGAATCATCTGTTAAGTTTTCCAGAGAAAGCACTTCCTTCAGTTGATTTTCTATAAATGCTAAATTTTTTCTATTGATAAATTCGTTATAAAAAAAAGCTGCAATAATAAGCTGTATTAATAGAATACAAAAGATAAGAGAGTAGTGAACAATTTTTCTGAATCTAAAATTCAATGATTTTGGACGGTCTTCTTTTGATTTCATATACATGTATTTAAAGCTTTTTACAATCATTCCAGATTAAAAGTCTGATTCACAGGCTGTAAAAAACATTCTGGCACACTATCACTTATTTAGATTAAAATATTTATTGAAACAACTATATTTTATTCTCTAAATTTCATCAAAAGACTGTATGTTTTTTTAAAAAACTTCGTCTTTAAGTGATTTTATAAAGTTAATAAAAAATCCTGCGAAAATTCACAGGATTTAAATTTATTTAATATTTTAAATTATAATGTTTTAAACTGTTCTAAAGTTCTGATATCGTTTTCAAAAAACATTCTAATGTCGCTCATTTGATAAAGAAGCATTACAATTCTTTCAATTCCCATTCCGAATGCATAACCTGAATATTTCTCAGAGTCGATATTTACATTGTTCAAAACAGCTGGATCTACCATTCCGCAGCCCATAATTTCCAACCAACCTGTTCCTTTTGTAATTCTATAGTCGGTTTCAGAATTTAATCCCCAATACACATCAATCTCTGCACTTGGCTCAGTAAAAGGGAAATATGAAGGTCTCATTCTGATTTTAGATTTACCAAAAAGCTCAGTTGTAAAAAACTGAATCGTTTGCTTTAAATCTGCAAAACTTACTTTTTCATCAATATATAAACCTTCGATCTGATGGAAAATACAATGCGAACGCGAAGAAACAGCTTCATTTCTGAAAACCCTTCCCGGAGACAAAATTCTGATAGGCGGTTCGTTTTCTTCCATATAACGAATTTGTACCGAAGAAGTATGCGTTCTCAATAAAATATCAGGATTCTGCTCGATAAAGAAAGTATCTTGCATATCTCTTGCCGGGTGGTATTCCGGAAGATTAAGCGCAGTAAAATTGTGCCAGTCATCTTCAATTTCCGGCCCGTCTGCAACGGCAAAACCAATGGATTTAAAGATCTCAATAATTCTGTTTTTTACTAAATTAATGGGATGTCTCGATCCCAAATCTAAAGGAAAAGCAGGTTTTGTAAGATCTTCTTTTTCCAGGATAATAGAAGAAGCAGAAGCATTTTTTAGATCTTCCAGCTTTACATTTACCGCTTGCTTCAGAGTATTGATTTTCTGTCCGAACTCTTTCTTCTGGTCGTTTGGAACTTCTTTAAATTTTTCAAAAAAATCATTCAGAACTCCTTTTTTCCCATTATACTTGATTCGGAAGTTTTCTATTTCCTCTTTACTTGTCGTATTGAAGCCATTGACCTCAACAAGCAATTCTTCTATCTTTTCAATCATTGTTTTACCCTTTCAAAAAAATGTATTTGCAAAAATACGATTTTCAGTTTAAAAAACCTTTTCAATTTATCATAAAAAAATCTGTCTCGTGAGAAACAGATTATATATTTTTTATTAAAGTTGATTTCATTTAATCTAAAACTGTTGCAGCAACACTTATCAAAATTGTTAAAACATTAATTCCAAAAACGAGATTATACTCTTTCTTTTTTCTAAATACATTGATCAAACTGAAGAAAAATGCAAAAATCACAAACATCATAGATGAAATGGTAAACATTTCTGCAAAAATCTGAATAATCTGATTGCTATAAGAAATATAATAAAGAACCTGAAGACTTAATAAAAAGATCAGACAAGCGATACTGATTATTAAAATTGCCTTACCCATCTTTGTTACTTAACTTATTTTTTTTCTAAAGCCTTTACCTTAATCTGCAGCGTTACTTCATTTTTAATTACCCCATTTGCAGCAGGAGATTGAAATTTCACTCCAAATTCTTCTCTCATAATATCTTTAGGTTCAGTTGCAATACTCACTTCTCCCCCGTTTACAGCAACATTCGCCTTAAACTGAACAGGTTTTGTAATACCTTTCACCGTTAAATTCCCGTCTAATACGGTATTATAATCACCTTCTGCGGAAGGGCTTACTTTTGTAATTTCATAAGATGCTGTCGGAAATTTTTCAACTTCAAAAAAGTCAGCACTTTTCAAATGACCATTAAGTTTTTTTAATTTTTCCGCATCATTTTTTAAATCTTCAGAACTTAGAGACGCCATATCAGCCACAAATTTTCCGCTTTCGAGCTTCCCGTCTTTTATCGTTACATCACCGCTTTCAAATTTGATGGTTCCGAAATGACTCGTATTTTCAGATTTAAAAACTTTATACCCTTTCCATTCTACATTACTGTTTAAAGTATCCAAAACAAATCGGCTTCCGTCTTTCGTTGTTGTAACCTCATTGGTATCACTTGTTACCGGTTTTTCTTTAGAACAAGAAACAACAGTTAATAAAGCCGGAATAGCGAGAGAAAATAATATTCTTTTCATTTTGATATAATTTATGCATGGCTAAATTACTAAAAATATGCCAGTCTTCCTCAAAAACCCTTATTTTTGCAGTATGCTATTAGAGATAAACAATCTATATTTTTCTCATTCTCAGGAAAAACCGCTTTTTCAAAACTTTAATCTGAAACTGGATGAAGGTAAAATCATCGCATTGGCAGGTGAAAGCGGTTGTGGAAAATCTACGTTACTAAGTCTTATCTACGGGTTACACGACTGGAATCAGGGGGAAATTGTTTTTGAAGGCAGAAAACTGATGGGTCCTAAAGGAAATCTCGTTCCGGGTGAAGCTGAAATGAAGTTTGTAGCACAAAACTTTGATTTGATGCCTTATGCAACGGTTGCAGATAACGTGGGTAAATTTATTTCCAATATCAATTTAGCCAAGAAAAAAGAGAAAGTTTTAGAACTTTTGGATGTTGTTGGTTTGGTTGAATTTGCGAATGTTTTACCAAAAAATTTAAGTGGCGGGCAACAGCAAAGAGTCGCCATTGCGAGAGCACTTTCTGTACTTCCAAAGTTACTTTTACTTGACGAACCGTTTAGTAATCTTGATTTTGCAAGAAAAATTGAGCTTCGCGAAAAACTGTTCAGGTATGTAAAAGAAAATAATATCTCTTTGATAATTTCTACTCACGAACTGCAGGATATTATTGCATGGACTGATCAAATTATCGTTCTACAAAACGGAAGACTTATTCAAAATAATAGCGCAGAAGAAACATATAAAGATCCTTACAATCCTTATGTAGCAAAGCTTTTTGGGGAAGTAAATATTTTCAGTGAGAATGAAATTTCATACTTACCGGTTTCCAGATTTTTTTATTATCCACATCAGATCAAAATATCTGAAAATGGTGTTGAAGCTGAAGTTTTGGAAAGCAGATTCGCAGGAAATCATTACTGGAATAAGATTAAATTTAAAAACAGGGAAATGGTGATATTTAGTAATCAGCTGCTTGAAAATTCAGTTCAGATTACTTTCGAATAATATCTTTAAGTGTTATATTAAGAAAACATTAAACCACTTAATGTTAGTATGTGGATAATTTTCAATGATTTAGCCAACCGTTTCTGTAATATTTCTATATATTTGTAAGACAACAACATAAGGAAATTTTTGGTTAATTCTCTTTCTGCCTTCCAGACCTACATTAGCATTAATGCAATAAAGTCTTTGAAAGATTACCCTGTCCAACTCTTTCCTTTTTTTATTGATTTTTGGCAATTAGTTTAAAGACAATTCTAATTACCAAAAACCAACATTTCTTATATATTAAGCTTTCTTTACAAATTCAGATTTCAAAGCCATTGCGCCAAAACCATCAATTTTACAATCAATATTATGATCGCTGTTTGGTCTTAAGCGGATATTTTTCACTTTAGTTCCTGATTTTACAGGTTTCGGAGCACCTTTTACCGGAAGATCTTTCATTACAATTACCGAATCTCCATTTTGGAGCTCATTTCCATTGATGTCTAAAATCTTATCTTCATTTCCCACTTCCTTAGGATCCCATTCGTGGAAACACTGTGAACAGACCATTAAGTTATCTTGTTCATACGTAAATTCAGAACTACATTTCGGGCAAATAACTGCGTCACTCATTTTATTAATTTTTGCAAAGGTAGGTTTTTGAGTTAGAAGTTAGAAGTTAGAAGTTAGAAGTTAGAAGTTAGAAGTTAGAAGTTAGGCAAAAGTAAACAACCTCTTTTTTAAAAATTAATTATAACACAAAAATCACAATTTATAAGTCATCACTACAAATCATTAACTTTAAACATAAATTCGTATTTTTGCAAGTTCAAACAGCTTACAGCAATTTATGGAATTAATTCACAGAAACCTGGCAATCGGTATTCACGATGCTTTACAGGAAACATTTTTCGAAAAAAACAAATATGCCGATAAAGTAATCGAAAGACTTTTGAAAGCGAACAGAAAATGGGGAAGCCAGGATAGAGCCGTTGTTTCTGAGATTTTCTATAATATTATCCGTTGGAAAAAACGCCTTGAATATTACATGGGTGAAAGTGTGAAACCCACCAACATCTATAAATTGATTATTGCTTATCTGCTTTGGAGCAAGACCAATTACAAAAGATTTGAAGAATTTGAAGGAATCAAGATTGCCGACATTACTACAAAACTTAGAAAAGGAACCGTTCCTACCAAAGCAATTGAACATTCTATCCCGGAATGGCTTGTTGAAACTCTAGAAAGAGAATTGGGCGATAAGTGGGAAAAGGAAATGTTTGCTTTAAATGAAAAAGCACCGACCGTTTTAAGAGCGAATTCTCTGAGAACTACTCCAAAAGAGCTTATTTCTGATCTTGCAGATGAAGATGTGGTTGCTTATCCTATTAAAAATTATCCTGATGCGGTACAGCTTGAGGAAAAGAAAAATGTATTTCTTACCACGGCTTTCAAAGAAGGTTTGTTTGAGGTACAGGATGCTTCTTCACAAAAAATCGGTTATTTTCTGGATGTAAAAGAAGGCCAAAGAGTAGTTGATGCTTGCGCAGGTGCCGGTGGAAAAACCCTTCACTTAGCAGCTTTGATGGGAAACAAAGGACAAATTATCGCTCTTGATATTTTCGAATGGAAGTTGGCCGAATTGAAGCGTCGTGCAAAAAGAGCCGGAGCTCACAATATTGAAACGAGAATGATTTCTGATACGAAAGTAATCAAACGTCTTCACGATAAAGTAGACCGACTTTTGATTGATGCGCCATGTTCTGGTTTGGGAGTTTTAAAAAGAAATCCCGACAGTAAATGGAAAATCGATCAGGATTTTATCGATCGAATTAAGAAAGAGCAACAGCAAATCATGCAGGATTACTCTAAAATGCTGAAAGTTGGTGGTAAAATGGTGTATGCAACATGCTCTATTCTGCCTTCTGAAAACAATTTGCAAGTAGATGAATTTATCAAAAACAATCCTAATTATAAAATGATCAAAGATCAGAGAGTAATGCCAAGTGAAGGTTACGATGGTTTTTACATGGCTTTGATTGAGAGACTTTCTTAAAAAATTCACACAATAAACTATATTAAACTACTCTATTTTTTGGAGTAGTTTTTTTATTAAACTCAAGCCTAATTTTCAAGGATTTTCTCAGAGTTTTTATTATCTAAATCAAACATTATCTTTGTAAAAACCATCAATACATTATGTTTAAAACAATTTTAGTAAGTTTTTCTATTTTCTTATCTGTTTTAAGTTTTTCCCAGACCTACGAAATCCAATATGAAAGTTCGTACAACGGAAAAGTTCAGCCCAATCAAAATTCAGTTCTTGTTTGGGTTAATGAAAATGAAAACTTTATTTTAAATACAAAAATTAAAGAACAGAAAAGTGATTATCCGTTTGAAATCAGCAAGATTGAAAAACCTTCGAATACGATTGTTTCGTATGCTTTTTTAAAACCGAATGAAGCTATTTCTACTTCAGACAAAGAATCAATTGCTAAACAAGAATTTGAGTTGACTGCACAAACTAAAAAGATTTTAGGCTACAATTGTAAAAAAGCAGTTACAAAAATCAATTCAAACACGATTGAAGTTTGGTATACGAATGATTTAAAAATCAAAGGCGGACCATCAAGTTTGGGACAGAATTTAGGATTGGTATTACAAATTGAAAGAAACGGTAATTCAGCAACAACTGCTGTTTCGCTGAAGAAAATTAAAATAACTGGAATTGATAAGATTATTAGCAAGACTATTCCTACGACAGATCTTTTGAGCTATAAAGATTTACTTTGGAAAAGCAGATTTACGACATTAAAAGTTTTCGAAAATGAAATAATTAATTTCTCAGACCAATCAAAATCAGATGAAAAAGTAAAAAGATTTGCCAATGGAACTATTATTTTAAAGAAGATAAAATTTCCTAAAATTGCTAAAGGCGATAATATTTTTGTCGAATTGAAGCAACAATCCAACGGCGATGCTTACGACAGAACAGGAACCGTTTTTTTTATTCCTGAAGAAAAGTCACAAACATTTTTTGATGGATTAGAAAAAGGTGCAAAAACACTTCCCGTATACGAAAATGGCAATGGAAAACAATATTACGGAGTCGTTTCTAACCAAAATTATCAGCCGGCAGTTGAATTGATGCGATTTTTCACCTCTTTCGGCATCAATAAATTCAATCATATTGAATTAAAAGACAAAACTTGGCAAACTATAAGTCCGTTTCGTCAGGATATTACAGAATTAAAGCCTTCCCTTTCTGAAAAAGAGCTCTGGATCGGGACTTTCATTGGAAACTATGACAAAGGCGGTCACAAAGTGAGTTTAGATATTACAATTCACAACAGCGAACAGATTGTTAACAAAAATAATAAAGTTATTCCGCTTTTCAACACAACCAATATTATGGAAATGGCCGGTCAGGATTATGCAACGATGTTTAACAACGACAAAGGACTTTTTGTGGAATTTAATTTAGAAAAAGATCTTAAAAATGCACAGTTAAGATACATTACCACCGGACATGGAGGCTGGGAAAACGGCGACGAGTTTATTCCTAAAGCCAATTCAATTTATCTGGACGGAAAAATAGCATTTTCATTTACACCGTGGAGAACAGAATGCGGTTCTTACCGATTATTCAATCCGGCTTCGGGAAATTTTGCTGACGGACTTTCATCTTCAGATCTAAGCAGATCCAACTGGTGTCCCGGAACGGTAACTAATCCAGTTTTCATTTCTTTAGGAGATTTAAAAGCAGGAAAACATACTATTCAGGTGAAAATCCCTCAAGGAGAGCCGGAAGGAACAAGCTTCAGCGCATGGAATATTTCGGGTGTTTTACTTGGTAATGAGTAAAAACAAAACCTCCTTGCAATATTATTACAAGGAGGTAAAAACACAAATGATGAAAAAAAATTATTTCGAGCAACAAAGGTGAGAAAAATATTTGAATTAGCTATAACAAATCTGAAAAAAAATTTAATTATTGTCTCTTAATGAACCACAAAAAATATATTGTGAAAAAAATTCAGATTATCTGTAAATTTCAACGGTGTTGATTGAATTATTTAACTAAAAACTCCTTTAAAGTTAAAAATTTAAACCAAATGAAATTTTTAGTTGTAATTTTTAAATCATATATCTAGTTTTGTTTCAAATAAATAATATATGTGCGGAATCGTTTGCCTATTTGACGCAAAACAGTCAACCGAAATATTAAGACCTCAAGTCTTGGAAATGTCTAAGAAAATCCGTCATCGCGGTCCGGATTGGAGTGGAGTTTTTCAAAGTGAAAAAGTTGTTTTTTCTCATGAAAGATTAGCTATCGTAGATCCGGCTTCAGGAAAACAGCCTTTGTTTTCAAAAGATGGAAAAATTGTACTTGCCGTAAATGGTGAAATTTACAATCACAGAGAACTAAAAGAAGAATTTCCCGATTATGAATTTCAAACTCAGTCTGATTGCGAAGTTATTCTTGCTCTTTACCAGAAATACGGAAAAGATTTTATTGAAAAATTAAACGGCATCTTTGCTTTTGCATTATACGATATTGAAAACAATATTTATCTGATTGCGAGAGATCACATGGGAATTTGTCCGCTTTATCAAGGTTGGGACAGAGAGGGAAACTATTATGTTGCCTCAGAACTGAAAGCCCTGGAAGGAATCTGCAAAAAAATTGAAACTTTTTTACCGGGACATTACTTATATAATATTGAAGGGCATGAGCTTCAGCAATGGTACAAAAGAGATTGGGAGAACTTTGATGCCGTAAAAGACAACGTTACAGATATTCAGGCAATCAGAAAAGGATTGGAAGATGCTGTTCACAGACAATTGATGAGTGATGTTCCTTACGGCGTTTTGCTTTCGGGAGGATTAGACTCTTCAATTATCTCTGCTGTTACCGCAAAATTTGCAAGACAGAGAATAGAAAGTGGCGACACCCAGGAAGCGTGGTATCCGAGGCTGCACAGTTTTGCCGTTGGATTGGTTGGTTCTCCCGATCTGGCCGCTGCAAAAAAAGCGGCGGAACATATCGGTTCTATTCATCATGAAGTTAACTTTACCGTTCAGGAAGGTCTTGACGCAATTCGGGATGTGATTTATCATTTGGAAACTTACGATGTAACAACAATCAGAGCTTCTACTCCGATGTATCTTTTGGCAAGAGTCATCAAATCAATGGGAATAAAAATGGTGCTTTCAGGTGAAGGTGCAGACGAATTGTTTGGTGGATATTTGTATTTCCATAAAGCTCCGAACGCTAAAGAATTCCATGATGAAACGGTAAGAAAACTTAATAAACTTCATTTATACGATTGTTTAAGAGCCAACAAAGCACTGATGAGTTGGGGAATTGAAGGAAGAGTTCCGTTTTTGGATAAAGAATTCATGGATATTGCGATGAATGTAAACCCCGAAGATAAAATGATTCGCAAAGAAGAAGGAAAAATTGAAAAATGGGTTTTACGTAAAGCTTTTGAAGATCTTCTACCAGATTCTATTGCGTGGAGACAAAAAGAACAGTTTTCCGATGGCGTTGGTTATTCGTGGATCGACACTTTAAAAGATATTGCTGAAAAATATGTTTCTGATGAAATGATGGCGAATGCAAAATTCAGATTTCCATTAAACACTCCGCAAAACAAAGAAGAATATCGATACCGAACAATTTTTGAAGAACATTTCCCAAGCGAAACTGCAGCTGCAACCGTTCCATCGGTTCCTTCTGTAGCATGCTCCACTCCTATCGCATTAGAATGGGACGAAGCATTCAAAAAGATGAACGACCCGAGTGGACGAGCTGTAAAAGTACATGAAACGTCTTACTAAAATAGACCAAATTTATCAATCCTGTATCCGTACAGGATTTTTCGTTCAATAAAATCAATAATATTTGTATAATTTAACTAAGTATTAAACTTATTATCTAATAAATAATTATATTTGGAAAATAAAAAATAATCTCTGTTGTAAAATGAAAAGAAACATTACTATTTTTTTTGCTTTACTGTGTACAAGCTTAGCTTTCGGACAAGGTAAATACGGAAAATTTCTCAATTCTAAAAAACTCGCTCTTTCTTATAAAAGTGTAAAACCAGTTGACAAAGATGATTACTATCAGCAATATTATTGGTTGGTAAAAGCTGAACAGCTTAAAACATTTCCTCACCTTGCAGATGTAAAACCTGTTGTACTCTACAATTTTGTAAAAAAAGTAAATCCTCAAAACCCAACAAAAAAATTGGATGACAGAGGAAAAGAACTTAGAAAAACAGCAGAATTATCTTTAGACCAATATTTCAAAAACAAAAACTTCCAGAACAATGAAGTTTTGCTTTACAATTTGGAAACGTATGTAGACCCTTCACAAGGTGAATATTTCACAAAAGTAGACGCTGAAAAAATCAAGCAATTGGTTCCTAAAGAATTTTTTGGATTTGCTTCTCTAAATAAAAAGACACAAGAAGAGACCAATTATTATCTTTGGGTTGACAAGAAAAATGATAAATTTAAAATCGTTGATATCATTCCTAACGAAAAAGATAATGCTAAATTTTATGCTTCTGTAAAGCAATATCTTCCGAAGTACAAGTTTGAAAGAAAATATATGCCTACTGTAAAAAAAGGGTCTAAAGCTGACAAAACAGATAAAGATTTCTTCTACATTATGCCTTTCGAGCAAAATAAAGATAACATCGAATACAAGACAGACGATTTTGAAACATTCATTCTAAGCCAGGTAAAAAGAGAAGGTGAAGCATGGATCGGAGTAGAAAAACCGAGAAAATAATAAGATTTAATCTTAAACAAAATACAGCCCCGAAAGCAATGCTTTTGGGGTTTTTATTTATAAAAGTAATCGAGAAATTTGATAAATAGTAAATAGAGTTTTTAAAAAGTTTTGAAAATCCGATCGAGTTGAAAAATGATTGCTTGTAATAAACAGATACAATTTTCAATCTAAATTTCTATCTTTGCAAAACAATGAAACAATTAAACAGCATTTTACGCTTACCGTTTTTCAGCAATTATTATTACCCGTTCTATCGTTCGGGCAGTATTTCTATACCTAAAATTCAATAAAATTTAAACTACAATATTGAAGAGCCCGAACAAATTGTTCGGGCTTTTTTATGCTTAAAACGTAACAAAATGATTAATATACTAAAAGAAAACGTAGAAATTATTCTACCTGAAAACGGTTTGGAACAGAAATTAAAACAAGCCAAAGAAGAAAACAGAAAACTCGTCATCAAACTTGGTTTTGACCCCACTGCGCCGGATTTACATTTGGGACACGCCGTTGTTTTGAAAAAACTAAAACAGTTTCAGGATTTGGGACATCAAATTATCATCATCGTCGGAAGTTTTACGGCAAGAATAGGTGATCCAACCGGGAAAAACAAAGCCCGAAAACCTTTGAGCGCTGAAGAAGTACAGCATAATGCAGAAACCTATATCAACCAGCTTTCAAAAGTAATTGATGTAGAAAAAACGAAAATTGTTTTTAATTCTGACTGGCTGGATTCTTTGAATTTTTCAGAAGTTATTCAGTTGATGTCAAAAGTTACGGTGGCTCAACTGATGCATAGAAATGATTTCAACAAAAGATTTACAGAAAATTCCCCGATTGCAATGCATGAATTGGTGTACCCAATTTTACAGGGATTTGATTCGGTAAAAATAGAATGTGATATTGAAATGGGCGGAACCGACCAGCTTTTCAACTGCACAATGGGAAGGCAACTGCAGGAAACTCATCAAATGTCACCACAGATTTTGATGTGTATGCCTTTATTAAAAGGACTTGATGGAAAAGAAAAAATGAGTAAATCTTTAAATAATATCATCGGCTTAACAGACGAACCCAATGAAATGTTTGGAAAAACAATGTCCATTCCTGATGCTTTAATTAATGAATTTATCGACTTGACAACTAACTTTTCTAATACTGAAAAACAGAATTTAAAATCTCGAATTACAGACGGTGAAAACCCAATGAACATCAAAAAAGTCATTGCTAAAAATATTATTTCTCAATACCATAATGAAGAATTTGCTGAGCTTGCAGAACAGTTTTTCATCAATCAGTTTCAGAATAAAAATTTTGAGGAGAAAGTATTTGAGCCAGTTTCTATTGAATCATTATTTCCAAACAAATCGAAAATAAGCTTGATTGAACTTTGTCATCAGTTGAAAAACAACGAAAGTAAATCTTTTATCAGAAGATTAATTGAAAGCGGCGGAATTCAAATTAACAATATGAAAATCAATGATCCAAATGCAGAAATTAAGCTTTTAAAAGAGACGAAAATAAAGATTGGGAAAAGAGATTTTTTTGAATTGATGTAAATCAAATGACAATTAAACCATTAAGAAATTTAAACGATTAAGATTGATTAAGAAAATATCAAAGATATTCTTAAGCATAATGCTTATTATTAAACAAGTCAAATTCTTAATAATTCTTTTTTACAAAACTTTATGTTTCTTAATGGTTAAACATTCTTTTAGTTAAACATATCTTCTATTGATTCGCCATCGTCACATAAATAATTCTTCCGCCTTCTTCATTGGAAAGCAATATTTTTTTGCCTTCAGACAATTCAACCATTGAATTGGGCGGAATCTCTTTTTGTTCGTTTAAATCTTTCATAGAAGTCAACGTCTGATTCACCAAAACCCATTTATCCTGATAAAAAGTAAAATACCCAACTGGTTTTTTATCTTCAAAAGTCAGACTTTCATTGCGGATTATTTTTCGTGAAACATGCCATTTAAAAAGATATTGATTATGATAGACCATCAATCGGTGGTTTTCGGGTTTCCAAACCTCATCATCATATTTAAAATACAGATCAAGAACCGGTAAAGTTCCTTTGTGCGAAGTTCCACAAAACGGACATCTCGGAGTTTGCGTATTATCAAAAACATACCATTTCTCATTACATTCAGGATTATGACAAGGCTGAATTAAATCTACTGTTTTCAGCAAAGCCGTTTCCCATTCATTCGCCAAAGGTCTTTTAATCGGATCATGAAGCCCGTCGATAAAAGCTTTTTTAAACAATTCAGATAAATAAGGTCCGGTAACGGTGTATGGAATTTTATTGGGATCACCCCAAAAAGCATCCCATTTTTTAAGATATTCTACTCGTACTTTATTGCTGGAATCCGTTGGATGCTCTACAAAAAGAGCTTTCTCTCCCATCGATAATATTTCATCTTTATCAGAATCAAGATCCCAAATTTTACCACCTCTTAAAGGATGTCGACGAAGCAAATACATATAAATAAGAACCGCCAAAGCATGAAGATCTGTCTTCTGATTCGGAAGCTGTCTTCCGGGATCATGCAGATGCAAATGTTTTGTTTTTAAAACTTCCGGAGCAATAAAATCTGCAGTTCCAATCACTTCAGGTGGAAACAATTTTGGAACCACCAATCCGTCAATATCAATAATACAGGCAGATCTCGTCACCGGGTCAACCAAAATATTATTATAAGAAAGATCTGAATGCGCCAAACCCATCTGATGCAGTTTTTTAATTCCTCGAGTAATATTGATGGAGATTTGAAAGTAACTTAACCAATCTCCCAATTCAGATTTATCCAGACGAAGCGGATAATGTTGATTTCTAAACATCGGAGCCGTAAACCACTTTCCTACTTTATCGCCGCCCGCAATATTGTCTGAACCTACATATCCTTTGGCAAAAAAGAATTTTTGACTGTAGACAGGAACAACAATTCCTGTTAAATTATTTTTCTGAACGATATCATAAGGCCATCTGAAAACCTCATCCAAATAATATTCTGAAGCATTTCCATTCTGAATATTCACCAAATAGGTTGAAACAATTCTTTTGATTCTTTCTTTTTGTTCGTTTTCTAAAGGTGTTCTGTAAAAAGCCACCACATATTTTCTGTCAGGCGAAAAATAAACGTCTTTCACCCCACCTTTTACAGGGTTTTCATCTACATATTCATAGGATTTTGCAGCATCTAAAATCGAGGAAACGGAGGTTGTTTTTTTCATGAAAGATTCTTATTTAACATTTTGGCGATACAAAACTTTACCTATTTGATTTTGAAATATTATAAAAATTAAGCCCAACAACACTTTGACTGATTCTGTAATAATTTCATAATTTAAACTAACGGTATTAAAATTATCGTCTAAATGTTCGTTCATACTTTGCAGTTTGAAAAGAAGTGATAATTTATTTATGAGATTGGGTATGGAATCAAACAATATTAAGATTCCAATGGATAATATTGCAATTTGAAGTAAACTTTCGGAGTTTAATTTATCAAAATTAA
Source organism: Chryseobacterium indoltheticum (assembly GCF_003815915.1). Taxonomy (NCBI): domain Bacteria; kingdom Pseudomonadati; phylum Bacteroidota; class Flavobacteriia; order Flavobacteriales; family Weeksellaceae; genus Chryseobacterium; species Chryseobacterium indoltheticum. Next base: position 3,732,749 of record NZ_CP033929.1, read on the forward strand.
TCGTTTCTTCTAAAAAACTTTTAGGTTTTAGTTTATTAATAATAATATCCGGATTTATAATCAATAAGTAAAATACAGCTGTAATTAATAATAAAACCACTATAAAATAAATCCAGGTCTGCATTATTGAGCTATCTGGATCAAAAGGTAAAAAAGCTCCAGAACTACTTAAATATGCAATCGCAATTTGTTCAGGAAAAAATGTAAATGATAAATTGATAACTGTGTAAAGACCAAAAATTCTAAAAACGATTTTTAATAAATCTTTTATTTTCATAAGTTTCTTAACTTTATATTTAATAAATCACCGCCAAAGTTCGATCATCATGATTTCCTTTGCTCCAGAAATCCATCCAGGAAAGTAATTGTTCATCGATTGTTTCATCGTTTTGAAAATCTACTTTCGCTTCATCTTCATTTTTACCATTTAAATCTTCAAAAAAAGTTTTCCAGCTTTCGATGTCTTCCAGTTTATTTTCGGTGATAAATTTCGGGTCGTAAATTCCGTCGGTCATTAAAACCAATTTAGAAAAATCTTTAGCATGCGTTATTTTGAAACGTGAAGAAATATTTTCATCAAAAATTTCATTCATTGTAACAAAACGGGTACCGCCTCCAAATTCGCCGACATCCATTGTATTTAGCAATTTAACATCAGAAAAATCTTCGTTAATCAGATTAATAGGGCAATCACCTACTCCAAAACTCAAGATAATATATCCAAAGTCAAACTTTTTAACCAAAGCAAAAATTAAAGTGGAATGCAAATCTTTTAAAGTCACTTCATACTCATCTGCCTTTTCCTTCAAAGTTTTAAAAGTATCAGAAACTCCTTCATAAAGAATTTTTATAATATTTTGTTTCGCTTCTGAATAATCATTTTCTAAATTGAAAATTTTATTGAGATGAATATCAAGTTCGGTTAAAACTTCTGCATTTTTAAAATAATCGTTGATTGATTGAGTAGCCAATTCAGAGCCATATCTTGCCAATTGCGCAGAGCCTGCTCCATCGGAAACTGAAATAATACTCCAGGAATTGGGTAATTCATTGACCGCAAAATCATCATCTCTGAACTTTCCTTCATGAGCATGAGAACGACCTCTTTGTGAAGCGATCACAATTTTTTTATCTGAAAAATTTCCTTTAAATTTTGCTTTATCTGCTTTGTGAAAAGGTGCTTCTTTATCGGAAGGAATGTTTTTCCACAAATCTTTTGGATCTGCGTTGACGAAAAGTTGAGCTTTTTTAAATTCAGAATTTTCTTCGTCGTTAATATGAAAAAATTCGATCTTCAAATCATAAGTATCGCTTTCAAAAGGAATTCCTTTGATTGTATTTTCTTCAAAATTTAAACCAGCCAATTCCAGTCCAGAAATATTTTTAATTCTGATATTCGGAAATTGCGCCATCGGAAAAACAAATTCGTATTTCTTTTTGGAATGTGCATTGGTAATCGGAAAAAATGCGTCAGCAAATTCTTCTCTTTCTTTATAAATGATTGCTTCGTGCATAATTTTGTTCTGAGCTTCTATAATCAGCTGTACATGAGTTTGAATCTCCGTTTGGGTCAACAGCTTTGAAACTATTTTATCCAATATTTTACGATCATGGATATCGTGATTTTCCAAAATCTGCCTGATTGTATTTTCCATTTAGCCTAAAGTTCGGTTGATATCAAACCCTTCATTGCTGAATCCGTAATGATCGCCGGTTCCGCACCAAGGACATTCGTTGTAGCCTTCACCTTTTAAACAGTGAATTCCACCACAAGAACAAGTCGCCAAAGCAATCGGATTAGCACAATGTGGGCAAGACGGAGCACCATGAAGTTCTTCCACAGAAATTTTCTGACTGCTTTTCTGTGCCGAAGAAAGTCGGTAATACGAAGCATCGTCTATTCTGTACGTACCTTCCAATCGGTAATATCGGGTCTGCATCCCTGCAATTCCGGAGTCGGTAAATGCTTTTTTATATTTAATTAGATATGGTTTCTTGGAATCTGAACATTTTCCGTTTAACACTACAAAATTATTATCTGGAAATCTTTGCTGAGCTTCGGGATCAACTTTTTCTAAAATACTGTGGTCGATTTTAGATAGATTGATTCCTTCTTTATTGGCTTCCGTCACGCTTTGGCTTGTCGTCTTAATGGAATCTGTTACCCATTTGAAAAACTCTTTGTAAGAATTTTCTGAATTGTTATTAAACAACAAGACGTTATCTGAAAGCGAACCCAACAATTTATAATTGGTATTGTCCCCAATAGAAATGGCAATCGTATTTGGTTTTCTGTGATAGTTTTTATTCCATTTTTCGATGGCAATTTGTGCATCATCGGTCGGAACACCATCTGTAAAAAGAAAAACAAGAGGTTTCCAGTCACCCTTTCTGTCGTAAGTGGTTTTTACAATGTCTTTATCGATACAATCCATTACTTTAAAGAGACCTTTCGCCAAAGAAGTTCCGCTTCCTACAGGAATTTTCGGCGGATAAAAGGAAATAATATCCTGCAACGGCGTAATCACTTCTGCTTCACCGGCAAAACCAACAACGGAAATCCAGACGGTTTCTAATGAATAGGGATCTTTTTTTAGTTCTCTTACAATGGTTGAAATACCTTCCTGAACCTGATCAATCGGCTCGCCAATCATCGATTCGGAAATATCTACCAAAAAATAAATGGGAAGTCTTCTCATCATTTTTAATTTTAGAAGATTTTAAATTTAACCATTAAGGTTCTATTAAGGATTTAAGAATATTAAGTTTTGGCGTCGCTTTTAGCAGCCTGCTTTTCAAAAAATCTATTTGATTTTCTTAATGAAACTTAATTACTTAAATCATCTTAATGGTTTGATTTTTTATAATTTTTAGTGACAGATTTTAAATAATAATATTCAATTCTGATGGTGGTGGTGGAAGGCTGATGTTTTCGCCTGTTCCTTGTGATTTTCCACCCATGGTGATGGATGAACTTACCCATTTAAAAAATGAAGATAAGGTTGCAGCATCGGTTGTATCTAGTTTTACTACATTATCGGTGAGTTCTTTCAGGAAGCTTTCATCAGCTTTTGGACCTGCAGCACATCCAACAATGACACCAAAATCCATATTTTTAATTACAGGAATCATCTGTCTGTATTTTTGAATATCTGAAGGTTTACCATCGGTGAAAATAAAAAGAAGAGGCTTCCAGTCGCCTTTTACTTCAGTTGATCCTTTAATTAAATCTACCTGAAGTAATGCTGAAACCAATTCCAAGGCTGCTCCTGTGTGAGTTGGACCGCTATCGGGACACGTGATTTCCATTGGGTGAAAACTCGCCAAATCAACCATCGGAATAATATTTTTTACTTCACGATCGAAAGTAGTGACACTTAAATACAATGTATCCATCGCTTGCGGATCTGAGCGGAGCGCACTTATTAATCCGTTGAAACCATTGTTCAGCGCCTGAATGGGTTCGCCATTCATCGAGCCGGAAGTATCCAGCAGAAAATACGCTAATAATCTTCTGTTCATTTTGCTAAACTTTAAAAGTTTCATCAAAACTAAATTCCTATTAAAAGAAAATTTAATCTTGATAAAACTTATTTATGATTCTATTTTTAACGCAAAGTGCGCAAACGTAATACTTTAAAAATAGAATTGTTTAAATTGATTAGTAAGAATAGTTTTTAAGAATATCTACAAAACTGTCAGTGTGATTGGGTTCACCTAAAGCACGGAATTTCCAGTCGCCGTTGTGTCTGTATGCTTCAGCGAAAACCATAGAACACATTCCGTTCATGCTCGCATCACCCGAAAGACTGTATTTTGTAATTTCTTTTCCTCTTGCATCAACCGCACGGATAAACGCATTATCAATCATGCCAAAATGCTGATTATTTTTTCTGCCCATATAAATGGTTACTACAAAGATGATTTTTTGATAACGCTCGTCAAGCTGCTCCAATTTTACAATAATTTGCTCATCATCACCATCTCCGGCTCCGGTTCTGTTATCTCCGGTTAACCAGATATGACCACTTGGATGCTGCATCGAATTGAAATAAATTACATCTCCTTGATACAATCCCATTTGTCTTCCGTCATTAGTCTGAACCGTTCTTCCTAAGTTGGCAACTTTTCCGTTTCCATCAAGAAGAAAAGCAACTGCATCCAAATCATATTCTGCTTCTTTACTGAACATTTTCCCGAAAAAACCTCCTTGTTTACGAACATCCCATCCTAAACCGATGGTTACCTGAGACAGGTCATAAACACTTTCTCCACGGTCGTTTTTCCTTAAATCTATCGTTTGACCTTTCTGTAAATTAATTGCCATTTTTAATATCTTTTTTGTGTTGTTTTAAATTTGTTTTTTTTTAACGCAAAGTGCGCAAAGATTTTTTTTATCTAATTGAGAATATTCTCGTTCGCAAAGGCGTTTCACTCAGCAAAGGTTACAAGCTTGTGCGATTTCTAGTAATGTAATCTATTATTTATTTGATGATTTGACCTTTATAGTATTTCTCTAAAAAGAAACCAAGATCTGCTCTGTACCCAATCCCTGAAGCTTCAAATTTCCAGCTTCCGTTTCTTATGTAAAGACGTCCGAATTCAACGCCGGTTTCAATAGAAAAATCTTCATCTAATTCATATTTTGCAATTTCCTGCTGGTTATTATTATCAACAACCCTGATGTACGAGTTTCTTACCATTCCGAAGTTTTGTTTTTTTCTTTCGAAATCTTCAATCGTTACCACAAAAAGAATTTCTTCCACTCTTGGATCTACTTTTTCAAGATCGATAACAATAGCTTCATCATCATCTCCATCACTACTTTTCCCATCGGGATCATCTCCTGTATGTTGTAAAGCTCCGTCTGGAGAATTTAAGTTATTATAAAAAACAAAATACTCGTCACCAACAAGCTTTCTGTCGGAGTCAATCATAATTGCTGAAGCATCCAAATCAAAAGTACCACCTGCATGACTCTCATTCGGATCCCATCCTAAACCGATTGTCATTTTTGTAAGCCCTAATTCTATTTTTTGCCCTTTCTGTAAATTAATCGCCATAATCTCTAAATATAATTTTTCCCTTAAGATAGATTTGATTTTTGAATTAACCAAATTAATGATAAAAAGTCATACAGTTTTAAACTTTTTTTAATATTTGATAAAATTTTTAAGCAAAAAAAATCCCGCTTCAAATGAAACAGGATTTATATATTTTAAAATAAGTAATTTTTATTTTTCAGTGATAGTATTACGTGCTTTTGCCAACATCGGAATGGAAATTAATCCCATTACCAACATAACCACGATCTGTAACGGAAGCGAGATAAATGAATACGTCAAACCCATTTCGCCACCAAACTCAGCACTTTTCCCCATTGCAAGAAATAATGCCATAAAACCATATTTCATAGCAAGATTAAAGGCGCCAATTCCGCCACTTGCAGGGATGATCATACCCAAAGTTCCTACAACGATAATGAAAAAGCCGTCTGCGAAAGTAAAATCTGATGTTTCAGGCAAAGCAAAACAAACCAAATAGGCTGCAAAATAATAAGAAATCCAGATTCCTATCGTATATAGAATGAACTTTCCTTTTTCTTTAAGTTTAAAAATTGATGTAAGACCTAATAGAATACCATCAATAAAACCTATTATTTTACCTAAAACAGGAACATTAACAAATTTATTTTTAAAAACAAAAAATAAAACTCCTGCTACAGCCAATCCTCCAATAACAATAAGTATTTTATTCGGATTAATATTGATCCCCGAATTTTTATAAAAAGCCAAGATGGCATCATATTTAAAAATCAAGGTTAATCCTAAAAATCCCAACATGCAGATCAAATCAACCACTCTTTCCAGAATAATTGTTCCAAAAGATTTATCTACAGGAACTTTTTCAACTCCATATAAAGCTGTAGCCCTAGCCACTTCTCCACTTCTCGGGATTGTAAGATTCATCAGATAACCGAAAGACAAAGACCAAAGTGCATTAGAACTCGAAATCTTATGTCCCATCGGTTCTAATAATAAATTCCAACGAATGGCCCTGAACCAATAGGCTAAAAGTGCAAATACAGCAGCAAAAGCCACCCAAAGGTAATTTGCTTTAGCCAATGATTTTTGAACGACTTTAAAATCGAATCCTCTAAGCGCCAACCACAAAAAAAAGCCTGCAAAAGCAAGCGAAATTACTATGGTTAAAAAAGATTTTAAAGTTTTATTAGATTTCTTCTCCATATCTTAAGTAAGAAGATTGGTTTTTTCGTCCGGGAAAACTATTTTTGGCTGAAACTCCTGTGCTTCCTCTGGGGTCATCTGTGCGTAAGCGATGATAATGATAATGTCATCACGCTGTACTTTTCTTGCTGCAGGACCATTAAGGCAAACCTCACCCGATTTTCTCTTTCCTTTGATCACGTATGTATCAAAACGTTCTCCGTTGTTGACATTAACGATATAAACTCTCTCTCCGACTACCAAACCGGCTGCTTCGATAAGATCTTCGTCAATGGTAATACTTCCAATATAATTAAGGTCTGAAGCCGTAACTCGTACCCTGTGAATTTTAGATTTAAATACTTCTATTAACATGGTGCAAATTTATTAATAATATTTAATAAAATCATTTTAAAATGAAAATTACAACTATCATAAATTGAGGTCATTAATTTTATTCAAACTAAATTATCTATATTTATTTTACAAACTTAACAAGCATATCATAAAAAAAATCAATTCTTGATACTAAATTAGGAATTTAATAAATGTAAAAACAAATAATGTAAATTTAGGAAAGTCAATATACATAAGTAGTTGGCATGATTTTAGTTCCTCGAAACGTAGATTTTTCGTAAAAACCTGAATTATCAAATTTTAATTGATTTTGAGAAATTGTAAAAAAAATCAATAAGTTTTTACAAAAAATTTGCACAATTTGAAAATTGTTTTAAATTTGCTTTTATAACTAACTAACTTTTAATATTAAAAATTATGAACAAGTCTGAATTAATCGACGCCATCGCAAAAGACGCAGGTATTACTAAAGTTGCTGCAAAAGCTGCATTAGAATCATTTATCTCTAACGTAACTACTACTTTGAAGACAAAAGAAGGAAAAGTGTCTCTAGTAGGTTTCGGTACTTTCTCAGTATCTGAAAGAGCGGCTAGACAAGGTATTAACCCTGCAACTAAAAAACCAATTAACATCGAAGCTAAAACTGTTGCTAAATTTAAAGCAGGTGCAGACTTATCTGCTGCTGTTGCTACAGCAAATGCTCCTGCAGCTGGTAAAAAGAAAAAATAATCTTTTGATTATAAAAAAGAAAACCTCATCTTTTGATGGGGTTTTTTTATTACAAATAATAACGCAACATTTTAGTAATCAAATTATGGTGCCAATCGAGAAATCTTCCAGTCAATATCTTCTAATGTATAGATAATTCTGTCATGCAATCTGTTGGGTCTTCCCTGCCAAAATTCTATTTCGTAAGGTTTTGCGATATAACCACCCCAATTTTTCGGTCTTGGAACTTCTTTATTTTCATACTCCTTTTCTAATACTTTTAATTTTTCTTCTAAAAATTTTCTGTTGGGGATTTCCTGACTTTGAGGCGAAACTGCAGCACCAAGCTGGCTTCCTTTCGGTCTTGAATGAAAATAACCGTCACTTAAATTGTCAGCAATTTTTTCAAGATTTGCTTTGATGATAATCTGTCTTTCTAAACCCGGCCAGAAAAAATGAAGACAGGCTTTGTGCGTTTTTTCGATCGCTTTTCCTTTTCTACTATCGTAATTGGTATAAAAAATAAAACCTTCGTAAGTATATTCTTTTAATAAAACCATTCTTGTACGCGGACAACCATCTTCCTCCAACGTAGAAACCGCCATTGCATTGGCTTCAGAAATCGAAGGATTTTCTGACGCATCCAAGAACCAGTCTCTGAATTGCTCAATCGGATTCTCTTTAATCTCAGTTTCAATAAGTTGAGATTTTTCGTATATTTTTCTTTTATCGTGGAGGTTTTCCATAAATAATTTTTATTAAATTTGAGTATGAATTACTCATACAAAGGTAAAATATTAATTTCCACACCTGATATTTCCGGCGATATTTTTTCGAGATCGGTCGTGCTGATTATAGATCACACCGAAGATGGAGCATTTGGCTTGATCCTTAATAAGAAGAACAGCAAAATGAGTAATCGTTTCAAGAATTTTTTTGATTTTGATATTGAAGTTTACGATGGCGGGCCTGTAGAAAACGACAAAGTTTTTTTTATTATTAAAGGAAAAAAAGTAACGGAAAATTTCACCGCCATTAACGATGAATATTACCTTACAGAAGATATTGAACTGATCATAAATGCTGTTTTGCAGAATGAAATCAGCATTCAGGATGTAAAAATATTTTCAGGATATTCGGGATGGTCTGCCTCACAGCTGGAAAATGAAGTTTTGCAAAAAGTATGGACGGTTGTAGATGTTTATAACCTAGATTATACACTTCCCAATGATCATACATTATGGAAATCGATTATGCAAAACCTTGGTGGTGAGTTTCTTCTGTGGGCAAATGCACCTGAAGACATTTCCCTAAATTAGTCATTACTTCACAATGAAGCGATTTAAAATTTAACAAAGTTTTAAGCTTTTCTTGTACAATTTTTAAGATACTTTTCACGTTCTTTGATAACTCTTAAATAATTAATCATGAAAGCATTAAAATTACTAGCTGTATCGTTCGCATCTGCTGCAATGCTTTCTTTCTCAACCGAAACCAAAAAGATTATCGTAATAGACGCCGGACATGGCGGAAATGATTTTGGAGCCACTATGAATGGTGTTTCAGAAAAAGATATGGTTTTAAATATCGCTCGGCAAATCAAAAAAGCAAGTGATAAAGACGGTACATATGAGGTGATTTTAACAAGAAGCGAGGATACCAGCACCACACTTACAGAGCGTACGGAACAAATCAACAAGCTGAACCCCGAAATGGTCATTTCGCTTCACATCAACAGAACTCCTGAAGCAAACACCAATAAAAGCGGTCACGAAATTTTCATGCAGAAAACTTCAGAATCAAAATCTTTAGCTGAAAAATTATCTAAAAAGTTGGGAGAATGCAGCATTAAAGAAGAAAATCTACACATCCTTAGAAATTCAAAATCTCCTGCAGTTTTGGTAGAATTAGGCTACATTAATAATACAAAAGAAAGAGAATACATGAACAACAGCGACGGACAAAGAGAAATTGCCCAGAAATTTGCTGATTTCATCAACGAACAATAATAAAAATACAGTTTCTGATCTTAATCAGAATAAAACCCGGTAAAGGACTTTAAATGTTGTTTACCGGGTTTGTCAATTTTAGAAACTATTTCTCCAGCTTTCAACCAATTCGGTGAAGCGGGCGTTTTCAAAAGTTTTATTTCTAATTTTCTTTACAGAAAAGATTCCTTTTTCATCTGAAATCAACAGAATTTCTTCCGCTTTCTGAGATTCAAAAGCAATAATTTCATGTTCCTGCGTATCGGCAAGATTATTTTTGTGTAAAAAGGTCACAAAATTCTCCAGCAAAGGCGAAATATAAGCTCCTTCCGACTGTTTTGGTATCTTGATAACATCTCCTTCTAGGAACAAAAGATTTCCGCTTGTAGAACGGGCAATACGCTTGTTTGGATTTAATAAAATCACGTCATCCAAATCATTTTCCTGAGCGTAAATTCCACCATAAATATTTTCCGGACAATGAACTCTGATGTTACTCAAAAGATTATTATTAACATTGATCTCCTTAATTAAATCTAATTCTAAAGGTCTTTGATGAATAGAAAGAACATCGTCCATTTCGTCTACTTCAAAATAATATGAAACAGATGATTTAGATAAAATAGCTCCGTCTGAATTTCTGAATACAAGGAAATTGATAATTCCGTTTTGAACTCCTTCGCCTTCGATTACTTTTGCATTAAAAAGATTCTGAAAAAACTCCAGCGTGTAACTAAGAGGAATATTCATTCTCATTTTTCTCATGGAAGCCATTAAAAAGAAATAGCATTCTTCATCCATGATTAATTTTGAATTTCTGATAAAGAAAGAAACCTTCACAGCATCTCCGGAAAGAAATGCACGGTTTTTCAGTTCAAGTTCGTCAGATGTAAAATAGGTATTTTTCAAAATTTAATTCTTTTAAAAAAAAATAATGAACGATAAATCGTTCATCAGTTTTGTTCATTAAACAGTACCGCTGAATTAAGCTGCACCTAATTTTATTCTAAGGTTTTCTATAAGATTTTCCCAGTACATTGCATTTTCTTCTTCATCACCTTCTTCACAAAAATCTGTAATATTTAAAGCTAGATCTTCTGTAATATCATCAATTGTAATAGTCATTTCGAAGAAATTTTTTGTTCCTTCGTCTTCTTCCCATCTGTAACGTACGAAACCTTCAGGCTTATATCTGATTAAAGTAGCCTTTTCAGCAGGACCTCCACCCCAACTGAAAAAGAAATCATCGCCTTTCTCTATCACCTCATCCGCAAACCATTCAGACAATCCCTCGGCAGTTGCCAAATATTCATACAAAATCTCTGAAAGACAGTGCATTGGGAATTCGTAATGGACTTTATGTTTCGCCATATAACTTGTTTTTAACGTCACGCAATATATAAATTAATTTTTTTATTACGCAAAATTCTATCTATATTTTTATGATTTTTATCAGAAATATTTCCATTGCTTCAAAATGAAATTTAATAGTGGTTTTTAAAAGTAAATTACATCAAAAAACGTCAAGAAAAAGTATGGTTTTATAGCTTGATATTTCTACTCTTCTTCATTTAAAACATCAAGAATAATCTTACATCCTTCTGTAATTTCTTCTTTAGATATAGTAAGCGGCGGCGAAATTCTCAGGTATTCATTTCGGTACAACTGCCAGAAGACAATAAGACCTTTTTCCATACATTTTTTGGCAACATTGAGTGTAAACTCCGGAGTTCCAAGATTTACAGCAAGCATCAACCCTTTACCGTTTATGTTTTTTATTTTAGGATGAACCAAAAGTTCTCTGTATAACTTTTCTTTTTCATCAACTTCATTCATTAACCCGCTTTCTAAAACTTCCTTTAATGTTGCATGTGAAGCTGCAGCAATCAAAGGATTTCCGCCAAAAGTTGTGATATGACCTAATTTGGGAGAATGAGAAAGCGTATCCATTATTTTTTTAGAACTCATAAATGCTCCGACAGGAACACCACCGCCCATTCCTTTTCCCATCACCAAAATATCGGGAACGATACCGAAATGCTCAAAGGAAAAGAGTTTTCCTGTTCGTCCAAAACCTGGTTGAATTTCATCTAAAATAAGAAGCGCCCCTACTTCTTCGCATCTCTTTTTTAGATTAATTAAATAATCAGTATCCGGAACTAAAAATCCCGCAGCTCCCTGAATGGTTTCAAGAAGTACACAGGCTGTTCTTTCTGTAATTTTATCGAAATCGTTTTCATTATTAAACTCAATAAAAGAAACCATTGGCAATAAAGGCCGGAATTCTCTTTTGTGGATTTCATTTCCTGAAACACTTAATGCACCGTGCGTATTGCCATGATAAGAGTTTTTGAAAGAAACAATTTCTTCTCTACCAGTATATCTTTTTGCTAATTTTAAACTGCCGTCGATTGCTTCTGCCCCACTGTTTACCAAATAAGTAATTTCTAAAGGATCAGGAGTTGCTTCAGCTAATAATCGGCACAATTCTACAGGCTTTTCCTGTGCATATTCGCCATACACCATCACATGAAGATATTTATCAGCCTGCTCTTTAATAGCATTAACTATTTTCGGGTGCGAATGCCCCAAAGTATTGGCAGAAACCCCTGCTACAAAATCGAGATATTTTCTTCCGTCTTTTCCAAAAATATAGCTTCCTTCTGCTTTTTCTACTTCAAAACCTACTGCAAATTGCGTCGTTTGAGCCTGATATTTAAAAAAATCGTTTTGCATTTCCATTGTATGAAAAATTTTAGGCAAAGCTAAAAAACATTCATCAGATGCAGAAATTTAAACTCTAATAATAAAGCTAAACGAAAAGAAAACATGGAAAATATTAAAAAAAACCAAACATTTTGAAGATATGCATATTAGCAGTTTTTATTGATGCGCATAAGTTTGGTAAACCATGCGCATGAATTGGATAACTCATACGCATCATTTTATAAGTTCATGCGTATGAATTAATAACTAAGTAGAAGATTAACCATTTTCAAGGCTTTGAACCTTGACAAGGCTCTCCAAAACAAGCAAATATTTACAAAAGAAAAAGACCAGCTTCAAAAACCGGTCTTTTATATTATTTATTTTCTTACCCTTTTAGGTTTTTTAGCTTCTTCTTTAGCCTTTTCTTTCTCTGCAACTTCCTGTACTTTATTGTAAAGCGCATCGTTGGGCTCGTATTTTATTTCTTCATAATTTGGTGAGTCGACGAGAATATCCTGCCATTTCCGTATTCGGTCTTTGGTATTCCAGTTGAAATCTTCAAACTTTTTTTGCTCAGGTGAAATCTGGCTCATCGGATACGTCTTTGCAGCCGCACCAATACTGCAGGAAATAATCTGCACCTGACGCTGATCAAACAACGCACCGATAATCCCACACAATGAAACGGTAACGCCTATTCTGTCGTTAACCTTTGTTTTCTTATTAAATTCATCGGCATACGTTATTGCTTCGGCATTTCCGATTACTTTAATTTCTTTGATATCCGGCCCTTCATAATACACCGTCATCAACTTTCCTTTTACCTGATGAAATTCATCCAGAAGATTTAAAGAATCTACTTTCGCAATCGCAAAACCATTTCCTATCACTTTTAAAGAATCGATATTTTCGGTTTCTGTGTTAAAATAAGCTTCCACTTTATCACCTGTTACCTGTTTTTCGCCACTCCACAAAATTGGATCCGTATACATGTGCATAATTCCATCTGTCTCGTTGTAGGCGATAGAATCTGCTCTTCCCTGTGCATTTGATTTGTAAATTCTGGCTTTTTTGAAAGCTCTCAAGTAACTTTTCTTTTTGGTAATATCTGCGGTATCGGGCTTCTGATAAGTCAGAATTTTTTCTGATGCAAAATAAAGTGAATCTTTTTCAAAAATCTTAACAGCATAAGGCTCTTTGGTCATCATTGCTGAATCTTTCTTTTCGAAAATTTCACCATACCCACCTTTCACATATCTTTTCTCTAGAGGATCGTCAAGCGTTACATTTCCTGTAGCTTTTCCGAATCCGGTGAGCTGATTGTAATACATCTCATCTCCTGTAAGAATTTTGTCATTGTAATAAATCCTGGAGTTTTTCGTAAGAAAAGACTCTTTGGTATTCATATTATGAGTTCCTTTCTCGGTAATAATTCTGTTCTTTGGATTCTTATTGTTGGTAATTGTAGTATAACCGTTGATGGTAACAATGTTTGTATTTTGGTTCTGAACCACATTATCTCCTTCTAAAGTATAATCTTTATCTACAATTTTCACTCTTCCTGTAAGATCAATCACTCGGGTTGTCAAAAAATAGGTTGCCGATTTTGTATACGTCGTACTTTTGCCATCATTGATAGTACCTCCCGTATTAAAATAAGCCTGATTAGAGACTCTGTCGTAATACATAATGTCGGTCTTGATGACTGTTCCTTTAGGATCTGTAAGCACTACATTTTTTCTACCGACACCTTTTTGGGTATTTCCGTCGTATTCCATTTCGCCGGATGTAATTACCGAGCCATCGCTGTTCTGAAGTTTTGTATTGCCTATTGCTTTTACAAAGTTTTCTGCATCATACATCACCACTTCATCGGCAGAAAGAATAGACCCCTGATGCTCTATGACAACGTTTCCTGTAAGATAACGATTGCCATCATATTTGGTGTCTTTATTAATTTCATCAGCGTGAATAATCTTTACCTTATTCCCGGGTTGATTTTTCGGAGGCTGATTTTTGACAGGATTTTGTAAATAAGGATCTCGTTGCACAGGTTTTGGGGCAACCTGAGCAAGAGCAAACGAAGAAATAAATAAGAATAGAAAAAGAATCAGTCTCATTGATTAATCATTCTTAGTGCCATAAAAATACAGCGAATGAGAATCAATTTTTACGCCGAAAGCTCCTTCTATAGCTTCTTTAATTCCTTGAATTCTAGGGTCGCAGAATTCGATAATTTCTTCAATCTCTTTATCTGAATCTTTTTTGTAAATCACCAAATGATCATGTTGTTTATCAAAATAAGATTTCTCGTAAGAAGATGAAGTCAACGTTTTTTCACCAAACTGATGTTTACGAATCAAGCCTGCATCAAGGAAAATCTCGATAGTGTTGTAAATCGTAGCTTTAGAAACATGATATTTTTTCTGCATCATCAGAAGATACAGATCATCTACATTGAAGTGATGATCCATATTATAGATCTCCTCCAGAATTGTGTATCGTTCAGGCGTATTACGAAAGCCTTTTTCAAGTAAATAATTTCGTAAAACGTCTTTTATTAAAGCTATATTTTTTTCTTTTTGTAAAGTATCCATTAAAAAATTTATTACTACAAATTTATCGATTTTTATTTAAATCAATATCATGTATTTAAGCTCTGTAATGCAAGTATTAAAAATTTGATCTTCGGAATTCCGACTGTTGAATCTTACTGCTTGAGATGGTTTCTTCCGTTAGTGGAGCCGATTCTACGACAACATTGTGTGAAGTAACCCCCCAAGATTTGAAGTCATCACTCCCTATATATTTAACAAAATTATAAATATTTAACGTTATTTTTTGTTTTACCGTTAATAGAATATCGTTAATATAGGTGTTATCTATGATCACATACTTCAAATCTGGCGGAATATTGTGAGCCCTCAAAGAAGGGTGGCTGCTTCGCGATGGAATTGTACCGTCTGCCATAAGATCTTTTAAAACCATATTGAAATAATCATTGATTCTGCGATCAACTTTAAACCCTAAAAGGAAATTTATTTTATAGATTGTTCCCGGCAAAATCTCATCAACACTGTATTTGAAAGTATAAGGATCTTCCTGATTGACTATGCTCAAAATAAAATAATGATCTGCTCTTTTCGGTTGTTTTTTGATAATCGAATAAATAATTTTCGATTCTATTTCATCATTACGCTTTGCACGGCTCAGATAGGCAAGATTGGTACAATATTTTGGTATTGTCTCATCGAGCTTCATATCTTTAATAATAGAGACGTATTTATCAATTTTCACATAGCTTGTAAAGTTTGATTTTAATAGCCTTCCGTTGTACCATGCATACATACAAACTGCAATAAAACCACCCAAAACTACTGTAAGCCAACCGCCATCGAAGAATTTAATCACATTAGCATAGAAGAATCCAGATTCAAGGAAAAGATAAATCGCTACAAAACCAAAAAGGAACACTTTATTAAGTCTCGTCCGGCTTAACCAATATGTTAATAAGATAGTGGTCATCAACATTGTTATGGTTATCGTTAAACCATACGCTGCTTCCATGTGCTCTGATTTCTGGAAGAAAATAACAACAATAAAACAGAAAAACATCAATCCCCAATTGATTCTCGGGATGTACATTTGTCCTTTTACTCCAGAAGGATATTCAATATGCTGATTGGGCCAGAATGAAATTGACATTGCTTCTGAAAACATCGTAAATGAACCGGTAATTACCGCCTGGCTTGCAATAATTGCAGCCAAAGTTGCCAAAATCACTCCCGGTAAAACCGCCCATTCAGGCATAATTCCAAAGAAAGGATTGACACCCGTGAAAACTTGCTGGTAATTATCTAATAACCAAGCACCCTGTCCTAAATAATTCAAAATCAGCATTAATTTAACAAAAATCCAGCTTACACGGATATTTTTTGCTCCACAATGCCCAAGATCCGAATATAAAGCTTCAGCTCCTGTTGTACATAAAAACACAGCACCCATAATTACAATTGCACTTGGCGAATGGGTAATCAGGTTATAAGCATATACGGGATTGAATGCTTTTAAAATTTCGATATGATCAAAAATATGCATTGATCCGAAACCTCCCAAAACCAAAAACCACGTCACCATGATAGGCCCGAAGAATTTCCCAATGGAAGCGGTTCCGAATTGTTGTACGACGAAAACGATAAAGAGAATAAAAAGTGTTATAAAAACAACCGGCGTATCAGGATTGTAGATTTTAAGCCCTTCAATCGCAGACATTACGGTAAGAGAAGGCGTAATCACACTATCTGCAACCAAGGTTGATGCTCCGATAATAGCGACGACGTAAAGCCATTTCTTTTTCAGCTTTTTAACTAAAGAATATAAAGCTAAAATTCCACCTTCACCGCGGTTATCTGCTTTAAGAGCGATAATCACATATTTTAAAGTCGTCTGAAGAGTTAGAGTCCAGATAATACAAGAAAGTGCACCTTCAATATAAGTGTCGAAAGGCATCGTTGAGCCATCTTTCCTTGCATTGACAATTGCTTTCATTACGTAAAGCGGTGATGTACCGATGTCTCCGAAAACAATCCCCAGAGAAACAATAACTCCTACAAATGAAAGCTTTTTAAGGTCTATATGATGACCTCCTTCTGTAACTTCTGCCATGTCAGCTAATTATTTTGAAAGCGCAAATGTATACTAAATTTATGACCCTCAACTAAAATAGTCATGCATTGTATAAATGAAAAAACTTCCTTTCGGAAGTTTTTTTCTATAATCGTATAATAATTATTTAACGTACATCGCTTTTTTGATTTCCTCTTTTACTTTCTCAAGTTTCGGGAACCATTCTGCGAATAAAGCTGCTGAATATGGAGCCGGAGCATCAGGAGTAGTAATTCTCTTGATTGGCGCATCCAGATAATCAAATGCTTTCTGCTGTACCATATAAGTAATCTCTGAAGATACAGAACCAAATGGCCAAGCTTCTTCTAAAATCACCAATCTGTTTGTTTTCTTTACTGAAGCTAAAACAGTATCGAAATCTAAAGGACGAACTGTTCTTAAATCGATAACCTCAACAGAAATACCTTCTTTAGCCATATCTTCAGCTGCCTGAAGAGCTAATTTCATGATTTTCCCGAAAGACACTAGAGTTACATCGGTACCTTCTCTTTTGATATCAGCTTTTCCTATTGGTAAGTAATATTCTTCCTCAGGAATTTCCATTTTGTCTCCGTACATTTGTTCAGATTCCATGAAAATTATCGGATCATTATCCTGAATTGCAGTTTTTAATAATCCTTTCGCATCATAAGGGTTTGAAGGAACGACTACTTTAAGACCCGGAACGTTTGCGAACCAGTTTTCAAAAGCCTGAGAATGCGTTGCTCCCAACTGACCTGCAGAAGCTGTAGGACCACGGAAAACAATCGGGCAGTTCCACTGACCACCACTCATCTGACGAATTTTTGCAGCATTATTGATAATCTGATCGATACCAACAAGCGCAAAGTTGAATGTCATATATTCTACAATTGGTCTGTTACCATTCATTGCAGCGCCCACAGCGATTCCTGTAAAACCAAGTTCTGCGATAGGTGTATCGATTACGCGCTTAGCACCAAACTCATCCAACATTCCTTTAGAAGCTTTGTATGCACCATTATATTCTGCAACCTCTTCTCCCATTAGAAAAATGGATTCGTCTTTACGCATTTCCTCACTCATTGCCTGCGCAATCACTTCACGAAAAGTATATTCTGCCATATTTATTTGAAAAATTTAGAGTACAAAAATAGTGTTTTTTTATTATTTACATAACAAAAAAGACAACACATTGCTGAGTTGTCTTATATTTAATATTATTTTAAACTGTTTAGTTTACTTTTTGCCAAACCTGCGTTCTTCCTAAAAGAGAAACTCCCATATACCCTCTCACATTCAGCTTATCACCGCTTTTTGTAATGGTGCATTTGTAAGTTTTACCTGTTTTTGGATCTGTAATTGTTCCGTCTGTAAATTCATCACCGTCTTTTTCTAAACCACGGATGATTTCCAATCCCAAAATTGGTTTCCCTTTTCTGTCGTCTTTACAGCCTGTACAGTTAGGATTTGTTGGTTTTATTAATAACTGAGAAACTTTTCCGTAATATTTTCCGTCAGATTTTTTGTAAATTTCAACGATAGATTTTGCTTGTTTTGTTTCATCATCTATTGTTTTCCATTTTCCTTCGATTTGTGCAAATGACATCACACTGAATAGTGAAAGTACAAATGTTGCTAATAATTTTTTCATATTATAGAGTTTAATTTAAATTATAGATTCTTAAATTCTTAATTAGTTAAAAATAGACATAAATTTTAAACGCACAAACATTTTTATTATCCTTTGCATATATAACAACAGAAAGAGCATTTTTTAAAATTAAACAAATAAAAAATTAATTCAATTTTCTATTGATTACGCGGCTCATATAATCCTGATACCATGCTTTTGCCATTTGTTTTCCTTTTTCGGTTTCCGGAGATTTTATTTTATCATTCAGATTGTTTTGAAAACCTAAATCGCTTTTATCATAAATTCCGATAATATTTTTACCATCGAATCTGTAAATATAATTTCCATAGATAAACTGCTCCGAAGTTCCGTCTGAGTTTACAATCAAAGGCTGATATTTTTTTTCGCTCACCAAACTTCTACCCCAACTTCTAATTTTTTTATTGTATCCGATTAAATCTGCCAAAGTAGGATAAATATCAATTTGCTGCGCCAATTCATTATTCACCCCTTTTAATTGATATTCAGGATTTGGAGAATAAAAAATCAACGGCACCGCAAAACGGTTCATCGCTTTTTCGTATTCAGAATAATACACCTGATTGGTATGATCTCCTGTAAAGACAAAAATGGTATTTTTAAACCAAGGCTGTTTTTTAGCAGTTTCAAAATATTCTTTAATCGCATAATCGGTGTACTGCATCGGTTCATGAATTTCAATGTTCCCTTTTTTAAATTTCCCGTTATATTTTGCAGGAATTTTAAACGGATGGTGTGAAGATGCTGTAAAAACGGTTGCCATAAAAGGTTTTGTTTTCCCTACATTTTTAGCAAAATATTGTAAAAACGGTTCATCCCAGATTGCCCACATTCCATCAAAATCTTCATTGTGATTGTATTCATCTTTTCCGAAATAATGTTTAAAACCAAGAATATTTCCAAAACCTAAAAATCCCATCGAACCATTCGGAGCACCGTGATAAAATGATGTATCGTAACCCATATCATTACAAACCGAAACAATCGACTGAATTTTCTGATTAGAATAAGGCGAACTCGTAAAAGCATCCATCAAACTAGGAATTCCTGCCAAAATACTACTCATTCCGTGAATTGACTGCCTTCCGTTGGCAAAAGTATTAGGAAAAATAAGACTTTCATTTGCCAAACTGTCGATAAACGGCGTGTAAGAAACATAATCTTTAATGTTTTTATCTTTATTAAAAGCTCCGGAATATTCTCTACCGAAAGATTCCACAATAAAAATCACAATGTTTGGTTTGTCCTGAACCTGTTTGTCGTAAGTTTTGTAGGGATTGATATTTTCATCAATAAATTTCTGATCGACAAAATGAACTTCTTTAAAATTATTCGTTCCCATTGTTCTGAAAAACGAAAAAGTAGAGTTCAGAACTAAGTTCCCTTGAAGCGGAGTTTTTACAAATTTATTCGCATCAACCAAATTAATTGGTCTTGTGCTGTGTTTGAAATCACCTCTTATTCCGCCAACAATTAATACCGCAGAAATACACAAAGTCACCACAGACCAAATAAAATAAGGAATGAGCTTTACCGGTTTTTTATAATCAATTTTAAATCTTTTATACAGAAATACCCATGCAGCCATTAAAAATACAAACCAAATAATCACAAAAGGATGCTCTGTAATAGAAGCGGTGAATACTTTTAAAATATTCGTCTCATGTTTTGCTACCTGAAAAGCTGCAGAAGTAAGCCTTGCCTGGGAAAATTTATAGTAAATAAAATCCCCGAAATTCATCGCATACGCAATTCCGTTGCTGATAAAATACAGCCAGATCATAAATTTCTGATACCCACTTTTTGTATTGATGACAATCGGAATTAAACTTAACAAAATAAACAAAGCATTCACATACAAAATCGCTGTAAGATCAAAAGCAATCCCATGATAAGCCAAGCTCAGATAATCTACAATGCTGTCTACTTTTATTAAATCTTTATTGAAAAACCAAAACAAAAGTCTCGCAATCTGATAAAAAACAAAAGCCAAGAAAATCCTGTAACATAGAACGAAGATTTCTTCTTTTCTGAATTCTTTGAAAAATTTCATTTGTTAAATAGTAATGTTTTTAAAAGTCAATTATTTATCGGTTGCAAAATTACATTAAATTCATATGTAGATATTTATTTTTTTAAAGGTTATATGCAATCGCCAATATACATTGACTTATCTATCACTGTTAGTTATAGCGATTTCAAAGGATTGTAATTTTTAGTTGACATTAATTAAGGTTAAAATTTTTAAAAAATGTAATTTTGCTTCTATGAATTTCATTAAGAACAATCTGGCAAACGCCATTACGCTGGGCAATCTTTTTTCGGGTTGCGTTGGTGCTGTACATTTGATTTTAGGTGATTACCAAACGACTGCAATCTGCATTATTTTGTCTTTGGTTTTAGATTTTTTCGATGGTTTTGTGGCAAGAGCCTTAAAAGCCAATTCCAATTTGGGGACCCAGCTAGATTCTTTGGCAGACATGGTAAGTTTCGGGTTCATTCCGGGATTGGCGATGTTTAAAATGCTGGAACCTTTCGGAAATGAAGTTTTCGGATTGCAGCTTCCTGTTGAAATTAAATATTTCGGATTTTTAATTACGCTTTTCTCTTGTTTGAGATTAGCAATTTTTAACCTTGACGAAGAACAGAAATATTATTTTAAAGGTTTAAATACTCCTTCAAATACAATTTTGATTTTTGGGATTTATTATATATCACAATCAGGCCCTCATCAAGTGCCACAATTCTTTAATATTTCAAACTTTAATATTCTTCAAATTGGGTTATTTCCATTAATAATTTTAACAATTATTTCTTCTTGGATCCTTATCAGTCCGATTAAAATGATTGCCATGAAATTCAAATCGATGAAACTACAGGATAATTATCCGAAATTAGCTTTATTAATTGGCTCAATTCTTATTTTAGCGATATTTAAAATCGTCGGAATCCCGATGGTTATTCTTTATTATATTTTTATTTCAATTATCTTTCAAAAACAACTTAAATAGTTATGAATTATTAGTTCTCAATAACTCATAATTCATGACTTACAACTCATAACTCAGAAAAAAATGAACTTAAAACTATACAAACCGCTTTGTGTATTTGATCTTGAAACAACAGGAACCAACGTTGGAAAAGACCGAATTGTTGAAATCTGTATTTTAAAAGTAAATCCCGATTCTTCAAGAGAAAGCAAAACATGGAGAGTAAATCCCGAAATGCCGATTCCTGTTTCGTCAAGTGAAATCCATGGAATTTATGATGAAGACATCAAAGACGCACCAACTTTCAAAGAAATTGCCCCAAAAATTGTTGAGATGATTTCCGGAGCTGATTTGGGAGGTTTTAATTCAAACCGTTTCGATGTTCCTTTGTTGGCTGAAGAATTACTGCGTGCCGAATTTGATTTTGATTTAAACAAATTCAAATTAGTGGATGCACAAACAATTTTCCATAAAAAAGAACCAAGAAATTTGGGTGCCGCTTACCAATTTTACTGTGGAAAAACTTTAGAAAACGCTCACTCTGCAGAAGCCGATGTTTTGGCAACGTTCGAAGTTTTGGACGCACAAGTTGGAAAATACGATGATCTTCCTAATGAAGTTGCCGAACTCAGTGAGTTTTCTACTCAGAACAGATTTGCAGATTTAGCAGGAATGATTCATTATAACGCAAAAGATCAGGAAATTTTTGCTTTCGGAAAATACAAAGGTCAGGTTGTAAAAGAAGTTTTCCAAAAAGATTTGGGATATTTCGGATGGCTTCAAAATGCCGATTTCCCTTTATACACGAAAAAAGTTTTCACTAAAATTCAGCTTTCAAGTAAGTTTTAATCTTTTTTCAACAGCAAAAGAAATCAAAGACTTTAATTTATTTTATAAACCTTTGTCTCTTATGTGATAAAAATATCTTAATTTTCTATAAGGTATGAAAATTGAGTTATAAAAAATTAAAAAGGATGAGCAACTTAGTTAAGTTTAAATTTTACGAAACTGCACTTGAAGCCAATCGCGACAAGCAGATTCTTGCCGAGAGCAACATTAACAGTTTTATCGCAAACGAACAATTGATACAATCAGATTGGTTGCTTTCGCAGGCTGTTGGCGGAATTCAGTTACAGGTTTTTGAAGATGATTTTGAAAACGCTGAAAAGATTTTAGCTGATTATCACGAAAACAACAAATTTTCTTTAGAAGTTGAACATACTGTTGAAGATCCGAAATTTGATTTTGTCTGTCCGAAATGTGGTTCAAATCACATCTATAAAGATGACAGCTCGACAAGTTTCTTTGGAATTTCTTTGCTTTCAAGCGACAGATATGTTTGTTACTATTGTGAAAATGTGTTTACGCATTAGGAAGTTGGAAGTTTGAAGATGGGTGATGGAAGTTTAAATGATTGAGGATAAATTTTGAGATTGTTTTGCTTAAATAAACTTAGCACAAGCTAATTCCACTTTTCGCAATGATACATTTGAAATGACACGCGAAATTCCTTTGGAGGGGTGGCGAAAATTTCAAAGAAATTTTTGACGGGGTGGTTTTTAACACAACAATTTTTATTAGCCCCGATTGCAGCGACATCCTTTTGTGCAGCGCAGCGTAACAAAAGATACAGCGAAAAGCGGGAAAAAGCTTCTAAAAAAAATTAGCAATAAATAAAATGAATAATAAGTGATTCTGAGACTGCTTCTTCGCTTGGCTCATCACAATGACAAATAAATAAATTATGAAAATAATCTGCATAGGAAGAAATTACAGCGAGCACGCAAAAGAATTGGGAAATGCTATTCCCGATAAACCTGTGATCTTTATGAAGCCCGACACCGCAGTTCTGAAAGGCAATGATTTTTACATCCCTGAATTCTCGAATGATGTACATTACGAATTGGAAGTGGTGGTAAAAATCTCAAAAGGTGGAAAATATATTCAGAAAGAAGCCGCTAACAAACATTATGATGAGATTGGCTTGGGAATAGATTTTACAGCAAGAGATCTTCAGAGCGATCTGAAATCTAAAGGTCTTCCTTGGGAACTGGCAAAAGGTTTTGACGGCTCTGCAGTAGTAGGAAATTTCTTTAAAAAAGAAAATTATAATCTTGAATCTCTGAATTTTTCACTTCTAAAAAATAAAGAAAAAGCACAACAAGGAAACTCAAAAGATATGATCTTCAGTATTGATGATATTATTGCTTTCGTTTCACAGTATTTTACATTGAGAGTGGGCGACCTGATTTTTACAGGAACTCCGGAAGGTGTAGGAAAGGTATCTGAAAATGATGTATTGGAAGCATATCTTGAAAATGAAAAAGTCTTGGATCTAAGAATTATGTAACATTATCATTTGAGTTGGTCTGTTTTTTTCATATCTTTAAAAGACTAAAATTACAAATTCAAACTTATGATTAATATTATTTTACCTGTAGATTTTGGAGAGAAAACAGATCAGCTTGTAGACGGTGCCGTAAAATTTGCCAAAGAAGTAAACGGAAAGATTTGCCTCATACATGTTGCGCCGACAGATATTGGTTTTGCCATCGGAGATATGGGATATCAGTATTTTCCGGAAGTAGAAGAAAATGAGATCAGAGAAGAATTGGTGCTTCTGAATAAGATCAACCAAAGAATTCTTGCTCACGATGTAGAATGCGAGCATATTTTGAAGCAGGGCATCGCAAAAGATATTATCCTGGAATATTCTGACCTTAAAAACGCCAGTTACATTGTAATGGGTTCTCACGGAAGAAGTGGCATTTACGATGTTTTTGTAGGAAGTTTAACCAAAGGATTAACGAAAAGTTCAAAAATTCCGGTGTTGGTTCTTCCCATTCATGAATAGTTTCCAACTGAAAAAATAAAAAAGACCGATCAAAAATTTTGACCGGTCTTTTTCTATATAACCAATTAATTAACCTTCTTTTTTATAGATCGCAGGATCGTAGTAAGGGTTCTTCCCTTCTGTCGGAGAATAATACTCTTTGTCTTTGTTGTTTCCAAGATTTACTACCAAAACGTAGCACCAATATGTGAATAGTACACAGCATACTGCGAACAAAATCCAGTTTAATACGTTTCCGAAAATATCGTAGAAACCAAATGCCCATTTGAATGCATCACTCAAGAATAGAAAGAAAGACGTCATTATTTTCCTTTTTTAAATTAACTTTGCACAAATTTATAAAAAATGTTTAGATTACTTTCAAAAGAAAGCAATATTTTTTCAATTCCTGTGTATATTGGTTTTCTTCTTTTAATCGTAATATTATTTAACATACTGAATTTCAATACTTATGAGGGCGTTATTGCCGGAATTACTTTTATTGGAATTGCGCTGGGATATTTCTGTTTTAATGCGATAGATCTCAATTATCATACTCATTTGCCATTATTCCTCTACACATTTTTTATTTTTGGACTTTATGACGGTAGTATCGACCTAGGAATTGCCGTTGCCATTCTTACCAATTCTTTCCTCTTGCTACTTTTAACAAGTACTAATGAAGACCTCCGAAAGAAGTCATATGTTTTGGTAGGTTCTATTGTTGCGTTAAACTTTATATTTCTGCCGACCACCTGGCCGATGATGATTTTTGTACTGATTCACCTTATTGTTACTTCAGAAAGAATTGGCCTAAATATTTTCAGATTTCTATTGGGAATTGTCATGATTGGGTTAAGCTATTTCTCGGTAATGTTTTTCTTTCAGTTCAGCTCATGGAATACAGATTATATTCCTTTCGGAAAAATGAAAATGGTAACTGATTACTTAGACCTCTTTTCGTTGATTCCAATTGCTTTGATGCTGATCTATGCAATTTATGATCACTTTACGCATTACAATAAGAAAAGCCCGGTTAGCAGATACAAATATACTTTCCTGCTCGTTTTTTCGTTAGCACAGCTTATAACGATCATTCTTTATATGGATAAGACCTATGAGTATTTATTGCTTTTGGCTTTTCCGTCAACGATTATTTTAAGCCGTATGATGAAGTTTTTACCCAAATACTGGATGCAGGAAGCGAGTGTATGGTTAACAATTATAAGCTTAGTTGCTTTTAAGGCAGGTACGCATTTCAATTTATTTTAAAAAAAAAGATTATGATTCAAATAGACGATAAATTAATTTCTGAAGATATTTTTTCTGAAGAATTTGTTTGTAACCTTACCAAATGTAAAGGTGCATGTTGTGTAGAAGGTGATGTAGGAGCGCCTTTAGATAAAGACGAGCTTGTGATTTTAGATAATATTTATGATAAAATAAAGCCTTATCTTACAGAAGCAGGAATTAAAGCATTAGACGAGCAAGGAACATGGACAACCGATCCTATGGACGGAATGTACGTAACGCCGATGATCGAAGATGCAGAATGCGCTTATGTAACTTTTGATGATCGAGGAATTACCAAATGCGGGATCGAAAAGGCATACGAAGATGGTGCTATTGACTGGCAAAAGCCAATCTCATGTCATTTATATCCTATAAGAGTTACAGAATATTCTACATTTTCTGCTTTAAACTATCATGAATGGCCCATTTGTAACGATGCTTGTACATTAGGAAAAGAACTTCAGGTTCCGGTATACAAATTTCTTAAAACCCCTCTTACCAGAAAATACGGTGAAGATTTTTACACTACTTTGAGCGATGTTGCGGAAGAGTGGAAGAAAGAATATGGGAAATAATTATAGTTGATAGTTGATAGTTGATAGTTGATAGTTGATAGTTGAAAAATAAATGATTTTGTTGTAATCATTATTTTTTTCAATGATTTAAGGTCCCGAAGGAACGGCTTAATAAAGAAAAGGATGAAGTCCTATTAAATTAAAAACATCACAGCATTACTCTAAAAACAAACCACCGCAGAAATTTTTCTGCGGTGGTTTCGTTATATGTAATCAATTAAGATTATTTTACTGCGCTGGCTTTTACTGCTGCAGAAGTTTCTTTCTTAGGAGCACTTTCCCACCCGTCTTCAGGCATTAAAGTAGCAACGACTCTGTTTTTTGTCAGGTATTTTTTAGCAACATCCTGCAGATCTTTTACAGTCAATGCTTTTACTTTTTCCTGATAATTTAAGATGTCATACTTATCGCTTCCGTCTAATTGATTTTTAGAAATAGCATTCATCCAGTAAGAATTGTCTTTGATGTCTGTTTTGTAATCATTGATCTCCCCTTCTTTGTACTTATCAAGATCTTTTTGCTCAGGCCCTTTATCGATCAGTTTCTGAATTTCTGCAATTGCACTTTTCGTCAGTTTATCTGCATTTTCAGGTCCGCAAGGGAAGCTTAAGCTAAAGCTGTAGTTATTATAAGGTACTTTCCCCATATATCCTCTTGCTCCACCGCCGTAGATTCCGCTCTCGTCCTCTCTCAGTTTTTCAATTACTTTGATGGTAGCCACTTCACCTAAAGCTGCAAGTGCCAAAGCTTCTTTCTCGTTGTAAGTAGTTTCACCCGAATAAACGATCTGCACCAGACTCTTCGGATCTTTACCTTTTTTGTATACTTTGGTATGATCTCCTGTTATCGATCTGTAGCCGGTATCTTTGAATTTGGTTGTTTTTCCGGTCGTCGGTAAACTTGCGATATACTGTAAAACTTCATTTTTAAATGTAGCT
This sequence comes from Chryseobacterium indoltheticum, assembly GCF_003815915.1. NCBI lineage: Bacteria > Pseudomonadati > Bacteroidota > Flavobacteriia > Flavobacteriales > Weeksellaceae > Chryseobacterium > Chryseobacterium indoltheticum. The sequence goes on from NZ_CP033929.1 coordinate 3,759,686, forward strand.
TCATCAATATTTCCTACAAAATAGAAATGGAAATTTCCGGCATTGGCAAATTTCTCTTTATAAACATCGTATGCTTTTTTGTAATCAGTCGCCGCCCAGTCTTTTGCCAATGGAAGAATGCCGATAAATCTCGGATTTTTCTGATTCGTAAACTTAGCATGTTCACTTGCAAAATACGTCTGGGGATTAGACAGAATATTATCCAACATGGCAGACTGCTTTACAATATAAGCATTGAACGCTTCCGGATTGTAATTTAAGCCTGTAAAATAGGCATAAAGAAGCTCCATAGCCGTACCAAGATCTTTTTGATTGGTTCTACCTGATATTCCTTCCAAAGTGCTGCTGATGTAAGGATTTACGCTTACCTGTTTTCCTGCCAGATAATTGGTAAGTTCGGCTTTAGATGCGCCGTTTACTCCTGCTTCTGTTAATGCCTGATAAGCAAACTGAGTTTTATTGTAATCTGCGTCGCTCAATAACGAGTTTCCACCTAAACTTCTTGCTGAGAAAACAATTTCATCATCTTTAAAGTCTGTTTTTTTGAACGTTACTTTTGCTCCGTTGCTTAGCGTCCATGTTGTGGTGCCTAATTTTGCATCGGTTTCAGTTTTAGCAATTTTCCCGTCAGATTTAAATGGTTTTACCAGATTTTTAATGGTCGCCTTTTCTTCATAAGGTCTAAGGTCAGCCATTTTTACATCTTCAAATGTCTTTAGAACCATAGCTTCTGTAGGCATCTTTACATTGTCCTTTTTAGGACCGGTAATGATGATTACTCTGCTGTCTTCTTTTACCATTTTCTTGATCACATTATTGGTCTGAGCCAACGTAACTGACGGCAAGAAGTTTTTCACATCTTCAAATTCCCAGGCAATTCCCGGCATTGGTTCCTGCTCCAGGAAGTTTCTTACATATTCGTCTACCAAAACGTCGCTTTCCGTTTTGTCGCGGTTGTTGTACGAGCTTTCCATATTAGACATCACCTGAGATTTTGCTCTGTCGAGCTCACTTTGTGTGAAGCCAAATCTTTTTGCTCTTTCAGTTTCTTCTAAAAGTACTTTCAAAGCGTTTATCTGATTGCCCTCTTTTACCAACGCAAATCCCTGGAAAGCTTCCTTAGTTCTTGCATACGTTCCGCCGTGATAAACAGATCCGAACGTAAACGGAGGATTGTTTGAATTTACCAATTCTCTCAATCTGTTATTAAGCATCTGAGTTGCAAGATTTTCGATTAAACTTTGATTGTATTGCTCTACGGTAACATCCGGTGTATACGAGCCTTCATCCTTCATGATAAACTGAACCATAGAATTGGTAGCATCCGGATCGGTTTCTATCGCCACCAAAGTTTCTGTGTGATTCGGAAGATCAAAAGATTTTCTTTCTCTCGGCTTAGAAGGATTTTTGTATTTGCTGAAATTTTCTTTAATCTTCTTTTCTACCTCATCTACATTAATGTCTCCCACTACCACCAATGCCATCAAATCTGGCCTGTACCAGTCTTTGTGAAATTGTCTGATTACTTCAGGCTTAAAATTCTGAAGCACCTCTTTAGTACCGATTGGTAATCTATTGGCGTATTGTGATTTGTGTAATAATTTTGGCAAATATTTATCAGACATCCTCTTATCTGCACCTAAGCCTAATCTTAATTCTTCTAAAACAACACCTCTTTCTTTGTTGATCTGCTCATCGGTCAATGTTGCGTTAAAAGCCCAGTCTTCCATTACCTTTAAACCGGAATCTAGATTGCCTGGTTTATCTAAAGGAACGGGAAGCATGTAAACGGTTTCGTCAAAACTTGTGTAAGCATTAAGGTGCTGACCAAATTTCACCCCGATCGACTGTAGGAAGTCTACCAATTTATTGTCTGGAAAGTTTTTGGTTCCGTTGAAGTTCATATGCTCCATAAAGTGAGCGAGACCTCTCTGGTTTTCGTCTTCAAGAATAGATCCGGCATTGATGGCCAGTCTGAAATCAACTTTCTTTTCGGGTAATGTGTTCTTTTTAATGTAGTACTTCAATCCGTTCGGAAGAGTACCTGTTCTTACAGAAGCATCCATAGGAATATTCTGTGCAAAAGCCATAGACGACATAAAAATGACCGCAATTATGGACGATAGATTTTTTTTCATACAATTTGATTTATTTTATCTGAGATAAAAATAACATTTAATCCCATACTGAAGAAATTTAATCACTAACTATTTAGTTAAACTTGCGTTAAAGTTTAAAAACAAAAAAACCGGCAAAAGCCGGTTTCCAATATATAATTGATAATGATTATTTAAAATCTGCATCAGTAACACCAGAATTAATGGTAACTTTTGATGTTTTAATAACCACCTTCTGCCCGTTTCCTTCAGCTTCAATATCTCCCGGAAATTTGATTCCGTCTACGGTGATGTAAGATTTAATTAGCGCATCACCCACTGGCGAGTTCGATTTATACAAAAGACCTGTCGTCGTATCAAAATAGAATTTACCTTTATCTGAAGTCAGTACATTATAATCTTTACCGTCTAATTTTTCTACGGTTACCCCACTGAAATTGGCCGCATCATATCCTAAAGCATCAATCGTCTTCCCTTTTTTCAATTCAGGAATTGCCGTTGCAGGCAAATCACTTTTTGTACCCATCTGGTTAACGTATCCTTTTTCGCCATCAAACATCTGAGTAACTTCCTGGCCCATTACCGACTGCACAGATTTGAATTTGTTACCCATTTTTTTGGTATTCATCGCAATTTCCATTCCCTGAATAGACATTGTATTTTCTGTAATCGTTGTTTTTACAGATTCAAGTTTACTTTTCCCGCCAAGCCCGTTCAGGTAATTATCAATAACCTGTTGAGGAGAAAGTTTAGATTTTACCGCTGACGTTGTTTCTACCGTTGCCGTCTGCGCATTCACAGTAGTGGTAAATAGTACCGCACAGAAAAACGGAATGATGATCTTTTTCATATTAAAATATTTATTTGTTTAAAAGCTTGTGAAACCTATTTACTTCTCGCAAAAGCATAATATGATTTCATTATTAAATTAAAGGCATAAAGATAATCATATTGCATAAAAATGAAATAATCTGCAGATTAAATTCTTTAATAAACTATAGACTTTATATCAACATTAACTTTATTGGCAAAAATTTCTGACTTTGATGTACTTGTAACTCTAACTTTCGAGTAGATTAATTAAAAAAAATGAAATCCAGATCTCTTCTTTTTGAAACCAAAAAAACCTCCAATTTCTTGGAGGTTTTCATTTTGATAAGGAGCCTTGACAAGGCTATTAAGGCGTTATTATTTAGTCAAACCTTCTCGGTTAGCCGGATCTGCCGAGCCAGGTTTTCTGTTAACCAGCAATACATTATACTGATCCGTCAATGCATTCAGCTGATTGATCACGGTGGCGTAAGGTGAGGGTGGTGTTTCTATCAAAAGATGCAGTGCATCTACCCTGTTTCTAAGCGCATAGTACGCAAGATTGGTCTCTTCTCTTTTGCTTTTAATGGTGTCAGGATTAGCATCGCCGTATTCCTGCGTACGCAAAAGATATTGAGTATTGAATTCTTCATTGGCAGCTTTCATTTCATTTACCCATGATGACAGATCAAATAAGATGATGGCATCTGCAAGCTCCGATTTGTTTTCCCAATCACGGAGAAGATTATTGATGGTGGCGGTCTCTGCCTGATAATTGAGCCTGGAAATACCACTTCCATAGAGCGCCATATTGCCAAGAAGCAACTCTGCCTTTTGCTGTCTGTCGGTTTCAAAATGATAGGTGTTGCCCAAAAGAAAATAAAAAATACCGTTCACGGCATCATCTCTTCTTTCATCGAGAGCCAATAGTTCCTGTGTTTTTTCGCTTGCCAGTGCTTTTTTGTAAAGGGTTTCCAGCTCTGTGGTTCTGGCTGTGAGATCGGTAAGCTTGGCTTCAATCTCCAACTGTTGTGGATTATTCAGATTAAGGATGGCCAGATAGTCTTTTACGTATTGTAGGTATTCTGCATTACGAAGTTTAAATAAATCAATTGCGTTCATTGTTTTGTGTTTTATTAAGTTATTGATTCAATGATATTTTGAAAATATTTTTAAAGATTTCCCGAAAGCTTCTTACTAGGGTGTTTTGCCTTTTCGTGGGTTCCCGTAAGTCTGTCGCAGGGGTGAAAGAAGGTTTCAAGAGTTGCCGAAAGTTTCTTACTAGTGTACAGGAGGCTTTCGGAGGGGTATTTTAGGAGTTACTGCCCTGTTTTTGAGGATTGTTTTTTTTCATTCATTTTTTTGTGTTTTGTAGGATTGAGTTTTATTCTTCAATCTTAAATCAAATGTAAAGAATTTTTTAATAGGCAGATGAAAAAATATTTCTTATTTATCTCCTTGTTGTTATTCTATGAAAAAGTATATTACCGCTTTAAAAATCACATTTAATTTATGAAAAAAATCTATTGCTCAGGCTGTGTCTGATTCTTATAGTGGCTATCACAGCTTACTCCTGTAGAACGGATCAATTTCCCGAGGTCAGTCTTTTATTAATGACAGCTCAAAATTTCAGCTTACCTCGAAAAGAATTTCTCTTGATGAAAGTAAGCATAAAGCAAAGCTTCTTCCCGAACTGGAAAAAGGCAGAGGATAGCTTTATAAAACCAATGCACAGGGTAAAGTGGTCGATTACGGAAACTAAAGATATTGTATTAACAAAACAGTAAATAGTGAAAAATATATTATTTATATATTACTCTCAGTTAGGTTACAAACCAAAAAAACCTCCAATTTCTTGGAGGTTTTCAAATATTTATATCAGAATAAATTATTTCTTCAATTCTTCTAAAAACTCGTCGTGAGAGATTTCAGTTTCCTTTTTAGTTGCTTTTTCAAGGATAACGTCTTTCAATTTAGCCATTGCTACTTCAGAAGAAATTTGTCTTACCTGCTCTTGGTCTTTCAACATTTCAGCAGCATATTTTTGAACTTCTTCATCACCTAAGTGGTGAATTCCGTAGATTGCCAATTGATTTTTTACCAACTGCTCAGCCTGAGCCAAAACATCAGCATAATCTAATTGAATATTGTTGTCTGACATCAATTTACCTTCGATAATTTGATATTTCAATTGAGTTTTCTCAGCTTCAAGAATTGCCTGCGCCTGCTCTTCAGACTGGATGTTCTGGTTAGAGAAGATCAACCACTTCGTCAGGAAAGACTCAGGAAGTTTTACTTCTTCTTTTTCAGAAACCTGCTCCAACACTTTATTTACAAAGTGTACGTCTGCATTTTGCTGGAAGTATTCATCCAATTCAGCTTTTACTTTATCTTTAAGCTCTTCTTCAGTTTTGATGTTTCCTTCACCGTAAACTTTATCAAATAACTCCTGATTAAGTTCTGCCAAGTTTAAGCTATAGAAATCTTTTACTTTTACCTCAACTTCAGCGTGGTGTAAATGCTCAACTTCTTCTTTAGCGAAACCTAATTCTTTAGCCAAATCTTCGTCAGCAGCAAGAGTTTCTTTAGAAACTTTTACAGACTCATCCATCTTCAAACCTTTAAGCAACTTGAAAGCAGCTTTGTTTTCAGCTGTAATGGTAGCCATTTTTGGTGCGTGATTGTGCTCTCCTTCTGCACCTTCTTCTACAACCTGAGTAATCTCGAAGTTGATGTAAGAATCTTTAGTGATCTTATCTTGAGGAACCTGCTCAGCAAAACGCTTCTGCATATTTTCTATGCTCTTGTTGATTTCTTTTTCAGAAGCCGAAACTTTGTAGTGAGGTGCTTCATATTTAGCCAAATCAATAGTAAACTCAGGCTCGTAACCTACTTCGAAAGCTACTTCCAACTGCTCTGCATTATGATTAAAATCATTTACAGGCTGTGGAACCGGCTGACCAACTAATCTTAGTTTGTTTTCGTTGATATAGTTATTTAAAGCATCAGAAACTTGTTTGTTGATTTCTTCGAATGCAATCCCTGCTTCATATTGCTTTCTAACCATACTCAAAGGCACTTTCCCTTTTCTGAAACCAGGAACTTGTGCATTTTTAGCATAATTAATCAATTGCTTTTCTACTTTTTCTTTGTAGTCAGATTTCTCCAATGTTACTGTAAGCAATGCACTTACATCATCATGGTTTTTTGCGGTAACCTTCATTATTGATTAAAATTTTAGGTTGCAAAAATATGAATTTTTTATTAAAACAAGACATTCCTTTTGTTATAATACGTTAAAATAAAAAAGACATTACCGAAATAATGTCTTTTATACTTTAAAAAATTTGTCTGAGCTAACTTTTAGTGTGTATCAACAGTAATGTCTACATCACTTTCGCCTCCCTGAGTTTGCCCCAACTGGTTGGTAGCAGAAGGATAGTTTTGATTTACAGAAGTAGGCGCATGAATCAATTTAATATTCATTTTTCCTGTAGATTGTGTAGAATTAATGGTCCATTCTGTTTTTAACCCTATTTTGTTTCCGTCTGTTCTTACAATGTCGTTTGCAGCTCTCAAGACAACGATATCAGCATTTGCAGGTGCAAAAGTGATAAAATGATGATCTTTTTCTTCTACAATTTCATCTGAAGAATGGTAATGGTCGTCATGCTTGATCTGAAAATCCAGTACAGCAGTATAGGTATCTCCCTGGTGCAAGTGAAGGTGAGCATCTGCAACTCCACCAATTACGTTTACCGTTTGAATATCTGCAGCATCGGCTTTATTGGTCAATGTTAAAACCACTTTACCAATCTCGTCATGCTCATGGATATCTTCCGGGATATCATCATCTCCGTTTCTACATGATAAGATAAAAACTGTAGCTAAAAGTAATAGTGTTATGTTGAATAATTTTTTCATTTTAAATTTAATTTTAAGTATTAATAATTAGAAATTGTATTTCAGAGTAACGATAAAGTTTCTACCGGATTCCGGCATAAAATATCTCAGTCTGTTAAGATATTCACGATACTCTGTATTAAAAATGTTATTGATTCTGAAATTTAGATTCAGATTTTTAAATAGGTCTGCACCTACAGATGCATTGAATAATGTGTATGCTGAAGGAGGTGTACTGAGGTCGAGTTCTTCATTGAATGTAGTGCCATCTTCAATAAAATCAAGGTATTGATTTCTGATCGGGAAACGTTTCTGTCTGAAGACACTTTCGTTTTCCAAGCGTACATAGAAGTTTTTGGGTGTATTCAGTTTAAACTCAACCGCATTTCTCAGATTAGCCGGCATCATCAAGATCAGAGGCTCATCATGGGTAAGATCATCTCCTTTTAATGCACTGAAACTCGTATTCCATTTTAAATTATCAAGAATATTAAGTTCTGCATCTGCATCAATTCCGAAAATTCTGGCTTTAATCTGCTGATAGCTCCAAACCGGGAAAACTCCTCTGTTTGAAGATTCGATACCCGTTGGCACCTGATTGATAAAACTGTCTGAAATCATGTAATATGGATTCACCTCAACGTGCAATCCTTTCAAAACATTGAATTTCCCAATCATCGAAAGGTTAGCATTATAAACCGTTTCTTTCTGAATAGATAAATCTCCTTCCTCGATAATTGCAGCAGAATGATGAAGCCCATCAGAGAAAAGTTCTGCAGGGTTCGGAGTTCTGTCTGCTCGTGCGAAGTTTAATTTAAGTTCAAAATTATTATCGGGCTTATAATTGAATCCCAAATTGGCAGAAAAATTATGATAATCTAGGATAGGACGTGTCAAAATTCGGCTGTCGGCTTCCTGTACAAAGAACTGGGGATAACGACTTGCAAATTTTTCGTTCCAGTCTTTTGCATCATAATATTTGTAAGCATCATATCTGCTGAAATCATATCGCGCCCCGGCTTCTGCATTTAGCGTTGAACTGAATTTATATTTGAATACAGAAAAAGCACCTGCATCATACTTATAGTAATCAGGAATTAAACGTCTTGCTTTCGTTGCAGGATTTGGATAGTTATCCTGAAAACCTGCCGAAAGACCGCTTTCTAAGCTCCAGTTTCCTCGTTCTAAAAGATGAGTAAGACTGGCAGAATGTGTAATCAACCGCAGATCCATCGAAGGAAGTTCATTGAGCTCTCCTCTTCTGATATCAAATTCCTTACGGCGATTCATCTGAAAACTATATTGAAAGCTTAGTTTTCCAAAGTTTTCAAAACGTTTGTAAGCCGACAGTTTTGCAATATGATGCTCAACCTCCTGCTTAGGATTCACAATATCATAACTGAAATTATCAAGGTAATAAGGCTGTCCGAACTTGAAGACGTTTCTGAAATCTACATTATTTCCTAAATGCGCACCTTTGAAAATCCCGAATTCCTGATTGATTCCGCTGTATGAAACATCAAAACCTTGCATAAAACCATGATTTCCAAACGAGAAATTAAAAGAGTTTATTTCAGCTCCTGTATTTTGAAGCGTGTGATGTGGAATGTATAAATCTCCCAACTTTTTATAACTCCCGCCCGTTTTTACAAACCATTGGTTAGTCCACGTTTTAGCTACGTTCGCTGATATTTCACCTCCTCTACCATTAGAAATACCGGAAAGTTTTATATTTCCCATAATGGTATTTCTTTTGGGCAAAACAGCAGGTTCCAAAACTACTGCTCCGCCGACAGCATCGCTTCCATACTTCAATGCAGAAGCACCTTTCACGACATCGATGTGCTCAAAATCATTTACATCTACATTGGGAGCATGCTCTACACCCCACTCCTGTTCCGCCATCTTCACGCCATTGTTCACGATTGCAATTCGGCTTCCATACAAACCGTGAATTACAGGTTTTGAAATATTATTACCTGTTTTAAGTGCCGTAACTCCAGATATTTTCGATAACAAATTCCCCAGGTTTTCTGTAGAATTTCTTTCGATTTCCGTTTTATCAAGTGTTCGCATAATCACAGAACCTTTGGTTTTGTGGCTTCCGTGTATGGTTACGGTTTCTATATCACCCATATGGTGCTCTAAAGTAATTGCTAAATGCAAATCTCTGTTGACTCCTACATTTTCAGTATAATCATCACACAGAGCATGTTTAGCAATGAGCTGATAATTTCCTGCAGGAATATTTTTAAATGAAAACTCCCCTTTTTTATTGGTATTGGCTGTAAAATCTCCGATTTTCACCACTGCATTTTCCAGCATGGTTTTATCGTGAAAATCCTGAACAGTTCCCGCTACCGTGTAAGTTTTCTGTGCGTTTGTTATTGCAAATCCGCATAGGATAAGCAGTACACTATATATCAATTTCATTGTAAAATAGATTGATTGTGTATGTTTCAAATTACTCATTATTATAAATGAATAACATGAAAAATACATCCGTTAAAAATTTTGAATTGGATTTTTTACTTGAAACTGTAAACCTTTACGTTCAATCTTGAATCATTAAGATCTTATTGAAGTAGTTTAGAATAATTAAATTCAGCTTAGCTTTTTAAGAGATACCTAAAAAATCTATATGATTCTCTTAATGAAACTTAACTCCTAAATTTACCTTAACAGTTTTAAAAAAGTCTAGTTTAATTAAAATAACATCATGCAGCTAAAACTATTCAAATTTGAAAAATTTAAAGCAAAAAAAATCCGAAAAAGAATCTATTGATTATGAAATTGCGGGAGGTCCGCGAAGTTGAAATGAAAATTTAGTTTGTGACCAGATTTTTTCCTGTACAGCAAAAACCTGCTCTACCTCATGAGTATGTTTGATCAACGTGAAACTAAATTCGTCTGGTAATAAAGTGTTTCCTGTTGCTAAGAAATGACAAGCCAAACAGTCGCCTGCTTTTTCTTTCGCATCAGTTTTTGAAATAGAGTTTTCAGTTTTTTTAAGATTAAAATGCTTAAAATCTGCAGACTCATGGCTGTGAAAGCTTGAAGAAAAGAGCGCAAAGAAGTAAATCCCAAGCATCAGCTTTGAGATAAAATTCTTTAATTGTCTACCTTTCTTAGAAATCATTGGGCAAAATTATAAAAATAAATTAAAAACTTAGATAAAGTTTTATTAAAATGCTTTGAATAATATGTAGAAATGAATGCTGTTTTGTTACAAACCATCCAAAAAAATATTTTGAGACGCTTCGAGAACCTCAGACATCTTTAATACTAACTGTTTCCTTCATCCTGTTTGTCATTTAGTAGGAATCTATGCGGAATTTTTAGAGATTGAATTGTAAAAATCAAAGTTTAGATTCCTATGGAATGACAAATGAGACGGATATTTTTTAGTATTTAATTAGAAATTAATCCAATTGTGTTCCCAAATGTTCCCATTCCTGCAATGCAAGGTCGAGATCTTCTTTGGTTTTATTGTATTTTTCTAACGTTTCTTCAGAAGGATTTTCTTTGGTGAAAGACGCTTCGAAATTTTCTATTGCTGTTTCCAGTTCAGAAATTTTTTCTTCTACTTTCTTTAGTTTATTCTGAATACTTTTCTGTTCTTTGCTTACCATCACAGTCGATGGCACATCAGCTTTTGGCTCCACTTTAACCTCAACCTTAGCCTTAATATCATCTGTGTGAAGTTTTGCCTTCTCTGCAGAGATTTCTCTAATGCTTTCTTTCTGTCTGAAAACAAGATATTCGTTGATGTCACCTAAGAATTCTTTCATTTTACCGTCACGGAATTCGTAAATCTTGTCACAAAGCCCTTGTAAAAATTCTCTATCGTGAGAAATCACGATTAACGTTCCTTCAAATTTCTGCAAAGCCAATTTGATAATCTCCTTAGACTGAATATCCAGGTGATTGGTAGGCTCATCCATAATCAATGTGTTGAAAGGACGAAGAAGTAGTTTACAAAGCGCCAAACGGTTTCTTTCACCTCCGGAAAGTACTTTTGTCTTTTTATTTACAGCTTCACCCTGAAAAAGGAAAGATCCTAATAAATCTCTTACTCTAGGTCTTGTTTCTTCGGTTGCTGCATCTTCGGCTTCTTCCTGTACCGTTTTATTTGGCGTTAAAACTTCCTCCTGATTTTGAGCAAAGTAACCAATATTGACGTTATGGCCTAAATTCCAGCTTCCTGAATAATCTTTTATATCGCCTGAAAGAATTTTTGCCAGAGTTGTTTTTCCTTGTCCATTTTGTCCGAGAAGAGCAATTCTGTCGCCTCTTTGAACGATAAAATCTACATCATCAAAAATTTGTTTTTCGCCATACGCTTTTCCTAGATTTTCGGCTTCGAAAATAACTTTCCCGGGAACCTGTGACTGTACGAAACGGATATTGAATTTAGAAACGTCTTCATTATCCACTTCAATACGCTCTATTTTATCTAATTTTTTAATCAAAGACTGCGCAAAAGAAGCTTTTGTAGCACTTGCACGGAATTTGTTGATGTTATCTTCCATCTGCTTGATTTCCGCATCCTGATTCTTTTTAGCCTGAATCAGCTTTTCACGACGGTCTTCACGCATCACCAAATATTTGGAATAATTGGCTTTATAATCGTCTACTTTTCTGTTATTTACATCAAAAGTTCTGTTACAAACGGCTGTCATAAACTGTTTATCGTGACTTACCAGAAGAATTCCTCCCGGATAATCTTTCAAGAAGTTTTCGAGCCAGATAATCGATTCCATATCCAGGTGATTGGTAGGCTCATCGAGAAGCATCAAATCGTTTTTCTGAAGCAGCAATTTTGCCAATTCGATTCTCATTCTCCAGCCTCCGGAAAATTCGTCAGTTATTTTTTGGAAATCATCCGCTTTAAAACCTAAACCAAACAAAACTTTTTCGATATCACCTTCCAGATTATAGGCATCGTGATGCATCAAAAGATCATTCAAATCGGTCATTCTGTTAATCAAATCTGTATAAGAATCACTTTCATAATCGGTTCTTACCGTCAATTGATGATTTATTTCTTCCAGTTCATCTTTCCATGCATTAATTTGCTCGAAAGCCTGCATGGTTTCATTCCAGACAGTTCTTCCTTTCACAAAATCAAGATCCTGCTTCAGGAAACCGATGGTAATATTTCCTTCAGGAACTACGTTTCCTTCATAGAAAGTAATTTCGCCGGAAAGCATCTTCAGAAGCGTAGATTTCCCCGCTCCGTTTTTACCGACCAAACCAATTTTATCATCCTTTTTGATGGTGAAATTTACGTTTTGAAATAAATAATTACCTGAATGATGTAATCCTAAACCCTGAACAGAAAGCATTTGAAATGAATATTAAAAGTGAATATTGAATATGAATCTTTTTCGGGTGCAAAAATACGGAAAAGAAATGAATGACAGGAAAATAAAAAAAGAGCCGTCAAAAATGACAGCTCCCCGCTAAATTTTTAAAAACATTTGCCTAGAATTTATTTCAGAAACTCAGCAGGTGTATTTACTCATTACTAAAGAAAAAAACTCCGTTAAAATAAGCACAGCAAAATAACGCAGTAAAATAAAAAGTATAATGAGTAGAAATACCCAAATATAAAAATCCGTATAAATACGGATTATATGTTTTTTTAAGCAGGAGAATAAATATTGTTAACAATGGCGTAAATAACAATTCCAACTGTATTTTTAGCGCCAATTTTTTCGATAGCTCTTTGCCGGTGACTTTCTACCGTTCGCGGACTAATAAAGAGTTTTTCTGCAATCTCGTGATTGGTAAATTCCTGGCAAATCAACTTCACGACGTCTTTTTCTCTTTCAGAAAGATCATCATCCATACTAAAGAGTGACTTTTTTTTGGAAGTACTATTCATGTAAGAAAGAAGCATCTCATGATCTTCATTCGTAAAGAAAATGCCGTTTTCGAAGACTTTTGATATCGCTTCTATAAATAATTTTTTATCGGAATTTTTCGGCAGAAAAGCAGAAACCCCCAACTTGACCATATAGCCAAGAACCGATGTTTTGTAATGGGACGAAAGGATAATAATTTTAAGATCAGGATATTTGTCTTTGAGAATCTCCACCAATTCGAAACCGTTCATAGGCTGCATCTGAACGTCAACTAAAGCAATATCCGGGAAATCTTCTGTAGAACATGTCTCAAGATTCTCGAGAAAGAGATTTCCGTTATTTGCCATCATCGTTACCGAAAAGTTTTTTTCTTTTGACAACAGCATTTTTACTCCTTCAAGAATCAACTGCTCATCATCAACCAAGGCAATTTTTATATGGTGGCTCATTATTTTTTCTGAATTTTAAATATTAATCGACTTCCTTTATTTATGATACTTTTCCATTTGAATTGGGCATCCATAGACTGTAGCCTTGATTCTATATTTTTGATTCCCATTCCTTTTTTCACCTTTTCATAATCAAATCCCTGTCCGTTATCAAAGATAACAATTCCTGTAAAATCTTTAAAATCTTTAATGAGAATATCAATTTTATCTGCACTTGAATGTTTGATCACATTTGTTGTAAACTCCTGTATTATCCGATAAATTTGAACCTCTATAAAAAGATCTTTCTGGATGTATTTTGGGAAAACAAAAAGTGAAATACTGATTCTTGCCGACAAATTGGTAATCAGCTCTTCGATATACAAAATCAAGCCTAATCTTTCTAAATTCACAGGATAAAGCGAGTGCGAAATATTTCTGGTACTGTCTATTAATTCTGAAATCTGATTAGCAATAACTTCAGAAGTAGAATCATCTTCGATATCAAGATTATTCAGCCATAAAGAGAGAATGTTTAATCTGTTTCCTATATCATCATGCACTGAAATCGCAATTCTTTTACGCTCTTCTTCCTGCACTTTGGTATTTTCTAAAACCAGCTTTTTCTGATGCTGAATTTCTGCTAAATTCTGCATTTCTTTTTCTTTTATAATACGGTCTACAAAAGTTTTGTAAGCCATCAATATAAAAAACACGATAATTGCAAGTGTTACAATTATCAGAATAAGCAGATTGATATTTAAGGTTACTTCTTTAATTTTAAAAAGGTATATACGATTGAACAATACAAAATACTCGATAAAATATTATTAACTCCTAAAATCATATAGTAATCATTTTCGTTTAAAACTGCTATTTGATTTTGAATAATAAATACAAAAACAGATACTGCATAATAGAAAAACATACATGCATCTACCAATAGAAAACGGTTTTTGTGTCGAGTACCCTTGATTTCTTGTAATAAAACAAAACCGCAAAAACAGATAATAATAACATTTGAGATTACTTTTCCATAATCTTCATTGCTAAGAATCGAAAAAAACTGATTCAAAATAATAAATCCTAGAGTTAAAATAAGAATGGGGATATTACAATATTTCGAAAGGTTTAATTTTTTAATAAACAAATTTGATAATATTAAAAACTCTCCTACTATATAGATGGGATACAAGAACGAAGTATTTTCAAAATTATAATATTGTGTCAAAAGATTGGTAACACCTTCAATTATAAAAAGAAAAACAATATATATAATATATTGTTTTTCTTCTTTTCTTAATGTTGAATATTTTTTAACTCCAAAAATGCAAGAAACAAGAAGAAGAAAATTTGTTATTCCCCATGTTAAGATAAAATAGTTATGCATTTTACACTACAACCTACAAATGGGAGGACAGGGTCTTGACCAATCATAAGTATTTGAAATCATTTCCATACTCGTTCCTACACCATTTCCTAGTTTATCTCCTTTATAATATGAAATAAAGATAAGAGTTACTAAAGTTTGCTGAAAGATTGCAGAGTATTTTAACCCAAAAGAACAAATCAATTTGTCAAGATATTTTCCAGTTTGATTGAAATCTTGATTTGGAACATAAAATCTTTCAAAAATATTTCTCAGTTTAGTTTGCTCGTATTTTTCACATTCATTATAGAACCAGTCCATCCCATCATTTCTCCAGCTTTCAATAGCTGCAACTACTTTATCTTGTTCCAACAAAGGAACATTTGCAATCGGAAAATACGTATCAGCACTGTCGTCTATTTTACGAAGATCATTGGAAAGAACAGCATGTTTTACAATTGTATATTCTTTTGTCTCCAACAATCTAATGTCACCATCACATTTTGCAAGTGAACTGAAAGGATAAACATCTTCCTCAATTTTAAAACCTTTTTCATCGATTGGACATAAAATAAGAATCATTGCACCTTTATACACTCCTACTTCTACACAAAATTCATTATACTTATTTCTCTCTATCAGCCATTGAATCTGTTCAATACCAAATTCAAAAATATTACTTGTAGAAATCAGTTGTTTAAGTTCCTGATATTTTTCTGATATTGCTTTCCATTCGGAAATTGCACTTGTAAACTCTTCTCTGTTTAATGTTGTCATACTTATGGTTAGTTTAGGAGCATAAAATTATGGAAACTTCCTAATATAGGCAACTATTCATCTAAATTTGAATTCAATAATCTATCAAAATTACCATCCACCGCCTCCGCTTCCGCTTCCGCTTCCACCTCCAGATGTTCCAGTTCCTGAAGATCCTGATCCTGATCCTGTTCCTGTTCCTGTTCCTGTTCCTGTTCCCGGTATTTTACAAATCGGCGGACAAGGTTTTGCATAATCGTAAGTATTAGAAATAGTTTCAAAGCTTAACACTTGCTCAATTCTAGAAGTAGAAATGAATAATAACGTTGGAAGTTCTTTCTTATAAATTTCAGAATATCTCAATGCAAAAGCACTCACAAAATTAATTTCATTTTCAGAAGACAAGATTGGCACTGAAGGAACGTAGAATTTTTCAAAAATATTTACACCTCCATTTTCCTTTTTTTCTGCATCAAGCCAATTATATCCCTCTGTTTGCCAAAGTTGGAGTATTGAAATAGCAAGTTCTTTATCAATTAACGGTTCATTTATTACCGAATTGATAACCTCCGACTCATTGCTAATTTCTTCAAAATTTGTAGAAAGAACTGTTTTTTTTACAGTCATTGAGCTTTCTACTTCTACAAATTCTAAATTATTTTGTAAAAGCTCTAAAATACAATAAGGATATTCCTCAATTGCAACAGCTCTTCCATCTTCATCAAGAGGAATTGTAATAAGAATAACTTGTTGATTATAGATTCCTATTTCTGCGCAAAACTCACTATTATTATTTCTTTCTTTAAGCCATTCAATATTTTCTGAATAGACATTAAAAATTGAGTTTTTTGGTAAAACAATCTCCAAATCATCCTGATTTTGTTTAAATTTTTCCCATTCTAAAACTGCTGAATCATAATCAGCTTTTGTTAAAATTCTCATATTAATATTTTAAATAATTATTCAATAAATCTATTAAGACAAAAACAATCATACAAATAATCATAAATAATTAACAATTATTTAATAGTTTCTCACCGTCACATGAAAACAGCTCTGTTGTTTTTCTTTTATGTAATAAATGCGCCCTGCAGCCGCATAATACTTCAGCACCTTTTCTAATGCAGCTTCCATTTTTGGATTATTCTTTAAAACACCATTAAATCTTACGTAAGAAATATCGAATGAATTACCGTAATTATGCGAACTAATCCCTAAACTTGCGTTAGAATTCACTCTTCTCAACCTGCATTGATCTTCAATTGTTCTGGTAATTGATGAAACTGTAAAAGTATGACCTTTTGTTTCTTTACTGAATCTTGCACCAATTTTTTCTAAAGTCGCCTTTCCTTTAGAAACCATCCAGGCTCTGCTATAATCTAATTTCTGAACCTTAAAGCCTTTTCCTGATTTTTTGATGGAATGAAATTTCCCGTTATTGATATATTTCTGAACGGTTGCTGTATTTTTCAGAAGTTTCACATTAAAGCTTTTCGAAGCATCCAAATGTGGTTTATAAAGCGGAGTTGGCTCAACTTTTAAAACTTCCGTAAGATCATAACAAGGCAGCGTTTTTTTGGATTGCTGACTGTGAAAAATTTGATTAAAAAATAAAGGGATTATAAATAGATACTTCCTCATTAAATATCATTTAAAATGTAAAACGGATAAATATTGACTTTCTTACGTTCAAAGATATTAATTTAATGCAATGACATACTATTTTACGATTAAAAAAAATACCTTAAAAAAAGTTAATTACCATAAATATCCTCAAAAATAAATCCAATATCATGTAATAATAAATACTGAAAATAAAAAATCATTGAATTATTTATTTTTGTAAATTAGCTTACTAATCATAAAAATACAATAAGAGATGATTTCAAAAACCTCAAAATTCGTAGCTGAGATGTTCGGCACTATGGTCTTGGTCTTAATGGGTTGCGGAAGCGCTGTAATCGCAGGTGCAGACGGAACTACAGGAGTAGGACTTTTAGGAATTTCTTTCGCATTTGGTCTAAGTGTTGTTGCAATGGCTTATGCAATTGGCCACATTTCGGGATGCCATATCAATCCTGCAATTTCTATCGCAATGGTTGCAGCAGGAAGAATGAAAATGGGCGAAGCAGTTCGCTACGTTATTGCTCAGATTTTAGGAGCCATTATTGGAGCAGGTATTCTTTATCTTATTTTCACCAATCATCCTGGCGCAGAAATGAAACCCTGGGCCTTAGGATCCAACGGTTGGGGAACAGGCTACCTCGATCAATATAATACTCTTGCGGCTTTTGTTGCAGAATTTGTTTTCACTTTCATCTTTTTGATGGTAATTTTAGGATCAACTTCCACAAAAAATATCAATGGTGGATTTGCAGGTTTAGCAATTGGATTTTCTTTGGTTTTAATTCATATTGTTGGAATTAAAATAACTGGAGTTTCTGTAAATCCGGCAAGAAGTATCGGCCCGGCAATATTTGCTGGTGGCGAATCTCTTACTCAGCTATGGCTATTCATTGCAGCTCCCGTCTTAGGAGGAATTTTTGCAGCTTTTACCTATAATTTTATGATAGAAAAACCAGAATCAGCAAATTAATAAACTTCTATATAAAAATCAATTCCTGTCTTTTTGGCAGGAATTTTTATTTTGCTTTCTTGATCTCAAAAGGATTTTTAAAGATCAGCTCTTCATGTTTTCCTTTCACCTCCATTTTTTTATATAATAGATTAAGTGCCATTTTTCTTATAAAAAGATCTTTATCAGTGAGATTCCAATAAGTGTCTTCATGAACTTTCACAGGTTTTCGGATTAAATAAAATTCGGTTTCCCAAGAATCTACATTATGATAAAACTCAATAATCCCGCAATGTTCAGGAATCGCAGAATGCTCAATCATTCCCATTGGCAAAAGAAAGCTAAAAGAATTGCAGATATAATCGCCGCAACAAATCTTATCATGCTTTAGAAATTTCTCACCGGTCGAAGCATTAACATATGATTTTTTAAAATCATTTTTAAAATCACTTTTAGACAATTTAATTTCTATTTCGTGACTGAAACCTTCAGCATTAATCACCAAAATATCCGCTTCCCAATCTGCCTGAAAATGATTGGTCAACACAATCTCCTTCTCAAAATCACATTGAGAATGAATATAAGCATGAACCAGTTCCTCTATTTTTAACATTAATTACTTTTAAGAAACAATTATTAAACTCTAAAATTCTCCCATTCTAAAACTCTCCAACCCAATCAGCTCACCAACAAACTGCAACCCCGAATATCTGAATGATCAATTCTTCCTAAAACCTGAAATTTATCACAAACAATTTTCCCTAAATCCTGAGTGGCAATAAACGAACACGAGTGAATATTTGCCAAATCGATGATATTAATCGCTCCGGTTTTTCCATGTTTTTCATAACTAAACGGATCTTCTACATTTCTTATTAAAATGCGCATCCAGTTTGGACATTGATATTCGTTTTGTCCTAAAGAATATGCCTGCGAAAGAAGCTCGGTCATAGAATATTCAGAATAAATTTTGTCTGTTTTAAAGCCTTCCTGCAAAATTACCAATAATTCATCTTTGGTCATTTCTTCTTTTCTGCCTTTCATTCCACCGGTTTCAATCACAGTAAGCGCATTAGAAAACCGGAGTGTTTGCGAGTTTGAATTACAGAAATCTAAAAAGTCTAAAAGCGCAAAAGAAACTCCGAAAAGAATGACTTTTTTATCTTTTAGATCATTTAAAAGTTTAAATAAATCTTCATGATTGTAAAGGAAATATCCATTTTCAGGTTTTCCCGATTTTTTCATTAAAAAATCAACCATGTAAATTAACGAAGAGTTCTGTTTCTCGAGATAACTTGGCAGCAATCCGAGAAAAATAAAATCTTCGGGTTTTCCGATGAATTGTTCAAAGCTTCTATAAATACTTTCCTTATATATATTTTCGTCGGCAATGAAATGTTTAGACAAATTCATCTGCGTTGTTCCTGAACTCTGAAAAAACAGATCAGTTGAAACATTTTTATCTAAAATCTGATGATTTTTGAACATTTCGATAGGCAAAAATGGAATCTTGTCTAAACTTCTCACTTCTTCCGGATTGATTTTCAGATAATCAACAAACTTTCTGTACACTTCTATATTGTCATACTGACAACGAAATGTCCTGATTGATGCAGCCAAAAAGTCATGCTCTGTCTTTATGTCGAATATATTTTCCAATGATATAAATATTTTAAAACCTCTTATTAGCTCAAAATGAAGCATTTATTATAACAAGCATAGCTTTTAATTATTTTTTAATATTAAAATTAAAGATTTGGTCGGGTTATTGCAATTGAAACCCCGGAATATGGATTAGTAATAAAGGTTTATACCTTTATTTCGGAAATTACCTCATTTATGGGGTAATTTTTTTATTCCTGTTTCTCAAAAATCTTCAATTGAAAGTCGTATTCGAAAACTCCGTAGGTGAAATAGGAAATCCAGTCTCCCAGATTGATGTATTTTGAATTTTCAGCTAAATCTAAAACCATCGGCAAATGACGGTGACCATAAATAAAGTAGTCTATTTTTTCTGTTTCGAGCTTCTTTTTAGAATAGATAATTAAAAACTCTTTATCCTCACCCAAAAAAGCTTTGTCTTCATCTCCTGAAATCATTTTGTTTTTCTGCGACATATACAACGCAATCTTCATCGCAATATCTGGGTGCAGCCATTTAAAAAACCACTGCGCAACAGGATTTGTAAAGACTTTTTTCATTCTTTTATACCCTTTATCTCCAGGTCCCAAACCATCACCATGTGCTAAAAGAAACTGTTTTCCGGAAATTTCAAAATATTGTTTCTTATAAAAAACGGTGCAGCCAATTTCTTCTTCAAGATAATCTTTCATCCACAAATCGTGGTTTCCTACAAAAAAATAAACCTGAATACCACAATCCTTCAACTCGGCAATTTTTCCGAGAACACGCACATAACCTTTTGGAATCACGTGATTCCATTCGTGCCAAAAATCAAAGAGATCACCCATCAAAAATAAAACCTGAGCATCTTCTTTGATCTCATTCATCCATCGGATAAATTTTTCTTCACGCACTTTGCTCTCCTTAGGATTGGGAGCTCCAAAATGCTGATCCGAAGCAAAGTATACTTTTTTTCCCGGCTCTAAATTGATGGTTGTTTTAAGCACCTTTTATATTTTAAATTCAGTAAAAAAATATTAATTATCTTCTGCAAACCATTCTCCGTAAGAGTTTTCGGTTTCGTGAAGTTTAAGATATGCTAAAGAAATTCCTTCCGGAAGTTTTGATTTTACTTTTGCAGCGATGGCGTACAACATATTTTCGCAAGTTGGCTGAAAAGTACAGTAGATCACTTTGTGACCTTGATTTTCTAAACCTTCACCCAATTCTCTATGCGGAGAAACTCCGTTAATTAAAACAGCATGGTCCCAAACATCAACGATCTCAGACTTTACAATATCTTTAATATCGCCAAAATCTACCACCATTCCGTTTTTAGGATTTTCAAGATCATTTACAGGTTTTCCTTTTACCGTAACGAAAAGCTTATAAGAATGCCCGTGCATATTTTTACATTTTCCGTCATAATTGTACAAAACATGAGCAGTTTCGAATGTAAAAATTTTTGTAATACGTATCATGGCACAAAGATAAGGAAATTCAATATTTAAACGAATAACCTTTCCTTCGACTTTATTTTTAATTAAACTAAAACACCATAGAAATAGCTACGATAAGCACAATCGGCACCACAATAAAAGCAATTGGTAAAATAAGATTGACGATTGCTTTTCCTATCGAAAATTTCTGTACCTCAGAAAGCCCGATCACCGTAAAAACAAGAGATGTAAGTGATAAAAGAATTTCCATGGCAAATGAAATCCAAAAAACGATACTTCCCGCAATACCGGATTCGAGATAATCTGAATTATTTTTAAAATAACCGAGACCATAAACCGCAATCTGTAAAAATACAAACACCAATCCGATGATTGAAGGAATCATTGCATAAGCCATCATCCGGTAAATTGAAGATGTATTTCCTGCGCCGTTTAGCCATTTGCCTGTCCAGCTTAATAGCGCGGCATAAATGTAGTAGGAAATCCATCCCAACATTCCTCCCAAAATTACACAGCCAAAAACAATTGAAAACATAGAAGAATGGTCACCCAAATCTTTTGAAGAGGCACGATCAAAAGCTCTTACCATGCCTGCAAAAATCATCAGAATGTATAAATATTTTTCGTACTGAGTATCATTTATAAATTTGAAAATCCTTCTTGGTTCAGTCCAGATTTTTGTAAAAATATCTTTATCGGTAAGGACATCGTACTTTTCGAACTCTTCAAAATGATCTTCTGTATATTTTGTTTCCATGTAGTTTTATAGATGCACGAAAATAAACATATTTATCAAAAATCAAAGTAAACTCAGCCAATTCTCATCCAGCCTCTTAATTTTCTGCGTATTTTTATCAATAAAAACCCAAAGCGTAAGAGAATCGACAACCAAAACATCATTGCAGTAAAACTCAACTTTTCTGGGCTGCCGGATTCCTTCCGGTGATTTCGGATAGGTTTTTATTGTAATTATATCTCCTAAATAGACCTGTTTTTTATATTGAATATGATGATCGAGAAGCATCCAGATATCATGCGGAAAATCTAGTTTATGTTTTACAGAATCCCAATGTTCAGCGGCAATTTCTTCTACCCATTTTACATATTGCACATTATTGACGTGATTATTTAAATCGATATACTCTTCCGTAATTTTTATTTGCTTTTCAAAAATCAAACTCATCTTCTTCAAATATTTACTCAAAAATAAGGCATAAAATATAAAAACCTCCTCAAAGAGAAGGTTTCAAACAACTAAATTTATTTAAAATGGAACTTTTTAATAATTTTCTGTTGGAAAACGCAAAGATGCAAGAAAATCTACAAAGCATTTCTTTTAATGTGCAAAGATTTTATCTTTGATTTTCTTGCGCCTTAAACGTTATAATTCAATTAAGCTTTGCGCCTTTGCGTTTTTCCAACAAATTATCTCTAATTTTTTTAATGAAACTGTGCTGTTTCTGTAGAATCTTTCATCGCAACGGTGGCCGAAGAACCGCTTGTCACAATATTCTGAACCTCATCAAAATATCCCGTCCCCACAAAAGACTGATGTTTCACCGCTCTGAAACCTTTTTGCTGCAAAGCAAATTCCCGCTCCTGCAATTCAGAATAACCAGCCATTCCTTTTTCTTTATATGCTAAAGCCAATTCAAACATCGCCGTATTCAATGCATGGAAACCAGCCAGCGTAATAAACTGAAATTTATAGCCTAATTTCGCCAATTCTTCCCTGAAATTCAACATTTCTTCAACGCTCAGTCTTGCTGCCCAGTTGAAAGATGGCGAACAATTATAAGCCAGCATTTTTCCCGGAAATTTGGCATGAATTCCTTCAGCAAATTGTCTTGCCTGCTCAAGATCGGGATTTGAAGTTTCCATCCAGATTAAATCTGCGTAAGGAGCATATGATAAACCTCTGTCGATTCCCTGTTCTACTCCATTTTTCACCACATAAAAACCTTCGGAAGTTCTTTCGCCTGTTACAAATTTTTTATCTCTGTCATCAATATCTGAAGTCAGTAAATCCGCAGCATCAGCATCTGTTCTTGCAATAATTAAACTTGGAACATCCAAAACATCAGCCGCCAAACGAGCCGAAATCAATTTGTTGATCGCTTCCTGAGTCGGCACCAAAACTTTTCCGCCTAAATGACCACATTTTTTAGCAGAAGATAACTGATCTTCAAAATGTACGGCCGCAGCGCCGGCTTCAATCATTTGTTTCATTAATTCATAAGCATTTAGATTTCCGCCAAAACCAGCTTCTGCATCGGCAATGATTGGAACTAAATATTCCTTTTCTCCACCTCCGTTTACCGATTGTATCTGGTCAGCTCTCAACAAAGCATTATTAATTTTTTTCACTACAGAAGGCACTGAATTCGCAGGATACAATGATTGATCAGGATACATTTCACCAGATAAATTCGCATCTGCCGCAACCTGCCATCCTGAAAGATAAATAGCTTCTAAACCTGCGTCAACTTCCTGCACCGCTTGATTTCCTGTTAATGCACCCAATCCTGCAACGAAATCCTGAGAATTTAGTTTGTTCCAAAATTTCTTTGACATTTCAGTCGCAATCATATAATCTAATTTGTAAGAACCACGAAGCTTTAAAACATTTTCCGCTGTATAAGGTCTTTTTACACCGCTCCAACGTGGGTTTTCCAGCCAGTCTTTTTCTATTTCCTGTATTTGATCTTGTCTTGTTTTCATACTATTTATGATTCAATTATTTGTTGATGTTAATTACAGTTAGTTAGTTAGTTAGTTAGTTAGTTAGTAGCTCCTAAATCGCTTTAAACACTCAGACACTACAACCCTCAAACTCACTCACTCTCCCACTTAAATAAATGGATATGCTTTTAAGGTTAAAAATTCTTCAAAGTTTTCACAGAAAATCAGTTCGTTGAAAAGTTCTTTTGCCAGATTAAATTTTCCATTTTTGAAACGTTCTTCACCCACATATCTTTCAATTCGTTCCAATTCTTCAAATTCCCATTGAAGGATCATTTCTCTCGTCAATGTTCTGTCATCATTTAATATCGCTTCATTTTTCAGCCATTGCCAGATTTGGGTTCTCGAAATTTCTGCTGTTGCGGCATCTTCCATTAGGCTATAAATAGCTGCTGCTCCAGCTCCCATTAACCAGGATTCGATGTAAAGAATTCCGACATTGATGTTTTTACGAATTCCTTTTTCGGTAATTTCACCTTTTGGAATTTCCAGCAAATCTTTTTCAGTAATTTGATATTCAAACTTTTTATCGATTTGATTTTTTTCTGGCATAAATTGATCAAAAATATCTTTCGCTACAGAAACCAAAGCCGGATGCGCCACCCAAGTCCCGTCGTGACCGTTCTTTACTTCTCGTTCTTTATCATTTCTTACTTTTCCGAAAGCCTGGCTATTCGCTTCATAATCGTTTTTAATAGGAATTTGTGCCGCCATTCCGCCAATTGCATGAACATTTCTTTTGTGACATATTTCAATTACTCTTTTAGAATAAGCACTCATAAAAGGTGAAGTCATCGTCACCTGATCTCTGTCGGGAACGATAAACTCAGGAAGATTTCTGAATTTTTTAATGAATGAAAAAATATAATCCCAGCGTCCGCAATTCAAACCGGAACTGTGTTCTTTTAATTCAAATAAAATTTCGTCGATCTGAAAAGAAGCCGTGATTGTTTCAACCAAAACTGTTGCTTTAATAGTTCCTTTCGGAATTTGAAAATAATTTTGAGCAAAAACAAAAACATCATTCCACCAACGAGCTTCTTTGTAATGTTCTAGTTTTGGAAGATAAAAATAAGCTCCACTTCCGTTTTCCTGCAACCTTTTTATATTTCTGAAAAAGTAAATTCCAAAATCGATTAGCGAAGCAGAAGTTTGTTCACCATTAATTTCAACATGTTTTTCATTTAAATGCAAACCTCTTGGACGAACCAGTAAAACAGCCGTTTTCTCATTCAAATGATAAGATTTTCCCTGTTCATTTTTAAAATCAATTCTTCGGCTAATTGCATCCGAAAGATTGATCTGTCCTTCCATACAATTTTTCCAGGTTGGCGAATTGCTGTCTTCAAAATCTGCCATAAATGTTGACGCACCAGAATTAAGAGCATTGATTATCATTTTTCGGTCAACCGGTCCGGTAATTTCCACTCTTCTGTCGAGCAAATCTTCCGGAAGCGGAGCACAAACCCAATTTCCGTTTCTGACTTCTTTAGTTTCAGGTAAAAACTTCGGAAGAATTCCTTGATCAAATTCCTGTTGCGTCTTTTTTCTTGCTTCTAAAAGATCAATTCTCTTTTGATTAAAATTTTGGTGGAGCTCTACCAAAAAATCGATTAAATCATTAGTGAAAATTTCTTCAAACTCGTGTTGAGACTTTATTTTTAATTGTGTTTTTGTTTTCATAACCTATTGATTTTGTGATTCGACATTACAAACCTAAATAAAAATTTTCACATACAGCGAACGTTCGCTAAATTTATTTTAAAAATTATTATGCTAAAAATCGCTTCTAAATATTATATTTGAATCATGAATTCTGATAGTAACTTTATCAAAACGGTTTTCGGACTGAAACTAAAACAGCAGAGACAAAAGAAAAATTGGTCTTTGCAGGATCTTGCTGTGAAGACCGGTTTATCAAAATCTTATCTCAATGAAATTGAAAACGGAAAAAAATATCCGAAACATGATAAGATTATTCAGCTTTCAGAATCTCTGAACTGTACTTTTGATGATTTGGTTTCGACAAAACTTGATAAAAGCTTAGCCCCTTTTAACGAAATTCTGCAATCTGATTTTTTTAAAGAAATTCCTTTGGATCTTTTCGGAATTAACAAAAATAATCTCATCAGCATCATTAGCGATGCTCCGAAAAAAGTAACTGCTTTTATTAATGCTCTTATAGAGATTTCACAGAATTATAATCTAGGAAAAGAGCGATTTTATTTTGCAGTTTTGCGTTCGTTTCAGGAATTGTATGATAATTATTTTCCTGAAATTGAGGATAAAATTGTACAATTTGCCCAAGAAAATCTGTTGGAAATCAGCAAAAACTTACAACCTGATGTTTTAGAAAAAATTCTGACTGAAAAATTCAATTACGCTATTCAATCTGAAGATTTTGAACGATACGGAACGTTGGATCATCTACGTTCATTATTTATCCCTGAAAAAAAACTGTTGCTTTTAAACAAAAAATTAGAGCAAGATCAGAAGACTTTTATTTTTGCTAAAGAAATCGGATTCAATGTTTTAGAACTAAAGAATCGTCCAAACACGTATTCCTGGCTGGATTTTGGAAGTTTTGAAGAAATTCTAAATAATTTTTATGCGTCCTATTTCGCAGGAGCTTTATTGATTTCAAAAGAAAAAACAGTTGAGAAAACTTCCGAATTTTTTCTGCAAAACGATTGGAAACCCACTAATTTCGAAGATTTAATTAAAAATTTCACTCATTCGCCGGAAACATTTTATTATAGATTAACAAATATTCTTTCTTCAGAGTTGGGAATTAAAGATTTGTTTTATTTATGTCTGGTTAAGAAGAAAAATTCAGATAAAATTCAGATCTTAAAGGAATTGCATCTTAATCATCAACAGGCTCCACATGCCAACGCCACCAACGAACATTACTGCAGAAGGTGGATTGCCATAAAAAACCTATATGATTTAACAGAAAATGAAACGTTAACGGATGCACAAATTTCTCATTACAAAGATCAAGGCGTAAGTTATCTGGTGATTTCCACTTCACAGAAGAATCCGTTTTCGGATGGAAGCAACAGAAGTTATTGTTTAGGAATTTTATTGAACTCGCAAACTATAAAAAAGATCAATTTCATTAAATCGGAAACTTTAAAAACCATCAATGTCGGTGTGACTTGTGAATCGTGCAGTATTCCAGATTGCGAAGTCAGGCAGTCGCCGCCAATTCGTCTTGAAAAAGAATATTTTAACTCGAGTATGAAAAATTCTATTGAGAAGATTCGTAGGGATTTTAGGTTGGGAGTTGGAAGCTGGATGATGGATGATGGAAGTTTAATGCATTGAGAATATTTTTATAATAAAATTCTGTAAAACTTTAACATTAAGATAATTAAGAATTTAAGAACTTCTATAGATTACTACTCGCTGAAACAAGTGTATATTTTTTTTAGAAATAAACAAAGTTTATTTTGATTAAGAGCATTTAAGCAAGTGTCATAATAAAAGCTTCCAACTTCAAACATCTATCTTCCAGCTATTTTCACTATCTTAGTTACAATAAACACACAAATGATTTTAGATATTTTCTTTCCGAATCGTTGCATTCATTGCAACCGGATTATTGACGGTGATTTACTTGTCTGCAATCTTTGCTTTGAACAAATTCACTTTACACATTTCAATTTTTTTGAAGAAAATTATATTAAAGAGAAATGTAAACTTCTTTTTCCTATCAAAAATGCTTTTGCATTAATGAAGTTTGAAAAGGAAAATTTAAGTAGAAAAATCATTCATGAATTAAAATATAAAAGCCGTGAAAAAGCCGGAAAGATTTTAGCAGAATGGACGACGGAGCGTTTAGATTTCAAAAAAGAAAAACCTGATGTGTTGGTTTCTGTTCCATTGCATCCGAAGAAGCTGAAGGAAAGAGGTTATAATCAACTGCATTTGTTTACGGAAACATTATCGAGGTTTTATGGGATTCCTTTTAGTCATAATTTAATTAAAAGAAATCACTATTCAAAAGCTCAGGCATTGAAAGACAAGCAACATCGTCTGGAAACTCAGAATACTTTTTCAATTACTGAAAACATTACAGATAAACATATTTTATTGATAGATGATGTTTTCACCACAGGAAATACACTGGCTTCAATTGCCTGGGAAATCCTGAAAGCACGAAATAACAAAGTAAGTGTTTTGGTAATAGCAATGGACGAATAACACTTGTAATACAAACGAAAAATTGGTCGTATTTAAAAAATACAACCAATAATTTATTTTAAATTTAAAATATCTTAAAACTATCTCTGAAGTTTTTCTCCGTAGCTCAAATCTCCGGCATCACCCAAACCTGGTGTTATATATCCTTTTGATGTTAAATTCTCATCTATTGCTCCTACCCAAATTTTCGCATCGGGATACGCTTTTTCGATCGTTTCTACACCTTGTCTTGAAGCAATTACTGCTACAATATGAAGTTGAGTAGGCGTTCCGTTTGTTAATAGATCTTTGATCGCTTCAATTAAAGAAGCTCCGGTGGCCAACATAGGATCTGCAACAATTAAAGGTCTTCCGTCAATATTCGGGCAGGTAAGATAATCCTGTTTTATTGAGAAATAATCGTTGGCGTCGTGCTTTCTATACGCTGCAACAAAACCGCAATCTGCTTTATCCAAATAATTTAAAATACCTTCAAATAAAGGAACTCCGGCTCTTAAAATGGTGGTAATTACCGGTTGAACAGCAATTTCTTTAACCTTAATTGTATCTAAAGGAGTCTGAATCTCAATTTCTTCATACTCTAAACTTTTACTGATTTCGAACGCTGCAATTTCTCCGATTCTTTCCATATTTCTACGGAATCTCATTCGGTCATGCTGAATTTCTACATTTCGAAGTTCGTTAATATATGAATTTATTAAAGAAAATTGTTGTGAAAGTATTACTGTCATTATTTTGAATAAGCTTATTGCAAAATTATGAAATAAAAATAAATCCCTCTTAGAAAATCTAAAAGGGATTTGGTAAAATTATTTTTGTCTGAAATATACTTCGATCGGAACTCCGGTAAATCCGAATTCTTTTCTCAATTGATTTTCAGTAAATCTCTTGTAAGGTTCTTTAACGTATTGCGGTAGATTACAGAAGAATACAAACTGTGGCGACGGAGTTGGAAGCTGTACGCAATATTTGATTTTAATGTATTTACCTTTATTTGCAGGTGGTGGAGTCTGCTCGAAAATCGGAAGCATAATTTCGTTTAATTTAGAAGTTTTAATTTTCTTCTTACGATCTTCATAAACGACCATTGCCATTTCAACTGCTTTCAAAATTCTCTGCTTCGTTAAAGCCGAAACAAACAAGATTGGAATATCACTGAATTGTCCGATTTTATCTCTGATAGATTTTTCGAAATCTCTGATTGTATTGGTTTGCTTATCTTCAACCAAATCCCATTTGTTGACAACGATCACAATACCTTTTCTGTTTTTCTGAGCAAGACCAAAGATATTCATATCCTGAGATTCCCATCCTAAAGTAGCATCAACCATGATAATAACCACATCAGAATACTCAATAGAACGAATTGATCTCATTACAGAATAGAATTCTAAATCTTCATTTACTTTAGATTTACGACGCATTCCGGCAGTATCTACCAAAACAAACTCGTGTCCGAATTTATTGTATAATGTCTGGATACTGTCTCTTGTAGTTCCTGCAACATCAGTTACAATATTTCTATCTGCATCAAGCAATGCATTGGTCATTGTAGATTTTCCTACGTTTGGACGGCCTGCAATGGTAATTTTTGGCAATCCTTCGAAAGGATCTGTATAATCTTTAGATGGAAAATCTCTTACAATATCATCCAAAATCTCTCCTGTCCCAGAACCTGTTGCAGAAGATAAAGTATAATATTTGTCGATTCCTAACTGATAAAATTCGGTTGCATCCACTTCTTCTTTAGCAGAATCTACTTTATTGATTACAATATAGGTAGGCTTGTTTGATCTTCTCAGCATTTCGTGGATCTCATGATCCGTATCCGTAAGACCTTCTTCTACATTCAGCATAAAAATGATTGATGTAGCTTCGTCAATAGCCAACTGTACCTGCTTAGAAATTTCTTCCTGAAAAACGTCATCGTTATTAACATCGTAACCTCCGGTATCAATTACGGTAAATTCTACACCATTCCAGTCAGATTTTCCGTAATGACGGTCTCTGGTTACCCCTGCAGTAGAGTCTACAATAGCCTCTCTTCTTTCTAATAAACGATTAAATAACGTGGATTTTCCTACGTTGGGACGCCCAACAATAGCAACAATATTTGACATAAAAAATGTTTAATAATCCTTCGACAAAGCGATAGGACAAGATTATCAATGAGTTACTCCAACTTTTGGAGCTCAATTTTTTGCAAAGGTAAGCTTTTATTATTTAAGCAGTAAAAATCTCTTTGATTGTGAATATGATATTTTGAAATAGTGGTTTTTTATCATTCAATTTTTTAATAAAATTACACCAATTACCATAATAACTAAAGCAAAAAAGACAGCCAAACGACTGTCTTCATACTATATGATTATTAAAAATTATTTTAAATCAAATCTATCTAAGTTCATTACCTTAGTCCAAGCTGCGACAAAATCTTTTACAAATTTTTCCTGAGCATCTGAACTAGCATATACTTCAGCTATCGCCCTTAATTCAGAATTTGACCCAAAAACTAAATCTACACGACTGGCCGTCCATTTTGGTTGCCCAGTTGATCGGTCAGTTCCCATATACAATTCGCTATCTTCTGAAATACTTTTCCATTGCGTGCCCATATCCAAGAGATTTACGAAGAAATCATTAGTCAAAACTCCGGGACGTTGAGTGAATATTCCATTTTTAGAACCATCAAAATTGGTATCTAAGGCACGCATTCCACCAATCAACACCGTTAATTCGGGTGCAGTAAGGGTTAATAATTGCGCCTTATCAATTAATAAGGATTCTGTAGAAACAGAGAATTTTTTCTTTAAATAGTTTCTAAATCCATCAGCTGCAGGCTCCAAATATCCCATTGATTCTACATCTGTCTGTTCTTGTGAAGCATCCATACGACCCGGAGCAAAAGGAACTGTAACATTTTGCCCAGCATCTCTGGCTGCTTTTTCAACGGCTGTATTTCCTGCCAAAACAATTAAGTCAGCTAATGAAATCTTTTTGTTTCCACCCTGAGCATCATTAAACTCTTTTTGAAGATTTTCTAATACTCCTAAAACTTTTTGCAACTGAACAGGATTATTTACCGCCCAATCTTTTTGCGGAGCCAAACGAATTCTTGCACCATTTGCACCACCGCGTTTATCACTTCCTCTGAAAGTTGACGCAGAAGCCCAAGCCGTAGAAACCAATTCAGAAATATTTAACCCAGAATCTAATATTTTGCTTTTCAGCAATTCAACATCAGCATGATCAATTAATTCATAATTCACTTCAGGGATTGGATCTTGCCAGATTAATTCTTCTGCCGGAACTTCAGGACCTAAATAACGAACTTTTGGCCCCATATCTCGGTGAGTCAATTTAAACCAGGCACGAGAAAAGGCATCTGCAAAAGCATCAGGATTTTCAAAAAAGTTTCTTGATATTTTTTCATAGACAGGATCAAATCTTAACGAAAGATCTGTGGTAAGCATCGTTGCTCTGTGTTTTTTATCAGGATCAAATGCATCAGGAATAATGTTGGCTCCGTCTTTCGCTACCCATTGGTGAGCTCCGGCCGGACTTTTAGTTAATTCCCATTCGTTTTCAAATAGATTCTTGAAGAAAAGATTGCTCCATTCTGTTGGCTTTTCAGTCCATGTTACTTCCAATCCGCTTGAGATTGCATCAGGACCTTTTCCAGATTTATAAGAACTGTTCCATCCAAATCCTTGTGCTTCAATTCCGGCTGCTTCAGGTTCTTTGCCTACATGATCTGCAGGACCTGCACCATGAGTTTTACCAAATGTATGTCCGCCTGCGATTAACGCAACTGTTTCTTCATCATTCATTGCCATTCTTCCGAAAGTATCACGAATATCTTTTGCTGCTAAGATTGGGTCAGGATTTCCGTCCGGCCCTTCAGGATTTACATAGATAAGCCCCATTTGTACCGCCGCCAAAGGTTTTTCAAGATTTCTTGAATGAACATCTCCATCGGCATCATCATCGGTTGGAAGAACACCGCGACCTTCTACAACGCCGTCTGAACCATGCGCATAACGCATATCGCCACCCAGCCAGGTTTTTTCAGTTCCCCAATAAACGTCCTGATCCGACTCCCAAACATCCTCACGGCCTCCTGCAAATCCAAAAGTTTTGAAACCCATTGATTCAAGCGCAACATTTCCTGTAAGAATTAAAAGATCAGCCCAAGATATTTTTTGACCATATTTTTGTTTGATCGGCCAAAGTAATCTTCTTGCTTTATCTAAACTCACATTATCAGGCCAGCTGTTTAAAGGTGCAAAACGCTGTTGTCCTGCTCCCGCACCGCCTCTTCCGTCACCTACACGATACGTTCCTGCGCTGTGCCAAGCCATACGGATAAATAAAGGACCGTAATGACCGAAATCTGCCGGCCACCAATCTTGTGAATCGGTCATTAATGCATGGAGATCTTTTTTCACACTTTCAAGATCGAGACTTTGAAATGCTTCAGCATAATCAAAATCTTTTTCCATAGGATTTGATAAAGAAGAATGCTGTCTCAGGATATCAACTCTCAACTGATCCGGCCACCAATCTTTATTGTTGGTTCCGTGTCCTGCAACATTTTCTTTTTTCATCGTTCCATTGTGAAACGGACATTTACTAATGTCATTTAAATCGTTTTCCATATAGTTTAATTTTTATTTAATGTTATTATCAATACAAACTTACAACGCTCTTTTAATAAATACAATCTATTAATAATATTTTTACGATAGCTAAAAACTATAACATGTTTTTGAATACTAGTTTAATCCTAAGATATATAATAATGCAATTAAGGTAATGAAATCTGGCATTATATTAGATAAAAAACAATAACAACTTCATATATTTAGAATAATTCAATTTTAAAGGTTGTTTTCAATATTTAACATATTTTTTAATTCCTTAAAATTTAATATCTTTATTTGTTTAGAACTCAAATCTTATGAAAAAAGTAATTGTTGTTATTCTTGTTGCGTTTATAATCATTCAATTTTTTCCGATTGATAAAACGAACAAACCGCTAAATCCGGGAATGGATTTTTTAAAAATTAAAACCAATACATCTCCGGAAATAGCGCAAATGATCACCAATTCATGTTACGACTGTCATTCTGATGAAACGAAATATCCTTGGTACACGAGTATCGCTCCGGCTTCTTGGTGGATAAAAAATCATATTGATGAAGGAAGAAAGCATCTTAATTTCTCTACATTTGCCACTTACGAACCAAAAAGGCAAATTCATAAAATGGAAGAATGTGTAGAAATGCTTGAGAAACATGAAATGCCTTTAGAATCTTATTTTCTGGGACATCAGGATGCAAAGCTTACCGATGCTCAAAGAAAAGAACTGATTACTTATTTCAAAAGAGAAATTCAGGAAACAAAATTTAAAACCCAATAAGAACTATGTCTGAAATCTGGGAACAAAAACATATTGTATTTTTTGACGGCGAATGTGGTGTATGCAATTTTTGGGTACAATGGATTCTTGAAAGAGATAAAAAAGATCAGTTTATGTTTTCTTCTCTGCAATCAGACTTCGGGCAGAAATTTTTATCGGAAAGAGGTTTAGAAACAAAACAATTCAACACCCTGTACCTTTGGAAACCTCATCGCTATTATCTTGTAAAATCTAAAGCTGTTTTAAAAATCGCCACTCTTCTCGGTGGAATTTATAATATATCAGTGATCGGGAAATTAATTCCGGCCTTTATAAGTGACAAGGTTTATGATAAAATTTCTGAAAACAGAATGAAGCTTTCGGCTCAAAAGTGCTTCCTACCCGATCAACATCAGAAAAAGAAATTTATCGAAGTCTGATTTGGTTCAGAATTTGGTATCTGATTATTATATAAATACTTTAAATATTTCCATTAAATTTTTATAAACATTTAAGTTTTTCGGAACATTATTTTTATTAATCCATATATTTGCAGACTATGGAATACAATACCCAAAAAACTCATCTCAATATGCCGGAATACGGCAGAATAATACAACAGTTGGTTGAGCGTTGCAAAGAAGTTTCAGACAAAGACGAAAGAAACGAAATGGCAATGGCAATCATTGATTTTATGGGTCAGAGAAACCCACAGCTCCGCGACGAAGAAAATTACAAACATAAACTTTGGGATCACCTTTACATTCTTGCCAATCATGACCTGGATGTAGATTCCCCATATCCTTTCCCTACAAAAGAAGAACTTGAAGAAAAGCCCAAAAGAATGGAATATCCTAAACTTCAGGGTGATTTCAAATTTTACGGAAAAAGTATTCTTCAGCTTATAGAAAAAGCAATCGAGCTTGACGCAGGCGACGAAAAAGAGGCTTTAATCGAAGTGATTGCCAACAACATGAAAAAGTCTTACAATGTTTATAATAAAGAACATGTAACAGATGATGTGATTTTCCGTCATCTGAAAGAACTTTCTGAAAACAGATTAGACCTTACCGGTATAGAAAGCTTAGAAAAAAGCAAAATCTACTACGCTACCAATGCCAACAGGAATAATAACAATAAAAACACAAACAACAAAAACCAACCCGCTAAAAGAAGATTTAACAATAACAACAATAATCATAAGAACAGAAGGTAATGAGTGGAACATTTCAAATAAGAGGAGGAAAAAGACTGCAAGGTGAAATCACTCCACAGGGAGCGAAAAATGAAGCTCTTCAAATTTTGTGTGCAGTTTTGTTAACTGATGAAGAGGTAAGAATTAAAAATATTCCAGACATTCATGATGTCAACAGACTAATCGAGATCTTGGGAGACTTCGGGGTAAAAGTTACCAAAAACGCTCATGGAGATTACACTTTCAAGGCAGATAATGTCAATTTTGATTATATAAAATCTAACGAATTTAAAAAAGACGGTGCCAAACTGAGAGGATCAATCATGTTGATGGGACCGATGTTGGCTCGTTACGGGGAAGCTTACATGCCGACTCCCGGAGGTGACAAAATAGGAAGAAGAAGATTAGATACTCACTTTCAGGGTTTAGTAGAACTTGGTGCAGAATTTAATTATGATGAGGAAGAATATTTCTATTCATTAAAAGCTAAAGAGCTTAACGGAAAATTTATCCTTTTGGAAGAAGCTTCTGTAACCGGAACTGCAAACATCGTGATGGCTGCTGCTTTAGCGAAGGGAAAAACCAGAATCTACAACGCAGCTTGCGAGCCATATTTACAGCAACTTTGTAAAATGCTGAACAGAATGGGTGCAAATATTTCAGGAATCGGTTCAAATTTATTGACGATTGAAGGAGTAACTCATTTGAACGGAACTGAGCACACTATGCTTCCGGATATGGTAGAAATTGGTTCTTGGATCGGTCTTGCTGCGATGACAAAATCTGAAATCACCATCAAAAATGTAAACTGGAATCAATTAGGAGTTATTCCAAACACATTCAGAAAGCTGGGAATTCAGTTGGAGCAAAGCGGTGACGATATTTATATTCCATCTCAGGAACATTATAAAATCCAGAAATTTATCGACGGATCTATTCTTACGGTTTCAGATGCGCCTTGGCCAGGATTTACTCCAGATTTACTTTCTATTATTTTAGTCGTGGCAACACAGGCTAAAGGAAGTCTTTTGGTACATCAAAAAATGTTTGAATCGAGATTATTTTTCGTTGATAAATTAATCGATATGGGCGCTCAGATCATTTTGTGTGATCCGCACAGAGCAACAGTTATCGGTTTAAATCAGGAATCTCCACTTCGTGGAACAACCATGGTTTCTCCGGACATCAGAGCAGGAAATGCACTTTTAATTGCTGCACTTTCAGCCGAAGGAAAATCAATTATTCATAATATCGAACAAATCGACCGTGGGTATGAAAATATCGATGGAAGATTGAAAGCGATAGGAGCAGATATTGAGAGAATTTGATTTAGTTATTAGTTATTAGTTATTAGTTATTAGTTATTAGTTATTAGCAAAATTAACTTTTACGATTCAATTTAAAATATAAAAGCGTTCAGAATTAATTTTCTGAACGCTTTTTTTTATTAAATTTTAAACACATTTAAGTTTTAGGCAGATTTAAATTCAACAATTTTTTGAATCTGTTGAGCGAAGATTGTTTTACCAACCGCCGCCTCCACCGCCTCCACCTCCGCCGCCGGAAGACCCGCCACCGGAAGATCCGCTTGATCCGGAACCACCAGAATAGGACGAGCTCGATGAAGAACCTGATGAGGACGAAGATGAAGAACTGCTCACCGGAGCTACCGTGGTTTCACTAAGCGTACTTGTAAAAGCACCCGCAAATCCATATCCAAAATGAGACTGAACATTTTCATACGGTTCAGCAGAATCCATAGTTTCCTGAAGTTTATCTCTAAATCTTTTCCCCCAAATTCCTTCGACTCCAAAAACAATAGCATACGGAAGAAATTTCTCATATACATCTGAAGTCATTTCCGGAGGATTATGAAATTTCAGTTGGTTTTCTTCAGCAGCACTCAGGTACATTTTGAAACCATCAATCTCAGATTCCATTTTTACTTTTTCTTCACTCGGTTTATTGACCAAATAACGAAATATTAAAATGGAAATGATCCCAAATATTAAAAACTTGAAACAGTTCGATTCAAAGGTTGTAATATCATCAGAACCTCCAAATGCCATGAAAAACATAGGAATAATAAATGTCAGCGAGAAAAACAATACTACTAGAAAAATCAGTTTGTTTCCTTCCTGCCATGTCGCTACCAATATTACAGCAAACAGACTCGCAAAAATACTGATAACAGAAGCTATCATTAAAGTTTGAAAACTCCATGTTACGAAAGAGTTTACAATTAATGCAAGAAAAAAAGTAACAAGAATAATTTTCAGGGCTTTGTAAACAATTTTTTTATTGGATACTTTATCTACAAAAATTTTATTTTCATCAATAATAAATTCTTTGAAATTATCTACCGCCTTTTTGATTTTAGAATTGTACGTTCCGCTTACCGAAATTGTCTTTTCTTTTCCAAATAAATTTTTCAGAAGCAGCTTTTGATCACCCTGCAAATTATCATTTTCTGATCCCAGCTTTTTTAAAGTAAACATTTTTGAGAGAAAAGTTTCTTTAATATCTTTCACCTCATCAATATCTACAAAACCTTTTACAGAAAGATCGACAAGATTTGCGGTCACCAGATTGGCATCAAATTTACCTTTATCGATATATCCCAAAGATGCAGGCGACAGATTATTGGGTGCATTAAACTGTGGAATAACGACAGGTTTTTCTGGATCTTTTCCATATTTTCTCCAGTTTTTATAGTAGAAAAACAATAGATAAAAACCAACGATAACCAATGAAAGGCTCGTCCAGTTTCTTTTAATCCATTTAGAAAAAACAGAAGGTTCTTTTAAAACACCGGCTTTAAAACCTACAGCTACCGTAAGATTTTGATGCTCATTTAAATGGTTTGCTTTAAAAATAATTTGCGTGGAAGAGATCAAATCACTGGTACAGTTTTGTTCTGTACTCCCTTCATTACCTGTATAACAGGAATTTTGGAGAATATCTGCATTTTTCGGTAAATGAACCGTTGCCTGAATATCTTCCACAGGAAAAGACCAATCTGTTCCATTGACGTTCCAGTAAAACTCATCATATCCTTTGAAATTCCCAATCTGATCCTGCGTTTGGTAAACAATTTTGTAAGTATAAAAACCTGAGGCAAGTTGATAGTCTTTATTACCAATATAAATCGTAAAAACACCATTCTCTTTCTTGGTTTTATAAGGTTCTTTTACACCATTTTTTTCAATCGCAATGATTTTATAGTAAACACTTTCTTTGCTGCCATTAATTTTTCTTACCGTTGGTAAAGCACGGAAAATCCCTCTTTTAATTTCATTGCCATTCGCAAAAACTTTGATGATTTCTGTTACAGTAACGTCAGCGTTTTCGGCAATATGAATATCAGAATGAAAAGAAACAATTCTTTCCCTCTGGATATTATTTTGATTAAAACCTAAAGAATCTTCCTCAACAACAGGTAATGCAACCACCTCATTCTGTGCAAAAACAAGCATACAGAAGAATACAGCAAAGACTTGTATAAAATTTTTCATATCTAAAATTTTACCAACCACCGCCGCCACCGCCACCGCCACCGCCGCCGGAAAATCCGCCGCCGCCTGAACCGGAACCAGAACTGCTTCCCGAACTTGAAGGTTGTGTCGCTGAAGATTGTATTGATTGTGTTAAACTTGAATTGAGCACACTTGCCATCGCAAAATGATTCATGGATGAGCCAACATACCAATTGCTTTGATATTCGTAAGACATTTTTTTGAGCAAATCGTCAAATTTCTTACCCCAGATATCATCCACACCCAAAACCATCGCAAAAGGCAACAATTTCTCAAAAGATTGTGGCGTCATTTCCGGTGGATTGTGAAATTTGATTTGTTGATTTTCAGCGGCTCCCATGTACATTTTAAAGCCATCAATCAAAGATTTTTTTCTAAGTTTTTCTTCTGAAGGTCGTTTAATTAAAAACTGATAAATCACGAGAGACATAAAACTCAAGACAATAAAAATATAACATACATTAAAATTATTGTCAATCGTAAAATCGCTTCCTTTATAAAGAAGAACTCCCAAAAGCACCAATGCGATGACAGGGAAAATCAGGAAGATTTTAAACAAACCAGGATAGAATTTGAATAAAACGATCGCAATCACAAAAGCCACCGTTAAAATAGCAAGAATAAAAATTCCTAAAAATACTTTTTCAAATTCCGGGAAAATGGTAAAACTCACAAAAAGTCCGAGAAAGTAAACTCCC
This sequence comes from Chryseobacterium indoltheticum, assembly GCF_003815915.1. Lineage (NCBI taxonomy): Bacteria > Pseudomonadati > Bacteroidota > Flavobacteriia > Flavobacteriales > Weeksellaceae > Chryseobacterium > Chryseobacterium indoltheticum. Next base: position 3,798,378 of record NZ_CP033929.1, read on the forward strand.
AAAATGACTAAAATTGGTAAAATGAGCTTTTTAGAATTATTCCCCGCATTTAACAATGTATCATGCTGAAATTTAAGCGTTGATTGAAAACTTCTAACAGCCTGTTCGATTTTAGAATCATATTTTCCGTCGAATTTGATGCTATCTGAAAGGTTTGAAAACAAATTGTTCATCAAATTAATTTCCTCTTTTGCTAAATCTTGATCTGGATTTTTCAGCTTTTTTACTGTAAACTGTTTCGATTTAAACAAACCAAAAATTCCGGGATCTTCATCTTCAACAATCTGAACATATCCTTTTATGGCTAAATTAACCAAAGCAGCAGTCAGATATTTATTCTTAAAACTTTCACTGTTTATAAAGCCTAAAGAAGCCGGTGACAAATCTTCGGGCGAATTGAATTGTGGATAAACAGTAGGCATTTCAGGATCAACACCGTATTTTTTCCATGTTGAATAATAATACAACAGCAATCCTAAAAAGATGATAATTCCGCCAATCAGAATTCCAAATTTCTCAAGAAAAGTGGGCGGTGGCGGCGGAACCATAATTCCTTTTTTAAAGCCAACTGCAATTGTTAAACCTTCACCAGATCCCAAATCTTTCGCACTCCATTCGATTGAATGCTCAGAAAGAACTTTAGCCATACAATCCTGAGAAGTACTTCCGTAGCCACCTTTATAACAAGAGTTTTGTAAGATTCCTGCTCCTTGCGGAAGATTTACTCTTGCCGAAATACTGTCAACGGGAAAATTCCAGTCGTTGCCATTCACATTCCAGTATAATTCATCATACTTTTCAAAAAAACCAATTTGTTTTTCGGTAGTATATTTTATTTCGTAATTATAATCTCCCGGAGATAAGATGACATCCTTATTTCCGACATACACTTTAAGATAACCGTCTTCAATTTCTTCGTGAAAATCTTCATCAACACCATCTTTCTTTACCGAAACGATATTGTATTTCACTTTTTGAGTTCTGTCGTTCAGATTTCTTACCAAAGGCAGCGATCGGAAAATCCCCCTTTTGATATTTTCACCGAGGCTGTGAACTTTTATTTTCTCGGTAATACTGAGTCCAGAATTTTTATCTACATCAATATCTGCATGAAAGGATAAAATCTTTTCAGAACCGCTCAGCAAACCGCTTTGTTCTTCACCAACAGCTACAGTTCCGTCAGCATCCTGTGCGAAACCCAGAGAAAAGAAAAGGAGAAAAAGAAATGCTACAATCTTTTTCATTCCTTAAAATTTTACATTAGGAACTTCTCTTTCGGCAATATTATCAAGCTCAAAGAATTTAGACTTCTCAAATTTGTACATATTGGCGACAATATTGCTGGGGAAAGATTCTACCAAAGTATTGTTTTCTCTTACCGTTCCGTTGTAATATCTTCTGGATTTTTCTATATCGTTTTCGATTGAACTCAACTCAGCCTGTAGTTGCTGGAAGTTTGCATTGGCCTTCAGATCGGGATATTGCTCTGCAACTGCAAATAAATTCACCATTGCCTGGTTCAGGTTTTTCTCAGCAATTTCTTTTCCTTCTACAGAATCTGCGCCTACTGCTAAATTTCTAGCTCTTGTTACATTTTCTAATGTTTCACGTTCGTGAGTAGCGTAGCCTTTTACCGTTTCAACCAAATTGGGAATCAAATCGTGACGTTTTTTAAGCATTACGTCAATACTGCTCCAAGCTTCCTGAACGAGATTTCTAAGTTTTACAAGGCGATTGTAAATGGATACTCCGTAAAGTACTGCAAGAACTAACACACCAATAACAATAAGTGCAATCATAATTTTGTAATTTAATTTAGATTAAAAATAATCTTTTTCTCTGAGAATTGAATAAAATCTATAATGAATATTAATTCCGTTACTTCGAGTAGATTTTGGAAAATCTTATCGAGAAGTTGATAACAAAATTTCTCAGTACAAATTCTTGCAGAATTTTACTCGAACAGACGGTAATCCAGAATAATCTTAACATAATTAGATTAAAAAAATAAAAAAAGCGCTCAATAAATTGAACGCTCCTCAAACTATATGGACGTACAGCTTTATGAATACTTTCTGCAGGTATATTCGACAGTGGTATTCAAGAGTTTATTGTTATTCAGGAAAAATTCAAGTTCCTGAGATTCTTCATCTGTTGCATTGATATATAATTGAAATGAGCCAAAATTGTTTCCGTTCATATACTCCACATTTGCGCTTAATACTTTGTAACAAATTCCCATCTGCTGATAAATAGCATTTAAAAGATGATCGAATTTCATTTTTCCATTCAGTTCTACTTCAAGGATCAATTCTTTCTTGATAAGGTTTACATTTTTTGGCAAAGCCTGCAAATTGGTTGTAATCATAACTAAAACATTTTTGATTAAATAATACTTTCTGAATTACATATTTTTAAATATTTTCTCATTAATTCTTTCACAAAAGTATAAAAAAATATTAGTCTACCAAATTAGTAGGGTAATAATTTTAAAATTTAGCACAAAAAAAGAGAAGCCCTCCAGTTTCTCCCATTTTTACAACACTCAAATGATTATAAAAAAGCCACGAATGCACGAATTTTAAATTATTTCCAAATTAAATTCGTGTATTCGTGGCAAAAATAAATTTTTATTATAATTCTTTTATCCTTTCGATTTTGTCTGAACCCGCCAGACCATTTGGATTGCAACCCAGTTCTCCTTCCGGAACTTTAAGATTTTTTTTAGCATAAAATTCTTCCCAAAACATATTTGTTTTCCCGGTTTTGGGATCAATGAAAGTCATCGGTTCTAATGTAAAGATCTTATCTTTTCTAAATGCTCTTTCGATGTAATCTGAACAATAATAAGAATTATCGTCTAAAATATAATTGAAATTGTAAGGTTTGCCCACCATAGAATTTGCTTTCTCAATTGCATCAGGAATATTTTTCTGAAACTGAGGTTTTAACCTATAAACAACCACTTTTTGTCCGTCATTGACCTGATCTTTTAGAAATTCATTCAAATTTTGTTTTTGAGAACCACCTTTTGGTGCTGCGTGAAGAACAAAGACACCTGTTTTATCTTTTTGTAAAATTCCGATATGATCAAACGAAGCATTTTTCTGCTTTTGCGTTACATTATTGATCGCACCCGACAAACCGCTTTCTTTTGCCGTCACAAACAGTAAATCTCCGTTTTTCAAGCCTAAAGTCTGAGAATTTTTACAACTTAAAACGAAAAAAAGAATTGAAAAGAAGAAAAGCAAGTTTATTCGGAATCTATTTTTTAAGATTGTTTTCATAAATATTGATCCATTCATCTACAGTCATTTTTTTACTCAGTTCGGCAATTAATTCAAAAGGAATTTCATCCATTTTTTTGAAACGGATACAAGATTTTCCCATATCCAGTTTTCTTTTTGAATGCTTTGGAAACTCTGCCACAAACCAATCTAAAAGTTCGGGTTTTGCATACATCCCCATATGATACAAAGCGATAAAACTTTTCTGTGAAGCCACACTCATAAAAGGCAGTGGCGATCCCGGCGTACAATGATAACCTGCCGGAAAAGTTTCTAAAGGAACATTCCAGCCGATCATTCCATAACTTACCCCTTGCTTAAAACCTTGAGGTAAATTATCGTTGACTGTATCAAACATTTTTTTGAAAACCTCCTGTCTTTCTTCCGGAATTTGTGAGATATAATCTTCTACTGATATTGATGGAATTTGCATTGTTTCAATTTTTAACAAATTTAAAATAAAAGGCTTTAATTAAATTGAAATCTTTCTGAAAATAAAAACAGCCTTACATAAATGCAAGGCTGCTAAAAAAAATAATTCAAAAATAATTTACTTTTTAGTGGCTTTCACCGTATTTTGAGAACCGTCTTTGAAATACATTGTAATCAAATAAAGTCCTGAATTTAATGAGCCTAAACTGATTTCCTTCGTAGGATTTTCTATAGTTTTAAGAGTTCTTCCCGCTACATCAGTAACTCTGATTGTCTTAATATCCTTTAACTCAGAAATATTAATGATATCCCTGAATGGATTAGGATAAACTTTAACATCTTTTTTAGCTGAAGCAACTTCTGAAGTTGATAAATTAGGATTTTGTTTTACTTCAATATTATCTAACAGCAAATCATCATAAAAGTATGCATTACCAGCCGTATCCTTGTCCACAGTAAATCTAACCTGAATAGTCGTTCCTATATAAGAAGAAGGCAAAGGAATTTCTACTGTTCTCCATTGTCCAGAATTTGAGCTATCATTAAATACAGACACCCAACCATTTCCATTATTCACTTCCACAATAAGTTTATTATCAGCAAAAGTTGATGGTATTATAGTTGAACTGGATGATGAGTGATTTTTATACCATTCAAAAGAAATATAAGGCTGCGTTAATCCCGTTAAATCTATAAAAGGAGTAACTAATTGAACATTATGCACTCCATCATAAGGTGAACTGGCATCTACCCAAGCATATGTCCCAGCCGTCCTTCCATTAAATGATGTACTTACACCATAACCTGGGCTTCCAGAAAATCTCCAAAAAGCGTATGTTCCAGTAGTTGTAGGATTTAGATTCTGCCAACAGTTTGGAAGAGCTCCATTATCAAATGTTTGACTGAAAGGAGCAGTTACCGTAGCACATTCTGTGGTAAATGTTGAACTAAATGACCATTCACTTACATCAGTGGCTGAACATTTTGATCTTACCCAAACATAATAAGTAGTCACTGCAGACAATCCGTTCAATAGTGCGGAGGTCGTAGCAGAGGTTGCAGAGTTTGTAGCATTTAAAACAGTTGTGAAAGTAGGAGCCGTATTTGTTGTACTGTAATATACTTCATATCCACTTGCCGGAACAGAAGAAGGTGCAGCCCATGAAACCGTAGCAGTATTAGCAGTAATAGCAGAAGGAGTGACAGCTGTAGGAGGTAAACATGAAGGAACCGGTTCCCAAATAACGTCATCCCAGTAATATCCTTTTCCGTCTGCGGTGTTTCGTACCGCCAATCTTGCATTTGCAGGAACAGAAGAAGGAACAATCACCGTATATTGAGGATTAGTACTTGTATAGTTTGTATTGGCAATGCTTAAGGCCTGAAGCAACACAAAAGTACTTGGGTCTGTAGGATTCGTAACATATCCAACATTCAATGTACCGGTTGCAGCACTCACCCTTGCTTTTAATCTTAACCAATGAGTACCAGCATTAATGTTGCTGAATTCTGGTAAGACAACTGTACTCGGTGTTTGAGTAGAAGTATTTGTTTGATAAATATTTCTTGTTCCTGATGCCGGTGTAGAAGAACTTATTGACATGGTTCCATTAACAAAATTTCTAACCCAGCAATCCGGGAGCGTCGTACCTGTAGCATAAGAATCGAAATTTTCAGATAAAGAGGTCATCGGTCCACAAGCCGTTTTAAAAGTTCCTGCAAAAGACCAAACACTTTGAGCTGTTGTACCTCCACAATTTGTTCTTACCCAATAATAATATGTCGTGTTCGACATTAAACCTCCGACAGGGGTGGTAACTCCAGAAACATTATTTAAAATCGGCGCAGTGGAAGAAGTTGGAGCCGTAGAACTTACACTGTAGTAAACCCCGTAAGTAGTAGCTTGCGAGCTTGATGAAGCAGTCCAGTTAAGGGTTACGCCATTTGCCGTTATATTTGTTGCAGCTTGCAATACAGGAGGCGCACAAGTTGAATAAGCATCCGCCGAGAAAGCAAAAACATTAGGAAATCCATTAGAAGTAGAAGTCTTTGTGATTGTTACACTTTGAATTGGCTTTGCCTGGTTTGCTACATCAATATCTAATGCAGCTTGATACATTCTTGGGTTGGTACCACCTGCTGCATCCAATCCGTCAGTTGCTCTATTAATTCTTCCTAAACCTTGAACCGCAAAACCAGATCCGTTGTACCAATCAGGAACTGCAATACCTGTTATTTGCTGGCTGGTAGCATCAGTAAAGTTTACAGTCACTGTAAGCGTAGAAGCAGCGCTTCCACTTGTTGACAGCATATACAGTTTCGTAGCAGCTTTTGGTGTAGTAAACACCATGGTTCCTGTAAGATTTGTGTTAGATAATTTTAGCGAATTTACCGTACTAAGATTCCCTAGCTGATAACTTAAACCAGGAGTTGAAATAACAGCAGAATTGATAATTCCATCAATAGGAACTCCGTAAGTAATTGCTGGGCTGGTTGCTGTAGCCTGAAAGTTTTTAGCTACAAAAACATAAGAATCTCCATCTAAAATTGCTGATGTAGAGCTTAATGCCGTACCAATTCCATTAGCTATAACGTCTTCGTTAAAACCTGACTGTATCGGCATTGTCTGATAATTTTGTGCTAATGCAAGCGAACTGGTCAGAAGTCCCAGCACACCCAGCAAAAGAGCTGGTTGATGTTTTTTCATAATTATTTTTTATTTAGTTCGCCGTAAAACTATGAATTAAATTCAAATCCACAATTCTAATTTTAAATTATTTTTAATAAATTTTGAATATTAACAAATTATAATCAATCCTAAAACAATTACACAATTTCTAACTATATCATTTTTGAATTATTAACACTAAAAATGCAATTCCTATTCAGAGCATAATACTATTAATATCATTTAAGATATTTTCCCATGAGCCGAAATATTTTGTTATTTTTGTGCATACAAATTTTAGACAATGCCAAACATTTCAAACAGAGCACAACAGATGCCGCCTTCGCCGGTAAGAAAACTGGTTCCTTTTGCCTTACAGGCCAAACAAAGAGGTACAAAAGTATATCACCTGAACATCGGGCAACCGGATATAGAAACTCCTGAAACCGCTTTGAATGCTTTAAAAAACATTGATTTAAAAGTTTTGGAATATGCTCTTTCAGAAGGAAATATTGAATACAGAAAAGCATTGACAGAATATTACCACTCTTTAGATTTTACAGATCTTACTCCTGATAATTTTATCGTTACCAATGGTGGATCTGAAGCTTTAAATTTCGCCATTTCTACTCTTTGTGATGATGGTGACGAAGTGATTATCCCTGAACCTTATTATGCAAATTATAACGGATTTACAAGCACATTCAATGTAAATGTAGTTGCCATTCCTTCTTCTATTGACACTGGTTTTGCACTTCCTCCGATTGAAGAATTCGAGAAGAAAATCACGGCTAAAACAAGAGCAATCGTTATCTGCAACCCTGGAAATCCTACAGGATATCTTTACACCCGTGAAGAACTTCAGAAATTAGCTGAAATTGCTTTAAAATATGACATTGTTGTCATTTCTGACGAGGTTTACAGAGAATATGTGTATGACGGAAAACAACAAGTTTCAATGCTTGCTTTTCCTGAACTAAGCGAAAACTGTATCATCATCGATTCTGAATCTAAGCGTTACTCAATGTGTGGCGTAAGAATCGGATGTTTAATTACCCGTTCAAAAAAGATCCACGATGCTGCAATGCTTTTTGCACAGGCAAGATTAAGTCCGGTACTTTTGGGACAGATCGCTGCAACTGCCGCTCATCAAAATGACGGCGCATACATCAGAGCTGTAAGAGAAGAATATACTCACAGAAGAAATGTTTTGGTTGATTTACTAAATGCAATTCCGGGAGTTATTTGCCCAAAACCAAAAGGAGCATTTTATTGCGTTGCCGAACTTCCGGTAGACGATACTGAAAAATTCGCACAATGGCTTCTTGAAAAATACACCCTAAATAACGAAACCATTATGGTTGCCCCTGCAGGAGGTTTTTACAGCGATCCTGAATTAGGAAAAAAACAAGTAAGAATTGCTTACGTTTTGAAAGAAGAAGATTTAAGAAAAAGTGCGGAGATCTTAAAAAATGCACTTGAAAAATATAAATTAGAGTTCAATCTTTAATAATACAAATATGTCGGCAGTAAAAATAAGTGATTTGAAAATTTTCGTTTCAATGTTTTTACTGCTGATTTTTTTTTCGTGCAGCGATAAAATTGCTGATAAAAATTCGAATTCTAAAAGCGAAGCGATCACTTTCATCGGTTTCTCAGAGATTGGGGGCGAGCTCGGTTATTATAAGGTCATCAAAGTCACCAAAGATTCCATTCATCTTGAAACAGGGAAAACTTCAGAAAAAACACACAGGCAATGGCATTCGGCAATAAATCCGGAAACATGGAAAAACCTTACGTCATCTTTTAAAATCAAGAATTTAGACAGCATCAAAAGCTCATCAAGCATTCAGCCAATTGATGGAATTGATGAGAGTTTTCAAATCAAAACCAGTAAGAAATCACATGTGTACGTCAATTCGCAAAACGACATCCATTACAACCAGTTTGCCCGTTTCAAGCAAGAGCTTTTAAAGATTATTCCTCAGGAATATCAATAAATTTTCATTTTTAAATTAATTCTAAACATTTACTAAATCCAATGCAGGAAAATTTTTCACTAAAACCTTTCAATACTTTTGGAGTAGAAGCAAAAGCAAAATATTTTGTTGAAGTAAATACTGTAGAAGAATTAATCGAAACTCTAAAACACTCAAACACTCAAACGCTCCCTCTCCTATTCTTGGGTGGTGGAAGCAATATTCTTTTCACAAAAGATTTTGACGGTTTAGCGATACAGTTAAATTTAAAAGGAATTTCTGAAGAATTTTTAAATAAAAACGAAGTTTTAGTAACTGCGAAAGCCGGAGAAAACTGGCATGAATTCGTCATGTATTGCTTGGGTAAAAACTATGGCGGACTCGAAAATCTTTCTCTGATTCCTGGAAATGTGGGAACTTCACCAATGCAGAATATCGGTGCTTACGGAACCGAAATAAAAGATCATTTTGTGAGTTGTAAAGTTTTGAATTTACAAACATTAGAAGTTGAAACTTTTGATCTGGAAAAATGCAGATTCGGGTACAGAGATTCCATTTTTAAGCAGGAAGGAAAAAACCAATATGTGATTTTGGAAGTTAGTTTTAAATTGACCACTCAAAACCACAGCATTAAAACAGAATATGGCGCCATAAAATCTGAACTGGAAAATTTAGGCATCATAAATCCAACAATTCAGGATGTTTCAAAAGCTGTGATCAACATTAGACAAAGCAAACTTCCAGATCCGAAAAAAATTGGTAATGCCGGAAGTTTTTTTAAAAATCCAACTATTCCTTTAGCTCAGTTTGAAGATTTAAAATTAAAATTTGAAAATATTCAAGGTTATCCGAACGGAAACTTCGTAAAAGTTCCTGCAGGCTGGCTTATCGAGCAATGTGGCTGGAAAGGAAAACAAATCGGGAACGTTGCTTCACATCAATTACAGTCTTTAGTCATCATCAACGCAACAGGGAATGCTTCCGGAAAAGAAATTTTTGATTTTTCAGCTTTAATTATTGATTCCGTAAAAGAAAAATTCGGCATTGAACTCGAACGAGAAGTGAATATTCTTTAGCCAAAACCTCTTCATACCACTCGTCTGACATTTGTCAGTTATTTAAAAACATTAAACTTTCAGCTTCAACCTATCGATAAACTTGAAGAGATCGTCATTTTGTCGAAAAAGGTAAAGGTTTAACCACTATTGACAGAAAAGAAAATGGAACACTTACAACCATGAAGCTGCACAGATCTATGGAATTTTTATACAGACCCCTTTAATGCAACCTCTACATCTAAATAAAGAAGAAGTAAAAGCTTTAGTTTCTTTTCTTGAATCCCTTTCAGGAACAAAATATAAAATGAGAAGACCTGAGTTTCCTGTGGAATAAATTAATCTCTTTTTAAAATCAATTCTTCGTTCGTTTTAATAGAATAGCTTATTTTAGTTCAAATATTTCTAAAATAGCTATGACTGGTAAAAAATCTTCTGATAAAGAATTAAAACAGACGATTCACAATCATATCGATAAAACTCATTATGTAAAAGTTTTCTTTTCCGAAGAATGTCCGGAAGAACTTACATCAGGCTTTATCCTGAATGTTTCTGAAAACTTTCTGATGATTCAGGAGTCTCACAATTTTACTTTAGACGGAATTAAAATCATTCCTTACAACAGAATTGAAGGCACTCGTCACAAGAAATTCGAAAAAACTTCTGAGAAAATATTTTCAGAAGAGGGCTTGATAAAATTCAATCAAAAAATCATCAGCAATACTTCATTGAAGAATTTTGAGTCCTTATTTAAGTCTTTAAAAAAGCAAAATTTTCACTGCATCGTCGAAAGTTCCACAAAAAAGAAAAACATATTTTCAATCGGAGAAATTTTAGAAATAAATGAAAAGTCAGTCGTCATTAAAAATTACGACGCTACGGGAAAAATTGAAAAAACACCTGATAGAATTCTATTTAAAAACATTAACTTCATCACTTTCAATGATCTCTATTCTTTGACATTCAGAAAATATTTAAAAGAATAAATAAAAAAACATCGCAAATGAAAATCGCCATCATCGGAGCCGGAAATATGGGTTTATCTTTTTCAAAATCATTTTTGAAATATGAACTTATAAAACCTGAAAACCTTCACCTAATCACCAGAAGTCAATCAAAAATTCTGAAAATAAAAGAAGAATTCCCCAAATCTGAAATTTCTGTATTTGAAGAGGTAAAAAATTTAGATACCGATTTAATCATCATTGCCGTAAAACCACAGGATTTTCAAAAAGTAGCGGAAAGTTTTCAGTTTTCTTTAAACGAAAATCAGATGATATTGTCGATTATGGCAGGGATTAAAATTGAAAAAATCCAAAAGTCTTTACATCACAAATCCGTTGTAAGAGCAATGCCCAACTCTCCTACTCTTTTGGGAATGGGAATTACCGGCTATACTTCTGCAGAAGGAATTTCTTTTAATCAGTTAATGAATATCGAAAGACTTCTAAACAGCACCGGAAGATCTGTTTATTTGGAAAATGAAGATTTACTAGACGGAGTTACCGCACTTTCCGGAAGCGGACCAGCATATTTTTATTATATCGTAGATGCAATGATTAAAGCCGGAACACAAATGGGAATTGATGAAAATTTGTCTAAACTGTTCGTAAAGCAAACGATGTTGGGCGCTTATCATTTGATCAATAATTCTGATAAAAGCCTGGAAGACCTGATAAAAGATGTGGCCTCAAAAGGCGGAACGACAGAAGCCGCATTAAAAACTTTTGAAGAAAATAATTTTAAAGAAATTCTGCAACAGGGAATTTTAAATGCTGAAAAACGTGCTAAGGAATTGAATGGGTAATTTTTTCACTAATTAATACATTTAATTTGTCATTCCGTAGGAATCTATACAAGATTTTTAAAATAGCTAAGATTCCTGCAGAATGACAAACTTGACGTTGAATTATTCAACTACAAATTTGCTTAATTTAGTTTCCAAGACTCTTTTAATTTGCCAACCCAGAAATACTCCAAAAGTATTCAGAATAACATCATCCACATCAAAGACTCCCAATCTTGAAAAATACTGCAACGCTTCTACAATCACAATGGCAGAAACAAAAGTGATGACTAGATTTTTTAAATTTTTCAACTGTGGAAAAATCCAGCCTAAGAAACCAAAAGGAATAAACATTACCACATTTCCCAAGACAATTCTAATAATATCAAGCCAGCTTATTGTTTCCTGAACAAACCAAATTGTTGAAACAATCGGCTTAATTCTCACAATATTATCCTCATACTGCAATCTTCCCATTCCGAAAAACATCAGATAGAGCAAAAAAATGGCATACGGTAAAATGATGAATTTATAAAATTTCTTTAACATCATTTGCAAAGTTATTCATTTCAAAAACAGTAAATTTGTGTGTTAAACTAAATTAATGAAATACGTCTTACTTACGCTCATTTCAGCGATGTTGCTATCGGTTTCGTGGCCGACTTACGGAGTTCCGTTTTTTATATTCTTTGCCCTCGTTCCGCTTCTGATGATGGAACATGGCGTTTCTAAATTTTCAAATTACAACAGAAAAAGTTGGGTCGTTTTCGGTCTTTCTTATCTGTGTTTTGTTATTTGGAATCTTGTGACCACAGGCTGGCTGTACGGATCAAAAAACCCGGATGGAAGTCATTCTATGATGGCCGTTGTATTTCCGGTTTTGGTCAATTCTTTTTTATATTCATTGGTTTTTCAATGTTATCATTGGTATAAAAATGCACAGGGAACGTATTGGGGAATGGCTTTTTTAGTAGCAATATGGATGAGTTTTGAAAAATTTCATCTCAATTGGGAATTAACGTGGCCTTGGCTGAATCTTGGAAATGCTTTTTCAGAATATCCGAAACTTATTCAGTGGTATGATACTCTGGGCGCAACTGGCGGAAGTTTCTGGATCTTGCTAGTTAATTTACTCATCTTTTACACCATCAGAATTTGGGAAGCCGGAAGAAAAAGAAAAGATTTAATCATCAATGTTTCTGCAACGGTACTTTTGATCGGTCTTCCGATGATTATTTCGTTGATAAAATTCAATAGTTTTAATGAAAAACCGATTGGTGAAGTCAGCGTTTTAATGTTGCAGCCGGATCTTGATCCTTATGGTGAGAAATACTCTAAAGACAGCATCACCATTCAGAATGAGCTTTTAGCTTTAGCTGAAAACAATACCAAAGGAAAGATTGATTATTATATCGCTCCCGAAACGGCAATTCCCGGGAGAGGCTCTATTTCTGAAACTGCTTTTGAAAAAAGTGAACTACTTAATAACGTAAAAGGTTTTCTTGCAAAACATCCAGGTTCTGTTTTTGCGACAGGAATTTCTTCTCACAAATATTTCTTTGATAAAAATAATTTACCCAAAGATGCCTATCAAATCAATGACAGAGCTTGGGTAGAAAGTTATAATTCTGCAGTTCAGATTATTCCGAATCAAAAGGTTGAAGTCTATCACAAAGGAAAGCTTGTTCCGGGTGTTGAAATTTTCCCTTACATGAATGTTTTAAAACCTCTTTTAGGCGATGCGATGATCAATCTGGGAGGAACAGTTGCTTCGCTTGGAACAGATAAAGAGCGTGTTGCATTTTCAAACCCTTATAATAAAGGAAAGATCGCACCGATTATTTGCTATGAAAGTATTTATGGTGAATTTGTAACTGATTACGTAAAAAAAGGAGCCAATTTCCTCGGAATCATGACCAATGATTCTTGGTGGGGCGTAACAGAAGGTCACAAACAGCTTCTTTCTTACGCAAGAATGAGAGCCATCGAAACCCGAAGAGAAATTGTACGTTCTGCAAACAGTGGAATTTCTGCCCATATTAATGCAAAAGGTGAAATTTTAGAAGACACTTTCTACGGCGATCAGACTACTTTATTTGCTAAAGTTAATCTTTATGAAGGTGAGACATTTTATGTAAGAGCAGGAGATTTTCTCTCAAGACTTTCTATTTTTTCGTTGGGATTTTTGCTTTTTTATTTTCTGATTAAAAGGTTTCAGAATAAAATAAAGAAGGAAAACAAAAAGTAAACTTTTAAATATTGAAAGTTTCATATAAATAGAAAACCAGCCTTTCAGCTGGTTTTCTCTGTTTAATTTAAGTTTAAAAATCAAATTCAAACTACTATTTACTTGATCATTAGTTTTTGGGTTATCCAGTTATCTTTAATTTTAATTTTCAGAATGTACATTCCTTTTGGAAGATCAGAAACGGTTACCGACTGATCGCTGTTAAGCTGTACATTGAGTTTTTTACCATCCATTGAGTACATTTCTACTGCAGAAGCTTTTTCACCTTTAATAAAAACTTTTTCAGAAGCCGGATTTGGATATATCGACAGTTTTGTCTTCGGTGAAAAATCATTTACGCCTAATGTATTTTCTACCGATGGATCGGAGTAAACTTTGGATGCATCAATTGATCTTACACTCCAATATACTTGCTGAATAGAAGAATCAAGTGTTAAAAACCAGGAAGGTGTGGTCACAATATATTTCGCTACATCTTGTGCTCCCGGACTTGTTCCGACTTTAATTTCATATTGTAAAGCATTGACCGGAGTTTTATCATCGGTTGCGCCACTCCATGTAAAATTGAATGTATTCCCGTTTTTGTTTAAATTTAAATGAGTTGGAGCGGTTGGTTTTAAATTTGTTTCCGTAGATGTATTTTTATACAATTTAGTGAATGAATTTAAATCAGGATCAGCCCAATCGAAACCCGTCATTAAAACATCTGGATGATTGTTTCCGTCATAATCAAAAAGCCTTACATTTCCTGTTCCGCCAAGATTATACAAAGAAGTATTGCTCGCTTTTGTAAAAGATTGAGAAGCCGGATTGTAAAGAAAAACATTCACCGCTCCGTCATTATTTTTATCATCACCAATGACTACAAAATCGTAATACCCATCATTATTAAGATCTCCAACATCTACACTTGAAGCAGAAAGCCCTTCTCCGGAAATTGCATGTGTTGTAAACTGTCCCGTTCCGTCATTCATAAAGACTCCAAGATATTCATCATAATTTCCATCCTGACCAATCGCCGCCAAATCTAAAAAACCATCTGCATTGAAGTCTGCATAAGCCAATTTCCCACTGGCTAAAGGCAATAAAGTCTGAGATTCCTGAAGTGTGCCATTCGAATTTAGATATACTTTAAAAACTGGATTTGTATCTTTGTCATACCCGAAAATAACTACATCTAAAAGCTGATCGTTATTCAGGTCTAAAACTTTAAAACTTCCGTTCTGCGTTCCGGAAAGCCATGACTGAGTTAATTGGAAACCATTTCCTGAGTTTTTGTAAAAACTTAAATCATAGACAAAACCGGTTCCGTGCACATATTGAGGCCCGTTGATTGCATAATCCTGTTTTCCATCATGATTAAAATCAAAAACTTCTATAGAGCCGTAAACTTTTCCGGCAGTATCTTCAACTTTCGAAAAGCCTGATCCTGTATTTAAAAATCGATAATGCTTATAATTAACAACATCCTGATAACTCAAACCTGTAGAAACAATATCTAATAATCCGTCATTATTATAATCTATAAATTTAATATCTCCTAAATGCGTAACATCTGTTCCTAAATCTCCATAAGCAGAAAAAACACTGTTATTATTAATATAAGCTTCGTTAAATGTAACATCTGCGGTTCCGTCTGCATTATTATCTACAGCACCATTGTATACAACATCCGGTTTTCCGTCATTATTAAAATCCCCGATGTCGCTGGATCCGTAATAGAAATTTTTTATGCTGCTGGAAACTTCAGAAAAAGTTTGAGACTGAAACATCATGGGAATAAAAAAAGCAAAAATATACAACTTTTTCATTTTATTTTTATTTAGATTAATTAAAAACAAAGATACTGTCAAATATTATTTCAGGTTTAAAATGAAGACTGATATTTATCACATGACCGCATCTGAGAGACTTTAAAGAATGTAAATGAATGGGTAAGTCATTAAAAATGATAAATATTTATTATAAAATTTATACAAAGACTTGTCTATCTAAAAAAAACTTCGTTATTTTGCAACCTCAAATATTATACAAATAAGAACATCGAGATATGTCAAGAATTTGCCAGATAACAGGAAAGCGTGCAATGGTTGGTAACAACGTTTCCCACGCTAATAACAAAACGAAGCGTCGTTTTGAAATTAACTTATTGGAAAAGAAATTTTACCTTCCAGAGCAAGACAAGCATGTTACGCTTAAAGTTTCAGCTCATGGATTGAGAATCATTAACAAGATTGGAATCGAAGAGGCTATCGAAAGAGGCATCAGAGAAGGATTGATTAAAAAGAACTAAAATCATGGCAAAAAAAGGAAATAGAGTTCAAGTAATACTTGAATGTACAGAGCACAAAGAAAGCGGTATGCCAGGAATGTCTAGATACATTTCTACAAAAAATAAAAAGAACACTACAGAAAGATTGGAATTGAAAAAATACAATCCGGTTCTTAAGAGATCTACCCTTCACAAAGAAATCAAGTAATTTATAAATATAATTTACCATGGCAAAGAAAGTAGTAGCAACCCTACAAAGCGGACAGTCAAAAAAAATGACTAAAGTCGTGAAAATGGTGAAGTCTTCTAAATCAGGAGCTTACGTTTTCGAAGAAAAAGTAATGAATGCAGACGAAGTTGACGGTTATTTGAAAAAATAATTCACAACTTTATTTACAATACAAAAAACTACTCATATTTTGGGTAGTTTTTTTGTTATCTTTGCTTTCTGAGCTGGAAGTCAGATGTTGGATGCCGGATGTTTACAAAATAAGACATTGTGGTTTTAACATCCAACTTCCTACGCCCAGCTTCCATCATTAATTAAAATTCCATAATTCATACAATGAGTTGGTTTAAAAATATTTTCAAAAAAGAAGAAAAAGAAACTTTAGATAAAGGTCTGGAAAAATCTAATCAGGGTTTCTTTGAAAAAATGACTAAAGCCGTAGTCGGCAAAAGCAAAGTAGATGACGAGGTTCTGGATAATCTGGAAGAGATACTTATTGCTTCAGACGTTGGCGCTTCTACGACCATTAAAATCATTGAGAGAATTGAAGAACGTGTTGCCAGAGACAAATATGTCGGCGTAAACGAATTAGACCAAATTCTACGTGAAGAAATCTCCGGGCTTCTTTTGGAAAATCCTCATGCAGGAAGCGGCAACATTGATACAAGTAAAAAACCATACGTTATTATGGTTGTCGGCGTAAACGGCGTAGGAAAAACGACCACTATCGGAAAGCTGGCTCATCAGTTTAAATCTGAAGGCAAAAAGGTAGTTTTGGGTGCTGCAGATACATTTAGAGCTGCAGCAGTAGACCAGCTTGTTATCTGGAGTGAAAGAGTGGGCGTTCCTATTGTAAAACAGGACATGGGCTCTGACCCTGCTTCTGTAGCTTTTGATACCGTGCAAAGCGCCGTTGCTCAAGATGCTGATGTGGTTATTATTGACACGGCAGGAAGGCTTCACAATAAAATTAATTTGATGAATGAGCTTTCTAAAATCAAGAGGGTGATGCAGAAAGTAATTCCTGATGCGCCTCATGAAATTTTATTGGTTCTTGACGGCTCTACAGGACAAAACGCTTTTGAACAGGCCAAGCAATTCACAGCAGCAACTGAGGTGAATGCTTTAGCAGTAACCAAATTAGACGGAACCGCAAAAGGCGGAGTTGTCATTGGTATTTCAGATCAGTTTCAGATTCCGGTAAAATATATAGGTGTTGGAGAAAAGATGCAAGACCTTCAACTTTTTAATGGTACAGAGTTTGTAGATTCGTTCTTCAAGAAGAGATAAATTCTCTTTTGAAAACAAATTATTCAAATTATTAACATTAAAAAATTAAAATTATGGGATTTATTACTTGGATTATCTTTGGTCTATTGGCAGGAGCACTTGCTAAAATGATTATGCCTGGAAAACAAGGCGGTGGCTGGCTTATCACGATTATTCTTGGTATCGTTGGTGCCTTCATCGGTGGCCTTATTGGAGTATATATTCTTCACTGGGGTGATGTAGATTCTTTCTGGAACTTCAGAAGCTGGTTCCTTGCCATTGGTGGTGCTATCATTGTACTTTGGCTTTACGGAATGGCTACTAGGAAATAAAAAAATCCTTTAAAAAAAAATAAAATCCCGATTTGAAATTTTCAAATCGGGATTTTTTATGAACAATATAATTTAGTTGATTTTGATTCTGTAAGGCATTTCCATTTTCACCTCTGATTTTAATTTCTCATCGGTAAGCTGTTCCAGAATTTCATAGTTTGCTTTACCAATTTTGTTTTTGATCACTCTTGCAGAGATGTCGTCTTCATTCATGTCATCAAAAATCTGCTCAAAAGCAGTCATTCTTTTAGGATAAGAAGCAACGTTGTAAGATTTCAAGTTTGCTTTTTGTGCAGCAAATTTCACGGCATCATTTAAAGTTCCCAATTCGTCTACCAAACCGATTTCTTTTGCACGAACTCCGCTCCAAACTCTTCCGCCTCCGATGTTATCGATCTGCTCGAAAGTTTTCTTTCTGTTCTGTGTTACAAAATATACAAATCTTTTGTAAGTACCTTCTACGCTTCTCGTCATTAAATTTACTCCATAAGGCGTAAGACCGTGCAATGAAGAATAATACGCTGAGTTGGCATTGGTAGCAACAATATCAGAACGCACGCCGTTTTTATTGGCAATATCTTTAAAGTAAGGCAATACTCCGAAAACTCCGATAGATCCTGTTAAAGTATTCGGTTCAGAATAAATTTTATCGGCACCCATTGCAATATAATAACCGCCTGAAGCAGCGTAATCACCAAAAGAAACTACTAGAGGTTTTGTTTTTTTCAACTGTTGAAGTTCAAATAAAATCTCATCAGAAGCATTTGCACTTCCCCCCGGAGAATTAATTCTTAAAACGACCGCTTTTACCTTATCATCTTTCTGAAGCTCTTTAATGTATTTGATATATTTTTCAGAATAAATATCACTGTATTCATCGCCATTATTGATAGAACCTGATGCATACAAAACCGCTACTTTTTCACCAGAGCTGTCTTTATCATCAAATGAATCGATGTATTTTTGAAGTGAAACTTTGTTTAATTTATCCTTTTCAGCAAGACTTAGCTTAGTTCTGATCAATTGATCATATTCAGTTTTCTGAATCAGTTTATCTGCCAATTTATATTTTACAGTTAAATCAGGAATCATTCCATATAAGCTGTCAACAACAGTTTTGAATTCCTCAGACTGCATTTTTCTTGAAGCTGCCATCTTTGATGAAGTATTCCCCCAGATATCATTCAATAAAGTACTCAATTGCTCTTTATTTTCGGGAGAAATATCATTTCTTAAAAAAGGCTCAACAGCAGATTTAAACTTACCGTGACGGATTACTTCAATACCGATACCATATTTTTCGGCAAAATCTTTAAAGAAAGTAACTTCAGTTGCCAGACCTTTAAGCTCAATTCCACCAGACGGATTCAGATAATACTGATCTGCAACAGAACCTAGATAATAAGAAGCCTGAGAAACAGAATTCCCGTATGCATAAACAAATTTTCCGCTCTTTTTAAAATCTTCGATGGCATTTCTCAGATCATCAATCTGCGTAGTTCCTGCATTAATATTATCTGTTTCGATACTTATACCTTTAATATTATCATCATTTTTTGCTTTATGAATAGCTTCTACAGCATCATAAATCAGGATGTTTGTATTTTTATCTTTTAAATTAAAGATACTTTGTTGTTCTTCTGTAGGACTATCAATAATAGATGTCTTTAAATTAATAGTTAAAACAGAATTCTTTTTTACATTAACAGATTTCTCTCCACTCACTGAGCTGATCGCAATCATAATAATAAAAAAGAAGAAAAACACGAAACATAATATGACAATAGCCACTATATTTGCGAATACATTTTTAAAGAAACTCTTCATAAACAATCATTTTCCGATATGTCGCAACATAAGGTGGTTTTGTTACTAGGAAGTAACATTGGTGACCAAAAAAATAATATTGACACCGCTTTAAACAAACTAAGTGAGACCTGTACAATATTAAAAAAAAGTGAATACTTAACATCAGAACCCGTAGAATTTGCCAGTTCTAATATTTTTTGTAATATTGCAACAATAATATCTACTCACCTATCACCTATACAACTGCTTGATTACGTGAAAAAAATAGAAATTGATATGGGTCGGCTTACTGATTCTACAGTTTCAAAAGTTTATACAGACAGAATTATAGATATTGATATTGTAAAGTATGGTGAATTAAAATTTGTATCAGAAAGATTAGAAATCCCTCATAACAGACATCTTTTTGAAAGGGAATTTTCCAGGATATTATTAAAGGATTTATTTAAAAAAACAAACACATAAAACATATTGTATGAAATTAGGTTTATTATTATTGGCCGCTTTGCCTATTGCTACCTATGCACAGGACAGTATTTCCGTAAACTCTACCAATGAGTATCCCAATACGTTCTCTTCCGGCTCTGCAAATATTCAAAAATTTGACAATAAAGCAAGAAGATTCAGCGATTGGTCTATTTCTGTAGGTGGCGGTGCAGCATTTATGATGAACTCGGATCTTACTTCTTTTTATGATAAAAAGGTTAATTGGGGATACAACAGCTATGTAAGTATCGACAAACAAATCTCTCATACATTCGGAATAAGCCTTGCCTACCAAAGAGGTGAAACCAACCAAAAAGGAATACAGTGGGGTTCTCGTGGGTTAACAGCGGGTGTAGGAGAAGCAAAGACAAAATATGATCAGATTGCTCTATTAGCAGATGTTAATTTGTCTAATCTTCTGAGAAGAGCAGATAATCATTCACCTTACAGATGGGCTTTCCATGGTTATGGAGGAATCGGCTTAATGAGCTTCAACACATCTTTACACGATAATGATGAATTTAGATGGAGCAATTCACCTAGAAGAGTACCTTTGTTTATAGATCAAAAACTTGATATTAGCTCATTTTTTTACCAATTTGGTGCGGGTCTGAAATATAATGTTTCTAGACTTATCGATATCGAAGCCAGAGCAATGTATGTTATCAGTGGTGATGATGAATTTGACGGTGGCGGTTATGCAGAGCCTGCAGATTACGATCCTACCAGTGGTAACTCAAAATATAACATGATCAATGATAAAAGATCAGATAATATGCTTACCGTTAATTTAGGTGTATCATTTAAATTAGGTAAACATATGTCTCACCTAACGTGGCACGATCCTTTACAAGAAGTTTATTACAGAGCAAATGTACTAGAAAATACAGCAAGTGATCTGGTTGTATGTGAGAAAGGGGACAACGATAATGATGGCGTATGCGACGACTGGGACAGAGAACTGAACACTCCTGCAGGAGCGAGAGTTGATGGTGCCGGTGTAGCATTGGATCTGGATCTTGATGGTGTCATCGATTTATATGATAAATGCGTAACTGTTCCTGGGTCAGTTGATAATAATGGCTGCCCAACCAATTAAGCATCAAATAATAATTCATTTAATTAACTAAATAAAAAAATACATACTATGAAATTAAGTTTAGCAATTGTTGCCTTAGCACTAGCTGTTCCTACAGCGAGCTATGCACAAGATTCAATAGCCGTAGTTTCTACCGACGAGTATCCAAATACATTTTCTTCTGGCTCTGCCAACGTTTCACCGTTCACTCAAAAATCTAAAAGATTTAATGATTGGGCAGTGTCATTTGGTGCAGGTGTACCTTTACTTCAATCGGGAGATTTAACTTCCATTAAAAACGGTAACGGTAAAAATCTTTTCGGTTACTCTGCTTATGTGAGTGTCGACAAAGCAATTACTCATGCTTTCGGTATTAATTTACAGTATGACAGAGGTGAAACAAGACAAGGTTGGTTCAATACAAAAGATCCTGCTCCTTCTAATAATTTAAATGAAGTAGGTGCAAGAACACAATATGATGCAATCTCTTTATTGGGAGATATTAATTTTTCAAATCTTTTAAGAAGAGTTGATAACAAGTCTACGTACAGATGGGCATTACATGGTTATGCAGGTATTGGTACAATTGCCTACAGAGCCTATCAGAAAGATGCTAACGGACAGAGATTAATGACAGAAATTAAACCTTTTAAATTTGGTTCTTTCTTCGGACAAGCAGGAGCTGGACTTAAATTTAAAGTAAACAGAAGATTAGATCTTGAAGGAAGACTAATGTATGTTTACACAGGTGATGATGAATTTGACGGTGGTGGAGCTCAATATAGCGCTATTAATCAAAGAGAAGAGCAGGTTTCTGATAACTTCTTCAACGCTACAATTGGTCTATCTTTAAAATTAGGAAAACACGAATCTCACCTAATGTGGCATGACCCATTACAAGAGATTTATTATAAATTAGATGTTTTGGCTAACAAAAACCAGGATATTGAAGTTTGTAAAAAAGGAGACGCCGATAATGACGGAGTTTGCGACGATTGGGACAGACAACTTGATACTCCTGCAGGAGCAAGAGTTGACGGTGCTGGTGTAGCTCTTGATGCAGATTTAGACGGTGTAATCGATCTTTACGACAAGTGTGTAACAGTTCCTGGCCCGGTAGAAAATCAGGGATGTCCATTGACGCCGACTACTCCGGTAGGACCAATTGACGAAACTGTGACTAACATGGAAGGAATCGAGTTTGATTTAAATTCGGACAGAATTTTACCAAATAACACACCTATCCTAAACAATGCTGTAAGCTATATCAACTCTTCAAGCGGTACCTATACCGTAATTGGAGCAACTGATACCAGAGCTTCTGACGAGTACAACCAAAAATTGTCTGAAAGAAGAGCAAACAGTGTTAAAAACTATTTGATCAAAAATGGTGTAGATTCTTCTAAATTAAACGCTGTAGGTAGAGGTGAAAAAGACCTTAAGTACCCAGAGTGTGATCCTGCTACCAAATGTCCTGAATGGAAAAACAGAGCAAACAGAAGAGTTTACTTCGAAGCTAAATAATAAAAAATTCTTATTATATAATTAAAGCCATGCATTGCGTGGCTTTTTTTGTGTCAATACTTTCCTTACATTTACCTTATGATTTCCTCGCAAGATTTTAATGAACTTAAAAATAAAACCCTTAAACATTTTTGGGGTTACGATCAATTTAGAGATGCGCAAGAACAGATTATAGACTCTGTTATTAACAGAAAAGACACCTTAGTTCTTCTTCCCACCGGTGCCGGAAAATCATTATGTTATCAGCTTCCCGCTTTGCTTCAGGAAGGAACTTGTCTTGTCATTTCACCTTTATTGGCATTGATGAAAGATCAGGTCAACCAATTAAAATTCAGAGGAATTGAAGCAGAATATCTTAGTTCGGAATTGGATGAGTTTGATGCCGAAGTCATTTATAACAGATGCAAAGACGGCCTCACAAAATTATTATATGTCTCACCCGAAAGATTAACCAATAAATTATTTATTCAACAAATTGAGGAAATTCAGTTGTCATTTATTGCAGTCGATGAAGCGCACTGTATTTCAGAATGGGGACAAGATTTCAGACCCAGTTATCAGAACATTAAAGATTTCAGAAAAAACAATCCGGAAATTACGTGTCTTGCATTAACCGCAACGGCAACTCCAAAAGTTTTAGATGAAATTAAAAATAAACTGGAACTTAAAGATCCACAGGTATTTCAAAAAAGTTTCAAAAGAGACAATATTAAAATTTTCACCGAAGAGATTTCAGATAAATATCAAAAGGTTTTTAACATCCTTAAATACGCTAAAGAGTCGGGAATCATCTATGTGAGAACCCGAAAAGATGCCGAATTACTCACTGAATTTCTTCACAGACATAAGATTCAGAATGTTGATTATTTCCATGCAGGGTTATCAACAAAAGAAAAAAACGAAAGACAAAATTTCTGGAACAACAGTGATCAAAATGTATTAATCTCAACCAATGCTTTTGGGATGGGAATCGATAAAGATAATGTACGCTTCGTCATTCACTTCTCTCCTTCTCAGTCGATTGAAAATTATTATCAGGAAATAGGGCGTGCCGGAAGAGATGGAAAAAAAAGTTATGCATTCATGCTTTGGAACAAACAGGAGATTTCAAATTTTGATCAAATTCTAAGAAATCAGATTCCAAATAAAGCTGAGTTTCTAAAGATTATCTCTTATTTGTATTCCAAATTTCAGGTGGCTGAATTTGAGCTTCCCGAAAAAGTTTTCCAATTAAATGCTTCAGGAATCCAAAGTTTCACGAAACTTTCAACAGCGAAGATTAAAAACGTTCTGAATTTCCTTCATACCCAGGAAATCATTTTCCACAACAGCAACAAAAGTTTATCGTCACTCGAACTTTTAATTAAGCCTGATGAAATTGATCAGCTTCCCCAGAAAGATGCTTATTTTATCGAACTTCTTTTGCGTTCCGTTTCAGGAATTACAACACACAAAGTGATGTTTAGCGAGCAAAATGTAAGCAATAAAATAGGAGTGAGTATTCATCTGATCAAAGAACGTCTGAAAGAATTACAGCAGAAAAATTATCTTGAATATATTGATGGAGCTTTGGCAAGTGTAAAATTTTTGAAACCACGGGACGAAAGAGCTATCAACAGCCTATATTGGAATCTTTTTGAGCATATTCAGAAAAACAAAATCCAGAAATGGGAAGAGATGAAATTTTTCATCGAGGACAATCAATACTGCAAAATGAAATTGATCCTCTCCTACTTTGGCGAAAAAAACACTAAAAACTGCGGACAATGCACTGTATGCGAAAAAAACAAACAATCTATCTTTGGTAAAAATGTTTCTCTGGAAATCTTGAATGTTTTAAATAAAAAGCCAGCAACTATTGAAGAAATTTCTGTGCAGTTACAATTTCAGACCAAAGAAAATATATTAGAAAATCTTATTTTCTTATTAGATTCCGGAAAAGTAAAAATGCTGAATTTTAGAACGTATGCGTTGACATAAGTAATAAGTAATAACAATTAAAAAATTCATAACTCATAATTTCTAACTTATAACTCAAGAGTTTATCTTTGCATTATGAAATCATTGAAAGTCGTTTTTTTGGGCACTCCGGAGTTTGCAAAGACTGCATTGGAAGCCATTCATCAATCTCATCACGAAGTTGTAGGCGTTGTAACCGTTGCCGATAAAGCAAGCGGACGAGGACAAAAGATCAATCAGTCTCCTGTAAAAATTTATACTTCCGAAAACAATATTCCTGTTTTTCAACCTGAAAAATTGAGAAATCCTGAATTTTTAGAAGAATTAAGAAAATTAGATGCTGATGTTTTTGTAGTAGTCGCTTTCAGAATGATGCCTAAAGTATTGTTTGAAATGCCAAAAATGGGAACTTTCAATCTTCATGCTTCATTGCTTCCAGATTACAGAGGTGCCGCTCCAATTAATTATGCGGTAATTAACGGTGAAGAAAAAACTGGTGCAACCACTTTCTTTATTAACGAAAAAATTGATGAAGGAAATATTTTATTACAGGAAGAAATTCCGGTTTTAGAAAATGAAAATGCAGGAAGTTTGCACGACAGATTAATGGAAATGGGTTCAAAATTGGTGGTAAAAACATTGGATGGACTAGCAGAAAATTCAATCATAGAAAAACCTCAGCCTGAAGTAGAACATCCTAAAAATGCTTTTAAAATCTTCAAAGAAGACACCAGAATCGACTGGACGAAAAATTCAAAAGAAGTTCATCAGTTTATTTTAGGAATGTCGCCTTATCCGGCAGCTTTCACGACTTTAAAAATTGGTGAAGAAGAAAAAGGATTAAAAATATACAACGGAAAATTTGAACTTTCAGATCACGGAAAACCAATCGGAAGTTTAGAAATTTCAAAAAATGAATTTAAAATCTATACAAAAGACGGAATGTATTTCCCTTCAGAATTACAGTTGGAAGGAAAGAAAAGAATGAATGTTAAAGATTTTCTAAACGGATTTAGAAATTTCGACGAAATAAAAATGGCTTGAGAAAATCAAGCCATTTTTTATTGTGAATAGTGAATTTTCTCTGAAGTCAATTAATTTCATTGTCAATTCAAAAACTGCAACAAATTCACTTGCGAAGCAAAATTGACTTTTGACAATTCACATTTTAATATTTCACTTTTAAAGTTGAACCATCTCTGTCACCTCAACATCATAACCTCCAACCTGAGGTTTTACAGTAGGATTTTGAGTGATTACTTTAAATTTATTAATTCCTAAATTTTTCAGAATCTGAGTTCCGATTCCGTAATCTCTGTAATTGAAAGCAGCAGTTGGATGCTTTTGCTGTCCGTCCTGATAATTTAAAAACTGCTGTAATTTTTTTAGTGTATTTTCAGAATTAGATACATTATTAATAAAAATTATCGCTCCTTTTCCTGCTTCATTCACCATTGATGTTACTTTTTCCAACAATGGTTTTTCACCGTTATTTAATCTTGTCAACACATCAAAATAAGAATCAGAAGACTGTACTCTCACCAAAACCGGCTCATCTACAGCCCAGCTCCCTTTTGTTAAAGCAAAGTGGATCTGATCGTTTGAGGTTTCTCTGAAAGCAAAAAAGTCAAATTCACCATAAGCAGTGTTTACTTTTCTTTCTTCCAGTCTTTCGATAAGATTTCCTTTTTTAAGCTGATAATGAATCAGATCTTCAATAGATACGATCTTCATATCATGTTTCTGAGCAAAAGCAAACAATTCCGGCAAACGAGACATCGATCCGTCTTCATTCATAATCTCACAGATCACTCCACCTTCTTTCAAACCTGCAAGACAAGTAAGATCGATTGCTGCTTCGGTGTGGCCCGCTCTTTTCAGAACGCCACCTTTTCTTGCACGAAGAGGGAAAATATGACCCGGACGCATAAAATCTGTAGGCTTAGACTTTTCATTCATCAAAGCTAAAACGGTTTTTGCTCTGTCCTGAGCAGAAATTCCGGTAGAAGTTCCGTCACCTAAAAGGTCTACAGAAACGGTAAATGCAGTCTCTTTAGGATCGCTGCTTCGGCTTACCATTACATCTAATCCTAATTCATCACATCTTTTTTCAGGAAGCGGCATACAAATAAGCCCTCTTCCGTGAACAGCCATAAAATTGATCAGTTCAGGTGTCGTTAGTTCGGCAGCACAAAGAAAATCACCTTCATTTTCTCTGTCTTCATCGTCTACCACTATGATTATTTTACCATTTTTAAGGTCTTCAATGGCCTCAGGAATAGTATTTAATTTAATATCAGACATTTTTACTTTAAATTTTCGCAAAGATACTCATAAAAATAAGCATCAACAATTAATATGAGCGGTTTGTGCGACCGCTTTCGCTTAACTATAAAAGTTGCAGAAGATTTTAACACATGAGTCATATAAGTTTTTAGCCAAAGCTTTGAAATATTGAGAATACATAATTTTCAAAATGTTTGATTTTCATTTTAAACTTAAAAATATCTGCGTCAATCTGTGAAATCTGCGGGATTTAAAATTAAAACAAAGAATCTGTGGCTTTCCTTATAATCTCATACGATTCCAGTCTTTTCTGGTGGTCATAGATATGAGAATTGATCATCAATTCATCCACCTGATATTTTTCCTGAAAGTTTTTAATCTGTTCAGCAATTTCATCTTGATTTCCGATAAAACTAAATTTTAATTTCTGTAAAACCATCGATTTTTCCGTCGCCGACCAAACAGTATCCATATCTTCAATCGGTGCTGGAAAAGGTTTCCTGTCGTTTCTGATAATATTAATGAACGCCTGAAATAAAGTCGTAGAAAGAAAGTGTGCTTCTTCAGAAGTTTCTGCAGCAACACCGTTCACACAAGCCAAAACATAAGGTTTGTCTAAATATTTTGAAGGCTCAAAATGTTCTCTATAAATTTTAAAAGCCATATCCATTTGTTCAGGAGCAAAATGTCCTGCAAAAGCATACGGAAGACCCAATTCTGCAGCCAACCAGGCGCTATCTGTACTAGAACCGAGAATATACATCGGAATATCTAAACCCTCACCCGGAATTGCACGAACCAAAGCATTTGAATTTTCTTTGGAAAAGTATTTCTGCAATTCTAAAATCTGTCTCGGGAATTGCTCATTGATGATTGCCGGATTTCTTCCTAAAGCCTGCGCCGTCAGACCATCTGTTCCCGGAGCTCTTCCCAAACCAAGATCAATTCTTCCCGGGAAAAGTGATTCTAAAGTTCCGAATTGTTCGGCAATAACTAAAGAGCTGTGATTTGGAAGCATAATTCCTCCAGAGCCGACTCTTATTTTTTTTGTTCCGTTGGCGATAAAACCTATCAAAACCGAGGTTGCGGAACTGGCAATGCTTTCCATATTGTGATGTTCGGCAAGCCAGAATCTTTTATAATCTAAATTTTCAGCAAAGTTTGCCAAAGACAGACTGTCCTGAAAAGTATCGTGAATGGTTTTCCCCTGTTTTACGGGAGCCAAATCAAGCACGGATATATTAAAATTTTTCATTTATTAAATTTAACCAAGCAAAGTTAAGGCTAATAAATTGCATTGGTTACTTTTTGTAATTGATGGAATTGATTGGTGTGTTGTGGGAAAAACTATTAGAAGTTGTACAATATTTTTATATTTAAGGTAAAATTTTTACGTAATGATATATTCACAAAATAAAATTGAATTCATTATAAAAGATGGGAGTTCTTCAAACTTTCATGAAGAAATTATTCACAATAAAAATTCAAGAAGATATAAACTTAATTTAACTACGTCCCAATATCACGAAACGAGAATTTTCTGGAACTTATCATCATCAAAATTTAGAGACGATCTTGGATTTGAATTCTATCAATACCAATCATCACGAAACAAATTAAATAACGGACTTTTGGCCGAAACAATTGTTTCATTACTGAATTCCACAAAAATTTTTGGAAATTATTCAGCACAAAAAAATGATTTTTTGAAAATTTGGCTAGAATACAAACATCCTATAATCCACAATAAATCAAGGCCTTATATTGGAGATTTTATTTCATTCATCTATAATAAAGAATGGAAAATAAACAATGGTTATGATCATACTGATTTTGAATATGAAACATTACAGGAAGGTGAAATAATATTATTTTAGCTATTATTTTTCTCCTTCTGATACGTAAAATGATTAATCAAAATCCTAATTTCATTAAATTCAAAATCATTTGGTAACGCAGTTTTCCATTCATTTAAAGTTTCCTTTGGATCTCTGTGAAACATTTCCTTAAACGTTTTAATTTTATCGGAAGTAATCACTCTTGCAATATCCAACAAACCTTGTTCAGCAAATTTCGCCAAATGACCAATCACCGTTTCTTTTACCAAACCTCTTTCCATCGCAATTTCCGAGATCGTTTTCCCCTCTTCAAACAACTGGAAAGTAAGAACCTGAGACGGAACTTTTGCAATTTTCATGCTGACCTCCTTATCATTTTTTTCATCCAGAAGTTTGGTTTCCAGCAAATGAATTTCCTTTAGACTGTTCAGGTATTCTTCAATATCTTCAAGCCAGTTTTTGAGTTCTTCATTGTATTGTTTTAATCCTTTGGCGCCTTTTATTTCAGCATAAAAATCTTTTAGCGGATTAAAAACTTTATCTCTGATTTCTGTAAAAAAGAAATTCACCGCCCCTTTTGATTTGCTTTCAATCTCTGACCAGTCTTCTTTCTTTTCAATAAATAGATTCACTTTCTGGAAAATAATCCGCTCCAGTTTTTCAAAAATCTTACCCAAATTCAAAACATCTCGCTTCAACTGAAGATACAGCTGATTAGATTTTGAACGGTCGATACTTTTGGTAACAATTGAAAGGTTATTCCACTGTTCTACTTCTTTTAAAAACCATTGACAATCTAGCGTACGAAGCAGTTTTCTGATGCTGTAATCGTATTTTTCCTGATTTAAAATACTTTCTACGTTATCATTTGCCTGCGTTTCGCCCTGAAATTTCAGAATACGGTTGTCTTTAAAAATAACTTCTGGAGTAATTTTAGATTTTAAAACAATTCCCTCCAACGTTCGGCAACGTGACAAGGCAACGTAAACCTGACCCGCAGTAAAGCTTTTTCCGGCATCAATAATCACTTTATCAAACGTCAAACCCTGACTTTTGTGAATCGTCACCGCCCAAGCCAATTTTATAGGAAACTGCTCAAAGCTTCCCAACACTTCTTCTTTGATATTTTTATCGGTGTCGAGAGAGTATTTTTTCTGTTCCCAAACTTCCCTTTTTACCGTAATTTCTCTTTCGCTTCCGTCAAGAATGACTTTAATTTCGTTTTCGTCTAGAGAAGAAATTTCGCCTAATTTACCATTGAAATATTTTTTTTCACCTGAAATATCATTTCTGATAAACATGACTTGAGCTCCGACCTTTAATTCTAAAAACTGCTCATTCGGATATTGATTTTCTTTAAACTCACCAAAAAGTTTAGCTTCGTAAGACTTGGGACTTACTTTTATATCTTTCAGTTTTTCTTGATTGATATCGTCTGCCATTTTGTTGTGCGAACAGAGATAAACGTAAGGTTCTTCTCCGGCTTCAAAACCCGGATCATATCTTTCGTTCAGATGATTAAAATCTATATTGGCAACATCGCCGTCACGAATAGCATTTAATATTTCTAAAAATTCCTGATCGGTTTGACGGTACACTTTTGTCAATTCAATCGTCAGTAACGGAATATCTTTAATCGCCAAACTGTCGAAAAAGAAAGGCGAATTGTAAAACATTTTTAAAACATGCTCGTCTCTCACCACCGGTGGAAGCTGATACAAATCTCCGATGAACAACATCTGAACGCCACCAAAACGCTGATTATTTCTACGAATAAATCTCAAAGAAAAATCCATCATATCCAAAACATCGGCACGAAGCATCGAAACCTCATCAATAATCAAAACCTCAACTTCTCTTAAGAGTTTAAGCTTATCTTTTCTATATTTGAAATGCTGCTGAAGATCGATAATATTATTCGCCAAACTACTGTCGATACGGTCTGTGGTCGGCAAAAAAGTACGCAAAGGCAACCCAAACATCGAGTGAATGGTAACTCCGCCAGCATTGATTGCAGCAATTCCGGTGGGCGCTACAACAATGTGCTTTTTTTTCGTTTTCTTTACAAATTCGTTTAGAAATGTGGTCTTCCCCGTTCCTGCTTTTCCTGTAAGAAAAACGCTTCGGCTGGTGTATTCAATTAAGTCAAAAAAATGATTGTTCATCGTCTGCAAAATTACGGAAAATGTGAATAGGCATAAACTTTGATTCGCTTAAAAAAAATAATTTATGAAAAATTCTCTCATTAAATACTCAGCTCTTGCATTAATCAGCGCATTTACAATGACTTCATGCGCCTCCTCAAAGTCTGCTGACAATACGAATTTGCCCATAGATATTCTGGATAGACCTGCTGATGAAAGCAGCAAAAAATATGATGAAGCCAATTTAGATAAATTAAAAAGCATCATCGAATCTGAAATCGCTAAAGAAAAATGCACCACATCTTCAGACTGGGCTTTTGCGCCAATGGGAGCTAAAGCTTGCGGTGGACCCGTCTCATATATTGCTTATCCTAAAAAACTGGAGACTTCAATTCTTACAAGAATTGAAAATTATACCCAGACCATGTCTGAATTTAATAAAAAATACGGCATTACTTCAGATTGTATGATGATTGCAGAACCATCGGGCATAAGATGCCAAGACGAAAAAGCAGTTTTGATTTATTAATAATTTAAATTAGTTTTTTACTGCATGATAAAAAATATTTTAACCGCTAAAGATTCAAAAGAAATAATAACGAAAATAAAATTCAAAAGTTTACAAAATGTAAAAAACCTACATTGTCAATCATTTTTGCAAACTTTTGAATAATTTAAGCCCAGAAAAATCTTTTGAATCTTTTGCGGTTAAAAAGACACTATTTACTAAAAAAGCTCTGAACTAATAGTCAGAGCTTTTTACATTTATTTTTTTGTGACCTTAATCTTTATACCAAGAAGAATATTTCACATAATTATCTGCAATTCTGTTCACTTCACCTTCCAGAAGTACCGCAGAAATATCTTTAATTTTTCTGGCAGGAACACCACCCCAAACCTCACCAGATTTG
Organism: Chryseobacterium indoltheticum; assembly: GCF_003815915.1. Classification (NCBI taxonomy): domain Bacteria; kingdom Pseudomonadati; phylum Bacteroidota; class Flavobacteriia; order Flavobacteriales; family Weeksellaceae; genus Chryseobacterium; species Chryseobacterium indoltheticum. The sequence goes on from NZ_CP033929.1 coordinate 3,829,970, forward strand.
ATATGAGTTCCTTGCGTTACCACAGAACCTGCGCCAACAATAGAGTTTTCTTCAATTGTACAGTCATCCATTACGATAGAACCCATTCCAACTAAAACATTGTCGTGAATTCTGCATCCGTGAACGATTGCGTTGTGACCGATCGAAACATTATTGCCGATTTCCAGAGGAAACCTTTCATACGTACAGTGCAACATGGCATTATCCTGCACATTTACTTTTTCGCCCATCTTGATATAGTTCACATCACCTCTTATTACTGCATTGTACCAAATACTGCAGTTTTGCCCCATCACGACATCACCAATAATAGTTGCGGTCTCTGCCAAAAATGTATTTGCTCCAATTTGCGGTGTCTTTCCTAAAAGTTCTTTTATAAGTGCCATTTAAAATAATTTGAAAATTTGATAATAAGCTAATTTGAAAATTAAATCTGAAATTGCAAATTACAGTGATAGCAAAAATCTAACTCTCAACATCTAGCTTCTAACTTCTAAATCCGTATTTTTGTATTCTCAAATTTAACGAAAAAATGCGTACGATACTTATAGAACCAACAGAAAACCCAAAAGTGATGAAATTTGTTGCTGATTACAACTTGATTCCCGGGTCTTTAGAGTTGGACAGAGATTCAGATATATCAGAAATTCCTTTGGCACAAGAGCTTTTTAATTATCCTTTTGTTGAAAGAGTTTTTATTACCGCCAACTTTGTAGCAATTGCAAAACAGGATACTGTAGAATGGGAACATGTTGTTGACAGTCTGAAAAATGTAATTGAAGACGAGCTTCTGGCAAATCCAAGAATTTACCTTCAGAAGAAAAAAGAAATGATTGAGATTTATGCTGAAATGACTCCGAATCCTAATGCAATGAAATTTGTGGCAAGCAAAATGCTGATGGACGGTTTTGTAGAAGTAAAATCTAGAAACGAAGCTGAAGGAGTTCCTTTGGCTCAGGCTATTTTTACAGAATTTGATTTTGCGAAAGAAGTATTTATTTCAGATAATTTTGTAGCGGTTACCAGAGACAATTCTGTTGAATGGCATCAGGTAATGATGGCAGTTCGTGGTTATATTGCAGAATATCTTCAAAGCGGAGGTATAATTTCAAATATAGAATCTCAAAAACACGAAAATCCTGTAGAAAAGATCATCAACAGAGATTACACCGATGACGAGCAGAAAATTTCAGATATCTTAAATGAATATGTTGCTCCTGCAGTAGAGAACGATGGCGGAAAAATTTCTTTAATGGAATATGATGCTGCCAACAAAACGGCAAAGATGTTGCTACAAGGTGCTTGTTCAGGCTGCCCAAGTTCAACAGCTACCTTAAAAGGCGGAATTGAAAATATTTTAAAACAATTCGTTCCGGAATTAGTAGAAAGAGTGGAAGCCGTAAACGGATAAAAATATTAGTAATAAGTAATAAGTAATTTTAAATACTGCTTATTGCTCATTACCAATTACTCATTACTTATATATATGAAAGGAATATTATTAGTGAATCTCGGTTCACCAAGATCTACCTCTGTACCTGATGTACGAGAATATCTGGATGAATTTTTGATGGACGAAAAGGTGATTGATTACCGATGGTTTTTCCGTGCACTTTTGGTACAGGGAATTATTTTAAATACAAGACCCACAAAATCTGCCGAAGCTTACAAAACAGTTTGGACCGATGAAGGTTCGCCATTGATTGTGATCACTCAGAAAATTCAGAAAAAACTTCAAAAACTCGTTGATGTTCCGGTAGAAATCGGGATGCGATATGCGCAACCAAGTATTGAAGCCGGTATTCAGAAGTTAGTCGATCAAGGAGTTTCTGAGATTGTTCTTTTCCCGTTGTATCCGCAATATGCGATGAGCACAACGGAAACTGTGATTGAAAAAGCAGAAGAAGTAAGAAAGAAGAAATTCCCGGGAATTAAAATCAATTACATTCAGCCTTTTTACAATAGAGAAATTTACATCGACTGTCTTGCAGAAAGCATCAGAGAAAAACTTCCTGAAAATTTTGATGCATTACAGTTTTCGTATCACGGCGTTCCGGAAAGGCACATCTATAAAACAGATCCTACAAACACCTGTAATCTGAATGATTGCTGCTCCAGAGAAAATAATCCGAGTCATCAGTTTTGTTACCGTCATCAATGTTTTGATGTGACCAATTCTGTGATTAAAAAATTAGGTTTGCCTAAAGAAAAAGTGATGGTCACTTTCCAGTCAAGATTAGGGAAAGACAAATGGATGGAACCTTACACTGATGAAACTTTAGAAACCATCGGCAAAAAAGGAATTAAAAACCTTGCAATTGTTTGTCCGGCTTTCGTTTCCGACTGTCTGGAAACTTTGGAAGAGATTTCTGTAGAAGGAAAACATCAGTTTGAGCATGGTGGCGGAGAAAATTTCCACTATATTCCCTGTCTGAACGATGAAGACCGCTGGATTGACGTTGTAAAAACTCTCTGTGAAGAGAAGCTTAATGAGTTTTATCTAGTTTAAATCTTATTTTTAAAAATACAAAAGGACATTTGATAATCAGATGTCCTTTTTCTATTTAATTCCAATAACACCCCCCCAAAAAAAACACTAAAAACCATTAATAAATTAATTTTTTAGAAAATAAGTATAATTTTAATAGGGGTATATTTTATTTTTTAAATATTTTTCATACTTTTACCCTATCAAAAGATAGACATTACCTAAAATTTTTAGAAATAATGGATACAAGTATAGAAATCTTAAAAAAGAAGATTGAAAATTTCACTCCGGAACTTGCAGAGGCATTCATTAGAATTGTTGACAATCTCGATGCAACTGTAAAATCTAATGCTTCGCAGTTTCAGCTTGATGAAGTTTCCAGCAGAATTCAGTTTCACACAGAAAATCCTGCTACGAAACTTGATTTCTTTGAAAACATATCAGAATTAGAAAAAATCTGTGCGTAATGAAAGTTTTACTGTCATCAATTGCAAAAAATGACATTAGAATGCTGATGCGGGTCTTTAATGCGGAGGAGGAAAATAAAGACAAGTATTTTTTGAATGATTTAAAAGAATCGATCAATACTATTTTGAACGATTACGAAAAATTAGATATAAAAACCAGGGAACTTCAGGTTTATAAAACGGAAAATTTCCCGGTACAGATTTATTATTTGTTTGAAGATAATGATAGTCTTTTTATAACGGCAATTTTTAAGGAAAATAATTAAGAATCCTTTTGTATAGAACTTTTTTGACATTATTATATAGTTTAATTTTTCTGTTGATGTCTAGTTATTAAGACATTAAACACTTTCGACAGACCTTCCAAATGTGCAAAATTTGGAAGGTTTTTTATTTTAAAATATAAAATTCCTGTATTATCTCACCGGCGTTCTGAATTCTCCGTATCCTGCCAAACCATCATAATTTCTTCCGAAAGGTTTATAATATAAAAATGCCTGATACAAATTTTCTGTCTGCCAAAAATTACCGTTAACTTCTCCAAGATTCAATGATCCGTTTGCTTCCTTGGAAGCTAAAATATAATTATAAAAACCTTGCTTCATATAAATTTTTGCAATGTATTGTTTAGCGGCTTCATCATAATGCATCTGGAATTCTTTGGTTGCTTTAAAATCATTAAACCCGCCCACGATATACAATTCTTTATCCATCGGGTCAGAATCTAAAGAAAAGTGCACCCAAGCATAATCAGCTTCACGAGCAGCATCTCTTTCTAAGCCTAAATCATTTCTTCGGTAATACCAGGCTCCATTTACATCAGGCTGATATTGATAATTTAAAGGATATGCCCAAACCGGATGAAGATATGTTTGATTTACGCCATCTACAATCCCGGTTTCACGCACCATATCTGCAGCCATTCTCATATTTTTATTGTCAAAATAATAAAATTCATTATTTCCGGGGAAAGCAAGATTCAACTGTTGAAAAAGCAATTTATTTCCCATTGTTGCGCTCGGTTTCTGATTCGTAATCTTCATATTGGGATTGTTATTCTGCATCACGGTAAGTGAAATAGAATTTACATTTGAAGTTAAATCACCTGCTTTTGCAACGGCTTGTACTTCTACTCTCTGATTGATATTCGGATTTTTGGCATCTGCAATTCTTGAAATATTCAACGCTAAATTCACATTATCTTCCACGACAGAAAATCGTCTTTTGAAAAGTGGCTGGTCTACCGAGCTTTTGTAAACAATTAATTCAAAATTTCCTGAAATTTTTGGTTGTATTTTTTCATTCGGAAACTTCAAAGTATAATGGGTGTAAGCCTGAAGCGTATTAAAAGAATACTGAAACTGATCCAGCAACGCATTCATCGAACCATTCGCAATTTCACTGAAAAACAGATTGTCATCTTCCCAATTTCTGTCGAAATGCTTAATGGTGTATCGGTAAAGTTCGCTTGAATTGGTTAAATCATCGAAACTCAACACCAACTGCTGATTCATCGTGATTACCGGCGTCTCGTCATTGGTCTGAGGATTAAACAACTGAATACTTTGAATGTTCTGCCCGAAAGCCAGCGAACCTAAACTGAGTAAAAATATCTGCAACGTTTTCATTATGACGAAGATAACAAATCTCTAAAGAATATTGTATTTTTGATAAAAAAATATTCAGAATATGTTTCAGATACAGGCCTTCGTGTTCAATTTTGCGAGTGAAAATACTTATGTTCTTTTTAATGAAAATAAAAATGCATGGTTGATTGATCCTGGCAATATGAATGAGCAGGAAACTCAGTCAATTTCAAATTTCATCACTGAAAATAATTTAAACATTCAAAAAATAGTATTGACTCACGCTCATATTGATCACGTTTTGGGTTTACAGTGGGCTTATGATACTTTTAAAGTTCCTGTCACGATGCATCAGGATGACAAAGAAGTTTTGGATATGTTTCAGATCAGCGGAATGAGATTTGGCTTTACGCTTGATCATATTAAGGTTGACCTAAATTACATCAAAGAAGGCGACGAGCTCGATTTCGACGGTGAAAAATTTAAAATCTACCATGTTCCGGGCCATTCTCCGGGAAGTGTTGTTTATCATAACGAAACTCAAAAATTTATGATCTCCGGGGATGTTTTGTTTGAAGGAAGCATCGGAAGAACAGATTTGTACAAAGGAAATTATGATCAATTGATTGAAGGAATTAAAACAAAACTATTTGTTTTGGATGAAGAAACACAAGTTTTTTCGGGTCATGGAAATCCTACAACGATTGGTTTTGAAAAACAGTATAATCCGTTTTTAAAATAGACTTTGATTCACAAAAAAACCGTCAGAATCTGACGGTTTTTTTTATTTAGAATGAAAAATTACTTCCATTTGATATTACAACCAATACTTGGTCTTTGAATTTCTTCCTGTGGCTCACCGATTAAAAGATTTTCAAAAGCAATAATCAGATCTTCACCCGTCACATCTTTATGATTTCCAGGTCTTGAATCATCCATCTGACCTCTGTAAATAAGGTCTAATTTATCATCAAAGAAGAAAAAATCTGGTGTGCAAGCTGCGTCGTACGCTTTTGCAATAGACTGGCTTTCGTCATATAAATACGGAAAATCAAATTTTCTTTCAATCTGGAATTCAATCATTTTTTCAGGAGAATCTGCAGGATATTTTTCTACGTCATTAGAGTTAATTGCGATAAACTCAATTCCTGCCTCATTATAATCTTCGTATAGCTCTGTCAACTTATCGATAATGTGGAGCACAAACGGACAATGATTGCACATAAAAATCACCAATGTACCTTTTTCACCTTTCAAATCATCTAATGACTGAATTTCATTACTTTTTGAAGGATTCGGAAGTTCAAAAAACGGGGCTTTTGTGCCTAACGCCAACATATTTGAGGGAGTATTCATATCTTTTATTTGTTCACAAAGATAAAGATTTCTTTTAGTAGTTGCTAAAACAATCATATAATTGAGTCAGGCTATTTATTCTATTAATTTTTACAATAATTAAAAAATAACTCATGCGAACTCCCATTCCGTCAACATTTGACAATGATAGAAGTTTTTGAAAGTCTTTTCTTCAAAATTAAATTTAAAAATTTGTTTGGAAGATGTGTTCAAAAGTTTGTAGTTTTGCTAACACTGTTAGTAAAATAAAATCATGGGTTTACATGAACGTCGTCAAAGAGAAAAAGAATCTATCCGTGCAAATATTTTGCAGGCTGCATTCACCTTGGCTAAAACTGACGGTTGGGCATCGCTTTCTATTCGTAAAATAGCTGATGCGATTGAGTACAGCGCTCCTGTTGTTTATGATCATTTCGAAAACAAAGAAGCGATTTTATATGAAATTTCTATCAACGGATTTCATTGCCTTCAAATAGAATTACTAAAAGCTCAGAAAAAACACGAAACTCCGGAAGATCAGTTGACAGCAATTGTTGACGCTTATTGGAATTTCGCATTTAAAAATAAAGAATATTACCAATTGATGTTTGGTTTGGGAATGCAATGCAGCGGAAAGGGTTTGATGAAAGAAGAGTTTTCTTCTTTTCAGGATATGATTTTTGACTGTACTTTTGAAATTATTAAGAAAAAAGGTTCAAATCAGGATAATGCCTGTCATTCATCTCACGCATTGTTTTCAGCGGTTCATGGATTGATTTCTATTATGATGATGAGAAATGATGACATCCCATCAACAATGAATAAAACGACTTTAGACGAAACTGTTTCGGCTTTTATTAAATCTTTGTAAATTTTTTTTGAACTTAATATTAACACCGTTAGGAAAAATTGATACTGATTATCAAGGTTTTCATATAAATTAAATAATTATTAGCCTACCAAATTCTTGTGGAATGCTCTTGCCTATTCATATTAACACCGTTAGATAAAATAACACAATCAACATATATTTCATAAACAAAATCCAATTTAAAATTATATTCATGAAAATGACACATTGACCCGACAATTAAAATCTGTTATTTTTTTTAGCTTTTAAGTTAACGCCGTTAGAAAACATAACAATATTAATTAAAAAACGACATTACCTAATTTAATACTTCATTAAAAAAAATAAACTTAAAATGAAAACAACTGCAAAAGCAAGAATTATTGTACTTATATCGAGTATCATTCTTTTACAAAGTTGCACAAAAGCAGCAGAAGGCAGTAATGCTGCTCCACCCGCTCCCGAATTGCCAGTTTACACCGTTACTACATCACCAGCAACCATTTATCAGGAATTTCCAACCGCATTGGAAGGAAAAAATAATGTAGAAATCAGATCTCAGGTTGACGGATATTTAGATAAAATTTATGTGGAAGAAGGCGCTTATGTAAGAGCCGGACAAGCATTATTCAAAATAGATTCAAGAGCTTACGGAGAGCAGATGAATATGGCAAACGCCAATTTACAGGTTGCCAATGCCAATATTCAAAAAGCTAAAGTTGAGGTTGACAGACTTCAGCCGTTGGTTGCCGCAAAAGTAGTTTCTGATGTACAACTGAGAACTGCAAAAGCCAATTATGCAGCAGCAGTTGCAGCAGGATCACAGGCAAAAGCTTCAGTTGGCGGAGCTAGAATCAATGTAGGATTCACAACCATAACTGCACCCGTAAGCGGTTACATCGGAAGAATTCATTACAAAAAAGGAAGTCTGATCTCAAGAACAGATGCTAATCCATTGACTTTATTATCAGACATCAGTGAAATTTACGCATACTTCTCTTTAAGTGAACTTGATTTCATTGGTTTCCAGAAAAAATATCCCGGAGCAACATTAAACGAGAAGCTTAAAAATATGCCGATGGTAGATTTAGTTATCGCAGATAACACCACGTATCCTGAAAAAGGTAAGATGAGCATCGTCGACGGACAGTTTGATAAAACCACAGGAGCAATCAGCGTTCGCGCAGTTTTCCCAAATGCAAACGGAGCATTGAGAACTGGCAATACAGGCCGAGTTCGTATGCCGCAACTATTTGCAAACACGCTTGTCATTCCACAAGAATCAACTTTCGAAATACAGGATAAAACCTACGTTTATGTAGTTGGAAAAGATAAAAAAGTAACCAGCAAACCAATAACAATTTCTGGAAAAACAGATAGTTATTACTTTATTTCTGAAGGACTTGCTGCAGGCGAAAAAATCGTCTACACCGGAATCGGAGCATTGAAAGATGGCGTTGCGATTCAGCCAAAAGCGATCTCTTCTGATAGCCTTTTGAAAGCAAGACCTTTGTAAAACCGCTTAAAAACTTTTAATACAAAAGTCAGAAAAGCGTTTAAACAACATTAAAAAATAAACTTCTTATGTTAAAAAAATTCATAGATAGACCGGTACTTTCTACGGTTATCTCCATTATATTGTTGCTGTTGGGAGCAATGTCGGTTTTCAACCTTCCGATTACGCTGTTTCCCGATATTGCACCACCGAGTGTGCAGGTGACAGCATTTTATCCGGGAGCGAATGCTGAAGTTGTCGCCCGTTCCGTTGCGGTCCCTATTGAAGAAGCGGTGAACGGTGTTGAGAACATGACGTACATGACGTCTAACTCAAGTAACGACGGATCAATGACTTTAAGTGTGTTTTTCAAACAAGGTTCTGATCCTGATAATGCAGCGGTAAATGTTCAAAACCGTGTTTCGAAAGCGATGAGCCAGCTTCCGCAGGAGGTTGTACAGGCTGGAATTTCAACTCAGAAAGTTCAGAACAGTATGATTATGTTTATGGGACTTTCGAGTGATGACCCAAAACAATATGACGAACTTTTCCTTCAAAATTATCTGAAAATCAACGTAATTCCACAAATTCAACGTATTCCGGGAGTTGCTCAGGCACAGGTTTTCGGGACGAGAGATTATTCAATGAGACTTTGGCTGAAGCCAGACCGATTAGCCGCCAACAATCTTTCTCCGCAGGAAGTTTTAGCAGCAGTAAAAGATCACAACTTAGAAGCTGCACCGGGACGTTTAGGGCAGGGAAGCAAGGAAACTTACGAATATATCTTAAAATATAAAGGTAAATTAAACAAAAATGCAGACTACGAAAATATCGCCATCAAGTCTAATAGCGACGGATCATTTTTAAGATTAAAAGATGTTGCAAGAGTAGAATTTGGTTCTTACACATACACCGCTGCGAACAGAGTTGACGGAAAACCGGTTGCAGGTTTTGCGATTTTACAAACTGCAGGATCTAATGCAAACGAAATTCTAACTGAAATTGAAAAGCAGGTTGAGCAGATGAAAACTTCACTTCCAAAGGGAGTTGAGCCCATCATCATGTACAATTCCAAAGACTTCTTGGATGCGTCGATTCATCAGGTTGTGGAAACGTTAGTAATTGCATTTATCTTGGTGTTTATTGTGGTATTTATTTTCCTTCAGGATTTCAGATCTACATTAATTCCTGCGATTGCCGTTCCGGTAGCGATTGTCGGTACATTTTTCTTCCTTCAGATGTTTGGTTTTAGTATCAATATGTTGACCTTATTTGCTTTGGTTTTAGCCATTGGAATTGTTGTGGATGATGCGATTGTCGTCGTAGAAGCCGTCCATTCAAAAATGGAACAGACAGGAATGCCCGTTGAACAGGCGACTACAAACTCAATGAGTGAAATTTCGGGAGCGATTATTTCCATTACATTGGTAATGTGTGCGGTATTTATTCCGGTTGGTTTCATGCAAGGTCCGGCGGGAGTTTTCTATAGACAGTTTGCTTTTACTTTGGTGATTGCGATTTTGATTTCAGCGGTTAATGCATTGACTTTAAGTCCTGCTTTATGTGCTTTATTATTAAATGATCCTCAGGGAGAACATGGCGAGCACGGTCAGAAAAAAGGTTTTGGAGCGAAATTTTTCAACGCTTTCAACAAAAGCTTCAACAACATGACCAGAAAATACATCTACAGCCTTAAATTTTTAATTAAAAATAAATGGGTTGCCGTTACAGGTTTAGCGTTGATCACGGCGGCAAGTGTTTTCTTAATCAATAAAGCTCCTACAGGATTTATTCCTACCGAAGATCAAGGATTTGTTTTGTATGCTGTGAATACGCCTCCGGGAAGTTCATTAGACAGAACGCACAGAGCAACTGAGCAAATTGACAAAATCATCAACGGCGAAAAAGCAAAAAACCACCTTTGGGTTGCCGACGGAATGAACTTCATCAGTAATTCTAATGCATCACCCTATGCTGCAGGTTTTATTAAATTGAAAGACTTTGAAGATCGTGGCGAAGTGAAAGATCCGGATCAGATTGCAGCAGCCCTGACAGGAAAAGTTGCTCAGGTAAAAGATGCCAGTGCATTCTTCTTCAACTTCCCTACTGTACAGGGTTTTGGTAACGTTTCAGGGTTTGAATTCATGTTGCAGGATAAAACGAACGGTTCTTTTGAACAATTGGGAACAACCACTCAGGCATTTATCGGAGAATTAATGAAACGTCCGGAAATTGCTTTTGCATTCACCACTTATGCAGCCGGAAATCCTCAATATACAATTGATGTAGACACCGATAAAGCCAATCAGCTGGGAGTTTCTGTGACAGAATTGATGCAGACGATGCAGATATATTATGGAAGTAGTTTTGTATCAGATTTCAACAGATTTGGAAAATATTACAGAGTGATGGCACAGGCAGATATTCCTTACAGAACCGATGCGAATTCCATGGAAGGAATTTATGTTAAAAATAAAACAGGTGAAATGGTTCCTGTAAAGACTTTGGTCACTTTAAAAAGAACTTTCGGACCTGAAACGGTTTCAAGAAACAACTTATTCAACGCTGTTACGATCAACGGAACTCCGAAACCTGGTTACAGTACCGGAGACGCCATCAAAGCCGTAGAAGAAGTTGCTCAAAAATCACTTCCTCGTGGATATGGTTACGAATGGACAGGAATTACCCGTGAAGAAATCAAAACCGGTGGACAAACTGCTTTTGTATTTATGCTAAGTATCTTATTTGTATATTTCTTATTGGCAGCTCAGTACGAAAGTTATATTCTTCCATTTGCAGTTATTTTAACGATTCCAACTGGGATTTTTGGAGTATTTGCTTTCACAGGATTAGCTGGAATTGATAATAACATTTACGTTCAGGTTGGTCTAATTATGCTCGTCGGATTGTTGGCGAAAAACGCGATTCTGATTGTCGAATTTGCCGTTCAGCGAAGAAAAGCAGGAAAAACACTGATTGAATCGGCTCTTCAGGCTTCAAGATTACGTTTGAGACCCATTTTGATGACTTCATTTGCTTTTATCATCGGTATGCTTCCATTAGTTTGGACTCAAGGTGCAGCAGCAAAAGGGAATCATTCCATCGGAATCAGCACCGTTGGTGGAATGTTTACAGGAGTTGTCTTCGGAATTTTCATCATTCCGGTGATGTATGTGATCTTCCAATATTTACATGAAAAAATGCCGAGCAGAAAAAACAAAAGACTTCAAAAACAAAAATTGGAGGAAGAACTTTTGGCAACAGCACATTAATAAAAAAATGATTAACAAAACTTTGAGATCTGAAATTCGCACAAAAATTTTTCTTCAAATTTAATTTTTAAGAATTTCTGAACCATTAAGATTTTTATTAAGAAGTTAAGAATATTAAGATGAGCTTCGCTTGAAGTACAATTCTTAAAAATCTATTGATTTTTCTTAACCCAAACTTAACTCCTTAATTGTTCTTCATGGTTCAAATTAAGCAAAGTATTTTCTCCTACTAAAGACAACTTTGCTTACTACTCAAAGTTTTGTGATCAATTTAAATATATAGACTTATGAAAAGAGTAAAAAATATAATCATCGCTTTTGGGATTGCATTAGGTGCAGTTTCTTGTGTGCCGAAATTGGCCTATCAGGAAACGAAACCCGAACTTCCCGAAACATTCAAATATACTGCAACCGCAGACACTGCAAGCGTCGCAAACTTAGAATGGAAACAGTTTTTCAACGATCCCATTTTACAGGATTTAATTGAAAAAGGAATTAAAAATAATTACGATTTACAGATTGCCTTAAAACAGGTCGCTTCTTCACAGGAAAAACTGAAACAGGCAAAATATCTTCAATATCCTGATGTTGGTTTCGGAGTTTCTGCGCAGATTTCAAAGCCTTCAAAAAACAGCATGAATGGACAAAGTTTAAATTTATTTTTAGGTCAAAGTCATGTTGAAGATTATAATGCTGCATTTAATTTATCTTGGGAAGCAGATATTTGGGGGAAAATTAAAAATCAGCAGGAAGTTTCAAAAATGCAGTATCTGCAGACTTATGAAGCGACAAAAGCGATTCAGACACAGGTTGTCGCAGCGATTGCTCAGGGATATTACAATTTATTGATGCTTGATAAACAATTACAGATTGCAAAATCAAACTTAGATTTAAGCACCAATACGCTTTCGCTTACAGAAAAATTATGGCAAAGCGGTGACACGACTTCTTTGGGAGTTCAGCAAGCTACTGCTCAAAAGCAATCGACAGAACTTTTGATCACTCAATTGGAGCAAAATATTGCCATTCAGGAAAATGCATTGAGTATTTTGGTTGGTGAAAATCCAAATAAAGTCAACAGAACGATTGAAATGTCGGACACTTCTTTACCACAGGATATTTCTGCGGGACTTCCTGCAGCGATGGTGAGTCGCCGTCCGGATGTTCGTCAGCAGGAATTGGTTTTATTGGAATCAAATTCAATCGTGGGAATTGCTCAGGCAAATATGTATCCTGCATTGAAAATTACAGCAACCGGTGGAGTTAATTCATTTAAAGTTGATAACTGGTTTTCAATTCCGGCTTCATTGTTTGGATCTGTTTTAGGAGGATTGACTCAGCCTATTTTTCAGAAAAGACAATTGAAAACAGATTTAAATGTTGCTAAAATTCAGAGAGAGAAAAACGTTTTGGCGTTCCGTCAGTCTGTTTTGAATGCGGTAGGCGAAGTTTCTGATGCTTTGGTTTCAAACGAAAGTTTAAAAGTTCAGGAACAAAAAGCAACCGAACAAGTTGCAACGTTGAAAAATGGAATTAAAAGCGCCGAAATGCTTTACAGAGGCGGAATGGCAAATTACTTAGAAGTGATTACCGCTCAGGGAAATTCTTTACAGGCTGAACTGAATCTTGCGTCCGTAAAAAGACAGAGATTGAGCAGTATTGTAGATTTGTACCGAGCTTTAGGTGGCGGATGGAAGTAGTAAATTTAATTATATTGTTTGAAGTGCGGTCTTTCGGGATCGCATTTTTTGTTTAAAGTTATTATCTAAACACTCCTTTTGACATTCAGAGCGAAACGAAGTGAAGCGTGGAATCTAAGCTTTGTTTGTAGAGTTCTGTAATTGCGTTGTTGAGATTCCTTCGGAATGACAAAGTGTGCGCTAATTTTTTTTAACGCAAAGGTTTATTTTTACTCTGAATATTATTAAGGAGCAAAGGTTGGAATCAATAAAATTGATTCTGACGAAGCTACTGCCTTAGGCGACTTTGTCGCTATTCTTTGCACCTTACAGATGATACAGTTTTTAGATAAAACTTTGCGCTAAAAAATTACTTTTTAGTTTGCTCGTTTATAAATTCAATCAACCCATTAAAATCTTTCTCTGAATATCCAACCTGCAAATAATGAATATTTTCTTCTTTTCTATACCAAGTCAATTGGCGTTTTGCAAATCTTCTCGAGTTTTTCTTAATCTCAGAAACCGCAAAATCCAAATCCCATTCTCCATCAAAATATTTGAAAAGCTCAGAATAACCAACTGTATTGAGTGATGCCAAAGTTCTTCCTTCCTGCGATTTTCTTAAATCATCAAGATTTTTAGCCTCATTGAGCAAGCCGTTTTCCATCATTTTATCGACACGTAGATTGATTCTTTCATAAATCGTTTCCCGTGGCGCTTCAATGCCAATTCTTATTGTTTGGAAGTTTCTTGGATTTTTGTCGTGAGAAATATTTTCAGAATATGTTTTTCCGGTTTGCCAAATTATATCAATTGCTCGCAAAAGCCTTCTTTGATTATGAATATCAACATTTTCATAATATTCAGGATCTAAATCTTTCAACATTTCCTGAAGTTTTTCGATTCCCTCAGTTTGCCAAATCGCCTCCAGTTTTTCCTGATTTTCGTCATTTGCTTCAGGCAAATCATTTAAGCCTTCAATTACCGCTTTCTCATACATCATGCTTCCGCCAACCATAATGACAATGTCGTATTTTTTGAAAAGTTGGTCGAGTAATTCTAAAGAATCATGCTCAAACTGACCGATAGAATAATAATCTTTTACCGAAAGCTGACCAATAAAATGATGCTTTGCCTGTGAAAGCTCCTCTTCAGTAGGTGCCGCCGTTCCGATTTTCATTTCGCTAAAAAACTGTCGGGAATCACAGGAAATAATTTCTGTATTGAATTGGCGAGCTAAATCAATGGCGAGTTTTGTTTTTCCAATACCGGTAGTTCCCACTACAGAAATCAATGTTTTCATACGCTTACAGTCATTTTAAAAGTGAAAAAACCTCTTATTTCTTCGTCATAATTTCACTTTCTATATCACGGATATTTCCAGTTTGCTAAATTAAATGTTTATCTTTGTACGACAATAAAAAACTATGATTTTATCAATGACCGGCTTTGGTAGAGCCGAAGGTGTTTTTGAAGGAAAAAAAATTTCGATCGATATTAAATCACTGAACAGTAAGAGCTTTGATTTAAATATTAAAATTCCTTTACGTTACAAAGAAAAAGAATTTGAAGTAAGAAAAATTCTAAACGATAGAATCATCCGTGGAAAGGTAGATTGCTACATTAATATTGAGAATCTTGAAGAAACCAATGATGTGAAAATCAACAGAAGTTTGATCGATTCTTACATGAATGAGCTTAAAAATATCGCTTCTGACGGACCTGATTTTGAATACCTTAAAATGGCGGTAAGGCTTCCGGATGCAATCACTTCAAGACCAGATGAATTAACTGAAGGTGAATGGGAATCTTTGGCGAAAATTGTAAATAATGCAGTCGACAAATTCCAGGAATTCAGAAAGACTGAAGGAAAAATTCTTCACGAAGAACTGGAAAGAAATATCAAAAATATTGATAGATCTTTGGCAGAAGTTGTTCCTTATGAGCAAGTGAGAATTGATGCAGTGAAAGAACGTTACATGAAAACTTTAAAAGAGTTTGAAAACGTTGATGAAACAAGATTTTACCAGGAAATGGCATATTTCACTGAAAAATTAGACATTCAGGAAGAAAAAGTGAGACTTTCACAGCATTTGAAATATTACTCTGAAGTGATGGAAAATGAAGATTTTAATGGAAAAAAACTTGGGTTTATTTCACAGGAAATCGGAAGAGAAATCAACACTTTAGGATCAAAAGCCAATCACGCTGAAATTCAGAAATTGGTCGTGATGATGAAAGATGATTTGGAAAAAATAAAAGAGCAAACGTTAAACGTGTTGTAAACAGTTATAAGTTATAAATGATGAGTTATAAGTTGCTTGTTTGCATATTTTTCGAATAACTCATAATTCATAACTCATAATTCATAATTCATAACTAAAAAACATGAATAAAGTTATCATATTTTCAGCGCCATCGGGAAGTGGAAAAACAACGTTGGTAAAACATTCTCTGGAAGCAATTCCGGAATTGGAATTTTCCATTTCATGCACAACGAGACAGCCGAGAGGAAGTGAAACTCACGCTGTTGATTATCATTTTATTTCTCCTGACGAATTCAGACAGAAAATTTCTGAAGAAGCTTTTGTTGAATTTGAGGAAGTTTATACTGATAAATATTACGGAACTTTAAAATCTGAGGTAGAAAAGATCTGGAATCAGGGAAAAGTTGTTATTTTTGATGTAGACGTAAAAGGCGGAATTTCATTAAAAAAATATTTTGGAGAAAAAGCATTATCCATTTTTATAGAACCACCTTCGATTGCCGAATTGGAACGAAGATTGATTTCAAGGAACACCGATGATGCCGAAACCATAAAAACCCGCGTGGAAAAAGCCGAAGAAGAGCTCACCTACGCGATAGAATTTGACAAAATCGTCATTAACAGCGATTTGAGTGAAGCAAAAATAGAAATAGAAAGTTTAATAAAAAATTTTATTGGGAATTAAAGGCTGGATGATGGAAGCTGGATGATGGAAGTTTGAAAACTATAAATTCAAACAACATCATTGCTAACTTCTAATTTCTAACTTCTAATTTCTAATGAACAAAAACATTGAGGCTGAAATGAGCACCGAAACATTAGAAAAAGCCAAATCTACACTTCCTGTAAAAGGATTTTTAGATTTAAAAGATATTGATATTCCTCAGGGAGAAGACTTGGTAAAAGCAATTCTTCAACTGAAGGAAGAAAAAAATGCCGTTATCTTGGCGCATTATTATCAACCGGGAGAAATTCAGGATATTGCTGATTTCCTTGGAGATTCTCTTCAATTGGCAAGGCAGGCAAAAGATACAGACGCCGACATGATTGTATTCTGCGGAGTACATTTCATGGCCGAAGCTGCAAAAATCTTGAATCCGACGAAAAAAGTTGTCCTTCCCGATACAATGGCTGGATGCTCTTTGGCAGACGGCTGCAGTGGTGAAGGTTTGAGAAAAATGCGTGAGCAACATCCGAACGCTTTAATCGCAACGTACATCAACTGTAATGCAGAAACAAAAGCAGAAAGCGACATCATTGTAACCAGTTCAAACGCTGAAACGGTGATTGAAGCTTTACCGACCGACCGACCAATTATTTTCGCTCCGGATAAAAATTTAGGCAGATATTTATCTAAAAAAACCGGTCGTGACATGATTCTTTGGGACGGAAGCTGCATCGTACACGAAGCTTTCTCAATGGAAAGAATTGCGCAGCAATTAGCAGATAATCCTGATGCAAAGATGATTGCACATCCTGAAAGTGAAGAAGCTGTTTTAAAACTGGCTCACTTCATCGGTTCTACTTCTGCTCTTTTGAATTTTGTTGAAAAAGATGATTGTCAGAAATTTATCATTGCCACTGAAGAAGGAATTCTTCACGAAATGAGAAAGCGTGCACCGCACAAAGAATTAATTCCAGCCTTGGTTTTTGACGAAAGCTGTAACTGTTCGGAATGTTTTTATATGAAGCGAAACACAATGGAAAAACTGTATTTGTGCATGAAATATGAACTTCCTGAGATTATCATTGAAGAAGAACTTCGACTAAGAGCGCTGAAGCCAATTGAGGCAATGCTTGATCTTTCGAAAAGTATTAAATAAATTCATAAATATTCCTCTAAAATATTAAATATTTTTTTAAAAAAAATTCATTATATTTGGAATACAAAAAAATACTTTCAATGAAAAATTTAAAAAAATTAGACCGATCAAGCTTAAAAAAACTGAAAGGTGGAGATTTAAATTTACAATGTAATTTAGAATGTAGAATTAGCTATGAATGCAAAATAGGATGTCACGGAATCCCGCAATGCGTTCCCAAAGGACAATACATTCCAGAAAATTGCTAAAATGCAAAGTACTCTATAACGGGTACTTTTTTTATTTATATATCCACAATTCGAAGTCTCTTTAGTTAGTTGCATCAATAACTATCACTATTGATTTTTACACGAAAGAAACCAAATAATCCCTTTGAATATTTAAAGATTCTTCAGAAAGTACTTAAGCCAGTTGACTTACCGCCAGACTTTTCAAAAAGTATTAAATAATAAAAAGAGCTGCCTCACATGAGACAGCTCTTTTACTTTTCCACTGAGAGGTCATTAAAATTTATGAAAGTCCTCCATCTACGCAATCCATATGTACTAAAACTTTAGATTGGCAACATTTTGGTAAAGCATTGTATGCCTCACACGAACTTGGAAAATCAGGGCCTGGGCCGTAAGGTCCCGGAGGACAATTTGCATTACAAGGACCTGCTCCACCGTTAATTGATTTTAAACTTCCTCTGTTTAATTTTTTTAGATTTTTCATATTTATTTGATTTGTTTATTTATTAAATATAATACTTTTGTCTAATATAAAAAAACATGAGCAAAATCTTTTTAGAAGATGTAAAAATATACGCTTATCACGGCGTTCTTCCCGAAGAAAATAGTATCGGAACATATTATATTTTAAACGCTGAAATTCACACAGATTTGTGGGATGCTGCAGCTTCTGATGATCTGAATGACACAATCAGTTATGCTGATATTAACGATATCATTCATGATGAGATGAAGATTCAATCTAAATTGTTGGAACATGTTGCAGCAAGAATTATCACAAAAATCAACGAGAAATTTAATCAGATCTCTTACATCAAATTAAGAATTACCAAAACAAGCCCGCCAATGAAGGGCGAAATGAAAGGTGCAAGTATTGAGCTGGAAAAAAGCTTTTTATTGGGCGGAATTACAGAAAATGAGTAATTTTCGGTTTAAAAATAAAAATACAGTGAGATGAAGATATTCAAAATATTATTTCTTTTGTTTTCTGTCGGTATTTTTGGACAAAGCAACATTTCCGGCAATCCTATTTATAATTTTCCGAAAATAAAGTCGAGCATAACAATGCCGGTAACCATTCCGTTATCGGAAATCAGCAATATTATTAATGCTTCGGTAAAAGACATGATCTTTCAGGATGATTCTTATACTGATAACGATAATGACCAGTTTAAAGTAAAAGTCTGGAAAACACGACCGATACGCTTAGTCGGAGATGTCAATCAAAACATACTGATTGAAGTTCCTCTAAAAATATGGGCAGAAAAAGGTCTCGGAACTTTGGGAGTTTATACGTATCAGGAAACGACTTTTGAAACGGTAATGTATTTTAAAACGGCCTTAAGCTTTAAAAATAATTGGACGATAAGCACTTCGACACAACCAATGGGTTTTAAATGGGTAAAAAAACCGGTGCTTGATTTTGGAAAAATTAAGATTCCTATTACGTCTTTAGTCGAAAAAAGTTTGAAAGAGCAACAGCAGAATTTCTCCAAAATTATTGATAAACAAATGGCCGAACAGCTCAACTTTCAACAATATGCTGTTTTGGCGTGGAATGCATTTTCTCAGCCTTTCAATATCTCTGAAGAATATAATACCTGGTTGAAAATTACGCCGATCAACGTAAATATTACGCCGCTGAAATTCTACGGCAATCAAATCAATACCAATATCGGCATCGATATTTTTTCGGAAACTTACACAGGAACAAAACCAGAAGCTTCGCAGCCTGTAAAAATGGTGATGAATTTTAATTTTATTCCTCTTTTAGCAGATCAATTTTTACTGCAGACTACTGCTAACATTCCTTTTTCTGAAGCGACCGGTATTGCAAAAAAAACATTTTTAAATAAAGAATTTGATATCAGAAATTCTAAAGTTAAAATTACAGATATCAATGTTTACGGAGAAGCAAACCGTATTATGATCGAGGCTGAAACGGAGGGTTATGTGAACGGAACCGCTTTTATTTCAGGTATTCCTGTTTATGACGAAGCTAAAAGGAAAATTGTACTTTCCGACACCAAATTCAAGCTTAGAACATCAAATATGCTGCAGAAATTAGCAACTTCTCTTTTCAAAGGGAAAATTGTGAAGATGATAGAAGATGAATACGGAATTCTGACAAATGATCTTGAAACATCATCTAAAAAAAGTATCGAAGAAGCTTTCAATAAAGAATATTATAAAGGATTGAGAATGACCGGTAAGGTTTTTAATCTGAAACCCCATCAGATTCTTTTGAACGACTCCGGAATTACAGCTGTAATTGATATTAATGCAAACTTGAGATTTACCTTAAAAGGATTTTAAACTAAAACTATATAATCATGAGAAAATATTTACAAATTATTGACAGACACAGAGCTACAAAAGGGATGAGGTTCGCAAATATTCTTGTTGACAGAATTGCGTTTAACTTAATTTTTTTCGCTTTAGGTCTTGCAGGCGGCATTCTTGATGGAATTTTTGGAATGTATTATTTCACAAAATTCTTTGATCAGCTAGCAGAATTAGGAAGAGTTGCAGATATTATCATCACCAGCGTTATATTTTTCTTCTATATTTTTCTTATGGAATATTTTACCAAAGGAAGAAGTCTGGGAAAATTCGTGACCGGCACAAAAGTACTGATGACAGATGGAACAGAACCTACTGTGAAAGATTATTTTAATCGAAACATAATTAGATTGGTTCCTTTCGATGCCTTATCTTTTTTTGGAGAAAACGGATGGCATGATAGCTGGAGCGATACTCGAGTAATCAACATCAGAAATTATGAGGCTGAAAGACAGAGTAAGAACGAAATTGATGCAATTGGAGTAAAAGAAATTGCGTAAAAAATTTGGAGAATATTTTTATTTTCCTATATTTGCACCACCTAAAAATGGTGCTTTGGCCGAGCGGCTAGGCAGTGGTCTGCAACACCATCTACAGCGGTTCGAATCCGCTAGGCACCTCTTATTTTAATCCCTAATCTACAATAGTTTAGGGATTTTTTATGCGTAAAAATGGTTAAACAAATTGAATATTTGCAGTAATTCACTTATAATAAAATCAATAAGCCTTTCTTTTCGAAAAATACTTTTTGTAATGAGGAAATCCTTGGCTGTAATACCAAAATCCCGAATTACTGCTTTGTCGATTTAGAAAAACAGAAATCAAAAAGATAATTAGTAAAGCACTTCCTAATAATATAAAATTCTGAAACAGTAAAATACAATCTGACATTTCCATTGGTTAGTTTTAGTAGTATAAATATATGTATTACAGACAATAACAAAAAACAAATTCTCTACAATTAGAGATTTACATTAAAATGAAACAGTACTGGTAAATTTTGAATCTCTGCAGCAATCGAATATATTAACGTTTTTAAAATTTTAACATTCCTTAACTAAACCTTGGCTTCATAATTGAAATTATCATTGTCTAGACTTCAAAAGTTTAAGAGATAGAAAAATTTGAGTTATGAAAAATATAGTTTTAGCAGGAGTGATCTCAATATTTACATTGACCGCCTGTAAGAAAGATGATAATAAAGTTGCTGAAAAAACATTAGAACAGCAGAAACTGGAGTTTCAGGCAAGACAGCTTGATATCGAAAAGCAAAAGTTGGCAATCGAGAGAGAAAGATTTGCCTACGAGGCACAAAAGAAAAGCGATAGTATAGCTGAAGTTGAAAAAGCTAAAACAGCAGCTGCCGCAAAACCTCAGGTAATCAAAGAAACCAAAACAATATACAGAGATGCGCCTTCTTCTAATAATGGAAGCCAGGCAAGCAACTCTTCATCACAAGGAACTACAACAGCTAAGAAAAAAGGGATAAGTGAAGCTGCAAAAGGTACCGCAATTGGTGTAGTAAGTGGTGCTGCTCTGGGAGCAATTGTTAATAAGAAAAACCGTGGTGGTGGTGCCGTAGTTGGTGGTATTATCGGGGGTGCAACAGGATATACTTTAGGTAGATCACAAGATAGAAAAAGTGGTCGTGTACAACCCAAATAATTAAATATTTTCAAAAACATGAAAGATTGCTTATTTTTAGGCAATCTTTTTTTATGCTATTAATCCTATTCTCCGCAATTTTTCTAATCACAACTTTAATGGGCTGGGGTAAACTGGCTGAAATTATAGTTGGGAAAAATCTATCCGGAATCTCAGGGAAAACCTTAACCGGGATCTTCTCGATCGGCTTAATTTTCACGGTCTTATCATTTTTTGTTCCGCTGAATTTATACGTTGAAATGCCTGCAATTCTAATCGGGATTTTTTACTTTTTTAAAGACAAACTTTATACAAATTGTTTTAAAATTTCAAAAAGAGATTCCATCGTTTTGGGTGTTTTAGTAATATTGATCTTGTTTTCAGGCTCTTTTTATCCTTTTATTGCAGACCATTTCGGATATTATGTTCCTACAATAAAATGGCTCACAGAATATGGCTTGGTTAAAGGTATTTCAAATCTCGATCTGGTACTGGGACAGATGTCGGTTTGGCATATTATACAGGCAGGGTTCAGTAATTTTGCAGATCCTTTTCTTAAGCTTAATGCCGTTTTATTGATTATATACGGAATGTATATTGTCGAGAATAAAAGCTGGGTTCAAATTATTTTCATTCCCATTTTACTTGTTTTTTCACAATCGCCAAGCCCGGATCTTCCCGCAATTGTATTTTCTCTGATTATTTTAAATGAAATTTTATCCGGAAACAAAAACCTTTCTTTTTTATTCGCATTTTCTGTTTTTACTTTCTCAATTAAACCAACCGTGATCTGGTTGCCGCTTTTCGTACTGCTCTATTCTATTTTCATTTCTAAATTTCAGTATAAAAAACTTATCTTCGGATCATTGGTTTTTCTTCTATTTATCATAAAAAATATTTGGACATTTGGGTATCCTGTTTTTCCTTTTACGATATTTGATTTAGGAATTTCCTGGAAACCCAATCCGGAACTTTTAAAAGCATCATCACAATTTGCCAAAGTAAAAACTTTTGATGAGCAGTATTCTTATGCCGAAATTTTAAAATTCTCATGGCTTGATTATATTAAAAACTGGCTTTTTCTGGACGGAATCAAATCAGTTATCAACATTTCTTTCGTTACAAGTTTAATAGGATTCACTGTGTTTTCTATTATTAAAAGAAAAAAAATCATCAGTTTAATTTGTATTTCAATATTGATTAAAAGCATTTTGGTATTACTTTTTTCTGCACAATACCGTTTCTTCATCGATGTATTTTTCGTTATGTTTTTCGTAGTCTTTTTCGAAAGTTTAAATAAGAAATATGCGCTTTTAATTGGTTCGGGTTTAGCTATAATTTTTGTAAGTCTTTTTTCCTATCCAAAAATCGTTCAGCACTTCATCCCAAGTTTTAGATTGGGTAGAAACTTAACTCAATTCGAAGTAAAACAGGTTTTAAAGCCTTCTTACTATATCTATAATCAATACAATTCTTTTAAAATTGGTGATCTTAAATTTAACGTTTCAAAAAGATATCCTTTCAGTTTTGACACTCCTATTCCTGCAATCTCCGAAAGCTATATTATTGATTATCAAAAAGAAATGTTTTTCCCACAACTCATTGATAAAAAGAACCTGAAAAAGGGTTTTATCTGGAAGAAGCTTAATATTAAAGAAAAAAAGGAAGTCGACAAAACAATCGAAATCATCAAAAAGAGTTATCAGTAAACCAATTGCCAAAGGCTTTATTATCTGAATAAAAAACGGTAATTTTGTAGTATGTTCAATACTTTAGGTAATCTTCTCAGCCTTACCACATTTGGCGAGAGTCACGGCGCAGCTTACGGCGGAATCATCAATAATTTCCCGGCAGGTCTGGAAGTCGATTTCGAAAAAATTCAATATGAGCTGGATCGCAGAAAACCCGGTCAATCAGCAATCGTTACCCAACGAAAAGAAAGTGATACCGTACAATTTCTTTCCGGAATTTTCGATGGTAAAACCACGGGAACTCCAATTGGCTTTTTGATCGAAAATGAAAATCAGAAATCAAAAGATTATGATCATATTGCGACTTCTTATCGCCCAAGTCATGCAGATTTCACGTACGATCAGAAATTCGGAATCAGAGATTATCGCGGCGGCGGAAAATCTTCTGCAAGAGAAACCATCAATTGGGTGGTTGCCGGAGCTTTAGCAAAACAACTTTTAAAAGATATTGAAATTAACGCTTATGTTTCTTCCGTAGGTGAAATTTTCTGTGTAAAACCTTATCAGGATTTAGATTTTTCTAAAACTGAAAGCAATGAAGTACGTTGTCCCGATACCGAAACTGCCGAAAAAATGATTTCAAAAATTAAAGAGATCAAAAAAGAAGGCAACACCATTGGCGGTACGATTACCTGCGTCATCAAAAATGTTCCTGTGGGAATTGGTGAACCGGTTTTTTCTAAACTTCAGGCCGAACTGGCAAAAGCAATGCTTAACATCAATGCCTGCAAAGGTTTTGAATATGGAAGCGGATTTTGTGGTGCGAAAATGACCGGAAGTGAGCACAATGATGAATTTAACACCGATTTTTCTACTAAATCAAATCTTTCAGGTGGAATTCAGGGTGGAATTTCCAACGGAATGGATATCTATTTCCGTGTTGCTTTCAAACCTGTAGCAACCATTTTGAGACCTCAAAATAGCGTTAATAAAGACGGAAATGCAGTAACGGTAGAAGGAAAAGGAAGACACGATCCTTGTGTGGTGCCGAGAGCGGTTCCCGTGGTGGAAAGTTTAGCCGCATTTGTTTTAGCTGATCTGTTTCTGATCAATAAAACACGAAATATTAATCATTTTTAAATTTAATTTTAGTAATAATGAAAAATTACTGGGACAAAGCCATATCATTTGAAGAATATCTTCAAAATGCCAACGAAAGACTTGAAAATCCTGCGACTCCGCACGATGCTGAATATAAGATGTATTACGAGCTTGGGATCCAGAGAATGGATAGAACGCTGAAAAAATTTGTCATCGACGAAGAACAGATCAATGAGCTTACATCAAAAAATTTCAACGGGAAGATTTTAATTATATCTGAAGCCTGGTGCGGTGATGCCAGTGCGACGGTTCCTGCTTTGGCGAAGTTTTTTGAGGGTCATAATGAAGTGAAAATCTTCTTGAGAGACAGCGATAAAAGTTTAATTAATCAGTTTTTGACCAACGGAACAGAGTCTATTCCGAAAGTTATTATTTTAGATGAAAACTTTAATGTGAAAAATTCTTGGGGACCACGTCCAAAATTCGGGCATGAATTATTATTAAAATTTAAAGCCGATCCTGAAGCCTATCCAAGAGAGAGTTTTTACAACGATCTTCAGGTATATTATTCCAGAAACAGAGGCAAAGATGCCATTCAGGAAATTTTAGAATTACTGTAAATATATATCTATGAAAAAACTGACTACTTACGTTGTTATCCTCGTAGTTTTAGGCGTTATTTTTTTTGTTCCCGGAATACGTAATTTTCTAAAAGATCAATTTTTCCCAATTGCTACGATAGAAAATGCGGTACACATCAGTGATGAAGATTACGATGTCGACTTGCAGGGCATCAACGTACCGAGTACCAATCTGAAAAACTTTAAGAACAAACCTGTTTTTCTGAATTTTTGGGGAACATGGTGTCCTCCGTGCAGAAAAGAGTGGCCGTCAATACAAAGATTGTACGATAGAAGAAAAGAAAATATAGATTTTGTTTTGATCGCAATGAAAGATGAAGAAGCTACCGTAAGAAAATTTCTAAAAGAAAATAATTACACTGTTCCGGTGTATATCGCACAAAGCCCGATCTCTGAAAAGATACTTCCAAAAGCTTTTCCTACGACCTTTCTTCTTGATAAGAGCGGAAGAATTTTGATTAAAGAAGATGCTGCAACTGACTGGGATGCAGAATCTATTCATCAGTTTATAGATAATATTGTTAAATAACTTTAACTAAAATTTTGATTAAGTTGGTACAAATTTTGCGAATTTCAAAGAGTTGAAAATTATTTTAAAAGCAAACACAAAATGAAATATTCAAAACTCAGTCTTGCCAAAGAGGCAATTGCCCACAAAGGCTTCGTAAAAAAAATACCCGATATTTTCAGAATGATGAATATGTGGAGAAAAGGGATGTATCCGGTAAAAGCAATCGATCTTATTTTACCGTTGGTTGGTCTTCTTTATGTAATTTCTCCTATAGATATCATTCCAGATTTTATTATTGTAGCAGGAGTTTTAGATGACTTGGCAGTTTTATCTTTAGCTATTCCTAAGCTAATCAGGGAAGTGGATAAGTTTTTACTTTGGGAAGCCGAACAAAAGTACAGTACAAACGGTGGGAAAATCATTGATGCAGAAATCGTTTAAATAATTTAACTAAACATCCTTTCGGGGATGTTTTTTTAATACGCACTTCTTAATCAAGATGATTTTTAAACATTAAGGAAATTAAATTTTTAAGAATTAACTCAATTAAGACTTTTTTATGTTTTACTAAAGTAAATCATTAAGCAACATCCCTAAATCATTTATTGATTCTTAACAATTCTTCAACTGTTAATGCTCTTAATGGTAAATTTTAAAATCTCTTTTATAGCAAAATTCATAATTCAC
This sequence comes from Chryseobacterium indoltheticum, assembly GCF_003815915.1. NCBI lineage: Bacteria > Pseudomonadati > Bacteroidota > Flavobacteriia > Flavobacteriales > Weeksellaceae > Chryseobacterium > Chryseobacterium indoltheticum. The sequence continues at coordinate 3,856,080 of NZ_CP033929.1, forward strand.
AATTGACTTTAACATCAAATCCTTAAATTTGCACTATCTAATAAAAAATTAATGGAAAGTAAGAAAGAATTCTTTTTGGAGTGTTACAAACTGGGCATCATCAAATTCGGAAGATTTACATTAAAAAGCGGTATCGAAAGCCCGTTTTATGTAGACCTAAGACCTTTGGCATCAGATCCTAAAATTTTAAAAAACCTAGCCAATTATTTACTGGAAATGCTTCCTTTAGATAATTTTGATCTGATTTGCGGAGTTCCTTACGCAGCACTTCCTATGGCAACTGCAATGTCACTGGAAAGCTACATCCCATTAATTATAAAAAGAAAAGAAGCAAAAGAGTACGGAACAAAAAAAATGATCGAAGGAATTTACCAGAAAGGGCAAAACTGCCTGTTGGTAGAAGATGTCATCACTTCCGGGAAATCTTTGATCGAGACCATTGCTGAAGTAGAACAGGAAGATCTTAAAGTAGCCGACATCGTTGTGGTTTTAGACAGAGAGCAAGGCGGAAAACAGCTTTTGGAAAGCAAAGGTTTCAGAGTTCATACTTTATTTAATATTTCTGAAGTTTGTACTATTCTTCAGGAAAACGGTGAATTGAGCGATGACGAAGTAAAAAGAATTCAGGATTTTTTGCAGGGAAATCATATTCAGTTTGAAGAAAAGAAAAGACTTTCTTACCAGGAAAAATTTGAAAATGCCCAGCATTCTGTTTCAAAAAAGTTATTAGAAACCGCATTAGCCAAAGAATCAAACCTGATTGCGTCGGCTGATGTCACAACTACCCAAGAGCTATTGGAACTGGCTGAAAAAGTGGGACCAAATATTATTGCTTTAAAAACACATATCGATATTATTTCAGATTTCGATTATCAAAATACGATCGTTCCTTTGAAAGAATTGGCTACAAAGCACAACTTCTTACTGATGGAAGACAGAAAATTTGCCGACATCGGAAATACACAGGAACTACAGTTCACAAGCGGAGTTTTCAAAATTACAGACTGGGCAGATTTTGTAACTTCACAGGTTATTGGAGGTTTCGAATCTTTAGACTGCTTCAAAAATGTAGGTGTTGTTGCCATTATCGGAATGTCTTCAAAAGGTACTTTAACGACAAACAGCTACAGAGAAGAGGCTTTAAAAATAGCTTTATCTCATCCCAACGTAATTGGCGGAGTTTCTCAAAATGCACTTCCTGAAGAAATTTTATTATTTACTCCAGGAGTTAATTTAGCAGATTCAGGTGACGGAAAAGGTCAGCAGTACAATACTCCGGATCATGTTTTCAAAACACTTCACACCGATTTTATCATCGTAGGAAGAGGAATTTACAAATCTGAAGATCCCGCAGAAGCTGCTCTTACATATAAAAACGAAGGTTGGAACGCCTATTTAGCTTCATTATAAAATAAATAAATCACTATTTGCTCTCATGTACTTGGGAGCAAATTTTATTTTATGGAGCACATAGAATACTTCTTATTTTTAATAAATGTTAACTAAAAATCATAAGAATTGTATCTAAAATACGTTATATTTGAAGCTTTATTGAGATATTGAAAAAGTTTAGCATTGGCCTTTTTTTGATTTGGGGAGTTGTACAGGTTTCTGCACAAAAGGATAGTATTTACATTCATGCAAAATTATCGAAGGACAGAAAAACGCTTGAAATCAATCAGGATATTGTCTATCATAATCATTCTGATAAAGCTCTGAACAACATTAAACTTCTCAACTGGATCGCTGCATACAACAAAAGAGGAACTTCTCTAGTGTACAGAAAACTGGAAGACCGCAACAACAGTCTTCATTTTGCAAAACAGAAAGAGCTAGGAAAAGTTTTAGAACTCAACATTAAAACTACAGAAAACCAACCTGTTGTAGTCTCCAATACTTCCGAAGAAAATTTATTTCTTAATTTAAATGAAGCGTTACCAACAGGAAAAAGCATTAAGTTTCAACTGCAATATAAACTGCAGCTTCCTGACAAAAAATTTACCGGTTACGGCACTTCCGAGCAGGATATTGCACTAAAATATTTCTTTATTGTTCCCGATCATTTTGATCCGGAGAATATTTCCGGAAGAGATTATCACGATATTGAAGAATCTGTAAACTTCAACACGTATTGGTCGGTTGATTTTGATACTCCTACAAATTCTTTTATCCAAAGTAATCTTCAGCAGATACAGCCTAATTCGTTTAAAGGATATTTAGATTCGGATCCCGAATTTATTATTTCAAAGAATAATTTTCCAACGATAAAAGTAAATACAGATGATATTAAGACCGAAATAAAATTTGGATACAATATCAGCAAACAGGACATTCAGAATCTTGAGTTTTACCTTCCGTTGCAATTGAGATTCATTAAAGATAAAATCGGTTTTGTACCTGAACAGCTTTTTATTTCGGAGAAATTCAGAGCAAAAGAAGATTTTTTCGGAAATAATGATATTAAATTCTGGAAATTTAGGTTTAAATTATTTTCGGATGCTGAAAATATCGATTTGGACTACTTTGGAATCATCTCAAAGAAAATTCTTGATGAAAGCATCATAACCGATAAACAAGAAAATCATTGGTTCAAAAATGGTTTAAAATCATATCTTGAAATTCAGTATCTCAAAAAATTCTATGGAGACGCAAAACTCCTTGGAAATCTTCCTGAGACCAGTTTGTTAGGAATTAAACCTTTAAAATTATTCCATGCTTCAAGGGTAAAATTATTAGATCGTTACGGTTTGGCTTACCAATATATCATGTCTCAGAATCTCGATCAGAAAATCGATGAGCCTTTTTCTGTCTTGAGTAACTTTAACGACATGGCGATTAGCAGTTTTGAAACGGGAAGTCTTTTCAGTTATTCTGCCGATAAAATGGGTGAAGAAAAATTTAACAGCTTATTAAAAAACTACATCGCTGAAAATACGGATAAACAAGCTTACCCGGAAGATTTTTTAGATCAACTTGCAAAAGAAGAACCTTCAACGTCATATCTGAAAGGATTTTTAAAGCAGAAAAACAGAGTCAATTTTAAACTGAAGAATTTCAGAGTAAATAATGATTTGCTTGATATTAAAATTGCAAAAAATACAGATGAAGCGATCCCTGTAAAGCTGGAAACCCAAACCAGAAGCGGCGACAGAACTTCTTACTGGATAGAAACCGAAGAGAATGAAAAACTGAAAACGGTAAGTCTTCCGTCACAAGATATTTATAAAATCACTTTAAATAACGATTATATATTTCCGGAAGCGAATTACAGAGATAACTTTCTTTATACAAAAGGATTATTTTCGAATGCAAAAAAAGTTAAATTTAAACTCATAAAAGATATTCCGAATCCTGAGTTTAATGAAATATACCTGAATCCAAGAATACGTTTCACCAATACTTACGATAAATTTTTGATCGGTGTGAATTTTAAAAACCAATCACTTTTTGATCAGAAATTTCTGTATTCATTAACTCCGTCATTCAGTACAGGAACAGGAAAAATGACAGGCTCGGGATCAGTTTCCTACTCTTTTCTGCCTGCAGAAAGTGTGATTCAGAGATTGACTTTTGGGGTTTCGGGATCCTATTTCCATTACGATTATGATCTGGCTTATCAGAAAAATTCACTGTACTCGAATATTAATTTCCGAAAAAATCCGAGAAGTACGGTAAGCCGTGGTTTAGGAATTTCTTACACTTATTTTGAACGTGATCTTAACGCTAAAATGATTGCCAACCGTGATTACGACAAGTATAATCTTTGGACAGTTGGGTATGGCTACACCGATAATCAGATGATTCACGAGAAAAGCTTCAGTCTGAGTACTCAGGGAATGGAAGATTACAACAAAATTACTGCGGAAGGTTTTTACAGATGGGAATTTGCACCAAGACAGAAGCTTAGCTTAAGGCTTTTTGCCGGATATTTTGTCAGAAACGAAACCCGGAACAATACGTTTAATTATGGAATTTCAAGGGTTTCAGATTATTCTTTTTCATACAATCTTTTAGGACAAAGTGCATCAAGTGGAATTTTATCCCAACAGTTTATTTTAGCTGATGGTGGTTTTAAATCTTTCATTCCGGGAACCGTTAATCAATGGATTACTTCTTTCAATGTAGACTCCAGCGTTTGGAAAATTTTCCATGTATATGCAGATGCCGGTGTATATAAAAACAAAAATAACCCAACACAGTTTATCTGGGACAGCGGTTTGAAAGTCCGTTTAATCCCTGATTTTCTTGAAATCTACCTTCCGGTGCAGTCTTCTTTAGGTTTTGAGCCCGGCTTTAAAGACTATGGAAAAAGAATACGATATACTTTGGTTCTGAATCTGAGTACGATCATTAATGCAGCGAGGAGAGGCTGGTATTAAAATAAAAAAGAGTTGTCTGACGACAACTCCTTAATATAAATTTAATCTATAATTAATCTTTCAAAATCTTCTGAGAAACCGGTTGATTATTCACCAATCCTGTTACAATATAATTACCTTTTTGTAATTCAGCAACATTTAAAGAAGCTCCATCTTTTACAGAAGCTGTTTTTACCAACTGACCAGATAATGTATATACTTTTAGGTTTTTCACTTCTGCATCGAAAATAATTTCATCATTTTTAACCAGTGAATTTTTGATAAACCCTGCTTTTTTAGAGAGATTATTGATATCATTTACCGCTAAAGTTCCCGATGTTGATTGTGGCGTAGGTAAAGTCGCCGTAAAATCTACATTGTTATTATTGGTATCCCCAATCGTTCTGGAAATCGAATTTAAAATGGTTGGCGACGGAGCTGACCCCGCACCTTCAAACTGATTTGCCGAACCGTAGCCTACAAAGTCTAACACATTGGTAGAAGTTGGTGACGTAACCTGCGTTGCATTACTCGCTAAAGCGACTTTTCCAGAAGTAAGTGAAAGACCAATACCAACACCGACACCAGGTGAACCATCAAAATTCAAAAGAACAGTTACAATAAGGTTGGGGTTAAGTAAATTAACGAGTCCGCCTAAACCATCAGAGCCTTGCTGAATTAAGTACGTCTGTCCCGGAGTCAACGTAATGTTAGGTATCGTGTTGTACTGAGTAAAAGCGCCACTGGAAGATGCATATTGAATAGTTGCGCCATTGAGAGAAGCATTAGAAGAACCAATATTTTTCAATTCTATGAAATCATTTGTAATGGCTGCTCCTAAAAGCCCGCCACCTGTATAAATTTCATTAATAACAATCTGAGCATTAGAAAATGCTGTCATCGAAACAAGTCCGATAAAAGTAAATACTTTTTTCATAATGTGATATTTTGGTTAATTCATAATAATTTATACAAAATTAATACCATATTAATAATAATATACCACATATTTTAAATTTAATAAATATAAAAAAGTAAACAAGCACAAAAAAACCGCCTCCAAGAAGCGGTTTATAATTATTTTTGATTAGAAAATCAGATTAGTTCTTTAAAATTTTCTGAGAAACAGCTTGGTTATTTACTGTCCCGGTAACGATAAAGTTTCCTTCAGCTAATTCAGCAATATTTAAAGTTCCGTTTGCTTTTACAGATGCAGTTTTTACCAGTTGACCTGTTAAAGTATAAATTTTCACATCTTTTGCATCAGCTCCAAAAGTAATCTCGTCATTTTTTACGAAAGTGTTTTTCACGAAATTTGTTTTAGATTTATTAAAATCTGCTACAGCTAAAGTACCAGCTAATGGTGTTAAAGATAAATTATCAACTGCCAATAAACAATCTGATCCAAAATCATCAGCATCTGACCATTTAATCCATACAGAACCTCCATTAGCAACATTCAACCCTGTAATACTAAAATTCTTCGCTAGTTGATTAGCAGCAGCATTTCCATCCACAGGGGCTGCAGCTGTTGTAGTTGTCAAAATCTCAGTTAAATTCCCCGCAGTCATTGGCGTCCAAGTTGCAGCTGCATCATCAATACTTGTTGCATTGGTACTATAAGAAAACACTACAATTTCATTAACAGTCGCATTACTTCCACTTCTCCATTGCTCTTCAGTAAAAGAAACATTAATTGCAGTAATTGCAGAACCTGTATTATTTGTTAATTGTGCTCCAAATGCAGGAACTGTAGAACCTGAAGATATACTTCCCAAAGCCCTGTCTGCAGCCGATGCAGCTCCAACACTATATACAGCACCTGAATTAGCACTACCATTATCTACAACTGGCGATAATGCTTGACCAACCGTACCAGATCCTGATGCTCTGTAAGCACTCCATCCCGTTGGTAAAGTCGTTCCCATCCCATCAAAATTTTGTGTAACAGCTGTTCCAACTGTTGTAAGGCTAATTTGTGCAAAAGACAATGTAGAAGCTAGTGCAATAGCTAAAAAATAAATTTTTTTCATAACGTAATTTTTAATTATTAATAATTTACATTGCAAAATTACCCTGTTTTTTGCATTTGAGATAATATTTAGATTAATTTTCTGTTAATAATTCTAAAAACAAAACTGTTCATATTTTTTAGTTATTTTTACCACTTATTTTTAAGAGACTTGCGGAATTCTATTCTGATATTCGTTCTTTTTTTCATGGGCTTATCACTGAATAATGCCCAAATATTTACATGGAAAAATCCCAATATTCCGAAAGACTCTATTTCGTCTAACAATGACAGTATTTTAGCTAAAAAAAAAGACAGTATTCTGGCTTTTAAATTCGGACAGGATATTTTCGCAAAAGACACAATGGATTTTGTGAAAACCAGCAACAGAATTATTGTAGACGAAGCGGTACTTGCCAAAAATGATTCTAAAAGATTTTTAGGAGAATTAAACTCAAAAGGTTCTATTATCCGCGGGATCACTTTCGGTAACAATCAGGGACAATCGGTGCAAAGTTCGATGGATCTTCAGATCTCCGGCAGGCTTTCAAAAGATGTAACAGTTTTGGCGAGTATTTCTGATCATAATTTACCGATTCAGGCGGATGGATACACGCAAACATTAGAAGAATTCGACAAAATTTATATGCAGCTTAATATTAAGGATAAATCTATTCTTAGAGCCGGACATTTAGATTTAGTAGATTCCAAAAATTATTTCGCCAAATATCAACGGCGAAGCATGGGTCTTCAGTTTCAGACACAATTTGGAACCGATAATAAAACTTTCGTTGATATTTCGGCAGGTGTGGCACGAAGTGAGTTTCACAGAATTCGTTTTCAGGGTATTGAAGGAAACCAGGGGCCTTATCGTTTAACCGGGAAAAACGGTGAACAGTTTATCACACTAATTTCAGGTTCCGAGCAGGTTTTCATTGATGGTATTTTGATGAAACGTGGCGAAAACCAGGATTATATCATTAATTACAATACCGGAGAAGTTACTTTTACCAGTTTCAGACCAATTTTCCAGCAGAATTTTATTACAATTTCTTTTAATTATGCCAACAGAAATTATTCCCGCTATTTATTTACCGGAAAAGTTGAGCACCAAAGAGAAAAATTAAAATTAGGTTTAAACTGGTTTATGGAGAATGATAATAAAAATGCTCCATTGGCTTTAAATCTATCGAAAGAAGACGAACAGATTTTAGCAGATGCCGGAAACGACACCAATTTAATGTATGCGCCTTCAGGGGTTGTTGCAGAATATGACGTCAACAAAATTCTTTACAGCCTTGTTCAAAATCCCAATGGAAATTATTATCAGTTTTCAACCGATGCAGCGCAGACTTTATATCAGGTTTCATTTACTTATTTCGGAGCCAATCTGGGAGATTACAAATTAACCCAAACCACCAATAACGGACGGGTTTTTGAATATGTAGGCCCGAATTTAGGAGATTACCGTGCCGTAAGAAAACTTCCTTCGCCGCAGAAAGCTCAGGTGTATACTTTTAACTCTGAATACTTGCTGAAAGATGGTAAAATAGGTGCTGATATCTCGATGAGTAATTACGACATCAATTTGTTTTCATCAAAAGATTCTGATCAGAATTTGGGATATGCTGCAAGGATTTTCGGGAATAAAACATTTACCAAAAACAATTGGAAAGGTACTCCAAGCTTTGAGTATCAATATATCGATAAGCAGTTTCATATTTTAGACCGTATCAATGATGTAGAATTTTCTCGTGACTTCAACTTAGCGCAGGAGTTTAATGGATTGACGCAAAACCGTTTCATCTTTAGCTTTTTAAATAAATGGAACAATAAATCGACCTTAAATTACCGCATCAACTATCTCGACGAACAAGATTCTTATAAAGGAACCAAAAACGATCTCGATTTCAACTGGCTAAAAGGAAAGTTCAACACAAAAGGTAACTTGTCTTATCTTAACACCAATGCTATTCTGCAAGACACAAAATTCATCCGTGGAGGCGCAGGAACCGAATACACCGGTAAAAAAGGAAGCTGGGCAGTTGGCGGAAGTATGGAACACAACGAAAAAAAATACAACGACACTCAATTGATGGATGTCACAAGTTTTAGCTGGAGAGAACTTTTCGTTCAGAAAAAAATCGGCGACAGCACAAGAACGAAACTTTTAGCGAAGATGTACGTAAGAGAAAATGACTCGGTGCGTGACAACAGACTTCAAAACACAAACAGGATTTTAGGTTTCATGGCAGAAAGCCAACTTATTAAAACCGAAAAAACGACCTTAAACGCTTTGATTCATTACAGAAAATTCTTCTATAAAGATGATATTGTAGATGTAGATCAAAACAAAGATTTTGTTGTAGGTAATATTTTGTACAATCAGCAGCTTTTCAAAAACGGGATGCGACTTCAGGCATTCTACGAATTAGGAAACGGACAGGAAGCGCAAAGAGAGTTTCAGTACATCAAAGTAACAGACGGGCAGGGAATTTATAAATGGACCGATTACAACGGTGACGGAGTGCAACAGCTCGACGAATTTGAGATTGCAGAATACTCTGATCTCGCTCAATATATCAGAATCTACACAAATTCGGTGCGGTATATTCCTTCCAACAAAAACAAGTTGCAGTTGGCATTGTTCGTCAATCCGTCGGTCGTTTTCAGTTCGGAAAATAAATTTTTAAAACGCTGGAATTTTAACATATCATTAAATTCTCAGAATTCATTCTACAAAAAGGATAAAGTTTTAGTATTAAACCCTTTTGAAAAAGGCGAAAATCAGATCTTAAAAAACCAAAATATTCTGATGTCTGCACAGTTCAATCCTACCGAAAAATCTGGCTGGAACGGAAATTACCGATTTATACAAAACGACAACCTCATCAATGCCAATTTCAGTAATGAGGAGCGAAATCAGACTTCCCATTTTGTGAATATCGGATATTGGTTTAATAAAGAATTCAGAATCGATTGGGAAAACTCCGTTCATGATTTACAAAATTCATCGCAGCTATTTGCAACAAGAGATTACAGGCTGAATAATTTTGAGACAAAGCCAAAAGCCACCTATAAATTCACAGATGCTATACAGGCAGAATTTTCGTCAGCGTACCGTGAAAAACAGAGAAAAGACGGTGAAGAATTACTGAAAGCATTCGACATCACCGGAACGATCCAGTGGGAGCGCAAGAAAACGTCTATCCGTGGAAACTTCTCATTTATCAATAACGACTTTACGGGAAACAGCTTCAGCATTGTAGGAAACCAAATGCTTGATGGTTTAAAACCCGGAAAAAACCAAGTGTGGAGCGTTTTCGTTCAGCAGGCAATCAATTCTTTCTTGCAGCTGAATTTAAATTATGAAGGAAGAAATTCAGGTGAAAGAACCATACACATCGGAAGCATGCAGGTCAAGGCCAGTTTCTAGGAGCTATTTCCAGCTCTTCACTCTATCTTTTTTTGACCTAAGCTAATTCCCTCACTACAAAAAAGGATGCCGTTGCGATCTGGGCTAGTTTTCAAAAGATTAAGACCAACAAAATCTTTGTAATCTGTAAAATCTTATTTAACCTGATTTTGGGTTAAGCACTAATCGTAAACACTAACTTTTAGTCAAGTATATATTTTAACGCATGGTGAATTTTACTCTTTTATAATAAAATAAACAAAGAAGAATCAACAAGTTGATTTTATAAGCTTTTGCTCAAGCTTTGCGAAGAAAATTTCTTTGTCTTTGCTTTTTAAATAGATAGTTTAATGATAAAATCTTTGCGTTTAATGATTTAAAAACTATTATCAGAATCGCTTATCCCGAACTGAGGTTATTATTAAAAACAAAAGAGCCTTGAAAATCGAGTGATTAACAAGGCTCTTTGTAGACCCACAGGGATTCGAACCCCAACTGATGGTACCAAAAACCAGAGTGCTACCGTTACACCATGGGTCTGTATTTTTAGTGATGCAAATTTACAGATTTTTTCTTTATCTGCAAATCAATTTCTATTTTTTTTGATTTTTCTTTTACCTCATCAGCTTACTTTCAACATAATCATCTGTTTATTAGACGTTCTTCTCAATGATTCAATTTTTTAGAAAAAAAAATGAATTGAAGTCATATTAATTGGTAGACTTCAATTCATTATCATTTTTATTTGACATCAACGATACATCTTCTTACGGCTTCCAGAAGCTCCATACTGTACCGTTGAAAACAGCAAGCTGTTTGGCGGTGGTATCATACACCATCATTCCCGGTGCGGGATTAATGATATTAAGATGCGGGCTCGCAACTCTCGGAAGAATCATCGCCTTGTTGGTATCTTCTAAAACCAATATTCCCGGTGTAGCTGTCGGTGTACCGATTCTTACCACCGCATCAAGGTTTTCTGTCGTTACATTATTTTGTATCGTTACAAGATCTACAGCAGAGTTTAAAGGATCTATCGTGGTACCGGTGAGGTCTACCGAGAGATCTTTCCAGCCTGATATATTTTTTGTTTTCACTTTGTGATCAGAAAGGTCATAGACTACCGTTCCTTCAACGGCGCCAGAAACAGCACCTGTATTGGTTACTCAAGGAAGTATCATGCCCCGGTTTTCGTTTCCGAATTCTAAGGAAATGGAACTGTTTTGAACCGATCCTTTCCCTACTGCCACCTGAGCAGGAATCAACAGCGTACTCACAAGGAGTACTGCTGCTGAAGTTATAATATTATTCTTATTTATCATTTTCAATTGTGCGTTTTAAAATTAAAATCACCTTTATTAATTACGGACAAGCCTGCGTATTAAAGCATTTCCAACCAGTCGGAGTTCCGTCCGTATTAATGTATAGACAGTCTGAACTAATATTATACACCATCATTCCTTCTCTCAGATCACCTGCCGGAATAAGATTAATCTGAGCAATTGTCAACCTGTTGGGTACAAAACCTTTGGTTTTAGCTTCCAAAGCAGTCCATGCCCCTTTTCTTACCATTGGCCAGTTATCGGCATTTACTCCTGCTCTTCCCAGAGAAGTAATACCTTGTGGTGTGTCTAAAACTATTCCTGATGTAGCAGCAGGCACATAGCAGAAGCAGTTTGCAATAGCCATATTAATCGCATTGGCATAAGTAGAGGCATAATTGGTAATACCATTTTGATCGGGATCTACACTATCGTTCAATCCGTCATTATTGGCATCTGTTGCCATAGGATTAAGCTGACTTCCTGATAATTTAAATGCCGCTATTCCATAGCTTAAGCCGTTATTATTCGTTACTGAAGCAGGCGTACTTATGTCTGTTGCAGGACTCACTCCTGACTCTGCTAAATCTGAACATCCGTCGCCGTCACTGTTTAGATCCAAATGATTAGGAACTCCATCCCCATCCGTGTCTACCGAACATATTCCAGGTTTAGGATGAGCTGAAGCAATGTAGACAGGTGTAACGGCTATAACAGATGATATTTCCTGAATACCTGCAGTTCCTGTATTGAAAGCTGCAGTGTTACCTGCCGCTATTGTACCTACAGCTCTGATCTGGTAATACCTGTACGGAGTAGTCACAGCATTGGCAAAAGTTACCGAAGTGGTGTTTAGTGCAATCCCATTACCGCTTGTCAGTAAAATATAACTTACCCCATCAACAGAGCCATATAGCTTTCCAAACGTACTGGCATTAGTAGACATGCCGCTTGCAATCTGGGTAACAGTAAGAGAACTTAAAGTAACCGGTGTTGGATAAGTAACTGTAAAGATCGTCGCTTCCGATGCTACCGATTGGCTTACAAAATTATAAGGATTAGCATCAGATGCATTGCCATTATGTAAAGTAGCAATCTCAGTATTTGCTGTAGGATCTCCGGCAGCTGCATTAAGCGGAGAAGTAACACTAGTGATAGTATTGGCTTCAGCTGCAGTGTAGAAACAAGCCGGGCTTTCTGTAGCATCTACAATACCATCATTGTCGTCATCTATATCATTAAGATCGATAATGCCGTCGCCGTCAGTATCCGTACATACATTCAAAGCTGAATTTATTGCATATTGAGTATAAGTAGATGCATAATTAGTAATACCGCTATCCGGCATGGTCTCTACATTATCACCTATCCCGTTATCTCCATAATTACCACCAACAATAACATGAGTTCCCGGAACATTACCTCCTGCATTAAAGAAATTAGCCGGAACTAATAAAGCTTTATCAATACCTGCTTCTACAGCATCCGGACAACCATCACCATCACTGTCTCGGTCTACATAGTTGGGAACGCCATCGCCATCGTTGTCAGAATTACATCCCATTTTGGTACGATGTAGAGAAGGGTTATAGTTTTTATACTGAATCGTGAATTCTATTAATCGGGCATTATTGGTAATATTCACATTATCAATCCCTATAATTCTGTAAGAATGATATCTTGTGGTAATATGTTGGGTGTTGCTAAAGGTATATGTAGAGTTAGCAGTCAACATATTTTGACCTAAAGTATCAGACAGATCTGTCCACATATTGGTATCAATGTCCAAGCCTTGCAACTTCCATTTTCCACCCCCGAAAGCTACACCACCTACATTCAATTTTACATTGTCGATGAGTGCCGCATCAATGACCGGCAGATCAAAAGTAATCAATGCTTTATTCTGAATACTCACTGCTGGAGTTACTGCCCCATAATTGGTTGTTGCTGTATTATTATCATAAGTATTTGAGAGCGGATCAGCTGTTGCCCATGTAAAGTCTGAAGTTACTGCTTCAGTAATATCCATAGCCTGGGCTTCTGTATAAAAACAAGAAGGTGATTCTACCGCATCCGGAATCCCGTCATCATCAGTATCGATATCCATCAAAAATTTATTGTCACAAGCACTCACATCTGCAGCGTCAGCAATAAATTGGTAAGTATACACATGTTTATACGCATCAGGATTGGAGGCAGATTGTAAAGCATCAGCGAAACCGTTGCTGCCATAAGGTCCCGGCACCATTGCATTGGGAACATTAGGAGTGGTAGAAGTTACTGCTCCTCCACTACCATTCTTAACAGTCCCGGGTACAGATGCTTCCGTTGAGTGGTTATAAAGAATCGCTTCTTTAGTATCCGGACAGCCATCGCCATCGCTATCCAAGTCTAGACGGTTAGGGATACCATCATTATCGGTATCGGTGAAAGCACCGCAAGCTAAAGTACTTACTAAACTTACACCATCAAGCACAATGTATTGGATATTTCCACTAGAGACTTCATTATTTGTTGTAAAGGTTAAATCATGTGATGTTGCCGTAGGTATAAATGTCATTTCTACCTGAGACCACTCCTGATTAAGTGGCCCTAGAAAAGGCAAACTCGGAGAATATTGTATTTCATTTCCTAACTGAACTTTCCAACGAATTTGAGGAGTTGTAGCATTAACAGGAGTTGTTCCATCGATACCTGCATTGGCCTGATAAAATGTTAATTTATAAGGAACACCAATCGTTAAACCAGAAACAGTAGTTTTCATTCCTTCAATAATATTGGCATTTGTTAATCCGCCAACAAATATACCTCCGCTTGGAGACGCTTTCATTCCGTTTGCTATTCCGCCCCAATTTCCGGAGCCAACAACAGGTATTCTATAAGCTCCATTCAAAAGAGTTGTAGGATTCCATGAATCAATAGAATTAGTTGTTTCTATCCAACCTGATGAAACAGTAGCATTTCCATGTATGTTATTTTGGTTATTGCCATTGGTCTCATTGGTCCATTCACTCGTACTGGCAACTGGTTGCAATATCTCAAATGATCCATCAGCTGAAAGAGCTTCACAAGGTATCATTTCAATCACATCCAAAACCCCGTCATTATCATCATCTATATCTTTAACATCAGGTATCAAATCTCCATCACTATCCAAACAAGCGCTTATTGCTGCATTGGTTGCATAATCAGTATAGGTTGAAACATAATTGATGGTTCCTGCAGTGGTAGAACTTTCAAACTGATTGAGCAATCCGTTGTTATTAGCATCGGCTCCCGTATTGAAAGTGGTCGTATTATTACTTGTATAGACTGTATTTCCTGCTTCTACAGAATCACTACATCCGTCACCATCGCTATCTAGATCTCTGTGGTTGGGTACACCGTCACCATCGGGATCATTAGTACATGTTGATTTCGGGTGTGCAGAAGGAATATAATCGGAAGCTGCTGTTAAACCTACTTCTGTAATATCTACATTAGATACTGTCCCAAGGATGCCTTGTAATCTGTATTTTGTATATATTGCCTGCGAACCGCTTGGAATTGCAAAACTCTGAATATTAGCCGACGAATTAGCCGGAGTGTAAGTATGCAAGGGTATCCATATAGTACCATTCCATCCATCAACGCTCACTGAGCTGCCCGTAGCACCCAATGCATTTGCAGTGGCAGCATTATAACGAATGTATAGCGCAATTGCCTTTAAAGGAGTTGAAGGCGTAATTTCAAAGACCGTTAAATTAACTTTGGTAGAATTATTTGTAAAAGCAAATGTTGTAGCTATATTATTATCATAAACATTAGCAATTGTACCTGTGTTTGCAACCTGTGTTGTAACAGACTGCGGAACAGCAATTTCAGCAGCAGTAGAGAAACAAGAAGGACTTTCTACAGCATCTAATACCCCATCATTATCATCATCAATGTCATTAATATCTAATATGGTGTCCCCGTCTGTATCAGCACAAGCTGCATAATTAGATCCTATCGCATAAGGGTTATAAGTTGAAGGATAATTAACAGCTCCTGGTGTTGTTGTACTTTCTACAGAATCGTTTAAACCATTATTGTTTAAATCAATACCATTAGGGTTTAACTGGCTTCCTGTCAATTTATTTGCGGCAATACCATAGCTCGTTCCGTTATTATTGGTAGTAGATGATGGCGTACTGATGTCGCCCGGCGGATTAGGCAAAACGCCAGATTCTGCCAAATCTGAGCATCCATCTCCATCGCTGTCTAAATCCAAATGGTTAGACACAGCATCTCCATCGGTATCGCAACTTCCTGCAAATACCGACATCACTTGTACAAAAACCTGATCAAAACCTGTTGTATTATTTGATCCGGATACTATAAACCTATGAATTTTAGAGTTGTTTAGCGTTTGGGTAGTATCTACACTCATTGTAGAGCCATCAGGAAATGTTCCTGTATAAATAACCGTACCTGCATCATCAAAACAGACTAATGTAAGCGTACTGCCATCTGTTGCAGGCTCTGCGGAAACCTGAACTCTGTCTACCAGCCTTTTCTGATTTGTAAAAGGATTATAGTATTCAAATGAATAGGATACAGCATCTGCAAAAAAAATATATTCGTTATCAGCATCTCCTGAATGACTGACAATATTAAAGTTATCACGAACGATATTATAAGGTGCCACCTTACTTCTTTCTCTGATAATTAAACCGTACTGACTATACAAAGCATTAGAAGCATTAAGACCGGAAGGTAATGTTTCTGTAAGATTTTTAACTCCACCTGCTATAGTCTGTATTCCGGATCCACATTCTACCGTATCGGGTATGCCGTCATTATCATCATCAAGATCTACACCGTCTGCGATGCCGTCTCCATCTGAATCGGCCGTGGCACTGATATTTTTATTAAGAGCATACTCAAAATAAGTAGAATTATAATTTACATAGCCGTTATTGTCAGCATCTACTGCATCCACAAGACCATCGTTGTTAGCATCTACATCCGGGAATTGGTAATTAGAAGCGGTGTTGGTTGTAGCTCCGGCTTCCAGGGCATCAGAATAGCCATCACCATCACTGTCCAGATCAAAATGAGGAAGAATATTATCCCCATCGATATTAGCGTCTGTACAGCTTGTTTTAGGATAGCGTGATGAGATATAATTATCAGGCATCAGCAATTTTACTTCTCTTATTTGGCTTCCGACAATTGTGCCTGCAAGCCCCTGTAAACGAAATTTGCTGTAAGCCGTATTTTGATTTTGAGTAAAATTAAAAGTCTGGTAGAGTCCTTGTGCCGTATTAGGAGCAGCGCTCGGATTAAATGCTGGCATCAATGTGATCCACGCAGTACCATTCCAGCCTTCCATCGTAAGAGAAGCTGCAGTATTAGAAAATTCGGTTTGTCCGTAAAAATTCATCTCAATCTGTAATCCCGCTGCTACAACAGACCGGATTGGAGTGACTTCAAAGACGGTAAGATTTACTTTAGTAGTACCATTAGTAAAATTAAATAGCGTAGCAGGATTATTATCATACAAATTAGCTATTGTTCCTGAATGAGCAACCGTTGTTGTTACAGAAGCAGGAATGGCTATTTCGCTGGCGGTATAATAACAGTTCGGACTTTCTGTTGCATCCGGTACACCATCATTATCATCATCAATATCAATGGAATTAATAATTCCGTCTCCGTCAAAATCGTCATTTGGTCCGGTTTGAGCATAGACTATACCTGATGAGAGGAGGGAAAGGAGAAATATTTGGCAAAACAAAAATCTCCAGAGGATAGTTTTTTTCATCATTTGTGTTTTTTTAAGATTGTTATTTCCTTAAAATACTTGTTTAATACTGATAATTCAGCAATATTAAATACTACATCAATAAACAAATATTCCTTAACAAAAGTATATAAATTTTAAATAATTTCAACATTAATACTTAAAAATATTAAAATTAATAACTTATTTTGCACACAACATATTAAATATACCTAATATCAACTTGTGCATTTCACTCAGGAATCACGATAATTTAACAAAAAATTCAACAACAGAACTGTACTTTATCTTAGTACTTCTTACTACTTTTTCTTACAATTAACTGAGTCATCTTTTAAATATGTGAAGAGACGTTCCTGAATTTATTATTCAAAAAAATGACCCTATTTATTTTTCTATTTATAATTTTTATTACATTTGATAAACACAAAAACACAAATCTATTCCTCAATTAATATTCTGCTGTTCTCTATTTCTTGTCGATTATTTTTCAACATTGTGGTATATTAACTTCTTAATATAAAAACACTTTAAAAACAATAAATGATGTCTAAAAATCAAATCAGTGTAGAAATTCCTCAGGAAATTATCACACAAGTAAGCTCAAAGTTTCAGGAGATTAAAGATCTGCTAGCTCCCTACATGGGAAACATGACGGTAGAAGAACGAAAAACGCTTCCTAAAATGAGTGATAAAAGCGTTGCTTTCGTCAACAAAGTTATCGAGTACACTATAGCCAACCCCAAATTTGTCCCTACGATGATGGATGCGCAAGAGTGCAAAAAAGATTACACTGCCAACCAGGCTTTATTGCCATTATATGCGGTATCTCAACAAGTAGGTGAAATGATGAAAGATACCATCATGCTTACCGGGCACGAAGCCTACGTGCAAGCTCTTTATTACTATGGCAGCGTAAAATTGGCCGCCAGAGCAGGAGATGCGGAAGCAAAAACCATTGCTGAAGACCTAAGCAAACGTTTTCCCCGAGGCAAGGCCTCTTTAGAAAACAAAGCTGGCGGCATATAATTGTTTTAGCCCGACCTTTTTACTCCGACATTCTAGCATTGAGCTCAAATGTTTAAGCTGTCAGCTAAAACACTTGAGCTTTTAACTCAAACATTTGAGCATTTAGGTCTGATGTTTGGGTATTTTACTCAAATAATGGAGTGTATTAGTCAAGCTTTTAAGTATATAGGTCGGATATTGAAGCTTTTAGCTCAGCTGATAACGCATTACGCTTGCGCATTTTAATCATTGGTTTTCGAAAACAGGCAGAAGCTTTTGCTTTATTATCGCAACGAAAGACAATGTTTTTATAATGAATGTGCTTTTTAAGTTAAATAAAGGCATTTGACTTCGTCGAATCTTCGATTTCATTTAGCAAAGAAATACAAAGACTTATGATCAGCATATAATGTTGATTTCTCAATGCAAAAAAAAAAAAAAAGAATACCTCTCATGCAATCTGCACGAGAGGTATTTTTAAGTTTTTTAAAGATATGTTACGGCTTCCAGAAGCTCCATACTGTACCGTTGAAAACAGCAAGCTGTTTGGCAGTGGTATCGTAAACCATCATTCCCGGTGCAGGATTAATAATATTCAGATGCGGACTCGCAACTCTGGGAAGAATCATTGCCTTGTTGGTATCTTCTAAAACCAATATTCCCGGTGTTGCTGTCGGTGTACCGATTCTTACCACCGCATCAAGGTTTTCTGTCGTTACATTATTCTGTATCGTTACAAGATCTACAGCAGGGTTTAAAGGATCTATCGTGGTACCGGTGAGGTCTACCGAGAGATCTCTCCAGCCTGATATATTTTTTGTTTTCACTTTATGATCAGAAAGATCGTAGACTACCGTTCCTTCAACGGCGCCAGAAACAGCACCTGTATTGGTTACCCAGGGAAGTATCATGCCCCGGTTTTCGTTTCCGAATTCTAAGGAAATAGAACTGTTTTGCACCGATCCCTTCCCTACTGCCACCTGAGCAGGAATCAGCAGTGTACTCATAAGGAGTACTGCTGCTGAAGTTATGATGTTATTGTGTGTTATCATTTAGTTGTGTGTTTTAAATTTAATAAATTACTATTAATCCGGGCAAGCCTGTGTATTAAAGCATTTCCAGCCAGTCGGCGTTCCGTCGGTATTAATGTATAGACAGTCTGAACTAATGTTATATACCATCATTCCTTCTCTCAGATCACCTGCCGGAATAAGATTAATCTGAGCCAACGTCAATCTATTAGGTACAAAACCTTTTGTTTTGGCTTCCAAAGCCGTCCATGCCCCTTTTCTTACCATTGGCCAGTTATCAGCATCTACCCCCGCTCGGTGTAAAGAAGTGATCCCTTGTGGAGTGCTCAAAACTGTTCCTGATAAAACGGCAGGTCTGTAACAGAATAACGTACAAGATGCTATTGCTGCATTAATGGCGTTAGAATAAGTAGAAGTATAATTGGTGATGCTGTTTAGATCAGCATCAACACTGTCATTCAAACCGTCATTATTAGTATCGGCAGCAGTCGGATTTAGCTGGCTACCGTTCGGGTTGGCAATCCCATAACTTCCACCAGCATTATTGGTCAACAACGGTGTAATGATATCCGTTGCAGGACTCACTCCTGACTCTGCCAAATCTGAACATCCGTCGCCATCGCTATCCAGATCCAAATGATTCGGAATGGTATCACCATCGGTATCTACAGAACAAATTACCGGTTTAGGATGAGCTGAAGCAAGGTAGACAGGTGTAACAGCTATAACAGACGATATTTCCTGAATACCTGCAGTTCCTGTATTGAAAGCTGCAGTGTTACCTGCCGCTACTGTACCTACAGATCTGATCTGGTAATATCTGTACGGAGTAGTCACAGCATTGGCAAAAGTTACCGAAGTGGTGTTTAGTGCAATCCCATTACCGCTTGTCAGTAAAATATAACTTACCCCATCAACAGAGCCATATAGCTTTCCAAACGTACTGGCATTAGTAGACATGCCGCTTGCAATCTGGGTAACAGTAAGAGAACTTAAAGTAACCGGTGTTGGATAAGTAACTGTAAAGATCGTCGCTCCCGATGCTACCGATTGGCTTACAAAATTATAAGGATTAGCATCAGATGTATTGCCATTATGTAAAGTAGCAATCTCTGTATTTGCTGTAGGATCTCCGGCAGCTGCATTAAGCGGAGAAGTAACATTTGTGATAGTATTAGCTTCCGCAGCGGTATAAAAACAAGCCGGGCTTTCAACGGCATCTGCAATACCATCATTGTCGTCATCTATATCATTAAGATCGATTATTCCGTCACCATCAGTATCTGTACATAAATTTAGAGTGCTTACAATCGCATATTGATTATAGCTATATATGCCGGTATATGCAGCAGATGAGGTATCATTTGTTTCAATACCAGAGTAGAATCCGTTTGTGCCATAGGCTGCAGGAGTATTATTACCTACAATAGCGTTGGCTACCCCTGTTTGTGTACCGCTTGTATTTACTAAAGTTCCTGCTGAGGTGTTTCCTGCACCCGCCTGAGATGCCGTTCCTGCTTCTACAGCATCCGGACAACCATCGCCGTCACTGTCGAGGTCTAAATGATTGGGAATACCATCATTATCTATATCTAAGCCATTAAGACAAGATTCTGCATTTGAAATGCCATTAAAGCTTAATCCTACAGCATCTACGTAGCTTGCTGTTGTGCCAGTTAATCCATAATAAATAAATCTTACATAGTATCTGGTATTCAAATTTAAAGGATAATTACTATAAGTATCCATGGTATTATACACAATATTACCTCCGGTTACAGTTGTCGCCCCAGTAGTTAAAACTGTATAGGTAGCAAAGCTTGGATCAGTAGATATGATAACACCTTCTTTTAATGGTGCTTGAATGGTATAATTAGATATTTTATCGATTGACAAATAGGTTGAAGTCGTAGTAAAATAATATTGCATATAATCTCCATTCGCAACGGCATCATCGAAGTTCGCTGCTGTAGCCCCTGTAAACTTTAAGACATTGGCGCCAGACACATCCACAACACCAGGACCAAAAGTACGCACATTATATGGTTGTGTTTGAGCAGCGTTATACTCTGTGGTTGGTAAAGTATGAAGAGTCTGTTCAAAATCCCATACTAACACATTAGACGCATCATCTCTATCTACAATAGCACAAGAAGGTGACTCAACAACATCCAGCACTCCATCATTATCATCATCTATATCTATTACATCTACTATACCATCACCATCGGTATCAGTACATGCTTTAATAGAGGCTTTGATAGCATACATATTATATGTAGAAACATAGGTAACGATACCATTATCTGCCGTTTCTAAGGAATTATCTAATCCGTTAGTCCCTACAGATCCGGTAAATTTATAATTAGCAGTCAAATTACTTGTTGCTCCTCCTTCCATAGCATCGCTACAACCATCACCATCGCTATCTAAATCTAAATGATTAAGAATACCATCACCATCGGTATCGCTAGCGCAGGTGGTCTTAGGATAAGATGACGCTATATATGATGCATTATTAAAATCAAAATAAACTTCAGAAGCATTGGCTGCAATCATGTTTGATGCGGTAGCACCTCCTGTGATTCTGATATATTTATAAGCCGTTGCTGTATTAAGCGTCACCGGATATTTGATAGAAGTGGTTACACTTACTGCACCATTTGCTGTAATATTAGTAGCCGGCCCTGCTCCAATTGAGGCAGAAAGATCTACCCAGTCACTTCCATTATTAGTATTAGACCCTTGAATCTTTGTCACTCCACCAAACTGGGTTGTTGTATTAAATTGAAGATATAATGCATCTAGTTTTACAGGTTGAGCAAAATTAAACAGGTAAACATTCGCATTTGCATTCGATTGTGCAGGCGATGCAGAGAAAGCAACTGCCGTTGTACCGCTTACGCCATCGATTAATTGGCTAAAGTTAGCCGTCGTAGTCGTTAATCCCGAAGAAATTGTAACCCCATAGAAAGGTTTCGCCCCAGTATTCCATTCACTTGCTGTATAGAAACAAGATGGGCTTTCTAGCGCATCGACAACCCCATCATTATCATCGTCAATATCTACAAAATCATTAATACCATCTCCATCGGTATCAGCACAAAGACTAATAGCATTGCTAATAGCAAAAGGATAGGTATAAGTCCCGTTATAAAGACCACTCTCTACAGTCGTTTCAATACCATTAAAGAAACCGTTGGTACCATATTGAGCTGGCGTACCGTTTCCTACATAAGCATTGGCAGTTCCTGATGGAATACCACCCGTGTAAATCGCTCCACCACTTGCAGACATTGAAGCAGATGCTCCAGCATTAGTCGAAACACCAGATTCTCTTGCATCCGGACAACCATCACCGTCACTGTCTAAATCCTGATGGTTGGGTATACCATCGCCATCGGTATCTACCGTACAATTGATAGGTTTGGGATTGGCAGAAGGAATGTATCCTGCTGTATTCTGAATGGATGTAATCTCAAAGGTCGTAATAGCCGATGTTGTAGTTCCTGCCACTTTTACAATTCGGTAATATCGATAACTATTGGCGGTATTGTTATTAACGGTAAAAACTTTCGGATTAGCTATCGCTGCCGTTGCTGCAGTCATTAGCTCGTCCCAAATGATTTTATCATTAGAACCCTGTATTTTTGCCGTAGCACTTGTACCGAAAGTAGTCCCGTAATGTGAAATACTTGTCAGCTTTACTTTTGTAGGATATTCAATATTGTATATGACAGCGCCATTTATAGGCTGCCCATCTGTTATCACATTATTACTAACCGTAACATTTCCTGTAGCTTCGTCATGCATGAAAGGTAAATCTACATTTACCCCATCATCATTTATCAATGATGTGGAAACTACTTCTATTGTTCCTGCTTCGCCGGACGTATAGAAACAAGACGGGCTTTCAGTTGCATCCAATATACCATCGTTATCGTCATCGATATCGGTAAGGTCATTTATTCCATCGTCATCAGTATCCGTACAGGCGTTTATAGCTAAATTTGTTGCATATAGATTATAAGTAGAAGTATAATTAGGAACCCCATTTACATCAGAATCTATGCTATCATTCAGTCCATCATTATTTGTATCGGCAGCAGAAGGATTTAGCTGGCTTCCGGTCAATTTATTTGCGGCAATACCATAGCTGCTTCCTACATTATTGTTTATAGAAGCCGGAGTACTTACATCTGTAACAGGACTTACTCCTGATTCTGCCAAATCTGAGCATCCATCTCCATCGCTGTCTAAATCCAAATGGTTAGGCACACCATCTCCATCGGTATCGCAACTTCCTGCAAATACTGACATCCCTTGTACAAAAACCTGATCAAAACCTGTAGTATTAAGAGAACCGGATACTATAAACCTATGAATTTTAGAGTTATTTAGAGTTTGGGTAGTATCTACACTCATTGTAGAGCCATCAGGAAATGTACCTGTATAAATAACCGTACCTGCATCATCAAAACAGACTAATGTAAGCGTACTGCCATCTGTTGCCGGCTCTGCGGAAACCTGAATTCTGTCTACCAGCCTTTTCTGATTTGTAAAAGGATTATAGTATTCAAATGAATAAGATACAGCATCTGCAAAAAAAATATATTCGTTATCAGCATCTCCTGAATGACTGACAATATTAAAGTTATCACGAACGATATTATAAGGTGCTACCTTACTTCTTTCTCTGATAATTAAACCGTACTGACTATACAAAGCATTAGAAGCATTAAGACCGGAAGGCAATGTTTCTGTTAGATTTTTAACTCCACCTGCTATCGTCTGTATGCCGGATCCACATTCTACTGTATCGGGTATGCCGTCATTATCATCATCAAGATCTGCATCGTCTGCGATGCCGTCTCCATCTGAATCGGCCGTGGCACTGATATTTTTATTAAGAGCATACTCAAAATAAGTAGAATTATAATTTACATAGCCATTATTATCTGCATCCACTGCATCCACAAGACCATCGTTGTTCGCATCTACATCCGGGAATTGGTAATTAGAAGCGGTGTTGGTTGTAGCTCCTGCTTCCAGGGCATCAGAATAGCCATCTCCATCACTGTCCAAGTCAAAATGAGGGAGAATATTATCCCCATCAATGTTAGCATCTGTACAGCTTGTTTTAGGATAGAGCGATGCAATATAATTATTGGGCATCAGCATTTTCACTTCTCTTATTTGGCTTCCGACAATTGTGCCTGCAAGCCCCTGTAAACGAAATTTGCTGTAAGCCGTATTTTGATTTTGAGTAAAATTAAAAGTCTGGTAAAATCCTTGTGCAGTATTAGGAGCAGTGCTCGGATTAAATGCTGGCATCAATGTGATCCATGCAGTACCATTCCAGCCTTCCATCGTAAGAGAAGCTGCAGTATTAGAAAATTCGGTTTGTCCGTAAAAATTCATCTCAATCTGCAATCCCGCTGCTACAACAGGCCTGATTGGAGTGACTTCAAAGACGGTAAGATTTACTTTAGTAGTACCATTAGTAAAATTAAATAGCGTAGCAGGATTATTATCATACAAATTAGCTATTGTTCCTGAATTAGCAACCGTTGTCGTTACAGAAGCAGGAATGGCTATTTCGCTGGCGGTATAATAACAGTTCGGACTTTCTGTTGCATCCGGTACACCGTCATTATCATCATCAATATCAATGGAATTAATAATTCCGTCTCCGTCAAAATCGTCATTTGGTCCGGTTTGAGCATAGATTATACCTGATAAGAGGAGGGAAAGGAGAAATATTTGACGAAGCAAAAATTTCAAGAGGGTCGTTTTTTTTATCATGGTTCAGTTTTTATTAATACAGAAAATTCTTCAGTCAAAACAAACTTTTAAATGTTTATCTGAACATTAAAATATTAGCAAAATCATTTAAATAATCATTATTAATTAAACAATCTTAATTTAACATAATTTAGGAGACTAAGATATTCAAATTAATTTTAGAAATATATTAAATACTATTAATTAATCTCCTCATTAATAAAAACATATAAAAAAAACGTTAATTACCAAATATACAAAACTCTGAAAACCAATAAACTAATTAAAAAAAAGTGTTAATTATGAATATGTATCACAAAGCTATTTTTTATGGTTTCAATATCTATAATATACACTCATTGCCAGCACAATAAGCATATTCTAAAAATCAATAATTATTATCTATTATAATCAGATATATACTAATTTTGCTCAATTTTTAGTTATAAACAATGATTATCGTATTAAAATGAGTGTAAAAACTTTCAATTACTGTTGTTCTAAATAACTAATCACCGAATTAAAAAATTAGTCGATTTTCAACCATTACAAGTAATGAAAACAACCAAAATATACAGTTGCATTAATTTTTTTAAGAAATAGACGCAATTATGAGATAAAAATTCACAATTTCCATAGGGCATCTTTTATTTAAACTCAACAATATGAATTTCGAAAAATAGCTGCGATAATTTTTATTATTCTGTATTCGAACTTCACATCTTTTTTTCCTGAAGTCTTAGTTCCAGCCAATTTTTGAATTGTGCTTTATCTTTCGTTTTTACCAGAATAGATAAGGATAAACAGTATTAAGTTCCTTCATCAATGTAGAATCAGCGGTCTATAACCGTAATTGACCTACAGCAATATCTTTTGCCGAAACGATAATTGTTTTCACCGATCTCAATAAAGAATTCCTGATCTCACATCATCAGCACTTCGTATTAAACAATAACATGTATATTTTCAGTGATTCTCGATGCGTTCTAAAAAAATAAAACCTCTCAATGCAAACGTTGCATGAGAGGTTTTTTCTAAGTTTTTTAGAGTATATCCTAAGGCTTCCAGAAGCTCCACACTGTACCATTGAAGACAGCTAGCTGTTTGGCGACAGTATCATAAACCATCATTCCCGGTGCCGGATTAATAATATTAAGATGCGGACTCGCAACCCGAGGAAGAACCATCGCCTTATTGGCATCTTCCAGAACCAATATCCCCGGCGTGGCTGTCGGCGTACCGATTCTTACTGCCGCATCGGTATTTTCTGTGGTTACATCATTCTGTATCGTTGCAAGATCTACAGTAGCATTGTGGGGATCTATAGTCGTACCCGTAAGGTCTACCGAAAGATCTTTCCATCCTGATGCAATTTTTACTTTCACTTTGTGATCAGAAAGGTCATAGACTACCGTTCCTTCAACAGCACCTGCAACAGCACCCGCACTGGTCACCCATGGAAGTACCATTCCACGGTTTTCATTTCCGAATTCTAATGAGATAGAACTATTCTGTACCGATCCTTTTCCTATGGCAACCTGAGCATATACTAGCGTTCCACAAGAGAGAAAAGCCATTGCGTAAAGCATTCTTTTTACTAATGTTATTTTATTCATAATGTGTGTTTTTTTACGATTTACAGATAAGTACTATTAAGGACATGCTCTTGTATTAAAGCATTTCCATCCTGTCGTAGTTCCGTCGGTATTAATGTAAATACAGTGTAGATCAGTATTATAAACCATCATACCATCCTTTAGATCAGATGCAGGAATATCCGTGATTTGCTGAGCAGTTAATCTGTTGGGTACAAAACCTTTGGTTTTAGCCTCAAGAGCAACCCAGCCTCCTTTTCTTGCCATTGGCCAATTGGCCTTCTCAATTCCTGCTCTTGCCAAAGAAGTCATTCCGCTTTGAGTTTCTAATGCAGTACCGGAAGTAATTGCCGGTTTGTAGCAGAACAATGTACACGAAGCTATTGCTGCATTAATTGCGCTGGCATACGTATAAACTCCGGTATAAGCAGCAGTTGGCGTATCATTATTTTCTCCAGCATTATAAAAGCCGTTGGCTCCATAATTTGCAGGAGTATTGTTTCCCACAATTGCATTCGAAACGCCTGTCTGTATGCCACTTGTATTTATCAATGTTCCTGTGCTCGTATGATTTGCTCCCGCATGACTTGCGGACCCTGCTTCTACAGCATCCGGACAACCATCACCATCACTGTCCAGATCTAATTCGTTGGTAATACCATCATTATCTGTATCTATATTGGTACATTCTATTTTTGTTTGTCCATTCACCTGGAACTCTCTAAATTGAGCATCACTTCCTGCCAAGCCATTAACCGGCGTGCTCCACGTTATTTTTACAGTTGCCGTATTGCCAACAGGGGTAAAAGATAAAGTTTTGTAACCATGATCAACTGACAAAGATGCAGGGTTTGTTTGATTAGCTACAGTTGAGAAACTTTGTAATGTAACCCCATTCACAGCCAATGTCACACTATTAGCATCAGGATTCTGTATATTTAATGAATAATAATGATACTTTAACGTGTTTACAACTCCCGGATTAAGATCGGAAAGCGTAAAAGTAAATGATTCTGTACCGTTATCCTGATATCCTTGTACATACGTTCCGGCTGATGCTAAATAATTGACACCGCTGTTAGCATCCTTTACACCACCCCAGGTACCGGGACGATAATCTTCATATAAAGGCAGCCCTGTATCTATACAACTTTGTTCGACAGTGTCTAAAATACCATCGTTATCGTCATCAATATCAATAGAGTTGCTGATACCGTCGCCATCAAAATCTGTACATTTATTAGAATTTATATTAGTGCTTATATCTACTGATTGTCCTGTTCCTGCAATAGTAGGTATTCCCATCGTACCGGAAGTTGCACCCACTGTATTTCCTAGATTCTGGGTAATCGGCGCAGCGCTGGTTCCATTATAAGAAGTTCCGCTATTTCCTCCAGGAATGGAAGAATTCACAAGATGAGGTGTAGCAAAATCAGCACCGCCCTCAATTGCATCAGGACAGCCATCTCCGTCACTATCAAGATCAAACTTATCAGCAAGACCATCATCATCAGTATCTAAACACGTATTAATATAATAATAAACATCATCTATAAAAATATCGTCACCTGTAGAACTATATTTGAATTCTATCTTCCCAGTTTCAGAAAGAGCTGCTGCATTAAAGACTATTTGCAAATCATAATAAGCAGATAAACCAATAGACCTTGGCGAAGAAGGCCCCAAAAGACTTCCATTCACCCTAAACTCGGTAATAATACTGTTAGCTGCCGGATCTCTAGTAATTGTAGGATTATTTGAGTTGGCAGGATTGCTTATACCAAACAGCCTCACACCTCCTAAGTAAGCACCCATCTCCATAGATTTTGTAGCAATGGCTCCTACGTTAGCAACATAATTTTCTGTTTTCACTTTTAGCACATATATCGGGTTTGATGTACATGAATTTTTAAAGACTACATTTGATTGAGAAGCACTTACCGCAGGAGATACACCATCATAACGCCCCGTTAAGGCATTAGCATAATTTGACCAGCCTGCCACCAATGACCAATTATTTGTATTAGAATTAAAAGTAGGATTTACTACGGTATTGAAAACACCAGTACCCTGCTCGAGTATATCTGGAATACCATCGTTATCATCATCTAAATCAGTTTGATTGACAACGCCATCACCGTCGTAATCATCTGTAGGAGCTGTCTGGGCTGAGAGATTGCCAAAAAACAGAATAAGGAATACAGCCAGAAATTTACTATATAGCATAAAGCTACATAAGGCATAATTTTTTTTCATCGAATGTGTGTTTTTGTGTTATTAATTTTTATTTTATAAAAATTATTGTAATAAAATATTCATTAATTATTTGTGTTTAATATAAATTTTAAAAGATCTAATTCACCGTCGAAAACTGCTGACTTTATGTCTGCATTTCATAAATCAAAAAGAATAGTGAATTATAGGGTACAATTACAGACCGAAAACAGTCCAGTATTGTGGTTTAATCAAGAGTTCCATATTTGTATTTGCAGCAAAATTACAATATTTTTATCAAATAACACCATGTAACGAATAGTAAAATTGAAAATTCATTAAATTATAACCAAGCAAACAGCCTGTTTATAATGATTTTAACAAATAAAATTTATTTTAGAAAAATCAGTAAAAGTGAGATAATTAAGTGATTTTAATAAAAGAGATGCTGTAAACTTTACAAATTAAACTTCTTTGCATTTTACTTTTCTAATTGTCTTTTTTTGAGTCTTCTTTAAGTTTCAAAACCTGAATATTTTTACTATTAAGTCTCGTTGAAAGCCAATTTTGAAGTTTAGCTGTTTCTACAGGCTTATTTTCATTGTCTTTAAACAATAAAACCAGTTGAATTGTTGTACTGTCAGTATCCGGATATTGCTCCACTTTACCCAAAGAAATATTCTCCACCTCCGGGAAAAGAATTTTCATTTCTTTAATGAGCTTAGGATCTTCTACTCTGTATTTCCCAAGTTCGTTATTGAGTTTGCTGATGATCACATCTTTTTCAGAAACAGAAGATTCCTGTTTATCGAGTTCCCTCAAAATTTCAGATTTTAGATCGCTGTCATTTTGTCTAATTGTGAGTTCGGTATCTGATAAACCTTTTTCCTCAAGCAATTTGTTGTAACTCACAATTTCCCTCTTCGATAATTTCTGATTTAGAAAAGCAAGATCAATTTTTTTGGGAAAAGTATTATAACTAATCTTCTTATATATCAATATGTATCCTTTAGAATTAAATTCAGAATTGATGAATTCTTCAACAGATTTTGTAAATTTTTTCTCATTATAAAGATTATATGCCAGATAAAAACTCGGAACAATCATTACTACGATCAGCGTTGAGATTCCGTAACGGATCCTTTTTTCATATTTACTATCGATAATAACAGAAGGATATTTGAGATATTTAACTACAAAAAAAGTGGCAATACAGATAAAGAAGCAGTTGATAATATATAGATAGAATGCTCCAAAAAAATAGGAAAAATTAGAAGTAGCCAACCCAAAACCAGCTGTACACAATGGCGGCATCAAAGCTGTTGCAATAGCTACACCGGGAATCGGATTCCCTTTCTCAACCCTTGTTATGGCGATAATTCCTACCAAACCTCCAAAAAAAGCGATCATTACATCATAAATATTGGGAGCAGTTCGTGATAGTAATTCTGACTGAACATCTTTGAACGGGCTGACATAAAAATAAAACGTAGAAACCGTAAGACTTACTACAGTAGCAATAAGAAGATTCTTAATCGATTTCTTCAATAAAGGAAAATTGTAAGTCCCAAGTGCAAAACCAGCTCCCACGATAGGCCCCATCAAAGGGGAAATAAGCATCGCTCCGATGATTACTGCTGTAGAATTCACATTTAGTCCTATTGATGCAATTATAATAGCACAAGCCAGAATCCACAGGTTGGCACCTCTAAATGAAATATTAGAAATTACATTTTCAAGAACCTTTTCTTTTTTATCTTCACCGTTATGAAGATTAATAAAGTTGAATAAGCTATCAAACATTTTTGCTTTTTTAGGTCATAAAAATAAGGTTTTCAATAATACCTATCGATAAAATCTCTGTTTGATTTTAAATTCAATTTTTTTTTGATATCAAAAAGTTTACACTAATTGATTGTAATAAAGAAAGAGATGCCCTGAAGACAGAATACCTTATAAATATTAGCTCTATCTCAGAAACATTACATTTTAAATAAAATTTCGTTAATCCGCTTTTTTCTCTAAAAAGATGATGCTAAATCTCAGGATGTGGAAGATTAATAATTAGATAGATATAAAAAAACAGGAGAAATGATTATCATTTCTCCTGTCAAAGTAGACCCACAGGGATTCGAACCCCAACTGATGGTACCAAAAACCAGAGTGCTACCGTTACACCATGGGTCTGTTTTATTTTGGTGATGCAAATTTAAAGCTTTTTTCTTTATTTGCAAATCATTTTTTAATTTTTCTTTAAATTTACAGATACAATATAACGCTCTGAATATGCTGCTCGACTTCAATAATCTCGAAATTAATAATTTACATCCCGAAACCGATTTCGAGAAAAAAGTAATTTTTTTTCTCAAAGAATGGTTCTCCGAATCTAAAACTGTAAAAGTACAGACTTCAGGTTCTACAGGCACCCCAAAGATTATTGAGATTGAAAAAGAAAAAATGCTTAATTCGGCAAAAATGACGTGCAATTTTTTAGACTTAAAAAAAGGAGACACTGCTTTGGTTTGTTTGCCTATAGAATATATTTCAGGGAAAATGATGGTTGTGCGAGCAATTACCCGAAAGCTGAAACTCATTATTTCAGACCCTTCTTTAAAACCATTGGAAAATTTAAATGAAAGTATTGACTTCTGTGCAATGACTCCTTTACAGATTGAAAATTCGCTACATAAAATTCATTTCATAAAAAATCTGATTATTGGGGGAGCTGCCGTTTCGGAAAGTTTAAAAAGTAAAATACTACAAGCTCTTCAACACTCACACTCTCCTACTCATATTTATGAGACGTATGGAATGTCTGAAACCCTTTCTCATATTGCTTTAAAGAAAACCTACCCTATTCAGGATCAATATTTCAATGTTTTTGATGATATTGAAATTTCGACGGACGAAAGAAATTGTCTGAAAATCTATGCGCCACAACTTAATTCGGAAATATTGCAGACGAATGATTTGGTGGAAATAAAAAACACAAATCAGTTTAGGTTTTTAGGTAGAATTGATAACGTGATTAATTCCGGAGGTGCAAAAATATTCCCAGAACAGCTTGAAGCTTTAGTAAAGAAAGAAATTGCAAATGAAGTCGTATTTTTAGGAGTAAAAGATGAGAGTTTGGGACAGAAATTGATTTTAATTGTTGAAGGATTCGAAAGCGAAAATCTCAAATCTCAAATCTCAAATCTCAAATTTGAAAAATCTTTTCATAAGCCGAAAGAGATTATTTTTGTGGAAGAAATCCCCAGAACACCGAACGGAAAAGTAAATCGTCTGGAATTAAAAAGTATTTTTGATATTTAGTAATTATTATATTGTATCCGTTTTAACCACCCGTCTTTCGAACTTATTCGAAATCCACCCTCCAAAAGAGGCAATTTGAGTCGTAAAAATATTATTATGAAAGATTTTTCCAAAGAACTGACTTACAAAACTTCACGAAGCAGCGGTGCAGGCGGACAAAACGTGAATAAAGTAGAAACTGCTGTTACGGTTACCTGGAAAGTTTCAGATTCTGAATTTTTCAATGATAGGCAGAAAGATCTGATCTCGGAGAAACTGAAAAACAGAATAAATCTGGAAGGATTTTTATTTTTAACGGTTTCCGAAAGCCGAACGCAACTTCAAAATAAGAAAATTGCCACAGAGAAAATCTTAGAATTGGTGGATAAGGCTTTAATTATTCCAAAATTCAGGACAAAAACAAAACCTACAAGATCTTCGGTGGAGAAAAGGATTGAACAGAAAAAACAACATTCCAGTAAAAAGGAAAACCGACGTTTTAAATTTTAGACGAATTTTGATAAAAAAATCCTCTTTGCGTAAGGGATAGCAGAGGAAATCCTTTTTGTTTGGGCTGGGAAAAGAAGAGGCAACAAAAAGATTGTAACGAATAGCCCGACCCGAGCCGTGGGAAAAGCTTTGGCGAGGGATACGCCCAAATAATATTTTAAAAACTCTGTGAACTTTTCACTTCCAACTTCCCGCTTCCAACATCTTTCATTATCTTTGTGAAAATTTAAAAATAATGAGCAAACCGATTACTGAGTTCATAGAAAAATATTATCTGCACTTCAATGCAGCAGCTTTGGTAGACGCATCAAAAGGATATGTTGCCCACCTGAAAGAAGGCGGGAAAATGATGATTACTTTGGCCGGAGCAATGTCTACCGCTGAATTAGGAAAAATTTTGGCTGAAATGATCCGTCAGGATAAAGTTGATTTTATTTCTTGTACAGGGGCAAACCTTGAAGAAGATTTGATGAATCTTGTAGCGCATTCTCATTACGAAAGAGTTCCTCATTACAGAGATTTGACGGCTCAGGACGAGTGGGATTTGTTGGAAAGAGGCTTAAACAGAGTGACAGATACTTGTATTCCTGAAGAAGAGGCTTTCAGAAGATTACAAAAGCATATTGTAGAAATCTGGAAAGATGCTGAAGCTAAAGGTGAAAGATATTTTCCGCATGAATTTATGTACAAAATGATTCTTTCAGGAGTTTTGGAGCAGTATTACGAGATCCCAAGAGAAAATTCTTGGATGATTGCAGCAGCTGAGAAAAACCTTCCGATTGTCGTTCCGGGATGGGAAGATTCTACCATGGGTAATATTTTCGCTTCTTACTGCATTAAAGGTGAATTGACGGCTACAACAATGAAATCGGGTATCGAATATATGACGTATCTGGCAGATTGGTACACTAAAAACTCAGCAGGAAAAGGGGTTGGTTTCTTCCAAATTGGTGGAGGTATCGCAGGAGATTTCCCAATTTGTGTAGTGCCGATGCTGTATCAGGATATGGAGATGCATGATATTCCGTTTTGGTCATATTTCTGTCAGATTTCAGATTCTACTACTTCTTACGGTTCTTATTCAGGAGCTGTTCCAAACGAGAAGATCACTTGGGGGAAACTGGATATCACCACACCGAAATTTATCGTTGAAAGTGATGCTACGATCTGTGCACCATTGATGTTCTCTTACATTTTAGAAAACTAATAAAAGCTAACAGGCGAAAGTCTGAAACTTTAAAATTATAGTATAAAAAGCGTTCCAAATTTTGGGACGCTTTTTTATGCCACGAATGCACGAAAATGTGTTGTTGTATTCTTGTCTTTCAATGAAAATGCTGTCTATAATTCATACTTTGAATTTGGACGTGTCCCTCGCCAACGCAAACCCTAAGCTCGGGTCGGGCTTCTACAGGCTTCACTCCGTTTCGGTGCTTTGCACTGCTCACTGCGCTCGCGCCTTTCATATCCCTCACGCAGATTTGTCAATCTAAAGAATTGGTCAACACGAAATAGCGATATGCCAAAATCCCTTTCTGCAACTTGGTAAGTTTCGTTGGATCTTTATCGCTCAGCTTAGGTAAAACAGCTTTATTGATTTTATTTAAAAATCTGAAAATGGACTTTTTCATAACTTTAGATTTAGATACAATGATCATTCAAAAATTATGCAACAGTTATTAGTGGGTTCATAAATAAAATTTTCAAGACATCTTTCTTTTCCCCGGCCCTAAAGGGAGGAAATGCACTGAAAATTTCATCAAATTACTCCCTTTAGGGTCGGGGAAAGAATTTTGATGAAATTAGTTAATAACCCTGTAATCAGCAGTTTAATTTAGGTCTTTAAATTATAAATGTCCACATTTTTGCAGACATTTATTATTAACCTAAGCCCGGGATAAAAGATTGCGATAATAGTTTTTACATCATTAAACACAAAGGTTTCAAAAATAAATTTTCAAGGCATCTTTCTTTTCCCCGGCCCTAAAGGGAGAAAATGCACTGAAAATTTCATCAAAATTACTCCCTTTAGGGTTGGGGAAAGAATTTTGATGAAATTTTAATTTAAGCCTTTAAAATAATAAATGTCCACATTTTTGCAGACATTTATTATTAACCTAAGCCCGGGATAAAAGATTGCGATAATAGTTTTTACATCATTAAACACAAAGGTTTCAAAAATAAATTTTCAAGGCATCTTTCTTTTCCCCGGCCCTAAAGGGAGAAAATGCACTGAAAATTTCATCAAAATTACTCCCTTTAGGGTTGGGGAAAGAATTTTGATGAAATTTTAATTTAAGCCTTTAAAATAATAAATGTCCACATTTTTGCAGACATTTATTATTAACCTAATGTCGGGATAAAATATTCCAATAATAGTTTTTAAATCACTAAACACAAAGGTTTCAAGAAAAAATTTTCAAGACATCTTTTTCCCCGGCCCTAAAGGGAGGAAATGCGCTGAACATTTCATCAAAATTACTCCCTTTAGGTTCGGGGAAAGAATTTTGACGAAATTAACTCAGCCCTTTAATTTAGGTCTTTAAATTATAAATGTCCACATTTTTGCAGACATTTATTATTAACCTAAGCCCGGGATAAAAGATTGCGATAATAGTTTTTACATCATTAAACACAAAGGTTTCAAAAATAAATTTTCAAGGCATCTTTCTTTTCCCCGGCCCTAAAGGGAGAAAATGCACTGAAAATTTCATCAAAATTACTCCCTTTAGGGTTGGGGAAAGAATTTTGATGAAATTTTAATTTAAGCCTTTAAAATAATAAATGTCCACATTTTTGCAGACATTTATTATTAACCTAATGTCGGGATAAAATATTCCAATAATAGTTTTTAAATCACTAAACACAAAGGTTTCAAGAAAAAATTTTCAAGACATCTTTTTCCCCGGCCCTAAAGGGAGGAAATGCACTGAAAATTTCATCAAAATTACTCCCTTTAGGGTCGGGGAAAGAATTTTGATGAAATTTTAATTTAAGTCTTTAAAATAATAAATATCCACATTACTGTAGACATTTATTATTAACCTAATGTCAGGATAAAAGATTCCGATAATAGTTTTTAAATCATTAAATGCAAAGGTTTCAAGAAAAAATTTTCAAGGCATTCTTTTCCCCAACCCTAAAGGGAGAAAATCGCTGAAAATTTCATCAAAATCACTCCCTTTAGGGTTGGGGAAATAATTTTAATGAAATTAGTCAATTACGAGTTTCCGTACATATTAGATTCTCCGCCATCGATAGCGATTACCTGTCCTGAAACATAACCATTTTCATCACTCAAAAGATAAGCAACCAGGCTTCCTACATCTTTAGGATCACCCAATCTTCTGGTCGGGTTTCTTGATGCATACTCTTTTTCAGCAGCTTTAGGATCTGCAGGATTTACCTGATTAAAAGCTTCAGCAACCATTGGCGTTAAAATCGCACCCGGTGCAATAGCGTTGGTTAAAATATTATCTTTTCCATATTCTAAGGCTGCATTTTTAGTCATTCCCGCAACAGCATGTTTTGTGGCAACATAAGCAGTTTGATTAAGAACACCTCTGATTCCGCCAACAGAAGCTACATTTACGATTCTTCCGCCACCATTTTTCTGTAATTCAGGAATTACATATTTCATTCCGTAATACACTCCTAAAAGATTGATATCAATTACTTTTTTGAAAACTTCAATATCATATTCTACCAATGGAGCCTGTTTTCCTTCAATTCCCGCGTTGTTGTAAAGTCCATCGATTTTCCCGAATTCTTTTACAGTTGCATCAACGTAATTTTTCACATTCTCTTCTACAGAAACATCTGCAGTAACCGTAAGAAATTTACTTTCAGGGTGCTTTTTTTCTAATTCTGTTTTTGCTTTATGCAAAGCTTCATCATTATAATCTACCAAAGAAACATCTGCGCCTTTTGAAGCTAAAACATCAGCCGCAGCTAAGCCTAAGCCCATTCCTGCGCCTGTTACAATTATTACTTTTCCTTTTAAATTTGTCATGATATTTGATATTTAATTCATTGCTTCAATTTACAACAATAATACCTTTGCGTTTATTGATCTATGATAATATTTTGTTAAACTTTGATTAGCAATATCTTATAACGGAATAATATTATAGTTAAAAAAACGTTCACCTCTCAAATAACAATTTAATTCATATGCTCATCTGTACAAAACTATAATTTCTTACATTTGAATGTCTGTTAAAATCTAAATATGAACGAAGTTTTCAAGCAGCAAGTGTGGGAAATTACCAAATTAGTTCCAAAAGGAAGAGTGACGAGTTACGGAGCAATAGCAAAGGCGGTCGGTTTTCCCAATCACTCCCGTCATGTTGGGAAGGCAATGGGTGGCTGTCCTAAAGATGTTCCTGCTCATCGTGTGATTTCAAGTTCGGGAACTTTATCCGTTCCGGAATTTCAGGTGAAACTGGAAGCAGAAGGAATTGAGGTAGAAAATTTCAGAATAAAAAATTTCAGAAAACTATTTTGGAATCCTTTAGATGAATTATAATCTTATTGTTTTTTAAAGATAAAAAATTCAGCGGAGTCAAAGGCTCCGCTGAATTTCACGAATGTTTACTAAAAAAATGTATCAAAATCTTAAACTTTGATGAATTGCATTACTTCTCCAATTGCTTATAGCTTCTCTGAATAAAGTCTGTCAACTCTTTTCCTTTCAATAGGTTTTGAGAAAGTTTAGCCAAGTCTAAAGCATGTTTAATTAAGCCTTCTTTGCTTTCTGCATCTTCAGTCTTCAAAATCTGATTGGCAAATTCACTATTAGAATTCACTATCAGATTATACATTTCAGGGAAACCTCCCATTCCGAACATTCCGCCACCTCCGGTTGCCTGCATATCTTTCATTCTACGCATAAATTCGGGCTGAGTTATCGTAAACGGAGCATCATTACTATCTAAATCCTCCAGCTGAACAGTGAATTTTTTATCATTAATAGATTCTTCAACATTTTTCTTTAATGATTCTTTTTCAGTTTCATTTAATTTAGAAATTGCAGGTTCGTCTTTTTTAATCAAGTTATTGATGTGGTCTGCATCTACTCTTGCAAACGAAATCTTCTCTTTTGAAGTTTCCAATTTTTGAATTAAGTGCGGAACGATTGGCGAATCCAACAATATAACTTCATATCCTTTATCTTTCGCAGACTGAATGTAAGAGTGCTGTTCATCAGCATTCGTAGCGTAGAGAATCACCAAATTACCATCTTTATCAGTTTGATTAGCTTTAATTTTTTCTTCTAATTCATTCCAAAGGAAATATTTTCCGTCAGTTGTTGGATAAAGCGCAAATTTGTCAGACTTTTCGAAGAATTTCTCTTCAGAAATCATTCCGTATTCGATAACGATTTTGATATCGTTCCATTTTTTGTCGTAATCTTCACGGTTTTCGTTAATCAACGAAACCATTTTATCAGCCACTTTTTTCGTGATGTAAGAAGAAATTTTCTTCACCGCACCATCAGCTTGTAAATAAGAACGAGAAACGTTCAACGGAATATCCGGAGAATCGATCACCCCTCTCAACAACATCAAAAAGTCAGGAACAATTCCTTTCACCTCATCCGTTACGAAAACCTGATTTTGGTACAACTGAATTTTATCTTTTTCAATATTTAAATTATTTGCCAGTTTCGGGAAATATAAAACCCCTGTCAAGTTGAACGGATAATCAACATTCAAATGAATATTAAATAGCGGCTCCTCAAACTGCATTGGATACAATTCGTGGTAGAACGCTTTGTAATCTTCATCTTTTAATTCGCTCGGAGATTTCGTCCAAGCCGGAGTTGGATTATTAACAATATTATCAACCTCAACAGTTTCTGCAACCGCATCTTCTGCAGCACCTTCAGGCAAAGGAAGCGTTTCAGTTCTTGTTCCGAATTTAATTGGAACCGGCATAAATTTGTTGTACTTCGTCAACAATTCACGAATTTTTGCATCTTCCAAAAATTCTGTAGAATCTTCTGCGATATGAAGGATAATTTCAGTTCCTCTGTCTGTTTTAGCAGTCGTTTCTTCTAAAGTAAATTCAGGACTTCCGTCGCAAATCCAGTGAACAGCTGGCTCATCTTTAAATGATTTAGAAATAATTTCTACTTTTTCAGCTACCATAAAAGCAGAGTAAAAACCTAAACCAAAGTGCCCGATAATTCCTGAATCTTTAGCCGAATCTTTATATTTCTCTAAGAATTCTTCAGCTCCGGAAAATGCAACCTGATTGATGTATTTTTCAACCTCTTCAGCCGTCATTCCCAAACCTTGGTCGATGATGTAAAGTTTTTTGTTTTCCTTATCGATTTTTACCTCAATTTTCGGGTTTCCATAGTCTACTTTTGCTTCACCAATGTTGGTTAAGTGTTTTAATTTTAAAGTAGCGTCTGTGGCATTTGAAATTAATTCTCTTAAAAATATTTCGTGATCGCTGTATAAAAACTTTTTAATCAACGGAAAAATATTTTCCACCGAAACATTGATATTTCCTTTTGTCATTGTTATTGATTTTTAAATTATGATTATGTATTCTCAAATAAAATACCATTGAAAAGAAAGTGACAGATTGGCATTTTTACAGTTCCGGAATGTTTGAATGTCTACAATAAGAAGTAAGCTTTTATTGGCTGCGCAGCGACGACCTCTTCGATGCGCAGTCATTACCTGCTCACTGCGCAGTATTGATCTCAAAGCTGCGCATATTCTATAATCAGTGTGTATCAATAAAAAAAGACAGCCTTTCAGCTGTCTTCAGTATTTCAATCGAAACAAATTATTTTTTGTTATTGATGATCTCTTCTTTCACTTTGTTTTCAAGCTCTTCAGCCAACTCAGGATTATCTTTCAACAAATCTCTTACACCGTCACGACCCTGACCAAGCTTAGTTTCACCGTAGCTGAACCAAGAACCGCTTTTCTTCACAATTCCCATATCAACGGCAGTATCTAAGATCTCACCGGTTTTAGATACTCCTTCCCCGTACATAATATCAAATTCTGCCATTTTGAAAGGTGGAGCTACTTTGTTTTTTACAATCTTCACTTTCACACGGCTACCAACCGCTTCATCACCATTCTTGATTGGTGCACTTGCTTTTCTGATGTCTACTCTTACCGAAGCATAGAATTTCAATGCATTACCACCTGTCGTAGTTTCTGGGTTTCCGAACATTACACCAATTTTTTCTCTCAACTGGTTGATGAAAATCACGGTACATTTTGTTCTTGAAATAGTTGCTGTCAATTTTCTCAAAGCCTGAGACATCAATCTTGCATGAAGACCCATTTTAGAATCTCCCATTTCACCTTCAATTTCTGCTTTTGGCGTCAATGCTGCTACAGAGTCAATTACCACGATGTCGATTGCACCTGAACGAATCAAGTTATCAGCAATTTCCAAAGCTTGTTCACCGTTGTCGGGCTGAGAAATAATTAGATTTTCTAAGTCGATTCCTAATTTACCTGCATACCCTCTGTCGAAAGCGTGCTCAGCATCAATAAAAGCTGCAATTCCGCCTGCTTTTTGAGCTTCTGCAATTGCATGTAAAGTCAAAGTTGTTTTACCTGAAGATTCAGGTCCGTAGATCTCAATGATTCTACCTCTTGGATATCCGCCAACGCCCAAAGCGATGTCTAATCCTAATGATCCAGATGGAATTACTTCGATAGTCGTATCAATTGCACTATCTCCCAAAGTCATTACAGTTCCCTTTCCGTATGTTTTATCTAGCTTATCAAGCACCAATGCAAGTGCTTTTTTCTTATCATCTATGTTGCTCATATCGTATTAAAATAATTTTATCAAAATTACATAATTTAAATTTTAAAAGCTAATATTTTTTGTCTTTGAAATTTGATTTTAGCGTTAAAAAATGATAAACTTTATCTCTTTTAAAAAGAAAAATCAACGCAGAAATTTTTGGAAATATTGATTTGTTATTTTTAAAAGAGATAATTTTTCGGGAGCTTAATCTCGCTTTCCGCTGTATCTTTTTCGCCCTTGCTTTTTACCAATCCTATTCAGAAAAAGGATGTCGCTGCAATCGAGGCTATTGATAAAAGTTATTCACAAAATATGGGTAATAAGTAATGGGTAATGAGTAATTCTTTAATGGAAATTTGAGTTCTGTGTAATCCTTAGATAATCCTCCAACACTTTCATCTGGTCTTTATTTCCTTTTTTTATTCTGGCTTCACGGCTTACCGTAGCATCATATATTTTATTGATGATCTTTTTTGTAACAGGAAACCCTTTTTTGAAGGGAACATCGGGAATCTGCAGTCTTTTACAAACTTCATCGCCCAGTAAAAACCACGTACAGCAAATGTGTAAATACCGTAGATTTTTTCTTTGAAAACTATATTTCAAAATAGGATTTTCTAAAGACTCGTTCAGTAAGGAATGTGCCAGCAAAACTGAATCTTTATCGGAAGACGGCTGAATGGAAGTCCATAAATAAAAATACTCTGTAGCCTGTTTTTTGTCGTCTGGAAGAAGGTTTTCGGGAATTCCCAGTAAATATCCTACATATTTCCAGAGGTGAAAAAGCCCTTTCTCTTCATCTTCAGAAATGGTATTGCCAAATTTATGAAGACTGTGCAGGAAAACGAGACTAAAACCAATGTAAGTTGCCATCATATCCCAAGAATTGATGGGTTCTCCCCAATTTTTGGTATCCCAATTTTTGTAATGTTTTTTAATCGAAAGCCTTGCATAGGAATGGATAAGCCGTGTCTTAATGGCAAATTCATATCCTTTTTTATGAACTTCCAACGCATCATATCTTGTAACATTCACCCAAAAATCAAGTGTTTCCGAAAGTCTTTTTACGGCTCCTTTTTTTAGAGCTTCGGTGGCAACCAACGGTTTGTTGAGATAAGCATAATCGTAACCGCCAATTAGGCAGTAATCTCTGAGCGAAATCAAAGAATCGAGATTACTTCGCATACAAAGTTCCGCTCCGGATTTTATTAAGTCATAATCAAGCCATTCGGGAAGTTTTTGAGTCTGGGTAAAAAGCTTTTTTACACTTTCGGGAGCTTCATCATTCTGTGAAATTCCATTTCTGATATATTGTTCGATCTCTCGTGATGCTTCACTATACTTTTGGGTAAAATAAACATCTTTTACAACCTCATCTCCTACTTCATCTACATGATAATAGAATGGCGCAAATTTTTCAAAGTCTTTAAAATTCACTTCTGCCCCAGAAAAATCGATCAATTTCTTTCCGTTTCCTTTCGTCCAAAAATCTTTGAAATGACGAGAATCTTTAAATCTTGGCTGTAAACTATAGTCTTCCATTACTGATAAAGGTACAAGTTTTGCGCCGAAAACAGTTTGTGAGATTTGTCAGTTCTCATTTAATACATAATTTTTTTTACCTTAAAAGAATTAAAAAAAGTATTAAGAAAAGAAGAATTCAAAAGTTTATAAATTGTAAGAATAGTTGACAGGTGATAGTTGATATACTCAAATTATCTGATGTAAACCTAACAGGTTTCTGAGGCAGTATGAATATTTAATGCTTGTGTGCAATTTTTCATTTTTTATAACTTTTTGTATTTCTCTGCTAAGTCTACGCCTTTGTATAACTTTAAAACGACCAAATTTTAATATTCTTGTTTGCCTTTGCGTTAAGTTATGAACTTTGGATGTTTCTTTTGCAACTTTTAGGTTTAAAAAATATTTTAACCTTAAAAAGAAAAACCGCTCCAAAAATGGAACGGTTTAAATTTATATAAAAATTTTAGGATTAAGCTAAAACTTCTTTTACTTTGTTTGCAGCTTCTTCTAAAGTAATTGCAGAATGTACCGGAAGACCAGACTCATCAATTAATTTTTTAGCTTCTACAGCATTAGTTCCTTGTAATCTCACGATCAATGGAACCGGAAGGCTTCCCATCGCTTTATAAGCATCTACAACACCTTGAGCAACTCTGTCACATCTTACGATACCTCCGAAGATGTTGATCAAAATAGCTTTTACGTTTGGATCTCTCAAGATGATACCAAAAGCAGTCTGTACTCTTGCAGCATCAGCAGTACCACCAACGTCTAAGAAGTTAGCAGGATTACCACCAGATAATTTAATGATATCCATCGTTGCCATTGCAAGACCAGCTCCGTTTACCATACAAGCAACGTTACCGTCTAATTTCACGAAGTTAAGACCCGCTTCACCAGCTTCTACATCGATAGGATCTTCTTCTCTTGTGTCTCTAAGAGCTTCAAGATCTTTGTGACGGAACAATGAGTTACCATCCAAAGTTACTTTAGCATCTACAGCGATAATTTTGTTATCAGAAGTTTTCAAAACCGGGTTGATTTCGAAAAGAGAAGCATCAATCCCTGTATAAGCGTTGTATAATGAAGTGATGAATTTTGTGAATTCTTTGAAAGCATTTCCTTCAAGACCTAAGTTGAAAGCAATTTTTCTAGCCTGGAAACCTTGAAGACCGATAGCTGGATCGATCAATTCGTTGTGAATCAAATGAGGAGTTACTTCTGCAACGTGCTCAATATCCATACCACCTTCAGTAGAATATACGATTGTATTTTTACCTTGAGCTCTGTCTAAAAGAATAGAAACATAAAATTCTTTAGTTTCTGTTTCTCCAGGGTAATAAACGTCTTCTGCAACCAAAACAGAGTGTACTTTTTTACCTTCAGCAGAAGTTTGTGGAGTTACCAACTGCATTCCGATGATGTTTTGAGCATTTTCTTTAAGCTTATCCAAGTTTGGAGAAAACTTTACACCACCACCTTTACCACGACCACCTGCGTGAATCTGTGCCTTTACAACCCAAGCCTGAGCTCCGGTTTCAGCAGTCAATTTTTCTGCAGCTGCTACAGCTTCTTCTACGTTGTTTGCAACGAAACCACGTTGGATAGCTACTCCATACTTTGATAAAATCTCTTTTGATTGATACTCGTGAAGATTCATATTATTTTTATTATTTTATTTTAATATTTAAAGGTTGACAAATTTACTAAAAAGACATGGAAATTCAAGTTTATTGACTTAAAAATTAAGAATGTATTCTGGATTTTTCCTGATGCCTAAATTAAGAAAAGATTTAAAATATAGAAAACCACGAAAAAAAGCAGCTTTCTACAATTATTGTTTTGAACCAAGTGCAAGCGCCGAAGATTTAAAACAGCTTGTTTGTAATCAAATGCAAAATACATTAGTTTAAAGCTAGTTGTTTATAATAGAATGCAAATTACATTTATTTAAAACAGGATGTTTGTAATCAAATGCAGTTGCATTTTGTTTCCAACATATTGTTTGAATTCAAATGCATTTTTATTTTTAAAAAATCAATTGTTTTATTGCTAAATATTAAAAAAACAAGTTTTTATTATTCATGGTATATTTAAGATATAAAAATGATCAAGAAAATATCAAAGATTTTTTTGAAGTGGATTGTTTATTATTTATTTCCTGAAATTTATTCTTCAGCTAATTTCTCAGACTGTGAACCAATAAACGGAATTTTAGGCGCCAGGAAATAACCTGTCAAACTTGCAAATAGTATCGGAACGAAATACGTAAACCCAGTCAAAGTTCCCAAAATAATCGTTGTACTCATCGGCGTTCTTGTCACACACGCATTGATTGCCGCCATGCAGCTTACAA
Source organism: Chryseobacterium indoltheticum (assembly GCF_003815915.1). Classification (NCBI taxonomy): domain Bacteria; kingdom Pseudomonadati; phylum Bacteroidota; class Flavobacteriia; order Flavobacteriales; family Weeksellaceae; genus Chryseobacterium; species Chryseobacterium indoltheticum. The sequence continues at coordinate 3,900,063 of NZ_CP033929.1, forward strand.
TCGCCAAAGTAGTATCAACGGCAGGAAATAATTGGTGAATAATAAGACCTAAAGTCGTTCCTACAAAAAACAGCGGAATAATAAAACCACCTCTCCATCCTGAAGTTACGGTAATCGCAATAGCTAAGATTTTAAAAATTAAAATGACAATTAAAAAATTTAAGGTATAATCTCCATTGATCAATTCATTCACTTCATGGTGTCCGAAATACCTTGTCAATGGAAAATAGAAGGCGATAATTCCAAGTAAAATTCCGCCTACCAAAGTTTTGATGTAAATCGGAAATTTTCTGTATTCAAAGATTTTTTTGAAAAATTTAACGACAAAAATGAAAATCCAGCCAAATAAAGTTCCTACAATCCCGAAAGCGGTTGCATAGGCAAAATCGTAAACTCCGGTGTAATGATAAGCTTTCAAATCCCAAGTCGCTCCGATTCCCAGATGAATAATCAAAGCAAACATCAGATAACTGAAACAGCTCGCAACCAAAGCCGGAATGATTGCTTTATAATATTCCACGGCGTGTTTGTGATGAAGAATTTCAAGGGAAAATAAACTTCCACCAAGCGGAGCACCGAAAAGAGCGGTAAAACCAGATGCCATTCCGGCAATACTTAGAGAACGTAGCTCTTCACCTTTCAGCCTAAACAATTTTCCTAAATAAGTTCCAGTAGAACCGGTAAACTGAACCAAAGGCGCTTCCGGACCCAAACTTCCACCTGACGCCACACAAAAAAGAGATGACAAAATCATGGAAGGATTATTTTTAGGATCTAATTTTCCTTTATTAAACCGGATATTATTAACAATTAAATGAATTTCTCCCGGATCACCAATAAAATGAATGACCAAACCCGCCAAAAGACCAGAAATTGCCATTGTAGGAATCACCATCCAGCCTTGAAAATGATGCAGAAATTCTGTGAAATGTTCAAGCACAATCCAGTATAAACCGGCAATTATTCCGCCTACCAAACCTGTAATTGCCCACATAAAAAAAGTACGGCTGAATACGAAAGGATTAAACTTAATGGGTTGATCCAAAAGATTAAAGGTTCGTATTAATCGACGTCTTCTGTTGATTTTCATTTTAATTTATTTTAAAATTACGATCATCATTTGTTGAAAGTGTATTTATTCTTTTTGATAAAAAGCGTTTATTGAACCATTAAGAAGATATAAGCAGTTAAGGTTGGTCAAGATAAATCAAATAGATTTATTAAGCATTCCGCTCAAAGCGAAGCTCAGCTTAATTATTCTTAACTTTTTACGAAATCTTAATGGTTAAATTTAAAATGAACTCTTAAATTCTATTCTTTATAAAGTAAAAGATTAACATCAACCAAGCTAAAATCATAAACAATCCTCCAAGTGGGGTAATCGGTCCTAAAAACTTCAGGTTTGCACCCAAATAATCTTGTAAACTTAATCCGTAAATACTGAAAGAGAAAAGCATTGTTCCTGCAATCATCAGAATAGAAATCCATTTTTGAGATGAGGTGTCAAATTTTAAAATATATCCTGCAATCAGCAAAAAGAATGCGGCATACATTTGATATCTTACTCCTGTTTCAAAACTTTCGAGTCTTTCCACAGATAAAATTTTCTTTAAAGCATGCGCTCCGAATGCACCCAAAATAACGGATAACATTCCGTAAGCGGCACCGAAGACCAAAGTAATTGTTTTCATTTTATAATTCTTCTAATTCTAGTTTTAAATATTTCTTTGTTTTATAATCCTGCCAGGTTCCGATGATTTTATTTCCTTTTAAATCTGCTTCGATTAAGGCCCGGGGCACCCATTGTTTTAACTCTTCACTATAATAATCATCTTCTGTGATAGACAAATGATCGTGAACAAATTCTCCTCTCCAATTGATCAGTTTCTTATTTTTATCATACCAATAAGAAGCTGAAAAAGAATCATCTTCATTAATAGAATTTATTAAAACGGTCATTGGATATTTTCCATCGATTTTCCCTTTATATAGTTTATTATTAATACTTGTTTTATCAACTTTTTCAGAATCTGACAATAAGTTTTTTGCGTAAGAACTCCAATATTTCCCCAAATCTTTGTACGGAAATTCTACAACATGGCTACCCAGATCATCCAACGCTCTCATGGCATGGTTAGAACATCTTCCGGCAATGAATCTTATTTTATCTTCTGCAAAATAGTATTCAATTCCATCTAAAGTAAAATCGGTAAAGCAATCTTCATACATTGCAATCTGATCCAAAACTTCTTCCGAAGGATTTTTATCTGATTTCAATTCTGTAAGAAAATCATTAACTTCTTTCCTGACACTTTTCTGAATTAAACTTTCAACCGTTTTTTTTGAATTAGGCTGAAATAAATCTTTAGCATTAATTAAATTTCCAGTTCTCAAATCAAAGTTTTTCCAACTATCAAAACCTTCCGGATAAGCTCCTGAAGCCTCTCCAGTGATGGCAATGCTCAAAATATTTTTTGGAGTTTTAAGCTTTTCCCAACCATAAAAATAAACATAGTTAGAATACGATGTTTTTCCTGTAGACACCAATTTAGAAGGACTTCCTGCTGAACCGGGAATATATTCAAGCTGATCGACTTGCAAAAACGTGTTGATTTTATTTTCTACGAAAGGTTTTTCAGCATAAGAAACTTTTGGAAAAGCAAAATCTTCAGATTTAGGCTGCAAATCACTTATTTTTAAATTTTTCTGTTGCGAAAAACTTAAACCGGAAATCAAGAGGAAGAATAGAATTTTCTTTTTCACTATAAAGGATGTAAAAAATATGAAACCAACCTGCTAAGCAAAATTGCTCCTCCCAAAATAACAAACATTTTCCAAAATCTTTTAGAACCCCTAAAACCGGGATTATTTGTTTGTTTAAGAAATATTCCAAACACGATAAAAAAAACAGCCAGAATAATTTGTATCATTATTTTTCTCTCAATCTGTTAAATTCATTAATCACTTCGTGATGCGTCACCGTTTTATCTTTAAAATACGTCACAAAATGTTGTTTCTCTTCTTCCGTCGCACCCATTTGGTTTAAAATATTCAGAAGATGCATTTTCATGTGACCTTTCTGAATTCCTGTGGTTACTAAAGAACGTAAAGCCCCAAAATTCTGAGCCAATCCTGAAACCGCAAGAATACTCATCAATTCCTGAGCAGAAGGTTTTCCAAGAAGTGCCAAAGAGAATTTTACCAAAGGATGAAGATTCGTCAGACCACCGACAACTCCTACAGAAATCGGAAGGTCGATCCAGAATCTAAAAATTCCGTTATCGATTGTACAATGCGTCAACGAAGAATATCTTCCGTCTTTTGCAGCATAAGCATGCGCACAAGCTTCTGTTGCTCTGAAATCATTTCCGGTTGCGATAACAACTGCATCAACACCGTTCATAATTCCTTTATTGTGAGTCGTCGCACGGAAAGGTTCTATTTCGGCAATCGTAACCGCCTGTTTGAATTTTCTTGCAAACTCTTCATTTGAGATTCCGCTGTCGTCTTTCAATTCCTCAATTTTACAAGAAACCTCCGCTCTCACTACACAATCGGGAGTGAAGTTGGAAAGAATATTCATCACGATTTGTAAAGAATTTTTCTCTTCCTGTGTAAAATCTTCACTGATGACGATTTCCTGTTTTAAAGTTTTTCCGAACTGCTCCAGACATGAATTGATAAAGTTGGCTCCCATAGAATCTACGGTATCAAAACTTGCTTTTAGCTGATAATAATTGGGCATTTCGGAAGTTTTGTCGACTAATTTTATGTCTAAAATTCCGCCGCCACGATTTCTCATGTTTGCCGTAATCGCCTCTGTTGCTTCAAACAGTTTTTTCTTTAAATTGAAATTAAAAAAATGCTGAAGTTTATGAGATTCCACATCAATAATAAAATGGGTGTGCCCCAATTTTTCGGTGTTGATGATGGTTGTTTTAAATCCGCCCTTATCTATCCAGAATTTTGCTGCTTTCGAAGCCGCTGCAACTACCGAACTTTCTTCCACCGCCATTGGCAAGGCCAATAATTTTCCGTTGATCAAGAAATTGGGAGCGATACCGTAAGGCATATAAAAATTGGAAATTGTGTTTTCAGAAAACTCGTCATGAAGTTTCTGTAAATCTGCATTTTCGTTCCAATATTGATTGAGTATATTTTGATAATCCTGGTTTCCTTCGAGATATTCGTTAACAAGCCAATCTATTTTTCCCTGTTTGGTTAATTTAGAAAAACCTTCTACCGGTTTATGATTCATATGGATAATTTTTATATGTCGTGTGTAATCGTAATTTTTACGACTTCACTCATAAATTTAATGTCCGTAAATATACTAAATTTGCTTTGGAAATATGTTGATAAGTTATTGCTAAAAACACTGACTTTTCTCAATTTTGGACTTAATTTTGCTTAATAACAAAACCGTTTCAACCCATTTTAATTTAAAACTAAATGAATTTTGACCGCATAAAAGAGAAGCTTGAAATACTTGCAGATGCTGCAAAGTATGATGTTTCGTGCTCATCAAGCGGCGGAAAGAGAAAAAACAACGGTGGTTTGGGTGACAGCTCAGCAAGCGGAATTTGCCACACTTACACCGAAGACGGGAGATGTGTTTCGCTACTCAAAATTCTTTTGACCAATCATTGCATTTACGACTGTATTTATTGTGTTTCCAGAAAATCAAATGATATTAAGCGTGCTGCTTTTACGGTGGAAGAAGTGGTCGATTTAACGATAAGTTTCTACCGCAGAAATTATATTGAAGGTTTATTTTTAAGCTCAGGAATTTTCAAAGATGCCGACACCACAATGGAACGTTTGGTACGTGTTGCGAAAAAACTGAGAATTGAGCATAATTTCAACGGATATATTCATTTGAAATCGATTCCCGGAGCGAGTGACGATTTGATGAATGAAGCTGCGTTGTACGCAGATCGATTGTCTGTAAACCTTGAAATTCCGACAGAGTCCGGACTTAAATTATTAGCACCTGATAAAAATCGTGAAGATATGCTTCAGCCGATGCGTGTCGTTCAGAAAGGAATTCAGCAATATAAAGACGAAAAGAAAATAATCAGAAGTGCTCCCAAATTTGCTCCTGCCGGACAATCTACTCAAATGATTGTAGGTGCAACGAATGAAAACGATTTACAGATCATCAAAGTTGCCGATCATTTTTACAAAAATTACGGTATGAAACGGGTTTACTATTCGGGTTATATTCCTGTTACTGTAGATAACCGATTGCCATCAATTACTTCCGAAGTTCCTGTTTTACGGGAAAACCGTTTGTATCAGTCAGATTGGCTGATGCGTTTTTATGGTTTTAAAGCAGATGAGATTTTAGATTTCAACATGCCATTTCTTGATTTGGAGGTAGATCCGAAATTAAGTTGGGCATTGCGACATCTGGATCAGTTTCCTGTAAATCTTCAAACTGCAGACTATAAAATAATATTGAGAATTCCCGGAATTGGTGTAAAAACGGCACAAAAAATCGTAAGCGCAAGACGTTTTCAGGTTTTGAGTATTGACCATCTTAAAAAATTGGGAGCAGCGGTAAACCGCGCTAAATATTTCATTGATTTCACCTACGGAAATCCTTTTTTACGACATTTAACCGATTTAAATTTGAGGAAATTGATTATTGGTGGAAGTCAGTCTAAATTTCAAAATCAATTTTCACAGCAATTGAGTTTATTCTAATTTTTACTAAATTTACATTATCCATATTTGCTAAATTTGGACATTGTTAATATTTTTGAATAAAAATCTAGTAAAAATGAATGTAAGTTTCACGAAAAAACAGGAGGAATATATTTCTAATCAGATTGAATCTGGAGATTTCCAAAATGCAAGCGAGGTTGTAAGAGATGCTTTACGATTGCATGAGATTTATCGTCATCGCCTTATTCAAGATTTGAAAGCCGAAATTGAAAAAGGATGGGAAGGAACCTCAAGTTCACGCTCTATAAAAGATATTATAAAATCTAATAAAGCAAAGCAGGAATAATGTCTGAGAAATTTTATATTTTATCAGAAGCTGCCGATCAGGATTTGGAGGACATTTTTAATTTTACATTAGATAAATTCGGATTTGATCAGGCAGAAAGATATCTACTTGAAATAGATTTGGTTTTTCAGAATCTTATTGTACATCTGGAATTAGGCAAAAGACGAAATGAAATAAAAGAAAATTTGTACAGTTTTACAAAAGACAATCACGTTATTTTTTATCGAGTTTTAGACAATCACATTCGAATTGTTAGAATTCTCCACGGAAGTAGGGACATTCCAAACTATTTTTAATTTAAATCATTAAATATTTATAGGAAATTCTTCCTTCGTCAGAGTGACCAAAATTTTATAAAATCAATTTTCAAATCTCACATCTTCAAATTAAAAAAATGACCACTCTACTCTACGATGGCAGTTTCGACGGACTTTTTACTGCAATATTTGAGGTTTTCGAATATCGTTATAAAGATGTGGAAATTTTTAGCAAAGAGAATTTTCAACAGGAAAATATGTTTGCAGAAATTCATGAAGTGATTACACAGCAGGAAAAATCTGAAAGAGTTTTAAACAAATTAGAACAAACCATCGAAAAATCAGGAATTAATCAATTACTGAAAGTTTTTTTGTCGGAAGATCAGGAAATGGAAAAGCTGATTTTATCTGCTGTACAACAATCTATCAAACATCCCGGAGAAAATATTTTGCAAAATTTTGCGGATGAAGACATCCTTAAAATCTCAAAAATATGCAAATCGGTAAGCCGAGAAAGACATCGAATGACTGCTTTTGTACGTTTTGAAAAAATGCAGGACGACATCTATTTTGCAAAAATAGATCCTGATTTTAATGTTCTGCCTTTAATAAGAAAACATTTTAAAGATCGTTACGCCGATCAAAAATGGATGATTTATGATTTACGAAGACATTACGGTTTGTTGTATGATTTAGAAAACTGTGAATTCTTTTATCCTGATGAAAAGTTAGATTTAAACCAATATCAGCAAAAATTTCACGAAGAAGAAAAGAAATATCAGACGCTTTGGCAAAGTTATTTTACCAAAACCAATATTAAAGAAAGGAAAAATACAAAATTGCACATCCAGCACGTTCCAAAAAGATATCGGAAATATTTGACGGAAAAATGGTAAAAAATACTATTCTTACTTAAAGATTGAACTCCTACTGAGTTCTAATTGAGAGTCTTATCATTATCTACAAAGGTATCGCTCCTCCGAAGCTGTTCTTGGGAAATGGTAAATAAGTTTTACTAAAGTCAAATTTGACTTACAAAAGAAAAGCCGGGCTAAAGCCCGACTTTATCGATATTTTTCATAAAATTTTCTCGAAACAAATGCTGTTTTCAATTCCTGCGTATTGTCCGTAATTTGGAATAATGGCATAACCACATTTTTTATAAAGAGCAACTGCTTCTGTTTGCTTTTTGCCAGTTTCTAAAACTGTTTTTTCATAGCCCAATTCTTTTGTCCAGATTTCCAGTTCTTTTAAAACTGTTCTTGCAAAGCCTTTTCCACGATTATTAGGAATCGTAAACATTCTTTTTACTTCCATTGTATTATCGTAAATGGCTTTTATTGCTCCGCAAGCCACTGGTTTATCATCTTCAAAAATTACAATACAGTTTTTCAGCAGATCAATTTTATTATACTGGTCGTAAAAAGCATGATCTTCGCCATCTATTTCTGCAAGATAAGCATCTAGTTTTTTGACGAGATTTTGAAAATCGTTATTTTCTGAAGTTGTTCTGAGGATTTGCATTTTATTCGGATATAAGTTTTTTTAGCAGATTTAATTTAAAAATTCACCACAAATTTTCTTTCATTAATCAACTCAGCAATCGCCAACATATCTTTTCCTATCAAACGGTCATCTTCAAGTTTATCAACTTTTGTACGAAGAATTGCGAAGTTCTCTTCAATTATTTTTGAACATTTTGCAGGTCTTCTGAATTCTAAACCTTGCGCCGCAAACATTAATTCAACGGCCAAAATATTGACCAAATTCCCAAGAACCTGATTGAATTTTCGTCCTGAAATACTTCCCATCGAAACGTGATCCTCCTGCCCCAAACTTGTTGGAATAGAATCTGCAGATGCCGGAAAACAAAGCGTTTTATTCTCAGTCACCAAAGCTGCAGAAGTATATTGCGGAATCATAAATCCTGAGTTCAAACCTGAGCTTTCCGTCAATAATCTTGGTAAACCGTATTTCCCTTCCAATAATAAATAACTTCTTCTGTCTGAAATGTTTCCTAATTCAGCTACTGCCAACGTTGCATAATCTAAAGGCATTGCCATCAATTGTCCGTGGAAGTTTCCTCCTGAAATAGATTCTTCAGCGCTTAACACAATCGGATTATCGGTAACAGAATTTAATTCCGTTTCAGCCATTATTTTAAGATGTTCAAAAGCATTTCGACTTGCACCGTGGACTTGCGGAACGCATCTCATAGAATAAGGATCCTGTACTCTTTCGCATTCTTCGTGAGCTAGTAAGTTTTCAGAATTCTTTAAAAATTTCAGCATTCTCGCCGCTACTTTTTTGCTTCCTTCAAACGGTCTGATGTCGTGAAGTTCTTTTTTAAACGGACTTGCAGAACCTCTATATGCTTCAAGACTCATCGCTGCAGTCATATCCGCTAAGTCTAATAAATATTCAAATTTCTCTAAACCTTTTATCGCATGAGCTAGAATAAACTGAGTTCCGTTGATTAATCCTAAACCTTCTTTTGGTCCTAAAACTAAAGGCTCAAGATTATTTTTTTCTAAAACTTCATCGGTTTCGAAAATCTCATTTCCTACCCAAACCTGTCCGAGGCCTAAAAGTGGTAACACCAAATGTGAAAGTGGCGCCAAATCACCTGAAGCTCCTACAGAACCCTGTTCCGGAACTACAGGAATGATATCTTTCTCAAGCATCACAATAAATCTTTCGATCACTTCCAGAGAAACTCCTGAAAACCCCTTAGACAAAGCATGAACTTTCGAAATCATCATGATTTTTGAAAATTCTTTGTGAATAGGCTTTCCCACTCCTACTGCATGAGAAATAATTAAATTATACTGAAGTTGAGCTGTTTCATCAGCCGAAATTTTAGTATCACAAAGAGGTCCAAAGCCGGTATTAATACCATACACACAACGATCTGACTCTACAATCTGTTTTACATTATTCTGAGATTTAATAATCTGCTCCTTCGCTTCTTTACTTAATTGAGCTTTATTTGGGTCTTTACAGATTTCCAAAACATCATGAAAACTGAAAGTATCTATACCGTATATCATTTCAAAAAATTTGTTTAAAAATACACATTTTGAAGCATACCGAAAAAGCTGATTAAAGATAAAGTGCGGTATTCTTAAACAATACCAGCTTTTAACTATTATAAAAACACTTTAACCCAAAAATATTTTAACAAATCATCAAATATTTAGTTATTTTTACTGCATTAATTTAAACTAATATCTATGAAATTTAAAGCTCTATTACTGGCACTTTCTTTATCAAGTGCATTTTCATTTGCCCAGGAAAAGGTGAAATATTCTAAGGAGGACATCAAAAAAATGGAAACGTATTTATTCAATGAAGGATTTAATATTCCATCTCCAAAGAAAATATCTACCATTATCATGAAAGATGGTACTATAAACAAGGGATATTGCAGCAAAGTTGATTCTAAAAGAGGACAGATTTACGAAATTGCAATTAAAGACAGCGCCACAAAAAAGCAAATAACTTTTAATGCTGAAAATGTAAGTGAAATGTACATTTACCCAAGTAATGCTGAAAAAATTGCAAAAGTTGGAAAATATTTTGGAAACATCCGAAATTTCGGAACTAAAAAATTGACAAAAAACACAACTGCTGAAAGCATTCACTTCATCAATCAAACTGTTTCTTTAAAGAACAAAAAAGATGACAAAGAATTTTTGATGCAGCTCATTAATCCTGAATTCAATGACATCATCTCTGTTTATTACGATCCGAGAGCAAAAGAAACCGGTGGTTTTTCAGTTGGCGGTTCACCTCAATTGGGTGGCGGTGTTATTAAATCTTACTATGTAAAAAAAGGCGATAAAATAATGTGGCTACACAAAGATGATTTTGAAGACAACTATGATTTCTTATTTGGGGACAATGCAGAATTCGTGAAAAAATACCCCAAAAAATCTGTAGAATGGGATTATTTCAGCTTTTTGGTAAGTCAATACACTGAAATGACAAACGGATAAAATAATTTAACAATAAATCTGAAGCTGTAGAAATTCTACAGCTTTTTTGTTGTTTTCAAATACATTCAGAATGCTTAATTTTGTGTTATGAATCCGTCTTTAGAATTACAACTTAAAACTTTACCTTCCGAACCTGGCGTTTATCGATATTATGATAAAAACGAAAATCTGCTGTATGTAGGAAAGGCAAAAAATCTAAAGAAAAGAGTACTTTCTTATTTCAACAAAACGCTTTCCGGTTACCGTACCAGAATTATGGTCGGAAAAATAAACCGTCTTGAAACCACCATTGTAAACAGTGAATATGACGCACTTTTATTAGAAAATAATCTGATTAAAGAACATCAGCCTTTCTACAATGTGATGTTGAAAGATGATAAAACGTATCCCTGGATTTGCATTAAGAATGAAGATTTTCCTAGAATTTTTCTCACAAGAAATAAAATAAAAGATGGCTCAGAATATTTCGGACCTTACGCAAAAGTACGTCCTGCAAAGATTTTATTGGATACGATTAAGCATATCTATAAACTCCGTACCTGTAATTTAAATTTAGCTCCAAAAAAAATTGAGGAAGGAAAATACAAAGTCTGCCTTGAGTTTCATATTAAAAACTGTGAAGGACCGTGTGAAGATCTGGAAAGCAAAGAAGATTATGACCAAAAAATAGATGCGATTCGCGGGATTGTAAAGGGTGATTTCCGAAAAGCAAAAGAATATCTCATCAATCAAATGACGAAATATGCATCTAATCTACAGTTTGAGAATGCTCAAATTATTAAAGAAAGACTTGATATTCTGGAGGATTATCAGGTAAAACATACGGTCGTAAATCCGGATATTGATGATGTAGATGTTTTTGGAATGACGAGTGATGAAACGGCGGCTTACGTTAATTATTTCAAGATTAGAAACGGGAATATTATTCAGAGTTTTACGACAGAAATAAAAAAAATGCTTGAAGAAAGTGATGAAGAAATCATGGAAGAAGCATTGATTGAAATCCGCCAAAAATTTGATTCTGATTCTAAAGAAGTGTTGCTTCCGTTTCACTTAACCGTTGAAATCCCTAATGTAAAACTGATTGTTCCGAAGGTTGGAGACAAAAAAAGAATTGTAGAACTTTCAGAAAAAAATGCTAAAGAATACAGAATTGAAAAACTGAAACAGGTACAGATTGTAGATCCCGAAAGACATTCTAACAGAATTATGGCAGAAATGCAAAAACTCCTGAGGATGCCCGTCGAGCCGAGACATATCGAAGGTTTTGATAACTCTAATATTCAGGGAACCAATCCGGTTTCGGCATGTGTTGTTTTCAAAAACGGGAAGGCAAGCAAAGCAGATTACAGAATCTTCCATCCTAAAACAGTTACGGGTCCTGATGATTATAAGACGATGGAAGAAGTGATTTTCAGACGCTACAAAAGAATGCTGGATGAAGGAGAAAGTTTACCTCAATTAATTTTGATTGATGGTGGAAAAGGGCAACTATCTTCCGCAGTAAAAAGTTTAAAACTTCTTGGTCTTTACGGAAAAATTACCATTGTGGGAATTGCCAAAAGATTGGAAGAAATTTTCTTTCCCGAAGATCCTATTCCGTTGTATCTCGATAAAAAGTCTGAAACGCTTAAAATTTTACAACAAGTACGTGACGAAGCGCACCGTTTTGGGGTAAGACATCATAGAACAAGACGAACCAATTCTACGATAAAATCTGAGCTTGAGGAAATTCCGGGCGTTGGTGAAAAAACAATTGAATTGCTTTTATCTAAATTGAAATCAGTTAAAAGAATAAAAGAAGCCAACCTTGAAACTTTAGAGGAAATTTTAGGAAAATCTAAGGCAAAAATACTCTGGGAATTTTTCAATGCCGGATAAAATAAAAAACTCTTATCGATGATAAGAGTTTTTCAATTATTGTTCAAGGGAATTTTTAAACTCCTCCCATTACATACATATTTTCCATTGTAGGAATCTCGCTTCCACCTTCTTTTTCCAGAGTAATGGCAAACGCCTGTGCGCTTGGAATGTTGGCTAAAGCTATCTTTGCATCTTTGTCGTCTGTATACATTCCGGCGCTTACCGGTTTTCCGTCTGCAATTGCCCACAATTGGTATTGCATTCCTTCCGGTGCTTTTGGCAAACTATTTGCGGTTAGATAAACATCTTTTGAAGTTTTATCCCAATATACGACAGCGTTGGATTCGGGATGTTTTTCAACACCCGCCAAAACAATTTTAAGCATGTTCGGGTTTGAGGTAATCTTCAATTTTTGCTCAAGATTTTGCATCGCAAGGTTTTGAGATTGCTTATCAGATTTCAAAACAGCTAATTCGTTTTTCATTTCGTTTTGGCTGCTCATCCAATACAGGTTGGCTCCAACACTTACTAAAAATAAAACAGTGGCTGCTACGGCAAAATTTTTCCAGCCGTTACTTTTTTCTATCTTCCTTTCCTGTGTTTTTATCTGTTGAGTCTCCAACTTTGGTTCAACATTATTTAAAGGAATTACAGGTTTTTCATCTTCAACATTTTGTTCAAGTTGAATTTTATCCCAAATTTTTGATTTTAAGTCATTGGGCGGTGTCACTGCCTGCGCTGTTGCAAGCAATTCAAAAGTGTTTTGCGCTTCTTCATAAGCGGCTTTCACTTCAGCATTATTCTTCATCACACACTCCAAAATTCCCGCTTCCTCTGGAGAAGCATGGCCTAGAATGTAAGATTCTAGAATTCCGGATGATATGTATTCTTTACTATCCAATTTATTGATAATCTTTTAACAAGTCTTTTAATTTAAGTAATGCATTTCGCATTTTGGTCTTTACAGTGCCCAACGGCATATTCAGTTTTTCTGATATTTCACTCTGCGTGAATCCCTGATAATAAGCAAGATCAATAAGTTCCTGTTTATCAGACTCCAAACTTTCAAGCACTTTATTAAATCCAATAAAATCTGAATTATTGGTAGTTGTAAGTTCCGCATTCTCATATACGAAATCTGGAAGTGGTTGGTTTTTAAGTTGGTTTTGAAAACTTTTAGATTTAAGATAATCAATTGCTGTATTTCTGGCAATATTAATCATCCAAGTATAAAATCTACCTTTCAAAGCATCATATTGATGAATGGAATTCCAGATTTTTACGAAAACATCCTGAATAATTTCCTCTGTATATTCTTTGGACTGAACAATTCTAAGGATTACACCATATAACGCACCAGAATAGTTATCATACAAATGATGAAAACCAGCTTCGTTTTTCTGTCTCAGCAAAACGATAAGTTCTTCTTCTGAATAGTTTGTTTTTATGGTGGATATTTTTCGTATCAAATGTAATAAAATAAAGTAAATAATGAGAAAAAACTTTTAAAAATTTATTGTCATTAATAATTCAATTTAAAATAATGCGTTACCGTTAATTTATGTTAAAATAAAAATTTTAAAATCTAAACCAATCTGCTCTTCGTAAATGATGGTAACGGCAGACAAAAACAACTCAATTAATAATATTTTAAAAATTAAAAAAATGAACACAAGATCAAAAATCGCAGTATTCGGAATGGTAGCTTTATCATTTGCATTCAGTGGAAATGCAGCTGCACAGCAAATGAAAGAAAAAACAGTAATGGTAGGCGGAGCTGCAATGTATCCTTCAAAAAACATCGTTGAGAACGCAGTAAACTCTAAAGATCACAAAACTTTGGTCGCCGCAGTAAAAGCTGCAGGATTAGTTGAAACACTTCAAAGCGAAGGTCCTTTCACAGTATTTGCGCCAACTGATGCAGCTTTTGCAAAATTACCTGCAGGAACTGTTGAGAATTTGGTAAAACCTGAGAATAAGGCAATGCTTACAAAAATTTTAACCTACCATGTTTTACCTGGAAAGTACAGCGCAAAACAAGTTTGGGCAGCGGTAAAAGCAGGAAATGGTAAAGCAATGATGAAAACGGTACAAGGCGAAGAGCTTACATTCTGGACAAAAGGAAAAAACTTATACGTTACCGATGCAAAGGGTAATAAGGCGAAAGTTACCATTGCAGACGTTAACCAATCAAATGGTGTAATACATGTAATTGATACGGTATTGATGCCTTAATTTTAGTTTTTATGGTTTATTTTAAGGAAGGCTTACCTGAAAATTCAGGTAAGCCTTTTTTATGTTTAATTCTAAATTTAACAATCTTTATTTCTTGATGAATTTGGTTACAAAAACACCTTTGTCTGTTTTTATTTTTATAAAGTAAATTCCTGAAGAGAAGTCAGAAACATATATTTTATTGCTTTGAGAGATATCAGTTTTCGTCAGTTTTCCTGATGTATCATAAATCTCAATTTCTTTAATTTTAAGATTCTTAGGTAATTCAATTGAAAAACTATCGGTAACAGGATTCGGATAAATTTTAATGTTTACAGAACTTTCATTATTACTTACAATTTCGTTTGTTGCCAGATAAGTTGGCAGAGAATCTGTAACGGTATACAACTCGGCACCGTGTTCTTTCGTAAATATCGTAAGATAAAGTTTTTCACTATCTGTAGCCAATTTCAAAATATTTTCGTTGGCTAAAAGCTGATCATCATTTGTAATAAGCAGATCCAATGGAGTTACATTTCCTGCCACTCCGTTTGAACGCCATACTTTTTGAGAGTCTCCGTTGAGAAAATATAGATAATTGTTTACACACGTCATATCTTTTATGCCAGGAAAATTTGATCCCAAGCTCGTCGTTCCTACGGTTGCGCCATCTGTTTTCCATAATTCTGTTGAATTATTATTCGTGAAAAATAATTGGTTTCCACATTTTTTAAACTGTACATTCCCAAAGAAATTTATTGGCGAGACCTCTGTAGTTCCGGCAATAGTTCCATCGGTAGAATAAAGACCTGAAGGATACCCAGTAACAGCATAGAATAATTTATCATTAAAAATTGCTGTTTCATTGCTGATATTGGCAGAACCATACAGATCGCTGTGAGATCTCAATAAAACTGACGAAGCATAATCTCCGTTTGAAGCAAAAAGCTCAGTATTAGATGTATTGTTAAAATTTTCTTTTCTTGTAGAATACAGCAGCTTGTTATTTAAACTTCCAACTACCTTAATATTTCCATCACTACCGTCCTGAAAATTGTATTGTATAGCTTTCAAAGTATTCGCAGAAGTTCCGTCTGATTTCCAAATTCCAGACTTGCCGTTTTCTTTTGCTACAAAATAGGCAAAACCGTTCAGAACAGTTGTTTTAGGATCTGTATTATACATACTTCCCATGTTATCTGTAGAAATATCTTTTACCAGAACAGCGGTATTAGAATTATTATCAACTTTCCAAAGTTCTGTTCCTACTACATTATCATATCCTGAAAATAATAAAGTATTGTCGTTAAGATTGACGAAAAAAGAAGTATCATAAATACTTGTATTGCCTGTAGAAACAGACCCGGAATTTGCAGAGGTTCCGTCTGTTCTATAAATTCCGCTTATGGGATTTGGGGTACTATTTTTGGTATAAAAGAAGTTTCCTACCTTAAAAAATGTATCGTTAACATTAGTAAACATTCCTACAGAAGACGATCCGCTCGTAAAATTGGTAAGGCGAGAAATCTGCTGAGTCGATTTATCTCTTTTATAAATCTGATTATTGAATTCTCTGTCTGCCGCAATAAAAATTAAATTATCATTCAGAACATTATAAGAATGTGGCGAACTACTTTCGAATTTACTAATATCAGAAACCAAAGTAGTTTCTTGTGTAAGAGGATTTAAAGAATATAGCTCCATCCCGTGCTTAGCGGTAGTTCCTGCTAAATACAATTTTGAATTAAAATCTAAAACACCATTAGCGGCTGTCATACCCAATGCTGTCATTTCAAACGTCTGTGCAGAATTTCCGTTTGTTACCCAAAAGCGATTCCATTCATTTGGCTTGGTAAGAATCAAATGTTGCGCATCTGAGCTTACTCCCTGTAATACATTATTGGTTGGGGTGTTAAACAATACAGTTCCCGCAGAGGTTCCATCTGTTTCCCAGATGTAGCTTCCAGATAATTGGCCGTTGGAATAAGTGTCAAAATATATCTTATTATTAACCTTAAAAAATTTACTATTGTTAATAGCCATCGAACTAGAATTTCCTAGTAAAATATCTTTTAAAAGTTTTGTACCTAATACTGTTCCATCTGAGATCCAAGGCTCCATTCCTCCATTAGCAGGATCAAAACCTACAAATATGAAATAATTACCCGCTGAAGCTCCATTAAGCTCATATAAACTCTGAACGGGCATTAATGATTGCGTTCCTGTAGTTGTGCCATTACTTTCATAAAGTTGATAGCCAGTTGCTGTATTTGCAATGAAATAAAATTTCCCGTTATTCAAAGTTAAAATTTTAAAATCATTTGAAATACTGCTTCCATTACCAACTGCAATGTCTTTTAGTAAAGTAGTTCCGGCTAATGTTCCGTCAGATTTCCAGATCTCTTTACCACTTATTCCGTCGTTTGCGGCTAAAAATAATTGATCATTGAAAGTTTGAAATTTCATCGTTCCTGATGTATATTCAAATGTTTTCAATAATGACAAATTATTTGTTGTAGTATCGAATACCCAAAGTTCTTTATTCTGATAATAAAAAATTTTATTTCCTACAGCAACAAATTCATCAATTAAATAATTAGAATTAATATCCTGTTTTTTAATTGTCCCGGCAGGAGTTCCGTCCGTTTCCCAAATTTGATATCCCGAATAATTCTGTTGTGCCAGAAAATATAATTTGTTATTTAACTTTACAAATTTTGAATTAGCTGGTATCCCACTATTATGTCCTGCAAAAATATCTTTAAGTAATGTGGATTTTTGAATTGTAGAATTATAAACCCACGGTTCCAATCCTTCATCGGTATTTCTGGATGCCGCAAAAACAATGAGGTCATTAAGTTTTGTTAAGTTATAAGGAGAGCTTCCCGAACCAAAATTAATTTCGTTCAATTGTGTGTTTAAAACATTTTGTGCCTGAAAATAAGCTGATACACTTATCAACAAAGAAATGTAAATTTTTTTCATATTTTTTGTGTTTTTTTCTCTAGGAGAAATATTGTGTTTTTTATTGCTATTTTACAGGTGAAAATACTTCTTTAGAATACTCATCATTATTCTTCGGAATTTCGATCACCAAATTTCCGTTTTCATAATATCCTGTTGTAGATTCGCCAGAACCTAACTTAACTCTGAAAACATCTTTTTTAGTAGTCTCTTTGAAAGTAGCAAAAGGAACTGAACTGTTTCCATCAACTAAAATAAACTGAGCCGCATCAATCTGAATTTTCTGAAGACTTAGTTTTCCGTTGCTGTATTTTTCAGCTTTTGAACTTTGAGATTTTTGTTCGCTTACTTCAAGAGTCTGTTGAACTGATTGTGTAGACTGAGCCTCATTTTTATACTCTGTATTTTGAATTGGGCGAGAGACTGGAATATTCACAAAAGTTTTAGATAAAGCATCTTTATAACCTTCTTCGTACTCTTTGATCGATGTAGTTCCTTTCTGTGAAGAAATTACCTTATCGTTGCAATCTTTCAATTCTAAAACAATTTTATTTCTAAGAAAGCTGCTATCATTTATAATATTTGCATTCAAAACATTACACGGATTTGCGTTAGCTTCTTCCGGCCATTGCCCTCTATTTTCAGAAATCACAACATATTGTTTAGATTTCAAATGATTAGTTAAAAAAGTACTGAGGCCGTAGTTTACTTTTTTAAAACTTTCATAAGCTGCCGGAACAACTACGTATTTGTAATCTGAAACTTTCTGTGCATATGAAAGCATAGAAAAAAAAACGGCAAATATTACTGGAAATCTTTTCATTTTTTATATAATTAAGTGATTATTCATCAAAACCTAAAAACACTTACTAAAACTTAGAAAATTTATTTAAGATTTTCTAAAGCATTATTAAAACTAGATTTTATTTTTGCTTCATAGGCATTAATGAAATCTTTCTGTAAAGATAAAGAATTAATCAATTGGTGATTTTCATCTACAACTTCTTCTTTTGATTGAATCTTTACAAACTCATAATGTAAAGATTCATTCTTTACTTTAGGATATGTTAAACTTAATTTTTTAGTTTCCGAATTATAGTAGGCCATCTGTGCACGATTCATATAATAGATGGTTTTCTTTTTTCTTACCTGAGTAAGTATTCCAAAATCAAATTTTAAATTCAGTAAATTTTTGTAGGGAGAGTATGGTGGAAAAAAATGATTTCTATAAAATATGATAAGTTTTTTCACACCTTTTTTTTTACAAAAATCATCCAAATATTTTATCATTTTTTTATCTTGAAAACCATTATAGTATGTAAAGATTTCAAAATCAAAATCGGAAAGGCTTTTTATTTCTGATTTTGACTTCTCAAGCATATCAGTGAGAAATAAGTTTAAATCATAGTTAAATACTTCAGTATTTTGCACACCAACATTACTTCCTACTTCAGCGTGAATATGTTTAAGTTTGGGGTTAATTTCAGTAACAAATCCAACTTGGCAAAAAAGGTTACACTGAATGAACAAAACAGCTAAAAGACATATTTTTTTCATTGTTTTAAAATTAATCATTTCTAAATTCTCCCATATCTAGTTTTAATGAGAAGAAATTAGAATAAAAATTGGAACCTCCGATTCCCGAATTACTGATTGCGTAATCAAGCGTTAAACCCCTGTAACGAATTCCTATCCCTGCGCTTGGCTGGAAAGAAACTTTTCTCTGAAGATCTTCAATATCGGTAATCGACTGAAATCTATTAACACCCAATCTTACAAAGATCATTTTCTGATATCCTAATTCTGCTCCTGCATACGGCGTAATACTTGCAAAATCTGTTGAAAGAAGAGCTGCCGTTTTAGCAAAATCTACATTAATTCCAGCCTCCGGTAAAATATAAATACTGCTATTAATATTAAACATTTTACTTGCGCCTGCATTTAATTTAGGCATTGTCAACTCCATTTTATCGGTTGGAGCAGGGTTAAATTCTTCGCCGTTTACAATGGTAGACAATTCTTTTTGATTCACACTCCAGAAATTGACAGTCGTAGTTGCATCACGAAGAACACCTCCGAATTTCCAGCCGTTATCAGCTTTATAAATTGCTCCTACATCAAAACCAAAACCATATCCACTTGCAAATTTCCCGACATTTCTGTACACAATTTTGGCATTTACACCGACATCCAATTTAGGATTACCTCCGGGATTGAATGCGTACGTAATAATTCCGGCATAATCCGATTGTGAGAATTTAGTAATTTTATCGTAATCAATATTTCCTTCAGTATCGATTAATTGAGTGGTATTTAGAATATTATCTACACCAAGCCGTACAATGGAAACTCCAAAAACGCCGGTTTCTAAAACTTTGGCGTAGGCCAGATAATCATACTTAGCAATAGATTCAAAATATTCTGCGTGCATTGCTGCGCCTTGCCAATCTCTTGTAATGCCATTCAAACCTGCTGGATTCCACATCGGCGAATAGACATCATCCTGATTGGTCATTACGGCACCTCCCATCCCGATTCCTCTCGCTCCGGCACCTATATTTAAAAATTCATTGGAATATTTTCTGATAATCTGAGATTGAGAAAACCCAAATAAAAGGGAAAATACTAATAATAGATATTTTTTCATCGTGTAGAAATGGATGCTTAGTTAATGTTTTTTTGTTTTCTAGTTTTTATCAGCGCGTTTACAACAATTGCCAAAATCATAACCAAAGATGCAACATAAAATACCGGGCTCATGTGCTCTGATTCTCCAAAGATAAAAAAAGCTAGTATAATTCCGTAAACTGGTTCTAAATTAACTGTTAAAATTAAAGTAAAGGGCGAAATATATTTCATAAGCTTCACCGATTCGAACATAGGATATGCTGTAAATACGCTTGCCAACAAACCTATTAACGCAAGATCTTTATAGTTTATTTCGTTCATCTGCATGATTTGTCCTGTTGCAAGATAAAATATCATCAGAATAAACCAACCTGAGAAAATTTCATAGAAAATAATATTTCCTGAACTGGTTTTTCCGAAAAGTTTTCCATTAAAAACTGAAAAAACGGTTCCGAAAATTGCGCACAAAACTCCGTAAAAAATTCCTTCTTTATATTGAAACTCGGTTTTAAAAATAAGTAAAATACAGGCAACAATAACAGTTCCCATTACCACTTCAGAAATATCTACTTTCCGTTTAAAAACAATCGGCTCCAACACTGAAGCAAACAAAGTAGACAATGAAAGGCAACTTAAAGCGATAGAAACATTAGAAACTTTAATCGAATAAAAAAAGCAGTACCAATGCAGCGCCATAAAAAGGCCAACACCTGATAATTGCAAAAACAGTTTTTTTGAAACTTTTATACTCTCTTTTTTATAAATCCTTATAAATGCATAAAGAAATATGGCAGCGAAAAGCATTCTGTAAAAGACAAGAATCTGGGCATTTGCGGTGATCAGTTTACCTAAAATAGCAGTGAATCCCCATAAAAAGACAATTAAATGTAATCTGAAAAGCGCTAATTTCTGCATATTGATCCTCTGAATTTTAAACAGACAAATTTACAAATAGCTTTTCATTAAATTTAAAAAAATCTAAGATTACTTTCATTATTTCTAATGAAAATTCCCGCCTTCTTATTCGGCTTAAATTTAATTCTATAAATTACTTTAATACTGAAATTCAGATATAGAATAATTGGTATAAAATCCAAAAACCCTGAAAGTCTATGAAACTTTCAGGGCCTTCAAATAATAAACTATTAAAAAAATAAACTAGGAACTTAGAGTATTTATATAGAAACTCTCATTTCTATTACTCTATTGTAAAGTTAGCAAAATATGCACCAAAAAAAACATGTAATTTGTTAAAAATATCATAATTTATTGATAATTAAACCTTTAACATATTATAAAACATATTTTATTACTTTTTCTAAAAATAGTATCTTTAGCCAGATTAAAATATAATTTCATGGATATTGAATTTAACAAAAGAGAAGATCAAAATAAATTAAAATTATCTGAAATAAACCGTTTGCTGACAGAAATAAAAAAAGGCGGCGGCGAAAAAAGACTTCAGAAACTTCGTGATGAAGGGAAAATGACGGCAAGAGAGAGAATAGAATATCTTCTTGATAAAAATTCAGATTCCATCGAAATTGGTGCTTTTGCAGGGTACGAAATGTATGAAGAGCACGGAGGTTGCCCAAGTGGTGGTGTTGTGGTTGTTATGGGTTATGTTTCAGGAAAACAATGTTTAGTTGTCGCCAATGACGCTTCTGTAAAAGCAGGTGCCTGGTTTCCAATTACTGGAAAGAAAAACCTGAGAGCGCAGGAAATTGCCATGGAAAACAGACTTCCAATCATTTATCTGGTAGACTCTGCGGGAGTGTATCTTCCGATGCAGGATGAGATTTTCCCGGATAAAGAAATGTTTGGAAGAATTTTTAGAAATAATGCCAAAATGAGCGCTGCAGGAATTATCCAGATCTCGGCTGTAATGGGAAGTTGCGTTGCAGGTGGAGCTTATCTTCCGATCATGAGTGACGAGGCTATGATTGTTGACAAAACCGGATCTATTTTCCTAGCCGGAAGTTATTTGGTGAAAGCTGCAATTGGTGAAAGTATTGACAACGAAACTTTGGGTGGAGCAACAACGCATTGCTCGATTTCAGGAGTTACCGATTATAAAGCTAAAGATGATAAAGATGCTTTAGACCGCATTAAAAATATTATGAAATCTGTTGGAAGTTATGAAAAAGCAGGCTTCGACAGAATAGAAAGTTTTCCACCAAAAGAAAAAATAGATAATATCTTCGGAATTATGCCTATTTCACGTGCCGATCAGTATGATACATTAGAAATCATCAAATGCCTTGTGGATAATTCTGAATATGAAGAATACAAGCCAGATTATGGTAAAACTATTATTTGTGCAACTGCAAGAGTCGATGGCTGGTCTGTAGGAATTGTTGCTAACCAAAGAAAATTAGTGAAAAGTGGTAAAGGAGAGATGCAGTTTGGTGGAGTAATTTATTCTGATTCTGCTGACAAGGCAACCCGATTTATTGCTAATTGCAACCAAAGAAAAATCCCATTGATCTTTTTACAGGATGTAACAGGATTTATGGTCGGCTCGAAATCTGAGCACGGAGGAATCATCAAAGACGGAGCAAAAATGGTAAACGCTGTTTCTAATTCTGTAGTTCCTAAATTTACAATCATCACCGGAAATTCTTATGGTGCCGGAAACTATGCAATGTGTGGAAAAGCGTATGACCCGAGATTAATTGTAGCTTGGCCATGGGCAGATCTGGCTGTAATGGGAGGTTCTCAGGCAGCAAAAGTTCTTGCACAGATTCAGGAGTCTACTTTGAAAAAGCAAGGAAAAGTAATTACTGAAGAAGCGCATCAGGAAATTTTAGATACCATTACAAAAAAATATCAAAAACAAACAGAAGCTACTTATGCCGCTTCAAGATTATGGACCGACGCTATCATTAACCCTATCGATACCAGAAAATGGATTTCTATGGGTATTGAAGCCGCTAATCATTCTCCTATAACTGAAAAATTCAATTTAGGAGTAATCCAAGTCTGATTAATACTCGGTTTTAAAGAATTTTGCCCTGCTTTTAGAAGTGGGGCTTTTTATATTATGTTAAATAGTCCTAAAGAATTATAAAGTTTCAAAACGACATACTACTAGGGTAAGATTTTTGTTATTAGATTATATCTAAAAACTAATAAGCACTACAACCTCTTTTTAATTACTAATCCCAAAAGGAAACCTATGAAAAGATATTTTGCAGTATTTATTGCCTTATATACCGTCGTTTTATTGTACATGATGTTTTATGCATCTGGAAGAGAACCTTCTGAAATTTCATATATTCAGCATCAGCCGTTTATCACTATACAGCATTTTTTTAATGATAATAATATAGATAATCAGGCTTTTATTGTCAACATATTTGGAAACATATTCTTATTCAGTCCGTTTGGATGGCTGGGATTATGCATCAAGAAATTCAACCGTTTTATTCCTATTACATTGTTCTTTTTAATAGCAATAAGTACAATCGAATCAATACAATACCTCACAGGAAGAGGCGTTGCAGATATAGATGATGTATTTCTGAATACTCTCGGAATGTTGCTGGGTTATGTTCTATTTAAATACGCAACCTGGAAAAACATTGCCAACATTCAGGTTCACTTTCAACTAACAGAAAAGAAAGAGCCTATTACAGCCTCTTAAATTTACAAAGCCAATAGATCATCTGTTGGCTTTTATATTTTCACCTAAACTTTCAGGATAGATTAGTTCATTTAATTTACGACTTAGATTTTTTTAGGAGCTTTATCCGGCTATCCGCTATTACTCCTCACTCTTTTCTTCGCCAAAGCCGAAACCTTCGACTTTCCCATTAGTTTGCGGGGTAACCGCTGCTATCCGGGTTAGGGTTTGAGTCTGTATAATAAACTTCAGCTTTTGATTGCTATAATATAACGACATTTGCCTTCATTTACTTGCATATAGGCTAGTCCTTAAAAGCTCCCCTAAATACCTTCGCAATGATATCACTTAAACAATTTAAAACTGAAACAATAAAGAAAATGTTTCACTCCTCTGGAGCTCAATAAACATATTTACTCTAAAACTCACTACAAAGCTTTCACTCCTCCGGAACTTAATATTAACCTAAGCCTTAAAAACAGCTTTTGTTTAGTGATAATATGATTTTGACAGTCTCTCATTTTATTGATTGGAACAACTAATTTCATTCACCTAAATCACCCTTCTATCACTTATCACTTATCACTTATCACTTATCAAAATTACACATTGTCTATTGCTCATTACTCATTACTTATTTCTCATCATTTAGGTTTAGCCCAAAAAAAAGTCTCATACAAATGAATGTATGAGACTTTTAAAAAAAACTGGCGGCGACCTACTCTCCCGCTTTCGCAGTACCATCGGCGCTGGTGGGCTTAACTTCTGTGTTCGGAATGGGAACAGGTGAGCCCCACCGCTAAAACCACCCTAAAGGTTGTATATAAGGTTTAGGTTGCAGATTATAGGCTTTAGGTAATAGCTTTAAACTGCTACCTGCTACCTTGTATCTATCATCCGATACCTGATTTTAATCGATAAGAATATTCACAAAGAGAGAACCTTTAATTGCGCAATTAAGCAGTTGCCAATTAGGCTATAAATCTACGGGTAATTAGTACTACTCGGCTATGCTGTTACCAACTTTACACCTATAGCCTATCAACGTTGTCATCTCCAACGACCCTTAAAAGATGTCTCATCTTGAGGCGAGTTTCGCACTTATATGCTTTCAGTGCTTATCTCTTCCAAACGTAGCTACTCAGCGGTGCTCCTGGCGGAACAACTGATACACCAGAGGTTTGTTCAAATCGGTCCTCTCGTACTAGATTCAAGCCCTCTCAAACATCTAACGCCCGCAATAGATAGAGACCGAACTGTCTCACGACGTTCTGAACCCAGCTCGCGTGCCACTTTAATGGGCGAACAGCCCAACCCTTGGGACCTTCTCCAGCCCCAGGATGTGACGAGCCGACATCGAGGTGCCGAACCTCCCCGTCGATGTGAGCTCTTGGGGGAGACTAGCCTGTTATCCCCGGAGTACCTTTTATCCTATGAGCGATGGCCCTTCCATACGGAACCACCGGATCACTATGTCCTGCTTTCGCACCTGATCGACTTGTAGGTCTCACAGTCAAGCACCCTTATGCCATTACACTCTACGCACGGTTACCAAGCGTGCTGAGGGTACCTTTGAAAGCCTCCGTTACTCTTTTGGAGGCGACCACCCCAGTCAAACTACCCACCACGCAGTGTCCTTCTAAAAGAAGTTAGGCTCCAAGTAAGTAAAGGGTGGTATTTCAACGTTGACTCCACAAACACTAGCGTGCCTGCTTCAAAGTCTCCCACCTATCCTACACATTACTTACTCAAAGTCAATACGAAGTTATAGTAAAGGTTCACAGGGTCTTTTCGTCCCATTGCGGGTACTCGGCATCTTCACCGAGACTACAATTTCACAGAGCTCATGGTTGAGACAGTGCCCAGATCGTTACACCATTCGTGCAGGTCGGAACTTACCCGACAAGGAATTTCGCTACCTTAGGACCGTTATAGTTACGGCCGCCGTTTACTGGGGCTTCAGTCAAACGCTTCGCATTGCTGCTAACGCCCTTCCTTAACCTTCCAGCACCGGGCAGGTGTCAGACCCTATACAGCATCTTTCGATTTAGCAGAGTCCTGTGTTTTTGATAAACAGTCGCCTGGGCCTCTTCACTGCGGCCAGCATTGCTGCTGGCGTCTCTTCTTCCGAAGTTACGAGACTATTTTGCCTAGTTCCTTAACCATGATTCACTCTAGCACCTTAGGATTCTCTCCTCGACTACCTGTGTCGGTTTATGGTACGGGTTGCTTCACTTCGGCTTTTCTTGGAAGCACTTTCCCTGCAGCAGCTTCGCCCGAAGGCTAGGCCTTGACTATTCCGTCAGTCTCCAGCAGGTACGGCACTCCGTCCCCTTTTTAGTGTGAGCAAGTATGGGAATATTAACCCATTGTCCATCCACTACCCCTTTCGGGTTCGCGTTAGGTCCCGACTAACCCTCAGCTGATTAGCATGGCTGAGGAAACCTTAGTCTTTCGGTGAGCGGGTTTCTCGCCCGCTTTATCGTTACTTATGCCTACATTTTCTTTTCTGTACGCTCCACAATATCTCACGATACTGCTTCTGTGCAAACAGAATGCTCCCCTACCAGATACAACCCAACGGTTGTAAATCCATAGCTTCGGTACTCTATTTATGCCCGATTATTATCCATGCCGGACCGCTCGACTAGTGAGCTGTTACGCACTCTTTAAATGAATGGCTGCTTCCAAGCCAACATCCTAGCTGTCAATGCAGTCCAACCGCGTTGCTTCAACTTAATAGAGATTTGGGGACCTTAGCTGTTGGTCTGGGTTCTTTCCCTCTCGGACACGGACCTTAGCACCCGCGCCCTCACTGCCGTGGAACATTTATTAGCATTCGGAGTTTGTCAGGAATTGGTAGGATTTGACTCCCCCGCATCCAATCAGTAGCTCTACCTCTAATAAACTTATACACGACGCTGCACCTAAATGCATTTCGGGGAGTACGAGCTATCTCCCAGTTTGATTGGCCTTTCACCCCTACCCACAGGTCATCCGAAGACTTTTCAACGTCAACCGGTTCGGTCCTCCACTTTGTGTTACCAAAGCTTCAACCTGCCCATGGGTAGATCACAAGGTTTCGCGTCTAATACTACTAACTAAGCGCCCTATTCAGACTCGCTTTCGCTCCGGCTCCGGACCTGAAGTCCTTAACCTCGCTAGTAACATTAACTCGTAGGCTCATTATGCAAAAGGCACGCCGTCACCCAACTTGTGGGCTCCGACCGCTTGTAGGCGTACGGTTTCAGGTTCTATTTCACCCTTCTATTCGAAGTGCTTTTCACCTTTCCTTCACAGTACTTGTTCACTATCGGTCTTTCAGGAGTATTTAGCCTTGGAGGATGGTCCCCCCATATTCAGACAGGATTTCACGTGTCCCGCCCTACTCATTTATCATCTAAATATACCTTTCAAATACGGGGCTATCACCCTCTATGGCTGTTCTTTCCAGAACATTCTTTTAAATATATAAAGACTTTTGGGCTAATCCGCGTTCGCTCGCCACTACTTACGGAATCTCTTCGATTTCTTTTCCTCCGGGTACTTAGATGTTTCAGTTCTCCGGGTTTGCTCTCCTTGCGGAGTGACTGGTCTTCAACCAGACGGGTTGCCCCATTCGGACATCTCGGGATCAATTCGTGTGTGCCAATCCCCCGAGCTTTTCGCAGCTTACCACGTCCTTCTTCGCCTCTGAAAGCCTAGGCATCCGCCATACGCCCTTAACGATTTCTTTCCTAATTATTAATTAGTTCAGTATTTTTGCTTAACATTGCTGTTAAATTATTTTGTAAACTCAAACGCTTAATTGCGCTCGGTTTTCTCTTTGTGATATTTTTACCGTTAATGTCAATGATCTTTTTTCTACCTCTGATCTAATTCGCAAAATATTGTTTTTGGCTCTATTTGCTTCTTTAAAATTAAACCATCGGTGATGGTGGAGAATAAGGGAGTCGAACCCTTGACCTCCTGCGTGCAAGGCAGGCGCTCTAGCCAGCTGAGCTAATTCCCCCTCTAGTGGTTGTTAGTTGTCGGTGTTTGGTTGTTAGTATTTGGCTTGCGCTTTTCCTAACTCCTAATACCTATAACCTAACTCCTTAATTAGTAGTCTCGGGCAGGCTCGAACTGCCGACCTCTACATTATCAGTGTAGCGCTCTAACCAGCTGAGCTACGAGACTTCATTATTTAGATATTAGAGGCTAGATTTTAGATGTTAGACTAATTTCTAACGACTAACTTCTAATTTCTAATTCTAAAATCTCTCTTCCCTGTTACTAATTTCTAGTGGGTTTTGTATTTTTTTATATATTATATAAGTAATAGGTAATGAGTAATCTTAACGTTCCAATTACTTGGAGCTTTTTACTTCTAACTTTTTCCTTTACTTATATATCAACCAAATAAAAAACTAAAGCATGAACTTTAAGTAAGTACATTGTATCTTGCGATACGTGTTTTGTTTATCGTCTAAAGACGCTCTAAAATGAGATGTTCCAGCCGCACCTTCCGGTACGGCTACCTTGTTACGACTTAGCCCTAGTTACTTGTTTTACCCTAGGCAGCTCCTGTTACGGTCACCGACTTCAGGTACCCCAAACTTCCATGGCTTGACGGGCGGTGTGTACAAGGCCCGGGAACGTATTCACCGCGCCATGGCTGATGCGCGATTACTAGCGATTCCAGCTTCATAGAGTCGAGTTGCAGACTCCAATCCGAACTGAGACCGGCTTTCGAGATTCGCATCCTATCGCTAGGTAGCTGCCCTCTGTACCGGCCATTGTATTACGTGTGTGGCCCAAGGCGTAAGGGCCGTGATGATTTGACGTCATCCCCACCTTCCTCTCTACTTGCGTAGGCAGTCTCACTAGAGTCCCCAACTGAATGATGGCAACTAGTGACAGGGGTTGCGCTCGTTGCAGGACTTAACCTAACACCTCACGGCACGAGCTGACGACAACCATGCAGCACCTTGAAAATTGTCCGAAGAAAAGTCTATTTCTAAACCTGTCAATTCCCATTTAAGCCTTGGTAAGGTTCCTCGCGTATCATCGAATTAAACCACATAATCCACCGCTTGTGCGGGCCCCCGTCAATTCCTTTGAGTTTCATTCTTGCGAACGTACTCCCCAGGTGGCTAACTTATCACTTTCGCTTAGTCTCTGAATCCGAAAACCCAAAAACGAGTTAGCATCGTTTACGGCGTGGACTACCAGGGTATCTAATCCTGTTCGCTCCCCACGCTTTCGTCCATCAGCGTCAGTTAAAACATAGTGACCTGCCTTCGCAATTGGTGTTCTAAGTAATATCTATGCATTTCACCGCTACACTACTTATTCCAGCCACTTCTACTTTACTCAAGACCTGCAGTATCAATGGCAGTTTCATAGTTAAGCTATGAGATTTCACCACTGACTTACAGATCCGCCTACGGACCCTTTAAACCCAATAAATCCGGATAACGCTTGCACCCTCCGTATTACCGCGGCTGCTGGCACGGAGTTAGCCGGTGCTTATTCGTATAGTACCTTCAGCTTTCCACACGTGGAAAGGTTTATCCCTATACAAAAGAAGTTTACAACCCATAGGGCCGTCGTCCTTCACGCGGGATGGCTGGATCAGGCTCTCACCCATTGTCCAATATTCCTCACTGCTGCCTCCCGTAGGAGTCTGGTCCGTGTCTCAGTACCAGTGTGGGGGATCACCCTCTCAGGCCCCCTAAAGATCACTGACTTGGTAGGCCGTTACCCTACCAACTATCTAATCTTGCGCGTGCCCATCTCTATCCACCGGAGTTTTCAATAATAAGTGATGCCACTCATTATATTATGGGGTATTAATCTTCCTTTCGAAAGGCTATCCCCCTGATAAAGGCAGGTTGCACACGTGTTCCGCACCCGTACGCCGCTCTCAAAGATCCGAAGATCTTCTACCGCTCGGCTTGCATGTGTTAGGCCTCCCGCTAGCGTTCATCCTGAGCCAGGATCAAACTCTCCATTGTATGTTTGTCTGACTCACTCAAAGTTATTTTACGCTTTAGTTTTTCCTTACTTGGTTGTATATTATTTTTCAATGATCTCTTCTCTTCCGCTTTTTACGATACCTACATTTTCTGTCGTTTTCAGTACCGATTTGCGTGTGCAAAAGTAAAACTTTATTTCTAATCTGCCAAATGTTTTTTGAAGAAATTTTAAAGTTTTTTGATGACCCTAAATCCTTATCCAAACACTTAAACCTCTCTACTCCTGCGCTCCCGTTTTACCGGACTGCAAAGATACTAATCTTTTTATCTTTACCAAATTTTATTTCTAAAAAAATTAAAAGTCTTTATTGATCTCTATCCATCTGTAGATGACATTAGCCTTATCGTTTCCGCCTCTTTAAAAGCTCTTCTGCGCTACCGAATCACTCTCGTTTTTCAGTGGGGCAAAAGTAGAACTTTTATACAACACAATCCTAATTTATGTAACATTATGTTTACTTTTAATTCATATTTAAAGCTAAGGTATTGGTTACGTGAGAGAATAATTTTATGGGGTTTGGGCTGTTAGAGGGTTGGAGAGTTATAGAGTCGGATTGTTGGAGAGCTGTATGGGGCGTTGGAGCTTAGGAATGATTTAGTGTTAGAGAGTCGGAGCGTTGGAGAGCTGTATGGGGTTTAGGCTCGGGCAAGGGAAAGGTTTATAAAACGGAAGGCTTATGAGAAATAGAATAATATGGTTTTTGTCGCACCGGTAAACAAAGCTTCTTTTATTTTATCTCTCTTTTAAGCTAAACCAGGGCGTTTCACTTAGTAAAGGAAGACAAAGGGATAAAGAAAAGGTCGAAATTGAATGGCTGGCAGAAAAGAAACATTAGCGGAAATTAAATGGCTTTTAGGTACAGCTCCGATGGAGCTTATGTTCTTAAAACACATGCCTTGCTACAAAGGTGTCGCTCCTACGGAGCTTAATCTCGTATTTTTGTAATGTTCTATTAACTGGTCGCCACTCTGTGGCTTTTCAAAATCAAATTTTAATTATATCGGGTTTGCTAAATGGAACCATTCAATTAAATATAAAAGAAAAATCCAAATCCTGGATTTCGAACTTTGAATCATAACCTCAAAAGTATACATCTTATTAAAAATTCTATAACAGACTGCAGTCATAGCCCGGATGTTCTATGTTACTATGCAAATTATTCAGGTTAAAATTTTAAAGTTTTTTTGAAAATTTTGTTGATATGCAGTTTTGTTTTTCACAACACCAAAACAAATCTCAGTAATTTGTTACAAACTGCAATTAATGCAAGTTTTTAGGCTTTCCTTTTTCCAATAGTCGCAGATAAAGTTCTTTGCACTGCGTATTATGTTTTATTGCCGTCCAGGAACAAACATATAGCAAACTTCTAATGTGCGTTTTGGATGTACGGCACTTACCGGGAGAATATGATTTCTTTCCTGATTGATAAATACGTGGAGCCAATCCAAAATATTTTACGAGTGATTTCGATGAATCAAAATTTTTAAAACCAGATGTAGCGGTCATCAGTTGAAGGGAGGTCTTCTCCCCAATTCCCGAAACACTTTGTATCAAACCTTTTATTTCTCTAAATTCTTCATCTTGAAGTTGTGGAAGCCTCATTTCTACTTCCCGTATTTCTTTATCTAATTGTTTTAATCTCTTTTCATAATGTTTTTCCGTGTTGGGATTGAGCTGAGGATTGTAACGAAGCCACTTTAGCTTTACCGAATACCGTCGCTTCTCTTCCTCGAGATCATTCAGAAGTTTTATTTCTTGGTCAAGATGTTCAATCTCGATGCTTTTGGGAATATAAACTTCCGGACGAAAAATCTCTCCATAAAGTCTGATGACTTTGGCGTCTTCTGCATCAGTTTTGCTGATGATATTTTTCATCCTTGAAAAATATTTAACAGACATACAGTTAATCAAACTTGATTCAAAACCATTATCCAAAGAAAGATGGAGTATGCGACTACTATAATTACCTGTGGCTTCGATAGCCAAACAATAATCTTCTGTGGGAAATTTCTTGAGAAACGATAAAATCGAGCGTTGATTGTTTTGGATATTAAAAACCTGATCTTGATTTACATTATCCGTAAAACTTACCGTTAAAAACTTTGCTCCTACATCTACACCAATCACTTTTTTTGATAATTTTGACATAACAAATTCTTTATTAAAGAGGTTTTCTTCTGATCCACCATGGTAAAAGTTTTACCAACAATGTTCTATCCGGATTTGGAAGAAAACAGCAGCAGGGGAATAAAATCCGGGGCGATATCTTAGTATCAGTGAAGCGTCTGCCTTTATCCTGCTGCTTTTGCTCTTTGGTTGATTTTTTTAACCAAATTATTAATCTATTTTTACTAATGCAAACTTACCATTGAACGGCATGTCTGAGCTCTTTTTGAAGCAAAGGAAAAGCTCGGCGCAAAAAAGCGAGTAGTGAAAGCCGGAAATAGCTACAAGAAAAAAGTTGGAGCGTTGGAGAAATGGATGGGTTGGAGAGTTTTAGTTGGAAGATTTATCGGAATAGGTAATACTTATATAAAAAATACCTCCGAAAGTTTCAGAGGTAAATGTATTTTAAGCTTTTAAGGCGAAATCAGAGATAACGTTTCGCTAATACCTTATATATATAGTAGCCGATTAAGCATCCTATGGTATCAGCAACAATGTCGAGTGTTTCCATTGATCTGCCGAGTTTCATTTCTTCCTGGAAAATTTCTGTGAGAAATGCGTAAATCAAAATGATCTGGAAGAAATAAGAAAATCTGATCCTGGGAAAAGCAGCAATAAAGCAAAAGCCTAATGCCGCAAATATACTTAAGTGCAAAACCTTGTCAATACCGTCGAACATAAAGAAGTATTCGTGATTTTCGACACCGGGACGCAGAAGCATATAAGTAAGAAATGCCCAATAAATGGGCAGTATCTTAATAAATATGTTTGAAATTTTATCCAATGATTGCTTGATATTCTTCTGCTGAAAGCAATTCTGAATGATCCGCACCTTCCGCAATCTCAAGCTTGATGATCCATCCGTTTCCATAAGGATCTGTATTTAACAATTCTGGCTGATCTTCCAACGCAGCATTAAACTCAGTAACTTTTCCTGAAATAGGCAAGAATAAATCTGAAACCGTTTTTACAGCTTCTACACTTCCGAAGACATCTCCTCCATTCACATCATCATCTACTGTATCTACATCTACATAAACGATATCTCCCAACTCGCCTTGCGCAAAGTCTGTGATACCAATTGTAGCAACGTTACCTTCGATCTTTACCCACTCGTGGTCTTTAGTGTACTTTAATTCTGACGGTGTATTCATTTTATTTTTTTTATGTTGACAAATTTATTCAAAAATACATTAATGCTCCAATAAAATGTTGAAATAATTAATGCTTTTCAAACTTCTCATTTTATTAGTTTTCTTTGAGGTCTGTTTTATTTAAAAGTTGGTGAAAAGATTCGCAATTTAGCTTTTTTGTACTATTAGATTTTCTTTCAATCGAGACATTAAATTTTCCAAAATAAAGATCATCGAGCTTCTCATCAAAACATAGGGCATTGTGGATATTGGAAATACTCATATTTTCTGCTTTTAAAGATTTATTGACCTCAACCTGCATATTTTCATCTTTAATAAAAAACGATACACGTTGATAGTTCATTGTGAAATCTTGGGTTTCCACTTTCTTTAAAGTCATATCTGCAGTTTCGTTTCCTAAAACGACAATCGCAATTGCAACAAAATTATTGAGCGCGTGCAATAGTATTGAATATATCAGTCCGAAATTCAGAACCATCCAAATTAAAATCAAGCCCATTCCTGAAGTCATTACAATGCCAATCCAAGTGTCTAACAGTTTTAAGTCATTATACTCATAATGCATGAAACCAAAAAGCAATGCATTGATGTAATAGACATAATTTGGAATTTCTTTATTTTTATTTAATTCATAGCTTATAATGAATATAGCAAGTAATGGAATCAGATAATAATTCTGCAATAATATAATGTAGAATAGAGACCCTAAATACATTACATATTTAAAGATCTTTTTCCCCGTAAAAATTCCTCGGAAGATCAATTCTTCCAAAACGGGAGCGATTGTAAAAGCTGCAATAAAATGAATTAAGGTAAAATCGTTGAAACGTGTTATACGGGAAGAAAATTCTGATTCATTAAAATATGATAAAATAATATTACCTATTAAAGATCCAAAGAAAATAATAATTCCTGCTTTTAATAAATTATTTTCTGTATAAATTCTCTTTCTCTTGTTTGAAGTTTCCATGCTGGTCATTAAAAAAACAAAAGACACACAATACTGCGCATCTTTTATTCTTATTTAAATTAATTATTATTACCTACCAAAGATAATGATTGAAAACCTATTATCCAATAGTTGTGAAATAAAATTCCTTTCTTATTTTAGAAAGGAGTTTTATTAGCTTATTTATAAACCTCCGGAATCACCAAAAGTGAATGTCGCAGAAATCCCGGCTCTGATTGTTGACAGCGGGAAAGCTGTTGAGATTTTGTATTTTGAAGTCATTTGCTCGTAGAATAATCTCAGATTCAGATTTTCCGAAACATTGTAATCTGCGGAAAGCTTGATATTCATTAATTTTTGTCCACCCGTAATTTGAGAATCATTCAATAAGATATTCATAATACTTGTCTGGCTGTCTCGCAGAGAAATATCACCACGGATATTTAGGTCTGAACCTTTCGCTCTTGCTCCTCTCTGATTATTGGTTCCCAAACGGAAGTTTCTTATAATATATCCTAATCTTACCACATATTCTGTATAGGCATCTTCGGTAAGAGAATGATTGACCAAACCAAGAATCATACTTCTTGTTTTGTTGTACTGCACCCCAAACTGCATATTGTTTCTCATCGTAACATCAACCCCGATAAGTGGTGAGAAAGATTCTGTATAACTTACCTGAGAGAATGTATAAGGATTTATATAATTATCATTCACGTCTCTTAAAGAACTCGATGTGTCATTTCGGCTGTTGAAATAATCAATATTCGATTGCACGCCAGTTGCTGTATACGTTGCGGTATAACTATGAAGAATATCAAATTTGGTAAACTGTCCGTTAATAATCGGGATATTTCTAAGACCTGAATAGATAATTCTCCAGTTCGGAATCGGAAGTCCTGCTTTTTTTGCATTTCCTAAGCGCTCAGGATTTTTACCTTCCATTGCAGCACGGAATGCCGGAATTAAAACATACGCATTAGAAATACCATATCCTTCTGTATATCCATCAGGATTTAAAACTCCGCCCATTTGTTGTGAAATCAACTGAGCATTGGCTCTGATAGCATCATAAATCACGGTACTTTCTTTAAATGATGAATTTAAAAGAACCACCGTATTGGAATACGACACCATATCACTTGCAAATGTTAGGTTTGGATTCGCATTTCCAAAATCATCTACATAATTGAATCCTGTATGTGAGAAATTTCTATTATAGGTCTGTAAAACATTAAAACTTATATTAAAATCATTCACCGGGGAGACTTGCAAATCTGCCCTAAATTCTCGTGTGGACATCTTCATATAAGGATCGATCATATATGGTGAATCACTTACCCAGCCTCTTTCCATAGACAATCGTCTGATGTCTGCCTGCGAACCAAAAAGGAAACCTATAGATGGACCTCCCAATGTCTGGCCATAACCATATCCGTTTGGAGCCGATAGTAAACCAGGAAGTACACTTCCGTTATTTTCGGTGTACGTTACATTCAATTGCTTCATAGAAGTAAGTACAAATGCCGCACTCTGTAAAATAGAAAGCTTGTTTTTAAACTTATATTTTTTGTACGTATATCTGTTTTTCTCCCAAGCCTGATTCACTGCATTATTTAATGAATCCTGTTCCTGTTTACGCTTTTGCAGTGTTGTAGAAATCTTTTTAAAGTAATTGAACTGCCCAAAGAATTTCGGAAGATCTGCAGTAGCGTTTGCCGAAATAATATTGGTATTCTGACCAATTGATCCTAAACTTCCTTCAGGACTTGCAAGAAGCGCCGTAGATCTTGCGTTCCAGTTATACGTAAATCCGTAACCCAATTCGGCATCAATGAAATCGAGATATGGAAGATATTGGAACGGTAATTTATAATTTAACTGAACTCTGTGATTGTATAAAACTGGTCTTCCTGATCGGAAAATATTTCCAAAGATCGAAGAAGTATCCATTGTATTCACATCTACCTGGTCATTCAATGTTCTCGTTGCTGAATTGATTTCCAGTTTCAAAGATTTAGTAAAATTAAATCCTAAACCATATTGCCAACCGAAGTAGAAGTTTCTATTCTTCAAAGCAGCAAAATCATCATTAAGATTTCCGCTAAGAATGGCATCAATATTTCTAAATTCAAGCTCGTTATAATTCCTGTCGAGCTCAGTTCTGAAAGATAATCTCGTAGGAACCGGATTGAAATTAAACTCTTTTACCCATCTCAGATATTTTGTAGATTTTGCCGTATCGCTGATCATTTTATTGAATGGCTTTATTACCCACGGTTTGAATGTGTAGTTGTAATCTAAATATCCTCTGAAATACTGTCTGTAGTTTTTCTTGGTATAGATATCACGGTAATGATCGTCATTATAAACTGCCGTCAATGAAAGGTTTTCTACATCATAAAATTTAGGTTTACTGTCAGGTTTTACCCTTTCTTTATGCATGTTTACCACACCAATACTTCTCTGCTGAGTATACGTTCTGGCGACTTTTTTGAGCTCTTCCTTATTTGCAGCTTTGCTAAATTCAACATCGGTATCTAAAGGATTGTACTTCGGATCTTCGATGGTTTGAGAATAAGAATAGTTCACCGGAATTTTCATTCCTGTTTTTTCAGGTAAGAATTTATCTACGTTTACTGCCGTATTGATACTGAACGCAGATTGAGTAGCCTGACTTCTTTCAGCCGGTTTAGAATCTATGTTTCCGAAACCTACAGATGAATAAGAAGCACTTGTATTAATCGTTGCAAAATCTCCCAAGTTAAAATTCAAGCTTGCATTTCCTGCATAACCGCCATCATTTTCGATTTCAGAAAGACGAATTTCGTTTACCCAAAGAATTCTCGTAATTGAAGGATTTCCTCTAGTTTGAGCATTTCTAACTCCAATCATTATTGTTGTGATATTTCCTAAACTAGGGCGACCTTTAATATAGATTTTTTTGGATGTATCTCCTCCTCCAAATTCTAAATCTTCATACCTTTTAATAATTTGATTAGGTGATTTTTTATCTCTTCTTATTTTAGCATCTACAAAATTTTGAATTTCTAAATCAACATCATTTTCAAATGGCCAAATGTCCATTGGTGTTGTTGAGCTTTTCGGAGTAATTTTTAGAGAAGATTCGTATTCATAATAGTTATCTGTAGCATCACTTCCGAAACGAATAAAAAACTTAGTTTTATCATCAATTTGTCCTTCAGATGCGCGGCTTACAGGATCTTGAGCATGTACAAAAAGTTTTAATTTTTTGTATCTTCTCATGTCAATACTTGTATTTTTAAAAACCCCTCTACCTTCATTAGCAACTAAATTAGTTGCCTTTAAGTACAATGATGATTCGTTTTGTCTTTGTGCTCCCGCATTTCCACTTAGTACTTGTCTGTCTATTCCCGGAGGAAGTACATATGGAGGTTGGTTTAAAGCATTTTCTTCAATATTTACACTTCCTACCTCAAAATTGTCAAGAGTAGTCTCCTCTACTGTTCCTTCATCTAATGCTGGATCTGGAGTACTAGGATCACCTGGTTCTGGAGCCGTATTAAAATACTTTGCAATATTTTTAGTATATTTTCTCCAGTCTGATCTAATCAAATCCATTGTACCAAATCTCAAAGTTGAAGTCTGATCAAATCCTGTTAATAATAATCTTGCGAATCTTACATTATTAAGAACCGAAGCATTTTTCTCACCACCAACTCCTGGTTCATTGAATTTTGAAACCGGGATTCTAAAAAGG
Source organism: Chryseobacterium indoltheticum (assembly GCF_003815915.1). Classification (NCBI taxonomy): domain Bacteria; kingdom Pseudomonadati; phylum Bacteroidota; class Flavobacteriia; order Flavobacteriales; family Weeksellaceae; genus Chryseobacterium; species Chryseobacterium indoltheticum. The sequence goes on from NZ_CP033929.1 coordinate 3,937,660, forward strand.
TACCATTTTACATCATCAGTAGATCCATTTTGAAAAGTAGCCGTTACTGTTTTCTGATCAATAATATAGTTATCTGTTCCTAATCCTAAACTTGCCTGATCTAATTTGATCGCATATTCATTATAGTTTTCAGTTTGATCCAGATTATAATCTTTATTGATATCTTCTGCATCCGGAGTCTGTGAAGAAACTTCTAGTGAACCGCTTCTTGAATTTCCTTCCGGACCTCTAAAATATTTGTATCGTTGTACAATAGATGCAGCCTGATTTCCTGTAAATTTATCCGACAAATAGAATACAAAATCATCAACTGCAGGGTCTGAAAGATTGGTTACCGGATTTACAAAAGTATTTCCAAACCTCATCGATTCCTGATCTGAGCTTAATCCGTCATATCCTAAATCCTGTGCTGTTCTGTCTGCCCCTTCAGTTGAAAACGCATATAAAATCGGCGGTTGTTTTGGCTGTACTCCCCAATTGGAAGCGGTCGTACTTGAAGGACTTCCTCCGGTAGGTAAACCGTTTTCATACTGCATTAAACCGTCTTTAAGCACATCTTCAGAGACATTTCCTAATTGTAGTAAAAGTTTAGGATTTGCACCTAAAGTATTTCCGTCCGCATAAGGATCCATCATCCAGAATTCTACATATTCAATATTTGAATTTACAAAATTGGTAACACTTATAGGACGCATAATTCCCGCCCATCTTTGTGCCGTTGTTTCCGTTGCCGGATTGGCATTATAAGGCCCTTTTTCCTGAGGGAAATAAGAAATATCAAAAGTATTGGTAAACGTTTGCTCGCCTGCTACAAAATCTCTGTTGTTGAAAATTTCTGAAAACTGTACCCTTCTTGATGCGTGATTGGAAACAGAAGCTGCAGTAATTCCCTGCGGAGCTTTACCTCCAACGCCCCAAAATCTCGGATCGATATTATACCACGACAACAAACCTCTTCCGTAACCGTTTGTCAAATCATCATTAGAGCCTGCTCCTGTAAAAAGTGGATTTCCCTGACTTTTTTCAGGTTTGGAAGCCAAACTCCAGGCGGTAGGTTCTTTTAATGATATTTTTGAAGTAGTCTGCTCAAAATCGTCGATGTATGACTGATCGTTTGTTCCTTTATTGATTCCCGGAATTAAATAGGCGCCTTCCATTTTAAAGTTTAAGTTGGAAGGAGCTTCAGTGTTGATTCCCGGAATTTTATCGGTGAGTCTAGTCAGGAATGGTAACTGATTGTTGTACATCATATTCACTCCCGCCATTGTATTGTTTACGGCTTCCTGACCGTAATTCACTTTTTGGGTAAGCGGAGACTCGGAATAATTAACAACTGTTCCACCGAAAATAAAGTTTTCGCTGACTCTTCTTTCTAAATTTAAACCTAAAAATCTTTTTCTCTGAGTGTTAAAGGTCAATTGATTTTCTAACGAAATATTGATTGCCTGACCAGATTGTTTTACCGTTTCATTGATGATGGTAACACTTCCAAGCATATAATCTACCGTATAATCAATACCTTCTGTAAGCTGTACTCCGTTTGCAGAAACTTTTACAGAACCTTGAGGTACGTTGACGGCACCCAAAGAAATCCCCTGTCCCTGAGCTCCTTTGTAACGGCCTTCCATCGTATAACGCTGGGCAAGATTACTCTGGCTGGCTTGTAATTTCTGTTGTGTATAAAGATCTGAAAATACATATTGAGGATCATTACTGCCCAAAACCTGAGACATATAACTTCCGAAAGGCTGTACTTTGGTAAACATAATCCGGCCGAGATCTTTTCGGATCGTAATTCCTTCTACGAAGTCAAACACCCCGTCACCTAAAACACCATTATTGGCCTGTAAGTCACCATTCACGTTAAGTCTATCCCAGTTTAAGAGTTTAAGCAAATTGGTGCCTTCAACGGTCGTTCCGGGCAAGTAATTTACTTTACCACCTGTCTTAGCGTCACGATAATAAACATTTAAAATAAAACCATCTCTGTCTACCTGAGCTGCATCTAAAGAATAGAAGTTCTTCATCATTAGATTCCACATCGGTGAATCAACTCTTGTATTGCTATTTGATCTTAATAATTTAGTGACCAATACCGGGCTTTCTTCAGAAAACTCTCCTACTTTATAAACTTGATTAGTTCCGTTTACTGTATATGAATATGAAACCGCCAAAAGCTGATTGTCATTGAGTTTTTGATTTAAAGAGATATATCCTAATTGCGGATGAAAGGTATATTCATTCGCATCCATTCTTCTTGCTTTGGTACTCAAAACAAAGTGCTCCCCATTTTCATAAGGTTGTGCACTTCCTGCAAACGTCTGTCCCTGGAAATTGGTCAGATAATTTTTTCCTTGTTCTCTAGGTTTACCAATTGCGTTATTAACCTGATTATATAATCCGTTTTGAGAGTTATCCGGCGACCCTGAAGCTCCGTCTCCTAAATCTCTGATTCCGATAATACTTTTCTGATAGGCTAAATTTGAATTTCCCTGATCTAAAACCCATACTTCCATTCTTGAAATACTGATTCTGGAGTTGATCTGTGGATAATTAAGCAAAGCATTATCATAATTATTTAAGAAATACTGTCCGATAAAATAATGCTGATTTTCTTCATAATCTAACGCATTTATCTTGAAGTTGCTCATTGTTCCACCACCTTGTACGACTATATTTCGTGCTTCACCCTGTTGTTGCGAAAGCACCACCGTTCCGAAAGTTTTACCCAACTGAAACTCGGTTTTCACCCCGAACAAAGATTCTGAACCACGAATTAAACTCGTAGAAAGCGGCATATTTACATTACCAAACTCAACTCTTTTGATGATCTTATCTTCACCACCCGAATTCGGCTTGTTGACATCATTTAAGCCTTTAGTCTGAAGATCTCTCCAGGTTCCTTTTGATTGCCAGACCAAATTCATTCTGTTTTCAAAGGCAAAACCACTTTGAGTATCGTAATTTGCTTTAAGCTGTAAGTTTTCACCTACTTTTCCGATTAATCCCAACTGAATTCTTTGATCAATATCAAAGGTAAAACTCGTTCTGTTTTGTGGTAAAATTAATGGATTATCTATTTTTTGATATAAACCTCCAAAGTCAAATGAAGCATAACCCGAAGGAATAATTTCAATTTTATTACTTCCAAAAATAGATTCAAAAAGTCGGTTATTGATCGTTAAAGAAGGAATCAAACCTTTCTTTGCCGCATCTGTTTTATCTCTTCTGAACATTAGATTATAACGGTCAGATTTATCTCTATAAAAAGCCTTGGACTGCTCTGCAAGCATAAACTCTTTATAATCTTCCGGCGACATGGCAACAGGTGGTCCGGTAATTGTATTACCAATCTTAGGATACACGTAGTACATTCCGATTTTTACATCGTAATATGCTTCGTAGTAAGTAGGGTCGGTAACTTCGTAATCCTTTTTTATAGAAACACCCTGCTGCGGTTGATCCTGCCCATAAATATGTATAGAGGAGAATAAAAACGACAAGAGTATATAGATGCTGAGAAACTTATTATTTTTCACCAAATGTTAAATGTTTTTTAAAATTTGTTTTACCAATTCTTCTACAGTAATTTCGGGAATTTGCTTCAAAATACGATCTGCAATTTTCTCACTTGTTCTCTTAGGAATCCCTAAAACTTCTAATGCAGATAACGATTCTTCCTTCACTTTATTATTCTCAAACGAAGAAATATTTCCTTCGGCATCCCCAAATTTCTGAACTTTGTCTTTTAAATCAACAATAATTCTTTCGGCAGTTTTTGTACCGATTCCTTTTGCTTTTTGAATTAGTGCGCCGTTCCCTGAAAGTATTGCCGATGCAATTTCCTCAAGGGTTAAAGTTGATAATAAAATAAGCGCCGAAACAGCACCTACTCCATTTACACTAATTAAGAGATTAAACATTTCTTTCTCCAAGCGGGTATGAAACCCAAAAAGCAAATGTGCGTCTTCACGGATGATCTGCTGAATGAATAAAAATGTTTCTTTATTTAAAACCAGTTTTTGAGAAGTCATGAGGCTGATCCCGGTATAATATCCCACACCATTTACATTGATTACTGCGTAAGTGGGGGTAAGCTCCTGAACGATGCCCTGTAAAGAAAATATCATTATTAAATTTTATAACTTCCAAATATAGTAATTTAAACTAAGTAATAAATTCATTTAACATAAGAATGATATTTAACTTTTTTTGTATTAACAAAGACAAGAATTTAGCATAAAAATAAAAAACTCCAAAATTGATTTGGAGTTTTTTATATTTGATAAAAGTGAGTAATTATTTTTTCACCTCTCTTCTTTGTGCATCTAAAACTGCTACCGTTGCCAGATTAACGATTTCGTCTACGCTTGAGCGCATCTGTAAAACGTGAACAGGCTGTTTCAGTCCCATCAAAATAGGTCCTATTACTTGCGCAACCTTCATTCCTCTGATGATTTTATACGACAAGTTTGCAGATTCAAGATTCGGGAAGATGAATGTGTTTGCCGGAGTTGTTCCTAATTTTGAGAACGGATAATCGCTCAAATGATCTGCATTCATCGCAAAATCAGGCTGAATTTCTCCATCCACAATCATTTTCGGGAACTTCTCGTGAAGAATGCTTACCGCTTTTGCTACTTTTTTGGAAGTATCTGAGATTGCTGCAAAGTTTTCGAAACCAAGCATTGCAATTCTCGGTTCGATAGCAAATGATTTCACGGTGTGCTCTGCCATTTTAGCAATATTAACCAAGTCTTCAGCTGTAGGATTTTGGTTGATAGACGTATCTGCGAAGAAAATAGGTTTCTTTTCAGACAAAATCATCATCATTGCCGCAACTTTATCAACGCCTTTATCTTTTTCGATAACTTCTAAAACAGGACGCAAAACTGAAGTATAGTTTTTAGAAAAACCAATAATCAAACCGTCGGTATCACCATGTCTCAACATCAGCGGTCCGAAATAATCTCTCTGGCGAACATATCTTTTTGCCTTGTACTCGTTCATCCCTTTTCTCTGACGAAGTTTCCAAAGTGTTTCTCTGTATTTTTTTCTGTTTGCTTTTTGGTCATCATCGCTAGGATCTATAATCGGCACATCAATGTCGATTCCGAAGCGTTCCATCTGTTCTTTGATGTATTTTTTATCTCCTAAAAGGCTCGGATAAGCAATTCCTTCTTCATATAAAATCTGCGCAGCTTTCAGAACATTATATTCTTCAGCATTTCCTAAAGTAATTCTTTTCGGGTTTGCTTTTGCACGGTTTTGCATCATTCTTACCAACTTTTCATCTCTTCCCATTCTGTCTAGAAGCTGATTTTCGTATTCGTCGAAATCTGCGATTGTTTTTCTTGCAATACCACTTTCAATAGCTGCTTTCGCTACCGCACTTGATACTTTTGTAATCAATCTGTTATCAAATGGCTTCGGAATAAAATATTCTCTGCCAAACTGTAAATTCTGAACATTATATGCTAAAATTACCGCTTCAGGAACCGGTTCTTTAGCCAAATTAGCAATTGCATGTACAGCAGCCAATTTCATTTCTTCATTAATTCCTTTTGCCTGCACATCCAGTGCGCCACGGAAAATATATGGGAAACCAAGAACATTGTTTACCTGATTAGGATAATCACTTCTTCCCGTCGCCATGATCACATCTTTACGCGTCGCAATTGCCAAATCATAAGCAATCTCCGGATCCGGATTTGCCAATGCAAAAACGATTGGGTTTTCGCTCATGCTGCTTAGCATTTCAGGAGTCATCACATTACCTTTTGACAAACCGATGAAAACGTCTGAGCCTTTTACAGCATCTTCTAAAGTTTCAATATCAGTCTGAGCAATAAAATCTAATTTTTCCGGAGTAAGGTTTTCTCTTTTATGATTGATAACGCCTTTACTGTCGCACATCAATACATTTTCTCTTTTTAAACCAAGAGAAATATACAGATTGGTACATGCAATAGCTGCTGCTCCTGCTCCGTTTACCACCATTTTCACTTCTTCAATTTTTTTATTGGCAATCTGAAGAGAGTTGATCAATGCTGCAGCAGAAATAATTGCTGTTCCGTGCTGATCATCGTGCATCAACGGGATATCTAATTCTTCTTTTAGTTTCTGCTCAATATAAAAAGCTTCGGGAGCTTTGATATCTTCAAGGTTGATGCCTCCGAAAGTCGGAGCAATACCTTTCACGATTTGAATAAATTTATCAGGATCTTTTTCGTCAATTTCGATATCAAAAACATTGATGTCTGCAAAAATTTTAAATAGAAGACCTTTTCCCTCCATTACAGGCTTTGAAGCTTCAGCTCCGATGTCTCCCAAACCAAGCACTGCCGTACCATTGGAGATCACAGCAACCAGATTTCCTTTTCCTGTATAATCATACACTGTTTCAGGATTGTGATGGATTTCCATACAAGGAACCGCAACTCCGGGAGAATATGCCAAAGACAAATCTCTCTGTGAAGAGTGTGGTTTTGAAGGAATCACCTCAATTTTTCCTTTGGGTTCTGCTTTATGATAATCTAACGCTGCCTGACTAAAGTTTTTTTCGTCGCGGTGAGTTTTACTTGACATATAATTTTCTGTTTTTATTTAAAATTTATCAAATTAGAAGTTTTTCTTTTGTCTTAAAACAAAAGAACCAAAAATTCAAGACTGGATTTCTCCGCTAAAATTTTAAAAAACTTCTTAAAAATCTCCAAACGTGGGCGGAAACAATATTTCAGATGTTAGTCCTATTTTCTGCCGCCACTCAAACAATGGAAATTTCTTTACGGAATCTTTTAGAATTTCTTTACGCTGCGAACTCCTAAGTCGTTTAGAAAAGTTTGATTACTTAATTTGACATGTATTTATATATTATTTTTTTATTAAAACTTATTACTTATTATAAAATATATTTAATGTGGTAATCAACTAAGCTTTCGATGGGCTTTTGCACGATGTGCCCCACATTCAAATTGAGTTCTGACGCTGCAGAACGTAAAATATTTTCGTAATAATAAGCAATAGAACCGATAAAATTAATCTCGGCTTCTTTGGCTTCTTCGTAAGGAAGAACCTGATAATCGAAGAAGTTTTTCATCTCTTCCAAAACCATTTGCTGGAAATAGGGATGCTCTTTTCTTTCGACCACAAATTTATTAAAATTGGCAAGATACGCATTGGGTCTTGTCGTATGATACATGTTTTTTAACGCTTCATCGATCGTTAAGCCATATATTTCTTTAAACTCAAGGTGAAGATCCTGAGGAAGTTTCTGCATAAAAAATCTGCGCACCAACTGCTTTCCGATGGCACTTCCGCTTCCTTCGTCGCCCATAAGATAACCTAATGAAGGAAGTTTTATCTTTAAATTTTCTCCGTTAAAATAACATGAGTTCGAGCCCGTTCCTAAAATACAGACTATCGTTGGCTTCCCTCTGTACGCAGCATATGCAGCTGCCATAAGATCTTCTTTTACAGTAATCTTTGCGTTGATAAAAACTTTCCCCACTTCTTCCTCAATGGTTTGGCAGTTTTGTCTAACGCCGCATCCTGACCCATAGAAAAATATCTTGGTAATCGAATTTTTAACGGATACTAAGCTGTTGTTTTTTTCAATTTCGGGTACAATAAGCTCTTTGCTGATAAAATTGGGGTTGAAACCAATGGTTTCCGTTTTCAAAAAAACATTTTTGAATTCGTCTAATATTACCCAATCTGATTTTGTAGAACCACTATCAACAATAGCAACCATATTTCATATTTTAAGAGTGCTAAATTATGAATTTATCTTTTAAATAAGCGATTATTGACACGAGATATATGTCATTCCGATCCGGCAGATGCCTTATCTATTTTAGAGTATGCGTTAACTAGTTTAGAGATTGGCTTTTCTATTTGTCCACAGACGTGTTTTATTTTAAAAAAGGCTTATCGATTCCGGAGGATACTTTATATACTTTGGAGGATGCCTCATCTATTTTGAAGGATATCTTATCTATTCTGAAGGATGTCTTATTTATTTTAATTTGCTGTTGAGATCCTTTCAGGATGACAAACTGAAAAATATAAGTTTTGTGAATAAAACCTTATAGGTTTTTGGAAACCTATAAGGTTGAATGAATGATTTTTTTGAACCTTTAGTCCGGTTATGCTTTTTTAAATTTGATCTTAGAGATTGTTTTGTATTGTAACGAGTTTCCGTCGAGAATTGTAAACATATAATCTTTGGCTTTGTTGAAGGTGTCTACTAAATTGTCTTCTGAATTATAAACCGTATTATTTCTTACAGTACGGGCTGTATTTAAAGGAATGAAGGAATCTGCAACTTCTTGGGTTGCCTGTAACATCTGCACTTTTTCCTGCTGGAGTGTAGAAACCTGATATTCTATTTCGTTTGGCAAATAGTTTGGTGTATTCTGTAATAATGAAATAAGAACCTCGTAATTATTGGTACGCTGATCATAGCTCATTTGTGAAATCGAAATTTTAATATTTTCTTGCTGTGGACCTGTAACAGCCGAATTATTCTTTTTAATCCCTTTCAGCTTTCTTGCAATGGTCATAAAATCTTCCAGCTGAGCCATAGTAACTCCTTCTGTTGTCTTATACATTTTTCGAAGCTTTGTTATTTTTTTGCTTACGGGAGCAAAAAGCTTTTCGCGATGATCTACCGCAAGTGAATAGGGAGCTATTGAATTGTTTACGGTTTCCTGATGTGCAAAAGCAGTATTGTACATATTTTGAAGATTTGTCAGGAGCAGTTTTGGATTACTGGGATTGTATTTTGCACCAAGTTCTGCAATGTGTGTGCATAATAGATTGGCATTTGCAATGTTTTTTACATGCCCTGTTTCATTTTTTGACATAATTTGTGTTTTTTAATAAGATAAATTTAGAAAAAATTTCACTATAAAAACAAACCGCAGAAAATTTCTGCGGTTATATTTATTTAAGGGTGATGTTTTGTAATACAAATCTTTTTTTTTCAATCCTTTCATATCCGTCACCTATATTTCAAAAATGTAAAGCTTGAAGCATTTCGGATGCCAAAGCGGCATTTTGATCTATTTCATTTTTCTTTATAAAAAAATTTTAATCAGGAAATAAAAGAACAATCAACCGGATATCAGGGAGTAGACAATCGGGTTTATCATGAAAACTCTGAATTGTCACAAAAGCTTATATTGATCTACGAGCAACAAATCAAAGAATTAAAAGAAGAAGTGGAATATTTGAAGTATAAAGTAAAATAATTACTCAGAATACCAAATTATAAAAGAGGGCTAATTACTTTGTAGCTCTCTTTTATAATTTGTGAATAGACTTCTTCATTTTAGTTCTTCATGTCAGTATTTTTTTGGTTAAACTGTATCAACCAGTCTTCTATCTCTTCTTCAAGATAAGTCGCCTGCACTATCATGGCGTTTATAAAATCGTCGGGTACAGGATCGCCTTTTGAACTTTCTAGATTCCAAAGTTCATCAGACATATTTTCGTACTCTGAGTACACCCTTCTGAAACGGGTATTTTCTTTTTCTAAAACTTCAATATTTTTTTGCTGAAGCTGAAATTTTCTGTATTTGTTTTGAGATTTCATACAAATATTAGGATTAATTTTGGTTGGTAAACTTGTGCAGATACTTCTCATCATGCATTACAAGATAGAAAGACCATCAACAGAAAAAGTTGAAAATGAGTTTTTTATCAGGTACAGTTTCTTTCGTTCTGAAAATTAAAATTAGAAATTATTTTCACACGAAAAAAAAATTTAACAACTTTTTTCACTGTTTAACATATAGTTATAAATTTGCGTATTATTAAAATAGATGAGAGCATTACTACTACGCCACAAACAAGTATTATTATTTATCATTGCGGGCGGCCTCAGTGCGATTGTTGAAATCGGAAGTTTCAAACTATTCAGCACCTATCTTCCGCAGGCTATTTCTCAGGAGCAGAATTTCCACGGAATCCATTATCCTTTAAGTAATATTTTCTCGACAAGCTGCGGAATTTTATTTAATTATTTTCTGAGCATCTGGTTTGTTTTTGAACGCGGAAAGCATTCTAAGCGAAAAGAGTTTGCCTACTTTATGGTCGTTTCTTTTATTTCGACCATTTTAAGTTTAAGTTTCTTCCAGATCTTTTACAGTTTTATATTTAAGGATAATATTGATTTAATTTTTTATACCTTGAGTCCGGAAATGATCAGTAAAATTGCTGCGATTCTGCTGGTTTCCATTCTTAATTATTCTGTAAAGAAAAAAGTAATATTTAACGGCTGATTTGTGACTACAATTTTAAATTACCTCTGGAGATTCTGGCTGATTATATTGGCATTTGTTCTGACTATTATTCTGGGAATACCTGTCTATATTTTATCTTTAAAGAAAAGTACATTTAAGTACGCACACGGTTTTATAAGAATCTGGTGCTACGGAATGTTCTTCGGGATGGGTTTACGATACGAGCTCATTAATCTGACCGATAAAAAAATCGACAAAAACAAACAGTACGTTATTATCTCAAACCACACTTCAATTATGGATATTATGCTTCCCTGCATTTTATTCCCAAATCATCAGCTTTGTTATGTTGGAAAAAAAGAATTGGTGAAAATTCCGATTTTTGGAACTATTTATAAAAGAATATGTGTAATGGTTGATCGAAGCAGTGCAAGAAGTCGTGCTGATGTTTATAGAAGATGTGCCGAAAAAATGGAAGAAGGCAACAGCATTGTTCTTTTTCCTGAAGGCGGAGTTCCGGATGATACTTCTATTGTTCTTGATGAATTTAAAGATGGAGCTTTCACGCTTTCTTCTAAACACCACTCTCCTATTGCCGTTTTTACTTTTATCGGCTTGAAAGAAATGTTTCCGTTTGATAATTCTAAAGGCTATCCAGGGAAAGTAAAAGTATTTTTCAATGATATTCTGGAACCGACCTCATCACCAAAAGAGCTCAAATTGTCAGCTTTTGAGACGATAAAAAAAACTTTGACAGAACATAGTTAATCAAAGAAATAATATATATTTGTTATCAAGAATTTTTTTTTAACAAATATGTCAAAAACAACTACTCAACCAACAAATTACCCTGCACTGTATACACTGATCTTAGTGTTTTTCTTTTGGGGGTTTATTGCAGCGGGAAACAGTATCTTTATTCCGTTCTGTAAAAACTATTTTTCACTTGACCAGTTTCAGTCACAGCTTATCGATTTTGCTTTTTATACAGCCTATTTTTTGGGTGCCTTGTTACTTTTCATATTCAGTACTATCAAAGGCATTGATATTATCGGAAAATGGGGCTACAAAAAAAGTATCGTTTACGGGCTTTTGCTCTCTGCAATAGGTGCAGCGATTATGATCATTGCAGTGAAAGCAAATGTGTATTACGGAATGCTGATCGGATTATTTGTTGTAGCACTGGGTTTTTCCATTCAGCAGACTGCCGCAAATCCGTTTGCCGTTTTGTTGGGAGATCCTAAAACCGGAACCAGCCGCCAGAATCTTGCAGGAGGTGTTAACTCTTTTGGTACATCAATCGGCCCCATCATCGTTGGTTTGGCTCTTTTCGGAACCACCGCAACTGTAGATGATGATCAGATTAAACATTTAGCTTTAGACAAAGTAATTTTACTGTACACCGCTGTTGGAGCATTGTTTTTAATTGCCGCAGGAATTTTTCATTTTTCTAAAAAATTACCCGCAGGAATTTCTACAGAACCAATGGAAAAAGCAGGAAAAGCAAGAAAGAATTTGATTGCAATGACTGTATTGGTCATCCTTTGTTTCATCCCAGTATTTGCAAGTTATAATTCTGATGCCGCTAAAAAAATTGAGGTTTTCAACAATGAAATAACTGTTTTAGAAAACAGCAAAAAGACTGAAACTAATGTTGCGACAATAGACAATATTCAAAAAAATATTGATACTAAAAAAGCTGAATTACAAGAAGTAAAACATCCTCTAGAAAAAACAAGAATGTATTATTTGGGTGGAGCTTTGCTAGCCGTAGTTTTATGTCTTGTGTATGCAAATACAAGCTCTAAGAAAAATCCTGAAGGATGGGGAGCAATGAAATATCCGCAACTTGTGCTGGGAATGCTTGCCATTCTTGCTTATGTAGGAGTGGAAGTTGCCATCGGAAGTAATTTGGGGGAGCTTTTAAGCCTGCCTGAATTTGGAGGACACCAGTCTTCAGATTTAGCGCCTTATATTTCGATGTATTGGGGAAGTTTAATGATTGGAAGATGGACCGGTGCTATTACCGTTTTCAATCTTAGCAAACAGCAGCAGATGATTGCGACTATTGTAGTTCCGTTTATTGCTTTTCTGGTTATTATAGGAATTAATGTTATTGCACAAAAAGACATGTCTAATCTTTATTTTTATGCAATCTGTATCGTTATTCAGGTGATTTTATTCCTTGTGAGTAAAAACAAACCAGCTTTAACGCTTATTATCTTTGGTATTTTTGGTGTTACAGCGATGATTGTAGGTTTAATGACCACCGGAAATTTTGCTATTTACGCATTCTTATCAGGCGGTCTTGCCTGCAGCATTATGTGGCCGTCAATTTTTACTTTGGCTATTACAGGATTAGGCAAATATACCGCTCAAGGATCTGCATTTTTGGTAATGATGATTTTGGGAGGCGGAATTATCCCTCCGTTACAAGGAAAGCTTTCTGATATTATCGGAATTCACAGCTCTTATATTATCCCGGTACTTTGCTTTGCTTATATTACGGTATTTGCATATCTTGCAAAGAAGACATTGAGCAAACAAGGAATTGATGTTGACGTTTTAGAATCTGAAGGTGCACATTAATACTACAAAAACATATAAAAAAAAGAGATTTTGGGCGGGTATTTTACTTGCCCAATTTCTTTTGTTCTATACTTTTTCAAAGCTACAGATTGTCGTTTCTTTTTTTGAAAAAATATTTGAATTTCAGAAAAGAATCCATCAGATATTTTTCGCCTGGATTCCTTTTTCATTTGGAGATTTACTCTATATTTTATTGGGAATTTTATTGATTTATTTAATCATCAAACTCTTTAAAAAGAAGACGAGAAGCAGTGCTTTATTTAATATATTGATCATTCTGAATATTGTTTATTTCACTTATCAAGTATTTTGGGGAATGCTTTATTTTCAGACACCCATCATTGCAAAACTTCCCAAAACTGAAATTACACTGGAAGTAAGAAAAGCATTGGCTTTAGAATATCTCGAAAAATCGAAAGCAACCAGAAAGCTCGTTAAAGAAGATAAGAATGGTGTTTTTGTTATTAAAGATCTAAATTCAATTCAACAGGAAATTTTAAACCAGCAAAAAACGCTTCCCAATTTTATAAGTCAAAAAGAAAGCACTACAACCAATTCATTTAAGCCCAGTTTATTTGGAAAGACAATGAGCTTTACCGGGATTCTAGGATATTACAATCCTTTTACCGCAGAAGCCCAATTCAACGCTGAATTACCCTCTTCTTACCTTCCGTTTACTCTTTCTCATGAAAGCTCTCATCAGCTTGGATTTGCAAGAGAACAGGAAGCTAATTTTATTGGATATTTGATTGGTGTACATTCAAAAAATCCCGAACTTAGGTACAGTACAGAATATTTTACTTTAAAGAGTTTGTTGAATTCTATTGTGGAAGAAGATGAAATGTTTGTAAAAACAGCGTTAGGAAATTACTCCGAGGAAATGAAACGAGACCGGTTGAATGAAAGGAAATTTATAGCAGAACATCAGGGATACCTTAATGACTTTTTTGGTTTTACTAATAACCTTTTTCTTAAAAGCAATCAGCAGGAAGGTGCAATTACATATTCGTATTTCATCGATCTTTTGGTGCGTTACAAAAGCATGAATATTAAATAAAAAAAGAATCGTATCAGGCGATACGATTCTAAAAACACAAATGATGAAAAAAAATTTATTACCTTGACTTGTTCCCTCATTCAAGGCACTGTAAAAGTACGATTTTTTTTTAAAATTCAAAATTACATACAACTTTTTATGCAAGTTTTATGAAAATTTTATGATTTAAAACTTCTGCGATTTCCGATCATCCCCACATAGAGATATATACTCTTTCACAAAAATTGACTAACAAGGCATTGGAATGAAAAAGACATTTTAAAAATTAAAATTAGTAAGTAAATTAAAAAGTTTTTAGCCTTAAATATTAACTAATTTTAATACAATTTACTGGCTATAATTTGCTAATTATCACCGATAAGACAGGATTTTCATTTGAAATTGAAAGATCTAAGCTTCTAAATGAAGCAAAATTTTCCACAAAATGAAAATAGGAAGTAAAAAACATCTCAAAATACATTTGCATGACTAAAAAAAAGACAAAATATACCTGAAAAACTACCATAAAATTTTCAATAAAAAAGACCTAAATTACTTTAGGTCTACTGGAATATGGCTTAGTAAATTATAGTTTTAATAATACATCGAAAAACGTTCTATTATTAAATTTGTAAATGATTAATAATTATACAGTCACCAATCTTTCATTATATTTACTTCTTACTTTTTAATAAATTTTATTGCTTTTTCCTGATCTTTTAGTTGCAAAATGTATTGCCCTTTTGCAAGTTCCTGTACTGCAATTTCGCCTTTCTTGATCTCGCCAGACTTTACCAGCTGTCCCACAGCATTGTAGATAACAAAAGAAGAATTATCTGCCCCGTCTAAATGAATGATATCCGTAGCAGGATTTGGATATAACTTGATCGATTTTGACTTTACAATGTCGCTCGTTCCAAGCGTTGCTGCAGGAAGTATAAGGCTTTGTGCATAGGTTAAAGGATCAGCATTTGGAACAGATGTTTTTTCTTCTTTAAACACAATTACACCTCTGTTATTAACAGGCTTTAAAATATTAATATAACTTTTAGGTCTATTTAAAGTAGCCATTGGAATATATTGTTGAGACCAAGCAAAGTTTCCATTATCATCCAGCAAAACAGCGTTTAATGATGTCGAAATCGGTGCGGCACCATTTATTTTTTCTACTACAAAATAGGGTTTTCCATCAGCTAAAAACAAATCGCCCGTATGCATCATAATATCAGATGATATAGGAAAAACTTGTTTCGCATTGTCTGTAAAGAGTCTATTTCCAGTAGCTTTGTCAAATTTTTGTACATATTCTCCTCCCGTTCCTTGTGCGCTACCAGTATAATTTGCAATTGCCCATATATTTTGAGAACCGGGAACAAAAGCTACTTTAATATTTTTTTCAAAGTTAGTTTGGTTGGTATCAAAATCAACCCCATTTACTCCCCAAGGTAGACTACCATCAGGGTTTACTCTCTGTAAATATGAGTCGAATCTGTTATTCTGCCCGCTTGAGTAACCATAATAAACATTACTTCCATCTGCAAAACCAGAAAAAGTTGTTGTAGGAACGGTTGTTTGTGTGCTAATTTGTTTTGCACCATCTGCCCACATAATAGTTCCGTTTAAATCTAATTTTTGAGCAAATAAATAGCTGATCTGAGCTGTTGCCATTTTATGAAAAATAATTTCTACTTCATTATTTCCTAACTCATAAATATCTGCAGGAAGAGTTCTTTTTGTAGTATCATTAGAAACTATTTCCACTGGATTTGCCCATACAGGCTGTCCAGCAGCATTGAATCTTTGCATCTTTAAATAAGGCTGACTATACTGACCGTGAGCTGTTATAATATCGCCATTTTTCAAAGGGAGAATTGAAGGAGGAAACCCTTCGCCTATATTAATACCGTTCGCCCAGACAGAAGTACCTTGAGGACTGATTTTAAAAACATGTACAGATTTTGTAGTACCAGTACCACTTACCCCCAGATACACATTATTTGAAGAATCTGCTACTATTTTACTAATTGCGGTATATGTACTCATAGGAATTGTATTGCTCAGCATAATACCATTTGTTCCTAATTGCTTATTACCGTTCTCATCTAGAATTTGAAGCCACAATTCATAATTTGCCGGAGCTGCTACTTGTTTCCAATATCCGATAAACGTTTTACCATCATTAGTTGTTGTAGAGAATGAATATCCGTTTCCGGTACCCACTACAAATAAGTTTTGATCAGTATTAGGATTCCATTGTGCGTATGATGCAGAAATCATGAACCCTGTACATAATAATGTAATTAATTTTTTCATATTCTCTATTATTCTTTTTTCTAGAACAAAGGAATAAAGTATTATCAAAGTATAATTGCAAAATATTACACAGTTACCACCTATAGACTAAAAATCCTCCACACATGAACCACACACCCGAGCCTAAATATTTAAAATACAACCAATTAGAAATCATCAAGGTATTTCGACAAATCTTCTTTTGTATTGGTAAGATCTAATTTTTTTCGCAATCTTGTGCGTGAATTTTCTATGGTCTTTGGAGTAACATTCAATAAATTTGAGATCTCTTTAGTAGATAATCGTAGCTTTAACATTGCTGCCAGTCTTTTATCGTAATTGGTAAGATTCTGGTGTTTCTGTTCTAAATTTTTATAGAACGATTCATGAATCTGTAAAAAATGATATTCAAAATCTTCCCAGGTATTTGGCTTTACACTTATTTTAATCTCATTTATAATTTCTGAAATTTCTTCAGCATGCTGATATTTTGTTTTCAGCGCATTTACCTTTTCGAGGATAGATTTAAAAATAGAATCAACTTTTTGTTGCTCCATTGATTGATATACCAATAATTTTTCTTTCATGTGGTTATCAAACTCCAGTTCTTTTTCTCTTGCCTCGATCAGTTTTTTCTCAAGATTTAAAGCTTCAGTTTTATTTCTATAGTTGATTGTGTATAAAATGCAGATCACAACGATCAACAGAAAAACTACCAGAATAATGATATAAACCAGATTTCTCTTTTCTTGTTTTAAGCCATTTACCTTTTGTTTTAGCTCATATTCATGCTGAGCTTTTATTCTTTCTACGTTTACAGCTTTTTCCTCAATATTCAGCATTTCTCTTATTGAATCATATTTTTTAAAAGCAACAGCTGCATTTTTATAATCATCATTAAGAAGATAGGCATTATATAAATTATCTAAGTATCTTATATTATTAAAATCTACAGAATTTTTTTGAGTAAAATCACCAGTTTTCTCGGCATATAATAATGCTTTTGGAGCGTTACGCCGCTCGATGTAAAAAGCTGCCAGATTATAGTTGACATTATAGTTGGCTTCTGTATCGGTGATCTTATTTTGCTCTAAAATATCTTTGGCCTCCAGCAAATAATTTTCTGACTGGCTATATTCTTTTTTACTAAAGAAGAGCTTGCCAAGATTTGACATTACAAATGCTTTTAAAGCAGGATCATCATGATCTTTAAAAATAACCTGACTTTTCTGAAAATAATATTGGGATGAGTCGTATTTAGATAATGTAAAATAAGCATTGCCCAGATTATTCAGAGCCTTGATCATTCCATCTTTATTATTTTTCTTCTCGTAAAAACCTAATGTAATTTTATAATACTTAATAGCTCTTTGAGGATCATTAAGCTGCGCATAAATGAAAGCAAAAAAACTATTCACCTTGGCTAATTTTTCAAAATCCTTTTTTTCAGTAAATATAGTATGAGCTTTGGTGCTATATTCTAATGCTTCGTCAAAATGATTCATATCAATATAAACCTGAATCGTACTAAGATAAAAATCTCCAAGATCTTTCTCTGAAACTATTTTTTTAGCTTTTTGAATATATAGATCTGCTTTCTTTACGTTTTTATACTTTACTTGATTAGCCGAATCTATGAAAGTTGCATAAGAATTTTCATTTTGTGCATTGCAAAAATGTGACAGCGTAAAAAATATTAAAACAGAAAATAGTTTTCTTTTCATCATTTACATTTACTAGAAAATAATCCCAATTGGGATAGAATTTTAAATTCTTATTTAAATTTATAAAATATATTTTAATACGGAGTATAAATAGACGGTTTAAATAGATTATTATATGTTTTACTGTAAATACCACATACTATTTGTCTGAAAGTCTCGCAATACTTCTATTCAATATATAAAAGAACAAATTTTGTAGGCTTCAAAGTTTTAGAATTGATCAAAATATTGATATTTTTTCACAAATAAAAAAACCGCAATCAATGATTGCGGTTTAATATTGTAGCGAAGACGGGAATTGAACCCGTGACCTCAGGGTTATGAATCCTGCGCTCTAACCAACTGAGCTACCTCGCCGTTTTGGTGGTGCAAATATATAAAATATTCTACATCCTCCAAAATTATTTTACATTAAAATATTGCAAAACATCACCTACATGATTGGGCTTGCTGATAATCTTATTGTTAGCATCTAAAATAAAATACGTTGGTGTTGCGTGAATATTATAAATTTCGGCAAAAGAACTGTTCCACCCTCTCAATTCTGAATCATTGATCCAAGGGAATGCAGCAATTTTTGTGGTATACGCATTTTTATCAGTATCTAAAGACAAACCGATGATCTGAATATTTTTTGCCTGCAGATCTTTGTATTTGGTTAAAAGTTGTGGTAGCTCATTTTCACAATGCGAACAGGTCGAAGACCAAAAAACGATTACTTTCTTATCAGCTTTTACATCAGCAATTGATTTTGCATTGGTATTTACCGCAGAATGAAATTTATAGGCCGGGAAAACTGCACCAATATCTGTAGCAGCATTAGACTTTAAGGTAGAAGCTAAACGATCGGTAATGGTACATTTTAAATTCTTGGCTACTGTAAGATATTTAGTTTTAAATTCAGTCATATCATACACGTCGAAAATATCAATTAACTCTGAAAGCACAGTCTGGCCTCTAGGTGTTTCAACATTCAATGTATTAATTAAAGTATCCACAGAGGTATTAACATTAGTATTTCCACCTACATTAAGATACGACACGAGGATAGGACGTAGAAGAGACGAGCTCTCTAACATATCGTTTGATTTATCGATAAAATTTACAATTTCTTCTTTGGTAACTTTCTTTGCAGGATTATTAGAAAGAAATTTATTATAATTGGTATTATAATAATAAACAAACGGGTGTTTTTCCTGGTCGATACTGCCAGTGCCTGAGAGCCTTCCCATTTCACTGATTAATGCCTTCCCAAATTCTGTATTGTCTTTATAATATTCTTTAATTTGAACCAATGCAGGAAGAATTATTTCTTTTTTCTGAGAAGACTCCTGAATAGCATTCATCAACTCATTTGATTCATCCTGATAGATGACATTCTGAATTTTATTGGCCTTCGTTTCAAGTTTGATATTGATATTTTTATTTTCAGAAATAAAACTTACAGAATTGTTGGTATTGGGAAAATACACTTTCATCATCCCTGAATAATTAGTGGGATACTTAAATGTCCATACATTACCTTTACTTTTTTCTTTGGTAAAAATAATATCTTTGGAACCATTCAATGTATACAAAACAGCTTCTTGCTCATTAAAATCCGGCTGCGACTGGATATTTACAGAAAACTGTGCGTTCATTGAAAATGCCAACAGCATTCCAGACAATACAAATAACTTTTTCATAGTGTAAAAATAAAAAAACTCTCCGACTAATCAGAGAGTTTCAAATATTTTAATTTAATTTTTATATTTTTTGAGTTTTGTATTTTTTAGCAAAATAAGCAATTGCCAAAATTGCAACAATCATTAATACATAAACATACATATCTATTGGAGAAGTTACATCACAGGGTGGAGAATCCTCTAGACCGCACGGAGCACCAGGCGTATCTTGAGCCTTTACAATGCTAATAGCTAATATAGAAAATATCAAAAATATTTTTTTATCAAAAAATCTCATTATACCGCTTGTTTTATTTGATTAATATTTTTGTATTTACAATATTTCCGTCATTCCCAACAACTTTTACTACATATACTGTTTTTAATGTAGAATCAAGTCTGATCACATAGTCAGCATCAGCTTTTACTGATTTTTCTGAAATAACAAGCTTTCCACTTGCATCGAAAACTTCAACTGAAGCAGACTTCCATGCCGGATCAAATCTAACGATATAATTTTTGATATTAGGATTGTATACAACTACCGTTCTAGATAGTGGTTTAGCCTCGTTAGTGTCTAATGTAACATTTTGAGGTGCGCCATAATACAGACCATAGCTAGAATTTGTTACAGGAATCACATCACCTTGACTAATTTGCACTGCCTGTCCATTTGCTACAGTATAATAGAAACCAGTACCACCAGACAATAAATGCGTAGCAGCAGGAACTAAATTAACGTTATCTCTAATTTCAAATTTTAGAGAGGCTACATTTTGTCCGAAAACACTTAGGTCAATTCTTTTCCCAAGATAATTTGACTCATTTGCTTCATTAATATATAATCTGTAAGCAGAAGAATAGTTAGGATCAATACTACCATTAGCAGTTTCTTCAAATGTCTGAATGATTGCAGAGGTAGTAGTCATTGCCTGTACCGAATTTACATGAGCATCTGGAATATTACCTGTGGTAAAATGTGGAGCCACAACATAATATGTTTCTCCGATCTGATTACCATTGGCATCTAACGCCAAAACACCTAGCTGCTTAATATTTCCTGTATTTGTATTTTTAGCAGCAGTTACGCTATATGAAGTACCTTCGACTCTTGGAGCACTACTGAATCTTCTAAGATTATCAAAATCCATCTGTTGAGGAGTAGCATCTCTCAATTTAACCTTAAATGTCCCCAAGGGCTTCACTACTAAAGCGGCAGTAAGACTGCCCATTGGTTTGTGTGTACCTGGATCAAAAGTTACCATCTGAGGGCCAGCATAAGAAGTTGTACCTCCTGTAGTGTTATTAAAGGTAACACTTTGCGGATCAACAACGATACCCCAAATATTATTAAATGCATTATTGTCATTAACAGATCCAGCCTCAGTAAAACCAATCATAGATAAATCAATGTTAGTTAAATATGGATTTGAAAACTGATAAAAGAATTGACCAAAACTACTTGTTGTTACGTTCCACGGAGTAGCATTATCAAAAGGATCATAAATATACGTATTGTACTTTTCCTGGTAAATATTTCTATTATTACCACCCGCTCCAAATGTTGCCGGAATAGATGATGGAGTTAGAGACATTGTATTACCACCAGTTATCCCATCTGCATAAGGCACTCCTTTTACCGTATGTAATGTAGCAGGATTCAAGGCTGAAGCTCCCAATGTAAAATAAGCAGTTCTGTCCGCCGCAGTTGTAGCCGAAGCAACATCTATCGTAATACCTGGAGTATTAAGACTTGTAATTGGTGAATTCGGAATAATAGAGCCATCAAACCTACGATTGGCATTGCTCCACTTAAGAATTTCTCTGCCCTGCCATCTTAAATTATTAAAATTCCCAGCCAACTCAGTACTAAGGCTCGAGAAGGTTTTCCCAATAAAAGGAATACCAATTTGCTGATAAGCACCGTGTTTTGTAGCAGCGTACTCCTTATCAACTACACCTGTAATATTACCTTGGGCAATACCTTTAATGTACAGCTGACCATAAGGAGAAGTAACTGGCGAAGCAGTATCGTTAATTCTTATAATTATATTAGATCCATCAAACTTATTTGATGCATCTGGATTAATGGTTTTCACCACATCAGAACCGCTGCCTACTACCATCATGTTTCCGTGCAAATCAATATTGCCGGAGCCTCTGGTTTGAAGACCTCCACCGTTATAAACGAGGGTTCCGTTACTTACATACATTTTAGCTGTGTCATCTACGTGAAGTAGAACCGTCTGCGCCTGAACAGATAAACCGGTTGCTAAAATCCCGATTGTTAATAAATTTTTTTTCATTGATGTATATTGTTTTTTTGTGTTAAAAAAAAATATTCGGTGTAAAGATATGACTTTTTTCTAAAAAAAAATTAAAATCACTTATTAATCAAAATATTATCTTTAGAAAGTACAATTTCGTCTTGCTCCCCTACCGTAAACATATAATCTTCCAAAACCTTCTCCGTAGTTCCACGTAATCCTCTGGCTCCCAAACCTTTTTCCATCGTTTCATCGACAATAATTTCTACAGCTTCATCTGTGAACACCAGTTTTGTACCGTCCATTTTAAAAAGTTCTACAAACTGATTGATAATAGAATTCTTTGGCTCTTTCATGATTCTTATCATCGTCTCTTTGGTCAGTTTTTCGAGATAGGTAATAATTGGAAATCTTCCCAAAAGCTCAGGAATTAATCCAAATGAGCGAAGATCGATGGCATTAATATTTTTTAAAACATATTCGTCTTCTCCTACATTATTGATCTTTTCTGCACTGAAACCAATCGCCTGCTTATTCATTCTTCTTTCGATGATTTCTTTAATACCATCAAAGGCGCCTCCGGCAATAAATAATATATTCTGAGTATTTACCTGAATATATTTTTGATCAGGATGTTTTCTACCTCCCTGCGGCGGAACATTCACGATACTTCCTTCCAAAAGCTTCAACAAACCTTGTTGCACACCTTCACCAGAGACATCTCTCGTAAGACTCGGATTATCAGATTTTCTTGCAATTTTATCGATCTCATCAATGAAGACAATTCCTTTTTCTGCTTTTTCTACATCATAATCTGCAACCATCAAAAGCCTCGAAAGAATACTTTCAACGTCTTCACCTACATATCCTGCTTCCGTTAAAATCGTCGCATCAACAATACAGAAAGGAACATTAAGCTCTTTGGCAATGGTTTTAGCCAAAAGCGTTTTTCCTGTTCCCGTTTCACCAATCATGATGATATTTGATTTCTCAAGCTCTACTTCCCTGTTTTCATCTTTCGCATGAAGCAATCTTTTATAATGATTGTACACCGCAATTGCCAGTTGTTTTTTAGCCTGATCTTGCCCGATAACGTATTGGTTTAGAAACTCTTTTATTTGTTTTGGTTTTTTTAGTTCGTCAATAGACTCAGCCGGTGAAAACCCCGCTGGCGAAACCGTATCTTTTACAATCGAATGTGCCTGCTCTATACAGTTTTCGCAAATAAAGCCATTCTGTCCCGAAATCAGCATTTGTACTTCATTTCTCTTCTTACCACAGAAAGAACATTGGTTTGGATTCATTTTTATATAATATATTATGTAAAGAAAATCGTAAAAAATTTCTTTTTTACGACCTTCTTTATATTGTTAAGAATTAATAATTAAATTTTGTATTTCGGAATATTCTTCCGCTGAAAGTTTTAATCTTTCGTTTCGAAAATTCATCTCTTCCACTTTATTTAACGGAATCAGATGAATGTGGGCATGGGGAACTTCGAGTCCCACTACAGCAACTCCCACTCTTACACACGGAATTGCACTTTTTACTTTTTTAGCAACTTCCTGAGCAAAAGCCCAAAGATTTTTGTATTCTTCAGTCTCCAAATCAAAAATAAGATCTACTTCTTTTTTTGGAACAACCAGTGTATGACCTTTTACCAAAGGCATTGCATCTAGAAATGCCACAAAATTATCGTCTTCTGCAATTTTATATGCAGGAATTTCTCCGTTGATGATTTTCGTGAAAATTGAGCTCATTTTTTAAAGTTGAAAGTTACAATTTTTGAGTTTTAAAGTGTTATTTCTAAAACTTCAAAAGATAATTTATTACCATTTGGAAGAACGATTTCTGCAGTTTCCCCAACTACTTTCCCCAACAGACCTTTTGCAATAGGTGTATTTACTGAAATTTTACCTGACTTCAAGTCGCTTTCGTTATCAGGAACCAATGTGAAGACCTGTTCTTTTTTGGTATCATTATTCAAAAGTTTTACTGTTGTAAGGATAGAAACTTTTGAAGTATCAAGCTGAGTTTCGTCGATTACTTTAGATGTGGTAACAATATCTTTAAGTTTAGAAATTCTCATTTCCAACATTCCTTGTGCTTCTTTGGCTGCATCATATTCTGCATTTTCAGACAAATCACCTTTATCTCTTGCTTCTGCAATCTGTTGAGTAATTTTTGGTCTTTCAATTTTCTCCAATTGCTCAAGCTCGGCTTTCATTTTATCTAATCCTTCCTTAGTTACATAGCTCGCCATAATTTTAAAATTTAGTTTTAGTATAAAAAAATAATCCGACATTTGCCGGACAATGTTTTTGCGTGTTAATCGTTATTGTTTTACAAATATATAAAAATTTATCTTCAAATGAAAAAAACTTTCTCATTCATATCAATTTTCATCTTGCTGACATTCAGCTTTTTAAATATAAACTCATGCAGTAATCGGGATGATACAGTAAGCTGTTTTCCTAATTCTACAATCAACGTAAATTTAAACCTGAATCTGGCAGCTTATAATGACCTTAACTTTGTGGGGCAGCCTATTTACATAGACGAACAACAGTCTGGCACAAGAGGATTAATTGTTGTGAGAACCCTCGACAATCCTGCTACTTTTAAAGTATATGACAGAAATGCACCTCATCTTTGCCCGGATAACAACACTACTTTGGAAGTAAAAGACAATTTGTATATCATCTGTCCAAAAGACAATTCTAAATGGTTTCTTAATAATGGCTCTCCAGCTCAAGGAGCAACAACAGGACTTCCTCCAAAAATGTATTTTTGGAACTATGATGCAGGCACAAAGAATCTAAGCTTATACAATTAATGAAGGTAGTAATACAAAGAGTTTCTGAAGCTTCGGTAAAAGTTGATGGAATTGTGGTGGGTGAAATAAATAAAGGCTTTATGCTCTTGATCGGGATTGACGAAAACGATGAAAAAACAGATGCAGACTGGCTTGTACAAAAAATTTTGAACCTCAGAGTTTTTAGTGATGAAAATGACAAACTTAATTTGTCTGTTAAAGATATTAACGGAGAGATTTTGTGCATCAGTCAATTTACCTTAATTGCTGATTACAAAAAAGGCAACAGGCCATCTTTTATAAAAGCAGCAAAACCTGACAAAGCAATTCCGCTTTTTGAATACTTCAAGGAAGAGCTTTCAAAATCTTATTTACGAATAGAGAGTGGCATTTTCGGAGCAGACATGAAGGTTTCGTTAATAAATGACGGCCCAGTCACCATTGTAATGGACTCTTTTACAAAACAATAATACTTAGCAATTGTCTCTTTCTAGTGAAATAATAATGTCCAATAGATTAATTCTATTAAATTCACAAAAATAGCCGTAAAAACACTGTAAAAAATACCGTATTTTCCCTAATATTTGAATATACCGCAGTAAAAGTCATCTTTTATCAAATACATACTATTTTTTTTCTCTAATTTTATGTACCAAAACTAGATTACTATGAAAAACTGCTACCTTATCGTAGCCCTATTGATAATGGGCTGCCATATAAATGCACAAGTGGGTATCAACACAGATAATCCCAAGTCGACATTGCATGTTCAAAAGAGAGCCGAGCTCACTTATCCGGATGGTATAATCCCGCCGAGAATTTCCGGGGATTCACTAAGACTGAAAGAAGCAGCCTATACAGTTGCTCAAAATGGAGCTATCGTTTACGTAACAAGCCCTATAACCACCCCTAACCCAAGTGATTTTCCTAAAACTCAGGATGTGATTACTACAGGTTTCTTTATGTATGATGCATATTATACCCACCCCAATAGTACCCAAGGTGTCTGGAATAAAGTTCTCGCAAATGATTTAGGAATGTCTAAAGCAACGTATGCGGCAAAATTTACTGGAAATCTTTCTCTTGTCAATATAAGCCTTGGCCTATTCAGCAGTACATTTAATTATCTGCCGTTAAGTACTTCGGGTAGTACGGTTACTACTGAAATTGCATCTTCACAAATTATAAATAACGAATACATAGTGCCTTCTACAGGTATTTATCATATCGATTACAGCTTTAGAACAGGGCAAGGAGTTTCTGCTCAGCTTTTATCGAATAATCCGCCAGGAATCGCTATCGTAAAAACAGTAGGAGCAGGAGGAACAGCTGTAAGTACACTTTTAGATTACAGGGTATTCGGAGGTGTAAATCTATTAGATCTATCCGGCATACTGGGACTAAATCTCGTTGTAATCAATATAACACTTACCCAAGGACAAATAAGTCATATTTACAAACTCAATGCAGGAGACAGACTACGATTTGGCCTAGTACAAGGCGGGCTTAATTTAGGAGCTATATCAGACAAGTCTGCAGAGCTCTCAATTTATAAAATCAGGTAACACAAATTCATCATAATAAAAAAAGCTTTCTTAAATATAAGAAAGCTTTTGATGTTTTTGTTAACTAACTACTTTATCGTACAGGTACACTGCTGAAATTTAATGCAACTTTCAGATTCATATCAGAGCTTGTCTGGTTCTTCAATTCGTAAACAGTTCTTACCGTTAAGCCTGAACTTTTTACTACAGTATCCAGAAAGCCGGTATCATTTAAATCTAAATTTAAACTTGAAGAATTGGTATCAATAGCGGATCTCGAAGCCACCAATTTTTCGCCAGTTCCGTTTGAAGAAATATAGATTTTCACAGATTTCAAAGCACTTAGGTTACCACCAACTGGTGAAGCAACAGAAATTTTAGCATCTGAAATTCTTACATCTTTAATTTGCGCATTGTTGTTTCCGCCCACCCAAGTCTGCACATTTGATGCAGTGGCAGTAGAAGAAACCTCTTTATTTGCAGGCACTCCCGTGGATACCAACACATTGGTGGTATAAGGAAATGTATTCTGTACAATAGACTGTACCGCACCACAACTTGCCAATGCCATTGTGGAAACTATTGCTAATGAAAATATATTTTTCATAATAATAAAATTTGAAAATTACATTTGCATAAACTATACCAATTTATTCTACTCTTACAGAAAACCGACCAATATTATCTCCATCTGCCATCAGATTCTTACCGATGATAAGCGCAACTTCTCCTTTGCCAGAAATTTTATACGAAATATCTCTTCCAAACGGACCGTCGTATTTTCCGTCTGGTGTTTTAATTTGATTAAAACGGATATTCATATTATTATTTTCAGGCATTATGGTCGCTTTCAGTTGATCTTTCTTATAGTTTGTTATTCTCACAACTACTTTTTGGATTTTATCTGTAAATTCACATTCTAATGTGCTTGGTAATCTTTCGCCATCAATCAATTTTACGATTTCACCATTTTGGGTGCTTCCATTTTCATCAGAATTAGAATGTACTGATTGCAAAGTATCGTTACTTTTATTGATTTTCGAAGAATCTAATGCTGAAGTGTTTTCGCGTTGTTCTGAAACGATAACCGAATCTGTTTTCCTTTCTTGAGAAGGAACCGCTTTTTTGCATGACACAATCAATAAAAGGCTTACTAATAAAACTGAATTTTTCATGACAATTTATTTTTGAATGGTTTCATAATAAAAAACTTTAGATAAAAATGTGGGCGAAATTCCTAACCTACTTTTTTCTAAAACTTGTTTTTTAAGGTCAATATCCTTTTTCTCTTCGGCGTATTTTAATAGATATTTTTCATTAAAATTAATCGAGTTTACATGATAATCGACCACAAAATCCGGACGTTTCATATTTTGAGAAGTGATGATTCCGCCCCAATTGATAAAACTGCATACTAAAACCATTCCATAAAAACACCAGCTCATCGAGTTGAAAAGAAATGCGTTTGTTTTTTGCTTCTGAATTTTCACAAAAGTCAATGTCAATCCTATCAAAGATAATGTCAGGAAAGCATAAACGCCAAGACGCTTGTAAGTAAAGCCTAAATTAACAATATATTCGGTGTTTTTCAACATTGCTGAAATGACCAAAACAGCATTCAGAACAATCCATATTTTTACTAAGTTTTTCAGCAAACCAGCTTTCGGATCAAAATTAAAATTTGACTTAAAGTAAAACAGAATCACCAAAATCGCCATTACAATCGACACGATTACTGCGCCTACTCTTTCGTGCGTTTCGTCAGAAAGTTGACTCGGTGTTTTTATGATTTCGTAAAACTGCTCATAGTTAAACGTTATGATAAAAAACAGCAACAAAATATTTAATGAAATGAAAGAAATCACACCGCTCATTCTTTCAGTATTCAGATCTAAAAAAGAATAGGTTGGTTTTTGAATTTTGTGCTGATTCCGAAAATCATTACTCAAAATATGATTTTGCTTGTAGATCATTTTTTCTACATAATAATTCCAATAATTAAAGGCGATAAAAAATCCTAAGACAGAAATACAGAACAATTGCCAAACATTAATATTCAACTGAAAATCGGTAAAAAAGCCTGCAAAATGATCACTTCCCATGGAATAGACTCCAAAAAAAACTGAAATTAAAATAAGAGGAATTCCTACAAATGCCAACGCTTTTTGCCAGACTCCAGACATATTTCTTTTCGGAAGCCAATCGTCAAAACTGAAAATTCGGCATATAAATGTGAAGCCATTGACTATAAAAACAGGAATCAGCAACAGGATTTTCAGACGTTTGTTTTTTGATCTGAAAGAAAGCAGCAAAAGTGAAACTACCAATACCAGAAACGAGCTAAAATCGCCGAACCAAGCAAAAGCTATACTCGACAGAATACTTGTTGCAAAAAGTAGAAAAAACGTTTTGCTGCGGTTTCTATCCGGGGTTTTAATAAGCGTTAACACTGAGTATAGAACGCCTAAAATACCAAGATTCAGACCTACATTTTCGTTATAAAATAAAACGATAAATGCGATGGTGCTAAGAAATATATAGTGATGTGTTTTCATGAAATTGAGGTTAAGGTTAAGGTTAAGATTGAGTTTAAAGCTGAGGTTGAGGTTGAGATTAATAGTAGACCGGAGTTTCTTTTTGTCTGAAAAAATCCTGAATATTTTCAAAATTTTGCCATAATAAAGATTCGAAATCGATGTGGTGAAATGCTCTCATATTTTTTCCTTTTTGATAGGCATTGCGATACATTTTATAGTATTCCGGAAGAATAATACTTCCTAAAACCACCGCTGCCAAAAGATGGGCATTGAGTTTTCCGTTTCCGAGAAGAAGGAACTGCATCGCAATTTCATCTTCGAAGTTGGTTCCGCAACCTGTTAATAAATGATGTACATCGTGGTTTTCCATTTTAGGAATCATTGTAAAACCGTGCTTTTTATAAAACTCACCCAATTTTCGGCCTAAAGAATCTTTGTGAAACTCCAGCAATTGTTTTTCATTAAACTGCCATTGTCTTTTTTTCTTTTTGAAATATGTTCTGTAGAGTTTTTGTGTTTTGTCGTAAACAAAAAGAAGGAATTGAACGCGTAATTTTTTCATAGTTTATGTATTTTAATAATAGTTTAAAAAGTAAGAGATTACACCCATTAAAGGAACTAAAAAAGGTAAAGAGACTGAAAACCAAAAGCCTAAATTGAATAGATTTTTTCGAAAGTCATCTGTATTTTCTTTGTTATAATTAAGGTCATGTTTAACGCCTAAGGAATAAAATAGATTAGCAAAAGAAATCATTACTAAATAGCCGATGCCTTGGAAAAAAATCGTAAATAATGTAATTTCAAAATCTTCATCATAAGGCATTATAAGATTTACTCCAACAATGACATAAAGAACAAATGCAATAATTCCTGAGATAAACAATCCTAAAGTATAGAGGTATCTTTTCTCATTCCACCATTCTCTAATTTGAGATTCTGTAAGACTTGAAGATGAGCTCATATTGTATTTTTCAGGTAATTAAAACCCAATTAGAAAAACCCCTAGATAGAAATACAGAATTGCAATTGGAATATTTATACAAATAATTAATGATGCTTTTATACAGTCTTTTAAGTAGGATTTATTAAATAATCCATAAATAATTAGTAACGCAATCACAACTAAATTAACTGGAGCTGCAAATAATAAGAGTACAAATCCATAGGAAGCAAAAGCCTCAATTTTAGTAAGTATATATCCAAAAAGGCAAATATTTCCTAATATGAATGAGAGCCAAAAGGATATTTTCCCTACAGTAAGAATATCTTGATTTTTCATCTTTAAAATTTTAAGCTTGAATTAAAGTAAATACCGTTATTTCTGGACGCACCATGAAACGCACTTGAAAAGAATGGCCTAACGCACGGTTGATATACAACATTCTTCCGTCTCCTAAATCAATTTCACCAGAAACATATTTCTTATTTTCTACCGGAAGAATTGGCGTAATGACTCCGGGAATTCGGCATTGTCCGCCGTGAGTATGTCCACTCAAAATCCAGCCTTTATAACCGTTCCAGACATCTTTGTCGCAAACATCGGGATTGTGGCAAAGTACAAGATTGGCTTTTTCGGGAATGTAATCTTTCATCACCTTCATGGGATCAAAATTGGGAGACCACAAATCATCAAAACCTATAATATTCAATCCGTGAGATTCTGTTTGCTCATTTTTAAGCATTGTGACGCCATTGTTTTGGAGAATTCGATGAATCTCTGCTGAAGAACCCAAATCTTTCCAGTTTTTTCCGTAGTCGTGATTTCCGAGAATTCCGAAAGTGCCCAACTTTCCGTAAACTGCTTTTGCCATTACTTTTTCTAAATTTTTATGATCTTCTTCTGTTCCATGATTTACGTAATCACCAGAGTACACCACAAAATCCGGATTAAATTCTTTTGCTTTCTGGAAAGATTCAATTAAAAAATTCCAGTCGAATCTGTCTCCTACATGTAAATCGGAAATCTGCATGAGAATTTTTCCTTCCAATTCTTCAGGTAAATTTTTTATTGGAAGTTTTCGTTCTACAAATTCTACCCAAAAAGGCTCAATTTGCCAAGAATAAAGAAAAGGCAAAGCACCGACTGCCGAAAGCTGTAAAAGTCTTTTTAGAAATTTTTTCCTAGTCATGATTTATATATTACTTGAAATAATTTTAAGCTCTCAATATAAAACTAACTTCCGGCGAAAGGTGTTCCGAAAAGACCTACTGCAAGCTCCACCCAAGTAAAAATCAGTATAAACAAAACCACGATGCATAGAAAGATTTTATAGGTTTGGTTTTTTACAATCCGACGAATTAGATCGATAATAATTGCCGTTCCGAATAAAAGTATACCGCCAATAAGAAAATCGGAAGGAGACCAGTTGAATTCTTTAGAGAATAGATTCCCAAGTACCGCAAACACTAGTATTAAGGCGGGTAGAGAATAAATCATTGTTGTTTTTTGTTTTTGTGTCATCATAATATTTAATTTTATTTATTAAAAGTACTTTGTATTTCAAAGTTAATTTTCAAAAAAATATAGGTCTTATCTTCCTATTAATTTTTCTAATGCATCTAAATGTTCGGTAAACGCAGTTCTTCCTGACTGTGTTACACGGTATGAAGTCTTGGGCTTTTTGCCTACAAATTCTTTTTTCACCTCAATATAATTAGCTTTTTCTAAAGCATTGCTGTGACTTGCCATATTTCCATCTGTGATTTCAAGAAGGTTTTTCATTTCAGAAAAATCAACCCAGTCGTTGACCATAAGAACGGACATAATGCCCAATCTTACACGGCTTTCGAATTCTTTGTTGAGTTGACTGATGTTAATCATTGCTAATAGTATCTTAGTTAAAAAAGTCTTTTAGTTTTATTTATTTTGGTGATAATTTCTTATAGTTTTGATGTATCCATTCAATAATTTTCCAATTTCTCCACACGAATTAATAGCGTTTTCAAAGGTTATATCATTTATATAATTAAGGTCTCTTGCTAAAATTAAATAATACTTTACCTCTTGTAATGAACCTTCAGAATGAGAAATATAATTCAATTTATTTGGTAGGGTTTTCTTAGTAAATCCTTCTGCAATATTAGCTGGAATTGAAACAGCCGCTCGTCTTAATTGGCTTGTCAAAGCATAAGTTTCCTCTTTTGGAAATGCTGAACTTATTCTATAAGTCTCCAAAACAAATTCATGCGACTTTTGCCAAACAATCAAATCCCTAAACGAAATAATATTTCCCATATCAACTAACTAACTAACTAACTAACTAACTAACTAACTAACTAACTAACTAACTATTTATACTTCTTATGCATAATCAAGCCATACACAATATGCAAAACTCCAAAACCAATCGTCCAGGCAATTAATCCCCATCCCAAAAATAGAAAGGAAAGCAACCCAAGAATAATTTGGCAATAGCCTAAATATTTAATATCTGTCAAAGTATAGCGTTCTGCACTTACCAAAGCCAATCCGTAGAAAATTAATGTGGCGGGTGCTACTAAAACAAATAGATGATGATACAGCAACACGAGACAAAATAAACCACCTGTTACCAAAGGAACAGCGAATGTTACTAAAAGTCTTTTCGTGGTTGCATCCCAGATTTTCAATCCTTTCTTTTTGCTTTTATTGGCAGTGAGAATATACCCGCTAAAAATCGCAACGACCAAAATAACAGCTCCGATAAGAACGAGTTCTTTAACGAGTTCTTTCCCGAAAATATTTCTGTCGCCATCAAAATAATCAATTCCTTCTCTCTGAAAAACAAAGTAGACATAAACCGCTCCGATAATTGCCGCCAAACCAGCAACAACTCCGGATAATCCGCTTAATGAAATAAATCTTGAAGATCGCTCCATCATAGAACGAATATGCGATAAGTCTTCGTGATAGTTTTTTGACTCCATATAAAAAGAACTTTGAACTACAAAGTTATATTATATTTTGAAATGACAAAATGTTTTTTTATTTTTTTTTGCTCAATGCTTTCGCAACTTTATCAATTGTCAATCCCTGAATCAAAATACTAAACAAAACAACAAAGTAAGTAGCAATAAGAAGAACTTCTTTAGATGGGCTTTCTGGCAATGATAATACTAACGCAAGCGAGAGCCCGCCTCTTAATCCGCCCCAGGCAATAATTTTTGCATCATTTTTACCAATACCAATTCTTTTGGGAAGAATTTTTAACGGTAAAAAAACGACTAAAGTTCTTATAAAAAGCACAACAGCCACGGAAATTAACCCTAAATAAATATAGCTTTCTTCAAAATCTATCACAACAAGCACGAAAGCAATTATGATAAATAAAACAGCATTTAAGATAACGTCTACCAATTCCCAAAACTTGTGGACGTACTCCTGTGTAATATCGCTCATCGCAACAGAAGTACGGAAATTCCCTACAATAAGTCCCATCACAACCATAGAAAGAGCACCTGAAATATGGAAATAATTGGCAAAATAATATCCGCTCATCACAAATGCGAGCGTAAGTAATATTTCGGTTTCATAATGATCGATAGATTTTAAAAAAAGATACAAAATATATCCTAAAATTACACCCCAGATAATGCCTCCGATCGCCTCCTGAAGAAACAAAACGCCGAAATGTGAAAAGCTGAATTCTCCTGTTTTCAAAGTATCTAAAAGTGCGATAAAAACAACAACTCCGATTCCGTCATTAAATAAGCTTTCTCCAACAATGATAGATTCTGTTTTTTTGGGAACTCCTGCTTTTTTCAGAATACCCAAAACTGCAATAGGATCTGTAGGCGAAATCAGAGCCCCAAAAAGCAGACAGTAAATAAAGTTTATTTCGATTCCTAAAAAACCTGATATATAATAAGTAGCACCAGCAATAAGAATTGTAGACAACAAAACTCCCAAAATTGCGTAGTTGGCAATCGGCCTTATCTGACCTTTTATATCTTCCCAATCGGTATGCAAAGCGCCGGCAAAGAGAAGAAAACCGAGTAGAATATCAATTATAATTTTATCAATCCTTGCATTTTCAAAAAAAATTTCGACAGCACTCACATCAAACCCGAAGAGAAAGTGCGAAGAAATAATAGCGATCGATAATATGGTTGATAAAAAGAACAACCCAATAACGAAAGGCAATTTTATAAACTTCTGATTGATGTAAGCGAACAAAGCTGATAGACTTATGAGTAAAGTCAGTACTAAATATATGCTCATATAAATTGTAATTAATTATTTTAAAAGCCGGAAACTCAATAAGAGTATCCGGCTTTTAAATTATGGAAATTTTACAGATTGGCATAGATTAAGATTAATTATTTCTATGATTTGAAAGATCAAAATTAGATTTTCCAAATTACCTAAAAATATCTATATAAAAGAATCCTGCTTGAAAGCAGGACTCAACAAATTTGAATCAAAGATTATTATAGTGGATTTTGTACAATAAGCGGATTAGCATTTATTTCTCTTCTAGGAATTAGGAACTCCCATCTAGGATCCGTATTTGCAACTGTAGATACGTTATTTATAACAACAGATGAATGATTAGCTCCCGTTCTGTCTAGACCCTGATTAAGTCTTTTAAGATCTAAAAACCTAAATCCTTCACCCCACAATTCCAATCTTCTGCTATTAAGAATTTCAGTAATATAAGCAGCGCCGGTAGTAGTTGCCCCTGTATAAGAAGGGTTTCTCTTTTTAGCAAAAATGTTAAAAACTATTTTGGAACTTGTTTCATTATTCATTCTAGCTAATGCTTCTGCTTCTATAAGATACATTTCTGCAGCTCTCATGTAGGGTACATCCAATCTACTATCCGAAGTACTTACTGCCAAAAATTTTTGACTTGTATAAGGATATTTAGCATAATTACTTGGTAATGAAAGATCAAGATGTTTTCCTGTCGGATCAAATACTTTTTTTCTGATATCTGTACTTGGAAACGGATCATAAAGCTTACTGTTTACAGCTTTAGGCGCTTGGCGAATATTTGTAGAATTATAATTTCTCGACATATAAGCTCCAAAATTTCCAAAATAATCTGTTTGGTCAGAAATAATGATTGCTCCCCACATCCATTCGCCGTTTGTAGCAGTATTAAAACCTGAAGTATAGGCTGCTACATCTTCCATTAAACTAAATCCTGCTCTTGCAGATACTGCTGAAGTTGCCGCTAAAGGGTAATTTCCTTGCGTCAAAGCAACTCTAGCCATTAAACCTAAAACAACGCTCTTATCAAAATGTGATTTTGTAGCTCTACTACTTCCTGTAAGTCGTGCAAGCGCTTCACCCAAATCTTTATTAATCTGAGTATAAACTTCTTCGACAGTATTTCTAGCCAAAGGAACTTCATCGGCAACTAATCGTATTGGAACTCCGGGCTGACTATTTGTTGTACTCGGCACATATCTTTTCCCATAAATCTGTACCAACATATAATAACTAAAAGCTCTAAAAGCATAAGCTTCACCAATAGCTTTTTTTATAGTGAGTTCATCAGCAGCAGTAGGAGCGGGAACGTTTGGTCCATTCGCAATTACTAAGTTTGCATTTCTGATAAGAGCATAATAAAACTGATAAGGATAAAAATCATTTGATGCATTTTCGTTTACATTATCCTGCCATCTTACTGTAGAAATATACCAATTATTACCCGTAGACGGAAAAACCAAATCTTCGCCTAAAGCATCCATCATTATCATTATACCTCCTTGGCCGTTTTGCCCTTGGTTGCTATTCTGTCTATAGTACATATCCCTATGCATCCCATTAATAATAGCCTTAAGATTGGACGCACTCGAATATGCTGCGTCTTCTGAAACTGCAGTGGTAGGATCTGTTTCAAGATATTCACTCGAACAGGATGTCATAGCTAAAGCAAAAAAAGCAAATGATAGTAATATTATTTTTTTATAATGTTTTTTTATATTTTTCATAATTTCTATTTTAAAATGATATATTAAATCCTATTGTGATAATTCTCGCCGGTGTATATCTGTTTGTGGTTGTTCCATTAAAAGACTGAACAGGTTCTAATCCTTTTCTGGCTGTTTTGCTCCAAATATTTTCTCCGGACATTAATAATCGCAATGCCGTAATGCCATATTGTGAAATAACACTCTGCTTAAAGCTATATCCTAATGTTGCTTGTCTGAAAGTGATGAAATCAGATTTAATCAGCCATCTGCTTGAAGCTGCGCCAGAACTTGTATAAGTCGCAGAATTTAAAGCCGGAACATCCGTAATCTGACCAGGAGTTGTCCATCGATTTAAAATATCTGTACTTAATGCGCCTCCTTGTGGATAGTTTGACATTAGAGTTTGGTAATTGGAATCATAAGTCATCCCTCCTACTTGATAAGTAAACATTGTCGATAAAGACCATTCTTTATAGGTGATGGATGTGCCAAAACTACCAAATAAATCAGGAATTGCTGTACCTGAATAATCATATTTAGCTTTATTATGGTTCGTGGTAACTAAAGTACCATTTACAGTTCTTATATCAACTGCGGTAGTTCCTATATAAGAATCAGCAGCTAAATATAAAGGAGATCCATCTGTGGGATCTACACCATACCATTGTCTTAACCAATAATCATAGACAGAATGCCCTACCGAAACCTTTTTAGTTCCTTCAATAAGTTCCGTTATACCCTTTGACAGCTGAGTAACCTGATTTTTAAGAGTTGATGCGTTTGCATTTAAATTCCATGTGAAATTTTCATTTTTAATAACATCAGCATTTATTCCGATCTCAAAACCACGATTATACATAGTACCTACATTTTGGGTTATTTCACTATCAGGTATGCCTGCTGAAACAGGTTGAGGTACCTTAAAAAGAAGATCATTGGTAATTCTATTATAATATTCTACAGTTCCTGTTATTCTATTATTGAAAAATCCAAAGTCAATTGCTACATCCGACTGTTTGTTGGTTTCCCAAGAAACTTTCGGATCAGCCTTAAAATCATACAAAATGCCTGGTTCTTGCGCATTATTATATCCCAAAGCATATGTACTTTTATACATATAATAACTATTTGTTCTGTCATTTCCTACTTCTCCGTAAGATCCACGCAATTTTAATTCACTAATCGTATTAGAGTCATTCAAAAAATCTTCTCCTTTTATTCTCCATCCTGCTCCAACAGACCAAAAATAATCCCATCTTACATCTTTAGCGAATCTTGAGGAACCATCCGCACGGTAAGATCCTGAAAGTATATACTTTGATTTGTAATCATAATTTAATCTCGAAAATACACTTTCTTTTCGGTAGTTATCCGTTTGTGAGGTGAGAGTAGTAGGAGTAACAAAATTGATTAATTCATCGTTTCCATCTACAACCTGCCCTTGCTTGTACCCAAGCATATATTCGTAAATAAATTTATAGCTTTCATGACCTAATAAAAATTCGAAATTATGTGATCCAAATTTTCTCTTATAATTCAATAATTGGTTGAAAGTAAGAGTCTGCTCAGTAAAAGTTCTTATTTCGGCAGCACCACCTGGAGCGGCATCTCCAATCACTTTATTGATGTAACGGTTTCTTCTGTTATTCTGAATATCATATCCTACGTTTGTAGATAAAGTTAAATAGGGATCAACTTTAACTTCAGCATAAGCTCTTGAAATGATATAATAGTTTTTTGATATATCTTTATTTAAAAGCGTTTCCTGAATAACATTTCTACCTGCCGCCGCATCTGCGCCTCTTGCACTTCCAGAATCATAGATAACATCCCCAAAAGAATCATATAAAGTTGCAAAAGTATCCGGATCGTGAGCGTAAGGACTATAGATGGGTCCTATTCTTCTCGTCCATGCATAAGGATTTATATATGAAGAGTTATTATCTGCACCATCTACGGAATTATTTCCATTGGATGAAACTCCGCTTATACTTGTTCCTACTTTTAGCCAATTCTTGATTTGAGAATCAACTTTTAACCTTGCAGTAAACCTTTCAAAGTCAGATTTAATTAAATATCCGGCTTCATTAGTATAACTAACCGAAGAAAAATATGTTGTTTTGTTAGTTCCACCACTATAATTTAATTCATAGTTTTGTCTGAATCCCGTTTTGATCAATGGGTCTTGCCAGTCCAAATCAGTATATTTCAATTTTGCGTTAGGATTTAATACACCATCTACTACCAATAGCTTATTATCTACATCAAAAACATTATTTTTTAAAACATCAGAAATCAGTCTTTCTGTGGCATATTTATTTGCATCTGCTACAGTACTCGCAGGTACAGAGGTAAGACGTCCGTTTCTCATTGCCTCCCATACAAGAGGATAATACTGATAAGCATTTACCCTGTCATATTCAGGGATTGATCTTCCAACATATCCTGTACTCATACTAAAATTAAGAGCATCCGCTCCTTTTTTTCCAGTTTTTGTAGTAATTAATATAACGCCATTTGCTGCAGCTGAACCATACAATGATGTAGATGCTGCATCTTTCAAGATATTAAAAGAGGCAATATCATTGGTATTAATTGCTGACAATGATCCGTTATATATTACTCCATCGATCACGTACAGAGGTGATGTGGTGATACCATAAGATCCTATACCTCTTATTTGAATACTGGGAGAGCTTCCGGGTTGCCCCGTAGATGTACTCACTTTTACTCCGGGACTGGCTCCATCAATAGCCTGACCAATACTTGTAATGGGACGATCTGCAAATTCTTTTGCATTTACCTGTGTGTTAGACCCAACTATTGTCTCTCTTTTTTGAGAACCATAAGCAACAATTACAATTTCATCTATCTTTTCTTCTTGAATAAGTGTATCCTTTACTTTTTGGGCATCAACAGCTTGCGCCCCCATAAAGAAGACAACAGCAGTAGTTACTAATGATAATTTTATTTTCATCTTATAAGTGTTTAATAATTTTCATCAAATATGTTAATAAATTATAATATATACAAGTTTTAATTAAAAATATTAACAATAAAACACATTAAACACTATTTAAATAAAAAACCCTCAATTAAAAATAATCAATTATGAGTAAAATATAAATATTGAAAATCATTTATTCATATAAAGTTTTTATTTTTAATTAAAAAAACCATTGATTTCTCAATGGTTTTTTTAATTAAATTTCAGGAAAATATTACTTTGATCTTAACCTTTCTTTAATAGCCTCAATATTTTTCTTTGCAGAATCTTCAAGAATTAAACTTGCACTCATATGAATTCTTGCAGGCATCAATTCATTAAAATGTTCTGTGCCTTCCCAAGAAACTTTTTTTATTAAAGCTAAAGCATCCTCGCTTCTTGTAGACAGCATGTTTAAGAATTTTTCTAATTTAGAATCCATTTCTGCAATGTTTTCTGAAACTGAGTGATAAATATTATGTTGCTCGGCCCATTCTGCCGATCTGAAGTCTGCGTCAATTGCCATTGCCGAAAACTGTGATTTACCAATTTTTCTTTCTACATACGGCCCGATCACGAAAGGCCCGATTCCTAAATTGATCTCGGTTAATGCCAAAGCAGAATCTTTGGTTGCAAAACAATAATCTGCTCCGCAGGCAATTCCTACTCCGCCACCTGTAGTTTTTCCCTGAACTCTTACAACGACTATTTTACCGCAATTTCGCATTGCATTTAAAACTTTGGCAAAACCTCCGAAAAATTTTGTGGAAGCCTCTAATTCATCGATGGCCAAAAGCTCATCAAAACTCGCCCCTGCACAAAAGGCTTTTTCACCCTGACTTTTTACAAGAATAGCTTTTACTTCATTTTTCGCACCTTCTTCTAAAATAGTTTGTGCTAATTTTTCAAGAATAGCCCCTGGAAGAGCGTTACTTTTTGCCGTTCCGAAAGTAATTTCGGCAATATTATTTTTAATTTCTGATGTTACAAAATCACTCATTTTTAGTCTTTATTCGATTTATACAAAAGTACTAAATAAAGCACTTTTGAGAAAGTTAATGCTATAATTTTTAGCGCTAAAAATGTAGAAGGCAAAATTACATCCGTATTTATACGGATATAAAAATACAGTATTTATACCCTATTCTAGTTTATTTAAAATCTGTTATTTTGTGGTAATTAAAAAGGTAAAAACTAATTCCCATGAAAACTTTTATTAAACGCTAAAAGTTTTTAAAACACGATTCTAAGCATAAATGAAAATTCCCTGTTAGTAGGGAATTTTTTGTTATCAGAAAACTCTTATCCTATTTTCTTCCGTAAAGCAGCATTCTTTTAAACGAATAAATTGCAGGGAATTTCTTAAATTTTTCAGCAATTCTTTTTTTATATTCACCAATAAATTTCTCTTTATTCACCTCATCCAATTTTTCCAAATACGGAATTAACGCTGAACCCGAAATAAACTGAAATAGTTTCTCTGCATCGTCAGCTATAATCGGATACACTTTTATAGAGATATTTAAATCTTTCAACCCTGCCTTAAACATCATTTTAGCATAATCGTCCAAACTTAAAACCGGAGAAACTCTATTCCATTGTTGAAGTTGCGTTTCGTAAGGCTCTTCAGCAGCAAGTTGAAACAAAATTTGATTGAGAATATTTTCAGACTGTAAAGGCATTTGAACGGCAAATTGCCCATTCTCACTTAATAAAGAAAGCAGTTTGGGAAACAATTTTTCATGATCGTCTGACCACTGTAAAGCGGCATTGCTAAAAACTAGATCCCACTTTTCTTCGGAGTCATATAATTCTTCAACTTTTTTTTGCTGAAAACTTAATCTATCATTGTGAAAGGAAATAGATTGTGACAGCATTTCAGCTGAAGAATCAATTCCTAAAAACTCTGCATCAACAAATTTTTCTGACAGAATATAAGTCTGTTCGCCCGTTCCGCAACCAATATCGATTGCTTTCTTTAAACCATCTGCGGAAATAAGTTGCATCAAATCAAAAAATGGTTGATAACGGATATTTTTAAACTGATTGTACACTTCAGGATTCCAGGGCATATTTATATTTTTACTTGGTGAAATTATTTGTTCTTTAAAGCTAGAATATATTTATCAATAAAAAGCTGCTTTTCTTTTGATTTATATTGCTGAATATATCTCGGATGCTCTAAAACCGTCATTTTGTCAAACAGATTTGCTTCCGAATTTAATTTTGAAATGAACTCGGCATTCTTTTTTCCTAAAATAAAAACTTCCGGAGTATCGAGATTCAAACTGATATGTTTTTTCAGACAGTCGATCATGAAATCTTTTACAGCATTGAAAAGTTCTTTATCATCGTAATAATTGGCATTAATCCAGGTGTTTTTTGCTTTTCGTACAATTGCTAAAGGGAAAGGTGAATTGATGTAAATATCTCTGTAAAATTCATCTGCACCGCCATAAGACGCGATCATATCATACATAAAAACGGAAAAAACTTCATGCGTATGGGCTGATTCCATTTTAATTCCGCAAACACTTTCCAAACGTTTTGTATCAGTAAATGGAACGCCTGTAACTCCTGCTCCGTGCCGACTTGGATTAATTCCGATTAAAAATTTTCTTTGAATTGAATCGTTGTAATATTTATGATAAAACTTTTCCATGACAACCATTGTTTCAGGATTATCTAAATACGGATTCAGAATCTGAAAATCTTTCGGCAATTGCCCGGAATAGCGCAAGTTTTTATTGAACTCTATAATTTTTTCAGCAAAAGTATTACTCATATAAAGAGTTTATGATAGAAAGACAAAATTTTGTGGCTGATCATTTTCATCTTCGTCTTCATCCTCTTCTTCATCACTTAAAGCCAATTCGATGTCGATAAACTGAATATACAAGCCACAGATCTCTCCTTTTGCATCATACGCAAAATACACAGGATAAGATCCGTCCCCAAAGCCACTCGCAAACATAGGAATTTGAAATGCTGTATTTGGTATTGTCCAGTTGATCCAATCACCTGCATCTCTTTGATTTTGTGGATTCTGCTGATAACTTTGAGCAAACAATTCAGCAAAATAATCATCATAAACATTGTCTACATTTAGTTCCTCTAAAAACTTATCGAATACAGGAAGTGCTTCTGCATCGGCAATACATCCCAATCCGGCATCCACATGAAATCCAAAAAAATCGTCTTCTTTTACGCCTTCAAGATTTTCGTTTCCAATCAAAGCTTCCTGATAAAGAATAGGTTTTTCGTCACTAAACTTTACCTTTACAGCAGCATATCGGTCACCCCAATCCTCCGATTTTACAACAGCAATTGTTACGGGAAAATTTCCTTTTGGAGCTTCAAAAAAATAAGGTTTTTGTTTTGAGTTTAGAAATACCAAAGGATCTCGTACTACCACTTTTCCGGAAGGCAGAGAAACATTTCCGATTTCCATGACTTCCATTTTTTCGCCAGCGATTTCTTTTGACGTAAAATAAGATTCCAAATCTGTAGGACAAGTCAGTATATTTTTTACTTCCTCGTACTTCTGCATCCAGCTTTCTTCCATGATAAATATTTTTTGAATTGATTTAAACATGAAAATAAGGAATTAAAATAAAGACATCAAATATGGCGAAGTTTTTAACAAAAGATTATAAAAACAGCGTAACAAAAATTGCTACGCTGTTAAATTGATATATTTCCAGTTTTAAACTAATTAAATCAAGCCAAACTGTTCAAAATGATGTGTGAAATGTTTTCTTTGGAAAAGCTCCATCATTTCCTTGTTCAAATGTCCAAATCTTGGATTATAATGTTCTGCAAAAGGATTTTCTTTGAAATAAACCGTAAACTCTTTTAATGTTTCTATCAACTGAGTTTTAGCTGCATCCAGATTTTTATTTTTATTCTGAGGAATTTCTCCTTCTTTCCATAAGGGATATTGCGCTCCCGGACGAATTTTCTGATCAGTATATAGCCAGTCCTGAAGTTTCTCTAATTTTTCAGCAGGAATCGCAGGGAAATCTTCAGGTTTTAAATTTCCGAAACCATTTCTCAATACTTCTTCCAAATGCTCAACCATTAATTGCGGAGTAAAATCCCCAAAAACAGGTTGCGTTTTTTCAGTCAAAGCATTTAATTTTTTCTGAATATTCTGAACTTTAAAATCAATAAATGGAGATTTTTTTGCAACTAAAGTTAAAATTGTCGCCACACAAACAACCTCATCTCTTTGATTTACAACTTCCACCAACCATTTCACAACGCCGGAAGGAATATTTCTTCCTTTAACTCCTCTGTTGATCTTTTCTTTTGCCGTTAAATAAACCGTAATCGTGTCTCCTGCATAAACAGGTTTGAAGAACGAACAGTTTTCTAATCCGTAATTCGCAATAACCGGGCCTTTTTTACCTGAAACGAACAATCCCGCCGCTGCAGAAAGGATAAAATATCCGTGAGCCACTGTTTTATCGAAAATAGTTCCCGTTAAGCTTGTAGCATCGGTATGTGCATAAAAATGATCCCACGAAACGTTCGAGAAATTCACGATATCTGCGTCAGTTACAGTTCTTCCTGCGGTTTCCAAAGAATCTCCAACCTCAACATCTTCAAAATATTTCTGGAAAGGATGTTTGTCTGCAAATTTTTTCTCTGCTCCTTGCTGATATACTTTTGTAATCGCTGTTAAAATATCCGGCGAACCTTGAATTGCTGTTTTCTGAAGGAAGAAATGAAGACCGTTCAGGCCGCCCATTTCTTCGCCTCCACCTGCTCTTCCGGGACCACCGTGCATCAAGGTAGGAAGCGGAGAACCGTGACCTGTACTTTCTTTCGCATTATCTCTGTTTAACACGAAAATT
Source organism: Chryseobacterium indoltheticum (assembly GCF_003815915.1). Taxonomy (NCBI): domain Bacteria; kingdom Pseudomonadati; phylum Bacteroidota; class Flavobacteriia; order Flavobacteriales; family Weeksellaceae; genus Chryseobacterium; species Chryseobacterium indoltheticum. Next base: position 3,981,123 of record NZ_CP033929.1, read on the forward strand.
CTACCGTGCTGAGAAGCCATTTTCCACGAAGTTTCCGCAACGAACTTCTCATCGTGAGAAACAATCGAACCCACCAAACTTCCTTTCCCTCTTTTTGCCAACGCTGCCGCTTCTTCCGCATCTTTGTAAGGCATCAACGTAGAAACCGGACCAAAAGCTTCAACATCATGAGAGATATTTTTGGTGAAAGGAGAATCATTTAAGAACAATTTCGGACTCATAAATGCACCATTTTCATAGTCTGCATCTACCAATTCATGTTTTCCGTCGTAAATTAATTCCGTTTCAGTTTTTAAAATATTTATCTTTCTTAAAACTTCGTCATATTGCTGTTTTCCAACTAAAGAACCCATTCTTGTCTCTCTGCTTAAAGGACTTCCGATTTTAGTTTGATCCAAAGCTTTAGATAAAGCATTCTGAACATCACCAATTAAGTTTTCAGGAACTATAATTCTTCTAATCGCTGTACATTTCTGACCCGCTTTTGTGGTCATTTCTGTACGAACCTCTTTAATGAATAAATCAAATTCAGGAGTTCCGGGTTTTGCATCCAACCCAAGAATTGAGCAGTTCAAAGAATCGGCTTCCATATTGAAACGAACAGCATTTCCTGAAACAGAAGGCAAAGCTTTTAACTTTCTACCCGTCGTTGCAGAACCTGTGAACAATACAGAATCTCCATCCTTAACATAATCCAAAATATTTCCAGGCTCTCCACAAACCAATTGAAGTGCGCCTTCAGGAAGAACACCGCTTTCAATCATATCCTGAAAAACCGCATTGGTTAAATAAGAACCAAATGGCGAAGGCTTCACAATTGACGGAACACCAGCCAACAATGAAGTCGACAGCTTTTCCAACATCCCCCAAACAGGAAAATTGTAGGCATTGATTTGTATAGAAACTCCTTCACTTGGAGTCAAAATGTGAGTTCCCAAGAAAGTTCCATTCGCAGAAATTTTCTGAGTTTCCCCATCTACCCAAAATGGAGTATTTGGAAGCATTCTTTTTGCCAACCCAGAATAGGTGAAGAACGTACCAAAACCACCTTCAATATCTACCCAAGAATCTGCATGTGTTGCCCCTGTTTTATATGATAATTCGTAATATTTTTTCTTTCTTTCTAAAAGGTAAAGCGCCACTTTTTTCAACATTTCTCCACGATCGTAAAAAGTCATGGAAGAAAGGTTTTTATAACCTACTGTTCTTCCGTAGTCAAGAGCCTGTTCAAAATTCAGCCCTTCTGTATCTGAAACAGCAACCTGCTCTCCTGTCACGGCATTATATAAAGGAATTCCGTTTCCGGTACCTTCTACCCATTCACCGTGGATATAGTTTTTTAATTTTTCCATATAGTTTTTATTTCTAATTTAACAATGTATCAATCTAGCAGTTTACCAATGAGATGCTTCGACAGGCTCAGCATTACATAACGACATTATTGTTAGATTTTTACATTTGTATATTGTTACATTTATTTATTTCGGTTCCTGATAAGGAAACAATTTCACTAAACCTTCATACAAGCTTCTGTGAAGAATGGTTGCATGGTTGTCTGTTTCCATCATTTTATATTCTACCGTCCAGTTTTTCTTGTTTGATTTTTTCAGAATATTATCTAAACTTTCGGCATCTTTTATCATCACAGGATGCTCACCTTTTCCGACAGAAACATAAATAAATTTCTTTGTATCGGGAATTTTAGTTAACAATTGAGGAGCTTGTTTTAGAAGACTTTCATCATCCCACCACAAACTTGGACTGATGATAAAATAATTATTAAACATTTCAGGTCTCTTCAACAAAATTTCTGTTGCTAAAAGTCCCCCAAGAGATTGACCAAAGATGTACGTATCGGTTGTTTTAAACTGACCTTCTATATACGGTTTTAATTCTTTCTCCAAAAAACTGATAAATTTATCTGAATGCCCCGTTGTAGGATAATCCTTCTGTAAATCTTTTAAATCAGTATGAAAAGTGAAATCTTTCTTTCTGTCAATATTGGCAATTCCCACCACAATTGTTTCCGGCATAGAATACATTTGATTAAAGAATTGCACCAATCCTGTAACGTGAATAAAATCTTCATTCATGCTTCCATCCAACAAATAGATAATTGGGTAGGATTTTGTTTTATCAAAGCCTTGTGGAAGATAGATGTTAAGAACTCTATCTTCGTTTAAAATCTTAGACTTTATGGTTCTGATTTCTCCAATAGTCAATGGTTTTACATTTTCAGTCTGGGCAAAAACCATACTTTGAAATGCAAACAAAATACTGCAGAAAATAAGAATATTTTTAATCATATTAAATTTTAAGGTTGAATTATTTCACATCATCCCAAATGCTGTAATCAACAACTTTCGTAGGAATCTGCTGAACATATTCTGTAAATGGTTCACAAGGTAGAATTGCATCTTTTCCTTCCCTCGCCAATTCCTGATAAAGTTTTGTGCCTTCTGTTTTCCATTTAATCATTTCATCGGAAACATCACGGATAATCTTTGCGGGACTACCCACAATTAATTTTCTAGCTTCACATCTGAAATTAGCAGGAACAAAAGCCAATGCACCGATAATACATTCGTCACCGATTACCGCTTTATCCATCACAACAGCATTCATTCCAACCAAACAGTTTTTACCGATGTGTCCGGAGTGAATGATTGCACCATGACCGATGTGTGCAGATTCTTCTAAAATCGTTTCAATACCGGGAAAAACGTGAAGTGTACAGTTTTCCTGAACATTTGCACGGTCTTTGATGATAATTTTTCCCCAGTCGCCACGGATAACCGCATTGGGGCCGATATAAACTTCTTCGCCGATCTCTACATTTCCGATAATCACCGCTTGTGGATGAACGTAAGCGGAAGGTTTTATGATAGGGCGAATGCCGTGATATGAGTAAATATTCATAATTTTTTAATAAAAAATTAATTTAACAATGTATCAATCTAACAGTTTACCAATAGATGCTTCGACAAGCTCAGCATGACAAGGCTAAAAATATTGTTACATCGGTAAATTGTTATATTGGTACATCAGCAAATTGTTACATTATTGAAAAAGTTATACTTTTTCAATTACCATTGCATAGCCTTGTCCGACACCGATACAAAGGGTACACAATGCATATTTTTTATCCTGTTTTTGAAGTTCCATTGCGGCAGAACCGATGATTCTCGCTCCCGAAACGCCAAGTGGATGACCGATCGCGATCGCTCCTCCGTTTGGATTTATTCTTGAATCGTCATCTTTCAACCCTAAACTTCTTGTTACGGCTAAAGATTGAGCAGCAAAAGCTTCATTCAATTCAATAACATCCATATCTTCCAATGAAAGATTCAGTCTTTTTAATAATTTTTGAGTCGCTTCAACAGGACCGATTCCCATGATTCTTGGTTCAACACCGGCAACAGATGAACCTAAAATCTTAGCTTTTGGTTTTAAACCATATTTTTTTACCGCCTCTTCGCTTGCTAAAATTAAGGCAGCAGCGCCATCATTCATTCCTGAAGCATTTCCGGCAGTTACGGTTCCGCCTTCTCTTCTAAAAGCAGGGCGTAATTTACCTAAACCTTCCATTGAAGAAGTTGGCTTGATGAATTCATCTTTATCGAAAATTTTTGGATCGCCTTTTCTTTGAAGAATTTCAACTTTTACAATTTCTTCCGCCAATCTCCCACTTTCCTGAGCTTTTGTTGCTTTTTGCTGAGACCAAAGAGCAAATTTATCCTGATCTTCACGGCTGATATTGTACATTTCTGCTAAATTTTCAGCAGTATCTCCCATTGCATCTACGCCATACATTTCTTTCATTTTCGGATTGACAAATCTCCATCCGAAAGTGGTATCAAACATCTGACTATCTCTACCGAAAGCCGTACTTGTTTTTGACATTACATAAGGTGAACGCGTCATATGCTCCACTCCACCTGCAATGTAAATTTCACCTTCTCCAGAAGCAATCGAACGGAAAGCATTGGCAACCGCCGACATTCCGGAAGCACACAGCCTATTTACTGTTTCACCTCCGATTTTGTACGGAAGACCAGCCAATAAAAGTCCCATTCTTGCAACGTTTCTGTTATCTTCACCCGCTTGATTAGCACATCCGAAAATAACATCCTCGATTTCCTCAACGGGAACTTCTGGGTTTCTTGCAACAATTTCTTTTAGAACGATTGCTGCCAAATCATCGGCTCTCACGTCTGATAATCCTCCACTTAGTTTTGAAATAGGAGTTCTGATGTAATCTATGATGTATACGTTGTTCATAATTAAATTAATTTAGCAATGTAACAGTATAAAAATGTTAAATGCTTTGGTTTTTATTTAAACTTGTACTTAATATTTTATAAAAGATTTCTTAACTCATACTTTGATGTTTGTAAATATGTTTTAGAATATTGCTTGATTAAGATTTTTACCGTGTAACTTCTTTAGCATCTATTCTGTTGTTTTCTATATCATCTAAAGTATACGAGTTATACACAAAGTCTTTTCCATACAAATCCTTCGCATATTCTTCAATAGTTTGTCTAAAACCTGCTTTTTTACGGATTTCATTTATCTTTTTCGGATTTTTTATCGGCCAAATAATATCTTCCGTTTGGTAACCTTTTCCGTTTTTTTCATAATAAGTGCTATGACCTTGGGTACCATAAATTTGCTCTTTTCCATTCTCCATCAAATAACGATCTTCCATCATGGCAACTAAACTGAATGGAAGTTCTCCTTTCTTTTCTGCTTCTTTTATGATCGGCAAATATTTCTCAATTTTATCTGAATGTTGAATGATATACCAAGCTGCTGTGTTTGTAGGTTCTCCTACAAGCGTCTTACCCGGATATCCATATTCTGAAATAATTTTGTCAATTTTGCGAATATTGATACTGTCTTGCGTCGCTACAAGCTGCCAATCTTCACTCTTGAAATCTTCTTCATCGATATTCAAGCTTTTTAATATTTCACTTTTTTTGGCAGATGTAATTCCATTGTCAAATAGTTTTCTGTATGTTTGATCCAACCTTAAAATTTCGTCGAGCTCTTTTTTCAGTTCTTCATTTTTGGCTTGGCTAAAAGCATTTGAAAAACCGAATATTAAGAGAAATAAAAAGCCTTTTTTTTTCATTGAATTGCTGATAAATTATTACATTGCTACATTGAGCTTACAGCTCAATTACTTTTTTTCCGATTTTATAAACTGTTCCGACGAATTTTGCAATCATTTCTTGATTTTGATTGGTAATTTTAATGTCGTAAACAGCGGTTTTTCTTGTATCATTTACCAGCATACTTTCTGCTCTGAAGACATCGCCTTCTTTCCCGGCTTTGGTAAAATTAATAATGCAGTTTAAAGCAACTGCCGCATCGCCGGTATTATTAGACGAAAATGCCAACGCGGAATCCGCAAAAGCAAAGGTAACGCCTCCGTGAACGGTTTTCAACCCATTAATCATTTCTTTTTTGATGGGCATTTCTATTAAACAATAATTTTCTTTGACTTCGATCATTTTGATATTCATCCATTGGGAAAAATAATCCTGATCAAACATATATTCTGCAACCTGTCTTGGATTCATTTTTAATTTCTGCTTGTTAATTTTTCATATAATTCATCAGCCAATTTATCGTAAACGCTCATGGTTTTACCAAGAATTATCTGTTGGTTTGAAAGATTTTCTGAGTTTGATGGGTTTTCGGTTGGATAAAGAGCATTTAAATCAATGCCATTTTCAACAGCTAATCTTTTGATAAGCTCTTTATATTTTTCATTAAATCTTCCTAATAAATCAAGCTTTTTCTTATCATCATTTATTGAAGAAAGTTCCTGAATTAAATATTCTTTTTCAATGAGAAGCCTTGTTTCCAATTCGGCTCTGAATCCATCTATATCCATAATATTAATTTGAAAATGAAATAAATTTGAGAATTTGAAAATGGAAACCTGTGTTAATCAATTTTCAAATTAGCACATTTTCAAATTGTCTAATTCAATTTACGTAGCAACGGGCTTTGTCTGTATCTTTCTTCCTGATATTCTTCGTAAAGATTTTGCAGGGTTTCAGAGATTTTTGCATATCCGATTTCTTTTCCCCAAGCCAATAATCCTTTTGGATAGTTTACACCTTTTTGCATGGCTAATTCAAGATCTTCATCGTTTGCAACACCTAATCTTTTTGCTTCAACCGCTTCATTGATTAGCATCGAAATAATTCTTAAAAATATTTGTTGATAAAGAGTCTCTTCTTTTTGAGCAACAGGTTTTTCGGCGCCTTCAGAATAATCATAAAAGCCTTTTCCTGTTTTTCTGCCATGAAGTTTTGCTTCAGACATTCTTTGCTGAAGAAGAGATGGTTTGTATTTGGGGTCGTAGAAATATTCGTTGTAAACTGTTTTTGTTACCGAAAAATTCACATCAACACCAATTAAATCCATTAATTCAAAAGGTCCCATTTTGAAGTTTCCAATTGTCTTCATGGCATCATCAACCTGTTCTACCGTTGCGATGTTTTCTTCAACGATTCTCAAGCCTTCCCCATAGTAAGGGCGAGCAATCCTATTAACAATAAATCCGGGAATATCCTTTGCAATAACGGGAGTTTTACCCCAATCTTTCATGAGGTTGTACATTTTTTCGGCTAAAGATTTTTCTGTAAGGAGAGATGGAATAATCTCAACTAAAGGCATCAAAGGAGCCGGATTGAAAAAGTGAATTCCGATAAAACGTTCCGGTTTTTGTAATTCCGCACCAAGAGAGGTAATGGAAATAGATGATGTATTGGAACCAATCACACAGCTTTCTGAAACGTGTTTCTCTAATTCTGTGAAGACTTTGGTTTTAATTTCTTTATTTTCGATGATGGCTTCAATGATTAATTCACAATCTTTAAAGTCCTTCAGTTCTGTAGCGATGGAAATATTAGATAAAATTTCAACCATTTTTTCTGAAGAAATTTTCTGCTTATCAACCAATCTGGTCAATGTTTTTTCCAAACCTACGGTTGCCGTTTCTACTTGTTTTGCATTGGCGTCATAGACCCAAACTTTGCATCCGTTCGTTGCGGCTACTTGTGCGATACCAATTCCCATAGTTCCGGCACCGATAATTCCTACGTTCATATTTTTTTATAGATGTTAGAAGTTAGAAGTTAGAAGTTAGATTAATACTAATTTCTAACCTCTAATATCTAAATTCTATAATTCTTATTTCCCTTTATATTCAGGTTTTCTTTTTTGTAAAAAGGCTTGTACCCCTTCTTTGAAATCTTCTGTTTCGGCAGCTACCTGCTGTAAATCTCCTTCCAGTTCCAACTGTTCTTTCAAAGTGTTGTTGTAAGAATGGGCGAAGGCTTTTTTGGTTAATTTTAAACCAACAGTTGGCATATTTGATACTTTTTCTAAAATTTCCATTGATTTTGAATTGAATTCTTCCTCCGTGAAAACCTCAGCAATCAAACCATACGATTTTGATTCTTCAGCTGATAATTTTTTGCCAGTAAATGCTAAATAGTTTGCTAGTTGTCTTCCCAATAATTTAGGCAAGAAATAAGTACCTCCCGTATCAGGAATTAACCCAATATTTGAAAATGCCTGAGAAAAATATGCTTTATTATTAGCTAAAACAAAGTCACATATTAAAGCCAACATTGCTCCAGCTCCAACAGCAGGACCATTGACCAAAGCCACAACAGGTTTTTTGCAACGTGTAATTTCGAGTACCAAAGGATTGTAATAATCCGTCACAATTCTTCTGATAATATCGTCATCATGATGGTCGTTGCCTTGTACGAAAGCATCATCTAAGTTTTGACCTGAGCAAAAAGCTCTTCCTCTTCCTGAAATCGCTACACATCTTACCGTAGGATCATCACTGCATTCTTTTATAAAATCTTTTAGATCTCCCAAAGATGGCTTTGTAAGCGCATTCATCGTTTCAGGCTGATTGAGGTAAGCAATTTTCAGCTTTCCGTCAAAATGTGACTCAATATCGAGTTGTGTGTACATAGTTTTATTTTTTTATAATTAATGTAAATTTACGCATAAAAATGTAGCAATGTATCAGTTTACCAGTCTAACAATATTTGCCGCATTCAAAATTGTTACATTTTTACATTGCTAAATTGTTACATTAATCTAGTGGCATTTAAAATAATCAAAAGGCTCTAAACAGTCTAAGCATTGATACGAAGCCTTACACAAAGTAGACCCAAACCTGCTTATTTGTTTTGAATTCATCGAACCACAACGAGGACATTTTTTCGGTTTCCCGATGTGATGTTCGTCGGCTCCTTTTTCGGGAGGTGAAATTCCGTACACACGGAGTTTTTCTCTCGCTTCATCTGTCAACCAATCTGTCGTCCAAATCGGAAACATTTTGGTAACCACTTTTGCATTCCAACCGTTTTCTTTCATCAATTTGATGATGTCTTCCTCGATGGTAAACATAGCGGGACAGGCAGAATAAGTCGGCGTAATCGTTACTTCACAAGAATTATCGCTCGTAACTTTAGCTTCTCTTACAATGCCCAATTCCACGATATTGATTACCGGAATTTCCGGATCGGGAACGAGTTCTAATATTTCTAAAGGATTTTTCAATCTTTTCTAATGTGAAAGTTTATATTAATCTTACTACTAAAGATTACTAATTTTAAAAGTGCAATTCAAAAAATAGAATCCCAAATTTTATTCTGTTTTAAAATTAAATCCTCAATATTTATTTTTTGATATAATTCATTATAAATCTCAAATTTCTCAAACCAAATTTTCATCTCAATATCTTCATTAAGATCCTCTTGAAATAATTCAATTGAATCGTGGTTATCATAACTCTGACATTTTATATAATCAAAGCTGCAATTCTTAAAATTAAAATTTGACTTTTCTACGTTTATAAAATTCCATCCATAGATATCTTTATTTATAAATTTGTCAACGTAACTTGAAATTTCATTTGGCGTAATTTTTTTTACTTTTATAATATTTCCTGCTTTCTCAGAATATTTTGCAACAAATCTAAAAACATTTTCAAACTTAAAATTTGTAATATTTGGAGTTTCATTGTCACTTTCTCTTAAAAGATCGAATTTGCAGCATATATAATTTTCGATTTCATTAAACTCAATATTAATTATTGCCGCTTCATTAAGAATTGTATTCAAACCCTCTTTGATCTCTTTTGATATAACCATTTTAATAAATTATTTCAAACCTCACAAGCCGGTAAAACTACCACGTACATCCCGGATACGCTCTCTGCATATACTGCAATTCACAAAGCATAAATCCGAAATATTCGGTGTGGTATCCTGTTCTTGATTTTGGCTGCATGAAATGATCTGTCGGATATTCTAATCCAAAATCTGCAAAATCTTTTTCTGTGATCGAGATAAACTGATTGTACAATTCATCAACATTCGGAGTGATATTTAAAGCAATTAAATCATCTTCTCCTTCTACTTTTGCAAATAAGCCTTTTGTGTACTCCCAAACATTTTCGATGGCTTTTACCAAACGATTTTTACTTTCATCAGTTCCCTGAGCGAAAATTTTCATCCAAGATGCAGCGTGAGTATAGTGGTATCTCACTTCTTTCAAAGATTTTTGAGCAAGAGCAGAAAGTTCTTCATCTGCAGAATTTGACAATGCTTCGTACATTAATTTCTGATACACAGAAAAAACATACACTTTAAGAATTGTCTGTGCATAATCTTCATTTGGAAGCTCGGTTAAATGGGCATTCAGATATTCATGTTCGTATCTTAAAAATGCCAAATCATCTTCACTTTTACCGTTATCGGCAACTCTTGAGGCATAAACGTAGAAGTTATTTGCCTGTCCAAGTTCGTCCAAAGCGATGTTTGTCAATGCAATATCTTCCTCCAAATAAGGACCTTCACCGCACCAAGCAGACAAACGCTGTCCCATGATGAAACTGTCGTCCGCTAATTTTAATAAATAATTATATAATGGGTTCATTTTTTATAGAATTTAGAAATTAGAGGTTAGAAATTAGACTAAATTCTAGAATCTAACTTCTAACTTCTTTTATTACATATTTTTTACATCGTTTGGAATATCGTAAAACGTCGGGTGCCGGTACAATTTGTCATCAGCCGGATCAAAGAAAGCTTCTTTATCAATTCCTTCTGAAGTCACAATATATTTACTTGGAACTACCCAAACAGAAGTTCCTTCTTTTCTTCTTGTATAAACGTCTCTTGCGTTCTGCAAAGCCATTTCTGCTGTTGGTGCCTGTACAATTCCAACGTGTTTGTGAGATAATCCCGGTTTAGTCTGAATAAACACTTCCCACATATCTAAATTTGTCATAAATAAAATTAATTTAACAATGTATCAGTCTAACAATTTACCAATTGAGATGCTTCGACAAGCTCAGCATGACAAATTGATTGTTACATTTTTACATTGGTATATTGTTACATTGAAATTTTTTCCTGTTTCTCTGCAAAAGCTGCAGCCGCTTCTTTCACCCAAAGGTTTTCTTGTTGCGCTTTCACTTTTGTCTGTAATCTTTTCTTGTTACAAGGTCCGTTTCCTTTTAAGATAGTCATGAATTCATCCCAAGGAAGCTCTCCGAAATCGTAATGCTGTCTTTCTTCATTCCATTTCAAATCTTTGTCTGGAATGGTTAATCCTAAGAATTCAGCCTGAGAAACCGTAACATCGATAAATCTCTGACGAAGACTGTCGTTACTTTCTCTTTTCACTCTGTAATTCATAGAGATTTTAGAGTTTGGCGAACTGTCATCATTTGGACCAAACATCATTAAAGCCGGCCACCAGAAACGATTTAACGAAGCCTGAGCCATTTCTTTCTGCTGTTTTGTTCCACGGCAAAGTGCCATCAAAATCTCATAACCTTGTCTTTGGTGGAAAGATTCTTCTTTACAGATTTTTACCATCGCTCTTGAATAAGGACCATAAGAATTTCCCATCAACATTACCTGATTCATTATTGCAGCACCATCAACCAACCAACCGATCGCACCGATATCTGCCCAGCTTAATGTAGGATAGTTGAAAATACTTGAATATTTTGCTTTTCCTTCCAACATATCTTCGTAAGTTGCGTCTCTGTCAGCTCTGATGGTTCCGTTTCCTAAAGTTTCAGTTGCAGAATACAAGTATAAACCGTGACCCGCTTCATCCTGAACTTTAGCTAAAAGAGCCATTTTTCTTCTCAATGAAGGTGCTCTGGAAATCCAGTTGGCTTCCGGCAACATTCCGACAATCTCAGAATGCGCGTGCTGTGAAATCTGACGAACCAATAGCTTTCTGTAATCATCGGGCATTACATCTTTTGGTTCTACTTTATTTTCGTCGTGTACGTATTGTACAAATTTTTCTAAATCCATAATTTTTCCAATTTAGCAATGTATCAGTCTAGCAATTTACCAATGATTGTTACACTGGTAAATTGATATATTGTTACATTAATTTAATTATACATCATAATTAAGCATCACCACATTCGTTGTCGGGTGACATTGACACGTCAGAACGTAACCTCTGGCTACCTCATCTTCGGTAAGTGCGTAGTTTTTCTCCATGAAAACTTCTCCTTCCAACACTTGCGCTTTACACGTACAACAAACTCCTCCTTTGCAGGCAAAAGGTACGGGAAGATTGTCTTTCAATGCTTTATCTAAGATACTCTCTTTTTTAGAATTAAGGTGGAACGAATATTCATCATCATCAATAATGACTGTTACCATACTTTCTAAATTGGCAATTGCCTTGAATTCATCGCTCATCTCCTCCGAATTTTCTTCGTCAGGAGCAGTGAAATATTCAAATAAAACCTGAATAGCAGGTACTTTTTTCTCTTTCTTTAAATAATCAGCGATGCCTTTTATCATCTCTGAAGGTCCACAAATGAAGAATGTTGATTCTCTAACATCGATATCTGCATATCTTTCAAATAATAAATCTAATTTTTCAGGAGAAATTCTACCTTCAAAAATCGGGTCTTCATGCTGCTCACGGCTTACTAAATAAACAACTTTCAGTCTTCCATTAAAAGTTTCGACCAATTTATCAATTTCAGCCTTTTTCATTACGTGATTCATGCTTCTGTTGCTGTAGAACAGATAAGCGTTTGAATTCGGCTCTTGGTAAAGACTTTCTTTAATATTTGACAACACCGGAGAAATTCCGCTTCCTGCCGCCAAACCAATGTAAGTTTTTACGTTTGTCGGGTGATAAGACGTATTGAAACCGCCCATCGGAGGCATCACTTCCAGGACTTCATCCATGTGAAGATGTTCGTTGAAATAACCAGAAACTTTTCCGTTTTCCAATAATTTCACCAATACTTCCAGCGTGTTGCTTTTTTCACTTGGAGCATTGCAGATAGAATAAGAACGCCTTTCTTCGTTTCCGTCGATCATCATTCGGAAGTTAAGATACTGCCCCTGCTTGAATCTGAATTTATCTTTCAGTTCCTCAGGAATTTCAACGGCTACATTCACTGCATCGTCGGTATCTTTCTGAACCCTTACCGTTTTTAATTTATAAAATGAATTCATTTTGTTTTTAGTATTCTATTAATTTTTCCACCTTCGCACTTAGGCAAACTGTCTTGAGCATGAATTTTCACTTTCGTGGTGATTCCTACTCGTTTTTTTATTTCGTTTTCTATACTTTTTCCAAAGTTTCCGACAAAAATAGCATAATCATCGGTATTAATTTCAATTTGTTTGGCTTTCACAAATTCATCATCAATTTCCAAATCTATATCAAGGGCAACACACATTTGCTCTTTCTCAATCGGTGTTAAATAATAATTCGGAACCACACCTTCTACATGAGAAAATGCTTCTTCAATCTGACTTGGATATACATTTACGCCTCTTACAATCAACATATCATCAGCTCTTCCAAGAATTGGTTTCATTTTAACCATGGTTCTTTTTGAGTTTTCTTCATAATAAAGACTCGTGATATCATTCGTCCAATATCGTAAAAGTGGCATTGCTTTTTTAGTTAAAGTTGTGATTACTAAAACTCCTTCTTCCCCGAAAGGAACCGGCTGTTTTGTGATCGGATCTAAAATTTCAGGATAAAAATGATCTTCCCAAATGTAAGAACCTCCTTTCTCTTCAAAATCTTCCATCGAAACTCCGGGTCCGATAATTTCGCTTAAACCATAAATATTGGTTGCATGAACGCCTAATCTTTCTTCAATATGATGTCTGATAATCTCCGTCCACGGTTCTGAACCTAAAACGGCATATTTTAAACTGATTTCGTCTGCTGAGATCCCTCTTTTCGCAAATTCATCAGCGATTGTTAAAGCGTAAGACGGCGAACAACAAATAACTTCAGGTTTAAAATCTATAATTAAATCAACCTGTCTCGTTGTCATTCCTCCTGAAATTGGAAGAACGCTCATCCCTAATTTTTCTGCTCCGTAATGAAGTCCAAGTCCGCCAGTGAAAATTCCATATCCATAGGCGTTGTGTAACTGCATTCCCGGTTTTGCTCCGGCTGCATTCAACGATCTTGCTACCACTTCACTGAATAAATCAACATCTTCTTTTGTATATCCTACAACCGTCGGTTTTCCTGTTGTTCCGCTTGAACAATGAATTCTTTGTAATTCATCTTTCGGAACAGTAAATAATCCGAACGGATAATTGTCTCTTAAATCCTGTTTGTAAGTAATCGGAAGCTTTGTAATATCTTCAATTGTCCTTATTTCCTCAGTTGATATTCCTAATTCATCAAATTTTCTTGTATAAAAATCTGATTTCTCTTCAAGATATACAACCAAATTCTTCAATCTCTCGGACTGAAGAGCTCTCAATTCATTAAGACTTAGATATTCAACATCAAACTCCATTACTAACTAACATTTGTTAGGTGTAAATTTAAAAAGAATTTGGAACATGACAAAATTTTTATGATTTTCGTCATATTTTGAATGATTCTAAATTACTTGAGGCTGAGGTTGAGACAAATGTTTGCGTCGAACTTATCATTCAGAATGAACGAAGTCTTTTGAAGAATCTCGTGATAAAAGGTTGAGATTCTTCGTTCGTCAGAATGACAAAAAAGCTGCATAAAGAGTGTTTACAAAGTTTGTTTTTATGAATGAAATGAAGTTTAGTGGAAAAATTAAACTTTATAAATTTCAAGAATTTCCGGTCTTTCTGAATCATCTGAAATCTTTCCGTATTGAGCAAATTCGGTCCAGAGCTTTCTTAATTTTCTTCCGTTTTCATCAATGTATTTCCAAGGAATATTTTTTAAAATTCCGGAAGACTTCCATGCAGATTCGTTTCCGAAAATGAGAGGTAAATCAATTGCATGTGCTCCTAAAAAATGATTGGCTATTTTCAAACGGGGATGAATTCTGAACAAATAAACATTTCCTCCGTTTTGCGCATAGTTTTCAGCAAAGTCTTTTGCGGGTTTTCCATAAATAATTTCCGTAGTCGTGCGAATTGCTCTGTTCAAAATTTTTGCAGGAAAATATTTATTTATAATATCGGAAGTTTTCAGATAAAAAGAAGTTTCTTCATCATTCAAACCAATTAGAACATCTACTTCTTTTGCTTTGTGTCTCCATCTTTCTTCTGCTTCACCTTCATTACACAAAGGCGGAAAACCATATTGTGTTCCGAAAGGCATTGCAGCTTTTAATCCGTATTTTAGAAAAGAAGGCGTACAATTTTTATAGTTTTCAATAATTTCCAGAGCATCAGATTTTTCGTTAAAAATTTGAGTGTTTTTTAGAAATTCAGCTGACATTTTTTGCCGGTTTTTTCTTAAACCTAAAGGAGCACTGTGAATAATCACTCTTTTAAATAAACCTTCAGTTCCTTCTGAAATCATAAGATGAGCAATTGCATCGCCACCAGAAGACTGCCCAAAAAGAGTGATATTTTCTGAATCTCCACCAAAATATTCTATATTATTTTTAATCCATTTCAAAGCTTCGATTAAATCAAACAAACCTAAATTGGCTGGTTTTTCTTCGTTACCTCCCAAAAATCCGAAAATTCCTAAACGGTAAGAAATGGTAACGATGATGATGTTTTGGTCTTTTACCCAATCTGTAGGATCTGCTGTTGGAAGATCACCACAACCTATTTCGTACGAACCTCCATGAATCCATACAATGACAGAAAGTTCTTCGTTTTCATTAAAATTTTCAGGGCGAAAAATGGAAATATATTGGGGAGATTCATCCACTTCAAAATCATCTAAATTGGTTTTACCAATCATTTTTTCAAGAAGTGGGCTGATATTTTGCGGACAAACGGGAGTTTTTTCAGGAAAAATAATTTCCGAATCTGAAGGCTGTACAGCAATTGGCTTTTTGAATCTTTCAGAATACGCATAGCGAATGTTTTTAGCTTTTAATATTCCGTTTTCTCTAAAAGCTAAAATTTTTCCAAAAGGTGCCCGAAAAGCATATGTATTATTTCGATTTGCCGTCATCGTTTTCGCAATAGACTTTAAATTTATTTATAATTACAATTTACAAACTTTTGTTAAAAAAACTAATCACAAATTTAATTCAGAGCTTTAAACTCGCTTGGAGAAACCCCTACTTTACTTTTGAATAATCTTGTGAAATGCTGTGGATATTTGAATCCTAAATCATAAGAGATTTCACTGATAGATTTTGATGCATCAAAAATCTGATCTTTTGCTACATCGATCAGCTTATTATGAATAAATTCCTGAGCAGAAATTCCGAGCTCTTTTTTTATCAGATCCCCAAAATAGTTCGCTGAAAGATTAAGTTGTTCTGCGAAATAATTAACCATTGGAAACCCTAGATTTTTAGGCTTATCAGATTTCAAATAATCATCCAAAGATTTCTCAAACTTGCCTATAAAATTCTGATTAATGTGATCTCTTGTAATAAATTGGCGGTCGTAGAAGCGCATGCAGTAATTCAGAAACAGTTCAATATTATTAACAATTAATGATTTACTATGTTTATCAATGGCTTGCTCAAGTTCTAGTTTTATATTTTTAAAACATTCTAAAATAATCTCTCTTTCTTTTTCTGAAAGATGCAACGCTTCATGAACATCGTAAGAAAAGAAATTGTACTCTCTGATATTTTTTCCCAAATTGGTTCCTTTCAATAAATCGGGATGAAAAATTAAGGCAAAACCTGCAGGCTGAATATAAGCTCCTGCATTATAAATTCCGTAAGTCTGTCCGGGAGCGATGAAAACTAAAGTTCCTTCCTGATAATCATAGCTGTGTTTTCCGTACTGCATATCGCCACACATTACGTCTTTCAGAAAAACAGTGTAAAAACCAAAGGTTCTTTTGAACTGACAAATAGGATCAGATTTTGAAAAATCTACCACACTCACCAAAGGATGCATCGTTTCCTGATTCACCATTTTATTGTATTCTGAAACGCTGTTGTATATTTCAACTTCCTGATCTTCCATGAAGTAAATTTTTATTCAAAATTACCAATTTCCTGCCTACAATTTTCAATGTAAGTAAAATTGGTAAATGATTCTGTAATTTATATAAGTACTTTTACATTAAATCTATCGAATTTTGTAAATAGAAAACAGAAATATTATAATTAATTTAAAACTTAAAAAAAATATATGGACACATTCACAGTAAAAGCTTTTGGAGCAGAATCTAAAACTGCCGATTTAGCAGAAATGAATATTGAAAGAAGAGAAGTGACAGCGAATGATATAGAAATTGAAATTCTATATTGCGGCGTTTGCCACTCTGATCTTCACACCGCAAGAAACGATTGGGGCGGAACTAAATATCCATCAGTTCCCGGTCATGAAATTGTAGGAAAAATTACAAAAGTAGGAAGCGATGTTTCTAAATTTAAAGTGGGTGATCTTGCAGGAGTGGGCTGTATTGTAGATTCTTGCGGACATTGCAACAGCTGCAAACATGATCTGGAACAATATTGCGAAAACGGATTTATCGGAACATACAACGGAAAAGATGAGCATTTGGGAGGCCATACTTTTGGTGGATATTCTCAAAAAGTAGTGGTAGATGCAGGACATGTTTTAAAAATTCCGGCAAATCTGGATTTGGCTGCAGTTGCACCGCTTCTTTGTGCAGGAATTACCACTTGGTCGCCTTTAAGACACTGGAATGTTGGTTCTGATTCTAAAGTTGCCGTTGTCGGTTTGGGCGGATTAGGGCATATGGCAATTAAGCTAGCGAAAGGATTGGGAGCGGAAGTAACTTTATTCTCAAGAACTCCGGGAAAAACTGAAGATGCAAAAAAATTGGGTGCAGATCACGTCATTATTTCGACTGATGAAGAGCAGATGAATTCTGTAAAAGGAAAGTTTGATTTAATTATCGACACGGTTCCTTACGATCATGATGTAAACCCTTATATTTCAACTTTGACCATAAACGGGACTCATGTTTTGGTAGGTTTTATCGGTAAAATGGAAGACAGCCTGTTTACTCCACCAATGATTATGGGAAGAAAATCGGTTGCCGGTTCTGTGATCGGAGGTATTGCTGAAACTCAGGAAATGCTTGATTTCTGCGGTGAGCACAATATTGTTTCTGAAATTGAAGTTATCAAAATGCAAGACATCAATGAAGCGTATGAAAGAATGCTGAAAAGCGATGTAAGATACCGTTTTGTGATTGATATGCAATCTTTGTAATCTCCTCAGATTTAATTATAAATTAAGACTCTTCATTTTTGGAGAGTCTTTTTTGTTTTACAAAAGTTTAATTCATAATTTCTTTTGTTTGACTATTGCAAAATACAGTTTCGGCTAGCTTTTGCCTCGCCGAAATCTTATTATAATTGTTTTTTGATAGGGTTTCGCCCTATCCTTTTCTAAGTCGTCCTTTCAGGACTTATATTATTTCTTTACTATTTTTTTCAACACTTTTATTTTTCCGTCAATAGGCTTAATGATTTTTAAACCTAAAATCTCAGCAACCAAAGGATAAACGTTGATGTTTTCAAATTGATCAATAACCAAATTATTTTTAAATTCTGAACCCCAAGCGAAGAATGTAGCATTCATTTCAGGAACAATTCTAGGGTTGTAACCATGTTTGCCTACCGAAGTTCTTTTATCTCTTTCTAAAAATATTTTTGGAGCTTTTGGGATTAATAAAATTTGTCCTATTCTATTATATCGGTCATCTTTCGTAGCAAAATGAAGATATTTTGGTAGTTTCTTATCCAGATAAACTTCGTAGTCATCTGTTTTATTGATTTTTAATTCTTTATACACCTTTTTAACCTCATCAGAGTTTTTCACATAAACCCTCAATAAGGTCTGAGAATTGTAATAATCGAATCTTTTTTTATCAAAAAGCATTGCAGGAATTTCGAGTGGATTTCCGCCATCAACTTTTATCATTCCGTGATCGGAAACGAAGATGAAATTTACATTTTTTAAATCTAAATGATTTACTTTCTGAACCAAATTTCCTATTGCTTCATCAATTAAGTGAACTGCTATTTCAGTTTCTTTGGCTTCGGGACCAAAATGATGGCCCGCTCCGTCGACTTCAGGAAAGTATAAGGAGATAAAGTGCGGTCTTTTATCTTCAGGTAGTTTCAGCCAGTTAATTACTTTACCTACTTTTTCTGAAGGTGTAAATTTTTCGTGATAAGGATAATAATACGTTGGCCTCATTCCACCTGCATTACTTGCCGAACCTACCCATTGCAAAGAAGCACTGATTGTTCCTTGCTTTTCTGCCAAACTCCACAGCGGAGTTCCACCGTACCATGATCCATCTTCAGCATTTTGGCGATTGCTCATTGCATATGCTTCTTTACGTTGATAATCGTAGAAAAAATTATCAATCAAACCGTGATGAGAAGGATATAATCCTGTAATTAATGTCCAGTGATTTGGAAAAGTAATACTCGGATAGCTTGGAGTCATTGCTTTTGCACGGATACCTTCACCTGAATATTTTAAAAGATTTTTAGCATTGTACTTTTTAGCATAATCATATCTGAAACCGTCTGCAGAAATCATAATAACATAGGGCTTCTGCATCGCTTCTGCATTATTAAAACGATTAGGAATAACAATTTGGGCCGTGTCAACTGTTCCTGCCTGAGCAAATATTGTTAGTGATAAAGTGAGCATTAAAAATGCCAATACTTTTTTCATTTTATTTTTTTTGCAAAGGTAGCCTCAGTAAATTTCACAAAAAAGTTTCGTACGTTAAAAAAACATTAAGAGCCGGTTTAATCTCATCAAAAAAATTACCCCTAAATGGAGTAATTTTGATAAGATTTTTCGAGCCATCCCTAATCCTAAAGGGCGGAAAAATGTCTTTATATTTTAAATAATAAAGCCACTTTTCAGTGGCTTCAATTTATTCTTTAATTAACTGTTGATACGAAGTAGAACCGTCTTTTAAAGTGATTTCAAAATAATAATTGCCCGATTTTAAATCAGCTACACTGATGTTTTCACCGTCAACTTTTACTGTTTTTACTTTTCTGCCTGTAGTTTCGTAAATATCAACAGATCTTATTTTATCAGCATTTTTGAAATATACTTTTTCCTTCGCAGGATTAGGATACATTTTAATCGCTTTGCTTTCAGCTTCCAGCTCGCTTATACCCAAAATTGAAAATGTTCCGCTTGTAACAGCTGTATTGGCAGACCCTCCATGTGGTGCTATAGCTAAGTCTGCTGCACCTGTAATAACACATTTGGTAGTAATACTGCCTGCCGAAGCATAATTAAACTGATAATCGTTAACCCCGTCTCCTGTTGTCATATTACGCTCATAAGCCATTGAAACTATACCACCAGAAACTACGGGAGCGCTTACTACAGTCCAGTCTTGAGTGTCTGTGTTGTATACTCCGATGCCTCCCAGATTTCTGTCGGAAAAGCCTGCGCTGCTATACGTCAAAGCATCTGTAGGAGCACCAGACATCCCAGAGTTGGCTGCACTTCTGAATGTAAATCCAAACCATCTGTCAGAAGGTCCTGTTAAATCCAGTCTCACTTTATTTGTCGTATTATTTAAGGTAATATTAGCGGTTATAGATCTTGTGCCAACCGTGCATGTCATCACTCCTGTAGATTTTTGCTGTGAAGAAGCCAAAAACCCCATAGTTAATAGTAAAGAAAATAATGTTTTTTTCATCTTTAATTTTTTAATAAGTTAATAATTTCGATATTTTTAGTAAATACGGCATATTCGAATGCTGTTTTACCTTGTTTATCTGCCAAATTTTTATTGGCTTTGTTTTTTAATAGTGTTTCTACGAGATCTTTATCCTGAAGCTGAACAGCATATATCAAAGGAGTAGTGCCTTTGGTATCTGCAAGATTTGGATTGGCTCCATTTGCCAATAATTTTTGAGTGAGTTCTTTGTTATTTTTAAAAACCGCTGCCGTAAGCGCTGAACCTTGATCACTACCGTAATTAATATCCTTTACTTTTGCCATCAAAAATTCTGCAACAGGAGTATTTCCTCTGTAGCAAGCGAGGATTAGCGGAGAAAATCCGTTTTCGTTGGTTTGATTAATAACATCGGGATTCTGCTTCATCAGCTCTTTTGCTTCTGCAACAGTTCCGCTTCTGGCAATATCAAAAATAGATTTTGCTTTTTCCTGAGCCGACATTACGGTAAAACTCAATATGAAACTTAGGATAAAAAATATTTTTGTCATTATTTTGATAGTATATAATTGTATTCAACATTTACATTTTCTGCTACTTTTTTAGTAACCATTTTAGGAATGGTCACCTTATAATCTGCGGGTTTTGCAACGAAATTTCCTTGCATATAAATTTTGCCCTCTTTAGAATAAATTACAGCACTTGAACTCAGTGCTTTATCTACTCCGTGAAAATTTAAAGTGCCCTGAACTGTGTACTTCTTTGGCGATGCCGTCAATTTTGTTTTATCAAAGTTCACAATCTTACCTTTAAAGGTTGTTTTGGGATATTTTGCAGATTCGGCATAGCTTTCATTAAAATGTTCTTCCATTAATTTAACTTTAAAACGATAATTCTTTACCGATGAAACAGAAGCAAAATCTCCTGTATCAGCATTAACAATAGCGACATTATTATCATCCTGTGCAAAAACATCTTCAAATAATGGTACTGATGCCTCAAACGTTACTTTGCCAGTTTTGGTTGTATACTTCTGAGCCGAAACAACAGATCCGAAACTTAGTATAACGATTAATAATATTAAATTTTTCATATTGTTTCTTTTAATTTTCTGTCAACCCATCGGTTTTCCATTTTGTGATGATCATAGTTTGTGATGATGATAAACTACCGCCTTGAGGCATTTTTTGAGGATCTCCGGTTGGCCGGCTAATTCTATCAATAATTTTATCAATATTATTTTTTAACTGATTATAGCCTGTCAAAGGTTGAAATGAAGCTGAACCACCCGGCGAATGACAACTTACACAGTTGGCATCAATAATAGGTTTTACATCTTTGTTGTAGGTTACCAGCTCTGCAATAGGAGTTTTGTCTGAAATCTCTTCGTAGGTTCTGCTTTCACAAGCAATTGATACCACTGCAAGTGAAACGATGTAGATTATTTTTTTCATACCTAAAAAACTCTATAAAGATTAAACCCAAAAAAAATCTGCCCCTTTTCCCATTTTCCTGAAGCGTTTGTGAGATAACCAATATCTGAATTCAATTGTGAATTGGTAAATAAAAGCTGAAACACATGTCCGCCGGTTTCTATATCCATCCCTAAAGAGAGTGGATTTTTATAAAAACTGTGATTATCAAAATTCACAAAATACTCGGCGTTAATTGATATTCTTTTCGAAATTTTATAACGACCGCCCAAACCTGCAAGAAATTGATTTTTATCTTCAATCATCGGCTCATAAAGGTTTTTGTGAACGTAAGAAGGTGTTAACTGTAAGGAAAAATTTTCGTTAAACCTTCTCGAAATCAATGCCTGAGTAAGATAAGAAAGTCGGTCTCCAAATTGAAGATGCGGATAATTATCTTTGCTGAGGTCTGTATTCACCGCCATAACATTATATCCTACAATATCAACCGGGAAATTTTCACTTTGCTTGATTAATTTATATTTCGCAGCGCCTTCAAAAGTTTTGAGATTAGTTTCTCGCGAAAGACTCAATGAGATATTATCTGTAACACCATAGATTACTCCTAATTTCGTAGAAGCATCATCTAACCCGAAAAAGTCTTTGAAGCCTTTGCTTACATCTCCAAAACGATGCGCGATAACAATGTACCATTCATTTTTTGCAGACAATTTTGTAGACTGACCTGTAACAATCTGAAGCGCCTTAAATGCTGGTGGTGAATTTTCTGTATTGTTTGTCTGAATGGTGTCAATATCTTTCAAAAGGTCTTCCTGAGCAAAGGCAAAACCTGAAATAAATATTGACAAAAAAAGGAAAGTTTTTGTCATACGCACAAATGTTTAATTCGTATGACAAACTTATCAACTTATGATGCTAAAATTTGGTGATAAAAGTCACCGAGTGAGTTATTTTAATCAATCAATGTGTTAAATTTATTTAATAAGATGACTTAGTTTCATTTGACACCCTCATTTACAAGTATTTTTATTCCTTCTTTAGTCTGGATAATTTCGCCTTCATTTTCTACTTTTTTCAGAACCCTGCTGACCACTTCTCTTGAAGTCCCCAAATTGTTAGCAATTTCTTTGTGAGTAAGTTTAATAGGATTGTTTCCGGTAATTAAGATCTGCTGTTTAATATAGCTTAAAATTCTTTTATCAAGCTTATGAAATACCGCCTCATTGACCATATTCATGACATCTGAAAACCTTTTGTCGTATTCGTGGTAAAAAAGCCTGTTGATTTGAGGATATTTGATGAGCCAGTCGAGAACGACAGAAACCGGAACTAATATCACTTCTGAGTCTTCTTCCGAAACAGCGTATATTTTGCTGATACAGTCTGAGAATATTGACGAAAATGTCATCAGACAGCTGTCATTGGGTCGTATATAATAATAAATGAGTTCTCTTCCGTCGTTTAAGGCATATACTTTTATAGAACCTTTTACTAAAAATGGTACATATTTATTCTTTTGTCCTTCTCTGATAATTTCGGTTTTAGCTTTCACTTCTGTTACCACAGCATGCTTCTGAAGCTCTACCGAAAAATCATTACCTAAGTAGCCAAATTTATTTAATATAAACTCATTATTTATCATGTCATTTTTATCATATCCTAAACCAAAGATATACAATTGGATGATTCGGATTGAATTTTTGTGTAAATATTTATATAAATGACAAAAAAAATACCCCAACTTCCGTTGAGGTATTTTATATAGTAAGATAAATCTTAAGCGTTAACGTTGTTTCCTCCTAATACGAAAGGCTCAACTTCTTTGATTTCTCCGAATTGTTGCTCGTAGTTTGTGATGTTTTGCTGAAGTGCAGCTAAAACTCTCTTAGCGTGAAGTGGAGCCAAGATTACTCTTGATCTCACGTTAGCCTGCTGTACACCCGGCATTAACTGGATGAAATCTACTACAAACTCAGATGGAGAGTGGTTTACTAACGCAAGGTTACAGTAAACTCCTGAAGCTACCATCTCGTTAAGTTGGATGTTGATGTTGTTTGGATCGTTGTTTTGATTTTGATTGTCCATTGTATAAGTTATATTTTTAAATATGAAATTTGAGATTGTGAAAGTATAAAAATAATTTCAAACCTCAAATTTCAAATCATTAATTTTAATTAAGGTCTTCGAATTCTTTCTTAGAACCTACGATTACATTCTGATACTCTTTAAGACCTGTACCTGCAGGAATTCTATGTCCTACAATTACATTTTCTTTAAGACCATTCAAGCTGTCTACTTTACCAGCAACTGCTGCTTCGTTTAGAACTTTAGTTGTTTCCTGGAACGATGCTGCAGACATGAACGACTTAGTCTGTAGAGCTGCTCTTGTAATCCCTTGCAATACCGGCGTAGCCGTTGCAGGAAGTGCTTCTCTTACTTCAACTAAAGCCTGATCTTCACGCTTCAACTTAGAGTTTTCGTCTCTTAGTTCTCTTGCAGTAATCATCTGTCCTGGCTTGAATTCTTTAGAATCACCAGCTTCTGTAACTACTTTAAGACCAAACACTCTGTTGTTTTCCATTAAGAAATCGTATTTGTGCTCAAGAGCAGCTTCAAGGAACTGAGTATCACCTCCATCAACGATTGATACTTTTGTCATCATCTGTCTTACGATGATTTCGAAGTGCTTATCGTCGATTTTTACCCCTTGTAGACGGTAAACTTCCTGAATTTCATTTACTAAATATTCCTGAACCGCAGTTGGCCCTTTGATCTTCAAGATATCGTCTGGAGTAACTGAACCGTCAGAAAGTGGCGAACCAGCTCTTACAAAGTCATTCTCCTGTACTAAGATCTGGTTTGATAATTTAACTAAATAAATTTTTCTCTCACCAGTTTTAGCCTCAACGATCAATTCTCGGTTACCTCTCTTGATTTTTCCGTAAGAAACTACCCCATCGATCTCTGTAACAACCGCCGGGTTTGAAGGGTTTCTTGCTTCGAATAATTCTGTAACTCTCGGAAGACCTCCGGTGATATCCCCTGTTTTAGCAGCTTTTCTTGGGATTTTGATTAAGACTTTACCAGCCTTAATTTTTTCACCATCGTTTACCATTAAGTGGGCTCCTACCGGTAAGTTGTAACCTTTTTGTTCAACACCTTTAGAATCTACTACTTTTAATGTAGGTACGGCTTTCTTATTTCTAGATTCAGAGATTACTTTCTCCTCAAATCCTGTCTGTTCGTCAATCTCCAATTGGAATGAAATACCCTGAATAATATCTTCGTATTCTACTTTACCAGCATTTTCTGCAATGATTACCGCGTTATAAGGATCCCATTTTGCAATGGTATCTCCTTTTTTCACTTTATCACCAGGTTTTACCAATAACTGAGAACCGTAAGGTACGTTGGCAATCATCAATGGAGTTCTAGATTCGTTATCAGCAACCAATCTAAATTCTGTTGTACGAGATACTACTACTTCAGCAGTGTTTCCGTTTTCATCTTCAGAAGTAATTGTTCTTACCTCATCCAATTCTACGATACCATCTCTTCTTGCAGTAATTGAAGGGTTTTCTGATACGTTTGTAGATACACCCCCTTGGTGGAAGGTTCTCAATGTTAACTGAGTTCCCGGTTCCCCAATTGATTGTGCAGCAATAACACCTACTGCTTCACCCATATGAATTGGTTTACCTGTCGCTAAGTTTCTACCGTAACATTTAGCACAGATTCCTTTTTTGGTTTCACATGTTAATGGTGAACGAACCTCAACTGCTTCAAGACCTATTTCTTCGATTCTTTTAGCTAAAGCTTCATTAATGATCTGATCTGCAGGAGCGATTAACTCATCAGTTTCAGGATCATAGATATTGTGTAAAGAAACTCTACCTAAGATTCTTTCAGAGATTCTTTCAACGATCTCATCATTTTTCTTAAGTGCAGTAACTTCTGTACCTCTTAATGTTCCACAATCGTTTTCTGTAACGATAACGTCTTGTGCAACGTCTACCAATCTTCTCGTTAAGTAACCCGCATCGGCAGTCTTAAGAGCGGTATCCGCAAGACCTTTACGAGCACCGTGAGTAGAGATAAAGTATTCTAAGATGGAAAGACCTTCTTTAAAGTTTGCAAGAATCGGATTTTCGATAATTTCCGCACCGGTAGAACCAGCTTTCTGCGGTTTTGCCATCAAACCTCTCATCCCTGATAACTGACGGATCTGTTCCTTAGAACCCCTCGCACCAGAATCAAGCATCATATATACAGAATTGAATCCACCTTGGTCAACTTTCATTCTGCTCATGATCATCTCAGTTAATCCAGCGTTTGTGTTTGTCCAAACGTCGATTACCTGGTTATAACGTTCTGTATCTGTAATTAGACCCATGTTATAGTTGGCTCTAATTTCGTCAACTGTTTCAATTGAAGTAGCGATCATTTTCTTTTTCTCAACAGGAACAACGATGTCACCTAATGAGAACGAAAGACCTCCTTTGAATGCGTTTGAATACCCTAAGTCCTTCATTGCATCCAAGAACTTCACAGTAGTAGGGAAATCTGTATCAGCAAGTACTCTACCGATAATATTTCTTAATGATTTCTTTGTAAGAAGCTCATTAATATATCCTGACTGCTTAGGAACGATTTGGTTGAATAAGATTCTACCTACAGAAGTTTCAGTTAATTTCGTAGTGATTTCACCGTTTTCTTTAATAGGAAGTCTACATCTTACTTTAGCGTTCAATGAAACTCTACCTTCAGCATAAGCGATTTCCGCTTCTTCCGGAGAATAGAATGCAAGACCTTCTCCCAAAACTTTCATATCTTCTGTAGAGCTCAATTCTTTGGTCATGAAATAAAGACCAAGAACCATGTCTTGAGAAGGTACCGTAATTGGAGAACCGTTTGCAGGGTTCAAAATATTCTGAGAACCTAACATCAATAACTGAGCTTCAAGGATTGCTTCAGGCCCTAATGGTAAATGTACCGCCATCTGGTCACCATCGAAATCGGCGTTGAATGCTGTTGTTACTAACGGGTGTAGTTGGATTGCCTTACCTTCGATCATCTTAGGTTGGAAAGCCTGAATACCCAGTCTGTGAAGGGTAGGTGCTCTGTTCAATAGAACAGGGTGACCTTTCATCACGTTTTCTAAGATATCATAAACTACAGGTTCTTTTCTGTCAATAATTCTCTTTGCAGATTTTACTGTTTTTACAATCCCTCTTTCGATCAGTTTTCTGATGATAAACGGTTTGTAAAGCTCAGCAGCCATATCTTTAGGAATACCACATTCGTGAAGTTGTAAGTTTGGACCTACAACAATTACCGAACGAGCCGAGTAATCTACCCTTTTCCCTAGTAAGTTCTGACGGAAACGACCTTGCTTACCTTTCAATGAATCTGAAAGTGATTTCAATGGTCTGTTTGATTCTGATTTTACTGCTGAAGATTTTCTTGTATTATCGAATAATGAATCTACAGATTCCTGAAGCATACGCTTCTCGTTTCTCAAGATTACTTCCGGAGCTTTGATCTCCAATAATCTCTTCAAACGGTTATTTCTGATAATAACTCTTCTGTAAAGGTCATTTAAGTCAGAAGTAGCGAAACGTCCTCCATCCAATGGAACTAATGGTCTTAGTTCTGGTGGTATTACAGGAAGTACACGCATAATCATCCACTCCGGTCTGTTGATCATTCTAGTATTAGCACCTCTCAATGCTTCTACAACGTTCAATCTTTTCAGAGCTTCAGTTCTTCTTTGCTTAGAACCTTCGTTGTGAGCTTTGTGTCTCAAATCGAAAGACAATGCATCAAGATCGATTCTTTTTAATAGCTCCTCAACAGCTTCAGCACCCATTTTAGCGATGAATTTGTTTGGATCTGAATCGTCAAGATATTGGTTTTCTACAGGAAGAGTTTCCATGATATCAAGGTATTCTTCTTCTGTAAGGAATTCCATATGATCAAAATCAGCACCGTCTAATTTCTTAGCGATACCTTGCTGAATTACCACATATCTTTCGTAATAAATAATCATATCCAATTTCTTGGAAGGAATACCCAAAAGGTAACCGATTTTGTTTGGTAAAGAACGGAAATACCAGATGTGAGCGATAGGAACTACCAAATTGATATGCCCGATTCTCTCTCTACGTACTTTTTTCTCCGTAACCTCTACACCACAACGGTCACAAACGATCCCCTTGTAACGAATTCTCTTGTATTTACCACAAGCACATTCGTAATCCTTGATAGGACCGAAGATTTTTTCACAGAACAAACCGTCTCTTTCAGGTTTGTGCGTTCTGTAGTTAATAGTTTCCGGCTTAAGAACCTCCCCTCTTGAGTCCTGTAAAATAGACTCCGGAGAAGCTAAACCGATGGTTATTTTATTAAATCTACTTGATTTATTTTTATTTGACATTTGTTAGATTTTAAATTTTAGATTTCAGATTTTAGATTAATTTTTGAATGTTGCCATTCAACATTTATAATTTAAAATTTAAAATTATTCCTCTAGTCTTACGTCTAATCCAAGACCTTGTAACTCGTGAAGTAGTACGTTGAATGATTCAGGAATACCTGGTTCAGGCATTGCTTCACCTTTCGCAATCGCTTCATAAGTTTTTGCTCTACCAATCACGTCATCTGACTTCACAGTAAGGATCTCTCTCAAGATATTTGATGCTCCAAATGCTTCAAGAGCCCAAACCTCCATCTCTCCGAATCTCTGTCCACCAAACTGAGCTTTACCTCCTAATGGCTGCTGAGTAATCAATGAGTAAGGTCCGATAGAACGTGCGTGCATTTTGTCATCTACCATGTGCCCAAGTTTCAACATATAGATAATACCTACCGTTGCAGCCTGAGTAAATCTTTCTCCGGTACCACCATCATAAAGGTGAGTGTGACCAAATTTAGGAACTCCTGCTTTCTCAGTATACTCTGTAATCTGATCTAGCGTTGCCCCATCAAAGATTGGCGTAGCGAACGTCATACCCAATTTCTGACCAGCCCATCCAAGAACTGTTTCATAAATCTGACCGATGTTCATACGAGAAGGTACCCCAAGTGGATTCAATACGATATCTACTGGTGTTCCGTCTTCCAGGAATGGCATATCTTCTTCACGAACGATTCTCGAAACGATACCTTTGTTACCGTGACGACCCGCCATTTTATCTCCAACGTTTAGTTTACGTTTTTTAGCGATATATACTTTAGCCAACTTCATGATACCAGCTGGAAGCTCATCTCCGATAGAAATTGCGAATTTCTCACGGTTTTTAACTCCTTGAATATCGTTGAATTTGATTTTGTAGTTGTGAATCAATTGTTTAATCAATTCATTCTTATCGTTGTCAACCGTCCAATCTGCACCGCTTACGTTAACGTAATCTTCTACTGATGTTAATAATTTATGAGTAAATTTCATACCCTTACCGATGATTTCTTCATCTAAGTCGTTGGTAACTCCCTGAGAAGTTTTACCGCTAACAAGAGTATTTAATTTTTCAATTAAACTATTTCTCAACTCGTCAAACTTAGTCTTGTAAGTGTTTTCAATCTCTTCAAGTTTAAGTTTTTCTTCAGTTCTTTTCTTTTTATCTTTAATGTTTCTAGAGAACAATTTCTTGTTGATCACAACACCTCTTAATGAAGAATCTGCTTTCAATGAAGCATCTTTCACATCACCAGCTTTGTCACCAAAGATTGCTCTAAGAAGCTTCTCTTCAGGAGTAGGGTCAGATTCACCTTTTGGAGTAATCTTACCGATCATGATATCACCAGGCTTCACTTCAGCACCGATTCTGATCATTCCGTTCTCATCAAGATCTTTTGTAGCTTCTTCAGAAACGTTAGGAATATCTGCTGTCAATTCTTCCATACCTAATTTGGTATCACGAACTTCAAGAGAATATTCATCTACGTGAATAGAAGTAAACCAGTCTTCACGTACCACTTTTTCGTTGATTACGATCGCATCCTCAAAGTTGTAACCCTTCCAAGGCATGAACGCAACGACTAAGTTTCTACCCAAAGCCAATTCTCCTTTTTCAGTAGCATAACCATCGCAAAGTACCTGTCCTTTTACCACTGTTTCACCTACTCTTACGTTTGGTCTTAGGGTAATTGTAGTACTCTGGTTAGTTTTTCTAAACTTAGTAAGGTTATATGTTTTCGTAGCAGATTCGAATGATACTAAATCTTCGTCTTCGCTTCTTTCATATTTAATAGTAATCTTATCAGCATCAACGTATTCTACAGTACCTGTACCTTCAGCATTGATCAAGATTCTAGAATCTTTCGCAACTTGCTGTTCCAGACCTGTACCTACGATTGGAGCTTGTGGCTTCAACAAAGGAACTGCCTGACGCATCATGTTTGATCCCATCAATGCACGGTTCGCATCATCATGCTCCAAGAATGGAATTAATGAAGCTGAAATACCAGAAATCTGGTTTGGTGCAACGTCGATCAAGTTAACTTCAGAAGGCTCAACTACAGGATAATCACCGTCTAGACGAGCAATAATTCTGTCTGTGATAAATGTACCGTTGTCATTCAATTCTACGTTTGCCTGAGCAATTACTTTATCTTCTTCGTCTTCCGCATTTAGATAAATAGGATCTGCATTTAAATCTACAGTACCGTCATTTACTTTTCTATATGGAGTTTCGATGAAACCTAATGTATTGATTTTGGCATAAATACCTAGAGATGAAATCAAACCAATGTTTGGTCCTTCAGGAGTTTCGATAGGACAGATTCTACCATAGTGAGTATGGTGAACGTCACGTACCTCGAAACCTGCTCTTTCTCTTGATAAACCACCAGGTCCTAGGGCAGAAAGTCTACGCTTGTGCGTGATTTCTGACAATGGGTTGGTTTGGTCCATAAACTGAGAAAGCTGGTTGGTACCAAAGAATGAGTTAATAACTGATGTTAAAGTTTTCGCATTAACAAGGTCAAGAGGAGTAAATATCTCGTTATCTCTAACGTTCATTCTTTCCTTAATTGTTCTTGCAATTCTAGAAAGACCTACACCGAACTGTCCTGCTAATTGCTCACCAACAGTTTTAATTCTTCTGTTTGATAAGTGGTCAATATCATCAACCTCCGCTTTAGAGTTTACCAATTCGATCAAGTGTCTTACAATCGCAATGATATCTTCTTTTGTAAGAACCTCAGTAGTTGTAGGAATGTTTAGACCTAACTTTTTGTTTAGTCTGTAACGTCCTACTTCACCAAGTGAATATCTTTGCTCAGAGAAGAATAATTTTTCGATAATTCCTCTTGCAGTTTCCTCATCTGGTGGATCTGCATTTCTTAACTGACGGTAAATATATTCTACCGCTTCTTTTTCAGAGTTGGTAGGGTCTTTTTGTAAAGTATTCTGGATGATAGAGAATTCGTTTGAATTTTCTTTGTGAATCAAGATAGATTTCACACCAGCATCCAAAATAAGATCTAAATGTTCTTTTTCAAGAATAGTTTCTCTGTCTAAGATGATTTCGTTTCTTTCAATAGAAACTACTTCACCAGTATCTTCGTCTACGAAATCTTCGAACCAAGTGTTCAATACTCTCGCAGCCAAAGTTCTACCTTCTACTTTTTTAAGAGCAGCTTTAGAAACTTTTACTTCTTCTGCAAGGTCAAAGATCTGAAGAATGTCTTTATCAGATTCGAAACCGATCGCTCTTAATAACGTTGTTAAAGGTAATTTTTTCTTACGGTCGATATACGCGTACATTACGCTGTTGATATCGGTCGTAAATTCCATCCAAGATCCTTTGAAAGGAATAATTCTTGAATAGTACAATTTTGTTCCGTTTGCGTGGTAAGTCTGTCCGAAGAATACACCAGGTGAACGGTGAAGTTGCGTAACGATAACTCTTTCTGCTCCGTTGATAATGAAAGAACCACTGTCTGTCATATAAGGAACCGGACCTAAATATACATCTTGTACAACAGTCTGAAAATCTTCATGTTCAGGGTCTGTACAGTATAATTTAAGTCTAGCTTTTAGAGGAACTGAATACGTTAAACCTCTTTCCACACATTCATTGATTGAATAACGTGGAGAATCTACCAAATAATCTAAGAATTCCAATACAAATTGGTTTCTAGAATCGGTAATTGGAAAGTTTTCTTGGAAGGTTTTGTGCAAACCTTCTTTCTTTCTGTCCTCAGGAAGTGTGTCTAGCTGGAAAAAATCTTTAAATGACTCTAGCTGGATATCTAAGAAATCCGGAGTAATGATTTTTCCTTTAGCCGAAGAGAAATTAATTCTCTCAACTCCCCTAGTTGTTGATGTTGTTTTACTCATAAAACTTTTAAGAAAGGGTTAAAAAATATTTTGTTTTTATTCAAAAATATCAGAAAAAGAAAGGTAAAAGGCAAAAGTAACAAGGAAGAAGTGTTTTTGGCGCTCACGAAAGACCTTGGCTCTTACTACTTTATAAATGTCTCTTTCTAACTGCAACACTGGTATATCTTTTCACAGTGTAATGCAAAATATTTTTATTTTTTTTCTAATGGCAAAAAAGCGTAAACAGTAAAAATACAGAATACCCTTCCAAATTAATGAAAGAGCTGATTTTCAATATTTTACCGTATTATGTTTAATTTTTAGCGCCAAAAGAGACTGCAAATATACGGATTATTAATTTCATAAACAATAAAAAAGCACTAATAATGAGTTGGTTATCTAAACTGAAATTTATTCATTCCAACACCATAACAATAAATGTTTTTCTGCAAAATACTTTAAACATTGTCAACGATAATTTTTTCAATGCGGAAAATCTTAGGAAATTATTTAAAAATAAAATATGACGGAATTAGCTCGATATAATGCAAAAAAAAGCAACTACAAAATGTAGTTGCTTCTTATATTTTGAAAGTAAGTGATTACTTCAATTCTACTTCAGCACCAGCTTCTTCTAATTGCTTCTTAAGAGCTTCAGCTTCGTCTTTAGAGATACCTTCTTTAATAGCAGAAGGAGCTCCGTCTACGATATCTTTAGCTTCTTTAAGACCAGCACCAGTTAAATCTTTTACCAATTTAACGATAGCTAATTTAGAAGCACCTGCAGACTTAAGAATTACGTCGAATTCAGTCTTTTCTTCAGCAGCTTCACCTGCACCAGGACCAGCCATAACAACTGCAGCAGCAGCTGGTTCGATTCCGTACTCATCCTTAAGGATAGTAGCTAATTCATTTACGTCTTTTACTGTTAAGTTTACTAGCGTTTCAGCTAAATTTTTTAAATCTGACATTGTTGTAATGTTTTTGTTGATTATTGATTGATTTTTTTGAGAGTCTAATTATTCTGCAGCTGGAGCTTCTCCTTCTGCAGCAGCTTCTGGAGTTTCAGTAGCTGGAGTTTCTTCTACAGCAGGTGCAGCTTCTTCAGCAGTAGCTTCTGCAGTTTCAGATTTGTTTTGAAGAGCAGAAACAACTCTTTGAATTGGAGACTGAAGTAATCCGATGATTTCACCGATCATTTCTTCTCTAGACTTAATGCTTACTAGAGCATCAAGGCTGTTGTCACCAACATAGAAAGTTTCTTGAACGAAAGCTGATTTTAAAGCCGGCTTCTCTTCTTTTTTTCTAAAGTCTTTGATTAATTTTGCAGGAGCGTTAGCCGTTTCAGCAATCATTAATGCAGAGTTACCTTTGAAAGTCTGGAACATTTCAGAGAAATCTACTCCGTCAATTTGTTCCATTGCTTTTTGCAAAAGTGTATTTTTTACCACTTTTACTTTGATATTTTGCTTGAAAGCCTGTCTTCTGAAGTCAGAAGATTTTGCAGCGTTCAAACCGTCTAGATCTGCTACATAAACTACTTTTGCATCCTGAAGCAAGTCTTTGATCTCTTGTATCGCTACAACTTTTTGGTCTTTTGTCATTGTCTTAAGGATTATAATTAGTTAACAGATTTAGTATCGATTGCAATACCAGGACTCATTGTAGAAGACAAATAAATGCTTTTTACATAAACTCCTTTTGCAGCAGTTGGCTTCATTTTGATCAAAGTAGAGATCAATTCCTGAGCATTTTCCTTGATTTTGGCAGCATCGAAAGATACTTTACCAATACCAGCGTGGATAATACCGTATTTGTCTACTTTAAAGTCAATTTTACCAGCTTTTACTTCAGTTACTGCTTTACCAATTTCCATAGTTACAGTACCTGATTTTGGGTTAGGCATCAAACCTCTTGGTCCTAAAACTCTACCCAATGGTCCTAATTTACCCATAACAGCTGGCATTGTAACGATAACGTCAACATCTGTCCAACCTTCTTTTATTTTCTGTAAATATTCGTCAAGACCTACATAGTCAGCACCAGCTTCTTTAGCTTCAGCTTCTTTATCTGGAGTTACTAAAGCTAAAACTTTAACGTCTTTACCAGTACCGTGAGGAAGAGATACAACACCTCTTACCATTTGGTTTGCTTTTCTTGGATCTACACCCAATCTTACAGCGATATCTACAGAAGCATCAAACTTTGCAGTGTTCACCTCTTTTACAAGAGCAGAACCTTCTTCAAGGTTATAGATTCTTCCTTTTTCTACTTTGCTTAAAGCTTCCTTTTGCTTTTTAGTCAATTTTGCCATTTCTCTAAGTATTAAGCGTTAAAAGTTGGTTTAGTTCCTGTTACTCTTAATCCCATAGATCTAGCAGTACCTGCAACCATAGAAACTGCAGAATCCATTGTAAAGCAGTTAAGATCTGTCATCTTATCTTCAGCGATTTTTTGAACCTGAGCCCAAGATACAGCACCTACTTTGTTTCTGTTTGGTTCTCCAGAGCCACCTTTGATTTTAGCCGCATCCATCAACTGGATTGCTGCAGGAGGAGTTTTGATTACGAATTCAAAAGATTTGTCTTCGTACACTGTAATTACTACAGGTAAAACTTGTCCTGGCTTATCTTGGGTTCTTCCGTTAAACTGCTTACAAAACTCCATGATGTTCACACCTGCAGAACCCAAAGCTGGACCTACTGGTGGAGAAGGGTTAGCAGCGCCACCTTTCACCTGAAGTTTTACCATTTTAAAGACTTTTTTAGCCATTTTTTATTTTTTAAATTTGAATAATTAATGAGTTTGGAAGCATTCATTATTCAGTAGGTTACCGCACTCACATAAAGTAAACCTACTTTTCGGACTGCAAAATTATGAAATATTTTTGAATTAGCAAATTAATTATTTGAGTTTTAAGTAGATAATTTAAATATTTTCTGTCTCTTTTTGAATCTTAGATTATTTACAAAGGTTATTAATAAGGAACTAGTGAATCAATTGATTAAGAATAAAGTTTTAAAAAATAATATTCCATTACATTTTGCAAGGAAAGCCCTCTCGCATCATATTGCATATGAATAAAAAAGAAGACAAAAAACAGAATGTTAATAACTAGAAGTTTTTTAATAAAAACATTCCGATTAAATGAAACCTTATCACGACTCTCATTGTTGGGCAATATCGTAATTACAACGATTAATAAAAGCATAGAATATATATGATTCCAACGATACCAATCAATCCCCAGAAAATACAATGGCATCACCCAAATGAAGCTTGCAATGATAAACTTAAGCAAAGTATAAAATTTGTTTCTATAAAATAAAAAGACATAATATAAAAACATTGAAACTTCGATAACGAGTTCTAAAACAAATAGAGAGTAGGACGTAATTTCTTTTTTAATTAGTTCTATACCCTCCCAAAAATTATAAATAAAAATATTGTTTGTTCCAAAAGCCACTCCTCTTTTTCTTATAATCTCTACACTCTTTCCACAATTAATTTCTTTACCGAAGAAAAGCATAATCCCCATTATAATAGTAGATAGAACTAAAAAAAGCATCCAAAAAGTATATTTCTTTTCTCCTGTTTTAAAAAAATGTATGGCAATGAAAAATGGCAAAAAGAAATAAAACATTTCATGGATAAACAACCCTGCGCAAAATAAAACTAAAAAGATTCTTTCTTTTAGAACGGTCATTTTACCGAATGCAAAATACGCAGAAAGCGCAAAAAGAACAATTTCTCTCTTCCCTGAATAAGACAAATTAATTGGAAAATACATAAAACATAGTGGAGAGCACAGCAATACCAAAATGTTCCAATCTATTTTCTTTACAATTACCAGCTTAAAATATGAAAAAAAAATAAGGGTATAAAAAATAATTTGAATAGTAAATACCTGAAAAGGCAATTGTATGCCAAATAGGTCCTGCACTGCAAAAAAAGAAGTTCCGGTAACACCTCTACGTTTAAAACCTCCATCTTCATAGTTAACCAACCAGTCAGACATAGTCCATTCATGGACAGGTAATGTTGCCTTCCCATGTAGTTTTACAACTACATAAAAAAAGATTACAACTAAAAAAAAGCAATACAATAAAAAAGGAGTATTCTTTTTTGCAAACAGTATCATATTCTCAATTTTATGGATAAAAAAAGGATGCTTTGAAAAGCACCCTTTTTTTATATTTTAAATATATACATTTAAACTTTTTCTACTTGCATGTAGCTCAACTCCATTGGAGTTTTTCTTCCGAAGATCAAAACTGATACTTCCACTTTCTTCTTATCTTCAAGAATTTTTTCTACTGTACCGTTGAATCCGTTGAAAGGACCATCGATTACTTTTACATTCTCTCCAACAATGAATGGAATTTCTGCATCGGTAGCAAATTCTGAAAGTTCATCCATTCTACCTAGCATTCTGTTAACCTCAGATTTTCTCATCGGTACAGGATCACCACCTTTGGTTAAACTTAAGAAAGAAATTACACCCGGAATGTTTTTTATAACGTGAGGAATCTCCCCCATCAGATCTGCTTCTACCATCAGGTAACCTGGATAGTAAGGTCTTTCTTTAGGAACTTTTTTTCCGTTTCTAAGCTGAATCACCTTTTCCATAGGAATAACTACCTGAGTAACATACTGCTCAAACCCTAAACGTTTGATTTCTGTCTCAATATAGTTTTTCACTTTATTTTCCTGTCCGCTGATTGCTTTCAGCACATACCATTTCAATTCGCTCATTATGGAAAATAGTTTTAATTAGTTGAAGCTGTTAATTAGTATTCCTAAGATGTTGCTGATTGATTTTGAAAACAACTCATCAACACCAAAAGTAAATAATGCTAAAATGACAGTAGCAACAGTAACTACAATTGTAGAAGACTGTAAGTCTGACCATTTTGGCCATTCAACTTTATGTCTGAATTCGTTATAAGAACCTTTTAAAAAATTGACAAATGAACTCATAATTTATATTTGCACGGGCACAAGGATTCGAACCCTGATCAACGGTGTTGGAGACCGGTATCCTA
Source organism: Chryseobacterium indoltheticum (assembly GCF_003815915.1). Taxonomy (NCBI): domain Bacteria; kingdom Pseudomonadati; phylum Bacteroidota; class Flavobacteriia; order Flavobacteriales; family Weeksellaceae; genus Chryseobacterium; species Chryseobacterium indoltheticum. The sequence goes on from NZ_CP033929.1 coordinate 4,018,058, forward strand.
CCATTGGACGATGCCCGTAGATAAAAAGCTTCCGAGAGTTTCCTTTCGGAAGCTTTATTTATTTTAAGATGATTAGTCTAAGATTTCAGTAACCTGACCTGAACCAACTGTTCTACCTCCTTCTCTGATCGCAAATCTAAGACCTACGTTAAGAGCGATTGGCTGTAACAATTCTACAGTGATCTCTAAGTTATCACCAGGCATTACCATTTCTACTCCTTCTGGTAAGAAGATCTCACCTGTAACGTCAGTAGTTCTTACGTAGAACTGAGGACGGTACTTGTTGTGGAATGGAGTGTGACGTCCACCTTCTTCCTTAGAAAGGATATAAACAGATGCTTTGAATTTTTTGTGTGGCTTAACAGAATCTTTCTTAGCGATTACCATACCTCTCTTGATGTCAGTTTTTTCAATACCTCTCAACAATAGACCTACGTTATCTCCAGCTTCACCTCTGTCAAGGATTTTTCTGAACATCTCAACTCCTGTAATAGTAGAAGTTAATTTTTCTTCACCCATACCGATGATATCTACAGGATCTCCTGTATTGATAATACCAGCTTCGATTCTACCAGTTGCTACAGTACCTCTACCAGCAATAGAGAATACATCTTCGATTGGCATCAAGAATGGCTTATCAGTATCTCTTGGTGGTTGCTCGATCCAGTTATCAACTGCATCCATCAATTCTTCAACAGATTTGAACCATTTGTCTTCGCTATCAGGAGTAGCAGCAGTAGCAGCAGTAAGAGCTCCTAATGCAGAACCTTGAATTACTGGAGAGTTATCTCCGTCGAAATCATAAGTAGACAATAAGTCTCTAAGTTCCATTTCAACTAGCTCTAATAATTCAGCATCGTCTACCATGTCAACTTTGTTCATGAAAACAACAATTCTAGGTACGTTTACCTGACGACAAAGCAAGATGTGCTCTCTAGTCTGAGGCATAGGACCGTCAGTTGCAGCACATACTACGATAGCTCCATCCATCTGAGCAGCACCCGTTACCATGTTCTTCACATAATCCGCGTGACCTGGACAGTCAACGTGAGCATAATGTCTTTTTTCAGTTTCGTACTCGATGTGAGCAGTATTGATAGTAATCCCTCTTTCTTTTTCTTCTGGAGCAGAGTCAATAGCAGAGAAATCTTTTTTCTCAGCAAGACCTTTGCTCGCTAATACAGCTGAAATAGCTGCAGTAAGTGTAGTTTTACCATGGTCAACGTGACCAATAGTACCAATGTTCAAGTGTGGTTTGTTACGATTAAACGTTTCCTTTGCCATGATTTAAATTATTTATTTTATTGTTTTATTCAAATTTTCGGTGTGCAAATATAATGAATTTTTATATACCAAAATCTTTTTATCAAAAAAAGTTTAATACTAAACCCAGAAAGTCACAAACCAGACTGCTTTTTCTAAACAGAATGCAAATTTAAGCAAAAAAAATCAATTAAAAAAAGTGTTTGTAAAAATCCGTGGATAATTTTCTTCCGTATATACCATCAGAAATCCTTTAAAATAAATTATTATGAAAAAACTATTCTACTTTTGTATGGCTACATTTGCTTTTGTCACGGTAATCTCTTGTGACGATGACGAAAATATGATGACGATGCCTGAAGAGCCTGTTACTGCTTTACCCAATGCAATGGTGTATGGGTTAACAGAAAATAATCAGTTGGTATCTTTTAATACCAACAATTCTTCAAACTTTGCTTCTACAAAATCTATCATGGGAATTCCGTCGGGAGAAAAATTAATGAGTATTGATTTCAGACCCGCTACCGGTGAATTGTATGCTGTATCCAATGCAAGCAAGTTTTATATTATCAATACTTCTACCGCCTCTAGCAGAGTTGTAAGTACAACATCTTTTTTACCTGTCATTTCAGGAACTGTGGCCTCTATTGATTTTAATCCCACTGTAGACAGAATCAGATTGGTGACCAATACGGGACAAAATCTACGTTTACATCCTGAAACAGGCGCTATCGCAGCTGTTGATACCAATATTGCAACCACTTCATCTATTATGGGCGTTGCATATACCAACAGCGTTTCGGGAGCAGCTTCTACAATTTTATACGATCTTGATGCTACTTCAGGAAAACTTTTTAAGCAAGACCCTCCAAATAATGGTACTTTAGTAGAAGTAGGTAGCTTAGGAATTACTTTTACAGGACAAGCTGCATTCGACATCAATCCTGATAATACTTTGGCAGTAATGGCGGCTACAACCGGTACACAAAATGTTTTATATACTGTAAATTTAGCCAACGGAAAAGCGACAAACATCGGAAATCTTTCACAAAAAGTAATCGATTTGGCAATTCCTACAAATCCTGTTGCATATGCAGTTGATAATTCTAATGCATTGCAAATTTTTAATCCTAATAATCCGCAACCTGTCACGAAAGCAATTACCGGGCTTCAATCTGGAGAAAATATTCTAGGAATTGATTTCAGACCTTTAAACGGGCAGCTTTATGCATTAGGAAGCTCAAGCAGAATTTATACTATTAATTTAGGAAATGGCGCGGCAACCGTTGTTGGAACACAGTTACCTACTCTACTGTCAGGGACAGAATTCGGTTTTGATTTTAATCCTACTGTTGATAAAATAAGAGTCGTAAGCAATACCGGACAGAATTTAAGATTAGATCCTGTTACCGGAGGAATTACCGCAACAGACGGCATAATTAATCCAGGAACGCCTACTTTAGGTGCAGCCGCATATACAAACAATTTTGCAGGCGCCACTACAACTTCACTTTTTGTGATTGATCATACAACCGACAAATTATATTTACAAAATCCGCCCAACAATGGAACTTTGATTGAGCAGGGATCTTTAGGCATCAATATCGACGGTGCCACTGGTTTCGATATCGGAAGCACAAGCCAAAAAGCTTATTTGGTAGCTACTACAGCCGGAACCACAAAGATTTATACAGTGAATACAACAAATGGTTCTACTACTTCTGTAGCCAATTACCCGAATGCTGTAAGAGGTTTTACAATTGGTTTAGGATTCTAAAAATAAAATCCGACATAGTTTAATATTTATAAAAGAAGCGCTGAAAAATTAATTTTTCAGCGCTTCTAACTATATAATGTAAATGAAAGAATAAATTCTTAAATAATTTCTTCTGTCTTCTTTGTTCGGTTAAAGATCCAGAAGATAATGGGGAAGATTAATAAGGTTAAAATGGTTGCCGTAATCAAACCTCCGATAATGACAATTGCTAAAGGTTTTTGAGATTCAGAACCAATTCCGGTTGACAAAGCTGCAGGTAATAATCCGATCGATGCCATTAAAGCAGTCATAATGACGGGTCTTGTTCTAGATTTTACTCCATTAAAAACAGCTTCGTCCAGTTTGAGGCCATCTTTGATATTTTGATGGAACTCTGTTATTAAAATAACTCCATTCTGAATGCAAATTCCCAGTAAAGCAATCATCCCAACTCCGGCAGAAATTCCGAAATTCATTTTGGTCACATGCAATGCGATAATTCCGCCAATTAAAGCAAACGGTACATTCGCTAAAACCAAAAGTGAATCTTTCATGTTTCCAAAAAGAATAAATAGCAGAAAAAATATCCCTAAAATACTGATGGGTACTACTTCTGTTAAACGTGCTGTTGCTCTTTGTTGATTTTCAAACTGACCGGTCCAGCCTACTTTATATCCTTCCGGAAGATTAATTTTTGCCACTTCTTTTTGTGCATCAGCAATGGTTCCTCCCAAATCACGGTCACGAATCGAGAATTTAATTCCAATATACCGTTTGATATCATCACGATAAATAAATGCTGCTCCATTATTTTTTTCAATATTCCCGACTTCTTTTAGCGGAATCATCGTTCCTTCCTGCGTTGGAATCATCAATGAGGCAATATCGTTTTCATCTTTTCTGTATTCGTGAGAATATCTTAAACGAATCGGGAATTTTCTTTCACCATCATACATTTCCGAAGCTGTTTTCCCACCAAAAGCCATTTCCAGAACAGTTTGCGCATCTTCCGGCATTACACCATACGCTGCCATTTTATTTCTGTCCCAAACCACATTTACTTCCGGCTGACCGATATTTTTAATAATTCCGGCGTCACGTACTCCATCCACATCTTTTATTGATTTTAAAACTTTATCAGCGAGTTCATCCAAAGTCTGAAGATTGTCACCATAAATTTTAATTCCGTTTTCAGCTTTAAAACCGGCAACCGCTTCAGCAACGTTATCAGAAATCGGCTGAGAATAATTAAATGTTATTCCCTGATAATTGCTGAGTTTTTTGTCAATTTCTTCGGTGAGTTGTTCATAGCTGATCTTTCTTTTCCACTCATCTTTAGGTTTAAGATTTACGGCAAACTGCACAAATCCGAATCCATTCGGGTCTGTTCCGTCGTTGCTTCGTCCGGTTTGCGCCAAAACATCGGTTACCTCAGGAACGCTCATAATATCTTTCTTCAAAATATCGGCAGTCTTCAAAGATTCTTTTAAAGATGAGCTCATCGGCATTTCTGCAGTAATCCAAAGTGAACCTTCATTTAATTGAGGTAAAAATTCTGTTCCCAAAAATTTCCCTGAAAATAAAGTTACTGCTACAAATGAAATAGAAATAATTAAGCTTAATCTTTTATTCTTAAATGTAAATTTGAAACCATTCAACACAATTCTGTCCCAGAAATTTACAAACGGATTATTCTTCTCTCTTACATTTTTATTTAAAAGTAAATGCGTTAAAACAGGAACCAAAGTCAAAGTAAAAATCAAAGCTCCCAACAATGCAAAACCAAGGGTAAATGCTAAAGGTGAAAACATTTTACCTTCCACTTTCTGAAATGAGAAAATCGGAATTAACGAGGTGATAATAATTAATTTTGAAAAGAAAATAGCTTTTCCTAAACCGGTTCCGGTTTGTTTGATCCAGCCTGCTTTTGCGAGCTTATTAAATCTTTCAGGACCGTATTTTTTGGCTTTATGGTCGAGCATTACGAAAATTCCTTCAACCATGACGACGGCTCCGTCAATGATAATTCCGAAATCTACCGCTCCCAATGACAGTAAATTGGCGCTCATTCCTGCTATTTTTAAACATAAAAATGCAAAAAGCAAAGACAGAGGAATAATAATGGAAACAATTAAAGTCGTTCGCCAGTCTGCCATAAAGATCAACACAATTACCGTAACGAGTATGATTCCCTCCATCAAATTATGCATCACGGTTTCTGTGGTAAAATCCATCAGATTATCACGATCGTAGAAGGTGACCATTTTTACATCTTTCGGAAGAATTTTTTCGTTAAGCTCTTTAATTTTAGCTTTCACACCCACCAAAACTTCACGCGGATTCTCTCCTTTCCTCATCACGACAATTCCTTCTACGGTATCGTCCTGATTGTTTAATCCAGCCTGCCCCACTCTCGGTCGCGAACTTTCATGAACCTCAGCAACATATTTTACCAAAATAGGGTTTCCGCTGTCATTATGAATGGTAATATTGCCAATATCGTCTATCGACTGTACCAAACCAATTCCTCGTACAACATAGGCTTGGCCGTTTTTTTCGATAACATCTCCACCGACATTTAAATTACTTTTCGTCACTGCTTCATACACCTGCAGCGGAGTTAAATTATATTTATCTAAAGCCCTCGGATCAATACTCAACTCAAAAACTTTATCCTGACCTCCAAAAACATTAATATCTGCAACTCCCGGAACACCACGAAGCGCTCTGTCGATGACCCAATTCTGTAAAGTGAGAAGTTCGCGTGAATCTTTTTTCTTGCTTTCTAAAGTATATCTGAAAATTTCTCCCGTCGGTCCGTAAGGAGGCTGTACTTCGGGATCAATCCCTTCGGGAAGACTTACATTTCGAAGCTGATTGTTGACCATATTTCGGGCAAACATATCATCAACTCCGTCATCAAAAAGAATTTTAACAATTGAAAGCCCAAACATTGTGGTACTTCGCACACTTGTTTTTTTCTGAACCGGACTCATCGCCAGTTCAATCGGTGTGGTGACAAAACGTTCCACTTCTTCAGCGCTTCTACCATCCCATTGGGTAATGATTACGATTTGCGTATTGGTAACATCGGGGAAAGCTTCAATCGGCATATTTTTGAAACTTATAAATCCTGCAACTGCCAAAATCGCAACCCAAATAAAGGTAAAAGCCTTGTTTTTAAGTGAAAACGATATTATATTTTTTATGAATTTATTCATGTGAATAGATGTTAGATATTAGGTTTTAGTTTCAGGCTAATCTCTAATGTTTAATTGTATCTAAATGATTTAAAAACCATTAAGAAAATGAATGATAAAGATGAATTAAAGCGCATCAAAAGGATGACTTAGCTTTGGTTAAATAATAGGTTAATTTTAATCGCTTATGTATTCAAAATATCTTAATGGTTTGGTAAATTAATTTTTTAGAGAGCGATAGATTAACAGCTGATTATTGGTAATTACGTTCTCACCTTCCGAAAGGCCTTCTGAAATATAAGTGACCTCACCAAGCTGTTTTAAAACCTGAATTTCTTTAATCTTTACATCAGTTCTCGATTTGAAAACCACAACATAACTTCTGTCATCATCAAAAATCACGGCTTTTGAAGGAATAGAAAGAGCAGTTTTATTTTCAGACTTCGAAACTTTGATTGTTGCTTTACTATCCGGAATCAACAATCCGTTGGCGTTATCGAGAACAACTCTTGCCTGCATTGCATTGGTTTCAGGATCGATAATTTTGAATATTTTATCAATTTTCCCGTCAAAAACTTTATCAGGATAAGAAAGTGTGGAAACCTGAGCAGGCATTCCAAGACTTATTTTGTCGATATCCGCTTCATTGATATTCATAATGGCCCAGACATTCATGGTATTGGCAACATCAAAAATATTTTCACTTCTGTCGCTTCTCAACTGCATATCTTTATTGATGTCTTTATGAACAATATAACCGCTGATTGGTGCCAAAACACTGTAAATATTTCCGTTCTTCACATTGTAAACCGTACTTACTGCAGATGCTCTCTGCATTTGGTCTTCTGCTTTCTGAAGCTGGCTTTTTGCTTCCAGAACATCTCTTTCTGTATTCAGCTTTCCTTCATACATTTCTCTTGCAACACGAAGATTGTTTTTAGCAACTTGCAAATCTGTTCTTGCATCGCTTACATCTTTTTGTACTTCTGCCAGTTCTGTACTTCTTATGGTTGCCAAAACCTGTCCTTTTCTTACATAGTCACCCAATTCCACGTTTACACTCATCACATTTCCTCCGACTAAAGGGAAAACATCGATATATGAATTGGCATCTGCAGCAATTTTACCGTAAAAACTGTAAGAATCTTCTACATTTTTATTCTCAACTTTTGCAGTGGAAATTGATTCGAGCATTGTATTGCTCAGTTCAAAACCTTTTGGCTCGGGAGTTTTTGCAATTTCAGGTTTTGAGCATGACCATAAAAGAAAAGCTGAAAACAAGGGTATAATTATTTTTTTCATTGTATTGTTAATAGAAGATTTTGGTTTGTACTAATTGATTGAGCTGAATGGCAGATTCCATCAAATCATTTTTCATATCATAAATCTGCAGTGCGGTTTGGCGATAGCTTTCCATGAAATCTGTAAACTCGATCAGACTGATATTTCCGTTTCTGAAATTTTTAAGCATTCCGTCATAAACAAGATCAAGATTACTTAAGTCTGTAGATTTTATCTCCGCTAACTGATCGTATTGAGTTTTCCAGATCTGAAATGCAGATTGTACTTTCGTTTCTAAATTGAGTTTTTGGAATTCTGCATTTTTCTGATTCTGCTTGATGGCGTAATTGGCCTTTTCTACATTTCCTTTATTGCTTTTCCATAATGGAATCGGAATTCCGACCTTCAGATTAATTTCATTATTAAAAGTACCTGAAGCCTGATCGTATTCTGCACCGACATTCAAATCGGGAACATTCAACGATTTTTGCCACTGCGCATATAATTTAGAATTATCAATCAGTTTTAGAATAAATAAATAATCTGCATTGTTTTCGAGCGCTTTTCTTTTCAATTCATCGTCATCACCGAAAGGCTGTGCCGTTAAAACCAGTTTGGCTTCTTCTTCTGAAATCTCAGGCTCGATATTTTCTGTAATTCCGGTAAGCACTTTCAGATTCTGCTCAAACTTCAAAAGATTTTTATTGATATTTACTTTATCATTATTCAACTGAATAACGATGCTTTGAAGTCTCACCTCATCTTTCAGCGAAACATTTCCTTTTGCAGACTGTACTTTGTATGCCTTCAAAAGATCGTTCATATACCCTAATTGCTTATTGGTATTTTCAAGTTTCAGTTTCTCGTAGTAAAGATTATAATAATTGGTGTGAAGCTGTGTTCTCAATTCTACCAAAAGTTGTGAAAACTGTAATTGCGCTAGCTCTTTATTAGATTTCGCAAAAGCGATTTCATTTTTCTTTTTACCACCCATATAAATCAGTTGGGTAACTTCGAAACCTTTGGCTCTTCCTGCGTCTAAAAATCTACGGTCTTGGGGATTATATCCGTTGATATAACCACTCATCTGCGGAAGTTCCCATATTTTCGCCTGCAAAATATCTGCATCTGCCATATTGATGCTGTATTGCTCGGCAAGAAGCTGAAGGTTGTTTTGCCGAAAGGCATTTTCGCACTCCAAAAGCGACATTTGCTGCTGCGCTGATATCATCGAAGAAATCGCCACGAGCAGTCCTGCAATTTTGTTCATTCTCTCAATTTTGATGACAAAAGTGCGGTTGCTCGATTAAAACGAACTTAAAGGAGGCTTAAAATAAAATTAAATTTGGTTTTGGGAAGGTTTTGAAATATTTTTTCTAACCATTTATTTGAAACATTAAGGGATTTAAAAAGTTAAGTTTCAGTAAGAAAAATTTAATCGATTTTAATTGCTTGAAGTGAACTCAACTTAAGGTTCTCAAATCTCTAATAAATTTTGATGGATATAATTTGTCCCGCAGATGACACAGATTTCAAAGATCTATTTTATTATTGAATAATATGAGATACCTGAAAAAATACTATCGCAGATTGAGAGATTAAGCAGATTATTTTAGCATTTCTAATCTGCTAATCTGCGAGAAAATAAAAGATTTATACTTTAAAGACACTTTTAATATTTTTAATTTTATTTATTAAAAATCACACTAAACTTATTCATGTTTTCAAAAGGAGAATTGTATTGAATATTTGCATTATGGTATTCTAAAATTCTTTTTGCAATTCTAAGTCCAAGACCGGAGCCGGAAATATTCTGAGAATTGTTTCCGCGCATAAAAGCTTCAAAAAGTTTTGGCTGCTCTTCTTCGGAAATGGTATTCCCTTCTGAAAATACATCTACAGAAAGATGAGTCTCATTTTCGGTAATTAAAATTTTCACATCAGCATTATCAGAATAGACTGCAGCGTTTTTCAATAAATTAATAAAGACAATATCTAAAAGTGACTGAACACCGTTGATCGTTAAAAAAGCATTTTCCTGTGTTTCTTCAAAAATGAGAAAATCCATTTTAAGATTAGGATAACTTTTTTGTACATGGTCAAATGATTCAAAAATCACTTCATCTATTCTTACTTCTTCATAAATGGTCTGAATATTTTCTTTATCGAATTTTGTGAGAAGTAAAAGTGAATTTGTAAGATCAGACAATTGATATACATCTTTCAACATCTGTTTCAGAGCGGAAAGAGTTTCAGGAGAATGCTGCTCGAGTTTAATTAAATTTTCCAGCTGAAAAGCCATTCTTGTAATCGGCGTCCTGATTTCGTGGGATGCACTTGCCGTAAAATCTTTTTGCGACTGAAAAACATCATTTAATCGTACAATCATCGTATTAAAAGACTTTGCCAGAATACTTATCTCGTCATTCGACTGCTCCACCGGGATTTGTGTTGTAAGTTTATGAGCCGTAACCTCAGAAATTTCTTTGTTCAAATCTTCCAAAGGCTGAAGAAATTTTCCCATAAAATAATAACTGAAAAAACCGATCAGCAAAGTGCAGGTAATAAAAGCGGTAATCAAAAGGTATTTCAAATACTCAAGCTTCGATTTTCCGTTGGTATCGTAGGCGCTGGTGAGAATGTAATAGTTTTCTCCGTTGATGTTTTTTAAAGCGGCATACACTTCCGGAACCGTTTCTTCGTTGTAAATATCTTTTTTCTTGTCGAGCTCGGTAAGAAGTTCTTTATTCCAGGTAACTTTTTGATCTTTAATCGTGCTGTAAATAAGTTCTTTGTTACCATTAAAAATCAAGATCGTTTCATTGAGAAGGAAATTATCAGAATTTTCATTAAAAAAGATAGGCGCTTCGTTCTCAAAATTTTTAGATTTTGAAATAAAATTGGTAGTAAACCCTAATCGCCTTACAAATCGGTCTTTAAACTCTTCCCTACGGAAATCATTGAACGAAATATAAATAATAATCAAAACAACCCCAAAAAGTAGGGAAAACGAAACACTTAAGGTAAGCGCAATCTTTCTTTTTAAAGACATTTAAATAGTTATTGGTGGTTGGTTGTCAGTTTTTGATCTGCTTATAAAGGATTTAGATAATACCCGAAACCAGATCTGGTGTGAATAAGCTTTACTTTGTATTCTTTGTCGATTTTTTTTCTTAGAAAATTGATGTACACTTCTACCGTATTGGTATTCGTATTAAAATTATGTTCCCAGACATTTTCGGTGATCTGTTGTTTAGAAACCGTTCTACCCTGCGCTTCTGCAAGGTAAACGAGAAGCTGAAATTCTTTTAAAGTTAAAGCAATTTCGTTTCCTGCACGGAAAACTTTCTGTTCGGTTTTATTGATAATTAAATCATCAATCCTTATAATGTCTAAATCTATATTGTCTAAAGGAACTTTTCTTCTTAAAAGAGAATTCATTCGAAGTAATAATTCTTCAAACTGAAAAGGCTTAACCAAATAATCATCTGCCAATCTGGTAAACGCATCTTTTTTGTCTGAAATGTCTCCATAAGCCGAAATAATAATGATCGGTGTATTTTTATCGAAAGAGCGAATGGTTTGGCAGACATCTAGCCCGTTTACTTTTGGAACATTAATATCTAAAAGATACAAATCGTAGCTGCTGCTCTTTATTTGACGAAGAAAAGTTTCGCCATCGTAAATTCTATCACAGGTAAAATGATTTGATTCTAAAAACTTACTCAATTCTGCCGATAGAATAAGGTCGTCTTCCAATAAGAGAATATTCATCAATAATATATTTATAACGAATTTAATGAAAATTTCAAGACGATTTGTTGGAATTGATTTGATGGAACCTTTAAATCTAATGCTCAGATTTCATAAAGACTTCTTTCTAAAGTCTTTTAAACCTTATATTATGATTGATTAAAATAATATTAAACTTTAATTTTGAAAGTGATGTTTATTTAAAATGACATTAAGAAAGTTTACGCCATAAAAAAATCCCGAAGAAATCGGGATGAAAAGTGAGCCAACTACGGGACTTGAACCCGTGACCTCTTCCTTACCAAGGAAGCACTCTACCGCTGAGCTAAGTCGGCCTAAACAAAAAAATCACACTATAGAGTATGATTTTTTTTGAGCGGAAGACGAGGGTCGAACTCGCGACATTCAGCTTGGAAGGCTGACGCTCTACCAACTGAGCTACTTCCGCAATTTTGTTTCCAAAACTATTGGTAAACGCTGTGCAAACTTAAGGAAAACCCTTTAAAAATGCAAGTTTTTTTTAATATAAAATGTGGGGAGAGCAGGATTCGAACCTACGAAGCCGAAGCAACTGAGTTACAGTCAGTCCCATTTAGCCACTCTGGAATCTCCCCAGATATTTTATATTAAATTGAGCCTCCAGAGGGACTCGAACCCACGACCTGCTGATTACAAATCAGCTGCTCTAGCCAACTGAGCTATGGAGGCAATTTAATAAAAACTGAAAGCTTTCAGAGAAACTCTACTCTGTGCTGCATCAGCAGTTAAAAAAAATCACGCCTAATGCGGTGTGAAATTTGAGCGAAAGACGAGGGTCGAACTCGCGACATTCAGCTTGGAAGGCTGACGCTCTACCAACTGAGCTACTTTCGCAATTTTGTTTCCAAAACTATTGGTTAACGGTCTGCAAATCTAGAAAAATTCTTTTAAACCTGCAAGACTTTTTTTTAATATAAAATGTGGGGAGAGCAGGATTCGAACCTACGAAGCCGAAGCAACTGAGTTACAGTCAGTCCCATTTAGCCACTCTGGAATCTCCCCAGATATTTTATATTAAATTGAGCCTCCAGAGGGACTCGAACCCACGACCTGCTGATTACAAATCAGCTGCTCTAGCCAACTGAGCTATGGAGGCAAAATTAAAAAGATTTCAAAAGATCGATGTTCCTTTTTGCGAGTGCAAATATAGAACAGATTTTTTGAAATCTCAAACTTTTTATTAAAGTTTTTTTACTTTTTTTATTAAGCTAATTCTTTTTTCTTGATTAACAGTTTCTTAGCAGTTTCAACACATAGATCTAAACTTTCTTCAAAGCTTGCAGATGTCTTTTTTACAACGATATCGTCACCTGGAACTACCAAAATCAATTCGGTGGTTTTATTTGCTTTATCTGAATTGTTTTCAACTTTTAGGAAGACTTTGCATTCCTGAAGTTTGTCATAAAACGTACCTAGTTTACTTACTTTCTTGTCTACATGTGACTCTAGTGGTTCGTGTGGAGTTAAGCCGATTGCTTGTACTGAAATCTTCATAATTCTTCTTTTTTAATTGCTCTTGGATGAGACTGATTAAACACTTTTTTCAACTGTTCAATATTGGCATTAGTGTACACTTGTGTGCTTGCAAGACTAGAATGACCCAATATTTTTTTAACTTTTGATATCTCTGCCCCATTGTCTAAAACATGCGTCGCGAAGCTGTGTCTTAAAATATGAGGACTTCTTTTTTGCTTAGAAGTAACAAGACTAAGGTACTTATTAACTACTACATAGACAAATTTTTCCGTTAGTTTTTTTCCCTTTTTATTGATAAAAAAATAAGATTTAAATTCCTCTTGTGGTTTCCGTATCTTAAGATAGTCTTTAAGCAAAGAACTCAAACTTTCAGAAATGGGTATATATCTTTCTTTATTACCTTTTCCTACGATTTTCAGTTGGTTTTCTTCTAAGTTTACACTTTCAAATATTAAGCCACAAAGTTCAGATTTTCGAATTCCTGTCTGATATAGAATTTCGACAATAGATTTCTCAAGCAAATCTTCGACTTCAGAAAAAATTTCATTTTGCAAAACTCCCATTTCATCCTGCGAGAGCGGAATTTGTTTTTCAGGATAAAATTTTAGTGATGATACCGTTTCGACCGGAGAAACTTTAATTTCACCCAGTTTTAGAAGAAATAAATAAAAACTACGAAGCGTAGAAAGCTTCCGGTTAACCGTTCTCTTTGAGATCCCGTTTTCACTCAGTTCAACGATAAAATTTCTGATTACTTTTTTATCAGCATTCAGAAGATTCTCGGAAGATTCGGTTTTAAGATAAAAAGAATAAAAATCGTCAAGATCACGACGATAACTTGTAATGGTATGAGGCGAATACCTCTTTTCGAACTGCAAATAATCCAAAAATTTATCTCGCATTGTTGTAAAGTATAAAACGAAAAAATCACTTCTCAAATATAACTATTTAAGAAGTGATTTAGTATGTGTTTAAGAAAATTTCTTAAGCTTGCTCTTCCTTGCTTAATCCTCTTTGCTTATAAGCCGCTTTTAATCTAGCTTGTCTAAGAGTTACAGAAGGCTTGATAAACGCTTGTCTAGATCTTAATTGACGAACTGTACCCGTTTTATCAAATTTTCTTTTATATTTTTTAAGTGCTCTGTCGATAGACTCTCCGTCTTTTACTGGAATTATTAACATATATTACATCTCATTTTGGATTGCAAAACTAAAGGTTTTTTATGAAACTACAAAACTTTAAGATTAAAAAAACAAAAACACCTATTGTATATTATTTATTTCATTTAAAAAATAAGGTGTTTTACACATTTATTAATCTTAATAACTAATAAAAAAATGCAATTTTATTAAAAAAAAGACCTTAATTAACATTATTTATATAAATTTGTAACTAATCCAAACAAAACACAATGATGAATAGCTATTTACTCTATCCTGTCGACTCTTACGGCAATTAAAAAAATCACACCAAAATCACTTTAAAAACTCTTTATTTAACGATATTGAGTTATTGATGGCTTAATAAAAAAACACTCTAAATTTTTTAGATATGATAAAAAAATTACTCTTTTCTTTATTATTGGTTTTCCATATTTCAGTTTTTGCTCAGGAAGACTGTATCTCTGCGATCACCGTTTGTGGAAATTCAAACATCAACTATACTCCTTCAGGAATAGGAAATATTAATGAAACACTTGGCGGATGCCTTTCTTTTGAAAATCATTCCGTATGGTACAAATTTACTATTGCGACAAGCGGAACTTTAACTTTCGATCTTGTACCAACCGGACCTGTTGATTATGACTGGGCACTTTACGGGCCTAATGTTACCTGTTCTAACAGGGGTACACCAATAAGATGTAATGCTTCGGGAAATTTCACCAATACCGGGATGAATACGACCAATACCAACACTTCATCAGGAGCCGGAAATACCAATCCTTACTGTAAATACATGGATGTTGTCGCTGGCCAAACCTATTATTTATATATTGACAACTGGTCATCAACTGTATTTACTTTTAATTTAACATGGGGAGGAACAGCAACGTTTGTATCTCCTTTTACTAATGTCACAACTGCTCCGAATCCCTTTATTCCACCAGGAACGGCAGGACCAAACGCAAACTCACCAAGAGAAATTGGAATTTGTGGAAATACCGCAACTTTTAACTTTAGTACTCTATCTGCAGGAATTTTAAATGGAAATCCCAATTTCACAGTAAATTATTATAATACCGCAAACAATGCTGCAACAGGAACAAATCCTATAACCACCCCAACCACAGTAAATACAACAGCAACTTATTACTACAGTATTAGTTATCAAGATCCTAACAACCCAACAAGTACAGCAAGCTCCTGCAAACAAACCAATGCTGTTGTTTTTAAAGACAAGAGTTTAACCGCTTCAATATCCTCACCCACAACAAAACTTTGTCCGGCAGGAAGTATTGTTCTAACCTCTAACAATGCTACAGGAAACACATGGTCAACAGGAGAAACTACACCATCCATCACAGTAACAACTCCCGGTACTTACACTTTAACAAGCACAAATGGAATCTGCACTAGCCCACAAGCTTCAATAATTATCACTCAAGACACCGACGCAAATCCGCAGATTACCGGTAATTTAACTTTATGTGATGCAAGCTCCACTACTCTTACTGCTACATCAACCGGCACAGGAAATACATATCTATGGTCAACGGGAGCCACAACAGCTGCCATCAACGTGACAGCTCCAGGAACTTACACCGTAACTGTAAAAACTTTAGCAAATTGCCAATACACGAAATCTGCAACGGTTACACAAGGCGTTGTTCCAATAGCTCAAAATGCAACATTAGCAAGTTGTTCCAATACAACCACTGCGGTTTTTAATTTAACTACTGCAGAACCAAATATCAGTACAACTCCAGGAGTAACGTTCGACTATTATGTAAATCAGGCAGATGCTATTGCCGGAAATACAAGCACAATAGCTACCCCAACAACTTTTACTTCAGGAAATGCTACAATTTATGTGAGAGTAAAATCGACAACGTGTGCAAAAGTCATTACACTGCAATTAAATGTTACCCAACTTTCTGCTCCGACAATTACAAGCTCATCTTCCACAATATGCTTTGGAGGAAATGTAACATTAACGTCCAGCGCAGTAACAGGAAACACATGGTCAAACGGTGCTACAACACAAACCATCACCGTAACAACTGGCGGAACTTATTCAGTAGTTGTTTCTAATGGAATTTGTACAAGCACACCTACTTCAGTCACTTTAACAACGGAAGCTGATCCCAACCTTCAAATTTCAGGCAATCTGATTACTTGCGGATCTCCCTCTAACTTAACCGCAACTTCTAATGGAACAGGAAACACTTATGTATGGTCAACCGGAGCTACAGGAAATATAATTTCAGTTTCTACACCCGGAACATACACTGTAACTGTAACAACTGCTACAAACTGTCAGTATACAAAATCTGTAACAGTTACTCAAGGAGCAGTTCCAGTAACGCAAAACACATCTTTAAGTTTATGTTCCAACTCAAATACAGGAACATTTAATTTAGTTTCAGCTCAACCAAACATAAGCACCACTCCCGGAGTTACCTTTAGTTATTACCAGAATCAAGCTGATGCTTTAGCAGAAAACGGCAACACGATTCCGGTTCCGACAACTTATAACTCCGGAAATACAACTATTTATGTTTTAGTTAAAACCGGTTCTTGTTCTAGAATTGCAGAATTACAGTTAATTGTTAATTTAAAACCAATTCCTACAATTACAAGTTCATCTAATATAATTTGTAATAACACTCCTGTTACTTTAACATCAAATTTTGCAACAGGAAATACCTGGTCAAATGGCGCAACAACACAAACAATAACCATCACTACGCCTGGAACATATACTTTAATTCATAATAATGGAACGTGCACAAGTGAACCCGTTTCAATAAATATTGTTCAGGGAACAGACCCTAATGTTCAAATTTCTGGAACATTAAATTTCTGCGAAGGCACTTCAACAACATTAACAGCGACAGCAAACGGAGCAGGAAACACATTTTTATGGTCAAACGGAACAACCACAGCAACAGCAACAATAAATACTCCGGGAATTCATACCGTAACAGTGACAACTCCAGACGGTTGTCAATACACAAAATCTGTAACAACAATTATGGATCCTGCAATTTTGGTTACTATTAATACGCCAGGAGAAATAAACTGCATCAATACACAGATCACTTTAAATGCAACACTTTCTACTTTTCAACCCGGAGCTACATTTTTATGGACAGCAACCGGAGGTGGAAATATTGTTTCAGGAGCAAATACACTAACTCCAATTGTAAATAATGCAGGAACCTATACTTTAACCATTACGAGCGCAACTGTAAATGGATGTACAAAACAAGCTTCTGTAAATGTTATTAAAAACACCACTCCTCCGGTAATAAATATTTCAGCAATCAAAGCAACAATTTGTAAAGGTGAATCTACTACTCTTACCGCAATTGGAGCAAATACTTACACATGGACAGGAATAGCAGGCAACGGCAACACGCAAACTGTTTCACCAACCACCACCACAACCTACACCGTAACCGGAATAGGAGCAAATGGGTGTGCAGCAGCAAATCCAGCAACAATTACCATTACTGTAGTGCCGGAAATCGTTTCAACATTACACAGTATTGAAATTTGCAAAGGCGACAAAGGAGTTTTGGACGCAGGAGCCGGACCTAACTACACCTACATCTGGAACACAGGAGCAACAACACAAACAATAAATACAACAACAGCCGGAAATTATACAGTTACCATCAACAATGGAGTTTGTTCAAAAACTTTCAACGCAACCGTAGGATATATTGTAATTCCAGAAATTACAGAAATCACATACTATAACAATCTATTAACAATAATTATTAAAAACACCGGAACTTTACCCGTAGAATACTCGATAGACAATGGTATCACGTGGCAAAATTCAAATGTATTCAGTGTAATGAAAAACACTCAATATTCTATAAAGGTAAAATACCAAGGTGCAACGTGTGAAACTTCAGCTGAATATTACACGTTCTTTATGGCAAATGTCATTACACCAAATAGTGATGGTAAAAATGATGTTATCGATTTTAGCGAAATTAGCAAATATGGAAATTTTGAAGGAGGTATTTTTGACCGATATGGAAAAACAATATTCAAAGCATCACCCAAAACACCGATTTGGGACGGCAAATATATTGGCAGACCTTTACCTACAGGAACATACTGGTATAAATTAAGTTGGGAAGATAGAGTTACCCAAAAACCAGTACAAATATCTGGCTGGATTATGTTAAAAAACAGAGATTAATGTTCGGTTTAGGATAAAATTTAATTTGAATATAAGTGTCGGAATTATTTTCGGCACTTTTTTGTTGTTCCTGAATAAGACTTCAAAGACTGATGGGAATTTTATATTTTAAAATATCCCGCAGATTTTGCAGATGGCGCAGATTTTTTTTGATTTATTCTGTAATAATAATGAATATGTCTTAAAATAATCTATACCACACTTTGTAGATGCTGCCAAGTATTTAAATTACATACTAATAACCCTAGCCCCGATTGCAATGAAAATCCCGCAATGGAGCGGCGGAACGAAGTGGAGCCGCGTAATGAGGAATTGTAATGAAAAGCGGGATAAAGCTCCAAATAATAAGTTTAATTAAAAAAGCTTTCATCAATATTAATGGAATTTAAACAAAAACCGTATCTTTGCATTCACTTTAAACATGGGGTTGACTGGTTTCGACAGCAAGACCAATGGGTAAGTAAGCATGCAGAGAACCGTAGCGCGATCTCTTAAATCCCTTGCTACAAAATTTTAACTGGCAACGAAGAGTTCGCTCTTGCAGCTTAATATCGAAGTATAGTAGATCAAGCGTTTTCCCGAAGATTTCAGTAGGGAAGCAAGATATTCCACAAATGCTCTGTTCTGCGGCGTTTGATTCTGGGATATAGTAATGCGGAAATAAGGTTTTAGACACTTCGGCTAAAACTCGAAAACCTTAGAAGATAAGCTGGTAGTTGGGCGTCTGCTCTCTGCCTCCAGTCGAAAATCAATAGTAGAATAAGCATGTAGAAATCTTATGTATTGCTTGTTTGGACGAGGGTTCGAATCCCTCCAACTCCACTTGAATACAAAAAAACAGGAACCTTAAAAAGTTCCTGTTTTTTTGTTATATATTTCAAAAATTCAAATCTAAATCTTTAATCCAATCTTTTTCAAGGCTGTTGTTGAAAGAAATACAGTATCAAAAGCCAGAAGAGATTCTATAGTAACGTAATGTTGAAATTTACCTTCAACCTTATTGAAAGACAATTCAATAGCATTATTATAAGCAGCCACGATTCTAACAACTGAAAAACCATTGTACGCAACCTTAAAATCATCAAATAGACATTTACTCTCTGCTTTATTATAATATTTATATTCGTCAAGCATCGAAGGAGAACCATTCTCATCCAATATCTTATTGTGAGAAAGAGATTTCCAATCAGAATAATTTTTAGGCTCCTTCAAAACAGTACCAAACTGATCTGTTGGCACAAACATTTCCAAGGACAGAGGCATTTTCAGAAATTTAGCATAATTATTCATCACCTTAAGGGTATGAAGATCTGCATATCCTTCATGCGAATAGTATTCTATTACAAAATCTGTCATCGGAAGCAGCATATGAGAAGCAATTGGCATTGATATTTATTTTAAAACGCAAATATAAAATATAGAACAAATGCTTTCGAATAAGAAAGCTATTTTAAAATCAATCAAAATAACAATAATTTATTTACAAGTAAATCACCTATAATATAGCGTTACTACAAGCGAGATCAGAGATAATTTTAAAACTCTGCAAAAACATAAAAACTATAAAACCCTGATTACGAAAAGACTACCAAAAAATGCAATAAATAATCATTACTCCACCGACAAAAAAGGTTAAAAAAATGTTTTATCGTAAAGAATTTTATATATTTGCACCATCTAACAATAAAAAAAATAATTTACTATGTCAGACATTGCATCAAGAGTAAAAGCTATCATCGCTGATAAGCTTGACGTTGAAGAAACAGAAGTAACTCCTGAGGCTAGCTTCACAAATGATTTAGGAGCAGACTCACTAGATACAGTTGAGTTAATCATGGAATTTGAAAAAGAATTTAACATTCAAATCCCTGATGACCAAGCTGAAAAAATTACTACTGTAGGGCACGCTATCGCTTATATAGAAGAAGTAGTAAATAAATAATATTCTTCAACAAAGGAAATTTACAAAGTTTATGGAATTAAAAAGAGTAGTTGTAACTGGTTTTGGCGCAATAACACCCGTCGGTAATAATGCGAATGAATACTGGGAAAGTCTTTTAAAAGGCGAGAGCGGTGCCGCTCCGATTACTCTTTTTGATGCCACAAACTTTAAGACGAAGTTCGCTTGCGAGGTGAAAAACTTCAATCCATTAGACCATTTCGATAAGAAAGAAGCTAAAAAAATGGATAGAAACACCCAGCTTGGGATGGTTGCTGCAAGAGAAGCAGTGAGCCATTCAAGAATCATGGAAGACAATGTTGATAAAAACAGAGTCGGAGTGATCTGGGGATCAGGAATTGGTGGTTTAGAAACTTTCGAAACCGAAGTTTTGGGTTGGGCAAATACAGACATTCCAAGATTTAACCCTTTCTTTATTCCTAAAATGATTGCGGACATTACCCCGGGACATATTTCTATTGAATATGGTTTCCACGGTCCCAATTATACTACAGTTTCTGCTTGTGCATCATCAGCAAACGCATTAATTGATTCTAAAATGCTTATTCAGCTTGGCAAAGCAGACGTTATCGTTTGTGGAGGATCTGAAGCTGCCGTTACGGCAAGTGGCGTTGGAGGATTTAATGCAATGATGGCACTTTCTACAAGAAATGATGATCCCACAACAGCTTCAAGACCTTTTGATAAAGACCGAGACGGTTTTGTTTTAGGCGAAGGTGCGGGTACTATTATTCTTGAAGAATACGAACACGCTGTGAAGCGTGGTGCAACAATCTATGCAGAATTATTGGGTGGCGGTATGAGTGCAGATGCACATCACATGACGGCGCCTCATCCTGAAGGTTTAGGAGCTTATTTAGTAATGAAAAATTGTCTTGAAGATGCAGGTTTAACTGCTGATGAAGTAGATCACATCAATATGCATGGTACATCTACTCCATTAGGGGATATTGCAGAATCTAGCGCAATTTCAAGATTATTGGGTGAGCATGCTTACGACATTCAGATTAATTCTACAAAATCAATGACGGGTCACCTACTGGGTGCAGCCGGAGTTATTGAAGCAATTGCTGCTTTAGGAACTATTATTCATGGTATTGTTCCTCCTACAATCAACCATTTTACTGATGATGAGAACATCGACAGCAGATTAAATTTCACATTTAATAACGCTGTAAAAAAAGATGTAAAAGTTGCCATGAGTAATACTTTTGGATTTGGTGGGCACAATGCTTGCGTTCTTTTTAAGAAAATCTAATTATTACTGAATGGAGTTACAGAAATACTTTTCTAAATTCCTTATCAAAAAAAGAAAAAGACAACTTACGGAAAGAGACTATTTCCTGAGCACAGAACTAAATAAAATTTTAGGGATTGAGGTTCAAAATGTCAGCTTTTACCGTGAAGCTTTTTCAATTAAAACATCTTCTAAAAATCAGGAAAGCAACTATGAAAGGCTTGAGTTTTTAGGAGATTCTGTTTTGGGTACAATTGTTTCGTGCCATCTGTTTCAAACTTATCCTAAAGCAAATGAAGGATATATGACACAGATGAAATCTAAAATTGTAAATAGGAAGAATCTTAATAAATTAGGAGAAGATTTAAAGCTTACCGATCTTTTACAAAAAAATAATCATGCTGTCGCTTTAGGAGAAAACATTTCAGGAAATCTCTTTGAAGCGTTAATTGGTGCTGTTTATTTGGACTTCCAATACGAAATTTGCAAAAAAATCGTTTTGGATAGACTTCTTACGCCAACAGAAATCAATAAGCTTGAGAATAAAATTGTAAGCTACAAAGGTCTTTTGCTGGAATGGAGCCAGAAAAAGAAACTGAATATAAAGTACGAAACCTGTGAAGAAATTCAGGTAAACAAATCAGTCGTCTTCCGATGTCATGTATGGCTGGGAAGCGAAAAAATTTCGAATGCCGCAGAAACTTCAAAGAAAAAAGCAGAAGAAAAAGCTGCACAAAGAGCATTTTATATTTTAAATAAAAAAGAAAATATACTTGGAAATCCAAAAACTTTATGATCTTGATGATATAGAATTTGAAGATATTGCCATAGCCTTGGTAAGATTAGTCAAACATATACCAGATCATGAGTTTTTTTTTAAGATCAATCAATACAACGATCTAAAATTTTCGCGAATAAATGATCTTGTTTATCATGGGACTCATTATGACTTTTATTTTCCACGGTTTGAAGGCTATCATAAGTACACCAAGACCTGCTTTACATTTATCTCTAACCGATCTTCAGAAAGTAGTCAAAAAAAACTACAAACTGAACTCTTCGCAGAAGAAGAAAACATTAAATTTTTATTAAATAATCATCCAGATGTAGAATATATTCTGCACAGTTCGGAACAGTTTCCTGATTTTTCCGTAATTTTGCTGGCTGAAAATCTTGCGTTTCCGATTCAAGATTACAATTTGAGTTCTGAAGAAGAACTCTATCAAATAATACAGTATTATGAATAAGTATTTAAAGAAGACAAAAATTATTGCAACACTAGGACCTGCTTCCTCTTCAAAGGAAGTAATGTTGGGATTGATGAGAGCGGGTGTTGACGTTTTTAGAATTAACTTTTCTCACGCCGACTACGATTTAGTTCGTTCCAATATAGAAATTATTAGAGATCTTAATAAAGAATACGGTTATTCCGTAAGTATTTTAGGAGATTTACAAGGTCCAAAATTAAGAGTGGGCGTTGTAAAAGAAGGTTCTTACCTTAATCCGGGAGACATTCTTACGTTTACAAACGAAAAAATTGAAGGAGATTCTACTAAAGTTTATATGACTTATCAGCAGTTTCCCCAGGATGTAAATGTGGGTGAAAGAATCCTTATTGATGACGGAAAACTACTTTTGGAGGTTATTGAAACCAACAAAATAGATACCGTAAAAGCAAAAACAATTCAAGGTGGACCTTTGAGTTCTAAAAAAGGAGTAAACCTTCCCAATACCAACGTTTCTCTTCCAGCTTTGACGGAAAAAGATATTCAGGATGCCAATTTCATGTTGGATATGGAGGTTGACTGGATCGCTTTATCATTTGTTCGTCACGCACAGGATATTATTGATTTGAAGGAATTAATAAAAAAACATCCAAACGGAAAATTCAAAACGCCGATCATTGCTAAAATTGAAAAACCGGAAGGTGTAAAAAATATCGATCAGATTCTATTGGAATGTGACGGTTTGATGGTTGCACGTGGAGATCTAGGCGTAGAAGTTCCTATGGAAGAAGTTCCTGCGATTCAGAAAAATCTGGTTGAAAGAGCAAGATTCTACTCAAAACCTGTAATTATCGCAACTCAGATGATGGAAACGATGATAAACAGTTTAACACCTACAAGAGCTGAAGTAAATGACGTTGCCAACTCTGTACTAGACGGAGCTGATGCGGTAATGCTTTCAGGTGAAACTTCTGTTGGTAGATATCCTGTACAAGTAGTTGAAAACATGGCGAAAATTGTGAAGAATATTGAAATGACAAGTTTCTATCAGAACAAAAACGAGCCTATGGAAAAAGATTATAACTGTATTGACGAACGTTTCATTACAAACAGAGTTTGTCTTGCAGCAGTAAGAATTGCAAAAAGTACCAATGTTGCTGCAATTGTAACGCTTACAAGTTCTGGTTATACAGCATTCCAGTTATCGGCACACAGACCAAACTCTCACATCATTGTTTACAGTGGAAACAAGAGAGTCATTACAATGCTTAATTTACTTTGGGGAGTTCGTGCATATTATTATGATATGAACAAACCTACGGATGAAACCATCATTCAGGTAAATATGTTGACGCACAATCACGGTTATATTGAAACCGGAGATTTTGTAATCAACATCAACGCAACGCCGTCTTACGAAGGTGGCAAAACAAATACATTGAGATTAACAACAATTTAATTATTGTTTTTAATATAAATTAAAACCTCCCGAAAAATTTCGGGAGGTTTTAATTTTTGTCTTTTACATTTCTTCTGAAAGATTATTTACGGCAATTGTAAAATTATTAGTCTTCTAATTATCTTTTTTTAATAAAAATACTAATCTCGAATTGTTGTTTTACGGGAATACGATACAATCTTGCAGATGACCAATTATCAAATTCTTTAGACTTGAAAATATCTTCTATTTGTTTTTTAGTATTTTCATCAGAATATTTTAGAAGTTTTACCATTTCCAAGTTGTTATCCTTACCAATTGTGATTCTAATAAGATTTTCCCCTTCTTTACTCTCTGTAGAAATTTTAAATTTTTCAAATATTAATTTTCTAAATAATGTAATTCCTCCTTTGAACTGTGCCCTATCCTCTGACTCAAAACATATCCATCCTCCATTTTTTTCTCTATCTATTTTTTCCTGCGTTTTCTGTAAAGAAAGTTTCACACTATCTATTTTTATAGAATCTTCTTTAGAAACTATAAATTTTACATTTTCCAATGTAGAAAGATAATGTACAAGTGTTTTTTTCCTAGCATTACAATTACTTAATAAGCAAAGTACTACAATAAATAGAAATAGTTTTTTCATTTCAAGTTAGTTATTAGAAGCAGTCATTACTTATTTGTAACAAAAATACTTATCTCAAATTGCTCTTTTACTGGAATACCATAAATTTTAGCAGATTTCCAAGTATTAAGTTCTTTTAATCTAAAAACATCTTCAATAGCTTTTCTTGTATTCTCATCAGTGTATTTTAATATTTCTATGTTGTCAATAGTGTTATTAGTTCCGACTGTTATTCTTATACGGTTTTCTCCCTCTAAAGCATCTTTAGGTAGTTTAAAATTATTAAATAAAATAATTCTAAAATTATAGACGCCCTTAGGAAATTGGGCATGCAAATACATATTGCTACTGTCATCTATACAAATTACATTTTTTAATTTAAGACATTCTTCTGCTTGTCTATTACCTGCATCATTATAAGCATCAATTTTTGCAGAATCAGCTTTATTTGCCGGAAAAATTTTTATATTTTCAAGTGTAGAAAGATAGTGCTTCTTTACACTACAATTCATGAAACAGAACAACACAATAAAAATTAGAAACGTATTTTTCATCACTTAGGATTTATACTTTTATCTGTTAATCCTCTTACATACCAAAATTCAATTTTCTTAACCTTTAAATCTTTATAGAAGTTTTCGGATGAAGTATTCCAAAACCAATAATGTTGATTGATAATTGCTTGAGCCTGTTTGAAATTAAAGCGATCTTGAAAGGTTATTGTAATATAAGGTTGAGCGTAATTGTATTTTCGAATTTCTGTTCTAATCTCTGCGTCACCTACAAACATTAATTTTAAAAAATTATTATCAAAAGGACCAGGATCATATGCTTTTATAGTTATATTATTTTGTGCCAAATCCTGAAGAAACACAGAAAGAGACTGATTATAATAAAGAGTTTTATTTGGAATAATATTATCTAATTTATTTACAGTTTGATTGTAGAAATTTGGATAATCTGTTATATTTATAGGGTTCCCTATTTGGGATTTAAATAAAGAAAATATGGTAATTATTAATATAGTTAAAATTTTGGTTTTCATAATAATATTATTTATTTAAATATTAAGGACAAGGTTGTGCTTTATAGCCAGTAATTTTCTTTCCTCCTGAAGCAGTAATAGTATGTTCAAAAGATACAGAATGTAAAGATTTTAAATTGCCATTAGAATCCGATTTAGCCAAACTGATACCTATATCATATTTTTCTAAAATGTAAGTAAAGGCAGATTCTAATCCATCATCTTGGCGATTTCCAGAATAATCATTGAGGCGCCCAGTCATATAATTTTCATATATATTTAGAAAGTCTTTTCCCACCAACGATGAATCATTAAATATTCTTCCACCGTCAGTTGTATTAGCTTCAAAAGGATAAGTAGTTAAAAAAGCTTCTACTTTTGCCCTATCATTGATAACAAAAGCATATTTAGTACCATTATTTGCAAAAACTAATCCTGCCTGAAAAGTTGGATGGTTTTTGGCATCTTTTAAATCTTGATAAAAGTCTTTAGCGGATGGTGGAGCTGCTCCATGATCCGGATGAGTATGTGCACTAGCAATATAATCTCCTACTGAAGGAATCGTTATACTTACACTTCCAGGGTTACTAGGATCATTATTTGTATAAGGATCTTGCGCTATTGTAGTAGTTCCAGTATTAATAATTGCCATTCCGTATTCTGTGAAGCTATTAGCAGCATGATTTTCCAAAGATTGTACTTCTGTTGAAATACTTTGTTCTTTCAAAAGATTATCAGTGGCAGTAACTGAAGCTTTTGTTTTTTTGCAAGGATCTACAGTGTTGGGATGCGGCAACAAAATATCTGTGGGTATACCAGTACAGGTTCCGTTTCCTGTGTTATTAATAGGATCTACGGGTTCGGTTGCCACACCATTTCCGTTACAGGGTTCGGTTGGAGTGTTCCCCGCTGGATTGCCAGAATCTACTCCACCGCCGTTATTATTTCCCGTGTGGCCTCCTCCTGTATTTCCATCTCCGTCATTTACGTCTGTGCATACCCATAGATATACAGTGATAAGCTGAGATTTTACATCAGCATTACAGTTTGTCTCCCCATGATAATGCACATTTTCACTACAAATGGTATAAGCCTTCTCTTCTATATATCCACAATCCTGGCTTTTACCCATGATGTCGCTAAATGTTCCGTTTCCTAAATCAGTAACTAAAGATTTGCCTTTTGTATCTACATCACCACCATTGAGTATAATCTGTTTTTCCTGCTGCGAAAGCAAGTAGGAGATAAGCAACGCTTTGTAGCCTCCGTTGGGAAGAGGGCTCAGTACAAGGTTTTCTATGGGAGCATTAGCAGGAGCATTTTCCCTAGTAATATGAAAAGTGTAAGTATGATAATCAGATCCGTTTTCGATATAGGCTACATCATCGGTATCGATAGAGACCCCGTTTCCGTAATCGATCACTCTACCGTTTACATTAATTTTAGAAAGAACCTTAAAATTAGCCTCAGCCTTACCCAGTTCAGTAACGAGTTTTTCTTTGTGCTTACTTTCACTTAAAGAAATCCTTTTTGAGGTAAGCTGAAAAGCGGAGCTATTATTAAAAGTTTCCTGTTCGGGAAGATGGTCTGTTCTACAGGAGTAGATAATGAATGAGACTGTGATTATCAGGCACAGCCTGAGCAATAGATTTTTTTCATATTGATTGTGTTTTAGCGTGTTAAATATATACTTTTTTCTTAACTCTACAAATATGTGACAAATATTACGAAAAAAAAACATGAAAGATTACGGTTTACCCTATTGTTTTTAAAGAAGAATTGCTAAAAATGTGTAGTGGAAATCTCCCTTTACAATAAGTTCAGTTGAAACGATGCAGATACGCAAATAAAAATTGAGACGTCTTAGTTGAAAATATTAGACGTCTAACTTCATCAAATGAGACGTCTTATTATTTAAAGTTAGACGTCTTATTTTTCAGAGTCTTTATTTTCATCTGTAGATGTTTATCTACAGGCGTTATTTCGTTTGTTTTTTTAATGTACATTAGTATTACAAATGAGCAAATGTTTAACACTAAAAAATGAAAAAAAATGCCTATTACATTCAACGTTATTCAAAAAAGAAATCCCCAAGATCCTGATGCGCCACAGAAATTTTACGCCGATATTGTAGGCAACGGAGAGACCACTCTTGCAGATCTCGCCAAATATGCTTCTACAGTTTCCACCGTATCGAAAGCTGATATTCTTGCTGTATTAGAAAGTACATTTTCTAAAATTGCCGATGATGTAGCAGACGGGAAAATTGTTTATGTAGGAGAATATTTTACCTTACAGGCAGGCGGTTCCAGTGAAGGAAGAGATACTGCAGCAGAAGTAAATTCTTCTAGCATAGAAAGTGTGAGAACAATATTCCGTCCGGGAAAGATGATTAAAGATGCACTGAAACTCTCTACATTTCAGAAGAAAGGATAAACCAAAAACCTCCCGAAAATTTTCGGGAGGTTTTTTTTATAATTATTGAGAAAATTTAAAACTATTTCCCCAATATTGTTTTCGCTGTCACAAACTCTTTTAAAGCCAACAAAGAAAGCTCGGTTCCATATCCTGAAGATTTGGTTCCGCCAAAAGGAAAACGTGGGTCAGAACTTGTCATTCTGTTGATATTTACTGTTCCCGATTCTAAACCATCAATAAAAAATTGCTGACGTTCTTCATTTTTCGTCCATACCGAATTGGATAACCCAAACGGAATATTATTGGCAATTTCTAATGCCTCTTCATCATTATGAGCAATCAGCACCATGCCCAATGGACCGAATAATTCTTCCTGTAAAATAGGATTTCCTTCTTCCACTCTGATCAATCCCGGAATAAATTCATTTTCAGAAATCCTTTCAAGAGGAATAATAGCTTCAGCACCGTGATCTAATGCTTTCTGATATTGTTTTTCAAGATCATCTGCCAGATCAGGTCTTGCCATACCGCCCAATTTTGTTTCTTTCAATATCGGATCTGCAGGAACATATTTTTTATATTCTTCAATGAATTTTGGAAGAAAATCAAACTCTACTTCTCTTTGGATAATAAATCTTTTTGCTGCAACACAGGTTTGTCCGCAATTTTGTAATCGTGCCAAAGCTCCTACTTTAGCTGCTTCATCCAAATCAGCATCATCCAAAACGATAAAAGCATCACTTCCACCTAATTCAAGCAGAGATTTTTTGATATTTTTTCCCGCGGTTGCAGCGACTTCAGCACCGGCTTTTTCGCTTCCTGTAAGACTTACCCCTTTAATAGTTTTATATTCTAAAATTTCTTTCACGTCACCATGACCCACTTCAAGATTCTGGAAAACTCCTTCAGGAAAACCGGCTTCAACAAAAACTTTTTCTATCGCATTTCCGCTTCCGAAACAGATGGATGCGTGTTTTAAAACCACTGTATTTCCAGCTAAAATTGCGGGTGTTGCAAATCTTAAAACCTGCCAAAAAGGGAAATTCCAAGGCATCACTCCCAAGATTACTCCTTTCGGAACATAATGAATTTCTGAAATTTCATATTCAGATTCTATTTTTTCAGGTCTTAAAATATTTTGAGCATCCGCATAATAATTCATCATTAACGCACATTTCTCAACCTCCGAAATAGCTTGTGAAATGGGTTTATTCATTTCATTGGTAATCAATTCACCAAAGACTTCTGATTTATTCTTAAAAATTTCGGCAGCTTTTGCAATAAGTTTTTGCTTTTCTTCAAACGGAACTTTTTTCCATTCCTGAAAAGCCTCGTCAGCTTTTAACAGCTTGTTTTCTATTAAATTTTCCATGTTACATTTCCATTTTTAAAGATTCAGAATCTTGAATCTTCTGCTTTTGGATAAAGCATTTTTAAGGCAACAAATAGTGTTCCTTATACCCTATTTAATTAATGATAAATTCTATGAAGTGTATTCACTAATGCTAAATCATAAACCATTCGTTCGCCAGACTTGCAGCCAATCTTGCGGTATGATCCTGAATATCAAAACTGGGGTTAACTTCTGCAATATCTAAAGCAATTAGTTTTTCATTTTTAAGAATATGTCTGTACAAATGCATGAATGCTGAATCTGCAAAAATCCCGTTGTAAGCCGAAGCAGAAACACCCGGCGCAATGGCCGCATTAAAGACATCCATACAAATCGTTACATAAAGAAAGTCGACCGACTCTGCCAATTCATTGACTCTTTCATATATTGACGGAAGGTTTTCGAAAAACAATTCATCCGCCAAGATATATTTCATCCCAAATTGGTGTGCGGTATCAAAAAGTTTTAGCGTATTCGAATTTCTCTGGATTCCTATATGTAAAGAATTGATCTCGCCTTCCTGAGCAATTTGCCAAAAACCTGTTCCCGAGCTTCCTCCTATCCCATCTTCAGGCTGTCTGTTATCAAAATGAGCATCAAAATTGATAATCCCAATTTTCTGTTCCTGAAAGGCAGTTCTCACACCGCGATAATGGCCAAATGTGACTTCATGGCCTCCACCAAGAACCAACGATTTACCTCCTTTTAGCAAAACTTTAGAAACATTTTTCGCCAGTTCATTCCGTGCATTTTCCAGATTTCCGTCTTCACAGGTAATATTTCCAAAATCAAGAAGTGAAAAATCCGGACGAATCACCGGAAAATTGCTCATATTTTTTCTGATCACATCCGGAGCATCTTTTGCACCTTGTCTTCCTTTATTTCTGCGAACACCTTCATCAACGGCAAATCCGTGTAAAACGAAATCATTAGTTGAAATAGTATCGTAATTATTCTCTTCTTTTACTCTCTGAAATATTCTGTGATGAAGCAGTTCTTCACCGTCTAATCTTCCTTGCCAAATCATGATTTTAATTTAATTTTGATTTACATTATAGCGTTCAAAACTCTGCCAATATTTGTCTTTATAAATTTCGAGTGTCATTTTATATTCAGGATAATTCTCCATTGCTTTTTTCAAAACTTTTGAAGGTTTTCTGAAATCTTTGCTTGCAAAATAACTCTCTTTCAAATTGTCTGCATTTTCTCTTCCTATGTATAGATGACCGTCTTCGATCTTCAATTCTTCGATAATCTTTTCCTCTATATCGCTTAGCTTTTCGTAATCTTTCTTTTCCGGAAGTCTGTTATTATTGGCTCCGTCATACTGAACTTTCAAAATAGAAATCCACGGATATGAAGCTTTAGAATCATAGTTTAACAAAGACGTATTGATTGTCGCAATAAGAGGTAAACCGTTTTTTAAAGTGGCTTCAAAAACAGAAAACCGATCTTCTTCATCAAAGTTTTTCACATTTTTATATTTCTCTGTAAACTCTCTTTCTCGCCAAGACAAAAAGTCTTTCAGTTTCGTAACCGGTACCAATTCTTTTTGAGCATCACTCTTATCAATTACATTAAAGGTATCAATTTGAGTGGCAAAATTCAGCTCACCTAAAAAATTATCCAGAAAAACGCAGACTCCTGTCACAACGGAATCTTTGTTTTCATCAATTGTATTTTCGTAGACAAAAGTGATGTCTATTTCGTCTGGGTAACCTTCGATTTCATTTTCGTAGAAGAAAATATTTTCACTTGAAAATTTCTTCCCGTCCATTTCAATTCCGCTTGTAAGATTCATTTCAGGTTTCAGTGCAGTAAATTTCCAATGGTTAAGTAATGGAGCTGCCGCAATAATCTCTTCAGCAAAAACTATATTTTTAATATCACCTTCTACCGTAATAATTAGTTCCGCGATAGCATCATCGCTCATTCCTGCAAGGAAATAATATCCGCTATTAATCTCCTTAAGCTTTGGTGCTATAACATCAAAAAAATTGGCTTCGATATTATTCTGGCTTTTTATAATCTGAAAAAATTCTTTCTCTTTAGTTATAAACCAATCCCAAAAATCTTTATACGTCATGATTTCGGATTCTTCCTTCTCTTCATTTTTACCGAAAATTTTATTTAAAATTCCCATATTTTGTTTTGCTTTTATTTGTGTCTGTAAACAATTATCAAAAATTTAATAATCATATAGATTATTGAAACAATTCCCGATAACCAAATTATTATAATTAAAACATCCTTAAAACCAGATGACGTATCTCCCATTCTTTTTGTTGCAATTTGTAAAACCAAAACAATGACAAGAAATACTGAAGGACAATTAATGCAATTATTGAGATAAAATAATAAGTATCCTTTTCATTAAATCTTAGCTCCGTCGATATAAACACTATCAGCCTTCAAGCTCCCCTGATTATAAAGAACATTCTGGAAATTGTTGGTTTTATACGTTACAAAGTCGGCCTTTAATCCTGACTTCAGTTGCCCTCTGTCTTCCAAGCCTAATCCAAAAGCAGAACGGAATGTCATTCCTGCTAAAACTTCTGCAGTGGTTAACTTTTCAAATGTTGCTAAAATTGAGGCCTGTGTAATTAAATTTCCCATCGGTGCCGAACCTGGGTTCCAGTCACTTGCAATGGCAACAATAGCACCTGCATCCAATAATTTTCTGGCAGGAGTAAATTTTTCACCTAAACCTAAACTAGCCCCTGGTAAAGCGGTCGCCACGGTTTCAGATTGTGCCAAGAACTCAATATCTTCATCAATTGTAGCTTCGAGATGGTCTGCAGATTTCGCGCCAACTTCAACAGCGATTCTGGAACTTCCCGGTGTAAACTGGTCTGCATGAACGGTAATTTCAAAACCTAAGTCTTTAGTTTTACGCAAAAATACTTTACTTTCCTCTGGCTGAAAAGCAGATTTTTCAATAAAAATATCTACTCGTTTTGCAAGGTTTTCTTCTTTTACTTTTGGTAAAATTTCGGTTAAAATATAATTTAAATAGTCTTCATTGCTACCCGAAAAATCTCTAGGTTTTAAATGCGCTGAAAGACAAGTTGGCACTAAAGTAGCCTTTGTCTGTTCCTGAGCTTTTTTAATCATCCGAAGCATTTTCAGCTCGTTTTCAACATCCAAACCATAACCACTTTTTACTTCAATAGTTGTAATTCCAAGAGAAATTAAAAAGTCTATTCGTTCCAGTAAAGTTTTTAATAAATCTTCTTCCGAAGCGCTTCGTGTATGTTGTACTGAGCTCCAGATTCCGCCCCCACTTTCGGCGATTTCAAGATAAGTTTTCCCGGCATTTCGCATAGCAAAATCATTAGCACGGTTTCCGCCAAAACAGATATGAGTATGAGAATCTACAAACGCAGGAAGTACGATTTGCTCGTCTTCTACATATTCAATCTCTATATTTTGATTTTCAGATTTTAAGGTTTCGAAATTTCCTATTTTCTGAATTGTATTTTCATTAATTAAAATTCCGCCATCAACAATAATTTCGAGTTGTTCGTCAGAAAGTTTTCCTCTTAAAGGAAGATTGGCAAGTGTTACAACTTGCTTGAAAGGGCCTATAAGTTTCATTTATTTAGTTTAAAAGCTAAACTTTTCTTTTAATGTACTTTGCTTAGATTCCTACGGAATGACAAAAAGAACGTGTAGTTTGTCATTCCGTACGAATCTAAACGATAATTAGAAGCTAAGTAATTTTTATATTTAAAATTCTCCTTTCAAAAATACTTAAAATATATCAATCTTGTAAATGATGAAAGGTCAGGCGTCCAATCTTAACCTAAACCTTAACCTCAGCCTTAAATTAATCTAAATTTTAACCTAAATTTCCTATCTTTACGGTAAATGAAACTGAATTAATGCCCGATTTTTTACATCCAGATAAAGACAATTTTTCCCACGAAGAGCTCATGCAGGAAGAGCAGATTCGTCCGCAGAGTTTTAAGGATTTCGCCGGACAGCGAAAAACCCTGGAAAATCTTGAAGTTTTTGTTACCGCTGCCAAAAGACGTGGCGGAGCGCTCGATCATGTTTTGCTGCATGGTCCTCCCGGTTTGGGAAAAACAACTTTAGCAAATATTATTGCGAACGAGCTTGGCGTAAGCTGCAAAATTACATCAGGTCCGGTTTTGGATAAACCCGGAAGTTTGGCAGGATTACTGACTAATCTGGAAGAAAACGATGTACTATTCATTGATGAAATTCACCGTTTATCGCCTGTAGTTGAAGAATATCTCTATTCTGCAATGGAAGATTATAAAATCGATATTATGCTGGAAACCGGCCCGAATGCAAGAAGTGTTCAGATCGGATTAAATCCTTTCACATTGGTCGGAGCAACGACCAGAAGCGGAATGCTGACCAAACCAATGTTGGCGAGATTTGGTATTCAAAGCAGGTTGGAATATTATACGATTGAACTTTTGTCTACCATTATTATCCGAAGTGCAAGAGTTTTGGGCGTTAAAATTTATGAAGATGCCGCCATTGAAATCGCAAGAAGAAGCCGCGGAACGCCAAGAATTGCCAATGCACTTTTAAGAAGAGTTCGTGATTTTGCAGAAATAAAAGGAGACGGTGAAATCGAAATAGGAATCACCAAATATGCTCTAAATTCTTTAAATGTAGATGAATTCGGATTGGATGAGATGGATAATAAAATCATGCGTGTAATGATTGAGAATTTTAAAGGAAAACCTGTAGGGATTTCCGCATTGGCAACATCTATTGCGGAAAATCCGGAAACATTGGAGGAAGTTTATGAACCTTTTTTAATTCAGGAAGGATTTATTATCAGAACTCCAAGAGGGAGAGAAGTTACGGAGAAAGCGTATAAACATCTGAATATTGCGGTACCTAGAAATCCCGGTGAGCTTTTTTAATTAATAATTAAAAATGAATAATTAATATCGGAAAATGCAGAGTAATTTTCAAGAAAAGGACAATATTATTCGAAATAAATCTTTTGATTTTTCAATTAGAATCATCAACTTGTATAAAGTTCTTTACAATGAAAGAAATGAAAAAACGTTATCTAAGCAATTACTCAGAAGTGGAACTTCAATCGGAGCAAATATAGAGAAGGCATTGCCTCTTTTAGTAAAAAAGAATTCATCTATAAACTTCAACTATCATATAAAGAAGCTTATGAATCTTTTTATTGGATTAAACTTTTACATAGAACAGAGTTTATTAATGAAACAGAATTTAATTCTTTAAAAACAAATATTGAGGAAATCATAAAATTATTAACTACAATTTTAAAAACTTCCAAACAAAATTATTAATTATTCATTCTCAATTTTTAATTATAAAATGTTTATTCCTAAAATATATAAAAGTGAAGATTACAATTTGATGAAAGAAATTATCAGAGAAAATTCTTTTGCTTTACTAATTTCTTCGGTTGATAAAGTTCGTGCGACTCATTCTATGATGATGCTGAATGAAGATGATCCGGAAAATAATTATATTGAAACTCACATTTCGAAAGCAAACCCACAAGCGAAAATCATAAAGAACGGAGATGAAGTTCTTTGTGACTTTTTGGGAGCCCATGCCTACATTTCCAGCAGTTGGTACGACCATATCAATGTTTCGACATGGAATTATGAAGCGGTACAGATTTATGGAAAAGTTGAGATCATGAATCAGGAAGAACTGTACAGTCATTTGGACAAGCTAACTTCTAAATATGAACAAGCACAGCAATGTCCGATGATGTTGAAAGATATGGGAAAAGAGTTTGTAGAAAAGGAAATGAAAGGTGCTTTTGGCTTAAAGATAATCCCGACAGAGATTTTCATTAAACAAAAATTGTCTCAGAACAGAAAAGAACATGATTTTGAAAATATTATTTCAAATCTTGAAAACGGCGATGAAAACGGGAAACAAATAGCCGCCAAAATGCAACAATTAAAAAAATAAACAACATTATAAAAACCTAATATTATATGAAATTATATCCTATACAATGTGGGAAATTTAAACTGGACGGAGGCGCCATGTTTGGAGTCGTCCCAAAGAGTCTGTGGGAAAAAACAAACCCGGCAGACGAAAGAAATTTAATAGAACTCGGAACCCGATCTCTTCTTGTGGAAGACGGAAAAAAATTAATTTTAATTGATTGCGGCCTCGGAAATAAGCAGGATGATAAATTTTTTGGACATTATTCGCTTTGGGGTGATGACAATTTAGATAATAATTTAAAAAAATACGGTTTTGTAAAAGAAGATATCACCGACGTTTTCCTTACTCACCTTCATTTTGACCATTGCGGAGGCGCTATTGAATGGAATGATGATAAATCTGGATACAGACCGGCTTTTAAAAATGCTCAGTTCTGGACGAACGAAAATCACTGGCAATGGGCAACCGAGCCAAATGCAAGAGAAAAAGCAAGCTTTTTAAAAGAAAATATTATCCCGATCCAGGAAAGCGGGCAGCTTAACTTTTTGCCACTTCCTGCAAACGGAAACTATGGTTTTGCACCAGAACTGAAAATGGATGTGATCTTCGTAGATGGCCATACGGAAAAACAAATGTTACCGGTAATACAATATCAGGAAAAAACGATTGTTTTTGCAGCCGATTTAATTCCTACAGCAGGGCATATTCCTCAGGTTTACGTGATGGGTTATGATACAAGACCTCTGCTGACGATAGAAGAAAAGGCTAAGTTCCTAAAACAATGTGTAGACAACGATTATCTATTGTTTTTTGAGCACGATGCTCACAACGAACTGGCAAGTTTAAAAATGACTGAAAAAGGTGTTCGTCTTGATGAAACCTTCAGTTTTAATGATGTTTTTGGATATTAATATTTATTATGGAAGAAATGTATTCAGAAAGTCAGAAAAGTGAGCCTGATTCGACACCGGAACCCAAGATTATTGGTTTAACCGGCGGAATTGGTTCCGGAAAAACCACCGTTGCAAAATTTATTGAAGACTGCGGATTTCCTGTCTATTATTCGGATGACCGGGCAAAAGATATTGTGAATGATAATGAGGATTTAAAAGTCAGAATAAAAGAACTTTTAGGAAGTGATTCTTATGACGAAAATGGTCTTTACAACAGAAAATTTGTAGCAGAACAGGTTTTTAATAATAAAGACTTGCTGCAAAGTTTAAACGAACTCATTCATCCGGCTGTTCGCTTAGATTTTGAGGATTGGGTAAAAAAGCAGACTAAGTATTTAATATTTAAAGAAACAGCCTTACTGTTTGAGTTACAGCTCAACAAACAATGCTACCGATCTATTCTGGTCACTGCAGAAGACAATATCAGAATAAAAAGAGTGATGGATCGGGACGGAAAAACCTACCGTGAAGTGCAATCTGTAATGGAAAAACAAATGCCTGAAAAGGAAAAAATAAAGTTAGCAGATTGTATAATCTACAACAATACCAACCTTGATGACCTGAAAGATCAAACTGAAAAGACAATTTTTGACATCGAATAAATAAAGAAATAAAGATCCCGCTGAAGAAATTCCAGCGGGATTTTTGTTTTAAATACTATTTCTAAAATAAAAAAATAAGCTCTCATTTCTGAGAGCTTATTCTATTTAAATTAATTGATTATTCTTTAATGAATTTTCTTTGAGCTGTGCCCTGAACATCATCAATGTCAATCACATATACACCGTTGATCAATCTGCTTACGTCAATCTTATTATTTAAGATTATTCCGCTTGAGACTAGCTGACCAGCAGCACTGTAAATCTTGTAATTGGCTTTTTTACTAACGTTCTTCACATTCAGAATAGATTTAACCGGGTTTGGATAAATTAAAATATCTGTCTGATTAAGTGTATTAGTTGCTGGTAGTTTAGAGATTCTCACTGTGTAATCTTCTACCTCACCATCAGTAAAGCTGATACAGTTTACAGGAATAGCATCTTTAGACATTGCCACTCTCATTACAACATATTTTTCTGTAGATCCTACGAAAGCATCAGCAGGTACAGTGAATGTAGCACTTGCTGTAGGGTTCGTATTCGGACCGTCAGCTAAAATTCTTTCATTAAGATCAAAAGTTCCGCTTCTGTCGAAATCAATCCAAACAGCAACGCCAGCTTTAGCTCCCGAGCTAATTGTTTTATCTACAATGATCTGATTACCTACAGAACCTTGAACCATATCGATAAATTTCAATGGAACTGTTGTATAATCTGAATAAGCAGAACCTGTCGTAATATTAATCATCTCAGGTTTACCTGTAGGCTTCGCTGTTACTTTTGAAATAAATTCTGAACCAAAGTTGGTCGACTGCATCTGACAGTAAACAACTGTTGGTGTTGTAAAGTAATACTGAGGTGTATAGTTCCCCGGTGTACCTGTACAAACATTTGCTACCTGCATTTCATATTTCGTAAGTTCTAATAATCCTGTTAATGTATAGGTATTATTGTTTACGTTAATAGTCGTCCAACTCGGTATTCCTACCTTTCTGTATCTTAATATGTAAGTATTAGTAGCTCCAGTACCTGTATAAGCATCCCAAACTACTTCTGCAGTTGTAGGTGTCAACTGAGTGATCGTTAATCCCGGAGGCGGAATTTCACAAACTCTAACCGTAGTAAACACTTGAGATGTTGACCATGGATTAGGAGTAGTAGAACCTGTACATGTATTTCTTACCTGCACTTCATAAGTTTTATAAGAACTTAAACCTGTAAGAAGGTAAGTATTCGCTGGAGGTTGAGGAGTAGAAGGAGCAGCAGGTATCCATGGGATTGTACCCACTTCTCTCCACTGAAGTTCATAAGTAGCACCAGCTGCAAGCGGGCTCCAAGTTACTAAAGCTGATGTAGAAGTAATGTTAGTTACTGTAATATTCGGAGGTGTAGGATCACATCTCGTCATAAATTTGTTATTTGAGAACACTCCTACATTGGTTGTATTACAAACCGCTGCAACCTCAACTTCATACTGTGTATATGGCAATAAGTTTTGCGGGAAAGTATATGTATTTGTAGTTCCCGGTACAGCCGCTACAGTTATAGGACCAGCTGTTGGTAACCAAGTAGTAGAGCCAACAGGTCTGTATCTTATCTGATAAGAAGCACCACCAATATCTTGTGGCCAGGTAATAGTAGCAGAATTATGCGTAATAGAAGCTGGCGTTACTGTCACAACCGGCGTATCTGTACTACAAACTCTCAATACAATATTATCAATTGCAATCGAAGGTTGAGTACCGCCACCACCGTCATTTCTCCATTGGAATACTAAACGCATTACACTATTGGCGAAATTGGTAAGATTTAAATTGGTATTAGAATAAGACTGCCAAGTACCCTGAAGGTTATATTGTCCTAAAGAAACTCTTCCTGCCCCTGCAGTAATTAAAGTTCCCGGTACCGGCAAATATGAAGATGGTACTAACCAAACTTCTAAATAGTCATACTTGAAATTCGTACCCTCACCTTGACCTTTCCAGTCAAAAGAGAATGAAGCAAGTGTAGTAGATGCAGGAATTTGAATATCTCTAAATGCATGTACAGTACTTGTTGTATGTACATATCCATTTGTTACACCATTATCATTAGATATATATAATGACTGAGCAGGATTTCCTGTTACATTACCTCGTACCCATTTATTAGCCTGTGTACCATTTAATATTCCTAAATCATTTCCTCCAGTAAAGTTTTGAGTATAAGGAAGTGTTGCCGGAATCTGAGTTGTCATTATAGATACAGGATCTGATAAGTCACTCTGATCTGTTGAGCTACATATTGCTCTAACCCAAAAATAGTAAGTAGTACTAGGAGTTAACCCAGGAATTGTATAGTTAACAGCCGTTCCTGGAACACCAGTTACCTGAGGAGTCCCCGGAGGAGTGGTTGTCGTACTATAATATATTTGATATCCATTTGCAGGCTGCGTTGTTGGCGCATTCCATGATATAGTAGCTGTATTTCCTGTAGAACTAACGGCTGCAACTCCTAGTGGCTCAATACAAGTAGGAGCAACTCTTAATCTGAAATCATCAACACCCATATACCAAGGAGTACTGTTAGCTGACGCATTTACGGCAAAATTATATATTCCTGTAGCTGTAGGTGTATAATATACTTTATACTGAGTATAATTAGCAGTCCCTTGAGTCGCACTAATGAATGCTCCTAAATTTGTAGCTCCTGTCGAAGATTGTGAAGTATTTACTAAGACATTCCCTGAGAATCCTGTATTACCACTATCTGTTCCACCAGTATGATAATAAAATGAAAACTCATAAGTGACTCCTGCTGTTAATGTAAATCCTGGTGTCCATAGCTGGCTTGCGTTTGTATTACCCCATTGAATTCTAACATAATTTGGCGTCGATCTTGGTCCCGGAGATGTCGAAGATGCTGTGGCATTTGAAGACGTCCACGCATTAGACCCAGTAACCTGTTTCCAACAAGATGGAACAATATCGGCACCTAAAGTAGTCATAGCATCAAAATTTTCTGTCCAAGGAAGAGTCGCTACAGGTACACATAGAGTCATAAAAGACTGCATTGGAGTCCATGTACTTTTGTCGGTTGCACTACATATAGATCTTACCCACACGTAATACGTTGTGATAGGTGTCAGTCCTGAGATCGTTGCAGTCGTAGTTGCACTTTGTACAGAATTGGTAGCATTTAAAGGTGTGGTACCTGTCGGTGCAACACCCGTCGTGTTATAATAAACATCATAACCGTTTGCAGGTGGTGTTGCCGGAGCTGTCCAAGAAATATTTGCGTTAGTAGCTGTCGTATTTACCAATGTGATAGCAGACGGAGCCAGACAAGATGGAGCCGCACCTTGAGTCATTGTGACATTATCAAAATAATAATAATTATCTCCACTCGCTGCCGATATCACATAAAACCTTACAAATAAATTACCGGCAGACGGACTGAATGTTACAGTTCTCGTTGCACAGGTATTTGCCTCTACGTGATTCGTAGAATTAATCGTGTAAGCGGTGGTCCAAGGCCCTCCCGCACTGCTTGAATATTGCACTGCAATAGTCCCAAGATTTGCGGCAGTAGTTGCGACTGTTCCTGCAGACCAATCTGTGACTTTATAATCAAAAGACATCGTTACAACCCCCTGATTATTCCCGGGAATATTAGGAGAAATAAAACCTCCTTCATTTCCGCTATATCTATTTCCTCTTATCGTTCCTCCGGTAGTACCACAAATTTGGTTTGCAGTAGTAGTTCTAGAGAAAATAAAATCCGTAGTTGTCCAGTTATTAAGTCCCGTGGCTGTCCAGTCTTGTGTATAGTTAACCTGAGCCATGAGAAATGCACCAAAAAGTAATTGGCACATAAGTAGAAGTTTCTTCATAAAATTAATTATTAAAATGAATTGAATACCAATGTAATTTGAATCTATCTGTAATATTTTTTGTACATCTATTAATATAATCCCTTATTAATAAAAACATATTTTTCTGAAAACAGATTTGCTGAGAATCTATCAATTGTTTTAAATATTGGGCCTTTAAAACACCAATATTAGGTACACTTTGCAGATTTAATAAACAAGTAAAGAATTTAATCATAGGCATATTATGTTATATTAACTACAAATCTAATCATTTTCTATAATTAAAATATATAATAAATATTTTTTTTTACAATTACTACATTAAAATCACGCTTATGATTCCAAATAAAAAAAATCCTCAGGGTTTTCCTGAGGATTCATTATTATAAAAAAGAATTTCTTATTTCTTGATAAATTTAGAATTGAAACTTTCTTTTCCTTTATCTTCAATAGATATTACATAAGCACCTTTTATCAATGATGAAACATTAATTTTTCCATTGCTTATATTTCCATTACCAACTAATTGTCCCGCTGCACTGTAAATCTTATAAGTAGCTTTATCAGATACTTTAGTAATGTTTAAGAAATCAGTTGCAGGGTTTGGATAAATTTGAATTTCATTCTTTACTGCACTTGATTCTGAAGTAGACAATACGTCTGTTACTACCACATTATAATCTTCATATTCTCCTAAAGCATTTATTGTTCCACATGATGAATTATGTATATATCCTGGAGTGTTGTAGTACAATAATCCTATTCTCATTCGCAATCCCTGGTTTAAAACTGAACTCGAAGGAACAGTAAAGTTTGCTGTCGTAGGGTTTACCGTAGTAGAAGCTACCGAATTTGAAGCTTGCATAATTCTTTCATTATCTTCAAAAGTTCCATTTCTGTTAAAATCAATCCATGCACTTATCATTTCAGGGTACGCAGTAGTACCTGCCCAACCTTTAGTAACTGATAATGTATATGTGCCATTTTTAACAAGATTTACTTGTAAATTAGAATTAGCCACATAGCTTGTGTAAGTACTTGGTCCCGATGTATTAGTCATATTTGCTACAGAAACTCCTGCAATATGATCATCAGTACCATCCACAGTCGCAACTGTACAGTAAGTAAGACCTGTCGTTGTAAAATTTGAAGAAGGAGAATATGTACCTGTAGTACCAGAACAAACTGTAGCTACTTGTACTTCATATGCTGTACCATCAATTAAATTAGATAAAGTGATGTTTGTAACAGAACTTGTAGTCTGTTGCCAAGCAGCATCTGCCAATTTTTTATAACGAATTACATAAGTGGCACCTGTAACCGGAGCCCAGCTTACATCCACAGATGATGTCGTGATATTTGATGTTGTGATCGGTGTTGGAGCAGAGCCATTACATGCAGCAAATGCACTTACTGTAGCTGTTCTAACAGCATAAAACACATTACCTATAGAAGATACTCTAATAATAACTGCTTGGCCGTTAGTAAGAGAAGAAAAAGTAAAACTTTCGCTACCATCATTTGCAGTAGAATTAGATAATATCACCCAAGTTGCACCATTATCAATAGTATAATCAATTTTCACATTAGCAACATTATAAGGTGCTGCCGTAGTATTTGCTACATCCCATGTTACTGTTGTAGCACCATTACTTGCAACAAACTGTGTATTAACTTTGAAAGGGCCTTCATTTCCTACAACAATTGTTTGTTCAGCAAATTGCGTTTGTTGTTGATTAGCAACGGGGCTATTATCCCTAACTGTAACAGCATATTTTGTAGTTCTAGCTACTTTTGAAACTGATTCCCAACCGCTATTTGAATTATCGAGTACTCCACTTAATACAGAAGCCAGTTTTGGAAAATATCTCGTAGGACTTGCTGTTGGAGTAAAAGATCTAAATGAAGGTCCTGTACCTGTCGAACCTAAGTTTGTACTATTAGTAGTAACTGTTGCATTATCTACCTGTTCCCAAGTATAAGTCATAGGATCATTTTCAGCGTCAGTTGCAGAAGCTGTTAAGACAAAAGCAGTTCCTTTCGGTATATTATACGTCGGTAATGCTGCTATGACAGGAGGATTATTAGCCACTGTAGCTTCTACATCACAGGTTTTATTGTTAAGGTTTGTCTGAACCTGAGAGATACTTGCTTTATGAAAATAAGCATTTGAGTGTGGTTGCACATCAGTAGCAGCGCCACCAGTAATCCCAGCATACCCCATAATGGTAGATCCTGAACCCGGTTCCACGTTAACCTGATAAGGCTCCAAAGCATGAGAGAAAGTGTGGTTCGCTCCTAATTGATGACCCATTTCATGAGCTACATAATCAATATCAAAATTATCTCCCTGAGGTATATTGTCAGCTGGCGATGTATAGCCAGATCCTTTCCCTGGAGAATTAGCGTCTGCAGGGTTTATACAAACACATCCTATACAGCCCGCATTTCCACCTCCTCCAGAAGCACCAAATAAATGGCCTATATCATAATTACCATTTCCGACATTATTAGAAAGTGTCTGCTGCAATTCTAAGATCCACGCACCACCGGCTCCTGCCTGAGCACCTGAATACGGATCGGTAGCAGCATTAGTGTAAATTACATTAGGGAAATTTTGTAAATTTAAATGTAAAGCAAAATCTTTTTCAAAAACACCATTAACTCTGGTTAATGTAGCATTAATTGCAGACAAAGCTCCGGCTACGGTACCTCCATGAAAGGCTGTATACTCTCCAGTAACAGACATCGCCAATCTCATTGTTCTGTATTTCTTATCAGACATTTTTGAGAAATCTGTTGGTTGATTTGTAAATGCTGAACCTCCTTGCAACATTTCATCTATCTGCTGTTTAGCTGCTGGACTTTCAGAAGTACTACAAATAAAGCTCTTATCGCCTGTATTGATAGTCTTAGGATGCACCCCATATACCGATTTATCTGTGTTTTGAGGTTCTATAAATTCATATTGTCCATTACTATTAATGATCATTGATTGAAAATCAGTTGGAGAAACCGAAAATCTAAGAAATTTATTAGGATCATCAATTCCTACTCCTACATACGAGCCTAGCTGATATTGATCTGCTAGTTCTTTAACTACTACTGGAAAACTGTAAACAGCAAATCGCTCGACTTTACCATTTAGAGTTGGTAAAGAAATTTCAATTGCTTTTGCATTTTTACCTGTCTCTTGAGCGTTTTTCAATTTTTCTCTTACTTGAGACAGATCTAGCTTGTAATAACTTCGTACAAGCGATGGTTCAAATTTTGAACTCTTCTTTAAAGTAGTTGGTGTCCACTGCGCAAGCGCAGATCCTCCTATCAAACTACAAAATAAAGCAGTAATGAGTTTTTTCATATAATTGAATTATTTTTAATTGCCAAATATAAGTGTTTTTAGCAAATACATATTCAACATAACTATATTTATTTTGTTAAAATCGCAATCACTTTACTTAGAATTATTGATAATGAAAAAAACTCCAGAAAAATCCAGAGTTTTATATATGCAAAAAAACATTTTTAGTAATCTTCTACGAAATTAAATTTTAAACTGTTTATATTAAAACTTATACGCAATATTCCATGCAAAGCCCATATTAAATTTATTGGAGCTTCTTCCAAAACCGGGAACAATCATTGGAACAACGTCATCCTGCTTTGAAGTTACCATCAGATAGCGTGGCTGCATACTTACGTCGATGTAAAAATTAGATTCAAACAGCTGTACTCTTCCACCGATATTTCCTTCGAGCCAGAAAGATGACTGCGAAGATGAGGGCATTGATACCGAAGAACTATTTCCACCAAAACCACGTATTGGAATAGCCATATATTCCTGAGTGTAAAATGAACCCCCAATTTTTCCGCCTCCATAGAAACCATTAAAATCATTTTCAGGGTCTCTTGCCAACATATAGAAGGCTCCAATTTTTAAAAATGGTCCGTTTGCTTTGGCATCATACCCATTATTTTGGTAAACATTTTTATCAAAACCTGCTTCTATAATACCGTGAAGATTATCTTTTACTTTAGACGAAATAAATCCCTGAAAGATCTGTCTGTCTGAAAAAAATGAAGCTCCGGC
This sequence comes from Chryseobacterium indoltheticum, assembly GCF_003815915.1. NCBI lineage: Bacteria > Pseudomonadati > Bacteroidota > Flavobacteriia > Flavobacteriales > Weeksellaceae > Chryseobacterium > Chryseobacterium indoltheticum. The sequence goes on from NZ_CP033929.1 coordinate 4,062,959, forward strand.
GTTCAAAACATCAAAACCAACAATAAAATTGGGTTCGTATTTCCATTTTGGTTTCTCAACTTCCTCTTTTTCCTGTGCAGAAAAAATAAGCAACCCGAAAACACTAAAAATTAAAGAATAAATTAGTCTTGTCTTCATTTTCTATAAAATTTTGCCCTTGTTCTACACTTTTCAGTGAGTTTGGAGCCGATAATACTGAATTTACATTTTCGTAATTCCTTTTCACCCCACAACCTGGTGAAACATAGATAGATTTTGTGGTATAACTTACTCTTACTTTTGTAGGATCTTCTTCAGTCGTTGTCTGCACATAAACATCTGTAAACGGAGAATCATCAACACGTAACGGTACAAATACAGAATCAACTTTGATTTTCCAGCCCAAATCTATGATCCCAGAGCCAAGATCTGCATAAATTTTTATAGAATCGACAACTGAGATTTTATTATCTCTTTTAAATGTAATTTTCATTCTCGGTGTACCTTCACCGTTGTCACAGATATCATTATCGCCTCCACAAGAAATGACCGTCGATAACACAAAAATGAATATGATGAATTTAAAATATTTCATACTTAAATCTTTATTTTGGATCTAAAGCTTTCTCAATACGGAAAACCAAATCTTCATAATGATATTTGTTTACCAAATCATTAGAAGCTGTTTTTGCTATAAGATCTTTTTTAATGGTGTTTAAATTTCCTCTTACCACTGCAGAAACATCAGATTTATCAGAATTTTTGGTATCAATCAATCGTATTAAAGTATCTACATAATTTCTCTGAAGATTTCTTCCGTAAATGTCTGTATTATCTTTTTTAATAATTGAATCATTTAAATCTGAAAAAAGCTCAACCAATGGATAAGAATTTTGATCAACCGCTTCAGACTGATACAAGCTTTGAAGTACCATCGGACTTAAAACTCTACCCAAAACGCCATTCTGAATGTCTTCAATGGTTTTCACAGGAGTTTTTCCGGTTTTCTCAAAGACTTCTCTTTTGATTAACCATTGCGGAGTGGTGAAGGCATTTTCACTTAAAAATTTCATAGCCTCTTTTTGATCTTTCTTGGATACAACTTCGTAAACAGCACCAGATTGCTCTGCCGTTTTTGGAGTTTCCATCTGTCCGCCGATATATTTTGAAACGTGACCTAAATATCTTTTGAACTGTGTCGTCACCTGATCGTACATCATGTCAAGATTTTTGTAATCTTCGTTTGGTGTCTCCGTCCATTTATCTAAGTTATCAACAATTCTTTGCAGATTTTTGATTCCGTAAGTACTTGCAATCATTGCGTTGTCACCAACCTGCTCACTTTGTGATCTTGGGTCTAAAGGATTAGACTCAGTACCGAACCAAAGTCTTTCGTTTTTAAGATTTTTGATCACCCATTGATTCAGATATTGTTTTTCTGCATCCGGAGTTTTAAACTGATTAAATCTTTTATAGCCCCATTCAATTGCCCAATCGTCATAATCACCAATTCTTGGGAAAATTCCGGCATCCCCAATTTTATCTTCCGGCTGTGCAACATAATTAAATCTTGCATAATCCATAATCGAAGGAGTGTGACCATTTTTCTCAAGCCATTTTTTATCTCTTAATTTTTCTACAGGAACTGTTGAACTTGAACCATAGTTATGTCTTAAACCTAAAGTATGCCCTACTTCGTGAGAAGATACAAAACGAATCAGTTCACCCATTAATTTATCATCAAACTCAATTTTTCTAGCACGCTCATCATTCGGTGAAGCCTGTACAAAATACCAGTTTCTCAAAAGCATCATCACATTGTGATACCAGTTGATGTGACTTTCTAAAATCTCACCCGTTCTAGGATCGGCAATTGAAGGACCTGAAGCATTCGGTACATCTGAAGGTTTATAAACGATTGCCGAAAATCTTGCATCTTCAAGACTCCATTCGCTGTCAACTTTAGGATCCGGAACTTTTGCTACAATTGCATTTTTAAATCCGGCTTTTTCAAAAGCTTTTTGCCAGTCATTAACCCCCTGAATTAAATAAGGAATCCATTTTTTTGGAGTTGCAGGATCAATATAGAATACAATCGGTTTTGCCGGTTCTACCAATTCACCTTTATTATATTTTTCTAAATCCTGAGGTTTTGGTTCAAGACGCCATCTTTTTACTAACGAAATCTTTTTTACACCTTGAGGATCTAAATCGAAATCGGTATACCCAACGGTAAAATATCCTACTCTCGGATCAAAATATCTTGCCTGCATTTTGTTTTCAGGAAGAAGTACGAATGAAGAATTGATTTCTACTGTATAATTTCCACTGATCTTCGGAGCAGGCATTCCCGGAATTGCAGGAGTTGTAGGTCTTCCTAAAGTTCTTGCAAAAGTTTTTGTGGTATTGATTTCAATATTGCTTGGGAAAGATTTCACAAAATTCACAAACGACATATCTTTCTGGAAAGTCCCGACTCTGTAAGAATCTTTAGACCAAACAGAAAAAGAAGTCAGCTCGTTATCTGAATTCAAAACATCTGTAACTTCAATTACAGAGGAGTTTTTATTGATTCCGTAAGCTTTTACATCAAAAGATTTAATAATAGACTGCACATTATTTCTCGTCACCGAATTATACATTTGCGATGTAGAATCTTTGGCATAATCGACGTGAGAAATTGAACGCAACAAAATTTTATCTTTCGGACCTTTTTCAAAAGCAATTACCTGCTGACCGATTTGATCACCTGCATAACCAGAAGTTCCGGAACGCATTCCTGCAGCTGCCTTCGTCAATCTTGTTACCAAAAGAAATTCCTTTTTGAGCATTGCATCAGGAATTTCAAAATAATATTTGTCGTCTACTTTATGAACTGTAAAAACTCCCTGATCTGAAACCGCTTTATCGGTAATGATTTCTTTAAATGGTTTTATCAGACTTTTTTTCTTATCGTCTTTTTTTACGGCCGCAGTATCTTTTTTTACGGCTGCCGTGGAATCTTTTTCCTGAGAAAATAAATTTTGTTGGGTAAAAAACAATGCACCAACTAAGAAAAAAGCTTTACAGTTCTTTATCATGTTCATTAAATTTTTGATATTTATCTTTTCAAATTTAAATAAATTATTTCTTTATTAATAACGCAATGTTTTCAACATGATGCGTTTGCGGGAACATATCTACCGGTAAAATCTTCACCAAGGTATAATGCTCTTTCATTAAAGCCAAATCTCTAGCCTGCGTTGCAGAATTACAGCTTACATACACTACTTTTTCAGGAGCCAATTTTAAGATCTGTTCAACAACTTTCTGGTGCATTCCGTCTCTTGGTGGGTCGGTAATCAATACATCAGCTTTTGGATGGTTCTCTAAAAACTCGTCATTAAAAACGTTTTTCATATCACCACAATAGAACGTCGTATTGGTTAAGCCGTTCAATTCTGCATGTTCGATTGCGGCATCAATTGCTTCCTGTACAGACTCGATACCAATCACATGTTTTGCATTTCTGGCAACATACTGAGCGATTGTTCCGGTTCCTGTATATAAATCGTAAACCACTTCATCACCTTTTAAATCAGCAAATTCGAGGGTTTTTCTGTATAATTCTAAAGCTTGCTTATAATTTGTCTGGAAGAAAGATTTCGGACCGATTTTAAATTTCAAACCATCCATTTCTTCCATTAAAAATCCGTCTCCAAAGTAAACATTAACATTCAAATCGTAGATTGAATCATTTTGTTTAGGATTGATGGCATACACCAACGTTTTTATTTGTGGGAATTGCTCAAGTAAATAATCAAAAAGCTGCGTGCGATTTTCTTTTTCTTCTCTGTAAAGCTGGAATAAAACCATCCATTCTCCTTTTGAATTTTGTCTCATCATCAAAGTTCTCAGGAACCCTTTCTGACTTTTCACATCGAAGAAATCTAAACCTTTATTCTCAGCGAATTTCTTTACTGCTAAACGAATCGCATTCGATGGATCTTCCTGAAGGAAACATTCTTTTAAGTCTAAAATTTTGCTCCACATTCCCGGAATATGGAATCCTAGCGCATCTCTGCTTCCGAAATTTTCTTCAGAACTAATCTCATATTGGCTTAGCCATCTTGCGTTAGAGAAAGAAAATTCCATCTTATTTCTGTAGAAATACTGTTCTTCTGCACCCAAAATCGGAACGGTTTCAAAATCATCGATTCCGCCAATTCTTTTAATATTATTGTAAACTTCTTCTTGTTTAAAATCAAGCTGCTTTTCGTAGCTCATATTCTGCCATTTGCAACCGCCACAAGTTCCGAAATGAATACACTTCGGTTCCACTCTGAATGGTGATCTTTCAACAATTTCTTTTACTTCAGCCTCAAAATATTTTGATTTTGACTTTTTCACTCTTGCATTCACCACATCTCCGGGAATTGCTCCGGAAACCAAAACAGTTTTTCCTTCTTCAGTCTTTCCTATCGCAACTCCTTTTGCACCCGCTGCAAAAAGCTTTATATTCTCAAGAATTACGTCTTTCTTCTTTCTCATATCAATTCAAGTATGATGAAGATAGCTTTCTACTCCTACGCTTCATCTATTTCTATTTTTTCTAATAATTTTAATCTGAAACCTTTCAGTTTCAATTTTGTCTGCAAAAATACAATAAAAAAAACCTTATCCGAAGACAAGGTTTTTTTTATATTTTGTTTAAGCCGATTATTTCGCTTCAACCGGAGCTTTCTCAACCTGCGGAGCCGCTTGTTGCTGTAAAGCTGAAGGATCAATCTGCAACTGAGCTGCAGGATCTACTTTTGGAGCTGAAAGACCTGTTTGTTTGTCTAAGATTGTAATCAAATCCTGATCACCAAGATTTACAAAAGATCTGCTTGCTACTTTACCGTCTTTATCAACCACGATGAAGCTTGGTAATTTGAAACCGTACACTCCGTATTTTTTAGCAATATCAGAATTCAAACCTCCGTCACCGTAAACATTTGTTCCCGGAATTCCTTTTAACAAAGCATTGCTGGTTTTTGTAAACTGCTCTTTGGTATCATCTAAATTAACGAATACGAAATTCATTTTAGACTTGTAAAAATTCACTACTTCTTTCAAAACAGGCATTGTACCTTCAGCAATGTAAGGATTCCAAGATGCATAGAATACCAACATGTATGGTTTTCCTTTGTTTTCACTTAATTTGTAAGCACTACCATCTTGTTTTACCAAACTAGCTTCCGGAGCATCATCACCGATTTTGAAACCGTTGATTGCGAAAAGCATCTTTTTTAAATCAGCTTTAATGGTAGCGTCTTTAATATCTTCTTCGATAATTTTTTTGATCTTATCTGTAGATGCAGCCGGTGTTTGTGGATGGATATCAGACTGAGCCATTACAAAAGCCAATAGATAATCTTTTTCGGTTTGAGAAACGTCTTTTTTACCTTTCAAAAATTGATTGAATAATTCTGAAGTTGTAATATCTGTTTTTCCCTGTGCTTTTGCCTGAGCAAATGTTTGGAAATCTGTACTCATTTTTGTTAAAAGATATTGTCTGTAAAACGGACTTGTTTTAATCATATTATCTTTATTCTCCTGTAGTTTGGCTTCATAATCTGTGAATGCCTTACCCAACTTGAATGAAGGATTGTTGCCAGACATTTGCTTTTTGGTCATTTCATAATTTACCAATAAATTAAGAATTGCCGTTTTAGCATCTATTTTTTTCCATTCAACCACTTCTTTTCCAGGATTGAATTTCTTTTCATTTTCATCAATATTTTTATTGATATCAGCCTCTATTTTCTGCATTGCCTTTACATAAGCGCCTTCATCACCTGAAGCCAACTGCTGGATATTAAGACTCTGACCGTAGTTTGTTAAGAATTTCTGACAAGCCTGAAAGAAATCATTATCACTTTTAGCATCACCTGTTACAACATATTCGCCAGGGAAAGTAGCAGAATTACCAGAGATATTAAGTTTCTGACCGCCTTTAAGGAAAATAAGATTCTGTTTTCCGGCATAGTTAATTACGTACATTCCATTTTTGGGAGCTTCAAAAGTTCCTTTAAAGTTTCCGTCTTTATCGATACCAAAGTTAGCCAATGGCAAGGTCGCAACACCGGAAGCCTCTACAAACTCAATTCTTTCTAATGGAGAACCGCCTGCGATTTTTCCTTTTACTTCAACTTTTTTTGAACAAGACATTACAAATATTGCAATGACAAACAACAAAAGATATTTTTTCATTTTTGATTTTAAATAATTAAGCAAAAATAAGTTTTTCAAATATACTAAATGCAATGTTTGAAGGTAATTTATGAAAGATTTAACTAAAAAAATCGTCTTCCATATGGAAGACGATTTTTTATAATTTATTTTAAAACAGATTATCCTCTGTCTGCGTAAGCAGCCATATATTCTCTGTTCATTCTTGCTATATTTTCAAGAGAAATTCCCTTAGGACATTCTACTTCACAAGCTCCGGTGTTTGAACAGTTACCGAATCCTTCTTCATCCATAGCTTTCACCATGTTTAGAACTCTTCTTTTTGCTTCTACTCTACCTTGAGGTAAAAGAGCGTATTGAGAAACTTTAGCTCCGACAAACAGCATTGCAGAACCGTTTTTACAAGTCGCCACACAAGCTCCACAACCAATACAAGCTGCAGCATCCATTGCTTTGTCTGCATCTTCTTTAGGAATAGGAATTGCGTTAGCATCCAAAGTATTTCCTGACGTGTTTACCGAGATAAATCCACCTGCAGCCATTACTCTGTCGAATGCGCTTCTGTCTACCATTAAATCTTTGATAACAGGGAACGCAGCACTTCTCCAAGGTTCGATAACGATGGTTTCACCGTCTTTGAACATTCTCATGTGAAGCTGGCACGTTGTAATACCAGTATCAGGACCGTGAGCTCTACCATTGATGTAAAGAGAACACATACCGCAGATTCCTTCACGACAGTCGTGATCGAAAGCGATCGGCTCTTTTCCTTCGTTGATTAAGTTTTCGTTCAGAATATCTAACATTTCCAAGAATGAAGAATCTGTAGAAACATCTGATATTTTATAGGTCTCAAACTGACCTTTAGTTTTTGTATTTTTTTGTCTCCAAATTTTCAGCGTAAGATGAAGGCCTTTTTTTGCACTCATAATTATTTATTTATAGGTTGGAGATTATTTGTAACTTCTCGCTTTAACTTCGATGTTCTCATAGATAAGGTCTTCTTTGTGCAGAACTTCCTGTTTGATATCATCACCCTGATATTCCCAAGCTCCTACATATTTAAAGTTAACATCATCTCTTTCTGCTTCACCTTCCGGAGTTGCATGATCTTCTCTGAAATGCCCACCACAAGATTCATTTCTGTGTAATGCATCGATAGCCATTAACTGTCCTAATTCGATAAAGTCTGCTACTCTGAACGCTTTTTCAAGCTCTGTATTCATCCCTTCAGCTTCACCCATTACTTTTACGTTCTGCCAGAAATCTTTTTTAACCTGATCAATTTCTGCAATCGCTTCTCTTAAACCTTCAGGAGTTCTTCCCATTCCCACTTTATTCCACATAATGTGTCCTAATTGTTTATGGAAATAATCTACTGAATGCGTTCCTTTATTATTAACAAAGAAGTTTACTTTGTCTTTAATTTCTTTTTCAGCCGCTTCAAACTCTGCAGAATTTGTAGGAATTTCTCCCGTTCTGATATCTGCAGAAAGATAATCTGCAATCGTATAAGGAAGAACGAAATATCCGTCTGCCAAACCTTGCATCAATGCAGAAGCTCCCAATCTGTTGGCTCCGTGATCTGAGAAGTTAGCCTCACCAATTACGAAACACCCGGGAATTGTAGATTGTAAGTTATAATCAACCCAAACACCACCCATCGTATAGTGAACGGCTGGGTAAATCTTCATTGGAGTTTTATAAGGATCATCAGCAGTAATCTTTTCGTACATTACGAATAAGTTACCATATTTTTCTTCAATCCAAGCTTTTCCAAGATCGTAAATTTGCTGATCTGTAGGATTGTGAATATGCTTTTCAATAGCAGCTTCTTTACCTTTTTTAATGATTTCTGTAGAGAAATCAAGATAAACACCTTCTTTAGTTTCGTTATTTTCGATTCCGAAACCAGCATCACATCTTTCTTTACCTGCTCTAGACGCAACGTCACGAGGAACTAAGTTTCCGAACGCAGGATATCTTCTTTCTAAATAGTAATCTCTGTCTTCTTCTTTGATATTTTCAGGTCTCAATTTACCTTCTCTGATGGCAACTGAATCTTCAATTTTCTTAGGAACCCAGATTCTTCCAGAGTTTCTAAGTGATTCAGACATCAAAGTCAGTTTAGACTGCTGTGTACCATGAACAGGAATACATGTCGGGTGAATCTGTACGTAACAAGGGTTTGCAAAGTACGCTCCTTTTTTATGAATCTTCCAAGCTGCAGAAACGTTTGATCCCATTGCGTTGGTAGACAAGAAATATACGTTTCCGTATCCTCCTGAAGCAATTACAACGGCATGTGCAGAATGTCTTTCGATCTCACCTGTTACCAAGTTTCTTGCAATAATACCTCTTGCTTTTCCGTCTACGATTACCAATTCTAGCATTTCGTGACGATTATACATTTTTACTCTTCCTTTTCCGATTTGACGGCTTAGTGAAGAATATGCACCTAATAATAACTGTTGACCAGTCTGTCCTTTTGCGTAAAAAGTTCTTTTAACCTGAACTCCACCAAATGAACGGTTATCTAACTGACCGCCGTAATCTCTACCAAATGGAACTCCTTGAGAAACGCATTGGTCGATAATATTTGCAGAAACTTCAGCTAATCTGTAAACGTTTGCCTCTCTTGCTCTATAGTCACCACCTTTGATGGTATCATAAAACAATCTGTAAGTAGAGTCGCCATCACCCTGATAATTTTTAGCAGCGTTTATACCACCTTGTGCAGCAATCGAGTGTGCTCTTCTTGGTGAATCTTGGTAACAAAATGCTTTTACATTATATCCCTGCTCAGCCAAAGTAGCTGCTGCAGAACCTCCTGCCAAACCTGTACCTACAACAATAATATCAATCTTATCTCTGTTGTTTGGTGCAACAAGGTTCATATGGTCTTTATGATTTTTCCATTTATCCTTTAATGGACCTCCAGGAATTTTTGAATCTAATTTACTCATATTAGTATATTGAAATTATTGAGTTACGTAATGAAAAATTGCAATAAAAATAAAGCCAAGCGGAATAAGGATCGAATACCAGTTTCCAATAGCTCTGATAACCGGAGTATACTTTGCATGTCTTGCTCCGATAGACTGAAATGAAGACTGGAAACCGTGTGCCAAATGCAGACCCAATAATCCGAATGAAATTACATAAAGCACTACTCTCCACAAATCAGCAAACTTACCGTGCAAATCTTCCCAGAAACGAGTTTCTTCAATTGGAAGACCATCCACATATTTATAGTTCATCTCGTGAAGCCAGAAATCATACATGTGTAAAAAGATGAATGCCAAAATCACAGCTCCCGAAATAATCATGTTACGAGATGACCATGTAGAATTTGCAGAACCGTTATTTTTATCATAACCGATTGGTCTCGCTCTTTGGTTTTTGATTTCCAAAACAAATCCCATCACAAAATGGAAAATTACAGCAAACATTAACACAGGTTGCATAACGAATTGAATAAGAGGATTGTACCCCATAAACTGCGATGCATTGTTATAAGCTGTTTCACCGAAAACCGACAATAGATTCACGGAAAGATGCATTACTAAGAAAATCAGCAAAAACATCGCTGAAAGTGCCATAGCATATTTTCTACCTATTGTAGAACTTGTTAAACCTGCCATATTGAGTTTAAATTTGATTTTCCACAAAATTAGGAAATGTTAACAATACTAAAAAGTGAGAAATCTCACTATTAGACAGTTTGTAATCTTTCTAAATAAGATTCATTAGCATATAAAATACAATAAAAAGCATCAAAATTTGAGATTACTTTAATTCGTAAATTTCACCTTTAAACCTTACCATTTTAGCCGAAGCCGGAAAGTTTTTTATTTCTAAATTTTTTATCCTTCGTGATGAAACATAAGGATTGATAATATACTGCTGAATTTTATCTTTATCATCTGAAGATTTCATCCAAAAGATTACCCGATTCCCTTTTTTCATTGAGATAATATTTTCTTTTTTATAATGATGTACCAAAAACTCATCTTCCTGGTTTTCAATAATATTAAAAGAAACTCGTACGATAAAAAATACAGCAACCGCTAAAATTACATTTGAAACCGTTCTAAAATTGATTTTATCAAGCATAAATTTCAAAAAATAAATAATTCCAAACAACACAAAAACCTCAGCTAAATTTAAAGGAATATTTTCAAAGAAAATAGCATCAAAATCTGCAAACCAATGAATTACTTTTAACAAAATATTGATAATAAAATCATAAATCAAATTAATAGTTCCAATATCTACATTAAAACCAATCAGCGCGGTCATAAAAAAAGAAAATATAATAATTAGTTCAGAAAACGGAACAATTATAAAATTAGCTACAATTGAAATCAATGAAAATTGGTGAAAGTAATACAAAACCAAAGGCAAAGTTGCCAATTGCGCTGCAACAGATATAGAAATCGTATTATAAATAAGTTTTTTGAAAAAATTATTCTGTCTCGGAAGGTATTTTAAAATCGGTTGATTCAACCAATAAATCCCTAAAACAGCTATAAAGCTTAACTGAAAACCTACATCAAAAATCTGCTGCGTATCAATCATCAAAATAATAAACGCCGAAAGCGCCATCGAATGCAGCAAATCTGGTTTCCGCTGAAGCAACACATAAATGAAATACACAGAAATCATGATGCAGGATCGCACCACAGAATTACCAAATCCGATGAAAACTGCAAAAATCCAGATGAATAGTAAACTGATGACGATTGCATATTTTTTGAGACTTACAGATGAAAATCTCATCATCAGAAAATAAAACATCCCGAAAATCACAACAATATGTGTCCCCGAAATGGCAAGAAAATGCACCAAACCCGAACGGTTAAAATCCTGAACGGTTTCAGAATCTATTTCTGTGCGGTCTGCCAAAATTATTCCTTTTAAAAATTCACGGCTGCGAAAAGACATTTCAGAATTACTAATTTTCTGCAAAGTTTCTAACCGTTTTTGCTTGATTTTTTCTGTAAAACTCAAATCGCTTCTTTCACCAGAAGAAATTTCTCCGTTAATATAGCATTGATAGAAAATATTTTTTCGCTTTAAATATTTTGAATAATCAAACTGAAAATCGTATTCCGGAGACTTTGGCTGAGCCAAATATGCTTTAGCTTTATAATAATGATTAAAATCTAATTCGTTTTTGGCTTTTTCAACATTAACGATTGCATCAAACACCTTATTTCCAACAACAATCGATGCTTCATACTTTTTGAATTTCAGATTAGAATTTAATTTTTTAGAAATTTTAAAAATGACAGTTTCATTTGTTTTCAGATTAATTTTTCTAATATCTGAAATATTATAAAAATGAAAAGAAACTCCCAATCCGAAAAAGAAAATCATCAAAAGTAAATTCCGGATTTTAAATAAAAGCTGGCTTTTCAGGAAAAAAAATCCAAAAATAATGGCAGAGAAAAACAGAATTACAATGATTGAATTTTGTTTAAGAAAGAATTTATCCTGAAAGAAAATTCCAAGAATAAAACAGAGTACAACAATCAAAAGAGGTTGCTTGTTCAAAATCATTTGTGTTTGAACAAACTAAGTTAGAAAATTTTAGAATACAGAAATAGATTTATTTCGATTTAACTTAAACAATGATTTTATTTTAATAATAAAAATTCATCTTTCTGATTTTCAAAAAGATTAAAAAAAATTCTTACGATAAAAAATACGGTAATAGCTAAAATTATATTTGAAATATTTCTGAGACTTATTTTATCAAGCATAAATTTCAGAAAATAAATAATACAAAAAATAAAATACTTCACTACCCAAAAGAATATTAATCATAATCCACAAATAACATTAATTTAACTTAAATAAAATCATTATCATAAATATATAATAACAAGTCAAAAACAAATTAAATCCATTACAAATTACTATTTTCATTAGCAAAACCTACAAAAAACAATGAAAATTTCCTAATTTAGCATAAATAAAAAAAATATACACGATGAAAAAAATTAAAAAATCAAATTTTGTAATTACATTATTACTATTATTGTTTACTATCTCATGTTCTAATGAAAGAAATGATGAAATAAGTACTGATATGGAGAAATATTCATTAAAAAATGAAACATTAAAAAGCCTGTCTCCTTTTAGTATAGGGCACAAGATAAATGAAATTAAAATTAAAAAAAACAGCTTATCTTCCTATACCATAACTACGACTAGGTATGAAGAAGACAATACAGGTCATAAGAATGATATTTTTGAAATTACTTTAGCTGAAGATATTTTAAATATATCTGGTAATTTTTATTCTATCAATTATGATGTAGAAAAAAATGAAAAAACCAATCAAATATATTTTTCAAAGAATGGGAAAAAAGAGATTATCTCAGAAGACTTCATCAACACAATAAGTGGAAATGATTTACATGCCTTAAATAGATTGGTAGCGTTGTATATTGAATTATATGATAATTCAATTAAAAAAATGGGACCAGAAACTGATGTATTAGCAAAAAAATCTTGTGCTAAATTTGAGAGTGGTATTGGATTCACTGGTACTGCATCTTCAATAAGATCTGTAGAAGATGCTCAAGCCTATATAGATAGTGGACATGGGGATTGCAAAATAGCAGGAACAGATACTTCTTGCGCATTAGGAAGTCACATTTGTGCTTCTACTACCACATTGCAATGCTTTGGTGGAAGCTGTTCCGGAGGAGGTGGCTCTGGAGGAGGTGGAGGATGGAAAGTCTCTAATAAATAAATATTTTATCTTTATAAAAATTAATTTGTGAATGAGTTATTCAAACTTTGAACTTGCTTTTTTCTGTTTACTAATTATTTATTTGTTACTTATTATTTTGGTAACCATTAAAGTTTTACAATCAAAGACAACAAGTTTAGTTAAGTTTTTATTGATTTTAGTTCTGCTATTTATACCAATTATTGGACTAATTATCAATATTATAATCTTGCAGAAAAAAATTAGCTAAATATTTTTTTTAATTTCAAAAACATTTTCAAAGAGTTCTTATATCCTAATAAGAACTCTTTTATTTTTAATTAGGCAGATCAAAAGTGTTGATTAATAAAATTATTTCTCAAAATTACATCAGCAGCATTTTTACTTGCACCTTTTCCACCCAATTTTTCTCTGAGCAATTTAAAATCCTGAAGCATTTCACTTCTTTTTTCACCTTTAATAATGAAATTCAGTTCTTTGACTAGATTTTTAGTATTGAGTTCGCTTTGAATTAATTCTTTCACCACTTCCCGATCCATAATTAAATTCACCAAAGAAATATATTTGATATTTTTCACCAATCTTTTGGCAATAGCGTAAGAAATCTTGCTTCCGCGGTAACAAACCACTTCCGGAATATTCAACAAAGCAGTTTCTAAAGTTGCTGTTCCCGAAGTTACCAAAGCAGCTTTTGAGCACCTCAACAAATCATAAGTTTTGTTGGAAACAAAATGCACATTTTCATCAACATATTTTTGGTAAAATTCCTTTTCAAGACTTGGCGCACCTGCAATTACAAATTGATAATTATTAAAATGTGGGCGAACAGAAAGCATGATTTCCAACATTTTTTCCACCTCCTGTTTTCTGGAACCTGGCAAAAGTGCAATGATTTCTTTTTCATTTAAACCATTTTCAGTTTTAAAATCATCAACAGAAATATCCTGAAGTGTAGAAATTGCATCCAACAAAGGATGTCCTACAAAGTGAGATTTTACACCATGCTTGTGATAAAAATCTTCCTCGAAAGGTAAGATCACCATCATTTCATCAACATATTTTTTAATGATTTCAACACGACCTTCTTTCCAAGCCCAAAGTTGAGGAGAAATATAATAGACTACTTTTATGCCCAATTCTTTTGCAAATTTTGCGATTCGCAAATTGAAACCGGGATAATCAACCAAAATCAAAACATCCGGCTGATTGTTTTTAATATCTTCTTTGCAGATTTTAATATTATTTAAAATCGTTCTGAGATTCATCGCAACTTCCAAAAAGCCCATAAAAGCTAAATCTCGATAGTGCTTCACCAAAGTACCGCCCTGTTTCTTCATAAGATCTCCACCCCAAAATCTAAATTCTGCGTTGGAATCTTTTTCTTTTAAAGCTTTCATTAAATTGCTTCCGTGTAAATCTCCGGATGCTTCACCTGCGATGATATAATATTTCATAAATGATAATTGATAGGCGATGAATGATTTTGTCTATTGAAATGACATTTAATCTCAAATTGCAAACATCAAAATTCAAATTATAATTAAGTAAATTTGCTCCAAAGATAATGATAAAAAAATGTCAGAAGAATTTGAAATAAAAAATAAAGTAGCCGCAAGCGGACTGATCAACTTTGACCTTACTGATCTTGTTCCCAAAGGTGCAAGAAAAGGGATTGATCTGAAAGATTTTCTTTTTATGGAAATGATTTTAAAAGAAAAAGATTTCCGTGAAAAAGTAGCAGCAATCGACACTGAAGAATACAAAGATGCTTACGTTTACATCTACAATTCGGCAGATGCTATTGTTCCGCTTTGGGCTTATTTTCTATTAACCGCTAAACTTACAGATGCTACAAAGAAAATAGTTTTCGGAAGTGCTGAAAATTTAGAAATCGTTTTAATGCATGACGCCATCAAAAACTATGATTTTTCTGAGATGAACGGAAAAAGAGTTTTGGTGAAAGGCTGCACAGACAAAGCAATTCCGGAAAATGCGTATGTAGAATTGGTCGAAAATCTAAAGCCGATTGTAAAATCTCTAATGTTTGGTGAAGCTTGCTCGAATGTACCGATTGTTAAAAATTAAGTAGATGAATAATAAAAAACTTATTCCGTTTTTTCTATTCTTATTTTTCTTAATTATTTACTATTTTTCAAGTTTTTCGAAAGTTTCTTTTGGGGATGGAATTGGTTTTCTTTTAGATGTTGAAAAAGAATCATTTACAGACCAAGCAACTCCATTGTCTCACTTTCTCTACCTAAATACTGCAATTTTTTTGACTAAATATTGTAATGTAGACAGCATTATGACAATGAGGTTGATGTCTATTGTTCCTGCCGCTCTAAGTATTACATTAATCTATATTTTTATCAAAGAATTTATTTCAGAAAACTGGATTGCAATAAGTTGCAGCATTGTTCTTGGACTAAGTTTCACATTTTGGCGAAGCGCTTCTACTATTGAAGTTTATACGTTCAATGCAATTTGGATTATCTTCTTTTTAATATTTTCAGTCAAATCATTAAAATCGCCATCTCTAAAAAATTTACTTTTGACAGGCATTTTTTTAGGAGTAAGTATGTGGGTTCACATCCAAAACATTATGCTAATTCCTGCTTATATTGTACTTATCTATCAGCTTAGAAATTCCAGAAAGAATATTTTTATTTCAGCGTCTTCATTTGCATTGATTTTTAGTTCAATGTTCCTCGTTAATTATTTAGCTGATATTCATATAAAGTACACATTTCTTACCGGAACTGGTACCTGGATAGAAGATACTTTCAAGCAAAGCTTTTCAGAATTACTAAAAGATATTTTAAAATCTCTGCTGTATTTACTTTATAACTTCAATATTTTTTTGATTTTTATCCCTTGGGGAATACGTGAGATTTACAAAAATCATAGAAATATGTTCCCTTTCGTAGTAATTTCTTTTTTATTTACTTTTGGCTTTGCAACATTTTATGCAGTATCAGATAATTATGTTTTTTTCATACCGAGTTACTTTATTGTTATCCTCATCATTAGCCTTGGAATAAAATCACTGAACATGAAATATAATTTGAAAAGATTACAATTTGTAACTTTTCTCATTCCTTTATTTTATATAGGATCTCACAGAATAGCTTCCTCATTAGAAGCCACAAAAGCATTCCAGCAAGAAAAAGTATATAAAGGCGGACTTAGTTATTATATGCTACCTTGGTTGCACAATAATGTAGGGTGCATAGAATTTACCCTTGATAATAAACAAACTAATGATAATGTTGAAGAATTGAGAAAACAGTGCTTAGAATTCGTTGAACTCAGAGAAAAATATCAAAATAGAGACGAAATAATGAAATTATAAATGATTATTAATTTTTAAATTCAGATAATTTTATCATCTTTGATTAAACATAAAAGCATAAATTATGAGTTTAATCGATTTACTTACAGGAAATACAGGAAACCAGGTTGCAGAAAAAGCTGAAACCAAATTCGGAATCAGCAAAAACCAAATCATCGCACTTTTGGCAGTTGCAACACCTCTTGTAATCTCTTACTTGAGAAATAAATCTCAGGACAATAAAGAAGCAGAAGCTTTAAATAGTGCGTTAGAAAAAGATCACGACGGAAGTATTTTAGATGACACTTCGCAGTTGGAAGCAAGACAAAATGAAGGCGGGTCTATACTTTCTCATATTTTTGGAAATGAAAAAAGTACTGTTGAAAATCAGCTCTCACAAAATACAGGAATCTCTATTGATAAGATCGGACCTATTCTGGCAATGCTTGCTCCAGTAATCATGGGGTATATTGGAAAGGAAAAACAACAGAACAACGTTGGAGCAGGAGGTCTTGGTGATCTTTTAGGAGGAATCTTGGGAGGTGCACAAACTCAGGCTCAACAACAGCAGTCAAATCCATTAAACGATATTCTTGGAAGCGTATTAGGAGGTGGACAATCACAATCTTCAGGAAATCCTTTGAATGATATTTTAGGGAGTGTTCTTGGCGGAAGCGGTCAACAAAAGCAACAACAAAGTGGTGGTTTAGGAGATATTCTGGGCGGACTTTTTGGAGGGAAATAATTTTCTCACATTTAAAAAAGATATAGTACCGAAGTGTTTTGCTTCGGTATTTTTTTTGAAATACAAAAATTCAATAACTAATTATTGCTTTACAATAATTAATTATATATTTGCAATAATAAATATATTATTATGAAAATCATCGGTAAAAATTCTCTTTCTCAATACATCAGTTGGCTATTGTATATAGTTTTTGTTTACAGTATTCTCTTACTCATTTATGTAATTATTGGTTTTACACTTGGCATTTGTAAAATTAAAACAGCGAACACATTCTTATATTCTTTTTATGAAATTTGGAAAGACTATACCAGTCCCAGATATTATTTTAGATTCTATTATCCATTCACAAATTTTGAACTAGCCGCTAACTCAATTAAATTTCAGAGTATCTTTCTTATTTTATTAGGTCTTATATTCAATGTATTATTCTATTATTATTGTTTCAAAGCATTTCAAAGTATTAGTAACGAAAAGATATTTAATAACAAAACCGTCAAATGGCTAAATCGTTTTGCAATACTAAATCTTGTCATTTTATTAATTTCACCTTTGTTTTTTCTATTTCTTTTTGAAAAATTTCCATACCAACTCATTCCAATGTATTTAAAAAATATTTTACAGATCGTATTTGTATACTTTGTTATTGTATTTTTAAAAAAGGGATTAGACTTACAAACTGAAAACGAACTAACCATATAAATTATGCCGATCATCATTAATGTTGACGTCATGTTGGCGAAAAGAAAAATGCAATCTCAGGAACTTGCAGAAAAAATAGGAATCACGCAGGCAAATCTTTCCATTTTAAAAACCGGAAAAGCAAAAGCCTTGAGGTTATCAACACTAGAATCAATTTGTAAAATTCTCGATTGCCAACCTGGAGACCTTTTGGAATATGTAAAAGATTAACAGCTTTAAAATAAAAAAACCAAATCAAAAACAACAACGATGAAGTTTTGAAAAAAGCAATGAAATGGATTTATAATTAGCAACATGTATCAAATAAATTATTTAGCTTTGTATATTATTTAGATAAAATTAATATTTATGAAAAAAATAATTACTACCACTTTGCTTTTTGGAATTGCTATCTTTAGTAATGGCCTGTTTGCGCAAGAACTTTCTAATGAAAAAATGAAAGTTTTCCAGACAGATAAAATAGAAGATATAAAAAAGGTTTTCAAGAAAGAAGACTTTATTAAATGTTTTGACATTAAAGGAGTTTCCTATAATATGTTTTCTTTAAGCGCAAGGTATGAAAGAGTAAATGTTATCAACTATTTACTTGCAAACAAAATAAGCGTAAACAAGTCTTGTAGCGACGTTACACCATTAATGTATGCAGCAATGTATGGATACACAGATACCGTAAAACTTTTCTTAAAAAACGGAGCAAAAAAAGAGACAAAAGATAGCAACGGCAAAACAGCTAAAGATCATGCGTTAGAAAACAACCACCCGGAAACGGCTGCTATTCTTTAGAAAATTTTACAATATATAACTTAAAACTTCCTTCGGGAAGTTTTTTGTTTTTAAACCCTTCAAAAATATTATCTTTGCAGACGGAAATTCAAGGCTCAAAACATTGAACCTTAAACATTGAACTTTAAACAAATAATTATGTTTCGATCGCACACCAACGGAGAATTATCTCTTCAACATCTTAATGAAGAAGTTACACTTTCAGGATGGGTACAAACCATTCGTGATAAAGGATTTATGATTTGGATAGATCTTCGGGATCGTTACGGAATTACTCAGTTAGTTTTCGACCAGGATCGTTCTCCAGCGGAATTGATGGAAAATGCCAAGAAGTTGGGACGTGAGTTCGTAATTCAGGTGACAGGAAAAGTTATCGAAAGAGTAAGCAAAAACCCGAATATTCCGACTGGAGAAATTGAAATTTTAGTTGAAAAATTAGAAGTTCTTAATGAGTCTCAACTTCCGCCTTTCACGATTGAAGACGAAACAGACGGTGGTGAAGAATTAAGAATGAAATACCGTTACCTGGATATCAGAAGAGCTCCGGTAAGAGATAAACTGATCTTCCGTCACAAAATGGCGCAAAAGGTTAGAAATTATCTTTCAGACGAAGGGTTTATTGAAGTTGAAACTCCGGTTTTAATCAAATCGACTCCGGAAGGAGCGAGAGACTTCGTTGTCCCGAGCAGAATGAATCCGGGACAATTTTACGCATTACCACAGTCTCCACAGACTTTCAAACAATTGTTGATGGTTGGTGGAATGGATAAATATTTCCAGATTGTTAAATGTTTCCGTGATGAAGATTTAAGAGCCGACAGACAACCGGAATTCACACAAATCGACTGCGAAATGGCTTTCGTGGAGCAGGAAGACGTGATGAATGTGTTTGAAGGAATGACTAAAACGTTGATCAAAGATATTACCGGTCAGGAATTCGGAACGTTCCCAAGAATGACATTCGCGGATGCAATGCAGAAATACGGAAACGACAAACCGGATATCCGTTTCGGAATGGAATTCGTAGAGTTGAATGATTTAGTAAAAGGAAAAGATTTTAAAATATTTGATGATGCAGAATTGGTTGTCGGGATTAATGTTGAAGGTTGCGCAGATTATACAAGAAAACAGATCGACGAGCTTGTTGATTGGGTGAAAAGACCTCAAATCGGAGCTTCAGGAATGATTTGGGCTAAATTCCAGAATGATGGCGTGAAAACTTCTTCTGTGAATAAATTCTACAACGAGGAAGATTTAGCTAAAATCATCGAGAAATTCGGAGCGAAAGAAGGAGATTTAATGTTAATTCTTTCAGGAAACGAGCACAAAGTAAGAACTCAGCTCTCCGCCTTGAGAATGGAACTCGGAAACCGTTTGGGATTAAGAAAAGGAGATGTTTTCGCACCACTTTGGGTTGTTGATTTCCCGTTATTGGAATTTGACGAAGAAAGCGGACGTTACCATGCAATGCATCACCCTTTTACCTCTCCAAAGCCGGAAGACATTCATTTATTGGAAACCGCTCCGGGGAAAGCAAGAGCCAATGCTTACGACATGGTTTTGAACGGAAACGAAATTGGTGGAGGTTCTATCAGAATTTTTGATAAAGATTTACAGTCAAGAATGTTTGATTTATTAGGATTCTCAAAAGAAGAAGCAGAAGCTCAGTTCGGATTCTTAATGAATGCCTTCAAATACGGCGCTCCGCCTCACGGTGGTTTGGCTTTCGGATTTGACCGTTTGGTAGCTATTCTTGACGGAAACGAGGTGATCAGAGATTATATCGCTTTCCCTAAGAATAATTCAGGGCGAGATGTGATGATCGATGCACCGGCCGCAATTGCTGATGAACAACTCGATGAATTGGAATTACAATTAAATTTAAAAGCATAAATTAGAAGCGGAGATTTTTTCTCCGCTTTTTTATTTAAATAAAACTATGACCGAAGAAATTTTAATCTACAACACTCCTTGTACCGAAGAAATTTTCACACAAATTCAGCAATATGAATTTAAAAGAATTTGGAAAAAAAATCTCGCAAAAAACAATAAAAATTTATTCGCTGGCACTATCATTTTACTATTCGCAATAATATTTTTTATTACTGAAGATTATGGATTTGCAGGACTTTTTGGAGGATATGTAATTGCGACATACATCTATTGTTTCTCTTATTATTCTCAATACAAAAAAAATAAAAAAAATATTCAGGAATTAATAGCAAGAGAAATATCAAACATCAAAATAAATTCAAAAGATGTAATTTGGGAATTTAATCCTACTCATTTTTGTTTCAAAAACTATAAATCTGAATACAAATTTATTTGGCAGGAAATCACTTACTGTATTCTAGATGACAAATATCTTTACATTACAGCCTCTTCATTCATGCATTTCATTTTAGACAAAGCTAACATTGATGAGAGCAATCTCAACAAAACAATTGCCTATCTTGAAAAAAAATCTCAGTTTAAAGAAGTTTAATCACAATTAAAACTTTTATGACAAGACAAGATTTCATTCAATTCATAGAAAATCTCGAAACAGATTTTATGGAAAATAAAGAACAATGAGAACCAAAACCATTGAAGATATCGACGGTTTTATAAAAACACAGATCAATATGTTGATGTAGACAAAAAATGATCGGAAAGTTTTTTCACATGTTTTGAAAGGAGTAGCTTACGAATAAATCAATATAATAACGACTCATAATTTTCAACAATTATAAAATCATTTTTTTCTCAAAAGCAACAGAATTTATTACTTTTACGTAAACACAAATTTTGAATTATGAAATCTCCTTTAGAAATACTTCAAAAGTATTTTGGCTACGATAATTTCCGCCTCGAACAAGCGAACGCCATTGAAAATGTAATAAGTAAGAAAGACACTTTTGTCCTGATGCCGACCGGCGGTGGAAAATCGCTCTGTTATCAAATTCCGGCTTTGGTTTTGGAAGGAACAGCAATTGTTATTTCTCCTCTTATTGCTTTGATGAAAGATCAGGTTGATGCATTGCGCGTGAACGGAATTTTAGCTTCGTACATCAATTCTTCGATGTCATTTTTTGAGCAAAATGAAACTTTAAATCAATTAAAAAACGGAAAACTCAAACTTTTATACGTTGCTCCCGAAAAATTAAGTTCGGAAAATGGAGCGTTTTTAGAAATGCTCAGGGAGATCAATATTTCCATGTTTGCGGTAGATGAAGCGCATTGTGTCTCGCATTGGGGTCATGATTTCCGTCCGGATTATTTATTTTTAAACGGATTAAAAAAGCAATTCCCAAAGATTCCTGTCATCGCATTAACGGCAAGTGCCGACGAAATCACTCGGAAAGACATCATCAAACAACTGAATCTTCAAAATCCATTGGTTTTGATCTCTTCTTTTGACAGAGCCAATATCAAATATTTCGTTCAGTCGAAGCAATCTGTTCTGCAGAATATTATTCAATATCTTAACGAACATCCGGACGATTCGGGAATTATCTACTGTTTGTCGAGAAAAGGCACGGAAGAATTGTCTAAAAAGCTGAAGGAAAACGGCATCAATTCCGCTTTTTATCACGCAGGAATTTCATCATTGGAAAGAGCGGAAGTTCAGGAAAATTTTCTAAAGGACAAAACCCGGGTGATGGTGGCTACCATTGCTTTTGGAATGGGAATCGACAAGAGCAATGTCCGTTTTGTGATGCACGCAGATCTACCCAAAAATCTCGAAAGTTATTACCAGGAAACGGGAAGAGCCGGAAGAGATGGTTTGCCGAGTGAAGCCATTTTATTTTACTCTTCCGCCGATGTAATGAAGCTGAAAAAATTTGCAATGATAGAAGGTAATCAGGAACAATCTGAGCTGATGTTGCAAAAGCTGAAACAAATGTCCGACTTTGCCGAAATGCAAAAATGCCGAAGACAATATCTCATGGAATATTTCGGTGAAAAACATGATGGAAACTGTAATGCATGTGATTTTTGCCTTAGTGAATTTGAGAATTGGGAAGCAACAACAGATGCTCAAAAATTATTGAGTGCAGTTTTCAGGTTAAAAGAACGATACGGAAAAAATTTAATTATTGATTTTCTGCGAGGCTCCAGAAGTGTAAAAATCACAGACTATATGCAGACTTTGCCCACTTATGGAATTGGAAATAATCACGATAAAAGTTATTGGCAAAATTTGGTTACTCAACTTCTTATTAATGGTTTTTTGAGTGAATCGAATGAAGACTTTTCGGTTTTAAAACTAAATGAAGAAAGCAAACTGGTTTTATTTAAGAATAAAAAAGTCATCTTCAGAAAAGTAAAAGAAAAAGCCAAAGCTGTGAATGTTGATGTAGTAGAGACACATTATTCGACTTCTACAATCGACAAAAATCCAGATTTATTTTTGGATTTAAAAAGCTTGAGACGAGAAATTGCCGAACGAGAAAATGTTCCGCCTTATGTTATTTTTTCGGATGCAACATTACTAGAACTTTCAGCTTATCTTCCTCACACAAAAGAAGAACTTAATGAAATAAGTGGTTTCGGAGCTTTTAAAATCGAAAAATATGGCGAGAATCTTCTGAAATTAATTCACAATTATTGTGAGATTCATAATTTAACCAGTAGAATTTCCGAAAAGAAACCAAAAAAGAAAACTGCAACGAAAAACACCAACAAATCTCCGGCAGGAACTTTTACAACGACTTTTCAAATGTTCAAAGCAGGAAACAACATCGAAGAAATCGCTAAAATCAGAAATTTGACTATACCAACCATTCAAAATCATTTGGTTAATTTCATAAAAGTTGGAACCATTAAGCCAATTGAATTGATGGACATTAGCAAACTGCAACCTATTATTGATATTGCAAAAAGACAGTCTATTCAATCTCTGAAAGCTATTAAGGAAGAAATCGGTGAGGATTTTTCTTATTTTGAAATTAATATTGCGGTCGCTTATCATCAATCTCAAAAATGAAAAGTACAGATATTGAGATAAATCTGTGAAGTTAATTGATGAGATTTAGTCAAACCAAGTAAACCCTTAACACCTTATTTTTTTTCATTTTTAATAAAAACAATCTTAGATTTAAAACATTCTTTAACAAAATTAAGCATTTTGGTAAATATGCAAATCTCTCTGTGGAAAAGGGATTTCAATTCCTGCATTATCCAGGGCTCTTTTGCAATTAATGATTAGCTCTTCATTCATCGTCCAAAAATTATCCAGAGAAGTTGTTGCTCTTATCGATAAATTGATGGCGCTATCACCCAATTCCGTTACCACAACCTGAGGTGCAGGACTTTCGAATGCATACTGATTATCTTTTATTACACCCAAAAGTATTTTTTTTGCTTCATTAAGGTTTGCATTATAAGAAACTCCAATATTAAACCACGTACGGCGTGTGCCCAAATGGGTATAATTTGTAATGCTGTTATTGGAAACATCTCCATTCGGGATTATCACCATTTGATTTTGTGGAGTAATAAGCCTCGTGTGAAAAATATCAATCTCGTGTACCGTCCCAGATTCTCCAGATTTCACCTCAATATAATCACCTACTTTAAAGGGTTTCAACATTAAAATTAAAATTCCTCCCGCAAAATTCGCCAGTGATCCCTGCAAAGCTAAACCGATTGCCAAACCTGCAGCCCCAATCATGGCTACAAAGGCAGAAGTCTGTACACCAAGCTGTGTAACGACTATAATAAATAGCAAAATATTCAGTGACCATGTAATCACATTCAGCAAAAATTTTTGCAGAGAAAGCTCCACTTCCTTCTTGATAAATGCTTTTCTAATTAGTTTTTTTAGTAATCCTATTATCCATCTTCCTACGATAAATATAAGAATGGCAGATACCAAAGCAGTAATAAGTCTTGGCGCCATAGCAATAGCAGACGTTATAAAATTCTCCCAGTTATCTTGTACATTGCTTAAATTTAAATCTTTCATTAAAAATTTTTTTAGTAATTATTATAAATTAGAATTTGAGATTATTCCCAACAGTAATATTGTTGAAAATTATTTAATTAAAAAGAAGATTGACTTCTTTCAGAAATAGAAGCGTCAAAGGTAGTAAAATTTAGAAAACACGAATACAAGCAGTTATATTGAAAACATTTTACTATAAAATAAATATATAATCCTTTTTCATTAATTAATTGATATTCCTACGGCACAATCATTGTATTTTCTTCTAAAAATAAAGACAATGAAAGCAATTTGGAACGGTGCCATTGGTTTTGGCTTGGTCAATATTCCTGTAAAGATTTATTCTGCAACAGAAACCAGTAAACTGGATCTTGATATGCTGGATAAATCTGACTTTTCAAATATTAAGTTCAAAAGAGTCAACGAAAAAACAGGTAAGGAAGTAAAGTGGGCAAACATTGTAAAAGGTTATCTTATGGATGACAAATATGTTGTTCTTGACGATGAAGATTACGAAGCTGCAAGCCCGGAAAAAACGAAAATTCTTTCGATAGAACATTTTGTAAAAGAAGTAGAAGTTGACTCTGTCTATTTTGAAACTCCATATTTTCTCGAACCGCAGAAAAATGGGGAAAATGCTTACAGACTTTTAATTAAGGCTTTACAACAAACTAAAATGGTCGGTATAGGAACGTTTGTTCTTCGTGACAGTGAAGCGATAGGAATGATTCGGCCGTACAATGATGAGGTTTTAGTTTTAAACCGTCTCAGATTTGATCAGGAAATCAGAGATTACAAAGACTTAAAAATTCCAGCCAAGAAAGCGCCCAAACCAGCCGAACTGAAAATGGCTAAAAACCTGATCGAGCAGTTATCAGAACCCTTCGACCCTACATTTTATAAAAATACATACTCGGAAGAATTGCTTAAAATCATTAAGAAAAAAGCGAAAGGTAAATCTGTAAAGCTGAAACAATCTGAACCAGCAAAACAGGGAAAAGTGATTGATTTAATGGCACAGTTGAAAGCCAGTCTACAAAGTCCGAAATCCAAAAACGCTTCTTAGTTATGGCACTTAAAGATTATAATGATAAAAGAAAGTTCGATGAAACTACCGAACCGAAAGGAAAAACAAAAAAAAGTGACGACAAGCTGATTTTTGTTATCCAGAGACATGCTGCCTCAAGGTTGCATTATGATTTCAGACTGGAAATGGAAGGCGTTCTTAAAAGTTGGGCTGTTCCGAAAGGACCTTCATTAAATCCTGATGATAAACGTCTGGCGATGATGGTAGAAGATCATCCATACGATTATAAAGATTTTGAAGGAAATATACCGGAAGGAAATTATGGAGCAGGACAAGTTGAAGTCTGGGACAGCGGAACTTATGAACCTTTAGACCAAGCCAGCAAGCTTTCTGATGAAAAAGAATTGTTGAAAGAACTAAAATCTGGCTCACTAAAATTTATCCTTCACGGCAAAAAACTGAAAGGTGAATTTGCATTAGTGAAAATGAAAAATACTGATAATAACGCATGGCTGCTAATAAAACATAAAGATAAATTTGCCAAGGATGAATACGATGCCGAAGAAAATGTTTCACCAAAATCATTAGTCTCAAAATTTTTAGAGGAAAAAAAAAGCCCAAAAAGCAGCAAAAAGAAGTCATAACTTCTCAAACAAAACATAAATTTCAACGATTCAATTCTTTAGTTGATGAAAAAAAACTAGAGAAATTCATCAAGCCAATGCTCGCAAAATCTTCTGACGAGGCTTTTGATGATGAAAACTGGATTTTTGAAATCAAATGGGATGGCTATCGTGCTGTGGCTGATTTAAGTAAAAAAAATCCTTTATTTTACTCCCGAAACGGCATTTCGTTTTTATCAAAATTTCAAACAATCGTTGAAGATTTTTCTCAGCAAAAACACAAAATGATTTTGGATGGTGAAATTGTAGCTTACGATGAAAATGGAAAACCAAGTTTTCAACTATTACAACAAATCGGCGACAATCCGAATCTCGCTTTAACGTATCAGGTTTTTGATTTACTCTGGCTAAACGGGCATTCTACAGAAGAATTGCCTTTAATTCAAAGAAAAGAGCTTTTAAAAGATGCATTAATTGAAACCGACCTGATTAAATTTTGCGATCACGTTCCTGAAAAAGGAATTGATTTTTTCAGTCACATGAAAAAAATGAAACTGGAAGGGATGATTGCTAAAAAATCTGATAGTATTTATACTGAAAACAGCCGAAGTACCGATTGGCTCAAAATAAAATTCACCAATACCGAAGAAGCGATAATTTGTGGTTTCACAGAACCAAAAGGATCCAGAAAAGCCTTTGGAGCTTTAATTCTTGGTAAATATATCAATGATAAACTCATCTATTCGGGACACACCGGAACCGGATTTAATAATGAATTATTGAATCAGCTTCATGAGAGACTAAAAAAATTAATTGTAAAAACTTCGCCGTTTGAAACCATTCCCAAAACCAATATGCCGGTTACATGGACGAAGCCCGAATTGGTTTGTGAAATAAAATATTCTGAAATTACAAAAGACGGAATGTTCCGCCACCCTGTATTTGTAGCGATTCGGGAGGATAAAGACGCAAAAGAAATCAGCAATTCAATCACAAAAAACACTCAAAAAACCACCAAATCTAAAAGTATGAAAACTAAAAAAAATACAGAAAATACAGAAGATGAGTTTAAAAATGATAGCGAAATTAAACTGAATCGACATACAATAAAACTCACGAATCAGAATAAGATATATTTCCCGCAAGATGAGGTCAGCAAAGGGGATATTGTGGAATATTATCAGTCGGTAGCTGAATACATTTTACCACATCTGAAAAATCGACCGCTTTCTTTAAACCGTTTTCCTAATGGAATTGAAAAATCAGGATTTTATCAAAAAGATGCTGGTGACTCTTTCCCTGACTGGATCAAAACAACAAAAGTTTATTCTGAATCTACAGATAAATACATTGATTACGCCATC
The DNA here is from genome assembly GCF_003815915.1 of Chryseobacterium indoltheticum. Taxonomy (NCBI): domain Bacteria; kingdom Pseudomonadati; phylum Bacteroidota; class Flavobacteriia; order Flavobacteriales; family Weeksellaceae; genus Chryseobacterium; species Chryseobacterium indoltheticum. The sequence continues at coordinate 4,090,400 of NZ_CP033929.1, forward strand.
TGTAACGATAAAGCGACATTAGCCTATCTGAATAATCTGGGTTGCATTGATTTTAATCCGTGGAATTCTTCGCTTCCTGATTTGGAACATCCTGATTATCTGGTTTTAGATCTTGATCCCTCGAAGAAAAATAGTTTCGATGATGTGATTGAAACTGCTCAACAAGTAAAAGAAGTTTTAGATTTAATAAAAATAAAAGGTTATTGTAAAACTTCCGGCAGTACGGGAATTCATATTTATATTCCAATGGGTGGCAGTTACGATTATGATCAGGTAAAAGATTTCGCCCATATTCTGATGAAGCAGGTGAATGACAAACTTCCTAAAATCACGACTTTAGAACGCAGTCTTCAAAAAAGAGACGACAAAAAGATCTATCTCGATTATCTTCAAAACCGACAAGGGCAAACTCTGGCAAGCGTTTACAGCATCAGACCGAAAGAAGGAGCATCCGTTTCGATGCCGATTGAATGGAACGAGCTGAAAAAAGGATTAAAGCCTACTGATTTTACTATTGAAAATGCCTTGGAGCGAATTAAGGAAAAAGGTGATTTATTTAAGCCTGTTTTAGGAAAGGGAATTGATATGATGAAGGCGCTTGAATTGTTGCAGGATGTGGAGTAATTATCAATAAATTTGAACATACCTAAAACTAATGAAGATCCTTACACTAATTTTATTTCTAACATTTTTTATTAGCTGTTCTGATAAAGAATCTTTCAAGACTTCTTCTAATGATCGACCAAAATATGCACTTGAAAATATTTTAAATTACAATAAAGAAGATTCAATATTTATAGAATCTCGATTTGCAGACTGTGGCGAATGGGGAGGTCATAATGAAATAATAAAAATTTACCGTTCAGAACAAAAGCTTAAATTGACATATATAAAATTTAAGGTTGATTGCGAAATTAGAGATTCAACTGGCTCAATTATTCAAGACAAAAAATTTAAAAAACATATCTTATTATCAAATTCACAAAAGTTGGCGCTGATAAAATATGTAAATGAGCTAATGAAATTTAAATTTCTCAAAGATGAAATTTCGCATTCCGGAAATTCTTTTGCATTAAGTAATACAAAGGGAGATTTGAAAATTTCCCATTTCGGAAATCAGCCATTACTTTTAACCAGCTATAACAATTTAATGACATCATTAAATTTGCCAAGAGTAAGTTTTGAAAATAGATAACTACGGTAATTTCGCCACCAAGCTTTCCGGCAATATTTTCAAAATAATGTAAATCAGTTTCCATTTAAAGTTTGGAACAATCGTGAAAGAATTCCCTGCATTCACGATATGTTTTGCAACATAATCAGGTTCCATCAGAAGGTTTTTATTGAGGTCTAAGCCAGCATTGATTTTTGTATTAATATATCCACTTACCAAAACGTTGACCTTTATGTTTCTCTGCGCTAATTCCTGCCTTAAACCAGCCAAATAAGTCGTGAAAGCCGCTTTTGTACTTCCGTAAACGAAATTACTTTTGCGACCTCTCACTCCGGAAAGAGAAGATAATCCGATTATTCTCTCTAAATTTTTATTGCTTTGATCCATTGCAATTATATTTAATACAGAAACGGCTCCCATATAATTGACTGTCATCATTTGTTGAGCTCCTTGGAAATTGCTTAAAGCTTTTTCATTATCAACTAAAAATCCTGCTGCGTAAATTACAATGTAAGGCTTTGTTGGAAGTTCATCATAAAATTTCTGATGTGAATCAAAGTCTGAAGCATCAAAATATAAAACAGAAACTTTTAAATTAAGATTATTTTGCAGAACAAAATTTTCTAAAGAATTGGTGTTTCTGGAAGCGGCAATAACAGAAAATCCTTTCGCTACATATTGTATAATGCATTGTTTGGCAACATCGGAATTGGCTCCGAGAATGAGAACGGTTTTGTTTTGATTCATTTTGTAAAGATAAATTAAACCTTATAAATTAAGAAAATTATCATCCGAGGAAGGCGAAATTCGTTACAATTTTAAATTGAAACAGTAAGTTTTAGTTAAGAAACTAAGATTATTAAGATGGATTCTTCACTCAGCATTGCTGCGTTCTGAATGACAATTTTATCGACTAAAAAGAATCAGCGCGATGACTTTTGGTCACCGCGCCGAAACACAATATTATTTAAAACTAAAATTATTTCTTTTCAGTTTCGATAACTTCTTTTTTGTCAGCAGCTTTCGTTGCTTTTTCACCGAAACGGTTATCAGTAAACTCTCTTGAGATCGCTGCTTTTTCAAATTTCAGTTTCCCGGAAAGAGTTTCAATAACTACTCCGTCTTCCTGAATCTGAGCTATTCTTCCGTGAAGACCAGAAGTAAGCACTACTCTGCTTCCCACTTTCAGCTCTTCCTGAAATTTTTTCTCCTGCTTCTGCTTCTTCATCTGTGGTCTGATCATCAGAAAATAAAATCCGACAACCATCACCCCCATCATCATCAACATGGTAGTTGAATTTCCCTGTGCAGGTGCTTGTAAAAATAATGTTAACATATTCATTTTTTTATGGTTGAATATTGGCATTGAATGTCAATTTTACCGGAGCATTTTCTACGTTAGCAAAAACATCAGCATATTTTTGTACGCTTCCGTCAAAGTTTGAAGAATCAAAGCTTAACGTGATTTTTCCTTTTTTACCCGGCATAATTGGTTCTTTTGTAAATTCAGGAGCAGTACATCCGCATCCAGGTTTTACTTCAGAGATAATTAATGGGTTTGTTCCTGTATTGGTAACCTCATAAACGTGGTTTACTTTTGCACCTTTTTTAATATTTCCAAAATCGAAATTGCTTTCAGATAATGCAATTGTTGTGGTAGGCTGGTTAGATTTTACAGGTGCTGCAGCTTCAGTTCCCGCTACTGTAGGAGTCACCGGTGCAACTGTAGAATCTGCAACAGGAGCATTGGTAGAATCTACACCAATAACTTCTGGATTTTGTACTTCTTTATTTTCTTTTTTACAAGAAACCAATCCGAAACCGATTACAGACAAAGCAATAATTGATAATGTCTTTTTCATATTAAATTAATTTTAATTTATATTCTATTTAAGTCTTTACAATATTTATCTAAAATTCCGTTGATGAATATGTTGGAACGATCTGTAGCAAATACTTTTGCAATCTCAATATATTCATTAATAATAACTCTTGAAGGTGTAAAAGGAAAATTGTCAAGTTCCGAAATAGCAGTCGTTAAAATAACTTTGTCCATCAATGCTATTCTTTCCAAATCCCAGTTTTCAAGACGTTCAGAAAGCTTTTTCTCATTGGCTTCCCAGTTATTTAAAGTATCTCTCAGAAGTTTGCCTGCAAAATTTTTGTCTTCATCATCTTTAACCATTTTAATCAAAGTACGGCTTTCTTCATTCTCCTTCATAAAACCAATGGTCTTCTGCACCATTGAGTTTGCAATATGAATATCGTCTGACCACGTCAATTCTCTATCGCTGATATAATCATGAAAATCTTCGTTTTCGGCAATATATCTTAAAAATAATTTCCCTATAAATTTCTGGTCATCTTCAAAAGAATATCCATCTTCCTTCATAAAATCCTGATAACGCTTTCCTGCTGTCATACGTTGGAAAGTTTTCACCAACATATCATCATGCAAGTCCCACTTCAAATCTTTATGCTGACCCGTGAAATACAATCTCTCAGGATTTTCCTCAAGCTTTTTTAAAACCTGATTATTGATAAATTTTTGATTGGGATTGACATCTGAATCAGTTTTAAAGTATTTATTCTTACCAATTTCCATCTGATTTTCTGCAAGATCTTTCAGACCAACCAAAAAATTCAACTGAAAAATATAGAGATTATAGATTTTCTCTATTCCCGAAAACATGTTTTTTTCTAACACATCAAATTTTATCGGATTTTGGTAGTACGAATACACGGTTTCTACTACTTTTTCACGGATTTGTCTTCTTCCTAACATTCAAAGAGCTTTTTATGGGTGCAAAGATATGAAATTTAAAATTTATGAAATTCTCTGTCTCCCTCAATTTTTGTAATTTTGTAAAACTTTATGAAAGCACTGAAAACTCTGAACCCATACTTCTGGAAGCACAAAATATTATTATTTTGGGGGTTCCTATTTATAATTGCCAGTAATTTTTTTAATATCTATAAAGTACAGTTTGTCGGGAAATCAGTTGACGAATTGACGAAACAAGGAAATCTCGGCTTTAATAAGCAGGTTTTAATATATGTTGCCATTATTGTCGGCTGCTCACTTCTTACCGGTTTTTTTACTTTTATGATGCGACAGACCATCATTGTTGCCTCCAGAAGAATTGAGTACGAACTGAAAAATAAAATTTACAGACATTATCAGGATTTATCGCTTACAGATTATAAGCAGACAACGATTGGGGATTTAATGAACAGATTAAGCGAAGATATTGTTGCTGTAAGAATGTATTTGGGACCTGGCGTAATGTACGTGATCAATTTGGTTGTATTATTATTGATTACCAGCTTTTATATGCTCACAACCGATGTTTCAATGACAGTTTGGACGTTGTTACCACTTCCCATTTTGTCTTACATCATATTTAAAGTAAGCTCAATCATCAATAAAAAATCAAAAGTAATGCAGAAAAGTCAGTCTGCCATTTCCACTTTTGTACAAGATAGTTTTTCAGGAATAAGAGTGGTAAAATACTTTGCAAAAGAAAAATATATTCAAAAGAATTATGGTATAAAAGTAAGCGATTATCAAGACAAAGCTTTAGATCTTGCAAAAACAGAAGCCTATTTTTTTACTATTATTTTGTTTGTAATAGGATTGTTGAATGTTGCTGTAATTTTGATTGGCGGACAAAAATATATCGCTGGCGAGCTTACGGTTGGTAAAATTGCAGATTTCTTTATGTACATTAATATTTTGATCTGGCCGTTTTCAATGGTGGGTTGGGTGACGTCGATCAATCAAAGAGCAGAAGCTTCTATGCAGAGAATTAATGAGTTTTTGGAGAAGCAGTCTGATATTTACAACAAAAACTTTGAAAACTATCCTATTAAAGGTGATATTGAGTTCAGAAATGTATCTTATGTCTACCCAAATACAGGCATCAAAGCATTAGATAATTTAAGTTTTACAATTGAAGCCGGAAAATCTTTAGCCATTATGGGGAAAACCGGTAGTGGAAAATCAACCATCGCCTTACTTCTCTGCCGCCTTATTGATCCTACTGAAGGTGAAATTCTGATTGACGGGAGAAATTTAAAAGATCATAATCTTGAAAATTACAGAAACTTTATCGGATATATTCCACAGGAGAGTTATCTATTTTCAGATTCTATTGAGCATAATATCGGGTTTTCTATCGATAATCCTACTCACGAGAAAGTGGTTGAATATTCTAAAATTGCAGACGTACACAAAAACATTGTTGAGTTTAAGGAACAGTACAAAACCATGGTAGGAGAACGTGGCGTGATGCTTTCGGGAGGTCAGAAGCAGAGAATTTGCATTGCAAGAGCACTGATAAAAGACCCTAAAGTCATTATTTTTGATGATTCACTATCGGCTTTGGATACAGAAACCGAGCAAAATATTCTTGAAAATATTGATACTAAAATCAATAATGCGACTTCTATAATCATCACACATAGAGAGTCTAGCGCACAAAGAGCCGACAAAATTCTTAATCTTAGCGAAATTACCAATTCTGCAACCGCATAGTCAAAACATTTGGAATTGTTAAATAAATCATAAAAAAAATTTTGTGATTGAAAGAAATATTTTATATTTGTTCTTAACAAGATTAAAAAAAATATCTAATAATGAGTGAATACAAGGAACGCCATGAAAATGAAATTTTCACTAAGGTGTTAAAAGCGGGGAGAAGAACTTATTTCTTTGATGTGCGAGAGACTAAAGCAGGAGATTATTATCTTACGATTACCGAAAGCAAAAAGAATTTCGGAGAGAATGGAGAAGCTACATTCGAGAAGCATAAAATTTATCTTTATAAAGAAGATTTTAAGAGTTTTCAGGAGATGTTTAATGAGTCCACAGATTTCATCATTAATGAAAAGGGTGAGGATGTTATTTCAGAAAAGCATGATAAAGATTTCAAAAGCAGAACATACACAATAGATTCTGACGACGAAGTTTAAATCAAAACATATCTAAAAAAACACAAGCATCTGAAAAAGGATGCTTTTTTTATGAATAACTAATTCCAATTTCATGTTGGAAAAATGCTATTTGTAAAAATAAAAAAAACACATTTTCAGAAAGAAAATGTGTTTACTGTGGGTGAATGAGGGGTCTCGAACCCCCGACCTCCGGAACCACAATCCGGCGCTCTAACCAACTGAGCTACAATCACCGTTTTGGTGGTGCAAATATAAGAAAGATTTTTTAATTACAAAATAATTCCATCAAAATTTTTCATCGCAATCAGCTTCTCAGTCGTAAATCCCTCAGCATAAGCAACTCCCGATAATCGACCTAAATTCTGGGCACGATATGTCAAACTTTCATAGAAGTCTTTTGTAGCAATTGGAGTCACCGGCTCTTTTGATGCTGGATCATAAAACTGAGTTTTAAATGCCATACAGGCCTCCAGCTTTTTTTCAAGATGTTCTGAAATATCAATGACAAATTCCGGTTGAATTTCTTTCCATTGAATATAGTGGAATATTTGTTTAGGTCTCCATACTTCCTGAATCTCGCCTTCTAAAACCGTTTCTATTTTTCTCAACCCAGATAAAAAGCACGCATCTGATACTAATTTCGCTGCTTTTGCATGATCCGGATGTCTATCATCAATTGCGTTAGCTAAAACGATTTCTGGTTGGTATTTGCGGATCATTTTTACAATCTCTATCTGATATTCTTCAGAATTGACAAGGAAACCATCTTTTAGCCCTAAATTCTCTCTGGCAGCAACTCCCAAAATTCTGGCAGCTTCAGTCGCTTCTTCTTTTCTTGTCTGATCGGTTCCCCTAGTTCCCAATTCACCTTTGGTTAAATCAACGATAACAATGGTTTTTCCTTCTGAAATTAATTTAGCAATTGTTCCGCCACAACCCAATTCAACATCATCGGGATGAGCTCCAAAAGCAAGTATATCTGTTTTCATAATTTAATAATAATTTAAATGATGTAATCGTCTTCAATTTATCTAATAATAAGAGCAACTCATCAAATTCAAAGATAAGGTTTAAACAAAAACTTCCCAAACATTACGAATGGGAAGTTGTTATATTAATAATATAATTTTTAAATTACTTATTTATTTCTGCATTTAATTTTACAGCATCCTGATAAGCAGGGTCTAGCTGTAAAGATTTTGCAACATAATCCTTTGCTTTAGCAAGATCTTTATCTTTTTCAAGATAAGCAACCGCAAAGTATGCATAAGCAAGAGTCTGTTTGTTAGCTTCTACTTCTGCTGGTTTCACCGTTGAAATAAATTTCTCATAAGAAATTTTTGCTGCATCATTATTCCCAGCTTGCTGATAAGCATAACCCTGGCTGTAATATGCCGGCGCCCAATCTGGAAGCAATGTGCTCATTTTTTGCCATGTTACCACAGCTCCATTCCAGTTTTTAGCATCCTGATAAGCATTTGCCAATTTGTATAAAGCATCAGAGTCTTGTGGGTTTGCAGCAACTAATTTTTTGAAAGATTCAATTTCCGGAGAAGTTGGTCCAGCATTTACAGCAGCCTGAGAAGCTCCTCCTCCATTGATTTTAGCCAATTCCATATCCCACTTCATTGTTTCATCTTTAGCAGCTTTAGCTAATCCAATTTTTTGCTGTGCTTCTGCCTGTAAAGCTGATTTTTTAGCTGCATCAGTTTCAGTTTTAGCCAAACCTGCAGCAATTAATCCCATCAAACCTTGGTCAGCAGGCTGAATTCTTGATTTTTCAGCTTTAGACACGAATGAATCCATATTTTGTTTAGCTTCAGCATATTGACCATCTGCATAATTAACATATGATCTTAACTTGAACTTAATAGGATCATCAATTTTATCAAATATTTTATCTAAAATAGCTTTTGAATTTGCATAATCTTCGTTAGTGAAATACAATTTTGCAATCTCTAACTGAGTATAAGGATCTTCATCTGCATATTTTGTATAATTAATCAAATCCTGAGTTGCTTTTGCATTTTCCTGATACTTGATGTCATAAGCCGCCAAAGCCTTGTAAGCCGGCGCGTAGGTAGGATCTGTAGCAATTGCCTTATCAATACTAGTTTTTGCTTGTTGCCACTGCTGAGCAGCCATCCATAAAGTTCCTATTCTTGTATAAACAGAAGCTTTATTTTTTGCTAATGGTAATGCATTGTCATAAGCTGTCATCGCATCTCCAGGAACTCTTTTTAATCTGTACGCATCACCTAAAGTATAGTAATAGTAAGCAGGAACATCTTTTCTTGAAGCTCTTTCAATAGCTTTATTCAAAAATTGAATTGCTAAATCCGGAGAGTTATTTTTTTCAAATAATGTTAATGCTTCAGCTGCTCTGAACAATACTTCAGCATCTTTCTCTCTAGAGTCTGAAACAATCTTTTGGATCTCTGCAATAGCAGATTTATCACCTTTTCCAAGTTTAACCGTAGCTAAACCTATTTGATTTAAATAGCTTTTTTTACCAGCAGCTAAACCTTTATTGAAGTTTTCTGTAGCCTGAGCGAAATCTGGTTCACCTTGTCTTAAAAAAGAATTTCCTAGGTAGAAATAATTTTCTGCTGTAGGTTCTTTTGCAATCATAGACGCGAAATTGGTTTTCGCAGCAGCAAATTTATCGCTATCCATGCTGTTAATACCATCCAGTAATGTCTGTGCAAAGGCAAAATTGGTAAAAAATACCACTGATGCTCCTAAAGCAATCTTCTTTACATTCATAATCATTATATCTTTCATTATTATTTTTAAATATGTATTCTAAAAAACCGAATTATAAATACACAATTTTCAGACCAATATAATAAATCGGTTTGAGAGTTGCTATTTTTTAAGATTTTTTAACGCATCTGTACTTCTCTGCGATAAAGATTGTAAGGTTGCAATCCTTCTTTCTGAACAATTTTTTGCCCCAAATGTGTACAAGAATATCTTATAAAGCCATTTGCAATGTTAAAACCTCCTTCGTTAGTAAGAAAATACAAAACCCTTGTAAAAGGATATTTCATCTCACGAAGACCTTCAAAATCGGGAGAATGAGTTTCTTTTCCATTGACAACAGGAAGAATCTTTATCATACTCCTTAGTTTCTCAGCTTCTTTATCGTAAGGCCGGCTTATTGTATTTAAACCAATTACACCGATTTTATTTGGATATTTATTTAATTCTTCTATCAAGTTTACACTTCCTGGAATAATTGAAAATTTCAAATCTTTAGGAAGTTTATTTAGTTTTTGGGCTACAAAATTTAGGTTACTGGAATTTGTTCCGTCGAAAACAAAATTTTTCTCTTCCGACTGAAGACCGGAAGTTATCTCTTCCATTGTAATATTTTCCTTTTCAGAATTTTTGGGTACAAAGAATACAATAGCGTCTGCAGCAAATTTAGCAGGTACAATTGTCATGTCTACTTTTTCTTCGTAAGCCTTAATTTCTTCAGGAGATAATTCTTTAGACATTACCGCAATTCGCGCTTTATTATTTAGGAGATCAATAAATCCTAAATCCTCTTTCTTGGTGACTACTTTTATTTTCGTGTCCGGATATCCAATCATATAACCGTCTGCCAAAGCTTCAGTAACACTTTTAAACGACTCATCGGTTAAGATTGTCATTTCACCTTTATTATAGGAAGCCTTATTTTCCTCTTTTTTTGAACAGTTAATCATTAAAACCGTAAAAAAAAGGGCTAAAAAAAATGCTCTAATTTTCATCTTCATCTGTATTTCTGAATTTTTTTATTACTCTCCATATTCTGAAGATACCGTAAAGTATTAATACTGCTCCCAGAGAGTATGCATATATGGGCTCGAGAAATTTATACACCATCATTACGATTCCTAAGACAACGTAACAAATTCCTGCGACTAAGGATAACCAATTGAACATCATACAACAAAAATATTAAAAAAAATAAAAAGAGAAGCATATGCTTCTCTTTTTTAATTATTATTTAAAATAAACTAATAACTTATTCTGGCGGTTGCATTGCCAATGGAAGTCTGTATCTGTAACGTACAGCTTTACCATTAATTTTTGCTGGAGCCCATTTGTTTTTAATAGATTTTACAGTTCTTACTGCTTCAGAATTAAAATCTGAATTTTTACCAGTTACTTTGATATCAGTAATACTACCATCTCTTTCAACTACAAATGTTACTTCACCTTTTACCACTCCGTCTGCACCTTCAATTGCCGAACTGTCAAAGTTCTCACCAACTTTTTTTCTAAAGGCATTAATTCCTCCAGGGAATTCTGCAGTTTGCTCAACCTCGTTATAAACTTGAGTTTCACTTACCTGCGGCTTAACTTCAGCTGTAGAAGTTTTATTACCTGTAGATGGTGGTGGTGGTGGCGGTGTATAAGCAGGAGCTTTCACTCCTTCCTGAGCTACCAAACCAGTAGTAGTTTCCAATTGCTTAGAAATTGGCGGCGGCGGAGTTTCCACTTTTGGAGCTTTCACCGGTTCCGGAACTACGTTTTGAATAATCTCAATCTTTTCCTCTTCCACTGGTGGCGGAGGTGGTGGTGGTTCTTCTTCTTTTGGCTGCTCGATAATCGGGTCTTCTTCGATAATTTCAACCAAATCAGACTTTACCTCTACAGCTTCTTTTTCATTCATACTTTTAATAGTCATATAAATGAAAGGAGACAAAGCAGTAACCAAGAATAATCCTGTTCCGATAAGAAAAGACTTTGTCAGTAATCTAGGATACTGATGTCTAAGATCGTACGCACCATATTCTTTATTTCTATTTTCAAATACAATCTCGTCTAAAGTAAGATTTTGATTGTAAATATTTTCATCTGCCATTATGTTGCAAATTTAAATGTTAAATTACTTTGCAGCAACTGATTAGTTACCTACTTTCTTATCATAAACAGCTTTCTCATAAGGCTTAAGATCGGTTACCCCATATCTTTCGCTTTGTGTAATTGCCATTTCGTCAAGAATGTCTACAAAGTTCTTATATACCGCATCATCAGTAGGCTTAATAATCACTGTAAACAGATCTTTCTTTTTAGCCCTTGCTTTTGCTTGCTTAATAATCTCTCTAATCCCTTCTCTATCTAAGCTAGTTTCAATCATCGTCTGGTCGTTAAGACCTGCCTGGTCTTGCTGATGCCAAAAAACTCTGTTGTCTTTTCCTAATAATAAAGTTATAGAATTTGATAAGTCGATTTCAGTCGGTGGTTGTTGTTGGTTTTTATCTTTCGGTTTTGCCGGAAGACCTAGGTCCATTACATTTGGTTTACTAAACGTTGATGTAAACATAAAGAACATCAATAGTAAGAAATTAAGGTCAACCATTGGTGTCATATCGACAGCAGGGTTGTTTTTCTTGGAACGAACTTTGCCACCTTTGGCGCTCTTCTCCTGTACTTGTACTTGTGCCATTTCTTCTTCTTAATTATTCGTTAGGTTTACCTTCTTGAGACGTAATCAACCAAAATTTAAGAAAATCGATATCTCTTAAACCCTCAAATAAACTTTTAACTTTAGGATACTCTGTCGTAACATCACCCTTGATTGCTAGTTTGTAGTCTGCGTTTACACTTAAACTCTGCTCTACCCAATCCGTTAATTGCTTGTTTGTACTATCCATCGGAATCCCTGTAGGACTCTTATAATTTTTCTGCTCATCTTCAGGCAAATCCAAGTAGCTTCTCAATTGGTTCATAGGAACTCCAATAGATTGTACTTTTTGGAATGCTGCTTTTTGTTTATTATCAAAAGTAACATTGTACTTTTTGCCCATTTTTTCTAAAAGCTCTAATCTCTCTGTTGCATTTTCTACAGGCTGAAAATAAAATTTCCCGTCCGGTGTAGCATTAATAGTCATTAAACTTGCATCAGGAAGTAACTTCTCTGAGATTGAAGATGGCGGTTTGATCTGCTCCACATCAGGTTTTTTGAACTGAGTGGTCATAATAAAGAACGTAAGTAGTAGGAACGTAACGTCGCACATTGCGGTCATATCCGTAACTACACCATGTCTTTTTGGTTTTATTCTCGCCATTATTTATTATCTAATTATTAAAACTTCTTTTTTTGTGTAAAAACACATTCTCACTATTTCTTAGTGGAATTCTGCAAAAGACTGCTGAATGCTCATTGCGATCTCATCGATCTTATAAGTCAACCCGTCAATTTTAGAAGTAAAGAAGTTGTAAAGGATAATCGCTACTGCAGAAGTACCAATACCTAATGCCGTGTTGATCAAGGCTTCAGAGATACCGATTGATAATGCAGCTGCATCCGGAGTACCACCTCCAGCTCCTAAAGCGAAGAATGCTCTAATCATCCCGATTACTGTTCCCAATAGTGCTACTAATGTTGCAACAGTACCTAAAGTAGAAAGAATCATCATGTTTTTCTCTAGCATTGGCATCTCAAGAGTTGTAGCCTCTTCGATCGCTTTGTTTAGAGCAACCATTTTCTGCTCTTTGTTTAGAGTAGTATCATGAGCTAAAGCTTTGTAAGTTGTAAGACCTTCTTTTACAACATTTCCTACAGAACCTTGCTGTCTGTCGCACTCTTCTAAAGCTTCGTCAACTTTATTGCTATTTAATAAACTTCTTACTTTTACGACGAAGTTATCTACGTTACCTGCACCTGAAGCTTTGCTTAAAACAAAATATCTTTCAAATGAGAAAACAATTACAGTAATCATGAATGTTACCAATAACGGTACAATAATACCTCCCATGTAGATCATTCCCAAAAATCCTTCAGGATGCATCTCTTTACCTTCTACATCAGAAAACGCAACTGATGCACCTGCCAATCTTGGATCAGCTTTAAAGTTACCCGGGCTACCCAATACGAATAACCAAATACAAATTCCTATAACTAATAGAATAGGAATAATTACAGCTGGATTAAGACCTCCTGCTTTTCTAGCAACTACTTGCTCATCATTTTTTGAAACATTCATTTCCATATTTAACTAAATTATATTGTTTTAAAATTTTAAAGTTGTAAAATAAAGGCAAAATTAATTAAAATGCAATAGTATCAAATAACATTTTGCCTTTTTTTCATAATGATATTTTAATAAGATTCCGATATCGTAATTATATTTAAATATTTTATTAATATTTTCTAATTTTATAAAATACGTTAGAAAATCAAAAATTTAAAACCTCTAAATTTTTTATTTTAGCAATGTTAAATTTCTTTTAAATTACAATATTAACGATTTTTTTTGGCACAACGATGATTTTTTTAGGGGTTTTACCTTCCAAAAGCATTCCCATTTTGTCATTTTGAAGCACTAAATCTTCAACCTCTTTCGCAGATAATGTTGCAGGAAGAGCAATTTTAAATTTCATCTTACCATTTACACTTACAGGATACTCAATTTCGTCTTCAACCAAATAGTCTTCATTCAAAATCGGGAATTTCTGAAACTCTATAGATGATTCTTTATTTCCCAGTAAACTCCATAGTTCTTCACAAATATGTGGCGCATACGGAGAGATGATAACGGCTAAAGGCTCTAAAATATTGCGTTTATTACATTTTAATTTCTGCAACTCGTTTACAGCGATCATAAATGAAGAAACTGAGGTATTAAAAGAGAAATTCTCAATATCATAAACCACCTTCTTTATTAAGGTATGCAAAACTTTATATTCAGCTTTTGTAGGTTCTTCATCAGACACTTCAAAAACCTCTCCATTAAAGTATAAATTCCAAAATTTCTTTAAGAAACCATAAACTCCGCTTAGACCTTGTGTATTCCAAGGCTTAGATTGCTCCAAAGGACCTAAGAACATTTCATACAATCTTAAACCGTCTGCTCCATATTCTTCACAGATGTCGTCAGGGTTTACAACATTATATTTAGACTTAGACATTTTTTCTACTTCACGACCTGTGATGTATTTTCCGTCTTCTAAAATAAATTCTGCGTCTGCATAATCAGGTCTCCAAGATTTGAATGCATCAGTATCCAATTCGTCAGATGTTCCTTTTAATAAAGATACATCAACGTGGATTTGTTGAAAGCTATCTTTTGTTAAAATCAAATTTGATTTCAGATTAAATCCAATATTTTTAGAAATAAAATTAGTTAGTAAGTCTACATTATTTCCTTTAACAAGGTTATCAACAAGGTTTTTAGAAATAAAAACTGATTTTGATTCATTGTCAGTTGTAGAATTGTAATTAAATCTATACACAAAAGCACTCATCCCCAAAATCATCCCTTGATTGATCAACTTTTGGAAAGGCTCATCCTGATTAATATATCCTCTGTCTTTTAAGAACATATTCCAGAAACGGGAATACAATAAATGACCGGTTGCGTGCTCGCTACCTCCGATATATAAATCTACCTGTCCCCAATAATCAGACAAATCTTTATTCGCAAAAACTTCACCATTATTAGGATCCATATATCTCAAGAAATACCAAGAACTTCCTGCCCAACCGGGCATTGTAGATAATTCTAAAGGAAATACCGTTTTGTCATCAACTAAATCTGTAGCAACTACTTTTTGGTTTGCTTCGTCCCAAGCAAAAGTTTTTGAATTTCCTAATGGCGGATCTCCGTCTTCTGTCGGTAAATATTTTTCAACCTCAGGAAGTTCCAAAGGCAAAGCAGAAGCTGGCAACGTGTATGGCATTCCATCCTTATAATATATAGGAACCGGCTCGCCCCAATAACGCTGTCTTGAGAAAATAGCATCACGCTGTCTGTAATTCGTTGTTCCGTGACCAATTCCTTTCTTTTCAATCGCATCAATTATTAATGCTTTTGCCTCGTCATAATTCAATCCGTTTAAGAAATCAGAATTTACACAAACGCTGGTTTTAGAATCAAAAGATTTTTCCTGAACGTCTTCTTCAGTTTCTACAACTTTTTTAATTTCAAGATTAAATTTCTTTGCAAATCTGTGATCACGCTCATCATGTGCAGGAACAGCCATTACAGCTCCCGTTCCGTAACCCATCAATACATAATCTGAAATATAGATCGGCATCTTTTCATTGCTGAAAGGATTGATTGCATAACTTCCCGTGAAAGCACCCGAAACGTTTTTCACGTCAGACATTCTGTCTCTTTCGGTTTTCTTGGAAGTTTCTTCTATATAAGTATCTACTTCAGCTTTTTGTTCTTCTGTAGTAATTGTTTCCACTAAAGGATTTTCCGGAGCCAAAACCATAAAAGTAGCTCCAAAAATAGTGTCGGGTCTTGTCGTGAAAACCTCAACGATCTCGTCATGCCCGTCAACATTAAATTTAACCTGAGCACCCTGAGATTTGCCGATCCAGTATTCTTGCGAATCTTTCAACGGTTGTGGCCAGTCTAAAGTTTTTAGACCCTGCAATAATCTTTCAGAGTAAGCAGAAATTCTCATGCTCCACTGCATCATTTTCTTTTGGAAAACAGGAAAACCTCCTCTTTCAGATTTTCCATCTTTCACTTCATCATTTGCCAAAACTGTTCCTAATGCAGGACACCAGTTTACAGTCGTTTCCGCTCTGTAAGCTAAACGATAATTTAACAAAATATCTTCTTTATCAATTTCAGAAGCATTTTTCCATTCTTCTGAAGTGAAGTTTAATTCGTCGTTTTGATTGGCATTTAAATCTACAGTTCCTTTTTCTTCGAAATGTTTGATCAAAGTTTTGATAGATTCTGCCTTGTCTGTATTTTTATTATACCAAGAATGGAATAATTCAATGAAAATCCATTGGGTCCATTTATAATAAGAAGCGTCAGAAGTTCTCACTTCCCTACTCCAGTCGAAAGAGAAACCAATTTTTCTTAATTGTTCCTCATATCTTGTAATGTTTTGTTCGGTTGTAATCGCAGGATGCGTTCCAGTTTGTATTGCATACTGTTCAGCAGGAAGCCCAAAACTATCATAACCAACCGGGTGGAGAACATTAAAGCCCTGATGTCTTTTATATCTTGCATAAATATCCGACGCAATATATCCTAGCGGATGACCTACATGAAGCCCCGCTCCCGACGGATACGGAAACATATCGAGAACATAAAATTTGGGTTTGTCTGTTTTATCGGAAGTCTTGTAGGTTTGATTGTCTTCCCAGTATTTCTGCCACTTTTTTTCTATCTGCTGATGATCGTAAAACACTTTTTATTATAGATGTTAGATGTTAGACTTTAGATATTAGAATTAATTTCACTATCAATTCTCAATCTAGTTTCACAAAAATAATGATTATAAAATAAATGTAAATTTAATTCTGAATTAATTACAATATAATCTTTATAAACAAAAAAATCTCACCTTGCGATGAGATTATATATATTAAAATAGAAATACTGATTATTATTGCGCGATTCTTTTAAAAGTATACGTTGTAGACTTGTATATAGTGGGGTCTGTAGTATCTTCAATTTTCAGATTTAAAGTTTCAGCGTTCAGTAAAGTCACTTTCCCCTTATCCGAAACCACAGTTCCCTGATATTTGATTTCGAAGTTTTTCTCAGAAGCATTATAAATATACGTGAAGTTACGCTCAGAAGTTGTGCTACAAGTTGGCGTTATTGTACCCGCCATATCTTTGTTGGTTCTTTTACCAGAAGAATTTTCATTAAAAACCCATCTTCCTTCTTTCTGACAGTCTGTATAAACTATTTCATCAGAAAATCCGGATCCGTCAGCGGGAACCTGCGTTCTTACTTCTTTTGTTGGAGACCAGGTTCCTACAAGAGGAAATACCTGTTCTGGTGCGTCGTCGTCGTTACATCCTGTAAAAGCTAATAATGATAATCCTGCAAATAATGCTAATTTCTTCATAGATCAAATTTTTCAAGCGTTAAAATTATGATTTTTTTTAAAAATTCAATCATTTTTTTTGAATTTTGATATATAATTTCCAATTCATTGAAAATTCCCCTAATAAAACTGATTACCAAAAACCTTATATTTGCAAAAAAAACACGTGCCTGAAGTTTCCATCATTACACCTTGCTATAATTCTTCTCTTTTTTTAGAAGAAACGATCAGCTCAGTAATGAATCAAACTTTTACCGATTGGGAATGGCTCATTACAGACGACCAGTCAACAGATAAATCAGTTGAAATTATTCAAAAACATCAAGATCACAGAATAAAACTGATTATTGCCGAAAAAAACGGAGGTGCAGGCCATGCAAGAAATCTTTCTTTACAAAAAGCTTCCGGAAGATTTATCACTTTCCTTGATGCTGATGATTTTTGGGAACCTAATTTTCTTAAGGAAATGGTCAATTTTATGAAGCTTGAAAATGCAGAAATTGCCTACGCTAATTACGCTAGATGTGATGAAAATTTAATTCCAAAGCTTGAAGATTTTAAAGCCGATAAAGAAGTTACTTTCAACAATTTACTTAAAACCTGCAGACTTTCACTTCTCTCATCGATGTACGATTCACAAAGAGTCGGAAAAGAGTACTTCCCGGAAGGCAGTAAAAGAGAAGATCATGTAATGTGGCTCAATTTATTAAAGAAAATCCCGTCAGGAAAGCCACTTCCAAAAACAATGGCAAAATATAGAATGCACGAAAACAGCATCTCAAGAAAAAAACAGAATATCATCAAAGATCAATATCTCGTTTATAAAGACTTCATGAGATTTTCTACATTAAAATCATTGTACTACACTGCAAACTGGGCATTAAACGGATTTATAAAGTATTCGAAAATATTTAATTAATGGAGTATTCTAAAGAATTTAAAGCCGCTTTGAGCCAGCTTTCACCAGCAGAAAAAGACCGTTTAATTTTCAGATTACTGAGAAAAGACGAAATCTTATCTAAAAAATTATATTTTGAATTAATTGATGAAGAAACCGTTGATCAGAAGCGTGATGCAATGGAAGAATTGATTAAAGAAAAAGTAGAATATGCTTCTAAATATATCAGCAATCAAAAATATTTTATTGTACTGATCAGGAAAATAAGTGCACAAATTACCGAACATGTAAAGGTAACGACAGATAAATTCGGTGACATCAGTTTAAATCTTTTATTGATCAATGAAATACTGGAAAGCAACGAAAAACTGAGCCGACAGAAATTCAATGATGTCTACAAACTTTATCTATACATGATTAATAAAATAGTAAAAGCATTAGCCTTAACTAAAAAATTAGATGAAGATTACTGGATGGAAATTGATGAGTACCTTTCAGTTGCGTACAATAAAATCACTGCTAATATTTATCTTGAAAAACTTTTTATCAATAACGGAATAGATTTTAACTGGCTTAATGCCGATAGAATTCCGGATCATTTTGATTTGATCATTAAAGATATTAAGAATCAGGGATTTTTAAAATGATAAAATTTTCTGAAGAATGAGTTCTGAAGAATTAGGTTGCTTCGTAACAAATTGTTCTGCATTTTCAGACATTTCCAAGAGCATTTTTTCATTTTTAAATAGATCCAAAACAAAATAAGCTGCTGACTTTTCATCTTCAAAAGACTTTCCGCCTTTAGCTAAAATTAAATTGTCTGCTTCAGGGTTTTTCTTATAATGATTTCCAAAAATTACAGGTACACCGAAAGTTGCTGCTTCCAGAATATTATGGAGTCCCGCCTCATGAAAACCTCCACCTACGCTAGCCACATCAGCGTAAGAATAAAGTTTTGACAATAATCCGATGCTGTCGATGATCAATGTTTGAGAGTCTGAGGATTGGAGAGTTGGAGAGGATTTCAATTCGCTGTATAAAATCGCTGAAGGAAAGATTTGTTTTAAATTTTCTACTCTTTTTAGGTCGTGTGGAGCAATTATTATTTTTAAATCCTTATTTTTTTCGGAGATCATTTTGGCAATTTTTTCTTCCGCCTGCCATGAACTACCAAAAACAATTGTCTTTTTATTACTGATAAATTCTTCAACGAAATCGACATGATTATCACGAAGTCTTAATTGTTTTACTCTGTCGAATCTGGTATCTCCGGTTACCGAAGATTTTAGTAGACCAATATTTTTAGCCAAAACATATGAGTGCTGCGTCTGATGAAAAAACCATGTTATATTTTGTTTCAGCTGTTTTACAAACCACTTTCCATACGTTGTGAAGAAAGACTGTCTTTCATAAAACAATGCAGAAATCACAAAAGTTTTTACATTTTTACGTTTAAGCTCAGCCAGAAGATTATACCAATAATCGTATTTTACAGTAAAAAACAATTCACAGTCAAATTGAGAAACAAATTCTTTTACGGTACTTTCTTTATCGAAAGGAAGATAACAAACAGCATCTGCAAGATGCTTTTTCTTAACCACATTTTCATATCCCGATGGTGAAAAGAACGTGATCAGAATTTTATGATTCGGAAAGTTTTTTGTCAGTTTTTGTAAAACAGGAAGTCCCTGTTCGTATTCTCCAAGACTTGCAGCATGCATCCACAAAACTTTATCTGACGGTGAAAATAATGACTTTACAATATCTAAAGATTGCTTTCTTCCTTCAACGCCTTTTTTAGTTTTATCATTAAACAACGACAAAACTTTCATTCCGAAAATGAGAAGATTTACAAATATGGAATATAAAATAGCCATAGATTATTTATAAATATATGCAGAAATAAACGCAACCATTAAACTCAGAAAAATAACAGGAAGCACAAGTAAAATAGGAACTCTCGCTTTTGAATCAGCATTAAAGCTATATCTGATTGTATAATCCTGAATATTTAAAAACAATAAAAGAACTAAAAACAAAAGCCATTTTACAAACAGTATCATAATAAAATACTGAATTTCATAGTTCGCTTTTGTAATTTCCACAGGATAATTAGTACTTTCAGGATATTGATTAAGAAAAGTTAAAAGGATAAATGCTCCCAAACCAATAGCAGGAATGAAGAATGCGTATTTCTTGCTCCCAAAATGATCCGGCTTCCCTTGAAAATCAAAATGTGTAGGAATTTTTTCCGGAAGCTTTTTATATATTTTTAAAGTAAATATCCACAAAAGCAGAACCAATACTAAATTCAAAATATCAAAAACAGTAAAAATAATGCCTTCCATAACAGGTTTAAATAATGCTTCTAATTACTCTAAGTTTGTGAGTATGTTTATTCATTTCTTTATTAAAAATCCCACTAGAATCGAGTGTATCTATTCTCACTTTTCCGGAAGCATGAATGATTTTTTGATTGTCGAGCATAATTCCCACGTGAATAATTTTGCCTTCAGAATTTTCAAAAAAAGCTAAATCGCCCGGCTGGCTTTCTTCTACGAAACTCAACGCTTCACCTACTTCCGCCTGTTGATAAGTATCTCTGGGCATTTTTATATTGTGAATTTTAAAAACTAACTGTACAAAACCCGAACAGTCAACTGCAAAAAAACTTTTTCCACCCCACAAATATGGGATATTCAGGAATTCTTTTGCCGTTAAAGCAATACTTTCGCGCACATCATGACTTCTTCTTGATGCAACAGCCGGAAATTCCACTTCAGAGCCCATCGACAAAAGCGTTTTTCCCTCAAGCGTCATTACCGAAGAAAAATCTTCAGTAATCATCGTAACTTTTCTGCTGGCAAGATATTCTTCAGTGACAGGTTTTATTTGCTTGGTATCCATCCAGCCTTCATAGCCGTCGTAGTGCATTTTTATTTTCGTCCAGTTTTTATT
Source organism: Chryseobacterium indoltheticum (assembly GCF_003815915.1). Classification (NCBI taxonomy): domain Bacteria; kingdom Pseudomonadati; phylum Bacteroidota; class Flavobacteriia; order Flavobacteriales; family Weeksellaceae; genus Chryseobacterium; species Chryseobacterium indoltheticum. The sequence goes on from NZ_CP033929.1 coordinate 4,111,192, forward strand.
TACTTCCAAAATATCTGCACTTTCACCATACAAAATTTCGGTAACGATTTCCGCTCTATCCGAATTTTCGGCACGAACAGGCGCAACGGTAACGATACAAATTCCTTTATCCATCAATTTATATTAAGGTTATAGGTTGAGGTTGAGGCTGAGAAAAATACGCTGTAAAATCTTAACCTTAAACTCAGCCTTATTTTATTTCCTTCTTAAGAAGTTTACTCCGTCACGCAAAGGTAGAATAAGATTTTCAAAATCTTCATCTTTTGCCGCCAAATCATTAAGCTCTTTAATGATCTGAGTCGATTTCTGCTTAGGATTTTCTTCTAAAACTTTCCCGTACCAAAGTACATTATCAAACAAAATTACTGAGCCCGATTTTGTTTTTGGTTTTATTAATCTGAAATATTCAGCATAATTTTCTTTGTCAGCATCAATAAAAATCAAATCAAAAATCTCATCGGTATTGCGCAGAAATTCTTTTGCATCCTGAATCTGAAAATCAATCTGATTTGAAAATTCACTTTCAGAGAAATACTTTCTTGGCAGATAAGCCAAATCTTCATTCACATCAAGTGTTGTAATCTTTCCGTCTGAAGACAGACCTTCTGCAAGACAAAGTGTGGCATATCCTGTAAAAGTTCCTATTTCTAAAACATTTTTAGGATTCACCATTTTGGAAATAATCGTTAAAAGTCTTCCCTGTTGATAACCGGAAATCATATGCGGCTGAGTGGTTTTCTGAAAAGTTTCTCTTCTTAATTTTTTAAGAATTTCAGGCTCGGAAGAAGCATGATTTTCCAGATATCGATCCATTTCGGGATTTTTTTCTTCAAAAAAACTCATTTTTTTTATTTGTTCAAATTTAATTAAAATAATTCTGTGTCTTAAATATAAACTCTCAAAAAATATCCGTGAAAATACGGATTGTTTTATTGGAGATACACTGATAACTTTGTGGTACTGCAAAATAGAGAAAGAGGTAAAAATACTCGAATGAAGATGATGAAAACAAATTTGTTACCCGCAAATGGCAAAGATTACACGATTACGAAGCCATCTGCAAGAAATAATTCCCGAAAAAGAAAACGCAGTTTTATCTTGAACCAGATTATAAAGCTTCTGAAAAAAGAAGATGTAGTTTGAAAACAAAAAAAATTCCGATAATCACTTATCGGAATTTTTAATTTAAATTTTATCTTATTACTTTTTAGGAGTAATATCCATTAATTTCATAAACTCATCCAGCTTAGGCATGATGATAATTTCAGTTCTTCTGTTTTCAGATCTTCCAGAAACACTCATGTTTGTAGCTTTAGGATTGTATTCGGAACGCCCTCCTGCCGTAATTCTTGCAGGATCTACCCCAAATTGAGTCTGTAATATTTTAGCGATTGCCGTTCCTCTCAATGCAGAAAGATCCCAGTTGTCTCTCGGTAAGTTTGCAGAGCTCAATGGCGCGTTATCTGTGTTACCTTCAATCAATACAGAATATTTATCGTAATCGTTGATTACTTTTGCCACTTTACCCAAAACTTCCTGAGCTGCAGGCAAAACATTGTAATCACCCGTTTTGTACAATAATTTATCTGACAATGAAATCATCACAACACCTTTAAGAACTTTTACCTGAACATCCTGATCAGCCATGTTATCCAAAGATCTCTTCAGCTTGTTTGATAAAGCTAAATTTAAACTGTCGTTTTTCGCATTTGCAGAAATCAATTGCTTGATATAAGAATTTGATGCGTTGATCTCACCAACCAATTTATCAATATTCGATGAGCTTTTTCCGGTATTTGAAAGACAAGCATCCAAAGATGATTTCAAAGCATCGTGTTGACTTTTTAATAAGTTATTTTCCGCCGTCAATGTAGAATTCTGACCTTTCAGATCCTGAATTTCACGTTGTCTCTCACCAATATTTTCAATACACTGTTTGTAGTTGCCACTTAGGGCATCATACTGCTTCTTACTTACACAAGATGTCATTCCTAACACCACTGCTGAAGCTACTAAAATTTTAAAAATCTTCATAAATAAACTTTTTAAACGATTTCAAAGGTAACAAAATTCATTTTAATAAATAGGATTATCTTTGTACAAAAGAAATTCTGAGCATTATGCTTACACAATCCGCATTCGAAAAACAGCTTCAAAATCTCATTCGATTATCAGATAACCCAACCTATCTTTTGGCGGTAAGCGGAGGCGCAGATTCTATCGTTTTGGCTTATCTGTTTAGTGAGTTAAGGAATGCAGAGATAAAATTTCAGATTGCACACATTAATTATAAACTTCGTGGCGAAGATTCTGATTCTGATCAGAAAGTAGTGGAAGATTTCTGCAAAAAGAATGATATTAAATTTCATTTATATGAAGTTTCCGAAAATGATAAGCAGCCAGAAAATTCTATTCAGCTTTGGGCTCGTGAACTTCGTTATCGGTTCTTCCGAGAAATTCAGGCAAAAGAAAATCTAGATTTTTTGGTAACCGCTCATCATCTGAATGATCAGTTGGAAACTTTTATTATTAATCTTTCAAAAGCTTCGGGCATTAATGGCTTAAGCGGAATTCCTGCAAATGAAAATAATATTTTAAGACCGTTGCTGAATTTTTCAAAAGACGAAATTTATCAATTTGCTAAAGAAAACAATATTGTATTCCGTGAAGATCTTTCCAATAAAAAAAATGATTATCTGAGAAATAAGATTAGGAATGAAATCGTCCCTAAACTTTCTGAAACCAACGGTCAGTTTTTAGAAAACTTTAAAAAAAGTATTTCGCATCTTAATCAAACTAAAAATTTTGTACACAAACAAATTGAGATCATAGAAAAAGACCTTTCTGTATTTAACAAAGAGCACAAAATTCTATCAAAAGAAAAGCTGGCTCAGGAAAGCGATTTCGTACAATTTGAGATTTTAAAAAAATACGGTTTTAAGCGAACGGAAGAAATTCAGAAAATTTTCTCAGCAGAAAACGGAAGCTCTTTTTTTTCAGAAGATTATCATTTAACAGTCGATAGAGAAGGTTTAATTTTAAAATTAAAAAACCTTTCACAAGAAATTGATCCTGAAATAATTTTACTTGAAAATTTTGATTCTCATCAAGATCAAATAATGATCGATCTAAAAAGTTATATTGATGAGAATCAGTCTTTCAATTGGGTTTTTGATACAGATAAACTTCATTTCCCTTTATATTTAAGGAAACAAAAAAATGGCGATGAATTTTACCCTTCAGGCTTTTCCGGAAAAAAGAAGGTTTCTAAGTTTTTCAGGGATGAAAAATTATCTGCTTTAGCTAAAGAAAAAATATGGGTTTTGTGCGACACCGAAGATCAGATCTTAGGAATCGTTCCGCTAAGACAAGATCGTAGATTTGAGGCAGAAGTCAACACACAAAAAACAACAACAGTACAATGGACAGAAGAACAACCAATTCTTTAGCCATAGAAGATTTCAAAAAAAACAGCAATGTAGCATTCGGTATATTGTACCAGAACTATTTTGTTTATGTAAAAAAATACATTCTTAATAACAAAGGAAAATCGGAGGATGCAGAAGATATTTTTCAGGATTCGCTGCTTATTCTTTACGAAAAACTACATAGCGATAATTTTGAAGCGTATACTTGTTTAGGTAATTACATTGTAGGAATTTCTAAGAACCTTTGGCTGAAAAGACTTAAAAACAGGAATTTTTACATAGAATTTCCGGATACTTATTTCATAGAAAACCAGCAGGAAATTAATTCTGCCATCGAAAACGAAAAATATTATTGGGAAAAGCTTACCGGATATATTAAAGCCATTTCTTCACATTGTCAAAATTTAATTCAGGATATTTTTGTGCAAAACAAAAGCATTGAAGAGATTCAGGATAAATATCAATACTCCAGCAAGCACAATGCGCAAAACCAAAAATACAAATGTATTGAGCAAATCAGAAAGATAAAAAACGACAACGCTCATTAAAATTTTCACACTGAAAATCAATTACTTATAAACAATCTTTCATAACACGGGTGATTTTTTACTTTTCCAAGGAACTTAAGTATAAATCTCATTTATGTTTAAAACAATTTTATACAGTGTATTTCTGTTACTGGGAATTGCTATTCAGGCGCAAAGTACAAAAGGAATTAATTTTCAAAAATTAAATCTCGAAGAAGCTAAAAATCTTGCCAAAAAAGAAAACAAGCTTATTTTCATCGATGTATATACGACTTGGTGCGGGCCTTGTAAACTCATGAAAAAAAATACTTTCACAGATAATAAAGTGGGAGAACTTTTCAATAAAAACTTTATCAGCCTGGCGGTGGATGCCGAAAAAGAAGGTATTGGTCTTGCAAAAGAATTCAAGATCGTCAATTATCCTTCGTTCCTGTTTTTAGATAAAGAAGGAAAATTAGTGCAATATGATTTTGGATATTACAATGCAACACAATTTTTGCAGATAGGAAGCAGTATTCTTCAAAAAAGAATGTCACAAAACGACACGAAGTCAATCGATCAGGTAAAAGGAAAAATGGTAGGCGAAAAAGTAGAAAATTTCACAGCGAAAGATCAATTGGGAAAATCATTTTCTTCATCTGCTCAAAAACAGAAGATCATTTTGGTTTTCATTCGCGGACAATGGTGCCCTTACTGCAACAAATACGTAAAAGAACTTCAGGATCTTTCTCCGGAACTGAAATCTAAAAACACAAGACTGGTCATCGTTTCTCCTGAAAAACCTGAATTCATACAGAAAACTATTGAAAAAACAGGAACGCCATACACCGTTTTATATGACGAAGATTATAAAATCGCACAAGCTTTTGATGTTTTATACACCCCAAATAAAGAGACTTTAGATTTTTATAATTCAAAAATAAAAAATGATTTTACAGAAAGTCGATCTGATCATTCCGGACGACTTCCGGTTTCTGCAACTTTCATTATTAATGAAAACAAAGAAATTTCCTGGAGACATTTTAATCCTGATTATAAAGAAAGAGCTTCCTTGGAAGATATCCTTAAACAACTATAAACTTTAGTTTAAAATAATTTAAATCTACACAAATGAAAAATCAATATTTCTACAGTTTTTGCTTTCTTTTGTTTGCAATGACTACAAGCTCATTACAAGCTCAAGGGTGCAGCGATTCCGGATTTTGTACCATAAACAGTTTAAAACCACATCAGAATGATTCTATTTCCTTGCAAAAAAATCAGTTGAAAATAGGTTTTTCTGTCGGGAAAGCCGATAACGACATTACCGCTTACGGTCAATACGCAGAATACAACAGACAAATAAATTCTAAGTTTGGCATCAATGCAAAAGTAACCGCTCTTTCACAAACGGGAAATGATATAAGTACTTTTGGGTTATCAGATGTTTATTTGAGTACGAATTATCGTTTAAATAAAAATGTAAGCTTTACTTTAGGCACAAAAATCCCTTTAACAGACGGAAATAAATCTAAAAACGGAAAAGCTTTACCAATGGATTATCAAGCCAGCTTAGGAACTTTTGATCTTATCGTTGGAGCAGGATATCAGATTAAAAAACTACAGTTGGTCGCTGCTTTACAACACCCATTGACTCAAAACAACAATCAGTTTGTTGTCGAAAATTATCCTGTAAATTCTCCGTTGAGGAGCTTTCAGACGACCAAAGACTTTAAGCGTAGTGGTGACGTTTTACTTAGAGTATCTTATCCTTTTAAAATTACAGACAAACTTCAGATTACTCCCGGCTTACTGAATATTTACCATCTTTCTAACGATCAATTTACTGATACGTTTGGAACAGAAAGAGAAATTGATGGTTCTGAAGGTTTAACGATTAACGGAAATCTATTTTTCGATTATAATCTGAATGAAACTCATGCTTTTCAACTCACTTTAGGAGCTCCATTTGTTATACGTGACGTAAGACCTGATGGTTTAACACGAAGTTTTATCGCCAATCTGGAATACAGTTTTAAGTTTTAAATCAAATCTTAGTAAAAAGCTTTATTTTTGTAGAATTCATTTAATTAAAAATACCTTTATCATATGCGGTCAAATGCTATTCTGAAAATCCTCACATTTACTTTTCTATTGCTATTTGTAGGAATTTCAGCACAAATAAAAAATCCCGTAAAATTCAAATTCACCGTTAACGAATTGGGCAACAATCAGTATGAAGCTGTTTTGAATGCAACGTTAGAAAGCGGATGGCACATTTATTCGAGAGACATCCCGGAAGACACGGGAATCCCAACAGAATATGTTGTTTCAGGGAAAAATATAGAACTGATTGGAAAATTTCAGGAAGTAGGAAAAAAACATGAAGAATTTTCTGAAGCTTTCGGCGGAACGATTATTTACTATTCCAACGCTGCTGGTTTTAAGCAAAAATTCAAATTAAAAGATCCCACAAAAGCTGGAGAAGTCGTTGCTGAAATCACTTATCAGACTTGCGACGACAGAGTTTGTCTTGCTCCGAATACTTTAGAATTCAACAAAAAAATTACTCCAACCGGAGTGACAGAAGAAGCTGTAGCTGATGATAAAACAAAAATTACAATAGATTCTGTAAAAGCTGTTGAAACCCTTGTACAAAACCCTGCGAAAGGAGATTCTGCAGTTGTGGAGGCTTCAAAATTGGATCCTAAACAATTAAAAATAGCTTCTATTGACATCGCAAAACCTTTAACAGATTGCGGTACAGGATCATCAAAAATTACTGAAAATTATTGGACGTATCTTTTATTAGGTTTCGTTGGAGGTTTAATCGCTTTGTTGACGCCATGCGTTTTCCCGATGATTCCATTAACGGTTTCTTTCTTTACAAAAGGGAACAAAAATCCGGCAAAAGGGAAAAGAGATGCTTTGGTTTATGGTTTTTTCATTCTTTTGATATTTGTTTTATTGAGTCTTCCTTTCCATTTAATTGATGGAATTGCTGGAAATATTTTCAACGAAATTTCTACCAACGTTTGGCTGAATATCGTATTCTTTATCATCTTTATTTTCTTTGCAGGAAGTTTCTTCGGATATTATGATATTACATTACCAAGCTCTATTGCCAACAAATCTTCAAAAGCAGAAGAGGCAGGTGGAATGATTGGTATTTTCTTCATGGCTTTAACTTTGGTAATTGTTTCCTTCTCTTGTACAGGTCCTATTTTGGGAAGTTTATTGGGAAGCGCAATTACAGGTTCAGCAAACGTTCCGATGTTGTTAACATTTGCTTTGGCTGGTTTCGGATTGGCTTGGGCGATTGTTTTCGGACTATTGGCATTATTCCCGCAGGCTTTACAAAGTCTTCCAAAATCTGGAGGATGGATGAACACGGTGAAAGTTGTTTTAGGTTTTGTAGAATTGGCTTTAGCTTTAAAATTCTTATCAAAAGCAGATTTAGTTTCTAAAACTTTCTTAATTAAAAGAGAACTTTTCATTGCAATCTGGATTGTAGTTGCGATTGGATTGGTTATTTATTTATTCGGATTAATAAGATTTCCGCACGACGATAAGAAGCCAAAAATTTCTATTGCAAGAAAGATCATCGGAGTTTTAGGAATTGGTTTTGTGATTTATTTAATTCAGGGTTTAATTCCTGCCGAAAGACCAAAACTATCATTATTAAGCGGGATTTTGCCTCCTTTGAATGTAAGTTATTTCCATGACGAAAAAGACGGAATTCTGGGAATGCATCCTGAACATGATTTCTTTAAAGCTATTGAACTGGCCAAAAAAGAAAACAAACCCATTCTACTCGACTTTACAGGTTACGGATGTGAAAACTGCAGAAAAATGGAGGAATTCGTTTGGAGCGAACCGGATATCTTACCAATTCTGCAGAACGATGTTGTACTTGCCTCTCTTTACGTGGACGACAAAGAAGAGCTTCCTGAAGACCAAAAAACCAAAATTGATTTAGGAGACGGGCAGGTAAAGAAAGTGAAAACAATTGGTGACAGATGGAGTTTATTCCAAACCGCTAATTTTAATAATAATTCGCAGCCTCATTACGTTCTTTTGACTCCGGATGGAAAAGTAATCAATACTCCGGTTTCAGGTTACATGGAAAAAGAAAAATTTAAAAAATTCCTGGAATGTGGAGTAAATTATTTTAAGAATAACAAATAAAACATTCAATTATAAAATTAAGCCTTATCAATTCATTTTGATAAGGCTTTTTTAATGAAAACAACAGGCAATTGCCAAAACAAGAGTTAATTTTAATAATTTAACATTAAATTGAAAATTTAGGTATAAACTTTGCATCGAATCATTTTAAAGTGAAATAAAATTTCATTGATTTTAAAATTTTGTTCAACATTTAAAAAACTGAATTATGGCTGAAGTTATTACAAAAGAAAAATCCGGAGGCAAACAAAACAAGAAACCCATTAAAATCGATATGACTCCGATGGTCGATTTAAATTTTTTATTATTGATGTTTTTCATGTTTACATCAAGTTTTTCAAAACCCAATGTAATGGATTTGGGATTGCCTGCGAAAAGAACTGATGCTCCAGTTGGTCAAATAGGAGATCAAAATCAAATCACCTTTATCATTGGAGAAAATAACCGTATTTTTTATCATCAAAGCAATGAAAAAGATCTTACAGAAGCTGGTTTAAAAGAAACAGACTACAACGGTCTCAATGTTTCAAAAATAATCTCTAAGGCGTATGAAAAAGCTCCTAAAAAAGAAAATTTCACAATCATTGTAAAGCCGACTGATGATGCGAATTACAAAAACTTTGTAGACATGATGGATAATATTTCAATTTCTAAAAAAGAAAGATATGGAATAAGCGACATCAAACCTTGGGAAAAGAAAGTTTACGAAAACGTAATAAAATAATACTTTGAAGCAATATAACTTCATAGTTTTAAAGTAACTTATTTCTATCTTTTCGCCACGAATGCACAAATCTTATTCATAAAACATTTGTGTATTCGTGGCGAATAAATTTTTAAAACCTGAGAGCATTTTTATAATGCTCTTTTTTTATATAAATTTGAGCATAAAAATTTCAAACCTTGATGAAAAACATCTTAATTTTAGCCGGAATCGGAATCCTAAGCTTTTCATGCTCAAAAAAAGAAACTACAGAAGTTAACGACAAAGTTGACAGCACAAAAATTGTAGACTCCATCAATGCTGCAAGAACAAAATTGAATGATAGCATTAAATCTCAAAACCGTTTTAAGGATTTCAGTGGAAGTCACAAATTCTTCTATCAGAATGACAGTTCATCTAAATATTCAGGATCTGTAAAGTTTACAAAAATTGAAGGCGAAAGAGACAATTATAATGTTGCTGGAAGCATTAAATCCGGAAGCAATTCGGTTACCATTACTGGCTTTATGCAGGTAGTTTCTGCAAAGCACATGAATTTCACCGGAGAAATCACTCAAAAAATACCTGAAAACGACAACGGAAAACCCTACACAAGAAAAGGAACTAAAACGTTTGCATCTAAAGATGGCGGAAAAACATACAGACTTCAGGATATGATAAATGGTTCGGGATTTGTAGATTATATCGACATTCAATATTAAAAACTTTACGGTATGCTCAATTTTGAAAAAAAAGGACAAGGAAAAGAGACATTGGTTCTGCTTCATGGTTTTATGGAAAACATTTCAATCTGGAGTGACCTTGAAAAAAATCTTTCAAAAGACTTTACTTTACTGAAAATAGATCTTCCGGGACATGGAAAATCGGATATTTTAGCCGAAGTTCACACGATGGAAATGATGGCGGAAGAAGTAAAAAAAGTTTTAGATCATCAAAATTTAAAAAATATACATTTGCTCGGCCATTCAATGGGCGGTTACGTTTCGTTGTCATTTGCCGAGCATTTTTCTGATTATTTAAAAAGTTTAACTCTATTTTTCTCTACATATTTTCCCGATGATGCGGAGAAAAAAGAACAGCGTAAAAAAAGTTACAGAGTGATAAAAGATGCTTTTGCGCATTACGCAAGAGTAGGAATTCCCAATTTGTTTAATCCTAATGAAATAGATGTTCTGGAAGGAAAAATAGAAATAGCTCTGGAAGTTGCCCTTTCAACCAATAATCTTGGAGCTTTAGCCTGCGTAAAAGGAATGGTGGAAAGAACAGACAAAAAACATGTTTTAGAAAATCTGGAATGCCGGATTTTAGTTCTTGCCGGAAAACACGATAATGCCGTAAAAACGGAAAACACGATCAAAAATCTTCCTGACCGCACCAATATCAAATCTTACGTTCTCGACTGCGGACATAATGGACACTGGGAAAAACCTTCTATCTGTGCCGAAATTATCAATACCGAGCTCTTGCATCATTTACCCAAAAAATTGGTTCTTTAGGAACAATGATCAATCTTAAAATTTTTAATATATAAAACCATATCTTAGTAAGGTTTAAATTTTTCAATGAATTTATTTTCTTTCAAAAAAAAGAAACCCATTATAGGACTTACACTTTCCGGAGGCGGAATGCGCGGAATTGCCCATATTGCTGTTCTAAAAGCATTGGAGGAATATGACCTTAAACCTGATATAATCTCAGGAACAAGCGCCGGATCTATAGTTGGAGCATTCTACTCATTTGGAAAGACGCCTGATGAAATGATGGAGATTGTAAAGCAAACCACATTTTTCTCACGTTCTTATCTGAAGCTTTCTAAAAACGGGATTTTTAGTTCAAAATTTATTCTTAAACTTTTTAATGATCATTTTCCGGAAGATGATTTTAAGATCTTGAAAATTCCCGTGTATGTTACCGCTACAGAAATGACTCACGGCATTGTTGATTTTTTCTCTGAAGGGGAGCTTTTCGGTCCGCTTCTAGCCTCTTCAAGCGTACCTTTTGTACTGCCTCCTGTAAAAATTGGTGAGAAAATTTATGTTGATGGCGGAGTTTTAGACAATCTTCCGATAGAACCAATTATCGATAAATGTGACTTCCTGATTGGCTCACATGTGAATTCTATCAGCTACGACGGATTGGAAAACATGAGTTTAATGAAAGAATTTGACCGTATTTTACATTTAGCCATTGCAAAATCAGTTTACTCCAAAGCAAGTCATTGCGACATATTTTTAGACCCTCCAAAAATGACTAAATTCAGTTTATTCAACAAAAAATTTCTGGATGTCATGTTTCAGGAAGTATATGAATACACCTGTAATGATCTTGAGGAAAGAGGATACAGAAAGTTATAAGTTTTGAATTATTAGTTATGAGTTTGCAACTAACTAACTAACTAACTAACTAACTAACTAACTAACTAACTAACTAACTAACTAACTAACTAACTAACTAACTAACTAACTAACTAACTAACTAACTAACTAACTACAAATCCTCTTCAGTAATTCTGCTTTTAAAAGTTTCAATCGTATCTGGTAAAGACTCCATCGATTTTCCTCCTGCAGCATTAATGTGACCGCCACCGCTGAAATATTTTCTTGAAAACTGGTTTACGTCTACATCATCTTTACTTCTGAAAGAAATTTTAATAAAATCCTCATAAAGATCTTCCATGAAAAACGCTGCCATTTTTACTCCGACAATACTTAATCCGTAATTTACAAAACCTTCCGTATCGCCTTTCTGGAAACCATATTCCTGAAGCTCTTTTCTCGTAAGATATAAAACCGCAACTTTCCCGTCGTTTACCACTTCTATTCTTCCTAAAATCAAGGCTAATAAATGCAAACGTGAAACGGTATTCGTATCCCAGGTACTTGAGGTAATTACAGAAGGATCTGCGCCTTTTTCAATCAGATTAGCAACAATTCTATGCGTAGTCGCACTTGTAGAACGGAAACGGAAACCTCCTGTATCAGTCATAATTCCGGTATAAAGACATTCTGCAATCTCTTTATTGACTAATTTTTCATCATCCATTGCTTCTATAAAATGATAAATCATCTGACAAGTTGCAGGAATAATAGTATCTGAATAGACAAAATCAAAATCTTCGGGTTGCTGATGGTGATCGATAAGAATTTTCTTTGCTTTCGCTCTCATTAGCCAATCGCCCAAAATCCCGATTCTCGAAGGAGAATTAAAGTCAAGACAGAAAATGACATCAGCTTCATTAATAATATCAAAAGCTACTTTTCTTTTGTATTCACCAATAATATTTTTCTTTGCTTCCGGCATCCATTTCAGGAATTTTGGAAAATCGTTGGGAACCACAACTTCAGCCTCCAGGCCTTTTGCTTTTAAGTAATGTTTTAAGCCTAAACTAGAGCCAATAGCGTCTCCATCCGGATTGTAATGGGTAAGAATAACAATTTTATTTTCCGGTACAAGAAGCTGATTGATGTCTAAAAGTTCTGAAGGTGTAAACATTTTCTATAAATTTGAGTTCCCAAAGATAAAGGTTTTAAACGGAATGAATAGTAAATATAGAATAGCACACGCATAGTTTTTTTATAAATCCATCTATAAATCCATTAAAAATATTTCAAAAAAAGAAAGGTAATATTTGTATCTAATAAAAAAATTAATATCTTTGCAACCTGAAAATTAATAGATAATTACGACTTAAACATATAGTAATGAGTAAAAGAACATTCCAGCCATCAGAAAGAAAGAAAAGAAACAAACACGGTTTCAGAGAAAGAATGTCTACGCCAAACGGAAGAAGAGTTTTGGCAGCTAGAAGAGCTAAAGGCAGAAAAAGCCTTACAGTAAGTTCTGCAAGAGCTAAGAGATAATATTCTTTAGTCAAAAATATACAGATCATGCTTGAAAAGTACTTTTTCAGGCATTTTTTGTTGTTAAAATATATTAATTTTTAGGTTTATAGAATATCTTTTTTTATTTTTAAAATCTGAAAAAAGCGCTTTCTGAAAAGCCTATAAAATTTGAATTTATGCCACATACAAATATCACCGGAGACAGCATTGTAAGTCTGCAGCATGCGAAGATTGCTCAAAAAAGTTTCACGGTACTTTCTGACGTTAACCTTAATATAAAGAAAGGAAGGTTCTGTTATCTTATCGGAAAAACAGGCTCAGGGAAAAGTTCGCTTCTAAAAACTCTTTACGGACACATTCCGTTGGTTGCAGGAAAAGCTGAAGTGGTAGGCTTTGATCTGGCAAAATTAAAAGCGTCTGATGTTCCAAACCTGAGAAGAAAACTTGGGATTGTTTTCCAGGATTTCCAATTGCTTTCTGACAGAACAGTTGAAAAAAACTTAAAATTCGTTTTGGAAGCTACCGGATGGAGCGATAAAACAAAAATTGACGACCGCATCAATGAAGTTCTTTCCAGTGTAAACATGAAGGGCAAAAAACACAAAATGCCGCACGAACTATCTGGTGGAGAACAGCAACGTATCGCCATTGCAAGAGCGCTTTTGAATCATCCTGACTTAATTTTAGCTGATGAGCCGACAGGAAATTTAGATCCTGAAACTTCTAACGAAATTATGACGCTTCTGAAAAAAGTAGCTGAAGATAATCATGCCGCTGTTGTAATGGCAACGCACGATTATCATATGATTCAGAATTTTCCGGGAGAAGCAATAAGATGTGAAGATGGAAAGGTTTCTGTGCTAGATACGGCAGAATTGTTTGAATAAATTATAAGATTTAGAAATTACTAACTTCTAAAAATCTAATTTCCAACTTCTTTTTTAAAGACATGAAACTCTTTTGTGAGTTCAAGATATTGGTCCGAGTATTGTCTCGGACTTTTTTCTATAATAAATTCAGATTCTATTATTTCTTTTTTGTTTAATGAAAATTCCAACACCAATCGTTTTGCTTTTGAACTTTCAATTCCTTTGATATTGACTTGCCGAACCAAAAACAATTTGTTTTTATGAGCAGATTGTATAAAATCATTTCCAGCTTCAAACGGAATAATTACGGATAAAATACCATTTTCAGAAAGCAATTCTGAGGATTTTGAAATAAGCTGTAAGAAATTCAACTCAACAGTCTGCCGCGCCAATTTATCTTTTTCAGAATCAGATTCTTCAAAATAAGGCGGGTTTGAAACAATTAAATCATATTTTTCATCAGTTTGAAATGCTTTGAAATCCTGAAAAATATTTTTTAACCTTAAATGAAATGGAGAATTCTTAAAATTATTTTGGGTAAGATTTGCAGCTTCTTCATTAATGTCAATTCCTAAAAAAACTGCTTTAGAATTTCTTTGAGCCAGCATTAATGAAATCAAACCGGTTCCTGTTCCTATTTCCAAAACCTTTGAAGCGTTTTCAACGTTTGCCAAAGCCCCTAACAAAACGCCATCCGTTCCTACACGAAATACGTCTTTTGACTGCTGAATTTCGAACTGTTTAAACCTAAAAGACTTCACTATAAATTAGTTGGTAGCGTGATGATAAATGTAGAGCCCTTTCCAACTTTTGACTTTACAGAAATTTCTCCTTTGTAGTCTTCAATCATTTTTCTTACCATTGATAAACCAAGTCCCATTCCACTGTTTTTAGACGTGAAATTGGGCTCAAAAATTCTTTCGTACATATCTTCGGGAATTCCGACTCCGTTATCCTGAACCGATATCATAACTCTTCTTTGATGCTGCTCGATATCAACATTTACCAACAAATCTCTATCGTCACTTTTAGCCTGCTTGGCATTGGTTACCAAATTCGTAATAATTCTGGAAAGAAAAACACGATCGATCGTGATCATTATATTGCTTTTATTCGCATGCACAAATATCTGATCGTCGTTGAAAACTCTCAGAATATCTTCTATCTCATTATTAAGATTAATAACTTCATTATTTTTTTCGGGAAGCTTCGCAAATTCTGAGAAAGCTGAAGCCACTGTTGCAATAACATCGATTTGATCTACCATTGTTTTGCTCATCTGCTTCACTCTTTCTGTGACGTTTGGATCTTGTGGATCAAATTTTCTTTCAAAATTCTGAATGGTCAATTTCATGGGAGTCAGCGGATTTTTAACCTCATGCGCTACCTGTTTTGCCATTTCGCGCCAAGCTTCTTCGGACGCCTTAAAACGAAGCCTCTCTTTCTGATCCTGAATCTGAAGAATCATCCTGTTATAAGCCCTAGCCAAAGCATTCAGTTCATCATTTTTATAATACTTGATAGGACGCATTTCATTCTCAAACAGAGTGATACGAGTAATCATATCAGAGAATTTTGTAATATTTTTTGCTAAATTATTTGAAGTCACCCAACTAAGCCAAATACTGAAGGCAATGATCACTAAATCTATTAAAAGAATGTAAACGACATACTTGTGAAGCACCTCCATGTAAGCAGATTCGTTATGATACAAGGGAATGTAAATGATCCCGATTGGCTCCCACATATTATTCTTCAAAACAAGATACGAAGAAGTATAGACCGCATCTTTGGAAGCATCGTAGCCACGCACATCGTACCGGGTTTCTTTTGACAGTATCTTATTAACAATATCCAGAGGCACCTTCTTACGGTCGACCAGATTCAGATCTTTATTTGAGAGTAAATAATTACCTTTCAGATCATAAATAATAATATCGTGTTGATTAATATCTGCAATCTCAAATATTTTATTTCCCAGCACCTTTCTAAGGTCTTCGGTTTGCACAGAACTACGGCTCAGAGCATAATCAAAATATGCCATTACCGCATTGGTTTTTTCCTGCATATCGATCTTGCTTTGTTGCAGCGCATTATTTCGCAACACAAAATAAGGAACAAGAGAAGATGCAGCAACACTTAAAAGACATATTAACAAGAATCCGAAAAATACCCGGTTTCTTAAACTATATCCTTTATATTTATTAAATGCCATTCTGCCTGCTAATTAATTTTGAAATGTATTTACCAATAATATCAAATTCAAGATTGACTTTATCGCCAACCTTAAGTGTATTCATATTGGTAAACTCCCAAGTGTATGGGATAATAGCTACAGAAAACTGAAAATCTTCGCTTTTAGCAACCGTCAAACTAATTCCGTTCATCGTGATAGAACCTTGAGGAACTGTAACAAAATTACCTTCTGAATTATATTGTACAGTAACAAAATAGCTGCCATCTTTGTTTTCGATGCTCACAATTTCTCCGGTTTTGTCTACATGACCTTGCACAATATGTCCATCAAGCCTTCCATCCATCTTCATACAGCGCTCTAAATTGACTACGCTGCCCTGTTTCCATTTGCCTAAATTTGTTTTTTCTAAAGTTTCATTAATTGCAGTAACTACATATTGATCATTTTTAATCTCTACCACCGTCAGACAACAGCCATTATGTGCAAGACTTTGATCAATCTTTAGTTCGTTTGTGAAAGGACAACTTAGTGTAAAGTCTATATTCGTTCCGTTTTCCTGTATTTTCTCAATAACTCCTACTGCTTCAATAATTCCTGTGAACATATTATTTTTTGCTAAATTTGTAAAATTATAATCTTCAAAGATAATCAAAATGAGCCCAAAAAACCATAAAGTACGAGTAGGAATTTCAATTGGTGACTTCAACGGCATTGGCCCGGAAATCATCATGAAATCTCTGATTGACAAAACCATTACAGATTTTTTCACTCCAGTTATTTTTGGATCGGGCAAGCTTTTTACCTATCAGAAAAATCTTTTTAAACTTAATTTAAATTTCAATTACATCACCGAAGCTTCACAAGCCCAAAACGGAAAGCTCAATATGGTGAATCTTGTAAAGGAAAATTCTAATATAGAGTTGGGAAAACCTACCGAAGAATCCACAAAAATGGCAATAGACTCATTAGAAGCTGCAACTGAAGCTTTAATGAAAGGAGAAATTGACGTTTTGGTAACCGCACCGATCAACAAAGACGAAATGGTGAAGATGGGTTTCAAACACGCAGGTCACACCGGCTATTTTGAAGAGAAATTTAATAAAAAAGGATTGATGTTTTTGGTGTCGGAAGATTTGAAGGTAGCTGTATCTACGCATCACATTCCTATTTCTCAGGTTGCTGAAAACATTTCGAAAGAAAAAATAAAAAAACAAATTCGTGCTTTAAACCAGACTTTAATTGAAGACTTTTCGATTGCAAGACCAAAAATTGCTGTTTTAGGTTTAAATCCACATTCAGGCGACGGCGGAGTAATAGGAAACGAAGAAATAGAAATTATTTCTCCTGCTATAAAAGAGCTTGCAGACAACGGAATCCTTACTTTTGGTCCTTTTCCGGCAGACAGTTTTTTTCAGCCCGCAAAATATAAAAACTATGATGCCGTTTTAGCAATGTATCACGATCAGGGATTAGCTCCGTTTAAAACGTTAGCTTATGAAGAAGGCGTAAATTATACCGCCGCACTTCCGTTTATCAGAACATCTCCCGATCATGGTGTAGCCTACGATATTGCGGGGCAAAACATTGCCGATGAGCGCAGTTTTATGGAAGCAATTTTCACGGCGATCAAAATTTTCAATAACAGAAATGATTATAAAGATTTGATGAGCAACCGCCTTCAGCCAAGAAGAATGCCTTCGGATAACGGAATCGATGAAGACCTACCAAT
The DNA here is from genome assembly GCF_003815915.1 of Chryseobacterium indoltheticum. Lineage (NCBI taxonomy): Bacteria > Pseudomonadati > Bacteroidota > Flavobacteriia > Flavobacteriales > Weeksellaceae > Chryseobacterium > Chryseobacterium indoltheticum. The sequence continues at coordinate 4,128,675 of NZ_CP033929.1, forward strand.
AGAAAGTGAAATGTAAAATCTGTAAACGAATTAAAATTAATTTGTTATGAATTTTATTTGTAATATTAAAAAAAATGCATATTTTTGCACACTCATTTTATGGACAAGTTAAGAAACTACGACGTAAGCTTTTCCGGACTAAAAACCGGCAAGCACGAGTTCAAGTTTGAGATAGATAAAGAGTTCTTTCAATTATTTGACACTGATCAGGAATTTACAGATCCTAAAATTGCAGTAGATGTTTTACTTGATAAACACACTACTTTTTTAGAATTTGAAATAAAAGTAAAGGGTACAGTAGAATTGGTTTGTGATATCACCAACGAAGATTTTACCTATCCTATAGAAAACCAAATTGGTATTTTGGTGAAATTTGGGGAAGAGTACGATGACAGCGAAGAAGACGTTATCACCATTCCTGCAAACGATCACGCATTTAATATTTCACAATTGATATATGAAAACGTGGCGCTATCAATACCCATGAAAAAAGTATCACCTAATGTAAGTGATGAAGATTTGGAAATCCTGGAAAAATTCAGTCCAAAAGAAATAGAAGAAGAGCAGGAAGAGAAAAGCGATCCACGATGGGACGCACTAAAAAATTTAAAGAATAAAAATTAAATAGTTTAATGATGAGATGATGAATCTCATCGCTCATCAATTAAAAAAGTTATTACAAAATGGCACATCCAAAGAGAAGACAATCGTCTACAAGAAGAGATAAGAGAAGAACTCATTATAAAGCTGTAGTTCCTCAATTAGCAAAAGATGCAACATCAGGAGAAATGCATTTATACCACAGAGCTCACTGGCATGAAGGAAAACTATATTACAGAGGTAAAATAGTTATGGAAAAAGAAGTAGCTACTACTGAAGAAAACTAAGAGTCGTTTTTCATCGAAAAACACCCGTTTTAATACAGAAACCGTCCAATTTTTATAAAATTTGGCGGTTTTTTGTTGTTTTTTGTGTTTTTTTGGTATCTTTGACGGCAAATCAAATATCAAATTTATGGACATTAAAGACATACAGAATCTTATTAAGTTTGTATCTAAAGCTGAGGTTTCAGAAGTAAAATATAAAACTAAAGATTTCGAAATTACTATTAAAACTCCGCTTGGAGGTAATGAAGTAAGCTATGTTGCTCAGCCTGCAATGTATCAGCAAGCTCCACAACAGGTGGCTCCAGGACATGCTCCGGCTTCGGTTTCTGCATCTCCGGAAAAAACAGAAGCGGTTTCTGACGATAGTAAATATGTAACTATTAAATCTCCAATGATCGGAACTTTCTACAGAAAACCATCTCCTGATAAAGATGTTTTCATCAACGTAGGTGACGAAGTTTCAAACGGAAAAGTAGTTTGTGTAATCGAAGCAATGAAGTTATTCAACCAAATCGAATCTGAAGTAAGCGGTAAAATCGTTAAGATTTTAGTGGACGATGCTACTCCGGTTGAATACGACCAACCATTATTCTTAGTAGATCCATCTTAATTAGAAGTTAGATGTTAGACATTAGATGTTAGATTAAATTCTACATTAAAATAACATTATCTAATTTTCAAATTATCTAATTTTCAAATTGAAGAAGATGTTCAAAAAAATATTAATTGCCAATCGTGGCGAAATTGCAATGCGTATTTTACGTACTTGTAAAGAAATGGGAATCAAAACCGTTGCGGTATATTCTACTGCCGACAAAGACAGTCTTCACGTAAGATTTGCTGACGAGGCTGTTTGTATTGGTCCCGCAATGAGTAAAGACTCCTATCTTAAAATCCCTAATATTATTGCTGCTGCAGAGATTACCAATGCAGATGCAATTCACCCGGGGTATGGTTTCTTATCTGAAAATGCTAATTTCTCAAGAATCTGCCAGAAAAACGGTATCAAATTTATTGGTGCAAGTCCTGAGCAAATCGAAAGAATGGGAGACAAAGCAAACGCTAAAGCAACCATGAAAGCTGCAAACGTACCTTGTGTACCAGGTTCTGAAGGTTTAATTGAATCTTATGAGCACGCAGTAAAAACAGCAGAAGAAACAGGTTATCCCGTAATGATCAAAGCTACCGCTGGTGGTGGAGGTAAAGGGATGAGAGCTGTTTGGAAAGCTGAAGATCTTAAAGAACATTGGGAATCTGCAATTCAGGAAGCTGTTGCAGCCTTCGGAAACGGAGGTATGTACATGGAAAAACTGATTGAAGAGCCAAGACATATCGAGATTCAGGTTGCAGGTGACCAATTTGGTAAAGCTTGTCACCTTTCTGAAAGAGACTGTTCTGTACAAAGAAGAAATCAGAAATTAACTGAAGAAACTCCTTCTCCATTCATGACTGACGAACTTCGTGAGAAAATGGGTGAAGCAGCGGTAAAAGCAGCTGAATTTATCGGGTACGAAGGTGTAGGTACTATCGAATTCCTTGTGGACAAACACAGAAATTTCTATTTCATGGAAATGAATACGAGAATTCAGGTTGAGCACCCAATTACTGAGCAGGTAATTGACTATGATTTGATCAGAGAGCAAATTCTTCTGGCAGCAGGAACTCCTATTTCAGGAATCAACCATTATCCAAAATTACATTCTATTGAGTGTAGAATCAATGCGGAAGATCCTTATGCTGATTTCAGACCTTCACCGGGGAAAATCACTGGATTAAACATTCCTGGCGGACACGGGATCAGAGTTGATACTCATGTATATTCAGGATACACGATTCCTTCGAACTATGATTCTATGATTGCAAAACTGATTACAACGGCTCAAACCCGTGAAGAAGCAATTGCAAAAATGAAACGTGCTTTAGAGGAGTTTTATATTGAAGGAGTAAAAACTACTATTCCTTTCCACAGACAATTAATGGAAGATGAAGATTATCTTTCAGGTAACTATACTACAAAATTCATGGAGAGTTTTGTAATGGATAAAAAGTATGATAATCACTAAGATTATTTTAAAATACATATTTAAAACCGCTTCACTTGAGGCGGTTTTTTTATTTAAAATGACTTTTATCATAAAGTAAATTTTCCCAATCTAATGATTTAATTATATTTTAGAGAAATATTTATTATATGAAAAAACTTTTCTTTTTATCATTATCTACAATGATGATGATGTCTGTAATATCTTGTTCAACAGAAACAAATGACGAATTACTAAATGAAAAAACTATAGAAAATGTTGAAGACTGGGATCACATTCAGCTTACAATTACAGATTCGTCAAAGCAACTTGGAAAATACAATGCATTAGGTTATGGTTATAATGTTTTGGGTGAATATGCAAACGAAAACTCTACAACATTAAAAATAATCGATACAGATAAATTTAAAGCAGAACATCACCCGCGTTTATCTGAAGAGAATCTATTGTCTAATGAATATACCGAAAACTACGGAGAAGATGCAGCTGCTTATTTCCAAATGATTTCAAAAAAAGTTTCAGCCACTCAGCAATTTAAGGTATATGGCAAAACCATCCCGTTTTCATCAGCTATTTTAAGCAACAAAAAATATGATCCACATTTCATTTATGGAAATTACAGTCATATCATAAAACAAAAAAGATTTAGATTGAATGAGAGTCATGAACTTTTGAGCAATTATTTAACTGCAAATTTCTCAAAAGATCTTGAGGAAAAAACAGCTGAGCAAATTGTCAAAAAATATGGGACTCATGTGGCAGTAGATATATACACAGGATCTATTATTGATATGATCTTTCAAGCCAAAACAACCAATCCTGACCGTGCAAGCGCAGCAAGAATTGGAATAAAAACTATTGTTGGCACAGATAACGAAATTGATACTCAAGCGGCTTCAAAAAATTACGAAAAAAAATTATTTTACAAAACAAGAGGAGGAGATAAATCATTGGCTATGGCGGGAATTTTTAATCTCAAAAAAATGACCCCAACCATTAATTTTTATAATTGGCAAAGCACCTCTACAACAGAAAATGCTGTGCTAGTAGATTTCGGTGATAACGGATTAATATTTTTATATGATCTAGTTAAAGATCCCTCTAAGAAAGCTGAACTAAAGTTGTATATTGACCAATATATAAATGAAAATCAAGTTGTTCTAGAATCTTAAATCTATTTTATCATCAAAATTATCTATAGATCCGTCAGTAAAATGGCGGATCATTTTAATGCAAAACATTTAAATTTAATTTCTAAAAGATATAAAAACTGCAAGTCATAATGAGTTTGAGCAATATCTTCTAAATGATTATTTCATATCAACAATACATACTTGAATATACCTAATATTCAGCATCATTATTCTGTTGAACCATCTTATTTATTATACTTAAATTTGTAAAAAAGGAAAAAGATATGTCAACAGCAGAACAAACAAAAAACTCACAATATTTCATAGAATTAGAAGAAAAACACGGTGCTCACAATTATCATCCGCTTCCAGTGGTTTTAGATAAAGGAGAAGGTGTTTTTGTTTGGGATGTTGAAGGTAAAAGATATTACGATTTCCTTTCCGCTTATTCGGCTGTCAACCAAGGACATTCTCACCCAAAAATTGTTGATGCTTTAGTTAATCAGGCTAAAAAACTAGCTTTAACTTCAAGAGCTTTTTACAATTCGAATTTGGGAGAATACGAGAAAAAAATCACTACACTTTTCGGATTTGATAAGGTTTTACCAATGAATTCCGGAGCTGAAGCTGTGGAAACTGCAGTAAAATTAGCCAGAAAATGGAGCTATGAAGTAAAAGGAATTTCAGAAAATGCAGCAAAAATTGTAGTTTGTGAAAATAATTTCCATGGAAGAACGACAACAATTGTTTCTTTCTCAAACGATCCTGATGCCAATAAAAACTATGGTCCTTTCACACCTGGATTTGTAAAAATTCCTTATAATGACCTTTCAGCTTTAGAAGAAGTTCTAAAAAACGATGCGCAAAATATTGCTGCGTTTTTGGTTGAACCCATTCAAGGTGAAGCAGGAGTTTACGTTCCTGATGAAAATTTCCTGAAAAATGCTTTAGAATTATGCAAAAAATACAACGTTCTTTTCATTGCAGACGAAGTACAGACAGGAATTGCAAGAACAGGTAAGCTGATTGCATGTCATCACGAAGAGGTACAACCTGATATTTTAATTTTAGGAAAAGCACTTTCCGGTGGAATGTATCCCGTGTCAGCGGTTTTGGCGAATGACGAGATTATGAATGTAATCAAGCCAGGTCAGCACGGTTCTACTTTTGGAGGAAATCCTATCGCATGTGCCGTTGCAATTGCTGCGCTGGATGTAGTAGAAGAAGAAAAGCTTTCTGAAAGAGCTGAAGAATTAGGAAAATTATTCAGAAGTGAAATTGAAAAGCTTATCGAGAAATCAGATTTGATTACCAAAGTAAGAGGAAAAGGTTTGCTTAATGCAATCTTAATTAATGATACACCTGAAAGTTCTACAGCATGGAATCTTTGTTTACAATTAAAAGAAAACGGTCTTTTAGCTAAACCAACCCACGGAAACATTATCAGGCTGGCACCGCCATTGGTAATCACAGAAGAGCAATTATTAGATTGTGTAAAGATTATCGAAAAGACAATCTTAGAATTCAAAAAATAAAATCAAAATATTTTCATACTAATAACACTCTAAATCAGAGTGTTATTTTTTTATTTAGGAAATAGAACAAACGATTGTTTAACTATCGGGCTTATTTTTCATCTAATATTAGTTAAAATACAGATGTTATGGAAAATCCGAAAATAAGTGCTTTATTAATTGTCTTTAATGAAGAAAAAAATATTGAAGAGGCTCTCAAATCGGTCGAATTTGCTGACGAGATTATTGTTTTAGATTCTTTTAGTACAGATAAAACTGTTGATATTATAAAAAATAAATATCCAAACATAAAGCTTTATCAAAACAAATTTGAAGATTTCACCAAGCAGCGTAATCTCTGCATTTCCTATGCAAAAAACGACTGGATTTTATTTTTAGATGCAGACGAGAGAATTACTCCGGAATTGAAAAATGAAATTCTAAAAGAAATTAAAAAACCGGTCACCAGAAAAGCCTATTTCTTTAAGAGGAAATTCTTTTTTATGGGTGAAAAAGTAAATTATTCTGGAACACAAAATGATAAAAACATTCGTTTATTCAAAAAAGAAGTGGCTCATTATGACGAAAACAAAAGAGTTCACGAAGGATTAAGCAATCTTGACAATCCTGGAACTTTACAAAATTATCTTCTTCATTTTTCCTTTGATTCTTATGAAGCTTATTACAAAAAAGTAATTCATTACTCAAAACTCAAAGCAAAAGATTTACATGAAAAAGGAATTCCATATCAATTGATAAAACAATTATCAAAAAGTGCCTTCAGCTTCTTCAAAATGTATATTTTAAAACTAGGGATCTTAGATGGTAAAAAAGGCTTAACACTCTCCTACTTAAGTGCTTTAAGCTCTTTTAAAACTTATGAATTTTTAAAAGAAAAATATTCATAATAATTTATTTTTATCAAATATAGAATTCTGAAAATAAACTGTATTTTTGCAGCAGTAAGTCACTAATTTATGAAGCTTTCTGTAGCAATGATTACTTTTAACGAAGAAAGGATAATTGAAAAAAACCTGAATGCTGTTTACGACTTAGCCGACGAAATTATTATCGTCGACAGTTTTTCTACAGACAGTACAAAAGAAATTTGTCTAAAATTTCCGAAAGTGAAATTTATTCAGCAAAAATTCTTAGGCTTTGGCAAACAAAAAAATTTAGCGATTGAACAATGTCAATCAGAATGGATTTTATTTTTAGATTCTGATGAAATTCCTAACGAAGAACTCATCGATTCCATTCGAAGAATCATTTCTGAACCAAAATCGGCATTTAATGTTTACGATGTAGAATTCAACAATATCTTTTTGGGTGAAACATTGAAATACGGAGGTTGGGGAAATATAAAAAGAGAAAGACTCTTCAAAAAAGGTCACGGAAAATACTCTGAAGACATTGTACATGAAGCCTTTGCGACAACCGAAACCAAAGGCAAACTGAAAGGAAAAATAAATCATTACACATACAAAGACATTTATCATCACATCGAAAAATCTAATAAATACACTTCGATGATGGCAGAAAAGATGTATAAAAATGGTAAAAAATCGAATATTTTTAAAATTCTTTTTAAGCCTTTGTTTCAATTTTTCAAATCATATTTTTTACGTTTAGGCTTTCTTGACGGTTTAGTTGGTTATTATGCAGCGGCAACAGCGGCTTTTTATACCTTTCTTAAATATAAAAAACTTCACGAAATCTATAAATTCAGATAGATTATGATTTCGGTTCTTAAACGAATTTTAGGCTTTTCAAAAAAAGAAAGCATTCGCATCTTAATGTATCATCAGGTTTTACCACAATCAATTGCTTACAAAAATGATCTAATTGTAACTGTAGAAAATCTTGAAGAGCAACTTACTTACATCAAAAACAATTTCACAACAGTATTTTTCAAGGATTTGGAATACTCAAAATCGGTTGAAAACAAAATCATATTAACCTTGGATGACGGGTATTACAATAATTTGCGATATCTCATGCCGTTGCTCGAAAAACACCAAATGAAAGCGACAATTTTCATTCCTACCGAGCTTATTCAGAATAATATAAATGGAGAAGAAAGGGTATACATGAATTTTGATGAGATAAGATCTTTAAATTCAAAATTAATTGAAATAGCTTTACACAGTCATTCACATCGTAATTTTTCTCAATTAAAATTACAAGAAGCCGAAACCGATCTTTTAAAAAATATTGAAATTTTAGAACAGAATGGAATTAATTTTACAAAAGTTCTGGCATATCCTTACGGGAAATTTCCGAAAGAAAAAGAGCGTAGAAAAGAATTCTTTGAAATGCTCGAAAAAATCGGGATTACTTCTGCTATGAGAATTGGCAATAACATTGCAGCTTACCCATTTAAAAACAGATTTGAGGTTAACCGTATCGACATCAAATACGGAGACACTTTAAAAACTTTTAAAAGGAAACTTAAATTTGGCAAAACTAAACTTTAATTTAAAAGCCTTTCATACAACTTTTCATAAGATGCAGCCATTTGTTTATAACTAAATTGCGAAGCTCTTTCCTTCAATTTTGTGATAAAATTTTCCTGATCAGCATAAAATTTTTCAATTCCTTCACTATATGTTTTTCGCATCGAGTCACCAGAAAAGTTATTAAAGTAAAAAGCCAAATCACCACCAATTTCCGGAAGGCTGGTTAAATTACTTAGAAAAATAGGCTTCCCAAAATACATGGCTTCAACCGGAGGAATCCCAAAACCTTCCGCCAATGAAGGATGACAATAAGATTCGCAATGTTGAAGCAAAAAGTACTTTTCGTTATTTTCTACATTTTCTAAAATGTGAACTCTTTTTTCGAAGCCTGAATTTTTAACTTTCTCAAGGAAACTCTCTTTATAAGCTGATTTAGCAGACGAAGTTATCAGAACCAAATCTTGATCATTATCTTTGAGAAGTTCTAATAAAACTTCCTGATTTTTTTTAGGAAAAAGCACGCCGATATTGAGTATAAATTTTCGATCGATAAATTCATATTTTTTTTTAGAACTAAATTTTTCGTTTTTGGGAAAAATCAGCCCGTTGTAAATAACTTCCACTTCAACGTCATTTTTTAAGGTAAATAAATGTTTATTTTTGAGGAAATCATTTTTTACAAATTCTGAAATACAAACAATAGCATCTGCGTTTCCTATATTTTTCTGAACTAGTTTTTTAGATTTCTCAATTTTTCTGGCAGAACTTTTATCATGAAGAAAGTTCAAATCATGCAGGGTAACAACTTTTTTCTGATTTGATTTTTTAGAATGAAAATAATCTGATAATTGATGCGTTACATGTATTAAAGAAAAAGACGAAGTATTTACTTTAATTTTTTTATGCCAAAATTTCCAGTTAATGATCTTAAAATCAGATTGTATTGCCGGAATATTCGTTGCCGGACCGTAAAAGGTGTAATTGAAATGGCACAATTTTTCGTCTAAACCCTTGATTAAGGAAATACAGACATTTGCAATTCCTGATCTTGGGTATTTGAGTCGCTCAACATCGATTAGAATATTCTTTTTCATGAAAAAAGTGGGCATTTCCTCAAAAATAGAAATTTAAATTTTAAAATCTTTACTTTTGTTTTATGAAAATTTGTTTAATCAGTTTTGATTTTTGGCATTATGATGAACATATCGTAAATAAACTAAAAGAAAAAGGTGTAGAAGCGTACCATATCAATATTGGAGCCTTTACACACAAAAATTTTGGTGCAAGGGTAAAGAATGCGATGAGCAAAGTTTTTATCGGAAAAAATCTGAAACACGAAAAAAGACAAAATTTTATCATCGATTCTCTTAAAAAGATAGGAAAACAGGATCAAATCCTTGTAATTAACCCTGAAAGTATAGAAGAGCATGTGCATGAAGTGATCAGAAAATACGCAGATCGAAATATTGCTTATTTATACGACAGCATGTCGAGAAATCCGGCTCAGCATATTTTACATTTTTTTGATACCGTTTTTTCTTTTGATGACGAAGATGTGAAAGAACATGGGTTTAAAAAAATAACCAACTATAATTATCTCAAATATTGCCCTAAAGAGGAGCAAAACCCGCATCTTGATCTTTTTTACATTACCTCTTACGATACGCAGAGATTACAGAAACTCAATTTCTTAATTAATAAGATTAATGATCTAAATATCAATTTTAAAACAATTGTAGCCGGTAAGAAAAGTTGGAAAAACAAAATCACACAGATTGTTGACTCGAAAAATATTAATATCATTAAATTCAGAACCAAAAACATTCCTCAACAATCATTACCTAAGTTATATAAAAATACAAAAGTAATTCTTGATCTTCAAAGAGATAATCAGATGGGGCTAAGTTTTCGTATTTTTGAGGCAATGGCTTTAGAAAAAAAGTTCATCACAGACAATCAAACGATTAAAAATTACGATTTTTATAATCCGGAAAATATTTTGATTCTCAATGATGATTTCAGTAATATTGAAAAGTCGTTTTTTGAAACCGAATATCAAAAACTTCCAGACGAAGTTTATCATAAATACACTTTGGACAATTGGGTGAATACTGTTTTTAATCTGAGCTAAATGACAAAAATTTCTGTTGCACTTTGTACTTATAACGGTGAAAAATTTATCCGTGAGCAGATTGATTCTATTCTTGACCAGTCATTGAAAGTAGATGAAATTGTAGTCTGCGACGACGGCTCAACAGATCAAACCAAAAACATTTTAGCTGAATACGAAAAGAATTTTCCAAATATTTTCAAAATTCATCTTAATGAAAAAAATTTGCGAAGTGTAAAAAACTTTGAAAAAGCGATCTCAATTTGTACCGGCGAAATTATATTTTTGAGCGATCAGGATGATGTGTGGGAAAAAGATAAGGTGAAAATGTTCGCTAATTTTTTCGAAAATAATAAAAACATCGATGTTGTATGCTCAAACGGATTTATTATTGATGAAAACAGTGTACAAAAAAAACATTATACAGTTTGGGATGTTCCAAAATTTTTAAGCGAAAGTAAAAAAGAAATCAACTATTTTAAAATTTTTGCAACCATTGGAAATTTTGCAACAGGTGCGTCAATGGCAATCAGAAAATCATTTACTAATCAGGTTTTGCCTTTTCCAACTGTTGAAGGTTTACATCATGATGAGTGGATTGCATTGGTTTCTGCCGAACAAAAAAAGTTTGCCTTTTTAAATGAACAACTCTTTTCCTACCGTATTCACGGCGAACAACAAGTTGGAGGAATTTGCCATTCTAAAGATGAGGCTTCTAAAAAGAAACTTATCAGCCGTTTTGATTATGATAAAAAGACTGAAATATTCAGAGATTTTAAAATAAAATTGAGAACACTTAATGATAAAGAAAGAAAGTTTTCGGCTTATCTTGAAAAAGATTTTAATGAAGATGCAAAAAGATTTTTGAAAGAAGTGCAAAATGAAAAAAACGCTTTATACCAAAAATTAAAATCTGAACATTTTATTCTTTTCCTATTCTTTAAATATTTTTACCGATGAACAGAATCCTCATCATTATGCATAACTATGCAGGAATTTCAGACCTCATCAAAAAAAACCTGGAATATCTGAATTATAACAATGTAGATTTTTTGCTGTATTCTGATGAGAAATTCAGATATAAAAACTGGCGTGAGCAACTTAATAATATTTACCGAAAAACAGTTTTAGGAGACAAAAAGTATAAAGAAATTCTGAGGAAAGCCTTTATAGAAAATACTTTGAGAGAAAAGGCTAAAAGATTACCCGAATATGAAACAATTTTGGTGATGACAACAGATTTTTTTTCGGAAGAGTTTTTAAGCATCATCAGAACCAAAACTAAAAAACTAGTCGGAAATCATTGGGACGGACTCAGCAGAACGCCAGATGTTTATCCAAAACTAAAATTCTTTGATAAGTTTTTCGTATTTGATAAAAATGATGTTGATGAAAAGAAAAATATCTTCTTTCTGACTAATTTCTTTTTTAATTTTGAAGAAGAGAAAACTCAACCAATCATTAAAAATGATGTTTTCTACATCGGAACGTATGTGGAACAGCGATTTAAAACATTAAAAGAGTTTTCAGCAATTTTAAGTCTCAAAAAAATCAGTCAAAAAATACTTCTTTTCAGTTGGGACAAAAGAGAACCTGAAGGAGAAATCAATTTCACAAATCAATTTCTGACGTACGATGAAAATATGGGCTGGGTTAAAAGTTCAAAAGCTCTTTTGGATTTAAAATTAAAAGAGCATAATGGATTGTCTTTCCGGTTTTTTGAAGCGCTGAAATACGAAAAGAAATTAATTACCGATAACCCGGATGTGAAAAATTACGATTTTTACAGACAAGGAAATATATTCATCATCGGTGAAGATTCTGAAGAAAATCTGAATAATTTTATTGAAAATCCTTATCAGGAAATTCCTGCAGAAATCAAAAATAAATACAGTTTTGAAAGCTGGTTTAAAACACTTATTTCTTAAGACATGAACGAAAAAATCTCTATCATTATTCCTTATTACAAAGGTGAAAACTATATTCATGAAACTCTGAAAAGTGTTTATGATCAAACGTATCAGGATTTTGAAGTTATTATTGTGAATGATGGTTCCGAAAGATCTGCTTTAGATTTAATTGAAAAAAATAGCGATTTCAAAAATTTAAAAATCATTCATCAGGAAAATCAAGGCCAATCTTCTGCCCGAAATAACGGTGTAAAATCGGCTACAGGAAAATATATTCTCTTTTTGGATTGTGATGATCTTATTGACAAAAAATTTTTAGATAAAACACATCAGATTCTTTCAAAAAACAATGAAATAAGAATCTGCTACACCAAAGGAAAATTCTTCGAAAAAACAGACACAGAATGGGTTCTGCAGCCTTTCAATACTTTTGATTTCTTAATTGAAAACTGTATTCCGATTACTGCACTTATTTATAAAGAAGATTTCGAAAAAGTGGGTGGTTTTGATACTCAATTAAACTATTACGAAGATTGGGATTTCTGGATTTCTTTGGTTGAAATTGGTGCGAAAGTTCATAAAATTGATGAGTTTTTATTCTTTTACAGAATCAGAAATACCACAGATTCGCTTACCAATACAAGTATTGATAACAGTTCGAGGCTTTCTGATAATTTCTTTGAAATTTATAAGAAACATTATACTTTTTACAAACAAAACGGGCTTGATTTTCACAGCATTATGAGCTTAATTCGTGAGAATAAAAAGTATAAATCAAAATATTATGATGAATGGTACAGAAAATTGATTTACAAATTTTTTAAGCCTAAAAAGTATCAGAAAATTTATAAAAATTAATTTCTGAACCCTAAATACTGAAGCATATTTTTAATATTCTGCTCCTGAGTTTCTATAGAAAATTTTGAAAGCGGTAAAAGACTGTTTTCGTGCAACGTCCGCCAAAGATTTTCATTATCATATAATTCAAGAATTTTATCTGCAAAATTTTGAGGATTTTCATCTGAAATTAACGCCGTTTTTGCATTTTCTAAGCTCATTCCTTCTGCACCAATTCCGGTAGTAATTACAGGTAATTTGAATTCTAAAGCCTGTCCGATTTTTCCTTTTACTCCGGCTCCGTAACGAAGTGGTGCTACAAAAACTCTTGAATTCTCAAACCAAAAATCTACGGTTTCCTGATATCCTAAAATCTGAAAGCGATCGGAATGATATTTTTCTTTCAAATCGGCAGGGAAATCTGGTCCCAACATAAAGATTTTAATCTGATTATTTTTTGCCCAAACTAAAGGCATAATCTGGTTATGTAAAAATTTTACAGCATCAATATTTGGCAAATGATTGTAACCGCCAATGAAAAGCAAGCCTTCTCTTTCGGAAAAACTCAACGGAATATTTTTTACAGGTTTGTGAATATTACTCACCGTGAAAATTTTATCTTTTTTGACTCCGTTTTCAGAAACTGTATTTTTTTCTTCGTCGCTGATAGAAATCACCGCATCTGAAATATTCATTCCTGCATATTCTTTTTCTTTGAAGAAAATTATTTCCCGTTCTCTTTCTTTTGTGACAACATCAATATAATTATTTTCGCGCTCCAATCTCAGATAATGAAGATCAACCATATCGTAAATGATTTTTTGTCCGCTTATCTTATCCTTAATTAGATTGTACCAATGATTAAATCCTAAAGGTCTGAAGATCCAGATAACATCGACATACAACAAAGTGTTTACAACCTGATCTTCTACTTTTACAATTTTATTTTGAGCATTTACATAATCTTTGCAAATCTCAACTCCTGCATTTTGAAAATAAGTGATATAATCGGAATCTTTAGTTTTATCAAAATGTTTAACCGCTAAAACAATGTGATGTCCGTTTCTCTGAAGAATCTTTATAATTTCCATAAACCTTCTTGAACCGGAATCCTGATCTGGTTTTGGCATATTTTCTTCCAGAAAGAGAAAATTTGGAGTTTTGTAATGAGCGTTATAATTAATTTTCTCGCTCTTTACATATTTTTTATTGGTAAAATAAGAATTCCAATGATCAGCGAAAACTTTTCGATCAGTATTATTTTCTGCTTTAAAAGAATTATCAAAACAAACAACTTCTGAAAGAGGGTGATAATAAGTGTCTAAATTATCTTCTTTTTTCAGTTTCAAACATAAATCAGCTTCTGCAAAATAGGGCGAAGAAAAATTTTCGTTCAGTAGATTTAAATCTCCGTTTTCTTTGGTTTTCCGGAACAATAAACTTCCGGCGCAAAAATCTACTTTTCTTAAAAAATTAACTTGAGGAGCATCAATTGCTTCAGATTTACTAAATTCAACAATTTCAGAATTTTCACAAACCAAATTTCCTGCCTCGATTATAGTATTGTTGATAGAAATCATTTTAGAACCAACTGAACCTACGTTTTCTTTGATATTAAAAACTTCTATCAAACGTGACAAATAATTTTCCTGAACCAAAACATGAGAATCTAAAAGATAAATAAATTTCCCTTTTGCATTTTCAATGGCAAGATTTACATTTTGAGTTAAACCAATACTTTCTTCATGTCCGATTATAATTATTCCCTTTATTTTTTCTAAATAGTTCTGGGTTTCATCGTTACTTTTACTATTAATAACAATAATTTCTTTGAGAATATTTCGGTCAAATTTTTCAATATAATAAAGACAATTGAGCAACAGTTTCACATCATTTACATTATGAATAATAATTGAAACTTCAGAGTTTGCGTCTGTGGAAAAATTAAATGGGTGACTTTTAAAAAAATCAAGATTAAGAAGATTGATGGTTAACTTTCTTCTATTTTTGATGAATTGATAATCTTTGATTTTATTTTTAAAAAATCTTTTAATTCCCATTTTAAATTTATTATTTTGTCTAAGCTTTTGCGAAAACGAATTTAAGCATTTATTTCCTCAACTTTCAAAAGACGCTCATTCTAAACAAAAATCATTAATGAATTTTTCTAATAAGAACTTATTATTTTTCTTTCCCGAAAGTCCTTTCTCCAAAAGAGCCGGAAATGTTTTGCGTACGTACACCAATCTGAAACAATTGAAGTCTTTAGGCTTGAATATTGATCTTGTAGGAGTAGAAGATTATTACAACAGTTTTGGAGATTCTCCTCAAGACATTGATTCTGCAATTATTAATGAAGTTTTTGTTCTGAAAACCAAACCGCCAAAGAAAAAACTGACTTTAGAATATTGGAAATATAAAATTCAGAAAAAATTCAACAAAGAAAATTCCAATCAATACCTTACTCAATATCTGAAAGATAATTTCACTGCTCTTCTTGCTCAGAAAAAGTACGATTATATTTTTATCAATTATGAATTCTGGACAGATCTCATCCGGGATCAGGATTTAAAAGGAGCAAAAACAATTGTTGACACTCACGACTGGATTACGCTGAATGAGTTTTACAACAATAAAAACCTGGATTTGGGCAAAAGATTTGGTGAAGAAATCAACAATCTTTCGCTTTATGATAAAGTCGTTACTATTTCTCAGGACGAGTATTTTATTTTCAAAAGTTTTTTGGGAGATAAAGTGATTAATATTCCGCCAAGTTTTCCTGAAAATTTTGAAGGTTCAAATATTGAAAAAAAATATGATCTTATCTTTGTTGGCAGCGACAATCCTTTTAATATATTATCGATTAACTGGTTTGTCGAAAAAGTCTTGCCTCTTCTTCCTAAAGAAATAAAAATTTGTATTATTGGAAGAATCTGTAAGCATGTTCCGGATCATGAAAATATTGAAAAAGTCTTTTTTGCAGACGATTTAAACATTTATTATCATGCAAGCAAAATTGCAATTTGCCCAATGCTGAAAGGAACCGGCATTAAAATAAAAGTAGTGGAAGCAATGTCTTACGGGTTGCCCGTTGTTGGAACCGAAAAAGCAGTGGACGGTTTTTCAGACAAAAAAAATAACGGCTGTTTAGTAAGTGATGATGAAAAAGAATTTGCTGATATTATCAAAAGTCTTTTAAACAATTCATCAGATTACGAGAGACAAAAAGATGAAGCCAGTCATTTTTTCAAGAATAATTTCTCTGAAAAAAAATCGGTTGAGCTTTGGGAAAAAACCTTAAATTTTTAATGACATTATGCAATCACTTATTTTATTCATTAAAACATATAAACCCGATTTCGAAAGGGTACAAAAACTTCTTACGTCTATAGAAAAGTACAATAAAGAGAATATTCCGGTCGTTATATCTGTGAACGATAATGATTTTGAGTTTTTCAAAAATAATATTGCAAATTATAACGTTATTAGAGATTCAGATATCATTGAAGCCGACAGTTCGGATGGATGGAGATACCAGCAAATCATAAAAGCGCACGTTTACAAACTTAATCTCTGTAAAAATTATTTGTGTATTGATTCTGATTCAGAATTTATCCGTGATTTTTATTATTCGGACTTTCTATATGATGAAAATACGCCTTACACGATAATGCATGAATCTAAACCATTTTTGGAAACGATGGAAAATATTGGTTTAGATTCTGAAAACATTTTCTTTAAGGAAGCATTACGAGCGACTCGTCCTCTGTTTGGAAACAAAGGTAAAGAGTGGGATTACGGTCCATCTCCATACCTTTGGAGCTGTAAAGTTTGGGAACACTTTGTAGAAGTTTATTTAAAAAATGAAAACAAAACTTTTTTAGATTTCTTCCAGGAAATAGACAAAGTTACCCCACCATCGGAATGTGTGATATATGGTGAATACCTTCTTAAAACCAGACTTATAGACCTGTATCCTATAGAAGGTTTTTTTAAAGTATATCATTATGAAAAGCAATATCAGATTGAAAAGAAATTCCATGATATTGAAAAATTTAAAAAAGTGTATTTAGGGATTATCTTCCAAAGTAATTGGCAGATAAAAAAGAAAAAATTCTTATTATTTAAATGAAAATCTCAATAGTAACAGCATATTACAACCGAAAAAAACTCTTTGACACTACTCTATTAAGTATTTCAAAACAAATTGAAAATCACAAATTAGACATTGAAGTAATTGCTGTAGATGACGGTAGTGATGAAGACGAAAGACTAGAAGAACTTGCAAACAGGTATCCGTTTTTAAAAATAATCCGATTAGAAAAAAAAGACAAGTGGTATTCCAACTCTTGTATCCCATTTAATATCGGATTCAAAGAAGCAAAAGGAGATATTATTATACTACAAAATCCTGAATGCACTCATTATGGAGACATTTTAAAGTATACCTTAGAAAATATCACTAATCAAAACTATATAAGTTTTGCCTGTTTCTCTCTTGGTATAGACAGCACAAATAATATTGAAGTTTTTTTGAATGATTCAGAAAAACTAAATGAACTTATGCAAAAAAACAGTGTAGGATATATTGGTGACGGACTAGACTGCTGGTATAATCATCCTTTTATAAATCCTAAAGGATATCATTTCTGCGCTGCAATTACAAAGGAAAACCTGCACGATCTGGGAGGATTTGATGAAAGATTTGCGAAAGGTATAGCGTTTGATGATAACGAATTTTTATATAGAGTACGTTTAAAAGGTCTTGAAATACAAATTGTAGGAGATCCCATTGTGCTCCATCAAAATCATTACTCTAAAATATCTTATACCACAGATAAAAATCTTTTGGATGATGAGACCTATCAGGAAAGATTAAAATTAGCCGAAAGAAATCGCATCTTATTCGAATTGGTTACCAAATCTGAAAAACCCTGGCGAGCCAATTATTTTTTCGATGTTGAAAAGCATAAGGTTGAAAAAAAAATCTTAGAAAAAATAAAATCAGAAGTAAAGAAACTTTTTTAAGCTTCTAACGATAAAAATTTGAACAACAAAGCCAGAAATAAAACAAACATTTTATTTTTGGCTTTGTTTATTAATAGGAATTAATAATTGAATTAACCTCTATCATACTCATCATCCAGCCTCACAATATCATCTTCCCCAAAATAAGTTCCCGTCTGTACTTCTATGAAGACAACCGGTTTTTCTGAAAGATTCATGATTCTGTGTTTAGCTCCCAAAGGGATAAAAATACTTTCACCATACGAAAGTTTTATTTCTTTATCATCCAAAATTATGGTAGCATCTCCTTCAATGATTGTCCATTGTTCCTGTCTTTTGTGGTGATACTGATATGACAGCTTTTGTCCCGGATTTACCTCAATTCTTTTCAGTTTATAATTGGGTTCGTCTGCCAATACGTAATATTTACCCCAAGGTCTTTCGCCGATTTCTAGCATAATTGATGAATTCTAAATTTATACAAATGTAAATATTAAGATTAAAAATCCCAATATAGAAAACATTAAACATCATTAAAACATTTAATTTTAAGTAAATTTGCAAAAATTTTATTTAAAATGGAGAAAGTAAGAGTCCGTTTTGCACCAAGTCCTACAGGACCTTTGCATTTGGGAGGCGTAAGAACCGCATTGTATGATTATCTTTTTGCTAAAAATCAGGGCGGCGAATTTGTATTGAGAATAGAAGACACCGATACTGCAAGATACGTTGAGGGAGCTGAAGAATACATTGAAGAAGCCTTGGAATGGTGCGGAATCATCCCCGATGAAAGCCCTAAAAAAGGCGGAAAATTTGCTCCATACAGACAATCTGAAAGAAGAGATATTTACGATAAATACACAGAGCAGATCCTTAAAACCGATTATGCTTACATCGCTTTCGACACTGCGGAAGAATTAGATGCTATCCGTGCTGAATATGAAGCTAAAGGTGATGTTTTCTCTTATGACAATAAAACCAGAAACCGCTTAAGAAACAGTCTTGCACTTTCTGAAGAGGAAGTTCAACAATTGTTGGATGCCAAAACACCTTACGTTGTAAGATTTAAAATGCCTGTTGACAGAACTTTAGGTTTGGTAGACATTATCAGAGGAAATTCAGCGGTAAATACAGATACTTTAGACGATAAAGTGTTAGTAAAAAACGACGGAATGCCTACTTACCATTTTGCCAACATTATCGACGACCATGAAATGGAAATTTCTCACGTTATCCGTGGTGAAGAATGGCTGCCTTCTTTAGGTTTGCACACTTTATTATATGAAGCAATGGGCTGGGAAGCGCCTCAGTTCGCGCATCTTTCTTTGATTTTAAAACCAGAAGGAAAAGGAAAATTAAGCAAGAGAGATGGTGATAAATTTGGTTTCCCTGTATTTCCTTTAAATTTCACAGACCCTGCAACAGGGCACGTATCTAAAGGATATAGAGAAAGTGGATATTTGCCTGAAGCATTCATCAATATGGTCGCACTTTTAGGTTGGTCTCCTGCAGATGATAAAGAAATTTTGTCTTTGGATGAAATGGTGAAAGAATTTGATTTGCATAAAGTTCATAAAGCAGGCGCAAGATTTAGCAAAGAAAAATCTGAGTGGTTTAATCATCAGTATATTCAAAAAACGTCTGATGAAGAATTATTAAATATTCTGAAAACCTCAGATTTAAATTTAAATATGGAAGATGAAAAATTATTAAAGATTATTCATCTGATGAAAGAGAGAGCAACTTTCCCGAAAGATATTTACGAAAACGGAAAGTTTTTCTTTGAAGCACCAACTTCTTACGATGAAAAAGCTTCAAAAAAAGCTTGGAATGATGAAACTTCAAATCTTTTGACTGAATTTGCTGAAAATTTAAATTCAATTGATGATTTCGTTTCTGAAAACATCAAACAGAACTTACACGACTTCGCTGAAAACAAAGGTTTGGGAATGGGTAAAGTAATGATGCCGCTTCGTTTAGCTTTGGTAGGAGAACTGAAAGGACCAGATGTTCCGGATATTTTGGAACTCATTGGAAAAGAGGAAAGTGTCGCCAGAATAAGCAATGCTGTAAATAATTTTAAATAGGTTTTCATAATTTTTCATACATTTGAAAGATTTAATTTACTTCAAGAATGGAATATTTAAGTTTCGAACTTCCTATAAAAGAGCTGATGGATCAATATCAAACATGTTCTTTGGTAGGAGAAGAAAGTGGTGTTGATGTAAAATTAGCATGCAGCCAGATCGAAGACAAGATCAGAGATACAAAAAAAGAGATCTACGGAAATCTTACACCTTGGCAAAGAGTACAGTTATCACGTCATCCGGATCGCCCATATACTTTAGATTACATCAAAGGTATGGTAGATAAAGGAAGCTTTCTGGAGCTTCACGGTGACAGAAACTTTGCAGATGATCCTGCATTGATTGGTGGTTTGGCTACATTGGACGGTCAACGAATCATGATTTTGGGAACTCAAAAAGGCAGAACAACCAAAGAAAGACAATACAGAAGATTCGGAATGCCAAATCCTGAAGGATACAGAAAAGCTTTAAGACTAATGAAGCTTGCTGAAAAATTCAGAATTCCTGTGGTTACTTTGGTAGACACGCCGGGAGCTTATCCTGGTCTGGAAGCTGAAGAAAGAGGACAAGGTGAAGCGATTGCCAGAAATATTTTTGAAATGACAATGCTTAAAACTCCTATTTTCACTTACATTATTGGTGAAGGAGCAAGTGGCGGAGCATTGGGAATTGGTGTTGGTAACAAAGTGTATATGCTAGAAAACACTTGGTATACTGTAATTGCACCAGAAAGCTGTTCTTCAATCCTTTGGAGAAACTGGGATCACAAAGAAGATGCTGCAAATGCATTAAATCTTACTCCCGCAGATGCTTTAAGAGAAAAATTCATCGACGGAATTGTAGAAGAGCCACTTGGTGGAGCTCACTATGATCCTGAAGTTGCTTATTTAAATTTGAAAACTTCTATTTTACAGAATATTAAAGCTTTCTCAAAATTTACAGGTAAGGAGCTTGAAACACACAGACAAGACAAATTTATTGCGATGGGGCAATTTAAAGGATAAAAAAAAGCGGTTAAGAATTTCTTAACCGCTTTTTTTTATTTTCTATTCTCTATTCAGCAACATTCAGCTGAATTTCAATATCTCTTGTTACTTTCTTGAGCGAAGAATATTTTGCATCACACACCATCGTTGTTAAAACATATTCACCTTTTTCAACCATTACAAAGTTTTGTCCGTTTGGCGGCACATCCAGGTTATAATATTTTTTCCCGTTTATTTTTACAATAAGTCTGCACTTCGATTTATTTTTAATATTAATGTACGCTTCATTATCGTTGGGATCATTATTGAAAAGATGAGTCAAGTAAGAAGCTGTTTTCTTGGCATCTTCACTAGGTCCCGATTTTTTACCCGAGCTTCCTACCGATGCATAATTCACCGTACGTGCAGGTGTTGTAGTTTTGGTATTGGAAACTAAATCTTTATTTTTATTAAGCTCATTATTGCTTACAATTTTTTCAATTTTATTTTTGCTTAATGGTTTTATGGTAGGCTTTGCTTCTGCAGAATTATCGGCCATAATAATATCGATAAGTCTTCTTTTTAGCTTATCATTTTTTTCGTGTCCGGGATTTTGCTTAATAAACCCTGCTATAATTCTTGCTTCTGCGGTAGATTCTGCTTCTTCAATGGTGTAAATAATAACCGTTTCTTTTTCTGCAACGACTTTAGTTTTGGCTTTTTTCTTCTTTTGAGCAATGCCGAGGCTGAAAACGGAAAGGAATATGATTAGAAATAATTTTTTCATGTAAAATCTTTAAAAATTTATTAAATAAATACTATAACGTTAAAAGTCATTTTTTAGTTTATCATTAAAATCATTATCTTTGCACTGCTCAAAAATAAACTATTAAAGTTAATTACAATTTTAAATAAAAAAATAACAAATATTATGTCTTATTCACCAGCTGCTGCAGACGTAGCAAAATTAAGAAACCAAACAGGTGCAGGTATGATGGACTGCAAAAAAGCTTTAGTTGAAGCAGAAGGAGACTTCGAAAAAGCAGTTGATATCCTTAGAAAAAAAGGACAGAAAGTTGCTGCTAACAGAGCTGACAGAGATTCTTCTGAAGGTGCAGTAATCGCTAGAGTAAACGAAGATAACACATTGGGTGTTATTATTTCTTTAAACTGCGAAACTGACTTTGTTGCTAAAAACGAAGCGTTCATCGAGCTAGCTTACGAATTAGCTGAAATGGCTATTTTCGCTGCTACTAAAGAAGAATTATTGGCTACAGATTTCCACGGATTGACTGTTGCTGATAAATTGATCGAGCAAACTGGAGTTATCGGTGAGAAAATCGAGATCGGTGCATTCGAAAGAATTACAGGACCTTTCTTGGGAGCTTACATCCACGCTGGAAACAAAATCGCTGCAATTACTTCTCTTTCTGCAAAAGTAGACGGAGCTGACGAGGCTGCTAAATCTGTTTCTATGCAAGCTGCTGCTATGAATCCAATCGCTCTTGACGAAACTTCTGTTTCTCAGGAAACTATTGATAAAGAATTGGAAATCGAAAGACACAAACTTACTGAAGAAGGTAAGCCTGCAAACATTATCGATAACATCTTGAAAGGTAAAATGCAGAGATTCTACAAAGACAATACTTTGGTACACCAAGATTTCATCAAAGACAGCTCAATTTCAGTTGCTGATTACGTAAAATCTGTAAACGGAGATCTTAAAGTAACAGGATTTGTAAGAGTTAGCTTATAATAGCTTTTCAAATTTTAAAATATTAATCCCGATGAATTTTTCATCGGGATTTTTTTGTGCCTATATTTCACATTACAATATTAACAATATATGACGCTAATTTTAAGTTTTCAACATTTTACAGGATATTGAAGAAAGGTAAAAAAACTGCCGTAAAAATATGATTATTAATACCTATTTTTGTCGCCCCTTAAGCTTAAGAATGAAAAAATATTTACTAATTATCTGCACTTTTTTTTGTTTATTATTCAATGCTCAGCTAGATACGGAACATTGGTTTGCTCCGATGTCTGCAAAAGCAGGAACTGGTGGCCTTGAAGGATATTTATATTTATCAACCGATGTAGCAACACCTTTCCCGGTACAGATCTTCAACAACAACACCCTTTATACAACTGTTCAGGTAAGTAAAAACAATCCTGCGCAGGTAATTATTCCTAATAGTTTTTTAATTGCTTCATCACAAAACCAGTTGTTTGTACCGAATAACATGGGATTGAATGTAAAAGGTTCAAAAAAATTCTTTGCCAATTACAGATTTGCGATGCCAAATCATGCTGAAATTCTTACTTCAAAAGGAGCTGCAGGTTTAGGGACAACATTTTTTGCGGGTGTAGCTCCTATTTCAGGATCTGAAGACCACATGAATGCAACCATTGGAGTTACTGCCACTGAAGACAACACTGTTGTTACAATTTCCGGTTACAATCCGAATATTACTTTTTCAGACGGCATATCTTCACCTACAAGAACTTTTACGCTTAATAAAGGTAAATCTTACATTTTGGATGTTGTAAGCTCGTGGTCAAATGCAAATAAAATAGGATTAGTAGGCGCAAAGATTGTTGCAACAAAAGCAATTTCGGTGACGAACGGAAACTTTAATGCAGCTTATACTACTCAAAACCTTACCAACAATGATATTTTGATGGATCAGGCCATTCCTGTTGATCGTTTAGGTAAAGATTTCGTTGTTGTAAAAGGAAACGGAACGGTAACTTCACAAATGGAAACCGCTTTGATTATTGCTACGGAAAACAATACGCAAATTACATTTAACGGAAGCGGAGCTACAACGACTCTTAATGAAGGACAATATTACTTAGTTCCGAGTGGAATATATCAAAATCAGGGAAATGGTCATTACAACATGAGTATTTCTGCAACTAAAAATGTATATGTTTACCAACTACTTTCCGGAGCAACCAACGGAAATGAATATGCTTCCGGAGGAATGAATTTTATCCCGCCACTGAGCTGTTTTATGCCAAATAAAATTGATGAAATAGGATTTATCAACAGAATTGGAGGTCAAACCTTTGCTACAAGATTAAATATCATCACTCAAACCGGATCAACGGTAACTTTAAACGGAAATAACATTGCAGCAGCAAATGGTCCTTATCCTGTTACCGGAAACCCAAATTGGGTAAGCTACTCTATTCAGAATGTTACAGGAAATGTAACGTTAAATTCTACAAAAGCAATGACGGCAGGAATTGCTGCAGGAAGTGGCGCCGTAGGTTACGGAGGATATTTTGCAGGGTTCTCATCGGTGCCGGCAATTACAAAAACAGGTGACTGCTACGCCGGAATTCTTTTGCAGGTTGATAATAATTACGATTCTTACCAATGGTATTTAAATGGAGTTGCTATTTCCGGAGCAACTACTTTTTCCATTAATCCTGAATTGTACGGAGCAGGAGCTTATACTTGCTCAGTCACTAAAAATAATTGCGAAACAAAATTGACTTCGGTATATAATTACACCGTTTGTCCACCAATCTCAACAACAACTTATACAATAGGATCTTGTAACACAAAAGTGATTACTCCGGTATTCACCAGCTCTGCACAAACCATTGTTCCTTCATTAACTGCAATTATATCTCAGCCAACTAACGGAACTGCGACAGTAAACCCAACCACAGGACAAATTACCTACACACCTAATGCGACGACTGTAAATACAACAGACCAGTTTATTTATTATATTCAGGGAAATGGAAATCCCTTCGCTTTTGAATATTTTAAAATTATCATTAATACTGATGTTCTTCAGGTAAACAATGCATCATTAACATCTTGCAGCAACATTACAGGAAATGGAACTTACGATCTGACAACAGCAAATATCTCTTCAAATACAGGAAATACCGTTACCTATTATACAAACCAAAATTTAACAGGTCAAATTGCTACACCTGCAACTTATACAGGACCTGCAGGAATTATTTATGCTAATGTAACCTCAGCATACGGATGCACAAAAACGGCACAAATTACATTATCTGTGAATGCATCACCGAACATTAACACCGCAAACTACAATGCTGTACTTTGTGATGATAATTTTGATGGGATTATCAATGTAAACTTCAACAACGTGAGTCCACAAATTGTAACCAACTCAGGGAATTTTACGATAAGATATTATTTAAATCAAACCGATGCCAACGCTGGAAACAACAACACGCTGCCTGTAAACTGGACTTACACCGCAAATACTACCGTTTATGTAAGAGTAGACGGATCAAGCATTATTTGCCCATCATCTTTCGGGCAAATCGATTTTAAAATCGCTAACAAAATCACATTATTGACTTCAAATGTTACCACTGATGTTTGTGATAACGACTTAAACGGTTCAGAAAATATCAACCTTAATGATTATAAAAACCAGTTTACTACAGATCCTTCTGTAACACTTACGTTTCATTCTACATTAGCAGATGCTCAATCAGGAAACAATACAATAGCTGCCAACCAAATAATTACTGCACCTGCAACATTTTATATCAGATTCATAAGTGGTAACGGATGTCCAAATACGGCAACTTTAAAGATCAGTTTAAGGTCTCCAAAAAAATCTGATGTCTTGAAAGATCAGGTAATATGCTCAAGTAACAAAGCACTTTTGAACGCCGGAGATGGCTTTACGTCTTATTTATGGAGCACAGGAGCTACTACTTCTAGCATTACAGTTGGCACAGGAACTTACTATGTAGATTTGGGTTTTAATGGCTGCATCTACAGACAAACCGTAACTGTAACAGCAGCACAGGCTCCCACTATTACAAGCGTCGTTGTCACAGGAACAAGTGCGACAATTAATGTTACCGGAGGCACAGTGCCTTATCAATATTCATTAAATGGTTCTGATTATCAAAGCTCCAATGTATTTACCGGCTTATCCAGAGGCCCTCACAAAGCGTATGTCATTGGAAAAGATGGTTGTCAACCTGTTATTAAAGATTTTTTAATTTTAAATTTAATAAATACCATCACGCCAAACGGAGACGGAAGAAATGATGTTTTAGATTACTCCGATTTACAGATAAAAGACCAAGTCAGCATCGAAGTTGTTGACCGATACGGAGCAGCAGTTTACAAATCTTCAGGCAAAAATTACAAATGGGACGGAAAATCTGGTGGAAGAAGCCTCTTCACAGGAACCTATTGGTATATTATAAAATGGATTGAGCCTGACACAAAATTACCCGTTTCTCATTCGGGATGGTTATTAATAAAGAATCGGGAATAGATATTTGATTTGTGGATGACGTTATAAAACTCCACATACAAAAATTGACAGATGCTGATCAAAATAATCTAATAAAGAATCTGCAGTTTCTGCAGGAGCAGTCTAACATATTTCCAAATCTAAATAATTAGATTTATTTCATAAAACTACGGAAAGTGACCGCTGAATTTTAATAAAAAAAATATTATAAATAAGTGATTTATTTTATTTTCATCTAAAGAGAGTGCTAGGAATAGCCTCTCTTTTTTTTATAATCAAGACATGTAAAATCATTATAAGTTTATTATTTAGAATTATTTTTAATAAATAACAAAGAATAATATATTAATTTTTATAATAATTTATTAATAATATATTAAATATTATTTTAATTTTGTAGGAATCCTAATTCCATATTTATGAAAAGATTTCTATTAAGTCTCGTATTGATATTTATAACATCTACTTCTTTGTTTGCACAGAGAGATACGGAGCACTGGATTGCGCCTTTCTATGCATCCTCTTCAACGACACAAGCGGTTTATCTATCAACAGATTCAGTAACACCTTTTGATGTTACTGTCACCAGCAAAAGTTCAACAGCACCCGGCAATGTGGTAGGAGTTGTTACCATAAGTAAAGGAGATCCAAAAATACTTACGATTCCTTCAGCAAATATCTCGGTAAATACCGCAGCAAATGCATTTAATATTATCGACAGAGGTCTTTACCTGAAGGGTGCTAAACCATTTTTTTGTACACTAAGACTCGTAAGTGGTACAACACACGGAGAGATCCTTACCAGCAAAGGAAAAGCCGGAACGGGTAAAGAATTTTTTGTAGTGGCTACACCATCTACGGCTACTTCAAGCAATTTTACTGCAGGAGTTTTGGCAACCGAAGACAATACAGTAGTTACAGCTACCTGGAATACTGCTGTTACTTTTATAGGTGGAGCCCCGACCACAACAACCAATACTGTCACATTAAATAAAGGAGACTCGTTTGTGTATGCGGGTTTGGCAGGAGCCAATGGACAAAACATCAACAACTTCATAGGAGCAAAGATCGTAGCCAATAAACCCATTACATTAACCAACGGAAATGTGAATGGTAATTTTGGAAGTGTTACCAGCGGCGGATCTGATATTATATTAGACCAGTCGGTACCGGTAGAAAGATTGGGAAGTACTTTTGCTATGGTAAGAACCCGATCTTCTTCTGCAGATTTGGAAGGAGGTATCATTGTAGCTACAGAAAATAACACGCAGGTATTTCTTAATGGCTCAGGAACCTCAGTTGCAACGCTCAACCAAGGCCAAATGTACAGAATATCAGGTAATGATTATGTAGCGCAAGGAACTTCAGAGCACTTTAATATGCTTGTTACCACCTCAAAAAATGTGTATTTGTATCAATTGGTTTCTATTTTAAATCAAAATGAAACGGGTGGATTCAATTATATTCCGCCATTAAATTGTTTTTTACCAAGAAAAATTGATGAATTGCCCAAAATTGACGAAATGCCTACAGGAACTGGTGGTACAAGTGTCGTTCCATTGGCATCACAAAATATAAAACTGAACATAATCACAGAAGCAGGTGCTACTGTTACGTATACCACCAATGGTGGCGCTCCAATAACTCCTACAGCTGCACAAGGTCCGTTTCCTCTCAACGGAAGTACTGCATGGGTAACTTATGGGATAGAACTGGTATCCGGAAATCTAACAATTCTATCGAACAAAGCGGTTACAGCAGGTATCAATGGAGGATATAGCACTTCTGGTTATGGAGGATATTTTGCAGGGTTTTCTTCAATACCTATCATTGCTAAACAGATTGGCGAGTGTATTCCGGGAATCATCCTAGAAGTTGACGACAGTTACGAGACCTATCAATGGTATTTGAACAATGCGCCAATTACAGGAGCCACTTCTCATACGATAACACCTACAGCTGCCGGAAACTATACTGTAAAGGTAACTATGGGAACTTGCCCTCCGGTGACAACACCAATTTATAAGGTATTTGCATGTCTGCAGCAAACGACTCAAAACATAAATATCTGTGGTACTAAAGCAATTGTTCCGACCTTTACGAACTCAACCCAGACGCCAGTACCGGGAACCGTGGTAATCATCACACAACCCACAAAAGGAACAGCAACGCTTAATCCGGCTACAGGAGTAATTACTTATATTCCAAATCCTGGATATTTAGGACCAGATAAAATTGTTTATAAATTCTGCGGTAACGCCACTGAATTTATAGATTGCGAACAGGTTACTTTAAACTTAAATGTCGTTCCTTTTGTATTGACCGACAGAACAATCAGAGCTTGTCAATATGCAGGAAACGGATTTTTTGATTTAACGACTGCCAACGTAACCGACAACGCGATCCCAACAACAAAAAAATTCTACCCTACCCTTGCAGATTTAGATGCAAATACAAATCAGATTACTAATCCTACCAACTATTTCTCAGGATTGGGATCAGTATACGTAAGAGTTTTAACCGCTGAAGGTTGTGTCGGAAATGCTAAAATCACTTTAGACTTCTTCCCTACTCCGGTTGTTAAAGAAGCTACTTTAACAGAATGTTTCTTAGAAAATAATGAGACTCAAGCAAGATTTAATCTTGTAAGTGCCAATGTAACGGCTGAAACACCGGTTACAAAAAAATTCTACCCTACATCTACGGATGCAAGCAACGGAACAAACGAAATTATAGGCGTTGATGCTTATCTATCAGGAAACGGCTCTGTATATGCAAGAGTTTTCAACTCAAATGGCTGTTATGCGATCGCTAAAATCAATCTGAAAGTGACACCTCCGAAAAGGTCTCCGATCTTGGTTGATAAATATATCTGTATTGATGACAGAACAACGCTGGATCCAGGTCCAGGCTATCAATCTTATCGTTGGAGCACCGGCGCAACTACACAGTCTATAACAGAAGTTGCAGTAGGTGATTATTGGGTAATCCTTCAGGATGCAGGATGTTCTGTGAAGCAGTTTGTAAGTGTAAAGAAAGCACAAGACCCTGTGATTACTTCAATTGAAATAGCTAACAATACAGCGACAGTAATGGTAAGTGGAGGAATAGCACCGTACCAGTATTCTGTAGACGGAGTAACCAATTGGCAGGATTCTAATGTATTTACCAATCTTACAAGAGGTCAGCATACATTCTATGTAAAAGATTCTTTCAACTGTACCCCTGTTTCTGTGGAAGTTACTGTACCAAATTTAGTAAATGCAATAACACCTAATGGAGACAACGTAAACGACTACATAGACTACAGAGAATTAGCTTATAAAGATAATCTTACTTTCGTAATTTATGACAGATATGGCAACAAGATCTTCACAGGCGACAAGTCTAACAATTACAGATGGGACGGAACCCATTCAAATAAAAAGATCTTAACAGGAACTTATTGGTATCACATCAACTGGAATGAGCCAAACGAAGCAAAAACCCCAATTAAATACACGGGTTGGATTTTAGTTAAGAACAGAGAATAAAATATAAAACTTAATACCAAGCCACAACGTAAAGGTTGTGGCTTTTTATTACTTATTTTTGACACTTTTTGACTTATTTTCACAATACTTTTAAAATATTCTATTATTTTTGTACAAATCCTAATTCTACATTATGAGAAAACTTTTACTCACCTTTTTATTGATGATTTTTAGCATCAATATACTATTTGCCCAGAGAGATACAGAGCACTGGATAGCACCATACTTTGACAGCTCAAATACGACCTACAATCATGGGCTATATTTTTCAACAGACTCTACAACTCCATTTGATGTTACAATCTATAGTAACGGAACTGCAATAGGAACTGTTAATATTCAGAAAGGAAATCCCAAGGTATTTCAAATTCCTCCTGCATCCAGTAATATAATTGAGCTAACCAATGATTCTGATGCATCTGCGGTTATCAATAAAGGGATCTACACAAAAGGAGACAAACCCTATTTTTTAACCTTAAGAATATACAACGGTTCTCATGGCGAGATTTTAACATCTAAAGGAAAGGCAGGGATCGGAACAACATTTTATGCTGCCGCTGCACCAATAACAAATACAACAGCCACGTCTTATAATTTCACAACTGGAATTATGGCAACGGAAGATGGTACTACGGTAACAGTTTCCGGGTATGACGCAAACATACAATTCATCAATAATTTGACTCCACCTTTAACGACTACTTTCACTTTAAACAAAGGCCAGTCGTATGTGTTAGCTGGTGAAGCAAATGCTCCCGCCAACTTAACAGGTTTTATTGGATCCAAAATAACATCCAATAAACCAATTTCTGTAACAAATGGAAATTCAAACGGATTCTACGCCAACGGAACAGGAACAGACGGATCTGATTTAATTTTAGATCAATCCGTTCCCACAAATCGTTTAGGGAAGGAATTTGGAATGATCAGAACCTTAGCTACTTTAAATACCGGATACAATATGGAAGGCGGTATTATTATAGCAACCGAAAACAATACCGAAATTTACTTAAACAATGGCGCCACACCTGTTGCGACCATCAATGAAGGAGATTTCTACAGAATATTAGATAATGCATACATTAATCAGGGTAACTCGCATTACAATGTTTATGTAAGAACCACAAAAAATGTATACCTCTATCAATTGGTAGCAGGAAACCAGGCAAACGCAAGAAACAACGGAGGATACAACTATATTCCACCTTTGAACTGTTTTCTTCCTAGAAAAATTGATGAAATTGGTAAAATTTCTGAAATGCCGACCACTGCTACAACAAGCGGACAGCCTACAAGTACTTTCTTATTTAAACTAAATATTATAACTGAAGCAGGAGCTACTGTTACTTATACGGTAAATGGTGGTGCACCAATTACTCCGACTGCTGCACAGGGTCCGTTTACTTTGACAGGTAATACAAACTGGGTAACGTATGCTATTTCCGGAATATCTGGAAATGTTGCAGTTCAGTCTAATAAAGCAGTTACCGCAGGAGCTAATGGAGGATATAGCTCAGCAGGATATGGAGGATATTTTGCAGGATTCTCATCTATTCCGCTTATTGCAAAACAAACAGGAGAATGTATACCTGGTCTTGTTTTAGAAGTTGACGACAGTTACGATACCTATCAATGGTTCAGAAACGATGTTGCAATTCCGGGAGCCAACGGTAATATTTATACACCAACAATTGCAGGAAACTATACGGTAAGAATTACTGTAGGATCGTGTTTGCCGGCAATCACTCCTGTATTTAAAGTATTTACTTGTCTTCAGGAAACTGCTCAAACCAAAACAGTGTGTGAGGGATATTTAAATATCGTTCCACAATTTACTACATCCGGTCAAACATTTTCTCCAAGTAGTGTTCAGATCATTACACCGCCTGCTAATGGTACAGCAATCATCAATCCTACAACGGGTGTTATTGGATATACTCCAAACAACGGCTTTGTAGGTACAGATACAATTGTTTATAAATTCTGCGGAAACGATCCCGAATTCGTAGACTGTGAGCAGATTACCCTTACGCTTACCGTAGCAGAAAGCCCGGTCGTAAATGATGCAACATTAAGAACCTGCTTCCTTGAAGACAATATCGCAACAGGATTATTTGATCTTACAGACGCTACTGTAACGACCCAACTTGGGGCTACAAAAAAATATTATCCATCGTTAACTGATGCCAACAATCAGACGAATGAGATCTTGACTCCAGATAATTATATTGCACCAAACGGTGTGGCATATGTAAGAGTAAGCAATGCAAACGGATGCTACCGTGTTGCCAAAATAACCTTGGTCGTTTTGCCACCTGTAGAATCTGCAGTATTGGTAGATAAAGTAATTTGTATAGAAGACAAAACAGTACTGGATGCAGGACCAGGATTTGACGGATACGAATGGAGCACAGGAGATACTACCCAAACGATCAGCGACGTAGGAGTAGGAACATATTGGGTAAAACTGAAAACAGGAGACTGTATTACCAAACAAGCTGTAAAAGTATATGCTTCTGAGCAGCCAGTTATTACAAACATTGAAGTTTCTACGACAAACATTACAGTATACGTTACAGGAGGTGTTGCCCCTTACGAATATTCAATTAACAATATCAATTGGCAGTCTTCAAACGTATTTACAGATCTTCCTAGAGGTGATGTTAAAGTATATGTAAGAGATACATTCAGCTGTGTACCGATTGAAGTAACGATTACAATTCCTAATATCATTAATGTAATTACTCCAAACTCAGACGGAATTAATGATGTTTTAGATTATTCTGCCCTTGCCAATAAACCAAATTTGGTATTAGGTATCTTTGATCGTTATGGCATAAAAATCTTCGAAGGAAACAAAGACACCGGTTATATATGGGACGGGACCATCAATAAAACTAAAAAAGTTTCTACAGGAAATTATTGGTTTAGCATTACCTGGAACGAAACAAAAACAAAAACTCCAATCAAATTCTCAGGCTGGATTTTAGTGAAAAACAGAGAATAATTAATTTTTAATTTAATATTATCAAAAAACCACGATATCAAATCGTGGTTTTTGTTTATTTTTAAAACAATTAACGCATTTTATTATTAAATTTGTGCTAAACTCAAGTTCAAAATGAAGAAAATTCTATCTTTTTTCCTTATTTTTTATATATTCTCTACTTCACTTGCTCAATTGGATAGAGAACACTGGTTTGCGCCTATGGTAGATCGTACCGGAAACCCAAACCCATATCAAAAACTTTATCTTTCAACAAACCGTACAACTCCGTTTGCGGTTACCATATACAATAACAATATCATTATTGGCACCGTCACTATCAGCAAAAACAATCCCCAGAAATTTGATGTCTTGCGAGATTATATCATTACGACTCAGCAGACAGATCTTTTTACACCCACATCAAAAGGGCTGTATGTAAAGGCCGATTTTCCTTTCTACGCCAACCTGAGATTTTCGGTTTTTAATCATGCCGAAATTATTACCTCAAAAGGAATTGCTTCCACGGGAACGACTTTTCACGCAGCCACCGCTCCTATTACAGTGAATAACGTTATTCTTAATTTTATGACGAGTGTTTTGGCAACTGAAGACAATACAACAGTTACTGTATCCGGCTACAAAAATACAGTACAGTTTTCGAACGGTACAACAGGTGCAACCAACCCTACACTTACTTTCACATTAAACAAAGGGCAATCATATATTATTGACGGTATTGGAGATATTGCCGGAAATTCTGACGGCTTTATAGGCGCTAAAATTGTCGCCACCAAACCTGTAAACATCACCAACGGAAATTTCAACGGACAATATTCCGGAAATAATCCTAACAGCTCAGATATTTTAATGGATCAGTCGATACCGGTCAGCCAGCTTGGGAGCACATTTGCTCTTGTAAAAGGTAACGGGAATATTGGCAGTAACATGGAAGGTGCATTAGTAATTGCCACTCAAGACAATACGGCTGTATATGTAAATAATGAATTGATACCTATTGCCAACCTGAATACCGGACAATATTTTGTGATACCGGATACAAAATATCAGCTTCAGGGAACCGGACATTACAACCTGTATATCGTAACAAGCAAAAACGCTTACGTTTATCAAATGCTTGCCGGTGCCGCCACCACAGGAAATGAAGTAGCAACAGGTGGTTTTAATTTTATTCCGGGGCTCAATTGTTACCTGCCGAAACAGATTGATGAAATAGGATTAATTAATGAAAACTTTGTACATACCAACAACAATCCTACAGGAATTCTTGCTATTCCAACAAAATTAAATCTTATTACCGAAAAAGGAGCTACCGTTTTGGTAAACGGAAACCCGCCGCCCGCAGGCACAGGACCGTTTGATATGACCGGTACAACCAATTGGGTAACGTATGGCATCCCCAACACTACAGGAACAATTACCGTTAATTCTACAAAGGCAATTACTGCAGGAATTACCGCAGGAAGCGACGCTGTAGGATATGGTGGATTCTTCGCAGGATTCTCAACACAGCCAGTGATCTTAAAATCCGGCGGAGACTGTGTGCCGGGAATTATACTCACCGTAGATCCTATTATCTATGATTCTTATCAATGGTATGTTGGCGGAGTACTTATTCCGGGAGCTACATCGTCTACTTATACGCCTACCGGATCAGGAAATTACACTTGTTCCGTAACTATGGGAACCTGTGCCCCACTTGTTACAGCACCTTTTAAAGTTTTAAATTGTATGAAACAAACTGCTGTGACGTACAACATTTGCGACACAAAAGTTATTACTCCTACCTTCACTACTTCTACGCAGACTCCGGTAGCCTCGACTGTTGCTATTACCACGGCGCCAACGTTAGGAACAGCAACCATTAATGCTGCCACTGGAGTTATTACCTACACGTCGACCAATCCTGCAGCTGCAGGAACAGATACTTTTGTGTATACTTTCTGCGGAAACGACCCGAACTTTACAGATTGCGAAACCGTTACGGTAACCCTTAATATTCAACCTGTAACTGTAAACAATGCAACGTTAAACGCCTGTAATATCAACGGCAACGGAACTTTTAACCTTACATCGGCCATTGTTACTACAAATACTCCGGTAACGATTACTTATTATCCTACTTTATTTGATGCACAAAACGAAAACTTAGCAGCATTAATTACTGTTCCAAATACCTATTCTGCACCTAACGGAACCATTGTTTATGCTGTTGCAAAAAACCCTACAGGATGTAAAAACATTGCACAGATTACTCTAAATCTGTTTCCTTTGGCAGTCGTCACTCCGGCAAATATGGGAAATCAGTGTGATGAAAATCTGGACGGAACTGTAAATGTTGTTCTTTCTGACATTACACAGTTAATACTGAATAATCCGGCTTATTTTACCAATGTAAGATATTATGCTCAGCTCGCAGATGCCAATGTAGGAAATGCCAATACGCTTCCAAACAACTGGAGCTACAACACCAATACGACTATTTTTATTAGAGTAGAATCTCCGGATGGATGCGCACCAGTAATTCAGCAGATCAATTTTACGGTTGGCACAAAACTGACTTTACTTAAAAATACGCTCACTACTACTTTTTGTGATGATGATTTAGATGGAATAAAACCGATGAATTTATCATTTTTCGTCAATCAGTTTACTTTAGATCCGTTTGTTACCGTTAGTTATCATGCAACTCTTGCCGATGCACAGAACGATGTTTCGCCAATCAGCTCAGCAGTAACCCTTACCGGATCTCATACATATTACTTAAGATTTGAGAAAAGTGGTTTCTGTCCGGATGTAGCAACAATAAGAATCAACCTTAAAGTTCCGAAAAAGTCGGATGTATTAGTAGATAAAGTAGTTTGTCCTAAAACTAAAACAAACTTAGATGCCGGGCCGGGATTTGATGCTTATCTTTGGAGTACAGGCGCTACAACACCTGAAATTTCTAATGTTCCGGCAGGAAATTATTGGGTTGAGCTTACTTTTGACGGTTGTGTTTACAGACAATTTGTAAACGTTTCAGAATCTACTTTACCGGTGATTACATCAATCGAAATCAACGGTTCTACAGTGACAATCGGTGTAAGTGGCGGTACACCCGCTTATGAATATTCGCTTGACGGCTTCATTTGGCAGACCTCAAATATATTTACTAATGTAGGACGAGGAACTTACACGATCTATGTAAGAGATTCGCAGAATTGCGACATTGTGAAAAAAGACTTTGTAATCATTAATTTAATTAATACAATAACCCCAAATGGCGACGGCAGAAATGACGAAATAGATTATTCAGCGTTGATGAACAAAGAGAATCTTGAATTTAGAATTTTTGACAGATACGGTGCCGAAGTTTTCCGTGGAACGCCTTCGAATAAATTTACATGGGACGGCAACATGAAAGGAAGACCGGTTTCTACCGCAACGTATTGGTATTTTATAAGCTGGACAGAACTTGGTAATGTAACGACCGTGAAATTTTCGAGCTGGTTATTGGTGAAACACCGAAACAACAGTCTTTGGGATAAATAATCATTAATTTTTAATCTAAAATTATTTTCTATAACATACATTAACAGTTTGGTATAAAGTTTAATATAATTTTAACCACATATTGATAAATCTCACGTAAAAACTGACCTATTTCTTATGTAATTTTGCACGACATATGAAGAAACTCTTTTTAATTATATTGTTGGTTTTTATAAGTAAAATTAATGCACAGAATTTTTCCGGTGAAGTGTTTTTACGAGACAATTCTGTGCTTTATCTTAATCAGGTTTATGTCACCAACCTTACAACGCTCAAAACTGTGCTTACCTCGTATAGTGGAGAATTTAATATAAAAGCAGATCCCGGAGATATCATTCGCTTTACATCAATTATTACAGAAAGAAAAGATGTAAAGCTTACGCCACAAATGTTTGATTCTAAAAATCTGGTTGAATTAAAAGTTGCGTATTACGACATTCAGGAAGTAGTGATCAGCAGATTCCGGCCTACCGGAAATTTGAGATATGATGTAAATTCTATCCGTAAAGAAGATAAGGCGCTTGCCCTGAAAAAAGTAATTGGTCTTCCCGAGCCAAAAGGTGACGGCACATCGCCCGAACTTCCTGTGGCTGGCTTTAGAGACGGCGGCCTTACCTTCAGCTTAGAAAGCATATTTGATATTCTTTCTGGTGATCGTAAGAAAAAACAGCGTTTGGTTGCTTATGAAAGAATGAACAGCTCGGTAACCAACATCAAAAATTATTTGGGTAAAGATTATTTCACACGACTGAAGATTCCTGAAAACCTTATCGACAACTTTTTACAATTTGTCTATACTTCCGAAAATATCGAAGTGTATATACAAAGCGGAAATTTTGATGCTGTAAAATTACCTATCGAAAAATATCTTCCTATTTATCAAAGAAGATTAAAAAATTCTCATCTTCAGGAGGTTGTTAAATAATGATTCGTTTTTTTAGTTAAAAAATTAAATCTTGACACTTTAAACAATATTATCTTTTGAAATTTGTTTAATTTTAATGAAATCAATACTTCACCAAGGGTTTAAATAATTTTCAGAAAGTTAGTTTAGACCGCATCACCAAATATATTATTCAATGAAAAAGTTAGTTTTACTTTTCACCACTTTACTATTTGTATCATTTTCTGCGCAGAGGCAAGGCAAAGACTACAGCAATATTCTTAAAAGTAAGAATATATATGAAATCAATGCCTTCCTGAGAGACGCACATCCTGATGACCCACGAAGATCTGTTCTGAAACCTAGAGTGATGGATTTCATGAAAGATTATATCAAAAACGCTCCGCCGGGTGATAAAAAAGTACGGGAAATGCAGGAAAATCTGGCGAGGCTGAGAAGAGGGCCATCTACAAAAGTTTCTTTTGAGGAGATGAATGCGATGATTAAACAAAAACAAATCTTAAAATACCAAAAGCAATTACAAGTGGGTCAGTCTGCTGTTGTTTATACGCCAAGTACAGCACAAAATGTATATGTAACCGCTTCTGCTGCTGCAAAAAACACCAAAGTAATTGCAGATACAGAAGCTTCAGAATTTAATATGCTGATGGGAGAAAATCCTGTTGAACATAAAAATAAAACAGTAAAAATCCTGAACTCTTTATTTGATAACGATCCGAACTCAAAAGAATGCATCGTGATGATTGAGAATAAATCTGACTGTAACATTATCGTACGAATAGAAGGCGTTGGGAATACAAAATACAGACTTCCTGTTCCGGCTCATGGCGACAATTCTATTGTGGTACAAAAAGGAGATTATCTATTCTCAAGTATTGTTTGCGGCGCACAGTATGCATCACAGAAAACTATTCAAAAACCATTAATGGTGGCTCTCGGAAGCTCATCAAAATAGGTTCCCGAATCTCTTATTTTTCGTTTCGATTTAAAAATTTAAATGCTGCATAATTTTCGTAATTTTGCGGCATTTCATATATAATTCATGGGCAAAAATAAATTAAGAAGATTCGCAGAAAATAAAACATTACCAAACGTTGTACAACCTACAAGAGAAAAAGCTCTCAATGGTTTTGAACTGAAAGGAAACTGGAGAAAAGATTTCTTTAAAAACGATCAACCCATCGTTTTAGAATTAGGTTGTGGAAAAGGTGAATATACGGTAGGTCTTGCAAAAACTTTCACTGATAAAAACTTTATCGGAATTGATATAAAAGGAGCAAGATTCTGGTTTGGAGCCAAAGAAGCCGTAGAAAACGGAATGCACAATGTTGGTTTTCTAAGATCGCAAATCGAATTGGTAGAATATTATTTTGCGGAAAACGAAGTTGATGAAATCTGGATTACTTTCCCTGATCCGCAGATTAAATATAAGCGAACCAAACACAGATTGACGCATCCTGATTTCCTTGAAAGATATAAAAAATTTTTAAAGCCGGGTGGAATTGTACATTTAAAAACCGATTCAGAATTTTTGCACGGTTATACTTTGGGTTATCTTCAAGGTGCTGGCTACGAAATCATTTCTGCACATCACGACATCTACGGAGCTTTAGAATATGATCCGAATACGCCTCACTTAAGAGATATCAGAACATATTATGAAGAATTGTTTTCAGCAAAAGGAAAAACAATTACCTATATAAAATTCAGGATTAATTAAATCTGTTTTTAAGCTGTAAATAATTTTGCAGCTTTTTTTATGGCAATAAAGCAGGAAATTCTGAGTTTAATATAAAGCCTAAATTGAAATCTAAATAGTAACATGAAAACATTTCTTATCGTCTCTCTTTTTATTACGCTGTTTCTTAACAGTTGCGGCAGCAATAATCATACGGTTAAACAACCCGTAAGAAAACCTCAACCACATGCTTCAACTTCGAATACAGGAACAAAAATAAACCCTGCTGCCCAAACTGAAAGAGAATATCAAGCGTTAATAAAAACGTATAAACCGGAAACGACAGATGTTTTAAACAGTCTATTGAATGATTCGTCAAACAGCCCAAACGTATCTGTTTCTGTGGAAAATAAGTCGAATTGTAATATGGTCTTAACAATCAGTGGTAATAACTACTTCAAAAAAATTCCTATTGCCGCTAATAAAACCGGATCGGCAATGGTACCGAAAAATCAGAATTACAACCTGTCGGGGATGCTTTGCAATTCAGTATATCAGAAAACAAAATACATTGCAGGTTCATTTAGCATAAAATTATCAAACTAAACAACTTATGCCTTAATTGTTTATCTTTGTAAGAATGAAATTTCTGAATAGCATTCAGAAATAATTTAAAAACACAATTTGATGAAGAAAAAAACATTTACTTTTTTCTTCTTCGGTCTCATTTTTTTAT
This sequence comes from Chryseobacterium indoltheticum, assembly GCF_003815915.1. Lineage (NCBI taxonomy): Bacteria > Pseudomonadati > Bacteroidota > Flavobacteriia > Flavobacteriales > Weeksellaceae > Chryseobacterium > Chryseobacterium indoltheticum. The sequence goes on from NZ_CP033929.1 coordinate 4,168,297, forward strand.
CCTGTGCCAGCAATACTGGTAAAGGCGATATTATTAAAAGCACAAATATCGATGAGATTGAAGAATATCTTGGGAAAGCACATCCCGAAGATCCTAAAAACAGAATTCTAAAACAGCGCATCATTGCATTGAAAAATGCTGCATGGACGAAAGGCGCAAAAAATGCAAAACCTATGGAGGCACGACCTGTTTTCATAGATTTACCTGATCCTTTAAGCAATAAAAAAAATACAGAAGCCAATCAGGCAGTTTTTAAAAAGCTGATGTCTGAAAGCTCTGAAGAGCATAAAGAAAAAACTAAAAAGCTTTTGAATAATATGTTTAATGAAGATATTAATCACAACGAAGCCATTGTTTTACTTAAAAATAATTCTGATTGTGATTTGGTTTTAGAAATATCCGGAAAGCAATTTTACAATCTTGCAGTTCCTGCAAAAGGTGAAAATTTTATTGTTTTAAATAAAGATTCTTATACATTCTCGGGAAATGTATGTGATGTAAAATATCGGAGTTCGAAAGATATTAGCAAAAGTCTGGTTATAGTTTTACAAAATCCCGGATTTAAAGCAAGCGATACAAAAGTTTTTATCGCAGAAAACAAATCAGAGAAAAATTCAGAAAAAACAAAAACAAAGCAAATCATTTCTCCTAAAAAGAAGAAGAAAAAATAATATTCTTACACATAAAAAGCAAAAACCGCCGAATCACTTCAGCGGTTTTTATTATTTTAAAGATAATCTTCAGATTATTCAGCAGAATCGAAATCTGCATCTTTATCAGCAGAAACTACTTCACCTTCTTCTTTAGATTTTTCTTTATCAGCTTTTCTCTGAGACTGACCTTCTTTGATAGAATCTGAAACTACGTTTAAGATCATATCGATAGATTTTGAAGCATCATCGTTTCCTGGGATAACGAAGTCTACTTTTCTTGGGTCAGAGTTTGTATCAACAATACCGAAAACTGGAATACCTAATTTCTTAGCTTCAGTTACAGCGATGTGTTCTCTCATGATATCTACAACGAAGATTGCAGAAGGAAGACGCACCATGTCAGAGATAGAACCTAAGTTTTTCTCTAAATTAGCTCTTTGTCTGTCAACTTGTAATCTTTCTTTTTTAGATAAAGTTTCGAACGTACCGTCTTTTTTCATTTTGTCGATATGGTTCATTTTCTTTACCGCCTTTCTGATAGTAACAAAGTTTGTTAACATACCACCCGGCCATCTTTCTGTAATATAAGGCATATTAAGTTCAGCAGCGTGCTTAGCAACCACCTCTTTCGCTTGCTTCTTAGTAGCTACGAAAAGAACTTTTTTACCTGCAGAAGTTAATTTTTCTAAAGCGCTGCACGCTTCATCCAACTTAACTGCTGTTTTATGTAAGTCTACAATGTGAATACCGTTTTTCTCCATAAAAATGTACGGAGCCATATTTGGATTCCACTTTCTAGTCATGTGACCGAAGTGTACACCAGCCTCTAGAAGGTCTTTTACATTTGCTTTTGCCATGTTTTCTGTTTTTGTTAGTTTACTTTCCGTTTCTTAAACAATCAACAACTTCTTTAGATGGGAGAAGTGTTTGGATGCTAAACGTAACGGGCAATTTTTTTGTTTTGATAAATAGTTTTCAGATATAAGAGAACAGATTGAAAAAATTCTGAAATCTGATACCTTCGATCTGAAGTCTGAAAATTAACGTTTTGAGAACTGGAATCTCTTTCTTGCTTTTTTCTGACCTGGTTTCTTTCTTTCTACCATTCTTGCGTCTCTCGTAAGTAAACCTGCAGGCTTCAATGCTAATCTGAATTCAGCATTGATCTCGCAAAGTGCTCTAGAAATACCTAATCTGATAGCTTCTGCCTGACCTGTATTACCACCACCGAAAACATTTACGGTAACGTCGTACTGACCAACAGTTTCAGAAAGGATGAACGGCTGGTTTAGTTTATAAACCATCACGTCTGTAGAGAAATAAGTTGCAGCCTCTTTACCGTTTACTGTAATAACTCCAGAACCTGGTCTTACATAAACTCTCGCTACAGAAGTTTTTCTTCTTCCGATTTTGTGAACTATAGACATAATTAATTATTTAAATTCGTTAACATTAATTGTTTTAGGCTGTTGAGCTTCATGCTTGTGCTCAGTTCCTTCATATAAATAAAGGTTTTTAAGCAATGCAGATCCTAATCTAGTTTTTGGAAGCATACCTTTTACAGATTTTTCCAATACTTTTAAAGAGTCTTTTTTCTGAAGTTCAAGAGCTGTCATAGACTTCTGTCCACCAGGATAACCTGTATGCCAGATGTAAGTCTTATCGTTCCACTTATTTCCTGAAAGAGTAACTTTCCCAGCATTCAAAACAATAACATTATCACCACAATCTACGTGAGGTGTAAAGTTTGCTTTGTGCTTACCTCTCAAAATCTTTGCAACCGTAGAAGCTAGTCTTCCTAACGGCTGTCCTTCAGCGTCTACCACAACCCATTCTTTATTCGCAGTAGCTTTGTTCGCTGAAACAGTTTTGTAACTTAATGTATTCACACGTTTTAGTTAAAGATTAAACATAATTTACCCCTAAAAGGGTGTGCAAAGGTACAAATATTTTTCTAATCTGAAAATATATTTTAAACTAAAGTAAAAACAATGACAATTAATAAGTTAACTATTATATAAAGATTCGAAAACATCATTGCACATAAAGTGAAAGAAAGATTAACTTAAATAAATTGAAAAAATCCATAATGCCTATTCCTCTTTAATCTTTGTTTTTTTTTAAAAATAGGTGAAATAAATTCTTTAAAAATAAAATTCTCAAGGCATTTTTCTTTTACCTAACCATAAAGGGAGAGAAGACCTCTTGAAAATTTCATTAAAATTACTCCCTTTAGGGTCGGGGAAATAATTTTGATGAACCTTAAACAAGCCTTTACAGTAGACCGCTTTATAATTTCAAGATTAATTGCGCAACGACTTACTTCCTCTGAAACTTGCAAATAGATAATAAGCCACAAAAACAGTAGAAAACTTAATGATAGAAGGAATTGCCAGTTCTAAACTAAAAATAAGAGCACCCACGGCGACCAAAAACGCCATTGCTCCAAAAGATAATCCCATTTTTTGGAAAAGAGAAAATTTAGCATCATCTAAAAAATAAGCCAATCCCCATGCAAGACCAAAAGCAATAGCATAATAAAGTTCTAAACCAAGATCCTGAACATACATAAACAAATAGTTAATCAGAAAAATAATTCCGGTTCCCAACACAAAATAAATCAACGCTCTTTTCATACTATAATATATAGTGCAAAAATAAAGAATTAAATTTTGCAATCATTTTTAAACTTATCAGCGCAGATTATAATTTTTAATTGATGTAAAATAAAACACTTGTATCAAATTTCTAAAATTAATAAGAGCTTATCAATCCCTAAACAACAGAACGAATGTTTGTTAAGCAGGAGAAAACCAGCTAACAGAAAATAAGTCAACTAATTAAATATCAACATCTTAACCTTGGAATAATGGTTTTTAATTTATTGTTATATTTGGAATTCAGAAATTTTCTAGATTTTTATGGAAACCCAAAAATATACTCCAACAAACAAAGTAAGAATTGTAACCGCGGCTTCGTTATTCGACGGGCATGATGCGGCGATCAATATCATGCGTCGTGTAATTCAGGGAACAGGATGCGAAGTTATTCACCTTGGTCACGACAAATCAGCAGAAGAAGTTGTAAACACAGCCATTCAGGAAGATGCCAACGCGATTGCATTAACATCTTATCAAGGCGGTCACAACGAATATTTTAAATATATCTATGACCTTTTAAGAGAGAAAAACTCTCCGCAAATCAAGATTTTTGGTGGCGGTGGCGGTGTAATCCTGCCAGAAGAAATCGAAGATATTATGGCTTACGGAATCGACAGAATTTATTCTCCGGACGACGGTCGTGAACTTGGACTTCAAGGAATGATCGATGATTTAGTGAAAAGATCAGATTTTCCAACTGGAAAAGATGTTAAAGCTGAAGATTTAGATTCAATCAGTTTTGAAAATTCTACAAGCATTGCTAAAATCATTTCTGCGGTCGAAAACTTTTCAGAAGAAAAACCAGATTTGGTAAAAGCCATTGACGAAAAATCAAAAGATTTAAATATTCCGATCATCGGTATCACAGGTACAGGTGGAGCCGGAAAATCTTCCTTGACAGACGAATTGGTAAGACGTTTCTTACGTTCAAATCCTGGTAAAAAAATTGCCATTATCTCTATTGACCCTTCGAAAAAGAAGACAGGAGGCGCGCTTTTAGGTGACAGAATTCGTATGAATGCGATTAATGATCCGAGAGTTTATATGCGTTCGATGGCGACAAGAGAAAACAACGTTTCTGTTTCTCCGTTTATTCATTCAGCATTAAATGTCTTGAAATTAGCTCATCCAGATGTGATTATCCTGGAAACTTCTGGTATCGGTCAGTCAGGTTCAGAGGTTTCAGATTTCGCGGACGTTTCAATGTACGTAATGACTCCTGAATATGGAGCTTCCACTCAGTTAGAAAAAATCGATATGTTGGATTATGCAGATTTGGTTGCTTTAAATAAATCTGATAAACGTGGTGCGTTAGACGCACTTCAAGCCGTAAGAAAACAGTTCCAAAGAAACCATTTATTGTGGGAAAGTCCGTTGGATGATATGCCTGTTTATGCAACAAAAGCATCTCAATTCAACGATCACGGAACAACTGATTTATACAATAGATTAATTGAAAAAGTTAACGAGAAATATTCTGATTTAAACTTGCAAGGTTTCGTTGAACAAGAAGTTTCTGAAGACATCACGATAATTCCTCCCAAAAGAGTTCGTTATTTATCAGAAATCGTTGAAAATAATAGAATTTATGACGCTAATGTTGAAAAACAAGCTGAGTTAGCAAGAAAAATGTATCATATAGAAGGCGTTAAAAAATTCCTTTCTAATGAAACTTTAGATACAGAATATCAAAAAGCTGAAAAAGATCTTCAACAAGAGAATATCGATTTCCTGAAAAATTGGGATGATACGAAAGAGGCTTTCAAAGCTGAGTTTTACTCGTATTTTGTAAGAGGAAAAGAAATTAAAGTTGAAACTTCAACAGAATCTTTATCACATTTAAAAATTCCAAAAATTTCTCTTCCAAAATATACAGATTGGGGTGATTTGATCAAATGGAAAGGTCAGGAAAATCTTCCGGGAGGATTCCCTTATACAGCAGGAATTTATCCTTTCAAAAGAACAGGAGAAGATCCAACAAGAATGTTTGCGGGAGAAGGAGGCCCTGAAAGAACCAACAGAAGATTCCACTACGTTTCTGCGGAAATGGATGCAAAACGTTTATCAACAGCGTTTGACTCTGTAACTTTATACGGACAAGATCCTGCTCTACCACCGGATATTTATGGTAAAATCGGAAATGCGGGAGTTTCTATTGCAACATTAGATGATGCGAAAAAATTGTATTCCGGATTTGATTTGGTGAATGCAATGACTTCAGTTTCAATGACGATCAACGGACCAGCTCCGATGTTGTTGGCATTCTTTATGAATGCTGCGATCGACCAAAATGTTGAAAAATATATTGCTGAACATAAGCTTGAGGCTCAGGTTGAGGCTAAGCTTAAAGAAAAATTTGATGACAGAGGTTTAGAAAGACCAAAATATAACGGCGAATTACCACCATCAAACAATGGTTTAGGATTAAAATTATTGGGAATCACAGGAGATGAAGTAATTCCCGCAGAAGCTTATGCTGAAATTAAGGCTAAAACGATTGCAACCGTTCGTGGAACCGTTCAGGCTGATATTTTAAAAGAAGATCAGGCTCAGAATACGTGTATTTTCTCTACTGAATTTGCCTTGAGATTGATGGGTGACGTTCAGGAATATTTCATTACTGAAAAAGTAAGAAACTTCTACTCGGTTTCTATTTCAGGATATCACATTGCAGAAGCGGGTGCCAATCCGGTTTCTCAGTTGGCATTTACATTGGCAAATGGTTTCACATATGTTGAATATTATTTGTCAAGAGGAATGGATATCAATGATTTCGCTCCTAACTTATCTTTCTTTTTCTCCAACGGTATCGACCCTGAATATTCAGTAATTGGCCGTGTGGCGAGAAGAATCTGGGCAAAAGCAATGAAACTGAAATACGGAGCAGACGAAAGAAGCCAGATGTTGAAATATCACATTCAAACTTCGGGACGTTCGCTTCACGCTCAGGAAATTGATTTTAATGATATCAGAACGACTTTACAGGCATTGTATGCAATCTACGATAACTGTAACTCACTTCACACCAACGCTTATGACGAGGCAATTACTACGCCGACTGAGCAATCTGTAAGAAGAGCAATGGCGATTCAGTTGATTATCAATAAAGAATTAGGTTTAGCTAAAAACGAAAATCCGCTTCAAGGTTCATTTATTATTGAAGAATTGACAGATCTAGTTGAAGAAGCTGTTTACACAGAATTCGACAGAATTACAGAAAGAGGTGGAGTTCTTGGTGCAATGGAAACCATGTACCAACGTTCGAAAATCCAGGAAGAATCCATGCATTACGAATGGCTGAAGCATACCGGAGAATATCCAATCATTGGAGTAAACACTTTCCTTGGAAAAGACGGTTCGCCAACGGTTCGTCCGGGAGAAGTTATCCGTTCAACTGAAGAAGAAAAGCAGGTTCAGATTGAAACCCTTCATAATTTCCAGAAATCTAATGAAGATAAGTCTGAAGCAGCCTTGAAAACATTACAACACGCTGCCATCAATCAGCAAAACTTGTTTAATGTGATGATGGATGCCGTGAAATATTGTTCTCTTGGACAGATTACCAACGCTTTATTTGAAGTAGGCGGTAAGTACAGAAGAAACATGTAGTCCGGCCCTTTTCGGTCAGATAATTTTGACTACTAACTGTTTAAAATTATAAATCAAACCTCAAGGAATTTTCTTTGAGGTTTTTTGTACTTTTACTTTAAGAAAAATATTAAAAATGAAAAGTTTTATCAGAACAATTTTAGCAATTTACTTAATGGGATCTGCTGTCTCGTGTAAATCTTATCCGATGGAGGTTCCTCAAAAAAGCGATGTCGATAGAAATTCTGAAGAACTACAAAAAAGACAAGCTGCGGAACGCGAAAAAACAGAGGCTAGTCATCTAAATAATTTTGGAAAACCACCAAGCAAATAGCTTAATTTAAGCTTTGTCATTACAGAAAATTTTCAAAAAATTTCTTTGAGTTTTTTTGTAATTTAGATTTAAATAAAACTTTAATGATGAATATAATACAAATAGAAACCCCTTGTGAAGAAAATTGGGATAATATGCATGATATTCCCGAAGGAAAATTTTGTGATTTATGCTCAAAAAAGGTATTGGATTTGACTGAAAAAACAGATGATGAAATTTCTCAGCTTTTAGATGCATCGAATGGAAAGATTTGTGGCAAAATTTTCAGGCATCAATCAAATAGACATTTTGTGAGTTCTGAAAAAACGATCTCTAATTACGAAAATAAGAAAGGATATTCTCGTCTTGTCGCAGGATTGGCAATTGCAGCAAGTTTAACCGGAATTCAAACGTATGCTAGAACTTTTGAAAAACCATTGATTCAAATCTCAGAAAACAACGATTCCCGAGAAAAAGATTTAGATAAAGAAAAAATATCAGATAACGATTTTATCATTTCCGGAAAATTGATCAACTCAGATACAAAAAAACCTTTACCGAATGTTGAAGTTACTTTCATTACAGTAGAAAAAATTTTCAAAGTAAAAACCGATCAAGACGGAACATATAAAATGATTGTTCCTGATTTCCATATTCGCAAAAACAACAATATCTTACACTTTGATTTTGGTGGTTATAACGATAAAGATTATATTCTTACTAAAGATGAATTAAAGAATAAAGAGTTTTCTTTTGAAAGCTCTGAAATTGGAGAGCTCGCAATTATTACAGGTGGTATCTCCTCCAGAAAACTCGAACCTACAATATTTTTAGATGGAAATGAAATTGAGGAAGAAGAATTATATAAATTGGGCATAGAAAATTACAAATCATTTCATTTTTCTGGAAAAACAGCACAAGCTTTATACAAAGATGTTTCAAAAGACGGTTTATATTTGTTCTATTCAAAATAAAAATGAAACCAAAAGCCATTTTCAACTGGAGCAGCGGAAAAGATTCTGCGCTTACTTTATATAAAATTTTACAAGAAGAGCAATTTGAGGTTACTTCTCTTTTGACGAGTATTAATAAGGAATTCCAAAGGATTTCTATGCACGGTGTTCATGTGTCGTTATTGGAAAAGCAGGCTGAAAGTTTAGGATTTCCGTTAATAAAAATGGAAATTCCCAAGGAACCTTCAATGGAAGAATACAGTGAGATCATGTCTAAAACCATGAATGATATAAAGTCTCAAGGCGTTACTCATTCTATATTTGGAGATATTTTTCTGGAAGATTTAAGAAAATACAGAGAAGATCAACTACAATCTATCGGGATGAAATCTATTTTTCCACTTTGGAAACAAAATACGACAAATCTCATCAACGAGTTTTTAAGTTTAGGTTTCAAAACAATTGTTACCTGCGTCAACGAAACTTATTTGGATAAAAGTTTTGCAGGAAGAATTATTGACCAGGATTTCATTAAAGACTTGCCGGAAAATGTAGACCCTTGCGGAGAAAACGGAGAATTTCATACGTTCACTTTTGATGGCCCTATTTTTAAAAATCCTATTGCCTTTGAAATCGGAGAAACTGTCAAAAAAACGTATCCTAAACCAAAGTCTGATGAGAATGAGAATGGAGAATATGTTTTCTGGTTTTGCGATTTAGTTGCTAAATAGTTTTACAAAAAATGCCTTTCACTTTGAGCGAAAGGCAAATATTTTAAAATGATAATGTTTTAATATTTAAAGCGCGTCGATATATTTTCTCCATACTTGATAATATAAACGCCTTTTTGCAATGAATTTATATTAATTGAATTAGAAGATTCATCTCCTGCCAATATTTCTCGTCCTGTAAAATCATAAATACTGTACTTTCCAAAATTTCCTTTTCCTAAAATAAGATTTCCGTTTTTTACCGCGATTTTAGAGTTTTCACTTTTATTAACTTCATTTGTACTTAAAGAAGAACAGAAGTTGTTTAAAGAAGCAATCTCTATATCGGTAATCGCTCTGTTAAAAAGACCAAACTCATCCATTGTCATCCCCGCTTTCATTCCCGTATTGGTAGCGTAAGCGCCGAGTTTAAATAATGCGCCGTTAAAAACCAGAGGAGAAGATTGAGCCACTGTTGTTTTAAGAACACCATTCAAATACGCTTTTATATTTTGTAAACTGCTATCGTAAACAAATATTAAATCTACAAGCGACGATGTTGTAGAAAAAACCCCGGGAATATCTACATTCGACATTCCGTTAGCAGTTAACCTCAAACCTCCTGTACCAGGAGCACCGTTTGTAAACATACGAAAGGAATTGCCCCCGGTTATAGCATCTCCTAAAAGATAATACACTGTAGTGTTACTACTTGCGTAATTATTAAATTTCAAATGGATGGTCCAAGATCCGCTTAAAGCGAGATTCCATTTGGTATTAAAATAATTCGTTCCTGTAGAACCGCTACCCACTAAACCATTTCCTAAGCAAGTTGTATTACTTCCTAGAGTTAAATTGCCTACAATTTCACCTATTTGTGTTCCGGCAGGTGGGCTGGTTGCAAGATTCGGGACATTAGATGCTGTTCCCTCAAATTTGTAATACAAAAGTTCGGGAGTTTGAGATTTGGCCACAGAGAATGAAGCCATCAAAAGTAAAAGATAGATTTTGTTTTTCATTGGAATATTGGATAAATTAGTATCGCTAATTTAACAATTAAATTAATATATACGTAAATTTAATTTAAAATAATATCAATATTATTAAATTATCATTATACAAATATCACAATCCAATGATTTTTACAAAAAAGGAATAATTGAAAATAAGAAAAGAAAATTTCAAATTTGATTAGTAAAAGATTTCACCCTTACAAGATTTTTTATTATTTTTAAAAAAAACGAACTTCATGCTGAAAAAAAATTTGCTACACTTCTTATTTTTTCTTACCCTCTTTTCCTGTCAGAAAACAGAATCTATACAGCAACCTGTTAACAGGAAAGCAATTGCAGATTCTGCCGTCGTAGCATTTCAGAAAAAATTATATAAAACTCAAATCGATTCTATTGTTAATCAATATCATTTTAACGGAAGTGTCGGTGTTTTTAAAGATACTATTGAATTATACCGTCGAAATAACGGCTTTGCCGATTTTGCAAACAAAAGGAAAATCAATGATTCTACCATTTTTTCTATCGCATCAATCAGCAAACAATTTACAGCAGTGCTTATTCTTCTTAAGATGGAAGAAAGAAAATTGACCTTGGACGATAAAGCTTCAAAATACATTAAAGATTTCCAGAAAAAAGAATATGAAAATATCACCATTCGACAACTATTAAATCACAGTTCGGGTCTAAATAATTTTGGAGAAAAACTATTATTCAAAAGCGGCTCAGGATTTAATTACTCAAATGATGGTTTCAACGCTTTAGGAAAAATAGTAGAAACCGTTTCAGGTAAATCTTTTGATGAAAACATGATTGAATTATTAAAAAAAGCCGGAATGAAAAACTCATCTACCGGAACTTCGTTTACAGGAGAAAATTTTGCTAAAACACATGTAGGAAATTTAAAAAACCAAAAACCGGTTGATAACATGCCGAAAAGATTAGGCAATAAAGAGATCGGAATTGCGGCAGGCGGAGTTTTATCAACCATAAACGATTTACTCATTTGGAATAACGCTTTATATTCCGGAAAAATAATTAAGCCTGAGACGCTAAAAAAATTCATGTCTAAAAGTACAGAAAGACAACATCCTATTCTCGGAAAAATGGGTTACGGATTGGGAATAATGATGAATCATAATAAACCTGTCTCCTATTTTCACAGCGGTTATGTGAAAGGCGCTCCGTCACTCAATATTTATTATCCTGAAACCAAAACTTCTGTGATCATTCTTTCTAATATTGCCGATGAAGAAAAAGGCAAATCTGCTTCTTTCAGACCTCATCTGAAGATTAAGGAAATTGCAGATATCCTGGAAAATTAATTAGAAACTTCAAAATTCTCCTGTAGATAAGGGATGATCTTCTTGATAATTTCAAGGTATTTCTGCTGACTGACTATAATTGCAGCTTCAAAAAGGAAAAAGAATAAGAATAAAAAGTTAACAAAAAAACCTTCCAATTGACCGATATCCAAAAAGCCGTCATTCGACTCCAAAATAAATCGAAAAATCCAGGATGAAGACATCGGAAGAATAAAAAATATAATCACCATATCCTGATACGCCGATAGACGAATGTTTTTATATTTTTTAGGAAGATCAAAATACTTCTTTTCTTTAATGTAAATAATCAGAGGAATAATCATAATAATGCTTATTAAAACTCCAACGCCAATTCTGAAAACATTAAAAGGGATTAGAAGATAAAATAAAACCATTACCACATAACTAAAAACAGCAAGCATCACTGATTTTTTCAAAATTGAAAATAACTTTTGTCTAGTCGATTTTTTGATGAGCATTGATGTATTTTCAAGACTCCAGTTACCGTCCCAAAAAAGCTTCAGGTCATCATGCCACGAAATAATTGCAGCATTGAATGCCTCATCAAAAGGTAAATCTTTTTCCATCTGAAGCTCATTAATCTGGCTAACAAAATGATCTTCGACTTCCATCATTAAATCGACAGGAAGTTTTTTGTCTAAAAGATAATTTCTTACTTGATTTTTTTGCTCTTTCGTCATACCATTAAAACATTTATTTTTTTAGTCCTGAAATTTAGTAACTGAATTTGAAGGATGACTGAAAAGGTGACAAACATGTGATTCAATGGGAATTCCCATAAATTTTTAGTTGTCGAAAAAATAATATTTGTGAGAGGCAGAATAAGTAACATCAACAATAAGTTTCTCAGCAATAATGGATGAAATGCCATTTTTTGATATTCTGAAAGACTCATCTTTCTAAATACAAAATGATATATCAGAAATAATAAGTGCGTCATAATTAAAGCTCCCTGCATATACAAATAGACGTGTTCATTAAAATAAAATATCGTCCCCAAAACCAGTGAAAACCCAGAAGCGATCATCATCATTCTTCTGAATCGACCTTGCAAAACACCCTTCTCAATTTCCGCAATTCTTTTGAAAGAAAATAGATCAGCTTTCACCATTTTCAGTTCGTTTTGCCAATTGACTTTTGTCTGAAGAAAAGCTTCCGGGAAACTGTTTTCCTGATTATACATCAGTTCTGAGATCTGCATTACAAAATGATCATAAACCTCAGCGAAAACCGCAGAACTTAAATTCTTACTCTTTAGATATTTTTCTATTTCTGTTAGATTTTCTTTAGTCATCATAATTTTAAATATCAAAAATGGTTTTTAGATTAAATAAATAACTTCTCATTTCATCTTCCTGTGTAGCCTGCTGTTTCTTCCCTTTATCGGTAAGCAAATAATATTTCCTGCTTCTACCGTTGATTTCCTGAACTTCAGCCTTGATAATTCCATCTGCTTCGAGTTTATGCAAAAGCGGATAGAGTGCTCCTTCAGTCATTTCGAGCTCACCTTCCGTCAATTCTTTTGCACGCTGTGTGATTTGATACCCATACATCTTCACCTCTTTTGAAAGCAGTTTTAAAATGATATTCTGCAGCGTTCCTTTGTAAAGGCTATTTTTTTTCATCCTAAAGATTTAATACCTCGTAAAGTTATGCATAATTTTCTTATGCATATTAACTTTTTAAAAAATCGAAAGAAGTCTTACATTTACTGAATGAAAAAAATGTACTTCATCGCTATTTATCCTGATCAGAAAATCATTGATGAGGTGAGAGTTTTTAAAGAAGATTTAGCTTTAAATTTCGGAAATTCTAAAGCACTGAAAAATGATGCACATATTACTTTATTACCTCCATTTGAAAGAGAAATAGAATTGGAAGAAGACATTCACATCGCCTTTCAGAAAATCGACACCACCATTTCTCCTTTTGAAATTATTTTAAACGGTTTTGGAAGTTTTCCTAATCCAAAGAACCCTGTTCTATTTGTAAAACCGGAAGAAAGCGAAAATTTAAAACAACTTTATTTAAACGTAAAAGAGAAATTTAGTTTTGGAAAATATTCATTTAATCCCATGTAACTGTTGGCTACAGAGATCTTACGTATGAAAACTTTTTGAAGGCATGGGAAATCTATAAAGACAAAATCTACAAAACTAAATTATTAGTTGATAAAATTACATTATTGAGACATGACGGAAAGTGGGTTCCCATCAATCAAAAGAAACTGTCTGAAGAATAATTGGATTCTAAAATAAAGAAAGCCGTATCTTTGACACGATGATTTCAGCAGAGAAAATAATTTTAGGAATTGATCCCGGAACAGCCATTATGGGATTCGGTTTGATATCGGTAAAAAAAGGAAAAATGGAGATGATTTCCATTCACGAATTGATTTTAAAAAAATATCCGAACCATGAGACTAAACTTAAATATATTTTCGACAAAACATTAGCATTAATTGACGAGTTTCACCCTGATGAGGTGGCGCTTGAAGCTCCTTTCTTTGGCAAAAACGTACAATCAATGCTGAAATTGGGAAGAGCTCAAGGCGTAGCAATGGCAGCAAGTCTTCACAGGAATATTCCTATTACAGAATATTCTCCAAAAAAAATAAAAATGGCAATCACCGGAAACGGGAATGCCAGTAAAGAACAGGTTGCAGGAATGCTTCAGAACCTTTTGAACCTAAAAGAATTTCCCACAAAATATTTAGACGCTTCCGACGGATTGGCGGTTGCGGTTTGTCATCATTTTAATTCTGGAACGATTGCAGATACAAAGTCTTATTCGGGATGGGATAGTTTTTTAAGACAGAATCCGGATCGGCTGAAATAATTATTTTTCCCGTTGATAAAAGTCTTCGATTTCCGTCACATTTCCGTTAATAATATCGCGGTATATTATTGAAAATTTATTTTTTGAGTACATTTTAAAACGCTCTACTCTTTTGAGATCTTCTTCTTGATAAGAAAAAGAACCGTCACTGATCTTAACCGCCAAACCCTCTGATTGGCTTTTTATCTGACAATCTTTGCCGGTCGCAAATGTTTTTGTCACTATTGTTTTTTCAACTTTCGCTTCAAATATAAGTTCGTATTGCTTCATACATTCATGAAGATTATAAACTTTCGTTTCTAGACCTTCCTTATATGTTTTTTGAGACAGCCTCCACGTTCCTAAGAAATACTTTGCTTTGTCTTCTTCGTTGTGTTGAGCCTCAATTTTCTGTGACTGACAGCTAATGATTAAAAGGCAGAAAAACAAAATACTGAATATTTTTTTCATATCAAATTTGTTCAAGTAAAATAAAAAAGCCCTTAAAAAAGGGCTTTTATTAAGTTTAGTTATGTAAAAATTTCTTAGAATCTTGTTTGCCACCATCAGAATAATTAATGATATACGAACCATTAATTAATTGCTGATTGATGCGAACTTCATTGGTATCTGATTTTCCTTTTTGTATCATTTTACCACTCATATCGTAAATTTGATAATTCCCGAATTTTAGATTTCTGTTACCAAAAAGCTGAAGTTTATTTTCTTCTTTTATGTAAACAATTTTAGTGTCAGATTTATTTTCTGTTTCAGAAGTGGATAATGATCCTAATATTTTAACAGCATAATCTTCTATCTGCCCATATTGTAATACAGAGCATGAAGTAAATTCCGGTAAAGTAACTGAGTTTCTTGTAGCTGCATCTACTCCAATTCTCACTCGAAGATAAATATTTTGTACTGCAGATGCTGCCGGAGTTACATTGACTGTATATGTGCTACTTTGTCCTGATCCTATATTATTAGAAAGATAATTTGTAACCAATTCTGCATCTTCGAATGTACCATTATTATTATAATCAATCCACGCTTTTACTCTGAATTTTTCAGTTTGCCCAAACCCGTTCATAAAAGTTATTTTTAAAGGAGTTGCCGTAAGAGACGGTATTTCTGTAGCATACGCTGGTCTGATACAAGTAGCATTGGCATAATCTGCATAATATACAGGATTTGCCTCATCAGAATCATATCCGTTGGTCACACTGTTGATATTTCCGAAAACTACTCGGTAAGGCCCTGTTGCAAAATTGTTATTGGTAGGGTTTGCAATGCCTGAAGGATTACATTGTGCATTCACTACAGAAACAGGTGATGTTATAATCGATGCAGGATCTTTTCCGGCTAAAGAATTCAGAAGATCTTTTCTATATTCCATCATCATCAAAATCGCTCTGTCACGTTGCCCCGAAGTAAATTTACGGTTTGAATTGGTATAATTCATAATATTATACTGGGTTCCATCGTAGTTCACAGTAGTACACGGATCGATTGCATTATTGTTGGGCGTTGCACCACTATACATACTTCTTGAAGGTGAAGTATCACAAACTCTGTCACCATCTGTTGCACAATTATTATTTACAGGACAAGTTGTTTGACTAGTATAAGAAATTCCTTGGAAAGTATGATACAACCCAAAAGCATGACCCAATTCGTGAGTAAGGGTAGTATCATTTTGATTCTTGATCGTTGCCACTTTCATAAAGCTTTCATAATCGTAGTCATACGAACTAGGAAACGCAGCGTACCCCATAAGTCCATACGATAATTGCTGCTCACCATCGAAACCAATTACCACATAAATGTTAAAGTAAGAATTTTCTGGCCAGTGTGGTGCTAGCTCATTTTTAATTTGTGTGTCTGTAGCTCCCGTATCGGTTACTCCATTTTGGTCATAATCAGGAAGAGTACTTCCGTTGTATCGTATAATACCCGTTGTAGGTAAACAACTCGGTGATCTCTTTGCTAAAACGAGTTTAAAGGGTATCACATTTCCTCCTGTAGCACCTGCTCCTTCCGGATAAAAAGAACCGCCATAAGTAGTCGCATACATACTGTTTGCTCTCGCTATCCAATTGATAATTTCCTGATCTGTAACCGCTAAGTTAGCATTTGCAGCATCTTGGGATTCGATAACGTGAACGACTACCGGGATTTCATAAATCTGTCCCGTATAAAGAGTATTCTTTGAAGTTGTGGCTCCTACTTTATTAAGAAAGGCCTGTTGATTCATCCCGAGAATCTTCTGCTCTCCCTCTTCTCTATATCTTTTTAGATCCGGATGTCTGTCATCCAATTTTTTCATTACCTTATCAAAACCGCATTCCTTATGAAAATCCTGCGAAAATGAATTAATAAAAAACATCAATACTAATAGGGTACAGAATTTTTTCATTTTTATTTATTTTATTTAATATTCGGTTGCAAAACTATCAATTTATTATCAATATCAAAACATAAACGTGCACAAACTTAAAAAATATTTAAATTTTAGTATTTCTTAATTCTTTTGCATTAGTTAATATTTTTAAATTACTTGGTAAAACATATTACTATTTGTAACAATGGTATGTTTTTTAATACTAATTTTGTATAAATTTTCAATAATGAAAAATACACAAGCAACTATATATCAAACAAATCACAGAATAAACTGGTTTCAGAAATTTCTCCTGATTTGTTCTGGTGGAAACATCCACATCTTAAGAAAAACACCGAGTGAATGGAATAAATTTGCCGGAATCGGAGGAATTGTACTTTTCACCGCAGTTTTTGCGACACTTTCTGCAGCCTATGCAATGTTCACTATTTTCGATGACATCTGGGCTTCGATTGGTTTTGGAATCCTTTGGGGCTTAATGATTTTTAATCTGGATCGATATATTGTTTCATCAATTAAGAAGACAGGATCATGGTGGAATCAGATTCTGATGTCGATCCCAAGATTGATTCTGGCAACATTTTTAGGAATTATTATTTCTAAACCTTTAGAGCTAAAGATTTTTGAAAAGGAAGTCAATAAACAGCTAAACACGATCATTCAAAGGAATAAAAAAGACCTTCAGACACAAATGAGCGGTAGAATTCTGCAACAAAGCGGCCCTTTTGAAACTGAAAAAAAGCAAATTTCCGATAAAATTGCTCAATATCAGAAGTCTTATGATTCGGCAGCGGTAGAACTTGAAAAGGAAATCTTAGGGAAACAATCTAATTTGACCAGCGGAAAAGTAGGTTTCGGTTCTAATGCAAAACGAAAACAAGAACTGAAAGAACAACGACGACTAGACCTGGAAAATTATCAAAAGCAGGTCGCAACAAGACTGGAATATCTCGACAAAGAAATCTCTAAAGTCTACACCAACCTTGAAACAGAAAGAAAATCTACAGAAACGTTTGAAGATAAATTCAACGGATTTGCTGCAAGATTACAGGCTTTGGACGAACTTGGAAAAAACTCAGCGATCATCGCCACTGCTGCAGCTTTTATTATGGGACTGTTTATCACTTTGGAGATTTCACCGGTTTTAATTAAGCTCATTTCTTCAGTCGGACCTTACGATTATCTTTTGGAGAAAACTGAAAATGACTTCCGTCTCTATTCTAAAGAAAAAATTGAAAAGGGAAATGCTCTAACTGATTTTCGGATCGATGATTTTAAAGATCAATTAAAGAATTGAGGCACTCAATAAAAAACTTTATCAAACCAACCAAATAAATCGCATTCAATTGCGATTTTTTCAATTTAAACAACAATAAATTCAATTAATTATTGCTATTTATACAATATAGATAAATATCTACAAGCATATTGACATATATCTAAACGAATAATTATGATTGAGTTTATAATGTTACTAAATTTACACTATAAAAGTAAAGAGAAGATCTGAATGCTTTCAGACCGAGTTTTAAACAATTCGAAAACACAATTGAAATTCTAAAATCACAAATGATGAAAGTTAATTGTTCGGAGGTAAAAACTCAAATGATGAAAAAAAATTAGATCGTATTTATTCGAAAAACCTAGAAAGAAACTCGGGTAAATACAAAAAGAAAACACAAATGATGGAAATCTAATTATTAGGAGGTAAAACTCAAATGATGAAAAAAAATTAGACCGTATTTATTCGAACAACCTAGAAAGAAGCTCGGGTAAATACAAAAAAGAAAACACAAATGATGGAAATCTAATTGTTAGGAGGTAAAACTCAATGATGAAAAAAAATTAGATCGTATTTATTCGCAGAGCCTAAAAAGGCTCTCGGGTAAATACAAAACACAAATGAAAACTGTAAAAAACACAAACGATGAAAATCTTGTATTTGGAGAGCAGCAAAGCTCAATAATTACATAAATTTTCTTTCACTTTTTCTCATAATTTAATTTTTGGTTCAAAGAAATACCTCCGAATTTTCGGAGGTATTTTATTTTATATATGTATTCGAATTTATAAAGAATAATTCGGAGCTTCCTGAGTGATAATCACATCATGCGGATGAGATTCTTTCAATCCGCTACCTGTAATCATTACCATTTTGGTATCTTTTTGTAAAGCTTCAATATCTTTAGCCCCACAATATCCCATTCCGGCTCTCAAACCTCCTGTCAATTGGAAAATTACTTCTTCCAAAGATCCTTTACTGGGAACTCTTCCTTCAATTCCTTCCGGAACGAATTTTTTAGCCTCACTTTGGAAATATCTTTCTTTTCCACCTCTCTTCATTGCAGAAAGACTTCCCATTCCCTGGTAAGTTTTAAATTTTCTTCCCTGGAAGATAATTTCTTCACCCGGAGCTTCATCCGTTCCGGCTAAAAGTGAGCCCAACATTACTGCTCCTGCTCCACTTGCGATCGCTTTTACAATATCTCCCGAAAGTTTAATTCCTCCATCAGCAATTACGGTAACATTTTTAGACTGAGCATATTCGTAAACGTTGTAAATAGCAGATAATTGAGGAACTCCAACTCCTGCAACAACTCTTGTTGTACAGATAGAACCCGGACCAACACCTACTTTAAGAACATTTGCACCCGCTTTAATTAAATCTGCTGCAGCTTCAGCCGTTACGATATTCCCGCCAACGATATCCAGATCAGGATATGCTCTTCTGATTTCAGAAATTTTATCTAAAACTCCTTTTGAGTGTCCGTGAGCAGAATCTATACCGATGATATCAACTCCGGCCTGAACTAAAGCAGCAATCCTGTCTAATGTATCTTCACCTACACCAACACCGGCTCCCACGATCAAACGACCGTTTTCATCTTTGTTGGCATTAGGATATTCCAATTGATTATCAATATCTTTAATGGTAATTAAACCAACCAGTTTATTGTTTTTATCAACGATAGGAAGCTTTTCTATTCTGCTTTTAAGAAGAATTTCTTTTGCTTTTTCAAGATTGGTATCTTTATCAGAAGTGATCAGATTTTCTTTTGTCATGATCTCTTCGACTTTCATATCAAGGTTTTCCTGATATTTTACATCTCTGTTGGTGATGATTCCGATCAAAGTATTTTCAGCATCAACAACCGGAAGACCAGAGATTTTATATTTTGCCATCGTTTCTTTAGCCTCAGCCAAAGTATGATCTTTTGAAAGCGTTACAGGATCAGAGATCATTCCGTTTTCAGAACGCTTCACTCTGTTTACCTGAGCGGCCTGTTCTTCGATCGTCATATTTTTATGAATGAAACCCAAACCACCAACTCTTGCCAAAGCAATTGCCAAATCAGCCTCTGTAACGGTATCCATTGCAGCGGAAACAATCGGAACATTAAGCGTAATTTTATCGGTAAGTCTTGATTTTAATGAAACCTGATTAGGTAAAACTTCAGAATAAGCAGGGACTAGAAGCACGTCATCGAAAGTGATGGCTGTCTCTACAATTTTGTTATGAATAGACATCTTTACTTTCTTGCAAAATTAAGACTTTTTGCCGGAATATGAAAATGCTTTTAAATAGTTTAAATAAAACTTAATAATACATGATATAAATCGAAAAAAAGCCACTAAAACAGTGACTTTACAAAATTAAATATGGTTGAATATGAAATTATTTGTCTGATGCAAGATTGATCATCTGGGAAATATCGTCTGCCGTAAAGCTGCCTTTAACATCCAAAAACACCATGTCTTTTTTCGAATTTACAGTAATCAGCATATTATTGATGATCTCGCCTTTTTGTTTTACTCGGATATTTACATTATCGCCATCATGTTTTATGGTTGCCCAATCTTCGTAATTGTTATCCTTTAGATAGTTGGCATAATCTTTCAGCATTGCTTCACTTCCATTGGCAACAGTCATCATTTTTATTTTCGAAACTTTTTTTACCATTGCAATTGCAGCTTCACTTTCTCCTTCTTCTCTCAACGCTTTTTTGATAAAGGGCTTCGCTAGAAATAGCGGTACATTAAAGCTGGCAAACTTCGCATCTTGAGAATTATAATTTGATTTTGAGAAAAAATCGATGTTTGGTTTGCTTGAAACAACGCATGACTGCATTAAAAATAAAGTACAACAAACAAAAAAAATGTTTTTGAAAATTTTCATGGCCTAGGTTTTTAGTTGATTTGATTTAAACTTCCTGCAGAAGATTTGCTGATGTTTGATTCAATCTGAGGATTTCCTCTGTATTTTACAGATCCAGCTGAAGAAGCTTTTACTGTTAATTTATCTTTTGCGCTCACAGAAACATTGCTTCCCGATGTAGACTCTACGACACCAATATTTGCAGTTAATTGATCTGCTTTACAAGAAGCACCACTGCTTGCATCGATTGATATGTATTCTGTATTTCCTTCCAGCTTAATGCTAGATCCGCTTGAGCTTTTTACTAAAACTTTATCTGAATTGATTGACGCTTTCACAGTAGAACCAGAACTAGCTTCAAAGTTAGAAGTACCGGAAATTTGAAATTTTGCAACAATTCCTGATCCTGAAGAAGCATCTATAGTCATCTCTTTTTCTCTGATTTCGTTCACTGTTGTAAAATTGGAACCTGAAGAAGCCTTAATTCTATCCATTTTTGGTGATGAGACATTCACGCTAAGGTTTTTGAATCTCAAATTCTTTGTTCCTTTATTATCAATTGAAACTTTCAAAATACCGTTTTCTACCTTTGTAATTACATTTTGAAGTTTATCAGCATCTGCAAAAACTTTTACACTTGTATTATTTTCCTGTGTAAAAACTACTTTTACACCTGCACTTACATCGATTCCTGAGAATTGCCCTACATTTCTGTTTTCGCCATTCAAGTAAGATGCAGAATTATCTGAAGTAAAACTGTTGGTAATTGTAGTTCTTGTCGTATTCGTTTTAGTTTCGCCGGAATTAATAATTTTATTTACATCATCCATAGAAAGTTTCCCATCAAGCATTACAAGAATACTTTCACCGGTTCCACTGTCTATATTTAAAAGCATATTTTCTAAAGTACCGTCTTTTTCAGCTTCAGATGAAAGAAACTTAATTCTGCTACCCCCGTTTTTTACAGACATAATCTCACTGTAATTCAGATTTTTCACGAATGCTGAAATCTCTTTATTAAGCTGATTAATATTTGCTTTTGAATTACCTGAAGAGTTTTCTGTAATCAATACTTTCAGCCCGTTGATTTTTGCCAGCAAAGGTTTGATCTGATCGAGTTCAGAATCTGCAATATTCAGATTGCTGAGCATTCCAAACATTGGTTTTGCAATTTTAATAGAAGTTACCCCTTCCACTTCCTGATATTTATCAAAAAGTTTATCTAATTTATTTTCCTGTCCGTACACATTAAAGAAATGAGACAGCACAAGGGTACATATAATGAATAGTTTTTTCATGAGTTCAGTTAAATTTAAATTGATTATAAGCCTGATCAGTTGCATAATCTGTTGTTAATAATCTACGTTGTCCATTACTTTGGGAGCTAATGCCTGATTAACATTATTAGCCATCACCTGGAATGAATATTTTGTTATATTGATAGCTTCTTCCATGTTATCGATACGTTTCCCATTAACGATAACATAAGAATCTTTATATCCTGTGGAATCTTTCGAAGTGTTATTTTTTAATTCCGAATTATAAACATATCTCGGTTTTGATTGCTTTTTGATCCTGCTTTTCTTAGACAGAAGTTCATCCAAAACATCTTTTTCAGCAATCGGGTCTTCCACAAAAATAGAATCTTGCTTTGGTCCCGAAACAGAATCAGTGATATGAACTGCAACTTGCGAATCGTGATTGTGATTTTCATTAATAAAATCAGTTTTCTGCTTCTGAATTTCGTTTTCAACCAATTTCGCCTGATCTGCAGCCTCACCATTTTGATTATAATTAAATAAAAAACCAAAACTTAAAAGTATCACCGCACTTGCAGCCATCCAAAACCATTTCGGAAGCGAAGGTTTTTTACCCTGAATAGGAATTATTGGCGCCTCGTTTTCTGAAACTACATTACCTTCTGCTTTCTGAAGAAAATCTTCAAAATTCCAGTTCATCTTTTCTTCCTTTAAGCCTTGGAAGATCTCGTTATATTTATCTTGAAATTTGTCGTTGCTCATAGCTCATAAGTTGAGAGATTTGTTCTTTTACTTTTTGTCTTGCACGCATCAGGTTGACCCTTACTGCATTTTCTTCCATTTCCAACATTTCGGAAATTTCAGACACTTCATACTCTTCTACATCTTTCAGGTGAATCACCGCTTTCTGTTTCTCCGGAAGCTGGTTGATAAAACCTATGATATATTCTTTCAGATTATTCACATCCATACTGTACAATTCCGATCGATGAAGCTGCATATCAGCAAAACCTAACTTTACGTCGTGATGCTTCAACCGATTGAGACATTCATTTCTCACAGATTTCAGAGCATAAGATTTAAAATTTCCGAACTTTTCCAGCTCATCTTTTTTCTGCCAGAATTTAATCATCAAATCTTGTACTACATCTTCCGCTTCATCACTGCTCATAACAAACCTTTTTGCAAAACGGAACATCTCATCTCTGAGAGTAAATACCGTATCTCTAAAAGTTTCTTGGGTCATAAGCTTGTTTCTATTAATAAGACAATCTGAAATCGAAATATATTACACTAAAATGAAAAAAACTTCAAAAAAATTTGAAGTTTTCAATTATAATCAATTAATATTCATTAAAAATATGTTTCAAAATCGCTTTATCACCATCTGTTAAAGGCAATTTTCTTCTTGCCATTACTTTTTCGGCAACTTCGTACGCTTTATCCAATTTAAATCGTTCATCATCTTTAAATCCGCCCCAAGAAAAGTTTTCAATCAGATTGGGCGGGAAGCCTTCTTTAAAAATATTAGATGCAACTCCTATTACCGTTCCTGTATTCAATTGTGTATTGATTGCTGTTTTAGAATGATCTCCCATTATTAAGCCTGCGAACTGCAGACCTGTATCCTGAAAATCTTTGGTTCTGTAGTTCCAAAGCTTTACATTTCCGTAATTATTTTTCAGGTTGGATGAGTTTGTATCTGCGCCTAGATTACACCATTCACCAATCACAGAATTTCCTACAAAACCATCATGTCCTTTATTCGAATAGCCAAAAATAATAATATTACTCACTTCACCGCCAACTTTAGAATGCGGACCAATCGTGGTTGCACCGTAAATTTTTGCACCTAAATTAAACTTAGAGCCTTCACAAAGCGCAATCGGGCCACGAAGATTACAACCTTCCATTACTTCGGCATTTTTCCCGATATAGATTTTCCCGGTTTTGGTATTGATGGTTGAGAATTCTATTTCGGCTCCTTCTTCGATAAACAAATCTTCTTTATTTCCTAAAAATCCATTGGTAGAAGACAATTCCTGAGAAATTTTTCCTTTAGTAAGCAATTCAAAATCAAAATCGATTGCTTCTTTATTATAAGTAAATAAATCGGTAGGCTTTTTATAGAAAACAAGCTCTTCTTTAATATCAGTCATTTTTTCAATCTGATGTAAAGAAAAACCTTCCATATTAATTTTCGCAGCAACCAACTCGTCTTCATAAACCAAAGCTTCACCCTGCTTCAATTCTTTAATCTGCTGAATAACTGTTTCTGTTGGCAAAAAGTTGGGCACCAAAAACAGGCTTTCTTTTTTTTCAGGTTCTCTGAATTTTTGCTGAAGATACATTTCTGTAAACCAGGAAACCTCAGTAGTAGCTAAGATTTTCTGCCATCTTTCGGAGAATGTAAGAATTCCGCATCGCATTTCTGCAATAGGTCTTGTAAAAGTAAGCGGAAGAAAATCTTCCCAGTATTGTGCATCTGAAAATACAAGTTGCATTTTAAAAAGAAATTAGAGGTTAGATATTAGAAGTTAGATGTTAGACATCTAATCTTTACTCAAAGCAAAAATACAAATAGTAAAACTAATTTCTCACCACTAACTTTCAATTTCTGTCTTTTAACTACAAATAAAAAAGTCTTCCGATTTTCGGAAGACTTTAAATATTTTAATATCAAAAAATTACTTAGCGAATTTTTTGTATTTGTTCATAAACTTGTCTACTCTACCTGCAGTATCAACTAATTTAGTTTTTCCTGTGTAGAAAGGGTGAGAAGTAGAAGAGATTTCCATTTTGATCAATGGGTACTCGCTACCTTCAAACTCGATAGTGTCTTTTGTGTCAGCAGTTGACTTACCTAAGAATACTTCGTCGTTACTCATATCTTTGAAAACAACAAGTCTATAATTTTCCGGGTGAATTCCTTTTTTCATAATACTATTTTTTAAAAAAATTAAAGTTTGCTTTCGAAATAGTAATGGTATTTCTTCTGCTAAATTTTAGGTTGCAAAAATACAATAATTTTTATAATATACAAATACCTGGTCAACAATTTTTAAAAGATAAGAAAATTAAAGTATTTTCGTTAAATTTGAAAAGTATATAAATTTTAACTTCGATGAAATCGCCAGAGCTGTCTTTGATAACAAATACCAACGAGGTTAAGCGATAACATATAACCTTAGATAAACAAAAAATTTCTACATATGAAATTCAAATCATTACTCTTTTTCTCATTCTGGATGTTATTTTTGGCAATTTCGTGTGATAAGGATGATATTAGCTTTGATGCACCTTCTCAGGAATTGAGTTTCTCGAGAGATACCGTATTCTGTGATACTGTTTATCATCAGGTACGCTCAGAAACCTATCTGGTAAAAGTATTTAATAATGAAGATAAAGATGTGATGATCCCAAGAATCAGTCTTGAAAAAGGAGCTGCATCATTATATAAAATTAATGTAGACGGAAAAACAGGACACGATTTCCAGAATGTTCCTCTCAGAAAGAAAGACAGTCTTTATATTTTTGTAGAAATTGCACCTCAAGCCACAGGTCCTGAAGCGATTGCCGAAGACAGAGTTTTGTTTACAACCGGAGCCGGACAACAACATGTCACTTTATTTTCTGTTGTTCAGGATGCTGAATTTTTCATTAAAACTCCTTCAAACCCAAATGTTATTGCTTCTGATGCAACTTGGTCTAATAATAAAGCTAAAATTATTTACGGAGATTTGACGCTTGATCCTGGAGTTAATTTAAACGTACAAGCGGGAACAAAAATATATTTCCATAAAAACAGCGGAATGAAAGTTTCATCCGGCGCAACGTTGAATATCAACGGAACAGCAGATAATCAGGTAATTATTCGTGGTGACAGAAATGACAGCTATTATGACACCATCCCAAGAAACTGGAATTCTATTAAAATGGAAGCAGCATCTGTTTTGAATATGAATCATACCCGACTTTTTGGTGGAACAAGAGGTCTGGAAATGACAGAAACCGATGCGACAATAAGCAATTCTTTCATTCATACATTTCAGGAATATGGTATTTATTCGGTACGATCAAATATCAATGCAAAGAATTTAGTAATGAATAACTGCGGCGAGGCTTGCGTTGGAATCTTCAAAGGTGGAGTTTATGACTTTGTACACTCTACGATTGTTAATTATTCTGAAGTTTTAAGTCAATTTACCCGTGACGGAATTTACGCCACCAATGAATTTAAAAAAGAAAACGGGCAACCCGATCCGGGGTCTCTTCATATCAATATCAGAAACAGTATTATTTATTCTGATCGGGATAATTCTTTAACTTTAAATCAGGTTCCGGGACAATTGCTCAATTTCAGCATTCAAAACAGCTTACTGAAATACTCAGGAATAAGTGCAGCCGGATTTGATTTTACAAGTTCCAGCGTCGTTCAGAGTATAAAAAATCAGGATCCTAGATTTATGAATTATTTCGCTGCCAAGATGAACTTAAGAGTAAAAGCCGATTCTCCTGCAAAAAATAAAGGTGATGTAACGGTTGCCAACACAGTTCCTACAGATATTGTAAATGTTTCCAGAACGACCAGCCCGACGTTAGGCGCTTATCAGTAAAATTGATAATTGATAATTGATGAATGATGAATGATGAATGAAATTAACTTAATTCTTTAAACTTTTAACTTGGCTCTTAAAAAAATGGAAATTACAAATCTGCAGCAACAGGTCGACGAATGGATAAAGACCATTGGGGTAAGATATTTCAATGAGTTAACCAATATGGCAATGCTTACTGAAGAAGTGGGCGAAGTTGCCAGAATTATCGCAAGAAGATACGGTGAACAGAGCGAAAAAGAAAGTGATAAAAGTAAAGATCTGGGAGAAGAATTAGCAGACGTTTTGTTTGTAACGCTATGTTTAGCCAACCAAACCGGAGTCAATCTACAGGATGCTTTCGATAAAAAAATGAAAATAAAAACTGATCGCGACAAAGACAGACATCACAATAATGAAAAACTTAAGTAATTTCATGAAGTTTACTTTATTTTTATTTGTAATTCTTTCTTTAACCTACTGTTCTTCTGAAAAATCCAAACACAATTTTATTCAAGAAGGTTTTATTAATACAAATGCAACATATTCATGGGGAAGAACACAAAGAAAAATTATTGTAAAAAATATAGAGAACTCATGTAAAGTATTTGCTATTACGAATGAAAATGGAAAAATTCTTTATCAGCAACCGATAAATATGACATTCAGCGATAACCATTATTGGCTTTGTTATGTTGATGATAAAGAAAATCTATATTATTATAATTCAGATTACAATGATGCAAAAGCAATAATGTGGAATTCTGATTTAAAGAAATACGAAGAAAAATATTGGTGTTCTACCAAAATAAATCTTCCTGTAGAATTTAAAAATGAATTAAAAGATAAAGCAACTTTAAGTAATTGCTTATCTCTAAAATAGAAATGAAATAATGAAGAAGCTAGAAAAATCAAAATTAATAGGAAACAAAACCATACAAATCAGCGGTTCGAAAAGTATTTCGAATCGTTTGTTGATTTTAGAAAGTCTGTTTGCAGCCATAAAAATCGGGAACCTTTCCAATTCTCAGGATACACAATTGCTAAGAAAAGCATTATCTGAGGAAACAGAGATTGTAGATATTCATCACGCAGGAACAGCAATGCGTTTCCTTACTTCGTATTATTCGATACAAGACGGAAAAACTACAATTCTTACCGGTTCCGGAAGAATGAAAGAAAGACCAATTAAAAATTTGGTTACGGCTTTACAAAATCTTGGTGTACAAATCGAATATCTGGAAAATGAAGGCTTTCCACCTTTAAAAATTAATGGAAGAAAAATCACAGAAACAAAAGTAGATGTTCCGGCAAATATTTCAAGCCAGTTCATTACTTCTCTTCTTTTAATCGCCGGAAAACTGGAAAATGGTTTGGAAATAAATTTGGTAGGTGAAGTTACTTCAAGGTCATATATTGAAATGACTTTGGATATTTTAACCAAATTCGGAATAAAAAACAGCTTTATAGGAAACACTATAAAAGTAGAATCATTTATTGATAATCATTCATCGGTTATCAACTATGAAGTAGAAAGCGACTGGAGCTCGGCCTCCTATTTCTATTCTTTCGCAGCTTTGGGAAGAGAAACAATTCATCTGAAAAGTTTTTACAAAGAATCTACACAGGGAGATTCTGCGATTGCAGATATTTATGAAAAGTTTTTTGGGATTAAAACCACATTCGCAGAAGACGAGCACAAATTGACCCTTCAGCCTATTGAAAATTTCATATTTCCGAAAAAGATTATTTTGGATATGAATAATTGCCCTGATATTGCCCAGACTCTTTGTGTAACTGCTGCAGCATTGAAAATTTCTTTTGAAATTTCAGGTTTGGGAACTTTGAGGGTCAAAGAAACGGATCGACTTTTGGCATTATACAATGAACTGCAAAAACTCGGAACAGAAACTGAAATCACAGATGCAACGATCAAATCAATCAGTTTTAAAGATCCTGAAGAAAACATTTCAATCAAAACCTATCAAGACCACAGAATGGCAATGAGTTTTGCACCATTTTGCCTTATTAAAGACTTAAATATTGAAGACGAAAATGTGGTGGAAAAATCGTATCCGATGTTTTGGAAAGATTTAAATACAATTCTTGAAAATTAATTTATATGAAAAAACTTGTAATCATTTTTGCTTTTCTATTTCCTTTGACATTTTGGGCGCAGTATCTTTTGCCTAACGAGGAAGTTATTTATTCATTTGAAACCAAAAATGGTAAAAAAATGTCTTTGGTAAAAGATAAAACCAATACATACATTCAATATCGATTTGGAACTAAAGCTAAAGTCGAGATGGAATTTCCTGCCGAAAGAAACAAAGAAAGCTGGAAGAAATTTCATTACAATTCTTATATGAGAGGTGGTGGAAAAGAAAATGCAGGAATGGAAATTGACAATATTTTATTCAAAAATAATGGGTACGAATATGTAATTTACAGATCTTATCACGCCGAAGGCAACGATTATTCTGCCGGAATTATCATCAAAGACAGCAACGGAAAAGAAACCCGTATCAACGGAAATTACAAAACCGTAAAAGGCTGTATTTGTGATTTGGAAACCACAGGAATGATCGAAAGGGAGGATATTGGTTTAAGTATTTAATGATTAATAAATAAAAAAATATAAATTCTATTTCGCACTGATAAATTTTATATATTTGATAGTGTGGATATTAAACGCCACAAATATTCAAATCATTTAAAACTAATCATTATGAAAAACTTAAAAAAAATTTCAAGAAAAGAATTGAAAAGTATTAGCGGGGGAATCGAAGTGTGTATTCAAAATTGTATGGTAGGATATTATAAATGCTGCATTCCCCGTCAACGTTATTATTGTACTCCTAATGGGAGCCAATGCGGAAGTATTATTATAGAACCTTAATTAAAACTGTTAAATACTAAAAAATTCCTGAAGCATGTCTTCGGGATTTTTTTTTGAAGTGTAGTTAATCCATTTTTACATTGTTCAATAGATTTATTATATCGAAAGTCTTATTTTTTGGTTCTTTTACATAAATTTACCTTTTATAAAAATGAACGGTAGTAAATTATAAAATCGTAGGAAACCGCTTTATAATTTGAAAACTAAAGAAAGATCTTAAAAAATGATATTAGATTAAACTCTTAATGATTGATGAATGAAAAAACTCTGTTCTTTTTTTATAATTATATTCTTTTCAATTTCTCCGTCGCAGGAATTGAAAAATTTTGAGATTCCAAAAGGCTATGAAAAAATTTTGGAAACCAAAGGAGATTTAGATAAAGACGGAAAAGATGAAACAGTAATTGTTTTTAATACCAACATAACAACAGAATCTGAAGGTTTTGAAAGAAAGTTTTACATCCTCAAAAACATCAACGGAAAATTAAAAATATGGAAAGAAAACTCATCCGTAATTATTGACAGCAAATACGGTTTCTATCCAGAAGATAACAAGCTTGATATACAAATTAAAAATAATTGTCTCATCATTTCTCAGCTTTTCTTCACAAATTCAAGACATTCATATACTTCAAAATATACTTTTCGATTTCAAAATGGTGATTTTTATTTGATTGGCTCAAAATATCAATTGGATGACACTTGTGATTATAATTTCACTTACGAAGTCAACTTCTCAACAGGAAAAACAATTGTTGACGAACAGTTTTCAAGCTGTGATGACAACAAAACAGACATTCCAAAAGATGATTATAAAGAGTTTATTCATAAATTTACCGTACTCAAAAAAATGAACGGTTTTAGGATCGGTGAAAATAAATTCAAGATTCCTAATTCAAATAAATATTTTTACTATTAAATGTCAAAAACAATCATCATCACCGGAACTTCCTCAGGAATTGGTTTCGTGTTAGCAGAATATTTCGGGAAGAAAGGTCATCACGTTTACGGTTTAAGCAGAAAATTTACCGAAAGTCAGTATTTCAAATCAATTCCTACAGATATTACAGACAATGATGCGGTACAAAATGCAATCGCTGAAGTTTTAAAAACAGAAACTAAAATTGATGTTTTAATTAACAATGCAGGGATGGGAATGGTGGGTTCGGTAGAAGATTCTACAAAAGAAGATATTTTGAAATTATTCAATCTAAATCTTGTAGGATCAGTTCAGATGATGACTGCTGTAATGCCGAAAATGCGGGAAAATAAATTCGGAAAAATCATCAATGTTTCCAGTATCGGAAGTGAGATGGGATTACCTTTCCGTGGATTTTATTCGGCTTCAAAATCTGCTTTGGATAAAGTTACGGAAGCGATGAGATATGAAGTTTACCCTTGGAATATCGATGTTTGTTCGCTTCATTTAGGCGATATTAAGACCAATATTGCCGAAAATCGTGTGAAAACAAAAGTTTCTGAACCATACGCAACTATTTTCGATAAAGTATATTCTTTGATGAATTCTCATGTTGGCGACGGAACTGAACCTTTGGAAGTTGCAGAATATATTGACAAGCTTTTAACTAAAAATAAATGGAAAGCTCATTATTATTTTGGTAAATTCGGGCAGAAAATCGGCGTTCCTTTGAAATGGATTTTACCACAGGGAACTTACGAGAATTTAATGAAGAAGTATAATAAACTGGCTTAGTTTCAGTTATTAAAGCAATTAAATCTCCCAAAAATAAAACTGCACTTTTGTCATTCCGTAGGAATCTAGGCAAAGATTTTAGCATAATAGCTTAGATTCCTACGGAATGACAAACTTTTTTTATACATTTTAATAGTTGAAATTAACTTTAAACATATTTTTTATCCTGTTTTGCGTTTTTGTACAAGCGCAGAAGAAACATTATTTCCTTATTGATACAGAAACGCAAGTCAAAAAAAAGGTAAAAGACTCGGTTTCTGCTGTCAAATTTCTTGATTCTTTAGCGCAAAGCAATTATTTTTTTACTGAGCTTAAAGATGTTAAAATAAAAGGTGACAGCACAGAGATTTTCTATGACAAAGGCAAAAACTTCAATGAAACGTACGTTAATCTCTCCGATTCTATTGTCGACAAATTCAAACTGGAGAAAGAGTTTTTCACAAAAAATTTAGATTCAGTCAAAAAAAATATCAACAAAAAATATATTGATGACGGATTTGCTTTCAGCCGGATCAAGTCTCAGTTTAAAGGTCAGAAAAACGGGATTCCGATTGTAGAACTTGATATTAATAAAAATAATAAACGTACGATTGACGGTTTTGTGGCAAAAGGATACACCCGAGTTCCCAAAAGATTTATAAAAAATCTTGAAAAAGAATTTAAAGGAAAAACGTATGATGACAAAAATCTGATTGCCATCAATAAAAATTTCCAAAGCCATCCTTTTATAACGCTTGAAAGGCAACCGCAAACTCTTTTCACAAAAGATTCCACACAGATCTATCTGTTTATGGAAAAGAAAAAAACCAACACTTTTGACGGAGTCATCGGTTTTGGAAATGATAAGACAGACAAATTTACCTTGAACGGAACTTTGAATGTCAATTTTAAAAATATGTTTAATGGTTTTGAAGCCGTGAATCTTTATTGGCAGAGAAACCCCGACAAAGGTCAGACTTTTGATCTGCAGACTGATATTCCGTATTTATTTAACTCTAATGTGGGTTTAAATATGAAAGTAAATATCTTCAGACAAGATTCTACTTTTGCCAACGTAAAAGCTTTACCCGCGTTTTATTATCATCTCAACAGCAGGCAAAAAATCGGGCTTCGAGGAACTTTTGAGTCATCTGCAATTCTCGACAGCCTCTATATCCAGGGGAAAGATTACAACAAAAAGGGGATTGGTATTTTCTTTGACATGACCGAGCCTACCGATATTGATCTTTTTCTTTACAAGTCTAAATTAAATGTTGGATACGATTTTCTGGCAACCAACTATACGGCTGAAAATATAAAAGCCAATCAAAATCAGTTTTACTTTTTTGGTGAATATAATTATCATATCAACGGAAATCACTTTCTCAACATAAAAGGAGAAGGCGCAATGATGGATTCTAAAATTGATTTTTCTGCCAACGAATTGTACCGTTTTGGTGGCTGGAATTCTCTCCGGGGTTTTAATGAAAACTCTCTCGCCGCCGATTTCTATTACTACGCAGGAATGGAATACCGATATCTCATCGGAAATCAGGCATTTTTTGACGTCTTCGGACAATATGGGCAGCTCAATAACAAATCGCTTAACGTAAAACCTAAATTATATAGCGTTGGTCTTGGTTTCAATTTCTTTATTCCGCTTGGATTGATGAGTTTTCAGCTTTCTAATGGTAACGAGTTTGGAAATCCTTTTAAGTTTAACGATATAAAAATTCACTGGGGAATTTTGAGCAGGTTTTAATGATAACTTCGATTATTTTTCTAATTCGTAAATAAATTAACATTACATTGACATTATATTAGTTTTTAATATTATTTTTACTGAAATAATATTTCAATTGTAACAAATAATTTACAAGCAGGTAATACTGTTGATTTACATTTGATATTAGAAATATTTTTCTTTAAAAGAAACTAATTCTCCCACCATTTCTCAATCTATTTTGGAAAAAATCAATGCAATAACCTATTGACATTCAAGAAAAAGAGAAATGAAACCATCAACCCAACTACAATACAATTACGATGTAAATCTTAAAGGTGACAAGATCGTAATGACCAACTTTAAAGATACTGCGGTACCCATAATTATTTATGATAAAAATAAATTTAATACAAAAGACTTTTATTTTTCTTATGAATTGAATTCAAATGGTGAGATTTCGCATTTGGTAGATATAAAGTCATACAATTATGAGGTAACGGGTCCAAATGGTTTTATGAGAAAATTTAAAGGAAGCAAAAGCCCTGAGCTACAGGTAACTCTATTTTGTAATCTCTATAAAAATGAAGTAGATGTCACATTGACGAATGTATCCAAAAATACTTTACATATCGGTTTAGAAAATCAGTATGACGGGAATAAGAAAGATTTTACCCTCAACGCTTCTTTAGACGAAAAAATAACTATCAATTTAGACAAAACAAAAGGCTGGTACGATCTCAAAATTAAATCAAATAGTAATAGCTGGCATTTTACTGGAAGAATAGAATCCGGAAACTGATAATAACTAGTAATCTGGTCTTAGATTAGTAACGAAAAAAATCTTATAGCGTTATTCTGTGTAAGATTTTTTTTGGTGATTGTGGTCATAAAATTTTACGATTTTTTTTTAATAATTATGCAAAATAATATTTTGAGACTTATTAAAATATTGTAAATGACATATATAACAATAAAATTTTATGAGTATATATGTCATATTATAATGAATTTTATTAACTTCACAATTCCAAATAACTAATACCATGAAAAAAACAACATTTAGCATAGCTATGTCTTTGGCAGCTTTTGCTCTTTCGGCAAATCTTAAAGCGCAAGACACAAACACAGACAATCACACAATTACCATAAGTGTGCCCGAAGTAGCACTGGTAGATATTGAGCCAGCCGCTACAAAAAATATTACTTTAGGATTCACAGCACCTACCGAAGCGGGAAATCCGGTGATTCCAAATACATCCAACACCACACTTTGGTTAAATTATTCTTCTATCAAATCTGTTGCAGACCCAACCCGTAATGTATCTGTAAGTGTAAATGCTATTATTCCTGGAATTGATATTCAAGTAACCGCAGCGGCAGCTACAGGTTCTGGAGGAGGAACATTGGGAACTCCGGCTGCTCAGTTGACACTGAGTGCAACAGATCAAACAATTATTTCAGGAATAGGAAGTGCTTATACAGGTAACGGAGCCAATAACGGTCATAATCTTACGTATGCTCTCGCTGCAGGAAGTGGCCCCGGTGGAGTTGCAGTGTATGCAGATCTACAGACAGCCGCAACTACAGTTGCTACGGTTACCTATACTATTTCAGATAACTAATCTGTCCGACTTCATCTTTTACAGGCAAGAAGAAATCGCTTTTTCTTCTTGATCTTGTATCATCAATGTTTTAAACACCAAACTTTACATTAATATGATAAAGCGCATTTTCCTATCGCTAATTTTCATCGTGCAATTCTGTTTTCTAAAAGCCGGAATTGTTGTTCTCAACGGTCTTTCACACTCTTATCAGGTAGAAAACGGAAAAGTTTACAAGGGAAAAATTGAAATAGAAAATACGGGGAATCAACAACAAAGCGTAAAATTGTTTCTTCAGGATTACAGTTACAAATCTGACGGTACCATTAATTATTCTGCTCCTCATACCAACAGTAAAACCAATACAGACTGGATAAAACTGAATACCAATCTTGTCACTCTTAAAGCCAAACAGAAAACAGAAGTTTACTACGAAATAAACGTTCCTGATCATCTTTCTGAACCGGGAAGTTACTGGAGCGTAATTATGGTAGAACCTGTGGAGGAAATAAAGCCAAATGATAATAAACAGGGCGTAAATATTACCTCAATTATTCGCTATGCAATTCAGGTGATTACAGATTTTGATTCTGAAAAAGCAAAGCACGATCTTGCATTTGAAGGAGTAAAGATTGAAAAAGAAGAAGGAAAACAAATTTTAAAGGTTGCTATTGCAAACAGGGGAAATCTCTATTGCAAGCCAACCGCAAATATTGAAATTTACAGTAAAAAAAACGGAGAGAAACTCGGAAACTTTTCAAGTCAGGCGTTGGGATTATTACCCCAAACATCAAAATATTTTCATATTGATATCAGCCAAATGCCACCCGATAAGTATAATGCTGTACTTATCGCTACCGACGAAGAAGAAAATGCATTTGCTCTCAATGTAGAACTAGAAGTAAAAAATGACTAAAGAATGGATTATTTATTTTACTCTGTTATTCCCAGCTTCTATTTTTTCTCAAGAAAAAGATAGTTTAAAACCGGGAACATCTACTTCTGTTTCTTTTACATTAGAAAACACCAGTTCTGTGGTAAAAAACTATAATCTGAAAACTGAAACTTCTCATCATCTTATTATCCCGATTTTAAAAAACGGAGAAATTTCCCTTGCTCCAAATCAAAGTAAAATATATATTGTCCCTTTACAGATCGCAACAGAAACACCTCAAGGAAAATATTCTGTGTCCGTGAAAGGAACTGAAGTACAAACAGGAGAAAAAATAACTCAGACTACAGATTTTTTAGTTTCAGGGAACAGAAAACTATCACTTACACTTTTAGATTCTCCGGAATTTGTAAAAGCCGGAGAGAATATTAAATCAACTTTTTTATTAAAAAATCACGGAAACGTTACTGAAAATTTAATTTTAGAAAGTAAAAATGCGGCGATTGATCTCGGCGCTTCTTTAGCTTTGGCTCCTGGAGAAAGTAAAAAAATTATAGTTAGCAAAAATACTCCATCAGATTTAGGGAAAAATGAATATCAGAATGTAAATCTTTCAGTTTATTCTAAAGAAAATCCGCAGGAAATTCAAACTGCTTATTCAAGCATAAAAATCATTTCTACAAGACCGGTTGAGGATGATATTTACCACAGATTTCCCGTTTCGGCCTCTATTTCTATGATCGGCATGCAAAATCGGGGTCGTTATGATCAAGGTTTTCAAGGTGAGATCTATGGAAAAGGCAGTTTAGACTTTGAAAATAAAAATATTTTAGAGTTTCATGCAGTTACCAAAAATCCGGTAGATTTTAATTCTTTCACCCAGTACGAAGAATATTTTGTGAATTATAAGCGCGAAAATTTATGGGTTCATTTGGGAGATAAAAATTATTTCGCCTCTTTTTTAACCGAATATGCACGATACGGCCGAGGTGCAGAAATTCGTTTCGACCTAAAAAGAATAAGTTTTGGCGGATTTTATAACCATCCAAGATTCTTTACGGATATTAAAGATGAATTTAATATTTATTCTAAACTAAAAATTGGAAAACAATCGGAAATCACTGCAGGATATTTATATAAAATACTTGATACGGAAAGTAAAGATTTTAATTTTAGTAATATGAAATTAGATTCAAATGCACATTTACCTTATTTAGCAGGAAAATTTAGTATGAATAAGAATCTTGAAATTTCCGGAGAGACATCGTACAGCAAAACAGAAAAGACCGACGGAACTGCTTATATGATTCAAACGACTGCAAATTATGAAAGAGTAAGAGGAAGCGTAATGTACATGCGGGCAAGCCCAGAATATGCAGGATACTTTAATGATACGAATAATATTAATGGTAATCTGCAATATCAATTATCACAAAGAATAAATCTTATTGCAAATTATGTTCAGGATGCTAAAAATTTTCAGCGTGACACTCTATTTCTGGCAGCGCCATATCGTAAATATTTGCAATATGGGGTACAATATAAATATTCGAAGAAAGGAAATATAACATTATACGGCGGCTCACAAAGATATGAAGACCGATTAATGCCCAAAGAATTTGATTACAAAGACCATTTTTTTAAGCTTTCTGTTAACCAACAAATCGGTATTTTTCAGTTAAATATCGAAGGACAATTAGGGAAAACAGATAACTATCTGACCGGAATTTCCGGAAACTCGAGTTTTTATACCGCCAATATTGGTTTCGAACAATTTAAAACTTCATTCAACATCTATGGCAGCTATGCACTTACATCTCGTTATCAGCTGCAAAATCAGAATCAGTTTTATTTTGGAGCAAGAATTCTGAGCAGGTTTTCAGACAAAACACATTTCAGTCTTTTTTATCAGAACAATTATATGCCGGAAGATTA
The DNA here is from genome assembly GCF_003815915.1 of Chryseobacterium indoltheticum. Taxonomy (NCBI): domain Bacteria; kingdom Pseudomonadati; phylum Bacteroidota; class Flavobacteriia; order Flavobacteriales; family Weeksellaceae; genus Chryseobacterium; species Chryseobacterium indoltheticum. The sequence goes on from NZ_CP033929.1 coordinate 4,205,504, forward strand.
TTATACGGATAGAAATCTTTTTGAACTTCTTTTTAATCAACAGATTTTTTCTGGGCATGAGCTTGGCGTTTCGGCGAGATACAATTTACAGCGTGGAGAATTGGGAAATAAAGATTTTATTTTTTCGCTGCGTTATACTTTAAGAATGAATATTCCGACCCAGAAAATCGCAGAATACACTACTTTATCAGGAAATATAAAAAATCTAGGAGTAAAAAAGATTGATGGGATCCGGCTAATTTTAGGAAATCATCTTTCTGTAACCGACAAAAGTGGAAATTATGTATTCAAAAATGTTAATCCCGGAGATTATGTTTTGGAGATTGACAGATCAACTACAGATATCAATGATATCACAGACCGGAATGTTCCTGCATCTTTAATTTTAACTGATCAAGAAAATTTCTTCAATTTTGGATTGACAAGTGCTGCAAAGATTCAGGGAAAAATTGAATATAAAGAGCACGACAATACATTGAGTTTTGCACAGCTTTCAACCAGAAAAAAGAAAAAAGAAAATGTGATTGTTGAAATCTCCAGCGATAGTCAGGTATTCAGAAAAATGGCAGTATTGGGTGATTTTTTTGATTTTACTTATCTGCGTCCCGGAGATTGGACGGTAAAAGTATACAGAAACGGGTTGGATAAAAAATATAAAATACCGATTGACCAGTTTGAATTTACTTTAAAATCTGGCGAAACAAAAAATATAACTATTAATGTCATCAAACAACCATCAGAAATAAAATATCAGCAGGAAACAATTAAAGTAAGTTATAACGAAAAGAAAAAATGAAAATGAGCAACTACAAATTAGTTTTTCTTATCACATTTATCATCTCTTCCCATCTTTTTTCACAAACTACGGGAAATAGAACCGCCAGCGTAACGTTGCCTGTTGTTACTCTGTTGGATATTGAACCCGCAGGTGCGATTGCAATGAATTTTATCGCCCCCACCGAAGCAGGCAGACCAATTGTTTCACCCGCTATCAATACCTCAAAATGGATTAATTATACATCAGCAATCGCAACAGGAGGATTAAGCAGAAAAATTACGGCTTCTGTAAGTCCTGTAATTCCAGGAATAGACATAAAAATTCAAGCAGCAGCAGCTACAGGATCTGGCGGAGGAACATTGGGTACGCCATCAGCCCAAATCACACTCAATACGACATCACAGACAATAATAAGCGGAATTGGTGGTTCCTTTACAGGAAACGGAGCCAATAACGGTCATCGATTAACCATAAGTTTATCCCCAAATACGTATAGTAATTTATCAGCCCGCACAAACACTGCGGTGGTCATCGTATATACAATCACAGAATAAATAAGAACCGAAATGAAGAAAGATTATATTATTTGTAGAATATGCTTGGTTAAAGCAACTTTTATGCTCTTCTTACTCTCTTTCTGCGCAATGAAAGCACAAAGAACTTTAACAGTAGGAGGAACTAATTGGGCAGTATCTATTCCATCAATAACAGAAGCCGGATCAAACTATGCGGGAACTTATGAAAGCGCGGCCAATCAAATATTATTAACAGCAAGCATCCCATTACTTTTAAGCAGTGGCAAAGTATCTGTACATTACGAAGGAAACCCGACCTGGAATCCAAATTTAATATTACAAGCTAAAAGAACCGGTGACGGAACCACACTTTGTTTATTGTGCACCATAACAGGGGGAACAGCTTATCAAACAGTAACACTTACAGATATCGAATTATTCAGGATTACGGCAATAGCAGCATTAGCTTCGTATACAAACATTCCCATTCAATTACAGCTTAGCGGTGTTTCGGTCACAATTCCGGCTGCAACTTACAATAGCCGACTCGTATTCACCATAAGTGCACTTTAGAACAATTTGAAAAGGTTTTTTTTAGGAGCTTTATCCGGCTATCCGCTACTACTCCTCACGCCTTGCTTTGCCAAAGCTAAAACCACCAACTTTTCCATTCTGTTGCGGGGTAACCGCTTCTATGGTAAGTTTGCATTAGTAAAAATAGATTAATAATTTGGTTAAAAAAATCAACCAAAGAGCAAAAGCAGCAGGATAAAGGCAGACGCTTCACTGATACTAAGATATCGCCCCGGATTTTATTCCCCTGCTGCTGTTTTCTTCCAAATCCGGATAGAACATTGTTGGTAAAACTTTTACCATGGTGGATCAGAAGAAAACCTCTTTAATAAAGAATTTGTTATGTCAAAATTATCAAAAAAAGTGATTGGTGTAGATGTAGGAGCAAAGTTTTTAACGGTAAGTTTTACGGATAATGTAAATCAAGATCAGGTTTTTAATATCCAAAACAATCAACGCTCGATTTTATCGTTTCTCAAGAAATTTCCCACAGAAGATTATTGTTTGGCTATCGAAGCCACAGGTAATTATAGTAGTCGCATACTCCATCTTTCTTTGGATAATGGTTTTGAATCAAGTTTGATTAACTGTATGTCTGTTAAATATTTTTCAAGGATGAAAAATATCATCAGCAAAACTGATGCAGAAGACGCCAAAGTCATCAGACTTTATGGAGAGATTTTTCGTCCGGAAGTTTATATTCCCAAAAGCATCGAGATTGAACATCTTGACCAAGAAATAAAACTTCTGAATGATCTCGAGGAAGAGAAGCGACGGTATTCGGTAAAGCTAAAGTCACTTCGTTACAATCCTCAGCTCAATCCCAACACGGAAAAACATTATGAAAAGAGATTAAAACAATTAGATAAAGAAATACGGGAAGTAGAAATGAGGCTTCCACAACTTCAAGATGAAGAATTTAGAGAAATAAAAGGTTTGATACAAAGTGTTTCGGGAATTGGGGAGAAGACCTCCCTTCAACTGATGACCGCTACATCTGGTTTTAAAAATTTTGATTCATCGAAATCACTCGTAAAATATTTTGGATTGGCTCCACGTATTTATCAATCAGGAAAGAAATCATATTCTCCCGGTAAGTGCCGTACATCCAAAACGCACATTAGAAGTTTGCTATATGTTTGTTCCTGGACGGCAATAAAACATAATACGCAGTGCAAAGAACTTTATCTGCGACTATTGGAAAAAGGAAAGCCTAAAAAACTTGCATTAATTGCAGTTTGTAACAAGTTACTGAGGATTTGTTTTGGTGTTGTGAAAAACAAAACTGCATATCAACAAAATTTTCAAAAAAACTTTAAAATTTTAACCTGAATAATTTGCATAGTAACATAGAACATCCGGGCTAGGGTTTTAGTCTGTATAAATAAACTTCAGTTTTTGATGGATTATAATACAACTTCATCTGTGTTTACTTGCATTTTGGTTAATAATTAAGACAACCGTTATTAAAACAATGTGTCGCTCCTACGGAGCTCAGCCTTTACCTTTACCTTTACCTTACCAGCTTCACTGTAGCCTCAAATAAATATTGACAGTCCTTCACTTGATTGATTGGAACAACTAATTTCATTCACCTAAATCCCCTTTTACCACTTATCACTTATCACTTATCACTTATCACTTATCACTTATCACTTATCAAAATTACACATTGTCTATTGCTCATTACTCATTACTTATTTCTCATCATTTAGGTTTAGCCCAAAAAAAAGTCTCATACAAATGAATGTATGAGACTTTTAAAAAAAACTGGCGGCGACCTACTCTCCCGCTTTCGCAGTACCATCGGCGCTGGTGGGCTTAACTTCTGTGTTCGGAATGGGAACAGGTGAGCCCCACCGCTAAAACCACCCTAAAGGTTGTATATAAGGTTTAGGTTGCAGATTATAGGCTTTAGGTAATAGCTTTAAACTGCTACCTGCTACCTTGTATCTATCATCCGATACCTGATTTTAATCGATAAGAATATTCACAAAGAGAGAACCTTTAATTGCGCAATTAAGCAGTTGCCAATTAGGCTATAAATCTACGGGTAATTAGTACTACTCGGCTATGCTGTTACCAACTTTACACCTATAGCCTATCAACGTTGTCATCTCCAACGACCCTTAAAAGATGTCTCATCTTGAGGCGAGTTTCGCACTTATATGCTTTCAGTGCTTATCTCTTCCAAACGTAGCTACTCAGCGGTGCTCCTGGCGGAACAACTGATACACCAGAGGTTTGTTCAAATCGGTCCTCTCGTACTAGATTCAAGCCCTCTCAAACATCTAACGCCCGCAATAGATAGAGACCGAACTGTCTCACGACGTTCTGAACCCAGCTCGCGTGCCACTTTAATGGGCGAACAGCCCAACCCTTGGGACCTTCTCCAGCCCCAGGATGTGACGAGCCGACATCGAGGTGCCGAACCTCCCCGTCGATGTGAGCTCTTGGGGGAGACTAGCCTGTTATCCCCGGAGTACCTTTTATCCTATGAGCGATGGCCCTTCCATACGGAACCACCGGATCACTATGTCCTGCTTTCGCACCTGATCGACTTGTAGGTCTCACAGTCAAGCACCCTTATGCCATTACACTCTACGCACGGTTACCAAGCGTGCTGAGGGTACCTTTGAAAGCCTCCGTTACTCTTTTGGAGGCGACCACCCCAGTCAAACTACCCACCACGCAGTGTCCTTCTAAAAGAAGTTAGGCTCCAAGTAAGTAAAGGGTGGTATTTCAACGTTGACTCCACAAACACTAGCGTGCCTGCTTCAAAGTCTCCCACCTATCCTACACATTACTTACTCAAAGTCAATACGAAGTTATAGTAAAGGTTCACAGGGTCTTTTCGTCCCATTGCGGGTACTCGGCATCTTCACCGAGACTACAATTTCACAGAGCTCATGGTTGAGACAGTGCCCAGATCGTTACACCATTCGTGCAGGTCGGAACTTACCCGACAAGGAATTTCGCTACCTTAGGACCGTTATAGTTACGGCCGCCGTTTACTGGGGCTTCAGTCAAACGCTTCGCATTGCTGCTAACGCCCTTCCTTAACCTTCCAGCACCGGGCAGGTGTCAGACCCTATACAGCATCTTTCGATTTAGCAGAGTCCTGTGTTTTTGATAAACAGTCGCCTGGGCCTCTTCACTGCGGCCAGCATTGCTGCTGGCGTCTCTTCTTCCGAAGTTACGAGACTATTTTGCCTAGTTCCTTAACCATGATTCACTCTAGCACCTTAGGATTCTCTCCTCGACTACCTGTGTCGGTTTATGGTACGGGTTGCTTCACTTCGGCTTTTCTTGGAAGCACTTTCCCTGCAGCAGCTTCGCCCGAAGGCTAGGCCTTGACTATTCCGTCAGTCTCCAGCAGGTACGGCACTCCGTCCCCTTTTTAGTGTGAGCAAGTATGGGAATATTAACCCATTGTCCATCCACTACCCCTTTCGGGTTCGCGTTAGGTCCCGACTAACCCTCAGCTGATTAGCATGGCTGAGGAAACCTTAGTCTTTCGGTGAGCGGGTTTCTCGCCCGCTTTATCGTTACTTATGCCTACATTTTCTTTTCTGTACGCTCCACAATATCTCACGATACTGCTTCTGTGCAAACAGAATGCTCCCCTACCAGATACAACCCAACGGTTGTAAATCCATAGCTTCGGTACTCTATTTATGCCCGATTATTATCCATGCCGGACCGCTCGACTAGTGAGCTGTTACGCACTCTTTAAATGAATGGCTGCTTCCAAGCCAACATCCTAGCTGTCAATGCAGTCCAACCGCGTTGCTTCAACTTAATAGAGATTTGGGGACCTTAGCTGTTGGTCTGGGTTCTTTCCCTCTCGGACACGGACCTTAGCACCCGCGCCCTCACTGCCGTGGAACATTTATTAGCATTCGGAGTTTGTCAGGAATTGGTAGGATTTGACTCCCCCGCATCCAATCAGTAGCTCTACCTCTAATAAACTTATACACGACGCTGCACCTAAATGCATTTCGGGGAGTACGAGCTATCTCCCAGTTTGATTGGCCTTTCACCCCTACCCACAGGTCATCCGAAGACTTTTCAACGTCAACCGGTTCGGTCCTCCACTTTGTGTTACCAAAGCTTCAACCTGCCCATGGGTAGATCACAAGGTTTCGCGTCTAATACTACTAACTAAGCGCCCTATTCAGACTCGCTTTCGCTCCGGCTCCGGACCTGAAGTCCTTAACCTCGCTAGTAACATTAACTCGTAGGCTCATTATGCAAAAGGCACGCCGTCACCCAACTTGTGGGCTCCGACCGCTTGTAGGCGTACGGTTTCAGGTTCTATTTCACCCTTCTATTCGAAGTGCTTTTCACCTTTCCTTCACAGTACTTGTTCACTATCGGTCTTTCAGGAGTATTTAGCCTTGGAGGATGGTCCCCCCATATTCAGACAGGATTTCACGTGTCCCGCCCTACTCATTTATCATCTAAATATACCTTTCAAATACGGGGCTATCACCCTCTATGGCTGTTCTTTCCAGAACATTCTTTTAAATATATAAAGACTTTTGGGCTAATCCGCGTTCGCTCGCCACTACTTACGGAATCTCTTCGATTTCTTTTCCTCCGGGTACTTAGATGTTTCAGTTCTCCGGGTTTGCTCTCCTTGCGGAGTGACTGGTCTTCAACCAGACGGGTTGCCCCATTCGGACATCTCGGGATCAATTCGTGTGTGCCAATCCCCCGAGCTTTTCGCAGCTTACCACGTCCTTCTTCGCCTCTGAAAGCCTAGGCATCCGCCATACGCCCTTAACGATTTCTTTCCTAATTATTAATTAGTTCAGTATTTTTTTGATTAGTATTACTACTAATCTATTTTTTGTAAACTCAAACGCTTAATTGCGCTCGGTTTTCTCTTTGTGATATTTTTACCGTTAATGTCAATGATCTTTTTTCTACCTCTGATCTAATTCGCAAAATATTGTTTTTGGCTCTATTTGCTTTTTAAAATTAAACCATCGGTGATGGTGGAGAATAAGGGAGTCGAACCCTTGACCTCCTGCGTGCAAGGCAGGCGCTCTAGCCAGCTGAGCTAATTCCCCCTCTAGGTGCTTCTGGCGATTTGCTTCTTGCTTCTGGCTTTTTTGCCATCAGCTATAAGCCATTTGCCATCCGCTTTAATTAGTAGTCTCGGGCAGGCTCGAACTGCCGACCTCTACATTATCAGTGTAGCGCTCTAACCAGCTGAGCTACGAGACTTCATTATTTAGATATTAGAGGCTAGATTTTAGATGTTAGACTAATTTCTAACGACTAACTTCTAATTTCTAATTCTAAAATCTCTCTTCCCTGTTACTAATTTCTAGTGGGTTTTGTATTTTTTTATATATTATATAAGTAATAGGTAATGAGTAATCTTAACGTTCCAATTACTTGGAGCTTTTTACTTCTAACTTTTTCCTTTACTTATATATCAACCAAATAAAAAACTAAAGCATGAACTTTAAGTAAGTACATTGTATCTTGCGATACGTGTTTTGTTTATCGTCTGTAAGACGCTCTAAAATGAGATGTTCCAGCCGCACCTTCCGGTACGGCTACCTTGTTACGACTTAGCCCTAGTTACTTGTTTTACCCTAGGCAGCTCCTGTTACGGTCACCGACTTCAGGTACCCCAAACTTCCATGGCTTGACGGGCGGTGTGTACAAGGCCCGGGAACGTATTCACCGCGCCATGGCTGATGCGCGATTACTAGCGATTCCAGCTTCATAGAGTCGAGTTGCAGACTCCAATCCGAACTGAGACCGGCTTTCGAGATTCGCATCCTATCGCTAGGTAGCTGCCCTCTGTACCGGCCATTGTATTACGTGTGTGGCCCAAGGCGTAAGGGCCGTGATGATTTGACGTCATCCCCACCTTCCTCTCTACTTGCGTAGGCAGTCTCACTAGAGTCCCCAACTGAATGATGGCAACTAGTGACAGGGGTTGCGCTCGTTGCAGGACTTAACCTAACACCTCACGGCACGAGCTGACGACAACCATGCAGCACCTTGAAAATTGTCCGAAGAAAAGTCTATTTCTAAACCTGTCAATTCCCATTTAAGCCTTGGTAAGGTTCCTCGCGTATCATCGAATTAAACCACATAATCCACCGCTTGTGCGGGCCCCCGTCAATTCCTTTGAGTTTCATTCTTGCGAACGTACTCCCCAGGTGGCTAACTTATCACTTTCGCTTAGTCTCTGAATCCGAAAACCCAAAAACGAGTTAGCATCGTTTACGGCGTGGACTACCAGGGTATCTAATCCTGTTCGCTCCCCACGCTTTCGTCCATCAGCGTCAGTTAAAACATAGTGACCTGCCTTCGCAATTGGTGTTCTAAGTAATATCTATGCATTTCACCGCTACACTACTTATTCCAGCCACTTCTACTTTACTCAAGACCTGCAGTATCAATGGCAGTTTCATAGTTAAGCTATGAGATTTCACCACTGACTTACAGATCCGCCTACGGACCCTTTAAACCCAATAAATCCGGATAACGCTTGCACCCTCCGTATTACCGCGGCTGCTGGCACGGAGTTAGCCGGTGCTTATTCGTATAGTACCTTCAGCTTTCCACACGTGGAAAGGTTTATCCCTATACAAAAGAAGTTTACAACCCATAGGGCCGTCGTCCTTCACGCGGGATGGCTGGATCAGGCTCTCACCCATTGTCCAATATTCCTCACTGCTGCCTCCCGTAGGAGTCTGGTCCGTGTCTCAGTACCAGTGTGGGGGATCACCCTCTCAGGCCCCCTAAAGATCACTGACTTGGTAGGCCGTTACCCTACCAACTATCTAATCTTGCGCGTGCCCATCTCTATCCACCGGAGTTTTCAATAATAAGTGATGCCACTCATTATATTATGGGGTATTAATCTTCCTTTCGAAAGGCTATCCCCCTGATAAAGGCAGGTTGCACACGTGTTCCGCACCCGTACGCCGCTCTCAAAGATCCGAAGATCTTCTACCGCTCGGCTTGCATGTGTTAGGCCTCCCGCTAGCGTTCATCCTGAGCCAGGATCAAACTCTCCATTGTATGTTTGTCTGACTCACTCAAAGTTATTTTACGCTTTAGTTTTTCCTTACTTGGTTGTATATTATTTTTCAATGATCTCTTCTCTTCCGCTTTTTACGATACCTACATTTTCTGTCGTTTTCAGTACCGATTTGCGTGTGCAAAAGTAAAACTTTATTTCTAATCTGCCAAATGTTTTTTGAGGAAATTTTAAAGTTTTTTGATGACCCTAAATCCTTATCCAAACACTTAAACCTCTCTACTCCTGCGCTCCCGTTTTACCGGACTGCAAAGATACAAATCTTTTTATCTTTACCAAATTTTATTTCTAAAAAAATTAAAAGTCTTTATTGATCTCTATCCATCTGTAGATGACATTAGCCTTATCGTTTCCGCCTCTTTAAAAGCTCTTCTGCGCTACCGAATCACTCTCGTTTTTCAGTGGGGCAAAAGTAGAACTTTTATACAACACAATCCTAATTTATGTAACATTATGTTTACTTTTAATTCATATTTAAAGCTAAGGTATTGGTTAACTGAGAGAATAATTTTATGGGGTTTGGGTTGTTTGAGGGTTGGAGAGTTATAGAGTCGGAGTATTGGAGTGTGGGAGAGCTGATTGGGCGTTGGAGCGTAGGAATGATTTAGTGTTCGAGGGCTGGAGAGTTGTATGGGAGGTTTCGGCTTGGGTAAGGGAAAAGTTTATAAAACAGAGGGCTTTTGAGAAATATAACAGTCTGGTTTTTATCGTAACAGTAAACAAAGTTCTTTTATTTTATCTCTATTATAAGATAAACTGGGGCGTTTCACTTAGTAAAGGAAGACAAAGGGATAAAAGATTGAGATTGAATGACTGGCAAAAAAGTGTTAGAAACATTACCGGAAATTAAATGGCTTAGGTACCGCTCCGATGGAACTTATGTTCTAAAAACACATGCTTTGCTACAAAGGTGTCCCTCCTCTTATGTTTGCTAATATATGAATTTGAAAAATAAAGATGATAAAGAATGAGGGTAGAACTGCTCCTTAATAACTTTTGAAAAGTATATTCATCCGTAGATTTAGCCTCATTCTTTTTATAATTTCTTAGTGTCTGAACCGTTTTTTCCAACCAGGAGAGAAGACGAAGGGAAATTTTTCATCTACTAATTTTCATTTATCACTTAAAACATGTATTGAAATGAAAAGTTTAAGTAAGTATTGGGAGTTGATGTTTTTCAAAAAGAATTAGAAGTAAGTTTAGACAAGCTCAATGAAGATTTAAGCATTAAAATTTATTCGCACCGGTTTTCAGTAACAAAGAAACCTGTTTTGTGGCGTTGAATAAATGGATTTTGAAAAATACGGCTAAAGACGTTTCTCTTCGTGTGGTGATGGAAGCAATAGGCGTTTATCATCAAAAGTTTTGCTCATTTTCTGATAGATAATGCTTTTGATACAATATTATTCTACCTAACAAAATCAGCAATTATCTGCGGACTATGGATATAAAAACCATTACCGATAAAACCTAGAGCGAAACGATTGTAAGATTTGGGTTGGAAAGAAAATTGGAAAAAACCTAACCAAACCTATCGAATTTTGCAACAATTGATCCGTGAAAGATATCAAATTGTGCAGCAAAGAACAATCGCTAAAAATCATTTACAAGCAGAAAAAAGTGAGGCATTTCCTAATTCAGGAAGTGTAAAAAGAATCACTGAATTGATAAAATTCTTCAATAAACAGGAACAGGAAGTAAAAAAGAAATTTCAATAATTTTGGATCATAATCCAACGATAAAAGCAGAAGTAACACAATCTCTACAATACCTGGAATGGACGAACTGACAGCTGTTATCATTCTAGCAGAAACCAATGGTTTCTAGTTGATACGCAAGTAAAAAACAACTCACAAGTTATGCCGGAATGGACATCAAAGAAAAGCAATCGGGACCATCCGTAAAAGGAAAACCTAAACTTTCCAAAAAGGAAACCGTCATATAAGAAAATCCATGCATTTACCTTCGTTATTTGCTGTAAAATGCAATCCTATATACAAAGAATTGTACTCCGGATTATTAGGAAAACACGGCATTAAAATGAAAGCATTGGTAGATATTCAGAGAAAAATGCTGGAAATTTCATACATTCTTTTGAAGAAGAATACGCAATATAATGCAAATTATTAACAAGAAAAGGAAGCCGTAATAATTACTTAATGTCTTAGAAACAAGCATAAAGCTGTTGTGAATTACAAATTTAAAAAAAAATTAAACTTTTGCTTTGGAACTTAACACAGAATCTACAGAGCTTAACCTGAGCTTTAGGCTTAACTGCTTAGTATTAAATAAAATATTAAAGCCATCATCATTTTATTGATTGGAACAACTAATTTCATTCACCTAAATCACCCTTCTATCACTTATCACTTATCACTTATCACTTATCAAAATTACACATTGTCTATTGCTCATTACTCATTACTTATTTCTCATCATTTAGGTTTAGCCCAAAAAAAAGTCTCATACAAATGAATGTATGAGACTTTTAAAAAAAACTGGCGGCGACCTACTCTCCCGCTTTCGCAGTACCATCGGCGCTGGTGGGCTTAACTTCTGTGTTCGGAATGGGAACAGGTGAGCCCCACCGCTAAAACCACCCTAAAGGTTGTATATAAGGTTTAGGTTGCAGATTATAGGCTTTAGGTAATAGCTTTAAACTGCTACCTGCTACCTTGTATCTATCATCCGATACCTGATTTTAATCGATAAGAATATTCACAAAGAGAGAACCTTTAATTGCGCAATTAAGCAGTTGCCAATTAGGCTATAAATCTACGGGTAATTAGTACTACTCGGCTATGCTGTTACCAACTTTACACCTATAGCCTATCAACGTTGTCATCTCCAACGACCCTTAAAAGATGTCTCATCTTGAGGCGAGTTTCGCACTTATATGCTTTCAGTGCTTATCTCTTCCAAACGTAGCTACTCAGCGGTGCTCCTGGCGGAACAACTGATACACCAGAGGTTTGTTCAAATCGGTCCTCTCGTACTAGATTCAAGCCCTCTCAAACATCTAACGCCCGCAATAGATAGAGACCGAACTGTCTCACGACGTTCTGAACCCAGCTCGCGTGCCACTTTAATGGGCGAACAGCCCAACCCTTGGGACCTTCTCCAGCCCCAGGATGTGACGAGCCGACATCGAGGTGCCGAACCTCCCCGTCGATGTGAGCTCTTGGGGGAGACTAGCCTGTTATCCCCGGAGTACCTTTTATCCTATGAGCGATGGCCCTTCCATACGGAACCACCGGATCACTATGTCCTGCTTTCGCACCTGATCGACTTGTAGGTCTCACAGTCAAGCACCCTTATGCCATTACACTCTACGCACGGTTACCAAGCGTGCTGAGGGTACCTTTGAAAGCCTCCGTTACTCTTTTGGAGGCGACCACCCCAGTCAAACTACCCACCACGCAGTGTCCTTCTAAAAGAAGTTAGGCTCCAAGTAAGTAAAGGGTGGTATTTCAACGTTGACTCCACAAACACTAGCGTGCCTGCTTCAAAGTCTCCCACCTATCCTACACATTACTTACTCAAAGTCAATACGAAGTTATAGTAAAGGTTCACAGGGTCTTTTCGTCCCATTGCGGGTACTCGGCATCTTCACCGAGACTACAATTTCACAGAGCTCATGGTTGAGACAGTGCCCAGATCGTTACACCATTCGTGCAGGTCGGAACTTACCCGACAAGGAATTTCGCTACCTTAGGACCGTTATAGTTACGGCCGCCGTTTACTGGGGCTTCAGTCAAACGCTTCGCATTGCTGCTAACGCCCTTCCTTAACCTTCCAGCACCGGGCAGGTGTCAGACCCTATACAGCATCTTTCGATTTAGCAGAGTCCTGTGTTTTTGATAAACAGTCGCCTGGGCCTCTTCACTGCGGCCAGCATTGCTGCTGGCGTCTCTTCTTCCGAAGTTACGAGACTATTTTGCCTAGTTCCTTAACCATGATTCACTCTAGCACCTTAGGATTCTCTCCTCGACTACCTGTGTCGGTTTATGGTACGGGTTGCTTCACTTCGGCTTTTCTTGGAAGCACTTTCCCTGCAGCAGCTTCGCCCGAAGGCTAGGCCTTGACTATTCCGTCAGTCTCCAGCAGGTACGGCACTCCGTCCCCTTTTTAGTGTGAGCAAGTATGGGAATATTAACCCATTGTCCATCCACTACCCCTTTCGGGTTCGCGTTAGGTCCCGACTAACCCTCAGCTGATTAGCATGGCTGAGGAAACCTTAGTCTTTCGGTGAGCGGGTTTCTCGCCCGCTTTATCGTTACTTATGCCTACATTTTCTTTTCTGTACGCTCCACAATATCTCACGATACTGCTTCTGTGCAAACAGAATGCTCCCCTACCAGATACAACCCAACGGTTGTAAATCCATAGCTTCGGTACTCTATTTATGCCCGATTATTATCCATGCCGGACCGCTCGACTAGTGAGCTGTTACGCACTCTTTAAATGAATGGCTGCTTCCAAGCCAACATCCTAGCTGTCAATGCAGTCCAACCGCGTTGCTTCAACTTAATAGAGATTTGGGGACCTTAGCTGTTGGTCTGGGTTCTTTCCCTCTCGGACACGGACCTTAGCACCCGCGCCCTCACTGCCGTGGAACATTTATTAGCATTCGGAGTTTGTCAGGAATTGGTAGGATTTGACTCCCCCGCATCCAATCAGTAGCTCTACCTCTAATAAACTTATACACGACGCTGCACCTAAATGCATTTCGGGGAGTACGAGCTATCTCCCAGTTTGATTGGCCTTTCACCCCTACCCACAGGTCATCCGAAGACTTTTCAACGTCAACCGGTTCGGTCCTCCACTTTGTGTTACCAAAGCTTCAACCTGCCCATGGGTAGATCACAAGGTTTCGCGTCTAATACTACTAACTAAGCGCCCTATTCAGACTCGCTTTCGCTCCGGCTCCGGACCTGAAGTCCTTAACCTCGCTAGTAACATTAACTCGTAGGCTCATTATGCAAAAGGCACGCCGTCACCCAACTTGTGGGCTCCGACCGCTTGTAGGCGTACGGTTTCAGGTTCTATTTCACCCTTCTATTCGAAGTGCTTTTCACCTTTCCTTCACAGTACTTGTTCACTATCGGTCTTTCAGGAGTATTTAGCCTTGGAGGATGGTCCCCCCATATTCAGACAGGATTTCACGTGTCCCGCCCTACTCATTTATCATCTAAATATACCTTTCAAATACGGGGCTATCACCCTCTATGGCTGTTCTTTCCAGAACATTCTTTTAAATATATAAAGACTTTTGGGCTAATCCGCGTTCGCTCGCCACTACTTACGGAATCTCTTCGATTTCTTTTCCTCCGGGTACTTAGATGTTTCAGTTCTCCGGGTTTGCTCTCCTTGCGGAGTGACTGGTCTTCAACCAGACGGGTTGCCCCATTCGGACATCTCGGGATCAATTCGTGTGTGCCAATCCCCCGAGCTTTTCGCAGCTTACCACGTCCTTCTTCGCCTCTGAAAGCCTAGGCATCCGCCATACGCCCTTAACGATTTCTTTCCTAATTATTAATTAGTTCAGTATTTTTTTGATTAGTATTACTACTAATCTATTTTTTGTAAACTCAAACGCTTAATTGCGCTCGGTTTTCTCTTTGTGATATTTTTACCGTTAATGTCAATGATCTTTTTTCTACCTCTGATCTAATTCGCAAAATATTGTTTTTGGCTCTATTTGCTTTTTAAAATTAAACCATCGGTGATGGTGGAGAATAAGGGAGTCGAACCCTTGACCTCCTGCGTGCAAGGCAGGCGCTCTAGCCAGCTGAGCTAATTCCCCCTCTAGTGGTTGTTAGTTGTCGGTGTTTGGTTGTTAGTTTTGGCTTTTTTCCTAATCCTAATACCTATAACCTAACTCCTTAATTAGTAGTCTCGGGCAGGCTCGAACTGCCGACCTCTACATTATCAGTGTAGCGCTCTAACCAGCTGAGCTACGAGACTTCATTATTTAGATATTAGAGGCTAGATTTTAGATGTTAGACTAATTTCTAACGACTAACTTCTAATTTCTAATTCTAAAATCTCTCTTCCCTGTTACTAATTTCTAGTGGGTTTTGTATTTTTTTATATATTATATAAGTAATAGGTAATGAGTAATCTTAACGTTCCAATTACTTGGAGCTTTTTACTTCTAACTTTTTCCTTTACTTATATATCAACCAAATAAAAAACTAAAGCATGAACTTTAAGTAAGTACATTGTATCTTGCGATACGTGTTTTGTTTATCGTCTAAAGACGCTCTAAAATGAGATGTTCCAGCCGCACCTTCCGGTACGGCTACCTTGTTACGACTTAGCCCTAGTTACTTGTTTTACCCTAGGCAGCTCCTGTTACGGTCACCGACTTCAGGTACCCCAAACTTCCATGGCTTGACGGGCGGTGTGTACAAGGCCCGGGAACGTATTCACCGCGCCATGGCTGATGCGCGATTACTAGCGATTCCAGCTTCATAGAGTCGAGTTGCAGACTCCAATCCGAACTGAGACCGGCTTTCGAGATTCGCATCCTATCGCTAGGTAGCTGCCCTCTGTACCGGCCATTGTATTACGTGTGTGGCCCAAGGCGTAAGGGCCGTGATGATTTGACGTCATCCCCACCTTCCTCTCTACTTGCGTAGGCAGTCTCACTAGAGTCCCCAACTGAATGATGGCAACTAGTGACAGGGGTTGCGCTCGTTGCAGGACTTAACCTAACACCTCACGGCACGAGCTGACGACAACCATGCAGCACCTTGAAAATTGTCCGAAGAAAAGTCTATTTCTAAACCTGTCAATTCCCATTTAAGCCTTGGTAAGGTTCCTCGCGTATCATCGAATTAAACCACATAATCCACCGCTTGTGCGGGCCCCCGTCAATTCCTTTGAGTTTCATTCTTGCGAACGTACTCCCCAGGTGGCTAACTTATCACTTTCGCTTAGTCTCTGAATCCGAAAACCCAAAAACGAGTTAGCATCGTTTACGGCGTGGACTACCAGGGTATCTAATCCTGTTCGCTCCCCACGCTTTCGTCCATCAGCGTCAGTTAAAACATAGTGACCTGCCTTCGCAATTGGTGTTCTAAGTAATATCTATGCATTTCACCGCTACACTACTTATTCCAGCCACTTCTACTTTACTCAAGACCTGCAGTATCAATGGCAGTTTCATAGTTAAGCTATGAGATTTCACCACTGACTTACAGATCCGCCTACGGACCCTTTAAACCCAATAAATCCGGATAACGCTTGCACCCTCCGTATTACCGCGGCTGCTGGCACGGAGTTAGCCGGTGCTTATTCGTATAGTACCTTCAGCTTTCCACACGTGGAAAGGTTTATCCCTATACAAAAGAAGTTTACAACCCATAGGGCCGTCGTCCTTCACGCGGGATGGCTGGATCAGGCTCTCACCCATTGTCCAATATTCCTCACTGCTGCCTCCCGTAGGAGTCTGGTCCGTGTCTCAGTACCAGTGTGGGGGATCACCCTCTCAGGCCCCCTAAAGATCACTGACTTGGTAGGCCGTTACCCTACCAACTATCTAATCTTGCGCGTGCCCATCTCTATCCACCGGAGTTTTCAATAATAAGTGATGCCACTCATTATATTATGGGGTATTAATCTTCCTTTCGAAAGGCTATCCCCCTGATAAAGGCAGGTTGCACACGTGTTCCGCACCCGTACGCCGCTCTCAAAGATCCGAAGATCTTCTACCGCTCGGCTTGCATGTGTTAGGCCTCCCGCTAGCGTTCATCCTGAGCCAGGATCAAACTCTCCATTGTATGTTTGTCTGACTCACTCAAAGTTATTTTACGCTTTAGTTTTTCCTTACTTGGTTGTATATTATTTTTCAATAATCTCTTCTCTTCCGCTTTTTACGATACCTACATTTTCTGTCGTTTTCAGTACCGATTTGCGTGTGCAAAAGTAAAACTTTATTTCTAATCTGCCAAATGTTTTTTGAGGAAATTTTAAAGTTTTTTGATGACCCTAAATCCTTATCCAAACACTTAAACCTCTCTACTCCTGCGCTCCCGTTTTACCAGACTGCAAAGATACAAATCTTTTTATCTTTACCAAATTTTATTTCTAAAAAAATTAAAAGTCTTTATTGATCTCTATCCATCTGTAGATAACATTAGTCTTATCGTTTCCGCCTCCTTAAAAGCTCTTCTGCGCTACCGAATTACTCTCGTTTTTCAGTGGGGCAAAAGTAGAACTTTTATATAACACAATCCTAATTTATGTAACATTATGTTTACTTTTAATTCATATTTAAAGCTAAAGTATTGGTTACGTGAGAGAATAATTTTATGGGGTTTAAGGAGGAAGCGGGTGATAGGTTGCAGGGGAAGAGGGTTGGAGAGTTATAGAGTCGGATTGTTGGAGAGCTGTATGGGGCGTTGGAGCTTAGGAATGATTTAGTGTTAGAGAGTTCGAAAGTTCTTGGGTTGGATCGTCGTATGGGAGGGCACGGTTTACAAAACAGTAACTTCTATATATGATATACTCTTAATTTTTACAGGTCGCTCCCACGGAGCTTGATTTCCTATTATGTAATGTCTATTAACTGGTCGCCACTCTGTGGCTTTTCAATCTTTACTTCTGACTGCATCGGGGTGGTCAACTGAATGTATATATCCAATTAAATTATAAAAGAATAATCTAAATCTTGGATTTTGAAATTTTAAACTTTGAAATAGAAGTTCTACGGATAACTAAAGGATCTACTAGAACTGAACCCTAGCCCGGATGTTCTATGTTACTATGCAAATTATTCAGGTTAAAATTTTAAAGTTTTTTTGAAAATTTTGTTGATATGCAGTTTTGTTTTTCACAACACCAAAACAAATCCTCAGTAACTTGTTACAAACTGCAATTAATGCAAGTTTTTTAGGCTTTCCTTTTTCCAATAGTCGCAGATAAAGTTCTTTGCACTGCGTATTATGTTTTATTGCCGTCCAGGAACAAACATATAGCAAACTTCTAATGTGCGTTTTGGATGTACGGCACTTACCGGGAGAATATGATTTCTTTCCTGATTGATAAATACGTGGAGCCAATCCAAAATATTTTACGAGTGATTTCGATGAATCAAAATTTTTAAAACCAGATGTAGCGGTCATCAGTTGAAGGGAGGTCTTCTCCCCAATTCCCGAAACACTTTGTATCAAACCTTTTATTTCTCTAAATTCTTCATCTTGAAGTTGTGGAAGCCTCATTTCTACTTCCCGTATTTCTTTATCTAATTGTTTTAATCTCTTTTCATAATGTTTTTCCGTGTTGGGATTGAGCTGAGGATTGTAACGAAGTGACTTTAGCTTTACCGAATACCGTCGCTTCTCTTCCTCGAGATCATTCAGAAGTTTTATTTCTTGGTCAAGATGTTCAATCTCGATGCTTTTGGGAATATAAACTTCCGGACGAAAAATCTCTCCATAAAGTCTGATGACTTTGGCGTCTTCTGCATCAGTTTTGCTGATGATATTTTTCATCCTTGAAAAATATTTAACAGACATACAGTTAATCAAACTTGATTCAAAACCATTATCCAAAGAAAGATGGAGTATGCGACTACTATAATTACCTGTGGCTTCGATAGCCAAACAATAATCTTCTGTGGGAAATTTCTTGAGAAACGATAAAATCGAGCGTTGATTGTTTTGGATATTAAAAACCTGATCTTGATTTACATTATCCGTAAAACTTACCGTTAAAAACTTTGCTCCTACATCTACACCAATCACTTTTTTTGATAATTTTGACATAACAAATTCTTTATTAAAGAGGTTTTCTTCTGATCCACCATGGTAAAAGTTTTACCAACAATGTTCTATCCGGATTTGGAAGAAAACAGCAGCAGGGGAATAAAATCCGGGGCGATATCTTAGTATCAGTGAAGCGTCTGCCTTTATCCTGCTGCTTTTGCTCTTTGGTTGATTTTTTTAACCAAATTATTAATCTATTTTTACTAATGCAAACTTACCATTGAACGGCATGTCTGAGCTCTTTTTGAAGCAAAGGAAAAGCTCGGCGCAAAAAAGCGAGTAGTGAAAGCCGGAAAGAGCTACAAGAAAAAAGTTGGAGCGTTGGAGAAATGGATGGGTTGGAGAGTTTTAGTTGGAAAATTTATCGGAATAGGTAATATTTATAAAAAAATACCTCCGAAAGTTTCAGAGGTAAATGTATGGGTAAATTTATTTGTTTTCTGTGTAAATCATTCTTAGAAAATCACCAAATGACTTGTCGAGGCCAAGAATGTCTCCCGATTTTAGATTGATACCCGGTTCGCCAAAAGTGTTTGACTTAATTTTGGCAGCAGAGATTTGAAAATATTGAGCCGGAGCATTTGCATTTACCGAAATCTTAATGTTAGAACCTAAGAATTTTTTGGTTGAAACTGTATAAATTTCTCCAGGAATGCCTTGAATCGTTGTAAACGATCTAGGTGGCAAAGTATAGTCTTTTCTGTTGACGCTTATGGTCTGGGGTTTTGAAGATGATGAAAAAAAGTATATTGAATCTGATGGCTTTAATAATTCTTCTTTTGTACTATAATAAAGCTCCAGTCGATAATTTGCTGGATTGAATGGCTGAGTTTTTTCATCTACACTTTCAAATGGTTTGTAGGAAAAGGCATTGGCTCCGATTTCTTTTGCTTTTTTATAGATCGCTGCAAATACAGAAGCATCGTCATTTGAAAAGCCTTGCACATCAATTTCACCCAAATATTCTGCAGCAGAGTTTTTAGGATCTATCTGATAAAAATATTTGTCGTTATTATCTTTCGTTTTTTCAACTTTAGATAGATAAACATTTTGTGCATTCACAAATGTTACTGCCATCAAGAGAATGAATATGGCGATATTTTTAATCTTCATTTTAATTGGAAAGTATATTAACACAATCTTCTAAACTGTTTTCCCAATGTTTTGACTCAATTTTGTAGATGTTTTCAATCTTGTCGAGACACATTGTGCTTCTTTTTGGTCTTTTTGCCGGAGTTGGATATTCCTCTGTAGTCAATGCATTCAGTTTTACTGATGACTTGGAGAACTCGGCAATTTTTTTTGCAAATTCAAACCATGTTGTTTCCGGATAGTTGGAAAAATGGAAAACACCAAAAGTTTTGTTTGGATTTTCGATAATGCTCATAATAGCTTCTGCCAAATCGTTCGCATTAGTAGGCTGGCCAAACTGATCGCCAACAATTCCTAATTCCTGTTTTTGCGAAAATAAATTAAGCATTGTTTTGACAAAATTCTTGTTGAATTCTGAATACAACCAAGACGTTCTTAAAATAATTGTCTTTGGATTATTTTCTAAAGCTAACTCCTCACCTTTTAACTTGGATGCTCCGTAAATTCCTATAGGATTTGTGAAGTCATCTTCAGAGTAATCTAAGTTGGTTTCACCATCAAATACATAATCGGTAGAAACGTGAATGAATACTGTCTTGTAATCAGCACATGCTTTTGCAAGGTTTCTGACACCTTCTGCGTTTACGGCAAAGGCTTTTTCTTCTTCTTTCTCAGCTAAATCTACCGCGGTATATGCCGAAGCATTGATACAGAAATCGGGTTTCTGATCATAAAAGAAATCATTAATCTGATCTTCGTCAGTAATATCTAAAGATTGGGAATCTGTAAAAATAAATTCATAATGAGTTTCAAAATCGGGAGCAATTTTTCTAATGCAGTTTCCCAGCTGACCATTACTTCCTATTACAAGTATTTTTTTCATTTAAATAGTTTTATGAATTTTTTGCATTCTGTGATCTTAAAAACTTAACTCTTGACTGGAAGTCTTTTTGTTCTAAGTCAACATAAAATTTTCCAAAAGTCTGCATGATGTCTTGCGGATGAACTTCAGAACGTCTTGTTTTTATATTAAAATAAATTACCGTCACCCAAAGTACTGCGTGAATCGTTTTCTCATCAACACTTTTCATCAGGATTTCTACTTTAGAAATTCGGTCTCCTATTTCGATGGTTTTACTGCTGATAACAACCTGGGTATTGTATTTTACTTCTTTCAGGTACGCTATTTCATTTTGAATAGCGATCCATGTACAACCCGTTTTTTTGGTATATTCTTCGTAGGTAAATCCATAAAAAGTTTCTACATGATCTTCTCTTGCATTGAACATGTAATCTAGATATTTGACATTATTTAAATGCCCAATCGGATCACAATCGCTGAATCTTACTTTTACGGTCGTTGAGACTTCTTTTTCCATAGCGCAAAAATAAAAAAACCACTTCTAAATGAAGTGGTAGTTTTTATAAATCTTTGTTAATTTCAGAAATTATTGAAGACCTAACTCTTTTTTAACAGCTGGCGTAGCATCAGGACCTCCTTTGTAGATAAGACCTGTAGAGTTTACATCCATCACATACTCATAACTGTTTGCTTTTGCCACTTTGTTTACAGCATCCATCACTTTCTTTTCGATAGGAGCGTAAGCTAGTTTTTCTTTTTCAGCAAGATCCTTTTGTGCTCTCTCGCTCATTTGCTGAGCTTCAGTCTGCAATTTCTGCATTTCTTCTTGTCTTGCTTTGTTTTCAGCTTCACTTTTTGTAGGAGCTTCTTTAGTATACAAAGCATACTTGGTTTGCATTACATCAGTCTTCTTTTTTATTTCACTTTCTTTAGCATCAAGGAAAGCTTTTAAATCTGTATCTGCTTTTTTCTTTTCAGGCATTGCATTAAGTACGCTTACTAAGTCTAGAGTAGCAATTTTCTGAGCTTTTGCCATCCCAACAGAGACAACCATCATTACTGCTCCAAATAATACACTTAATTTTTTCATAACGGGTAATAAATAATTAATTTTGTTTTTAGATTTTAAATTTAAGTAAAAGTTAAGTTCTGATAAAACTTTTACTACTTTTTATTAGTTTTCTTTTCTTTTTCCTTTTCTGTTCCTTTCAATAAGATCGTTAATACTTTATCTGTATAATCATATCTTGGCTGTAAGAAAACTACATTTACATGGCTATTTTTATCAAGAACTATGCCCAAACCATTTTTCTCAGACATCGTCTTTACAGCGTTCCAGATCTGATCTTCAAAAGGTTCAACCAAATTAGCCCTAAGTTGATTGATCTCGCCGGTTTTACCGAATCGTAAACTTAGTGTTGTCTGAATGCTTTTTTCAAGATCCGCGACTTCTTTTTCTCTAAGCTTAAGCTGATCACCAATTAATAAAACTTTTTCACTTTCGAAAGCAGATTTTTTTTGCTCGTACTGAGATTGTAAGGCTTTAATATCCTGTTCCCAGGTATCGATCTGAGAATTTAGCCTTGCTTCAGCTTCTTTATACTGAGGCATCTTATCCAATATATATTGGGTATCGATAACCCCTATTTTCTGAGCATTGCTAAATCCAAAAAGCAAAATTACTGCTAAAGTGAAAAGAGTTTTAAAATTTTTCATACTGTTATAGAGATTGGTTCATTAAGAAGTGTGTTCTGTTTCCAGATACATCACCACTAATTGTTTTATCAAATCCGTAAGCGAAATCGAATCCTATTAAACCAAATGCTCCCATATAAACTCTTACCCCAACACCAATTGATCTTTTAAGCTGGAAAGGATTATAATTTCCCCAAGAGTTCCAAACGTTACCTCCTTCTGCAAATGTAAGTGCATAAATTTTGGCTGTTTGATTTAATGAAATCGGATATCTTAGTTCTAACGTAAATCTGTTGTAAATAGTACCTCCACCTCTCTGAGTAATATCTTCTGCCTGACCACCGTATGTAGAAGCATTTTCGTAACCTCTCAACGGAATCAATTCTCTACCATCAAATCTACCTCCGAAAAGACCGGTTCCACCCACATAGAATCTTTCAAATGGCGGTGCCCCCAATTCTTTGTTGTAACCATCCATGAAACCCATTTCTGCTGAAGATCTTAAAACTAGTTTTCCGATCACTTCATTATAAACATCAGCTTTGAACTTCACTTTGTAAAATTCCATCCACTTATATTTTTCTGTAGGCGTCATTGTAGAGTAATTTTTATTACTGAACAATGAATATGGCGGAGTAAATTTACCTGACAATTCAATATTTGAACCCACTGTAGGAAAAATAGGATCTATACCGGCAGAGTTTCTGCTTAATCCAATATTTAAACTTAAGTTGTTCGCATTACCATACAATTCTGTGGTATCACCAAACTCGAAAGGATAATTGCTGAAGTTATATTTTTGAAACTGAATTCCTGTATACAAAGAGAAATAATCATCCGGCCATTTCAACCATCTGTTTAAACCAACAGTAGCTGAGAAAATATTTAGTCTCTGATCAGGCCCTGTAACCTGGCTATAATTAACTCTCGAATTGTTTAAACTTACAGAAAGTGCTGTCGGTTTTGTGCCAAATAACCAAGGTTCTGTAAATGAAACTCCGTAGTTCTGGAAGTATTGTCCGGCTTGAGCCTGAATAGATAAAGTCTGACCGTCACCTTGAGGTACAGGTCTGAAGTCTTTAAATTTCAAAAAGTTTTTCAATGAAAAGTTATTGAAAGTAAGTCCTAAAGTTCCGATGAAGCTGTTACCACCGTAACCCGCCTGTAACTGAACCTGAGAAGAACCTTTTTCTACCAGTTTCCACCCGATATCAACAGTGTTATCCTGCTGATTTGGCTGAATATCCTGACCGATCTGTTGTGGATCGAAGAAAGACATCGAAGCTAAATCAAAGAATGTTCTTTTGATCTCGGTTTTCTTAAACAATTCTCCCGGCTTGGTTCTCAATGCTCTCAAAATAACGTGGTCATGAGTCGTGGTGTTACCCGACCAAGTTACTTTATTCCAAGTAGCTTGTTCTCCCTCACTAATTCTGATCTCAAGATTAATTGCATCTCCATTAACTGATTTTTCAACAGGGGTAACGTTTGAGAAAAGGTAACCATTATTCATGTATATCGATTTGATATCAGAGTCGTCTTCTTTTCCGCCGTCTTCCCCTACTTTTTTGTTGAATCCTACTGCATCATAAATATCACCTTTCTTATATCCTAAGATTCTTTGTAAATATTCTGTAGCGTAAACTGTATTTCCGGTAAAGGTAATATCACCGATGTAATATTTCTTCCCTTCTTTCAGCTTAACGTTGATTTCGTAGTTATTTTTTTTATTTCTCCAAACAGAATCAGACACAATTGCAGCATCTCTGTATCCCAATGAGTTATAATAACTTATCAAGCTTTGCTTGTCTTCCTGGTATTTTTCTTCAACAAATTTTGAAGACTTTAAAATACCACCAATACCAAATCTTTTTTGCTTGGTTTCTTTGAAAGCTTTTTTTCTAAGTTTTGCATCAGTTACACTTTCGTTTCCTTCAAACTCGATGTGGCTGATTTTTATCCTTTTACCTTTGTCTACATTAATAGTCCAGTCTACAAGATTAGGGTCACTTGCGTTTACCTTATCTTCAATGGTGATTTTTGCATCGGCAAAACCTTTTTTGATGTAGTCTTTAGGAATATTCGTTTTAAGGCTAGAAACAAGGTTTTGAGTAATCTTTGTTCCCGGCTTTAAGTTATTGTCTTTTGCTAGTTTTTCATTTTTAGACTTACCGATCCCTTTACCTGTAAATTTCACTTCTCCAAGATCCTTAAGGTCTTGCAGGTAAAATCTAAGAACAACGGTTTGCCCTTCAATGCTTTCTACATAAACTTCAACTTCAGAGAAAGATTGAGAATCCCAAAGTTTTTTGATTGCGTTACTTACCTTTTGCCCCGGAATGTCTACAATTTCACCTTTCGATAAACCTGTAAATCTAAAGATCTGAGCTGGTGTGTATTTTTTTACCCCATCAACAACAATGTCCTTCAGCGTGTAAGTTCCTGTTTGATTTTCTGCGAGAACAGCAGCAGCGGTATCAACCTTTGTACTGTCCTGTGGAGTTACCTGTCCATAAAAATGTGCAGAAGCAGCAAACATAATGATGGGTAATAGTCTAAACTTCATTTTATCGTAATCTTTCTTTTCTTAAAATTTACTGAATTTGAATTTGGTCGCCTGTAAGACCATATCTTCTTTCCTTATTTTGATAATCAACAATACATTGGAAGAAAATATCTTTTGTAAAGTCTGGCCACAGAACATTGAGAAATTGAAGTTCTGCATAAGCAATCTGCCAAAGCAGGAAATTGCTTATCCTTATTTCACCACTTGTTCTGATAAGAAGATCCACTGGTGGGAAATCTTTTGTATACAGATAGTTTTCAAATAATTTTTCATCAATATTCTCCACCTCTAGTTTTCCTTCTTTTACATCGGAGCTTATATTTTTTACGGCATTTAGTATTTCACTTTGTGAGCCATAGCTTATTGCTAGTACCAAATTTCCTTTTGTGTTTCCTTTTGTAAGATCAACCACGCTAAGCAATTGATCTTTTACCATAGCTGGTAATTTATCTAGGTTACCAATGACATGCATTCTTAAACCCTTTGTGAAAATCTCTTCAGCTTCTAGTAACAGTGTCTCGGCGAGCAGGCTCATCAAGGTATTTACTTCATCTGTAGGTCTGTTCCAGTTTTCTGATGAAAATGTATAAAGTGTAAGATATGGGATATTAATCTCATTACACGCATTGATAGCGTTTCTTACAGCATTAATGGCATTTTTATGACCAAAAGTTCTTTCTTCACCACGAGATTTTGCCCATCTTCCGTTTCCATCCATAATGATGGCTACATGCTGTGGTAAATTCTCAGAATTTATTTCTTTTTTTATCAACGACATAATTTCTTAATCACAATAACATGGTGGTCTACCAAAAGAGTAGGTCAATCCTAAACTGAAAGTATTCATCCAATCTCTAGATTTGGTATCACCCAAAGACCTTTTGCTTATAAAAGATGCTTCTCTTTCTTTAGAAACACTATAATAATTTCCTGTTTGCAGTAACGAGCCTCCTGTTGTAGGACTCAAAATATCTGCATTATAATTACTGATCACATCTTTTGCAAGAATTTTGCTATGATCTAACTGATCAGTTAAGCTATACCTGAAAGTTGCTTCAGCAAAAACAGCCCATCCATGATTAAATTTATATTTTAAACCAACTCCAAAAGGAATCTGGGCAACTGTTTTTTTCCCCAGAGAATATTCTGTAGTGGTTACAAAATCTGTTTCACTAATTGGTGCCTGCGCCACACCATCTGCATTTCTTCTGAAATCGTGAGTGAGAGTAGCTTTTGGAGCATCAAACATTATCCCTCCAATTCCCCCAAAAATATAAGGGCTCAGCATACTCATCTGCTCATTATTCACCGGGAATAAATTATATTCAAACACTAAACTTGCTTCGTAAATATTGTTTTTCCCAAATGAGTTTCTGTTTCTTCTGTATTCTTCTTTTGCTGCCTTATCGCTAAACTGCACCTGATTATACCCTAAGTCTAATCTTACTGTCTGGTGCGGGTTAAAATTAAATCTATATAAAATACCACCATAAAAAGGAACGCCCCATTCTGAAGCTCTATCCAAATCCAAAGGTTGCTGTAAAATGTAATTGGTTTTTCCTATATCGCCAACAAGATTACTCATCCCCAAGCGAATTCCCAACTCATTTCTTTGTGCTTTTAAACTTACCACAGTTCCTAAGAGGGTAAGGAAGCTAAACAATAATTTTTTATTCATAAAAGAATATGGATTTATGGTTATTTTAAAAATTAATTTTTGCAAATATAAAACATTTTTATATTAATGATAATCTTAATGTTTAGTTAAAAATAAACAAAAAAATATAATTTGTTATAAAGTAAACGACAAAGTGACAAATTTATTCTTTTTTTAATAGTTCTGTAGAGAATTTGCAAATAATAAATCCCCAATTAATGAGGATCTATTTTATCTCTATCTATTAAAAATTGCTTTGATTTTGTTTCTAATTTTAATCAAAAGCGGTTCTTTATAATTTTTGTCTTCATCAAAATAGCCATAACCGTAACCATACCCATATCCGTAACCATACCCGTAGCCATATCCTTGTTTTATTATATAATCGTTATACACAAGCCCCAAATGTTTGATCTCATTAGCGTGGTACTTTTCTGTAATCATCTTTAGCATATACTTTTCGGTATATTCATGACGCACAACATACAAATTGGCATCAGAATGCTTCATCAACTCATAAGAATCTGCAACAAGACCTACAGGCGGCGAATCTATGATAATAAAATCATATAGTTTTCTAAGCTCTTCTATAAACTTAAGATTTCTGTCGCTCATCAATAGCTCAGACGGATTGGGAGGTATAGGCCCTGAAGTAGCCACATCAAGATTAGGAATATTGGTCTTGTTAATAATCTGATCTATTGTTGTTTCTCCAGTAAGATAATTTGAAATACCGAGCTTATTATCAATATTAAAATCTCCGAAAATTTTTGGTTTCCGCAAATCCATTCCCAATAAAATAGTCTTTTTGTCGCTTAAACCTAAAACTGAAGCCAAGTTTATCGAAATATATGTTTTCCCTTCGCCTCCAATGGATGAAGTCACCAAGATCACTTTGCTTCTGTCATCTTCCCCTGATAAAAATCTTACATTTGCCCGAATCCCTCTAAAGGCTTCTGCAACCGAAGATTTCGGAGTATTGAGAACCGTAAGCATATTCTCATTATTGTTATTACCAATCACACCCAATAATGGAATTCTTGTCGCGCTAACCAATTCTTTAATATTTCTGATCTTACTGTCAAAAAGACTTCCCAAAAGAATTAAAACGAACGGAAACGCAAGAAACCCAATGATAATCATCATTTTTGTTCCTTTTACATTGGGTCCTATTGGCCCTTGCCCGAGATTTTTAGCCGGGTCAATCACTGTAATATCAGACTGATTGGTAGCCAATCTCATCTGGCTTTCGTTCTGCCTGCCGAGCAAACTGTTGTACGTAGCCTCGATCATATTGTACCCTCTTTCTGCATCAAGATATTTTCTCTGTTTGTCAGGGTATGTTTTAAGATCTGTACTTGCCTCTGCAATTTGCTGGTCTATTTTATTGAGCTCTGTACTGTATACCGTGTGAACGTTCCTAAGAGATCCCGAAGAATTTGCTTTCGCCTCACTTATCAAACGGTTTATTTCTTTGATTGGTTCTGAATTTGGCGTATAAATGGATGCTAATTCTCTCTTTTTAAGATAAAGCGCTTTCAGCTCAGAAACTGATGCCGTAAAAAGACCATCATCAAATCCTGCTGCAGAAGGGCTGATCATTCTATCGAAACTTTGAGATTCTACAGAGTTTCTGATGCTGCTCAAAGAATTCATTTTGCTGAGTATATCGGCTTTTCTGGCTTCCAGATCTTTTATTTTTTGCAGAGATTTCTCGTCTCTATTTGAAATGTCGTACAGTTTTTCTGAAACCTTAAGGTAATTGAGATATGCAGCACTCGAATCTAGTTTTCTTCTGATGTCTCCCAAGCTGTTTTTTAAGTACTGCTCTGTATTTTGATCAACTTTTATCTTATCATTAAACCTTTTTTTCTGAAGCTCAGTCACAGACTTATTAAGAAAGTTAACGGTATTATTAAGATTAAAACCTTTTTTGGAGATAATCATAATGGTACTGATTTCCTTATCAAAATCAACACCCACCGTAGAAACAATGCCATTTACAGCATCATTTACCGTAGAAAGACTTACAATAATATTTTCGAATTTGATGGAAGGCGATACCGGATTGGGAACCAATTTAAATCTAAGATTGGGAGTGGTATACCATTCATTTACTTTGATGGTTTTGTTGGCAGGTCTTCCAAAGCTTTCAATATTCTGAAACCCTTCAACATCGTAAGAGTACAGATGATTTGATTGCCCTTCTTCCGGCAAACTTATCTGGTAAGAATTTCCTCCCTTTGGTGTTATTGTAATAGGATAATTGACTTGCTGTAAGTGTTTGCGGTCTATTTCTAAAAACACAGGCGAGTCATTTTTATCCAGATAAGTAGATTTAATGATTCCTTTGGTACTATAATTTACAAAAAGGTCTAGTTCATTGACTAAAAACTCGTTGTGAGATCTGGAAAGCAACATTTTCTTCAAATAAATACCATCCTGATTACCACTTTGCCCCCAGATAAAATTAATTGACTGGCTGGGTGTGAAATAGCTTGCTGTATTATTTGAAATACTTAATTTAAGATCTGACGCATAAATATTCTGCGCATAATACTTGCCATAGAACCAAGATACCGCATATCCGAATAACAACATCAGTAAAAACCAATACCAGTTCCGGAGAACTCTTCTTAAAAAATGTTCTATATCAAATAAAGCAAATGATCCATATTTTTCTTTTTGTGGCTCATTTTTACCTACTAAAGCTTCTTTTCCTGGGATCATAGATTAAAGGTTTTTAATAAGTAGATAAATTGACAATGCCGTTGTAAGCACAGAAACACCACTAATCAATGTTTGTATAGGGTCTTTTCCAAAACCGTTGAGCGCTCTTCTCTGTGTAGTAAGGAAAATCTCGTCCCCGTTTTGCACATAATAATAAGGAGAATTCATCACATCTTCTCTGGTAAGATCAATCTTAGCTTTTTTGATCCCTTCCGGTAATTTTCTGTATACTACAATGTTCTTACGATCTACAGTTCTGTTTAATCCACCATTGATAGAAATTGCTTCCGTTAATGTCAGTGTATTTTTGTGAGCCTTTTTCTCTCCTGTAATTCCTACTGTTTCTATATCGCCTAAGACATAATATGTGATTCCGTCTGTATTGAGTCTTACTTCAGATTTACCGTCCTGAAAATTTTCATTTACTTTTTGCTGAAGCTCCTGTGTGATCTCTTCTATCGTTCTTCCTTCTGCTTTTACGTATCCTATACCGAAAACCAGTATATCTCCTTTGGAGTCAACTTTCAACCCATTAAAATAGATCATGGCATTTCCACCGGTTCCTGCTCCTCCGCCGGCACTGAACGAGATATTATTTCCCGCAACAGGAGCATTTAATGAAGAATAAAACTGTGCTGCATCCCCTTTGGGAGTGGTAATAATATTCAATGTCAACATATCGTTTTTGGTGACTCTGTAAACAGGAATATTGTAAGGAATTAAACCCTCTTCGTTGATAACAAGGCTTTCACTGGGCTGCATATACGTTACATCTTTCGTAGTGATACAGGAAACCAATAAAAAAGGTAAAATTAAGAATGGGAAGTACTTATAAATTTTCATCGTGATAAATGTAGTTTGCAAAAATAGAATTTAATTCTCAGTTTTCAGCTTATTATTCCTCAGCATAATTATGATATCCGGAATATAAGCGCCTAAAAAACCTAAGAACAGAATAACCGCCAATAATAGGTTCACATTAATGTGCCTAAAACAATAGGTGATTATAACAATAAAAAGATAATAACAAATGATATAAAAACTGGATCTTCTGTGCGTAAGATCTAGCTTCAGTAGTTTATGATGGATGTGATTTTTATCTGCTTCAAAAGGTGATTTTTTATTCCAAAGTCTTATGATAATAACGTTTAAAGTATCTACAATCGGGAGAATAAGAATAGCAACAGCTACAACGGGAGCAGATTTCAAATGATATCTCGGAACATTCACAACGTTCCTGTCTATAAAAATATCTATAAAACATATACAGGTAAACGCCAGTAAAAACCCTAGAAGCATAGAGCCCGTATCCCCCATAAATATCTTTGTAGCCCGTAAATTTGATAAATTATAATATAAAAACGCTAATACAGAGCCAATCAAAACGACCGATAAAATAACCAAAGGATAATTATATTCTCCCAAACGAAAGTAGCTAATCCCAAAAAGGGCACTGCTGATAAGAGAATAGCCACCGGCAAGACCATCAATTCCATCGATAAGATTAAAAGCATTGATGAGAATAATAAAAGTAAGAATTGTAAAAATAACACTTACAAAATAATGAATTTCATAAACACCAAAAATTCCAAATAAATTTCTGATCCTCACATCTGAACCAATAACAATAAAAGCCGATACTATAATCTGAGCAACCAACTTTTTGTAAGCACGCATCACTACAATATCGTCCATAATACCTACATACAGCAGAATAATCAGCGATGCAAAAAGGAATTTATACAGATCAAAAATTTCATAAGCAAAAATTGAGGTGCATACTCCTATTGAATAAAACATCGCAATGCCTCCCAAATTAGGAATTTTCCTGAGATGCGAGCTCCTTACACCGGGCTCATCCATCAGGTTTTTACGCTTTGAAATTTTAATGATTGTGGGAATAGAGAAAAACGTAATCAGAAAAGAAGACAGGAAACCCAACCCTACTTTTACGTAAAAAATAGAAATCCCTGTTTCATTTAAGAATAATTCAAAATTTTTCATCTATTGCTTTTTGAGCTCGTAGTATTCGGTTATATTAAGCGAGAATTTTAATGTTAATCATTTAAAATCTATTATAAAATACCGAAATTTCATTTGTGTTTATATAAGTTTTCTTATTAGTTTTTTCTGCCCGGCAAAAAAAAGCAGATAAAAAATCATTTTTTTCATGGGTAAAGATAAAAGATAATTTTTACCAAAACGACTGTAACACAATATATCTTTGATTTTAACATCTCTTTTCCTCATAAAATCCTGCAGTTCCTGAGACATTTTGAAAAATTGAGTTTCATTTTTAACAAAAGCCAGATAAGCCAAAAACGTGTACACTCCTTCCAGAATCTGAAAGTTTTTCAACTCTCTTTTTTTTGAAGAATACGGTGAAGTTTTAAAAAATTCTTCCACATCTTCTACTGCTCTTAAAATATCCAAACCCTTTTCGTTATGGGTTTTTGAGATAGAATCTTGGCGTTCCAGATATTGATAATGAAAATTTTGCGTCTGCGCTATTGTTTTACATTCCAGCAATAGCTGAGGAATCAGCTGAATATCTTCAAAATGAACTCCTTTTTTAAATCTTTTATGCGCAAAAAGTTCTTTTTTAAATAATTTATTGCAGGCAAAATAGCTCAAATCGGAGAAAACAGAAAAATTAGATTCCAAAACAATTTTTTCAGGCATATTCGGAATCTGCGTCAATTTCTGCGTGATATTTCCTTCTTCATCTACTTTCTGGATATTGCAGATTACCATTTCAGCATCATGTTTTTCGGCAAGATTCAGCATTTCTTCAAACATTGTTTCAGAAACGTAATCATCACTGTCTACAAATCCTATATAATCTCCTGTGGCTTTATTTATTCCAAAATTTCTGGCATCGCTCAAACCACCATTTTCTTTAGCAAAAGATTTTATTTTATCGGGATATTTTGCTGAATATTGCTGAATAATATTTTCCGAGCCATCTTTACTCCCATCATTTACAACGATAATCTCGATCTTTTGCAGGCTTTGGTTCACCAAAGAATCCAGGCATTTCGCCAAGTAATGTTCAACATTATAAACAGGCACGATGACCGAAACTTTCGGGAACAAATTTTCCATCATTTAGATTTTTGTAAATCTTGCGCTCAGCCAGCCTTTTTTAGCTTCATCAAAATCTTTTCTCGAACAGGGAATGCAGTTTTCAATATTTTCATCATCTCCAAAATACCAAAGATTACTGAAGGTATCACGCTTGAAAGCATATTGCCGGTCTTCAATCAACACATAAAATATTTCGTAATGTCTTTCTTTAGGATGAGATTGCTGTATGTTGATTCCTTCAATCAGATACCAAAGCATTTGCGCCAAAAGCTGATGATTGAGCTGATTTTCAGAATAAATATTATAATTAAAAATTCCTACCGACTTCAGATTTTCGCTTAACCCAATTTCTTTCATGTAGGCACAGATTTCTCTTCGGTTTAAACCATTTACCTGCGGATTCATTGAAAATGCATCACCAAAACTTTCAATTGCATCACAATTTACCGTTACCAGATCTGCTTTTCTAAAAAAAGGTTCGGTTTTCTCCGTAGAATTCATCATTTCAGCCAAACGTACAATATCAAACTCAACTTCTTTGATGAGCTTTACAGAATCTTGCTCATTCAGATGCTTTTGATATCCTAAATGATGATAATTTTTAATTGAGAAATTTTTTGAACCTAAAATTTTGCTTAAAAAAGTATGTTCATTAATATTTTCACCCTGTTTCAGTGAAATAATATTGCTGATTTGAGTATAATTAATATTTTTCTGATGAAAATTTAAACCTGAAAATAATGAGAAGGCAAAATCATTCGAACCACCAATAATCACGGGAATTGCTCTTTTAGAATGGCATGCCGACAAAACTTCCTGTAAAACATAATGAGAATCTTCCACCGATTTTCCGGAGACCAAATCTCCCAAATCAACGATCGGAATCTCAAAATCAAGCTGCGAAAGTTTGTAAAATTCTTTTCTTACTGCAGTAAAATCCTGAACTTCAGCTTCGCCATTTGCTCCTCTGTAATCAGAAACAAACAAAAGCACAATGCTGTCTTCCTTTATTTCCTTTGTAATCTTATTTCCGATCTGCCAGTTTTCTGTTCTGAAATTTCGTGGCGAAATGATAAAATCTTCAAAATCCATGCTCTCAAATACTTATTAAAGCTCAAAAATATTAAAATTAAATGAGTAAGCAGAGTTTTGAAATATATTTCAGAACAAAAAATATTCTTGTGATCAACCTTGTCAAAGTTTAAAACTTTGACAAGGTTTTCAAAAAAGCATAGTTTTTAGCCTTTCAAAATCTCAAACACAAAAGTCGTAGAAGTTTCAAACGTTCCGCCTTGTGTTGCACCAAATAAAAACTGAGGTTTATTTCCATCTTTGCTCATCAAAATCATTGGGCGTTCCAGTCTTCCAAATCGTTTTAAATGTTTTGGCGGATTCGGTTCCTGAACGTAAGACTGCATATTAAGATAAGCGATTTCAGGTTTCGTCCATTCAATTCCGTTTTTTGTCGTTAAATGTAAACCATATTCATGGTTAAAAAATCCCATATCACGAGCGATCATATGGAACTTACCGTTTTCTTTCCAGATAAAAGCGTCTTCAAGTTGAGCGTTGTTTGGTAAGTTTGAAAAATCAATCACAGGATTTTCAGAAACCTTTGTGTATGGCCCGATTGGAGAATCTGCTTTTGCCAATCCGTATTTTCGGTTTCCTCTTACAGCACCTTTCTGAGTTTCGTATTCCTGGGTATTCCAGGATTTGTAGAAAAGCCAGTATTTCCCGTCGTTTCCTTTTACAAAGGCAGGATTTGTTGTACAATGATCATCCCAGGAACCTTCTTTTCCCGGAAGGAGTAAAGGTTGATCTGGTCTTTTCCAATCTCCATTAAGACTTTTTGAAACAGCCAACCCTATTCTTTTGGTATTCGTTTTCCCATTGGAATTCCCCATAAAGAATAACAAATATTGATCTCCAACTTTTTTAATTAAAGGATTGTGACACGTTGTTGCATCCCAAAACTCGCCACCTCTCGGTGCAAGAATAACTTGCTTGTGTTGAAATTCTTCAAAAGGCGAATTGGCTTCTGCCCGGCAAATTTCAGAACCATTGAGCCAGCCGCCCATTCCTTTTTCTTTTTTCCAGCGTGAATAAAAAAGATGCACTTTTCCGTCTTCGCCCCAAATCGGGGAAGAACACCAAATATAATATCCTTCGAGTTCCAATGAACGACCAATCGGCTTTAATTTAAAATAAGGTTTGTCGGAAAAATCGAATGCTTTAGTAAATGACGAACCCAAAAATACAGCTGTCATTCCTAAAGCTGAAGTTTTTAAAAAATCTTTGCGAGTATATTTTGATTGGCTCATTGTATTTGATTTTCAGCTAATGTAGAAGAAATGGAAATAAAGAGTGTCCTGCGGTTTCGGGTTGGGTTTTAAAATTAATTATCCTCAATAATAACTATTGATTACGGTTTCCCACAAAATCTGAATTAAAATTAACTATACATTTGAATGCTCACTAAATTATTCAAATGAAAAACAGGTTTTTTTGGGGAAGTATAATATCATTGATTTTTGGGACTGCAATCTATCTATTATTAAGAACATCATCTTTAAAAGTTTTCGGTTGGCTAGAAATAGTAAACATCAACTTTTTAAATTCAGATATTCGAAAATTCAGTATTGATTATTTAGAAATTCTTCCAAATTGGTTTTTATATTCACTTCCCGATGGATTATGGATTTTTTCTTATGTGTGCTTAATGATGTACATATGGAATTTTAAAATCAACGCACATAGTTTTTTTTGGATAAGTATTATTCCTTTTATTGCTATTTTCTCAGAATTTGGGCAGGCAATTTATTTAATCTCAGGAACTTTCGATTTTTGTGATATATTATTTTATATACTCGGTTTTAATATTCCCTTTTTACTACTCTTTAATAACAAACATGATAAACTCTTAAAAATTATGAGCAAAAATTTAAAAACTATTGCTTCGATTGGAGCATTTGCATTCTTCGCTTTTATTGCTTTTGGAAGCAGTGATGATAAAGAAAAAACGTCGAATAAGGAACAAATAACAACAGAAAACGCTACAGAAAGCACCAATACTATTTCAAACGAAAAAAAATGGACAACAGTTTACAGTTTTTCAGGAAATGGATTGAAAAAATCACCAACATTTGAACTTACAGGAAATGAAGCTAGAATTAAGTATAGTTACAAAGCGGATGGCAATGTAGGAATGGGAATGTTTGCAGTCTATGTTGTTGATGAGGGTGAAGACATTATGAAAACCGGAGGATTTCCAGAAGTAATGACCCAAGCAGAAAATGAAGAAAGCGAAAGCACAATTCAGAAAAGTGAAGGAAAATATTATTTAAATATAAATGCTTCAGGAAGTTGGACAGTAAGTATTGAAGAACTTCAATAATTGAAAAAAACCCATCATCAACACGATTAGACAAAAAAAAGCACAGACTAAAAATCTGTGCTTTCTATTTTATTAAAACTAAATATTTCTTCGCCGCCGGTTTTTTAGCAGGAGCTTTCTTAGTTTTTGTTACCTTTTTAGCAGCAATCATTTTCGCTGCGGGCTTCTTTTTCTCAGTAAAAGCTTTAAGATACTGTTCAATGATCCATTTTTAAACATTACCAATTTCAATACTGTTTTAGCCAAAATATTAAGAATTTAAAAACACATCACCTAATTGCATGTTTTTATTCATTACTTTTGAATTACAAACAAATTAAAAATCACAAATGATGAGTGCAAAAAATCAAATCAGTGTAGAAATCCCTCAAGCTGTAATTGCAGAGGTGAATCAAAAATTACAAGATTGCAGAGCGCTGCTTGCGCCTTACCTTCAAGGCCTTACTCCCCAAGACAGGGAAACTCTTTTTAAGATGGGCGACAAAACGGTGGCTACGGTTCAGAAAGTGAAAAGCTATATGGATACTAACGCCGAATTTATCCCGAGTTATATGGATAAAGTTGAATTCTTAAAAGACGAAGCGGTAGTTACAAGCCTCAATCCGTTGGGCAATCTGGCAACGCAACTCGCAACAGATATTGGAGATACGGTAATGCTTGCCGGTAGCGAAGCTATAACCTCTGCATTGTTCTACTACGGCTCTGCAAAGGAAGCCGCCAGCAAAGGCGTTGCCACAGCAAAACCTATTTATGAAGACCTTAGTCAAAGATTTGCAAGAAAAGGCTACAGGAAAACTCCTAAAGCTGAATAAGTAATCCTTGCCTATTACTAAAACGATCCTTTTAGGCTCAAAATTCAGCCAAAAAGGTTCGTTTTTCATGCTAAAAGGCTGGCGAGCCATGCAATTAGGCTGAAAATTGAACCTTAAAGGCTGGAAACTGATGCAAAAAGGCTGGTTTTTGAGCCCCGGAGGGTGAATTTTGAGGGTGAAAGGATGGCAGGTGAGGGTTTTTGCGTGAATTGGGAATGTGAGGATAATTGTTATATTTGAATTATTAATAATAAGGAAACAAACTTCGTTAATGCTTCTACTTTCGGCTAGATAAACGCAACTTTTGTTTCGCTAATAAAGATGTTAGCTGTAATTTCTGACCGACAATGATTAATCAAAACGACATCCAAAATAAAATTTTAAATATTGCAAAAGCTGACGACCGAATTAGAGCTGTAATTCTAAACGGTTCAAGAGCAAACCCTAATGTCAATCCCGACAAGTATCAAGACTTTGATATTGTTTTTATCGTAAAAGATTTCGACTCTTTTTTAACTGATAGAAGTTGGATGAATGTTTTAGGAAAACCCATTTTACAACAACTTCCTGATGAAATGGATTTAGGAAGAAATGAGAATGAAGAAAAAATTTCTTTTGGATTTTTAATGATTTTTGAAGATGAAAATAGAATTGACCTTACTTTGTTCCCATGCGAAAAATTTGAAACTCATTTTAAAATCGACAGCTTATCAATAGTTTGGCTAGACAAAGACAATTTGCTTAAAAATATCCCTAAACCATCTGATGAAGATTATCATATTACAAAACCAAACCAACAAGAATTTTCTGAAGTATGTAATGAATTTTGGTGGACTATTACCTATGTTGCAAAAGGCTTAAAAAGAGAAGAAATAATCTATGCGAAAGATATGATGGAAAATGTCGTAAGGCCAATGTTTTGGCAACTTATCGAATGGAATATTGGTTGCAAACACAATTTCCGAATTTCTGTCGGGAAATCGGGGAAGTTTGCCAAGAATTTTATAACAGAATCTCTTTTCGAAAATATTTTAAAAACTTATTCCGATTCGAATATTGATAACAATTGGAACGCATTGTTGCTTATGGCTAAAATATTCAACGATGAGCAAAACAAGTTAGGAAAAGAACTAAACTTTCAAATAAATGCAACCGAAGCCGAAAACTCCTCAAAATATATTCAAAAAATACAACTTGAATAAAGAAACTACAGCTAACACGGGTTTTGCATCAGGCGGGCTGAAGTGCAAAACTCAATATTAGTTTTACAATTGAACTTTAGTAATAAACTTGGCTTTTGTGCTTCGATTGCTCGCACGAACGAAAATCCCCAAAACGCTACACATCATTTTAAGAACTGACACCATTGAACAGAACAACAGACATAATAACAATTAATTCAGTTGGACAAATCCCGACACTTGATATAATTCGTTCAACTCCACGTGAACGAACAGTTAAACTTGTATTTGAAAGAGAAGTTCAAAGTCAAAGAGAAGCAATAGGACAGCATCTAAAAACAGAACTTTTGGGCTTTCAAGTTGGAATACACACAATTGAACCAGAAATAAACATTGCAAAACTTATAACAGACAAAGAAATCGAAGACAATCAAGACTTTTTTGAGCAATGTGCTAAGGATTACAGACAATTGGGAGAAGAATTGCTACACAAGTTGGTTAACAAGCTTGACTTGAAATTAAACAAAGATTTCCCAATCCAGACTTTTAACGAACTTAAAAGAAATGGTAGGTCTAACGGAAAAGTTGAAGGTTGGAATTATTATTTACACGGTTTTCATTGTGGCTTTGTAAACATTAAAACTAAACAGGAAATAGAAGTTCCACTTGTATTTGGACAAGAATTTGGCGACTTAGACCCTTATTTCTTCTCGAAGTTCATTAAATCTACACCGAAATATAAACCTTTACCGATTGACATCTTTGAAGACTATGATGACGGAGCAAGGATAAACGAGAGAATGCTTTCACTTGGTAAATTTGAAAGAATAAATTCAGATGTTGGCAATCATTATGGAATTGTAGTTGCCGACAGACAAAAAGTAGAAATCAAATCATATTTGGACTTGGAA
Source organism: Chryseobacterium indoltheticum (assembly GCF_003815915.1). NCBI lineage: Bacteria > Pseudomonadati > Bacteroidota > Flavobacteriia > Flavobacteriales > Weeksellaceae > Chryseobacterium > Chryseobacterium indoltheticum. Next base: position 4,244,208 of record NZ_CP033929.1, read on the forward strand.
AAAATGCACCAAGAACAAGACAAACAAACTGAAAAACCTAAATTTAACTTTTGGAAATTTATAGGGCTGAAAAAATAAAAATGAAGGCACAACAGCAGCTTAACAAATGGCGGGTAAAATGATTGATATTAACCATTTTTACATTATACCCAGCTCCGCAAAGCTTCCTAACTTTGCATGAACAAAACTAACAAACTCCAAAGTCAGGAGACTTTGCAATATTTGACAAACAAAAAAGCACAGACAAAAATCTGTGTTTTTTTATGTTCAACCTTGTCAAAGTTTGAAACTTTGACAAGGTGTAAATTATTTCTTCGCTGCCGGTTTTTTAGCAGGAGCTTTCTTCGCTGTTGTTGTTTTTTTTGCGGCTGGTTTCTTAGCTGCTGGTTTTTTCTTTTCAGCGAAAGCTTTTGGATCTTGTGCAGTAATCCATTTTTTTACCTCATCGATAGAGACGTCTTTCAGCTCGTCTGCTTCATACTTGGTATCGTCTTTCTTTTTAGGAATTTTATAAATATTCTTACCATGTTTTACGATAGGGCCCCATCTCGCATTTTCAATTGAGATTTTTTCTGCTTCCCATTGTTGGATATAACGGTTGGCTTCTTTTTCAAGTTTGGCTTCTACCAATTCGTTGATATCGCTTTGAGAAAGGTTTTCGAAGTTATATTTCTTCGGAACGTTGATGAAAATACTTTTATATTTAATGAAAGGTCCAAATCTACCTGATCCTTTTGTAATAGGCTCGCCTTTGTATGATGCAATTGGCGCATCGGCCACTTTCTTTTCAGCAATGATTTCTTCTGCACGTTTTTGATCTACAGAAAGAGGATCTTCACCTTTGGGAATACTGATGTAGGTTTCGCCCCATTTCACATAAGGACCAAATCTTCCTACACCTACAGAAACTGTTTGCCCATCAACTTCATTCAGATCAAAAGGAAGCTTAAACAATTCTAAAGCGTCGTCGAAAGTAATGGTTGCGATATTTTGTCCTGACATTAATGATGCGAAAGCTGGCTTTTCTTCATCTTCGGTTTCCCCAACCTGAATCATAGCACCAAATCTTCCTATTCTGGCATATACATTTTTGCCGGTTTTAGGATCAACTCCCAATAATCTTTCGCCATTTGCACGATCTGCATTTTCTTCTACATCTGCAATTCTGGGGTGAAATTTAGAATAGAAATTGGTCATCATTTCTTTCCATTTCTGAGCACCGCTCGCAATTTCATCGAAGCTTTCTTCTACTCTGGCGGTAAAACCATAATCAAGAATTTCTGTAAAATTATCTGTCAGGAAGTCATTTACAACCTCACCAATATCTGTTGGAACAAATTTATTTTTGTCGCCCCCGAATTTTTCATCAAGAACTTCTTTTTTAATTTTATCATTTGCTAAAGAGATTTTTACCACTTCACGAGTGTGAGGCTCAATTTCTCTTTTATCTACATATTCACGGTTCTGAATGGTCTGAATCGTTGGTGCATAAGTCGATGGACGACCAATTCCCAATTCTTCCAGTTTTCTTACCAATCCTGCTTCTGTATATCTTGCGCTTGGTCTTGTGAATTTTTCCTGTGCAGTTATCTTTTTGTAGCTTAACACTTCACCAACGGTTACTTTCGGCAACAACTTTTCGTTGTTTTCTTCGTCTTCCTCTTCTGTTTTTACAATTCCGTATGCTTTTAGGAAACCGTCAAAAATAATAACTTCACCCTGCGCTTCAAAATGCTGCGGAAGTTTGGCGTTACCAATTTCGATAACCGTTTTCTCAATTTTAGCATTTGCCATCTGAGAAGCCAATGTTCTTCTGTAAATCAACTGATACAGCTTGCTTAACTGCACATCTGAAATTGATTTTACCGAAAAATCTGTCGGACGGATCGCTTCGTGAGCTTCCTGTGCCGATGATGATTTTGTAGTATAGTTTCTTGGTGCAGAATATTCTGCTCCGTATTCTGAGACAATTTGTTTTTTTGCGCCTTCAATTGCTTCCTGAGAAAGGTTTACCGAGTCGGTTCTCATATAAGTAATGAATCCTTCTTCGTAAAGTCTTTGTGCAAGACGCATCGTGTTTGTAACGTTGTAACCCAATCTTGAAGAAGCTTCCTGCTGAAGTGTAGAAGTCGTAAACGGTGCAGATGCAGAGCGGCTTCCCGGTTTTGTTTCTACATTTAAAACTTTAAACTCAACAGTTTTTGCCAGTTCTAAAAATTTCTCGGCCTCTTCTTCTTTTTCAAAATCTTTTTTAAGCTTAGCAGCGATTTCCTGCGTTGCTTTATTTAAGAAAATCCCGTCTAGCTTGAAGCTTGCTTTTGGAGTAAACTCACGAATTTCTTTTTCTCTCTCAACCACCAATCTTACCGCAACCGATTGTACTCTACCGGCAGATAATCCCGGTTTTACTTTTTTCCAAAGTACCGGAGACATCTCAAAACCTACAATCCTGTCTAAAACTCTTCTCGCCTGCTGAGCGTTTACCAAGTTTTGGTCAATATCTCTTGGATTTTCAATTGCTTTAAGAATCGCGTTTTTAGTAATTTCGTGGAAAACAATTCTTTTTCTGTTTTCGGGTTTCAGTTTTAATTCATCTGCCAAATGCCAGGCAATAGCTTCTCCTTCGCGGTCTTCATCGGAAGCAAGCCAAACCATTTCGGCTTTCTTTACGGCAGACTTTAATTCTGTTACCAATTTCTTTTTGTCGGCAGAAACTTCGTAATCCGGACTGAAGGTCTCCAAGTCAATCCCCATCCCTTTTTTAGGAAGATCTCGGATGTGTCCGAAACTGGATTTTACTTCAAAATCCTTTCCTAGATATTTCTGAATAGTTTTTGCTTTTGCCGGGGACTCAACGATTACTAAATTTTTCGACATATAGAAAATTTTTGCAAAAGTAAAGCTTTTTTATTAGATGGGTTTTGCTAAATAATTTTATTAATACATGAAACAACTTAAATTCTGGTTCATCAGCAGATTTTTTTAAAACTAAACATCCATTCGCCAATCGATTACCAAATAAAAAAGACAATTAGAGAAAAACTTTACTTCGATTGAAATAGACAGAAACGTTTGATCTATTTGATTTTTTAAATAACACGAAATCAAAAAGACTAGTTTTAACACTATATTCCTTAATTATGTACTGTTATTTTTTTACAATTTTGACTACAGTTTCAGAATTATTTATCCTTACCAAATAGACTCCGCTTACCAAACCGGAAACATCAGTGAAGTTATTTTCAAACTTTCCAGCTTTCACCAACTGTCCGGTTGCACTGTAAATTTGATAGTAATAATCTTTATCATCGGTTGCCTTAATGTACAATAGGTTTTGTACCGGATTTGGGAAAAGAGTGATTTTATTTTCCTTTATTTTCACTGAAATATCATCTTTGGTGAAGACATTTGAGGCTTTTACATTAGAACCCGATGTTACCGGAATTGCAGGAATAGGACCTTCTTCATTTCCATTTTGATCGTATTTTATTTTTACACAACGGCAGTTCATCCCAAAATAAGGATCATTGTTATCATGGAAAGCCATGAAACGATTAGCCGACGAGCTAGAATCAAATAAAATATTAATCGGTCTTCCTATATAATTTGAGTTTAAAGCTGCTGTCCAAACCCCGGAATATTGAAAATTATTCACACCATAAGTTCCAACAGGAGTCTGATTGGCCATTACACTTCTGAAACCACGTGATCCGGCATTAGGATAATTCCCTATTGCATAACTTGCATTATTGAAAATAAAACCAACACTTGCATTAGATGAATTTTTAACCTGTACTCCCGAATAATCAGTTACTAAGCTATAGCTGGTCGCAACTTTTTTATCTATTTTATACCATGGCGACAGCCCAAAATCTCTATTTGTAACAATTGCTACTCCTGTAAGATCAGGAATCCTCCATCCTTCAGGACAGGGATCGAAAGGTGATTTTTTTCCCCCTCTACCCCAACGATCATCAGCAACATTGGGTTCGTTTAAAAGCCAGTCTGTTCCATTTGTATAATTGGGAATTGCGCTGTTGTAAGGAGCAAAAGAGCTCGGAATCATATAAACCAAAGGATTTTGCACTGAATAAGAAAGTACTTTCGATACTTTTTCGTTCACTTTATCATTTGCTACAACATTTGCGTTTGATGCATTTGTGTAGGTATTGTAAGGAACAATATAATTTCCTGACATGTCGTTGTATGTGACTGCACCAAGTGTAGTATATGCTATTGCTCCATTTGAATTCACACTTCCTAAAAATATATTATAAGAAGTTCTGTCTGCATATTGAAATGAAGGAATAGGATCTTTTCTTCCCCACTGATACTGCAATCCTGTAGAAGCATTGATTTTTGAATATTCCTGAACTGTAGGAGCCAAAGGATTTGCAACAAGAGGAAACGCATCAACAGCACCAAGGTTTCTATCCATAAATTCTGTTTTCAAAACATCACCTTTCGGCACATAATTCACATAATTGGTTGCTACAGCATTAGGCATTTCGGTTGTATAAATAGTAGATTCTATAGGAGTATCTGTTACCCAGATATGCCATGACCAATAAACCGGATTTGTAATGCTTCCATTATGCAATGTAACCACAGCATTTCCACTTTGATTCGGTGCTAAATTAACCACAATTTTAGACGTTGATAAATCTGCCAGCGAGCCGGGCGAAGGATTTACAATATTTACGGTATTAATTAATGCCGTATTGGTAGTCCATAGAACATTAGCTTTCAAATTATTAAAACTTGAAGCATTTAACACATCAGCATTATTTAACAATTGGCTCTGAGCCGAAAAGGCTTTCGTTACCGGAATTTCAACAATTGAAGAAGCGGCAGACTTTACAACCTGATAGCTGTTTGGATTATCTAACCCAACCGTATATTCAGTAACAGGGCTTATATATTCGGTAGGAAAATCATAATCATTAAGCTGATACAAAGGGTCTTTTATACATCTGCACGCATTAGCATCTGAAGTTTTGGCAGTTGACAACGGCATATACCAATATCTTCCTTTAATGGTAGGATTTGCAGGGTCTGGAGTATCTCCCTGATATTTTTCCGGAATCATATATAGCATACGTGTGCTCACAGCGGGAGTTGTATCGTAAAAACGAGTCATTGTTGAGGTCCACAAACCGACATGATGCTGATCGGTATATTGCCCTCCCTGAGCATTAATCGCAATCTGTCCCGTTCCGGGAAATATCCCCATATTGTTTCCACCAACATTTGACAGATCAAAACCAATATTTGTGAATAACTTAAATCCCGTCATGAAAGCAGGGACATTGTTATCATTGGGTTTTATAATGTGATAGCCATTAGACTCGAAAGCATTTTTTCCCATATTTGTTCTGGTTCCGAACGGAGAAAAATCGACTCTTATATTATCAACATATCCTCCTGAAGCCAAATTTGCAACAAGCATTGATGGAATTCGCCATCCGTTCGGACAAGGGTCAAATGAAGATTTATTTCTGTATGGAGCACTGCTCGCATCACTTGTATAATCTGTATTTAATCTACCTCTTGAATTATCTGACCATAAATTGAGTTCGGTAAGCCTGCTGTCTGTAAAAGCAACTGTTCTCCCAAACCAATTGATCATAAGATTTGCATTATTATTGTAATAAGCAGGACCCGAATTATCATCTTTATTTACATAAATCAGACTCAGTGGATTTTTTACAGAAAGCTTTATATTATTATCTACAGTGGCATTGGATAATAAAACAAATTGTCTAAGATTATCAAAATTAACAGCATTGTTAAAGTTTTTTGCACCTCGATGACGCACTCGCCCAATAGAACCTGAGACTTCATAAAGATCGTTTCCTCTGTAAACCAACGGCGGAATAGGATCTTTCCTGCCCCACTGATACAGCAAGCCCCCGTTTTTATTCCAGTCATCTGCAGTGATTGAATTGCTTAAAGCACCTAAGTTACGATCCATCCATTTCCATTCTGCATCAGGAATTACTTCTATGGTACCATCGCTTTTTTCCCTTTTGACGCCGGCGAAGCTTTTGTAAGCAGAGCCGTTGGTCGGGTCATCGGTAACCCAGATATGCCACGACCAGAAAATCTCACCATTAACTCTAAAAACTACAACTGCATTTCCTTCTTTTGATTTATTTACGGGTACTTTTATTTTAGCATTCTCTCCGGCACCTTCAATTTCTAAAGCATAATTTAAACCTGACCTGATCAGTCCGTGATTATCTTCCCAAAGAACATCTGCAGTAACAATTCCGTCTGGAATGATGGAATATCCTAAAAATTTGTAACCAGCCCACATAGCGTAGGCTTTTTTCACAGGAATATAGATCCCGTCGTTTGCTTGTGAGGGCTCAAAAATATAACTATTTGGAGCCTTCATCCAATCTTTTGCAGCTACTCTCTCGGTTGTTCCGTTACTTTTATCGGGAAACTTATCACCTAAAGTGTCTGTTTTTATGTTCAATGCTGAATATTCTGACTTAGAAAAGTTGTTTTTTGATTTTAATAAATCTTGAGCCTCAGCAGAGAAGAAACAGAAGGCTGCTGCAATACTGTAAAAGTATTTTTTATTCATATTGTCATTTGATTTGGCAAACTAAATAGATTTTCACTAATACAACATAAATCACAAATATCAATTAAATAAAAACCTATAAATAAATTATTTTACAAATTAAATAATCATATGTATATATGTATGAAAAATTCATTCCAAATTATATTGCCCACAAAAATATAGCATTGCATACATTAAAATACAAAGACAGAATTAACTTTTATTAATGAATAATAAAAATTAGGTGAAAAGAGAATTGAAAAGTAAAGCTTAAGGGAGTAAGTAGTTCTTATAAAGTTCGGATGTAAATCTGCCATTTACAATGTTTTTAAAACTGGCAAATACAATAAAATTAAATAAGAAAAGTGCAATGATAAAAGCGTAAATCGTTTTTTTGGTGTTCGCAGAAACCACATACATCGTATTGGGAATAATAATATACGCAAAGCCGATAAAAGCACCTGCCATTCTTGAAGAAAATATACTATTGTTTCTAAACACAAAATACATACAGATCCCTATCACTGCATACACTTTGTGATATTCATAATACGGAAATTTCTCCATCATTTCATCATCAAACGTAAACAGGAAAAATGTAAGAATTGCCAACATACCTTCGGGAATACCAATACCTCCATTCAATCTCTCAGCAGACTGATTCATATACCCGTTGAAACCTTCTACAAGCATACTGTCTGAAGCAAAACCAGTCAGAAAATCTCCGAATACCCTATAAATCTCAAATGGCGAAGCAAAAATCGAAGCGATGATTAAAATCAACATCAAATACTTATTCAAAGGAACGCGAACAAGCCAGTACATTGGTATAAACAGATAACAAACATTGTGAATGCCTGAGGCTATGAACATCCAGAAAAGATAAAGAATAAGTTTTCTCTGTTTGATGTACCGCAACGCAAAATACACAATAAAAGTTCCAAGATTTTGCCTTATCTGTCCGCTTTCCCCAATAAAAAACCCGGGAATAAACATAAATAAAGTAAATGTAAAAGGATAAAAGGTATTATCGTCTGTGTATTCTACTTTAAAAAATACAGCGCAAATAGCAATCACTAATGTAAGGATGTAAAATGGAGCATTAAATACATTGAGCAATACTTTATTGATTAATGCAAATAACCATTCCAGATCTACATTTTCAGAGCCTTGTATATGCAACGCTTTCAGGAAAATATTAATGTACTCTTTGGTATCAGCATACACGTAAATCATTACATAACTTCCATAATCCGGACCCACATTCTCACGAAGGCCGGCAACGATCATCAGATAAATCCCTAAAAACCAAAACCATTTTTTCGGCACCTTATTTCCAAAGACTTCCTGAACGCTAAAAAACAGCATATAGACAATAGCAATCAGATAATAAGGGTGCAATAAACTCATCGCTTAATTATATAGTTTTTTAAAATCATGACACGCTATCACTGCTCCTGTCAGAATAAGCGGTAAAAATAATCGTACTTCCCAAAAGAGTCCGACCAAAGTAATCATGCCAATATAAGGTAATGAAAAGAATAAATATTTCTTGAAAACCAGTTTATTTTTGTCGTCTGCGCAAAGTTTATACATAAAATAAAGTACAACAGCCGAAAACAACAATCCCGCAATATTAAAAGGGCTTGTAAAATTAGCCACAATATAAATTCCCTCCATGAAGGAAGATTTTTCTTCTTGATTCAAAAAGATTCTCAAACCTAAATATGGCGTCAGGAAAGATAAAAGTAAAGGGATCACTTTCCAAATAAATTGAATTTTTTTTTGCTTTATTTCTTTTAAACTGAAAAAAACGGCAGCAAAAAAAGCAATATTTAAGCACGCAGTTTCTCTTACTAAAGTTGATACTGCAATAAGAATGATCAGCAGATAGAAAAACAGGTTTCTGTTGGTATGATGATATTTTATAGTCAAAACAATTCCTACTAAATAACAAAACAAAGCAATTGTATCGCAGTTTGAAGGCGTATACTGAGTCATCACAATAAAGAAAACCATCAAAAGATGAATAATTCTTCTCATCATTATATTCGAAAAAAAATCAACCGATCTAAATTTCAAAATCGCATTAATAATGACCGAACTTAAAATAAAAAACACGGTATTCGTCAAAAAGAGACCATGATAAAATGGAGTTCCATTTTTAATGAAAAGATTTTTAAAAGGTGACAACAAAGGATTATTGATGCAATACTCCATTAAATCTGTCATATAAATGCTCAGGTAATTAGGAATTATTCTGTATGAATACACCGAAGAAAACAGAAAATCCGGAGGTCTTTCGGAAGTTTTAAAATGAGTGTAAGAAGACTCGAACCCATAATACGACATGAAAAACAGCAGAAATGGTAAAATTACTACAAACAGAAATCCGGAAAATTTTTCATCAAATGTTTTCAACATACAAAACAGTTGTGCCTTTAAGGATAATTTCTTGCCAAATATAACCTGGCAATGGGGAACTTTTACAAAAGTAAAAGTTTTTTTCATTTTACATTGAATATTTTACTGATTTTCAGTGAAAACTTATCATATAATTGTTTGAACTACTCCATAAAAATTTAAATTTGCAAACCTGATTTGAGAAACTCATGCATCGTTTTTTCATCCATTTATATTACTTGATTTCCAAAAATCGTCTTATTTCCCTTGCTGTAGCGTTGGGAATATTACTAATTTGCGGTTTTTTTGCCTCAAAAATTAATTTTGAAGAAGATATCAACCAAATTATTCCGAAAAACGAAAAATCTGATCTCACTGCAAAAGTTCTGAAACAACTCAACTTTTCAGACAAAATCATTGTCATTATTGAAAAAAAATCAAAAGACGACAATTTTCAGCTTTCTGAGACTGCAGATACTTTCCTAAATAAAATTGAACCATTAAATAAATACATCGGCTCTGTTCAGGGAAAAGTAAATGACAATGAAATTTCTGAAACTTTCGATTTTGTAAACCAGAATCTTCCTTTGTTTTTAAACGAAAAAGATTATGCAGAAATCGAAAGAAAACTCAGTAAAGACAGTATTGCCAAGCAAGTTGAGAACAACTATGTTTCATTGGTTTCGCCTACAAGTTTAGTGATCAAAG